>CAVSIN010000016.1:0-378171 GCA_963727975.1 uncultured delta proteobacterium | reverse complement strand
TGCCATAAGGGCCATTATTACGGATATGACGGACTTTAGTAGCAGAATAGACATCGGATTCATCCACCGGAGATGTCAATGGAAACAGCAACCGCCTCAGGTTCGGAGTGGTTTTCGACGCGAGGGCATCGAACCGGTTGACCACTCCCAACTTTTTCATCGCGGGCTATTCAGTTACAATGATCGTCCCTTTCATCCCTTCATGGCCGGCCCCGCAAAAGTTATCACAGTGAAATGGAAACGTGCCTGCTTTCTCGGGGGTAAATTCAACAGTGTTCGTTTTTCCAGGTTCGATATCGCTTCGAATCCCGAGGGCGGGACAGTTGAAACCGTGGAGCCTGTCTAAAGAGGTGAATTCGAGCACCACTGGAACGCCCTTTTTAACGGTGATTGTGCTGGGTGAGTATTCGAACTTCTTTGCGGTCACCTTGATCACCTGCTTTGTTTCCTGCGCCATGGAGAAAGAACCGATCAATACGGCCACCAGCACGATCACGGCCAACCGCATCACAAACAGAGATCTTTTTGTTGGCCTCATTTCAATACCACCCCTTTTACCGTATATTCAGTAAGATCAAACTTTGCAGGTTTAGTATGGGCATCCACTGTCCGAAACCCAAGACCCTTGTATGGTGCAGCGGGGTCCCACGGTACCGGCGCCTTTACGGGGACAGAACCGGGGGCTGGCAGCGGATACATCGACCCCTGGCAGGAATGATGGGCAATATGCTCGGTCATATGATGATTTTCCTGATGAATATGACCGTATAACACCACGACATTCTCATACGGCATCAGCAGCTTAACAGCCTCTGCACCATCGCGAGTGTTCCAATCCCAATCGGGCATCAGGTCAAAAAGCGGGCGGTGGGTAAAAACGACAATTGGGGCCGACTTATCGTGCTTTTTTAAATCGGTCGCCAACCACTCCAGTTGAGCCGGCCCAATAGTCGCCCTGGGGTCCGATACGTTGTCCAGAACTATAAAATGAACGCCTTTGTGATCGAAGGTGTAGTGTGTTTCTCCGCCGATTATTTCTTTATATGCTTCTCCTTCATCGAGCGAAGCGTCATGCTCACCTGGTATGAATTTGACATTTTGGTTTTTAAGTCCGGCTACTATTCCGCGAAACTCGGTCAGGCGCCTGCGCCGCTCCTTATCGTCATCTGTAGTGTGAGTCAGGTCGCCGGTAAAGATGATAAAATCCGGTTGGACTTTGAGACCGTTGATCGAGGTAACCTCCTTTTTCAAGGTGCCGGCGAAATCCGGATTGGCCTTTTCCATGTTAAAACCCCAGTGACTATCCGAGATCTGCAAGAAGACAAAATCGTCCGCCGCGGCAATGACCGAATTTTTCCAAAGGCCGGAGGCGAGCAGGGCACTGCCGATTCCGGCAACTTTCAAGAAATCTCGCCGGTCAATGTCAAGGTTCATCGGGTTCTCCTTTGCGGGCAGGAAGTGTCGATCAGAAGTGACGAGGAGACGCGGAACGGTAACAAAACCAGCTCCCCGGTCCGTAATCTCATGGAAGCAAAATTGCCGTTGTTTGCAGCATGCGATCCCAAGGCCGGGTATTCGCACTGAAGCTGGAGTGGTATTTAAGTCTAAGAATCCATCGTGTCAACGCGCAGGGTCCCTCCTCCAGTTGAATTTGGTTGTTATGAGCCGGGTAGCCAGCTTCAGAACATAGGTTATCTAGAGAGCAGTTTCTTTTCCATTCTTGCTCTTAATGTCTCTGATCTTGTTTTTTTCTGTTCTGAAAAGTTCATCGCGGGCATGGCCAGCTCCTACGCCTTTTCATTGTTGAGGGTGTCCCAACGGGACATGAGTTGCTGCGGTGAGTGGTTTATTTCCGTGGTCTTGGCTTCTTGCGGTTTGTGGCGCCGATCTCAGGCGCCTGACAGGTTCAATATCCGAGAAGGCCTTACGCGGTATCCCTGCCTGCTGCTTCGCCATCCTAAAATATCTGAAGAAAATGCTCTTTCGCATTGCCATTCGGCAGAGCCAAAGATAAATACCAAAAAGCAGAATCCGATTTTCCGGATAGTTTTGCGTCGGAATTACGGAAAATTTATAGGACGGACTAAGCAGTCTCCATCCGGAAACCTCGGATGAGAGACGGGCGGTTTCCGACCCTTTCCGGCTGGAAACTAAGCAGGAGTAAACAAATGGAGCATTTTCCCCCAAAGCTTGCACCTAAGCGAAGGGAGTGGCTTTCGCTCAAAGCCGCACTGATCTATGCCCTGATGGGATCGGGTTGGATTTATTTCTCAGACAAATTAATGGGAACGCTTGCTGCCGATCTTCAATCAGTTGTTCGCTTCTCTCTGATAAAAGGGCTCATGTATATCCTGGCGACAGCAGCGCTGCTCTTCTTTGTCATTCACAGGGGCGTGCTCCGAATCCGCCGGTCCGAGGAGGCGCTCCAGGAGACAACGACCAGACTTGAGAACACGCTGGAAAGCATCAGTGACGCCTTTTTCGCCACGGACAACAATGTCGTTGTGACCTATTTCAATGCCGCAGCGGAACGGATGCTGAACCGGAAGGCCCCGGAAGTCATCGGGAGGCGTCTCTTTGATGCATTCCCGGAGGCCAAGGGATCAATCTTCGATGAAAAGTATCAGGAGGCCGTTGCCGGGAAAGTATCTGTGGCCTTCGAAACTTATTTTGACGTCGAGCCCTATCGTGATTGGTACGACGTGAGGGTCTATCCGCAGAAAAACGGCGTCTCCGTCTATTTTCAGATTATCACTGAGCGAAAGCAGGCGGAGGAGGCGCTCAGGGAGAGCCAGGCGCGGCTCAAGATAGCCATGGACCTCGCCAAGCTGGTGTACTGGGAATACGATGTCAAAGCCGGCATGTTTAGTTTCGGCGACCAGTTCTATGCGTTGTACGGCGCCACCTCACAGCATGAAGGGGGGCCGCTGATGACCGCCGAGGCCTATGCCGCCAAGTTCGTCCCGCCTGATGAATCTCATGTGGTCGCAGAGGCAATCGCCAAAGCGTTGGCAAGCGCCGATCCCGATTTCACCAATCAACTGGAACACCGAATCATCCGGGGCGATGGGGAGGAACGCCATATCATCGTTAGTTATGGGGTTGTTTGCGACCAAACGAACAGTGTCGTCAAGATTCGAGGAGCAAATCAGGATATCACCGAGCGCAAGCGAGCAGAAACGGCCCTGCGGAAGAGCGAGGAGATGTATCGCACCCTTGTCAGCTTATCCCCCGACGCAATCTCGATGGCGGACCCGAATGGCTTGCTCGTCTTCACTTCACCTAAGGCGAGGCAAATGTTTGGATATTCGCCTGAGGACGAGATCCTTGGACTCAGTATATTATCTTGGGTCGCTCCCGAAGAGCAGGAAAAGGCGTCTGAGAATATAGGGCATCTCCTGGCGGAAGGAACACTCATAGCTACTGAATTCACACTGCTCAAGAAGGATGGCGCCAGCTTTATCGGAGAGGTCAATGCCGCAGTCATTCTTGCTCCCGACGGCAACCCGATGCGCATGATCATAATTACCCGTGACGTCACCGAGCGCAAGCGGGCCGAGGATGCGCTGCGGAGATCGCAACGGCAATTGGCTGATATCATTGAATTCATCCCGGATGCAACATTCGTCGTCAATAACGAAGGAACGGTTATCGCCTGGAATCGCGCCATAGAAGAGATGACCGGAATCTCGAAGAAAAAGATGATTGGTAGAGGCGATTTTGAGTATTCCTTACCTTTCTTCGGGAGCAGAAGGCCGATACTAATTGACCTTGTGTCCGCAAGCGAAGAGAGGAAAGCGGAGTACTATGACTCTGTTTCAACGGTTGGCGGCGCCATCGTTGCCGAAACTTATTCGCCGGATGCATATGGAGGAAAGGGGGCATATCTGTGGGGCGTCGCAACCGCCCTGTTCGATGAGCAGGGAAATGTCACCGGCGCGATAGAATCCATACGTGATATCACCGAGCGCAAGCTGGCCGAAAATGTGTTGCGCGAGAGCGAAGAGAAGTTCTTTTTGATCTTCCAGCACTGCCCCCTGATGGTCGCAATCTCGGTGCTGGAAGATGGGACCTACCTGGATGTCAACGACAAGTTCATGGATGTTGGCGGCTTCACCAGGGAAGAGGTGTTGGGCAAGACCTCCATTGAGGTGGGCTGGCTGCGAGCTGAAGACCGGCGGCGGGTGATCGAGGCCCTCCAAAGGCAAGGCAAGTTCTCGGGCATGGAAATCACCTCCTACGCCAAAGACGGCAGGCCCATTGATTGTTTGTACCAATGCGAGTTGGTGACCATTGGCGGGGTAAAGCGGATTCTCACCATGGTTCTGGACATCACTGAACACAGACGGGCGGAGAAGGAAAGAAAAAAACTGGAGGAACAACTGTTCCAGTCCCAGAAGATGGAATCAGTGGGACGGCTGGCCGGTGGTGTGGCGCACGACTTTAACAACATGCTCGGCGTGATCATTGGCCGGGCGGAATTGGCCATGCAGCAGGACCTGCCCGCAGACAAACTCCAGCGCAACCTCGAAGAGATCCTGAAAGCGGGCTTGCGTTCAGCGGACCTGACCCGGCAACTGCTGGCCTTTGCCCGCAAACAGACCGCCATGCCGAGGGTGCTGGACTTGAACGATACTATCTCGGGCATGCTCAAAATGTTGAAACGCCTCATCGCCGAGGATATCGACCTGTCCTGGCGCCCGGGACTCGATCTCTGGAAAATCAAAGTCGATCCCTCCCAGGTGGACCAGATACTGGCCAATCTCGTGGTCAATGCCAGTGACGCCATTTCCGGAGCAGGAGCGATCACCATGTGTACCGGCAACATTGTGATCGATGCTTCCAATAGGGCCGAGACCCCCGAATTCATTCCCGGAGAATACGTCCTGCTGACCATTAGCGATACGGGAGAGGGCATGAGTCGGGAAGTCCGGGAAAATATCTTCGAGCCTTTTTTTACCACCAAGGAACTGGGCAAGGGAACCGGGCTGGGATTGTCCACCGTTTACGGCGTCGTGAAGCAGAACGAGGGCTTTATTTATGTCGTCAGCGAACCGGGGAAAGGAACCACGTTTAAAATCTACCTGCCGAGGTTCGAGGCTGGAACTGCGCAACCCCCCCGTGAAGAGACGCCCGGAAAGCCACCGACGGGCACGGAAGCCATCCTGCTTGTCGAGGACGATCAAGCGATGCTGAACCTCGGCAAGATGATTCTCGAAAATCTGGGCTACACGGTCCTTGGGGCGCATGCGCCGGCAGACGCCATGATTCTTGCCAGGGAGCATACCGGAGATCTTCACCTGCTGATCACGGATGTGGTGATGCCGGAGATGAACGGGCGAGAACTGGCGAAGCAGCTTAGCGCCATCCGCCCGAACCTGAAGTGCCTGTACATGTCAGGCTATACCGCCGATGTGATAGCGCATCACGGCATCGTTGACGAGGGGCTGAATTTCATTCAGAAACCTTTCGGCGCCGACACCCTTGCGGCAAAAGTCAGACAAGTGTTGGACCACTAGGTGAGCGGGTGAAGGGGCAAGGGGGCGAAGATCCCTTTGTTTCTCATTCGACAATCCGTGTCTGCCCACCCCGCTGCGCTCCTTCATCCGTCTTGATACGTGGTTGAAGTAGTTGGTTTTTGGCCATGCGCCAACTCACATGCTTTTCTGTTTTTGCCGTTTCTATTGCCGTTTCTATTGCCGCTTCTATTGCCGCTTCTGGTTGCCGTTTTGCAGACCAAAATCACTGTGTAGTACAACATTGCCGGATTAGTAAATAGCTGAACTTAAAGAATTTGCTCGGGTTTTTGGTCTTGAGTTACTAAAAACTGACAACTAGCAACTAAAAACTCTTCAGCCCGTGGTTCAAGAGCCGGTTTCATTGAATTCGGACTGTATTTACAATGCGATCATCCACACTTCACCGAATAGGAGCTCTTAAAACATGCCGTTCCAAAAAGGGCGTTCGGGAAATCCGAATGGAAAGCCCGGGGGGGGGGCTTTGAACAAGAGTACGATCGTCACACGGTCGCTACTTGACGGCGAGGCTGAAGCGCTGGTCAGAAAACTGGTCCAATTGGCGCTCGAAGGTGATCCCGCCTGCCTTCGAATTTGTCTCGAACGCCTCATTCCCCTCAAAAAGGACGCGCCCATCGAGATCGACCTCCCGGATATCGGTGCGGTAGCCGGCATCCCGAAACTCTTTTCGGTTCTTATAGCAAAGCTTCGCGAAGGGATCACCCCTTCGGAGGCCAGGACCGTAATGGATTTAGCCCGGGGCGCTTGCAAGGCGCTCGAAGCGGCGGAATTCGAACAGCGTATCACTGCGCTGGAAGAAACAGCGAGTTCGAGGTGAGGGATTCAGAGATTGTGAGGCGCGGATTAGCACAGATAGCGGAGCGTAGCGGGTGTCCTATCCGTCGGAATCGCTCATTTTGCCCTTCCTTTTGGCGCGAAATTGCTTAACATTCAGATTCAAAACAATTCTAATATGAGGAGAGACATGAACGGAAACATCTCCGAGTCCCTGCGAAAGCAGCGCGAGCTGATTCTGGAGGAAAGCAGCGAGCAGGCGCTCGATCGCCACACGAGCCTTCTGGAGATCGCTATCATCTCTTTATACAACCGCATTGCCAACCGGTTGGCCGGCGGCTCCGAGGCGTTCCGGGCCGGAGGCGCCATCGCGGCGATCGGTTCTTTTGGACGCGGCATATCGAGCCCGGCCCAGCCGGTCCCCATCCTGTGCTTGCAGGCCGGCGACCCTACCATCAAAGACCCCTGGATCGATGAGATCACCGAACCACTCATGGAGGCCGGATGGCTTGTTGAGGCCTTCCATGGGTCGGCGGCGCAGATAATGGACCTGGCGCGGGCCGATTCGGCTTTCTTTTTCAAGCTCATGGACCTGCGCTACATTTCCGGAAATCGCAATCTTGCAGATCGGCTCGATCAGGAGATTGACAATCACATCGCCGAAAACCGGGAATTTTTTCTCAATTATCTCCGCCAGTCCATTGCTGCGCGCAGGAAGCTCCTCGAAAACGCTAAAAACTGGCTTGAACCCGACCTCGAAGAGAATCCCGGAGGGCTTTCCGAAAATTCTCGCCATCCGCGCAGGATGCCGCATCGAATCCAAGGTCCGCAACCTTGAGGAGGCAATCTTCCGGGGCTATCTCGGCCGGCAGGAAGTGGACCTGCTTCAAACTGCGGAGAAAACGTTCTATCGGTACTTGACACTCGTGCGGGCGACATCGGGACGGACGGGCAGCACGCTTCTTTTCGGCGATCAGGAAACCCTTGCCCGCAAGCTGGGATACGGGGAAAAATCGGGCTTTCTCCCGGTGGAAATCTTCATGCAGCATGTTCACCAGTTGTTTCAAGGGGTCGCCGAGGTTTCGCAGGAATTCTGGGAAAGACTCGATGAGGGCCGCTCGATCGGCGCCGCAGAGTCCGAAACAATCATTGAAGAAGGGCTGGCCTACAGGTCCGGAAAGATTTTCATCCAGACCGACCGCTATCCGGCGACTCCCGAAAGGCTTGTTCATCTCTTTGCCGTGTCCGCCAGGCGCGGTCTCGGGCTGGCGAACGTCACAAGGCAATGGGTAACTCACAATAAAAACGTCCTGGACGCGGCTTCGGGAGACCCTGGCGTGAAAGATGAATTCCTGGAGATGCTCCGGGCCGACTCGCCTGAGGTCCCGGTCCTTCGCCGCTTCTATGATTACGGCCTGCTGACTGCGCTCGTACCCGAGCTTGCTTCGGTTAACGGGCTGGTCCAGCACGACAAATTTCACCTCTACCCCGTCCAGGAGCACCACCTTCGGACTGTCGCCGAGCTTAAAAAGATCGTCGCCGGGGCGTACTCCGAGGAAGAACCCGAACTCACCATGACGGCCTCCGAACTGGGCGATCCCGCCCCTATGCTTCTCGCAGGTCTGCTCCACGATGTGGGAAAAAGTTCGGGCAGCGGGCATGCCGCCAAAGGCGGCGAGATGATTCCCGCTATTGCAAGACGACTGGGTCTGTCGTCCAGGGAAACCGAGACGGTCCAGTTCCTTGTGTCCCAGCACCTGCTTCTGCTCGACAGCGCGTCTTTGCGCGATCTGGCCGACTACGAAATGCTCTCGAGCTGCACTGCGGCGGTCGGGAGCAAGGAATACCTCGATCAGCTCGTTTTGCTCACTTTCGCCGATATGATGTCCACCGGTCCCCGCGCAAGGGATAAATGGCGCGATACGCCTGTGCTGACCCTGTACTGCAATCTTCGGGGCATACTGGAAAAAGGCGAACCGAGTTCACGGGTCATCTCCGAACGGGCGGCCAGGGTGAGAAAGCAGATCGAGACCCGAGTTTCCGACCTTCTGAGCCCGGGGGAGGTGGAAACCTATTTCTCACGGCTCGCTCCCAGGTACCTGATTTCAATATCTCCCGAGGAAATAGTAAAGCATATCCATTTGGCCCGCAGGCTCCAGGGATCCGAAGCGTCCTTCATCTGGGAGGTCTCCTCCGGGCGCGAGATCGTAGAGATTACGTTCATGAGTTATGACAGGCCGGGGCTTCTTGCGAAATCGGCGGGAATCCTGACGCTCCACGAACTCAACATCATAAGCGCCCAGGCGTTTACAATGAACAACGAAATCGCCCTGCTCCTGTTCCAATGCCGGCTTCCGGAGGACGAAACGGCGACGGACCCCGAGGCTATGAGGATTGATATGGACCGCTTGCTTAAGGGCAAACTCGCCCTGGACTACCGGATAGCGGCTCGTTCGAAGGGAAGGCGGCAGCTAAAAGCGCTGCGGACGGCCCCGAGCAAGATCGTTATCGATAACGAATCCTCGGGCATGTACACTATCCTGGAAGTTTATACGGCTGACCGGATAGGACTTCTCTACACCATTACGAGGACTCTGCACGAACTCCAGACACCTATTTCGGTAGCCAAAATCACGACCAAGAGCGACCAGGCGGCGGACGCCTTTTATATCAGGAATGACAAGGGCGAGAAGGTGACGGACCCCGAGCAGATCGAGGAGATAAAGAAAGCCCTTCGCTTCTGCCTGGACGGAAAGTCGGAGTGGGAATAGGCGCAAGACTAAAAGCGATTCACCGCAGAGGGCGCAGAGAGCGCAGAGAAACAGTTTAGGCAGATCATGGAGGAGGCATGAATAGCTTCTTGAAGATGGGAAATTACAGGATCGGCGTCAGATTGAACATCGGTTTTCTGCTGGTAATGCTGATGATCCTGACAGTCGGCGCATTTGCGCTCTACCAGATGAACATCCTGGGAAACCTTCTGTCTGAAATTTATGACCATCCTCTGACCGTGGGTTACACCTCGCGCGATATACGCGCAAGTATCTATGATATCCACGGCAAGATGCAGAAGATCCGGTATGCCGCCGATCCGGCGGAATTGAATGAACTGGAGCGCGAGGTAAACGACCTGGAAGCGCAGACTTTAAGTAAATTCGATATTCTCGAGGAGCGTTTTCTCGGCGATAAGGAGGATGTCAAGTCTGCCCGATCGGCTTTCACCGGCTGGAGAAAAGTGCGTGATGAACACTTTCGCCTGGCTCGCGCAGAGGGTAAGGATAAAATAGACGCTTCCATTTATCTGTTGGAGCAAAAATATGCAAATGATGTGAGAGGAAAAATCCAGGCAGTGGTCGATTTCTCACAGTGGAAGGCCCAGCATTTCCTCCAGACCGCCAATGCAGAGAAGTCCTGGGCGACAAAGGCAACGACGGCAATCATCGCAGCGGCCTTGTTGCTCGGCCTGGGCTGGACGCTTCTCATCATCCGAAGCATCGCTCCACCGCTTCGGCTTATCGTCGAGCGAATGAAGGATATTTCGAGGGGCGATCTGTCCCACGATGTCGAGATCGTGCAGAAAGACGAAATCGGTGAGTTGGCTGAATCCTTCAGGGGCATGCAGGACAGCCTCAGGAACAAAGCCGATGTGGCCTCGGCCATTGCCGGGGGGGATTTCAGCCAGATGGTCGAAATCGGGGGGAACCGCGACCTGCTCGGAAACGCCATCAATCAGATGACCCTGAGTCTGCGGCGGTCCAAAGAGCAAAGCGACCTTCAGGACTGGGTCAAGACGGGCAAAAACGAGCTTAACAATATCATCGTCGGTGAAAGCGACGTAAATTCACTGGCCAGGGATATAATCAGCTTTCTCGCCGGATATATCAATGCCCGGATAGGGACGCTCTACCTCATGTCCGACCACGGAGCGCTGAGCCTGGCCGGAAGCTACGCATTCAGCAAGCGCAAGTCCCTGGCCGCGCTCATCGAACCTGGCGAGGGGCTGGTCGGGCAGGCGGCCGTCGAAGGGAACATAATTTCAATTACCAACATCCCCGAGGATTACATCCGCATCAATTCCTCATTTGGCGACAGCCCGCCGCGCAATATCGCCGCCGTGCCCTTTATCTTTGAAAGCACGGTCAAAGGAGTTATCGAGCTCGGGTCTTTCGAGGAGTTTTCAGATGAGAAACTGGATTTTTTGCGCGACATCTCCAACACCATCGCCATAGCATTCCACACCATTCAAAACCAGGCCAGGCTCAAGCAACTTCTTGATGAAACTCAACGCCAGGCGACGCAACTCCAGGTCCAGGAGGAAGAGCTTCGGACCGCCAACGAGGAACTGGAGGAACAAACCAGGTCGTTGAGGCTGTCCGAGGAAAAGCTCAAGCAGCAGCAGGAGGAACTGGAAGTCGTAAATGAGGAACTGGAGGAAAAGAACGATTCCCTCGAGAAGCAACAGGGACAAATCACTCAAAAGAACCAGGCGCTTGAAGAAACCCGGATGGAACTGGAAAAGCGGGCGCGTGAACTCGAGGTGACCGGCAAATACAAATCGGAGTTTCTGGCCAACATGTCCCACGAACTTCGAACCCCGTTGAACAGCCTGCTGCTTCTATCCCGCGATTTGGCGGACAACACCCGCGGCAATTTGGTCCAAGAACAGGTCGAGTCGGCAAAAATAATTCAGAAGAGCGGTATAGAGCTTTTACAGTTGATCGACGAAATCCTCGACCTGTCCAAAATCGAGTCGGGAGCAATGACGCTTAAGATCGGCGATGTCCGGTTGCAGGAGATAGCCGATTATGTCGATCAAAGGTTCCGGCCGGCAGCCGTCGGGAAGCAGATTGGATTCAAGATCGTCCTGGACGACACTTTGCCCGAAAGCATCAGGACAGACCGCCAGCGCCTCGATCAGGTCCTTAAGAACCTTCTGGCGAACGCTGTTAAGTTCACCGATACAGGATCGGTTACCGTCGAGTTTCATCGGCCGTCTGCAACGGTCAATCTGTCGAAAAGCGGATTGAACCGGGGCCGGGCTGTGGCTATCTCAGTCAGAGACACCGGCATAGGTATTGCCGAGGACAAGCAGATGCTTGTCTTCGAGGCGTTCCAGCAGGCGGACAGCGGCACAACGCGGCAATATGGCGGCACGGGCCTTGGTCTGTCCATATCAAGGGAGATCGCCAAGCTCCTCGGAGGTGAAATTCAGCTCGAGAGCCGCCTTGGCCAAGGTTCGACTTTTACCATCTACCTGCCCGCCGAGATAGCCGAAGGTGAGGCGCCGGGCGCCCGCGCACAGACAGAGAACAGGGAGGTCAACCTCGCCGGCGTCAATTTCCCGGCATCCTTTGCGGTGAATGAGGAAACCACTCCGGCCTGGTCCGTCGCCGATGACTTGGAAGGGCTTCAGGAAGGGGATAAGAGCATACTGATCATTGAAGATGACGCAAACTTTGCGAAAATCCTCCTCGACCAATGCCACAAAAAGGGCTTCAAGGCACTGGTCTCGTGCACAGGGGAGGCAGGCCTCGAGTTGGCGGAAAAATACATTCCAGCCGCCATCATACTGGACATCAGGCTGCCCGGCATGACCGGCTGGACGGTCCTCAATACGCTCAAGGCAAACCCGGCGACCCGGCATATCCCCGTGCACGTCATGTCTGTTGAGGAGGCTTCAATCAACGCCCTGCAAAAGGGCGCCATCGGTTTTTTAACAAAGCCCGTCACCAGGGAGGATCTGGACGGCGCCTTCAGGAAGATCGAAGAGGTAGTGGAAAAAAAGATCAAGGACCTGCTCCTTGTGGAAGATAATGCTCAGCAGCGCCTCGGCATCGTAAATCTGATCGCCGACACGGACGTGAACATAGTAGAGGTGGGGAGCGGCGCGGAGGCCATGGCTGCGCTCGCGGCCGGAGATTTCGACTGCATGGTCCTCGATCTCGGGCTGCCGGATATGAGCGGTTTCGACCTTCTGAACAGGATGGAGACCGAAAAGGACATCTGCCGGCCCCCGGTGATCGTCTATACAGGCAAGGACCTTACGCGCGAAGAGGAAATGGAGCTCAGGAAACATGCCGAATCCATCATTATAAAGGGGGTAAGATCGGAAGAGCGCCTCCTGGATGAGACGGCCCTGTTCCTTCATAAGACCGTCAGCACCATGTCTTCGCCAAGAAGGGAGATGATCATCAACCTGCATGACAGGGACTCGATGTTCACCGGCAAAACCATTCTCCTGGTCGACGATGATATGCGCAACCTCTTTGCCCTATCGAAGATTCTGTCGGAACGGGGGATGAACGTCATCAAAGCCGAAGATGGACGGAAGGCCCTGGGGTCCCTTGAGAAAAACCCCGATATCGACCTGGTGCTTCTGGATATCATGATGCCGGTCATGGACGGCTACGAAACGGCCAAAGCAATTCGAAAACAGCCGCGATTCAAGGACCTGCCGATCATCGCCCTGACCGCCAAGGCGATGAAGGACGACCGGGACAAGTGCATCGCGGCAGGCGCCAATGATTACCTGGCCAAGCCGGTCGAGGTCGAAAGGCTTTTGTCCATGTTGCGCGTATGGTTGTACAAAAGGTAAATGCTCCAAATGCGTAAAGAAGAAATAGAGGATATCGAGATACAGTTGCTGCTGGACGCGATCTACAAGCGTTACGGCCATGATTTCAGGAACTATTCCAGGGTCTCGATCAAGAGGCGTATCCGAAACATTCTTGGCAAGGAAAAATATAGCGCCATCAGCCAGATTATTGCCCCGTTGCTCTACGATGAGTCTGTGTTCGAGAAGGTCATCTACGATCTATCCATCACGGTATCCGAGATGTTTCGGGACCCGGAGTTTTTTAAGACGCTGCGGGACCTGGCCGTACCATATCTCAAGACTCATCCCTTCATAAAAATCTGGCATGCGGGCTGCGCCACGGGCGAGGAGGTCTATTCGCTGGCCATCATTTTGAAGGAGGAAGGTTGTTACGACCGATCCACAATATTCGCAACGGACTTCAACGACGTTGCCCTGGGTAAAGCGAGGGAGGGCATTTATCCGCTGGAGAGAATGAAGGAATTCACGGTAAACTACCAGCGTTCCGGCGGTGCGGGTTCTTTTTCGCAGTATTATGCGGCAGGGTATGATGCAGCAATCCTGGAGCCTTCTCTGAGGAAGAATATCGCCTTTGCAAATCACAACCTCGTGACGGATGGAGTGTTCAGCGAGGTACATTTCATACTGTGCCGCAATGTCCTTATCTACTTTGACAAGACCCTTCAAAACAGGGTCCTGAATCTGTTCCGGGACAGCCTGGCGCATGGGGGGGTGCTCGCGCTCGGCAGCAAGGAAACTCTGCAATTCACTGAGGTGGCCCGGGATTTCAAGACCTTGAGTCAAAAATGGAAGATTTATCAAAAGACAACATAATGGAATCCGGAAGCCATCAAGCTGTGGTAATCGGTCTTTCGGCAGGGGGGCTGAACGCCCTGAATGTCCTGTTGCCATTGATCCCGATAGATTTTCCCCTGCCCCTGGTCATTGTCCAGCATCTCCATCCGCATCAGGACGGGTCTTTTTTCGAGAATGCGGGCGGCCTGTGTTTGCTCGCGGTCCGCGAGGCGGAGGAAAAGGAACCTGTCGCGCGAGGCGCGGTCTATTTTGCGCCGGCCAATTACCATCTCATGATAGAATCGGACAGAACTTTTTCGCTTTCCATTGACGAGAAGGTGAATTATTCCAGACCCTCGATAGACGTTTTGTTCGAGTCGGCTGCGGATGTATATGGTCCTGATCTTATCGGCATAATACTCACCGGCGCCAGCAGGGATGGGGCCGCCGGTTTGCGGCGCATAAAGGAAAATGGCGGGTTTACTATCGTTCAGGACCCCGCGACGGCCGAATTTCCCGCCATGCCTTCGGCAGCGCTGGACGAAACCGAAGTTGACCGTGTGATGAACATACGGGAAATCGGCAGGTTCCTTGCGGGAATCGGACGCTCGGCGTTGCCCGCCTGCGATAAAAGGGAAAATGAGTAGATGGCGGCTATTCTGATTGTTGACGATAAGGAGAGTAATCTGTTTGCCCTTGAAAATGTTCTCAAGGGTCTGGATGTCGAGATAGTCAAGGCATTAACGGGTGATGAGGCCCTTCGCGCCACGCTCAATCATGATTTCGCCATGGCCATCCTGGATGTGCAGATGCCGGGGATGGACGGCTACGAACTGGCGAACCTGCTGCGAAGCGACGCCAGGACCACGAATATCCCCATCATCTTTTTATCGGCGGTGTACTCCGATGAGCCATACGTGTTCAGAGGATATGAGTCCGGCGGGGTGGATTTCCTGACAAAGCCGTTTCGTTCCGAAATACTGCTGTCCAAAGTCAGAGTATTCCTCGAACTCAACTGCCGGAAAGAAGAATTGGAATTGCGCGTTCATGAACGTACGCGGGAACTTGCGAGGGCCAACGACGCCCTTCGGCAGAGCGAGGAAAAGTACCGCGAGCTCGTTGAAAATGCGGGCAGCTTCATAATACGGATGGATACCGGGGGACGCATCACATTCGTCAATGAGTTCGGTCAAAAACTTCTTGGATGCGGCGAGCAGGATATGCTGGGCTGCGATCCGATCGGAATCATTATCCCGAGGACGAAGAATTCCGGGCGGGACCTGGCGAAGCTTATCGAGGAGATCATACGGCAGCCTGGACGTTCCGTCGAAAGCGAGAGCGAGATTGTGCTAAAAAACGGCGAGACCGCGTGTGTGAGTTGGACAAATAAAGCGATATTGGATGAGAAGGGCGCTCCCTCAGGGATACTCGGCATCGGCGCCGAAATTACAGCGCGCAAAAGAGCGGAGGAAGAACTGAGGCTTCATACGGCAAAGGTCGAAGCAGTGAACCGGGAACTTCAGGAATTTGCTTTCGTCGCTTCCCACGATCTCCAGGAACCGCTGCGAAAAATCCAGACATTTGCAGATCGCCTTAGAAGTCTGCTTGGCGATAAACTCGATGAAACGGCAAAAGATTATTTCAGCAGAATGGAGAATTCTGCAAGGCGCATGCAGCATCTGATACGCGATCTTCTCAAATACTCACTGGTCGCTTCAAAACATGAGCCATTCTCTGAGATAAACCTCAACGAAGTAGTTGAGGAAGTGGCACAGATATTCGATTTGACCCTTAATCAGATGGGCGGGAAGCTCGAAATTGCACAATTGCCAATCATTGAGGCAGATGGAACTCAGATGAAGCAACTGTTTCAGAATTTAATCGGCAATGCTTTGAAATTTCAGCATGGGAATGAAAAACCCGCAGTAAAGGTTTATAGTAAATATGGTGGCAAGAATGTTTGCCGGATTTTCTTCGAGGATAACGGCATCGGTTTCGAAGAAACGTATCTGGATCGCATCTTTGCCCCTTTCCAGCGATTGCACAGCCATAATGAATATAGCGGCACAGGGATAGGGCTTTCCATCTGCCGCAAGATCGTCGAGCATCACGGAGGAAGTATCAGGGCGCACAGCAAGCCGGGAGCAGGTTCCACGTTCGTCGTTAGTTTGCCGGTCAGGCATGGGCGAAGCAAATAGCCAAAGATTCGGTGGCACTTAACCGCGTGACAGAATGCGAGGTAACCCAATGAACTCAGCAGTACTGCTTGAAAAAGACCCTCCGATTGGCTGGCTCACCCTGAACCGGCCCGAAATCAGGAATGCGCTTTCACTGGAGATGATCGACGCGATCCAAGGCGCTCTTGATGAGGTTGCAGAAGATCGGCGAGATATCCATTCTCATCATTCGGGCAAACGGCCCGGTGTTCAGCGCCGGACACGACATTCGGGAAATGACGCGAAAGCACGAGAGCCTTAGCGAACTGCGGGAAATCTTCACCGAGTGCAACAAGATGATGCTCAAGCTCCACGAGTTGCCCCAGCCCGTGATAGCCCAGGTGCACGGGATCGCAACGGCCGCCGGATGCCAGCTTGTCGCGGCGTGCGATCTGGCCATCGCCGAAACCGGCGCCCGCTTCGCCACTCCCGGCGTGAAGATAGGTCTTTTCTGCACCACTCCAATGATCCCCCTGGTCCGTGTTGTCGGCAGGCGGCGCGCCATGGACATGCTTCTCAGCGGCCGCTTCGTTTCCGCCGAAGAAGCATTGCAGTTCGGCCTGGTCAACAGGGTCGTCTCACCTGAAAAACTCGCCGAAGAAACCCGCAACTGGGCGCTGGAACTGGCGCAGGCAAGTCCGTTTGTCCTCAGCCTCGGAAAGAAGGCCTTCTACTCCCAGGTGGACCTCGACGAAAGGTCCGCCTACGACTACGCCAAAGAAGTCATTGCGATGAATTGCATGGCGGAAGATGCCTTCGAAGGGATGAGCGCATTTATCGAAAAGAGAAAGCCGGTGTGGGGGAATAAATGAGAAGCGGGGACGCGGGGAAGTGGTCAGCCCAACTGGACATGAGGCATCCAAGAGTTCATCGCCGGCATGGCCCCTCCTACGCGCCTCTATATCTAATCTTAATCCCTCCTGGTCCAAATCTGGGTCCTTCCCAGGAGGGGAATTCCTATATAGCCCCTTACAGTGAGCCGATCCTTTCCAACCATTGAGAAATTGCACCTGTATGTATCCCCATCCTCGGGGTTATAAATCATACCCTTCCAGGAATTATCCCCCTCGTAATGAAATCCCGATATCAGGGGCAAACCGACAAGAGTCCGATTTCGTAGAGCGGGATCCGGGTTATTCATGTCCACCTTGGGACTGCCCGGCATCTTTTTGTCGGTGGGCGGATAGTTGGGTTCTTCCAGGCTGGAGATTTTTCCGCAGTAAAGCGACCCGCACCTGTATATCTCGAAGATCGCATCGTTATCCGCAGTATTCCAGTAGCCGATTATGGAATCGGCATCGGCCGCTTTGACCGGGGCAGCCGTCAGAACTATCAAGGCCAGCACGAGAAACGCGATTCTATTGGACATTTTCACTCCCCGGGGTCCGGCAAATCACGAATATCACTGATCGGGCTTATGCGCTCATCAATGCTCAACACGCTTGCAGCGAAGATAGTCGAGCTTGAAGTCGAGCAGAAAAATAGATCACAAGGAGAGCCGGAGTAAAGGAAAAAGGATGAAAACCTGCCGCCCCTCTTCAAACGGCGTCAGCTCCAAACTTGACATAGCCTTGCGATTAGTCAAGAATCATGAAATGAAGTTCATCCAATAGCGCTGACACTCATCCAAACGTCAAGGAGGCCGCATGAAACGAGTTACTTTTTTTGTCCTGGCCGTGGTGTTTGCTTTTTGTTCAACACTCGTCTACGCGCAGGACAGCGACATCCCGAACCTTGTCGGCGCCTGGCGTTCCACGGCCGTCGGTCATGCCCGGGAACACGGCTTTCACAAGAAGATGGAAAAGGCCGCCAAGATGGTCGTCAAAGAGCAGCAGGGGCGGATTTTCCACGGCGTCGTGACGGTGAATCGTGAGCAGCACAAAGGTCAGAGCACCTTCTCCGGAATCATCGCCAAGGACAACAAGACCCTTTATATAGCGGGACACCAGGAAGGCATTCGAATCGGCACAATCGACGGCCCCGATGACTTAACCCTCTATGTTCTGATACCTGGCGGCGAGCAGCCCCGAGCTTTCCTCGCGGAGTTGAAAAGAGTAAAGTAATTCGATAATGAACGAACGAAGTGATGAATCGGGTGTGACCGGCAGGCTGAGCAACATTCTGCGAGCCTTCCGGTCCAGAAACTACAGGCTTTTCTTTATCGGCCAGGGCGTCTCCCTTATCGGAACGTGGACTCAGCAGGTCACAATCAGTTGGCTTGTCTATCGAGTAACCGGATCGACGCTTTTGCTTGGCGCCGTTGCATTCTCCAATCAGATACCGACTCTTTTCCTGGGGCCTTTCGCCGGGGTGGCGGCGGACAGGTGGGAGAGAAAGCGGCTCCTGATCTGGACTCAGTCCCTCTCCATGCTCCAGGCGCTGGTCCTGGCCGCGCTAGTTCTTGCCGGCGCCGTTCAGTCCTGGCATATAATCGCGCTCAGCCTTTTTATCGGGATAGTAAACGCTTTCGACATACCCATCCGTCAGTCTTTTGTGATGCAGATGGTGGAGAGAAAAGAGGACCTGGGCAATGCGATCGCTCTCAATTCTGCAGTGTTCAACAGTGCGCGTTTCATCGGTCCCGTGGTTGCCGGAATCCTGATTTCCACTGTGGGCGAAGGTGTTTGCTTTCTCTTAAACGGGATAAGCTACCTTGCGGTGTTGGCAAGTTTAGCGGCGATCAGGGTTGCAAGGAGAAAAAACCCCAGCGGCAAGGTCCCAGTTTGGCGGGAGTTTTACGAAGGCATCCGCTACGCCTTCGATTTCAAGCCCATTATAGCCATTCTGGCGCTGCTTTCGGTCTTTAGCATAGCCGGCGCTCCCTATTTGGTGCTTATGCCCGCGTTCGCAAAGGACATTTTGCATGGAGGGGCGCACACCTACGGGTTCCTGATGTCAGCTGCGGGCATCGGCGCGCTGGGGGCCACAATATATCTGGCCTCACGCAAGAATGCTAACGGCCTGATAAGGATCATTCCCGCAGCCGCAGCCGCATGCGGCCTGGGGATTGCCTTCTTCGCCCTTTCCACAAACTTTGTCCTCTCGACAATCTGCCTTTTCCTGACTGGGTTCTGCATGATGATTCAGATCGCGTCCAGCAACACGATTGTCCAGACAATAGTCGACGAGGACAAGCGCGGCCGGGTAATGAGCCTGTACGCCATGTCGTTTCTGGGCGTCATGCCCTTCGGGAGCATCCTCGCCGGAAGCGTAGCCGACAGGATCGGCGTCCAGATGACTTTGCTTCTGGGGGGGGTCTGCTGTATAACCGGGGCCTTGATTTTCGCTCTAAAGCTCCCCAGGCTTTGCGAACTGCTCAGGCCCGTCCTCGGGGGCGTGGATATCTGTGAAACTGAGCAGCCGGGAAGCGAGCGCTTGTAGAGCAGACTTCAATCCCCTGCCAAACGGCCTCGCGTGACCTGCCTATATATGACACTAAATCTGAAAGATATAGCGCCGCAAGCATGCCCCCCATAACTACTCACCCCGCGCAGCGCGGAAGGCGCCCCCTCATTTTCGACGCTTCGCGAGAGGGGCGCTGAGCGGGGCGCGCCTTCTAATCCAGGTCGGTGGTCATGAAATCAAAGGTGGAGGGCAAATTAAGTTCGAGACGGGAGATAAACTGAACGCCGATCCGGACGTCTCTAAGGGTGCACTCTATGAGGTGCCCGCCATGTCTGCGGTCCCCGGTCAGGAAATGAAAGTGGAACCCGGGCATGCTGAGGGCTTTGATGAACTTGGGAGTATAAAAGCCGGCGAGGGTTCCGTCCACGTCGTAAAATGTGAACATGGCGGGATGCACTTCGGTTATAGGGCGGTGATCGGGCTGCCTGGGCACGGACCACATCTTTAACTGACTGAAAGTCCCATCGATTCGAATCCCGTAGAACATGTTTTCAGACGGGATGATACGTTCCAGCAGGGCCATGAATTCCTGATTATCGAGTTCCCAATCGATCTTTTCGACTGAGGCTGGATTAAAGAAAGTGGCACAGGCAAAAGGGATTTGCACCTCGTCACCGACCACGCAGGTCTGCCCGTCCGTTTTTATCCGGTACGCCACTCCATCGAGCAGCACCATTTCACCGTCAAGATCGTTAAAAGTTCCCAGGCCGAAATCACCGTGCAGTTTAACTTCACCGATTGTGGTCGTTTCCTTGTATATGCCTTTCATCATCGCATCGGCGGGCGCGGACAGGTAAACGGCATCGCCTGGGCCTTCTCTACTCAGGTACTGCTTCAATGCTTGTTCCAGCAGGGCTTCAGGAGTCATCGCGGCGCGTGCGCCGGCTGTTTCCAGCCTTTTGGCGAGTTCTTCGTTCAGCGATATGGAATAGACTTGCTTTTCTTCTTCAATTGGTGCGGTCAAGATCTGCCTCCATTCTTGAAAGCCAGCGCAAGTTATCGACATATCATTATTTGATGGAACGCGTCCGGTCAACAAAATCGTATGGATATTGGACCGGGATATGGTAATTTCTCGTCGTCCGCCCATTAATATATGACCTTTGCCAATTCGAGGGATTGAAGTGAAACGAAGCACCAGAGACGTGATGTTGTCAGTGGATGCCGAGCGAGGTTTTCCTGCCGCTCGTGACCGCGTTTGTCGAAAATGCGGCCAACTGTTTCGGGCTGGGCACGGATGAGTCCCTCAGGCTGACCCTTGCCTCGGAAGAGGTATTCATGCACCTGTGCCGGGTGGTGATGCCCTCCGGCGGTCCGGTGGAAATCGTCTGTTCAAACGGCGGCTACTACGCGCAGGCGGTTTTCTCGCTCCCCACGGACGCCTTCGACATGCGCGCTTTCAATCTTACCGTGACCATATCGATGGAAGATGATGCGGACCTCGATGCGATGGGGCTTGTCATAGCATCAAGATCGGTTGACCGCTTCCTGTTGAACCGCGAAGAAGGACGGGATTTGCGGTTGACACTTATCAAGGAAAAAACCTATCCCATTCCCCGGAGGTCGCCGGCCTCGGTCGTGGGCCCGCTGGCAAAAACTTCGTTGCGGCCGCCCGGGCCGGAAGAAGTTAAGTTTCTATCTCAACTCGCCGCATCGTACTACGATACCCGCGTACTTTCCGATATCCTCCTCTATCCGGGCAAGCTGGTGGATATGATAAGGGCGGGTGAATACGATTGTCTGGCCGCCGTGGGGAACGCGGGGGAAATCGGAGGAGCAATTTTTTGGCGCCGGGTCGGAGAAAATACGGTCGAGTGCTTCGGACCGTATGTTTTCAACCAGGACCCTGCATCGAACATTGCCGAAGAACTCCTTGAAGGCTGCATCGGTGCTGTCGCAAGGACTCAGTCTATTGGAATCATCAACACCCGGCCGACGCCGGAATTTTCCAGGCGGCATTTCGAACTGCTGGGGACCCTTGACCATTATGCCCCGGACGGGTCCTGCGCTACCGGTCGAAGCATGGTTCAGGCTGCTGCGCGAGGACACGGGCTCAACGGTCTGGGTCCATCCCGGGCTCGATGCGTTTGTTCGCCGGGAATACGCCAGGCTGGTCCTTCCAAGAGAGATCAGGATCGATCAACCGTCGGGAGAGACTTTGCCTCCGCATTCCGTGCTTTGCGCCGAGTTCGACCGTCTTCAGGGGCGTGTGACATTGCGACCGATGTGGCCGGGCGCGGATGCGGAAGAAAATATCGAACGGCATGTCAGGCTTTTGGAAGGCGAGAAGATACCCAACATCCATTTCGCCGTTGACCTCGGACAGGCATGGCAGAGCGTTTTCATACCAGGTCTTCTCTCTCGGGGATTTGAACCGCGCATCGTGCTGCCCTATGCGGGAAAAGCGGATTTGGTTGTTTTCCAACTTCGAGGCAGACACTCATGATGACCGCTCTGCCGCTGGAAAAACTCGTTCCCGACTACATCAGGCGTTTCCACGCATATATACCCAGCAAGCCGGATGACGAACTAAAAAGAATCTATGGCTGTTCGAAGCTCTATCGTCTGAATAACAACGAAAACCCGCTTGGTCCTCCCGAGACGGCCCGAAGAGCAATTGAGACGTTTCCTCCGGCGCAGGCGTCCATCTATCCAAGTGGGGACGCCTATCACTTGCGGTGCAAGTTGGCGGATATCTTCGGGATGCACCCGGACCAGTTTCTGGTGGGAAATGGGGCCAACGAGGTGATCGCCTTTGTAATAAAGGCGTTCTGCCAGCAGGGCGATAATATCATCACGGCGGATAAGACTTTCGCAGTCTATGAATGGGTGGCCGAATTCTCCGGGTTCGAAGCGCGCCTCGTTCCCCTGGTGGATTACGGGTTCGATGCCCGCGGGGATGATCGAAAAGATCGACGAACGCACAAAGGTCCTTTTCGTTTGCAATCCCAATAACCCCACCGGAAGCTGGTGGAACGAAAGCACGCTGCGCTCTTTTCTCGACCGGATCGACGGAAAGCGCATAGTGGTGGTGGACGAGGCGTACCGGGAATTCGTCAGAAGCGCCGATTTTCCCGATTCAATGGCCCTGATCGGCTAAATACCCGAACCTGGTGGTTTTCAGGACTTTTTCGAAGATGTACGGTCTCGCGGGACTTCGCATCGGCTACCTTGCGGGAAGCAGAGAGGTCGTGGATATCATTCGTCGAACCTGCATCGTTTACTCCGTTAACGCAGTGGCGCAGGTGGGGGCTTTCTTCGCCCTGGCCGATAAGGAGCACATCCCGCGCACCCGCGAAATGGTCAGGGCAGGCAAACGTTTCCTGCTGAAGGAACTCGATCTCATGGGGCTGCCCTATGTTCACGGAGAGGGCAATTTCGTCATGACGCGGCTGCCCATGAGCGACAGTCTCGCATACAGGAAGATGATGACGCGGGGTGTTATGGTGCGTGCCATGACGGGTTTTCGTTTCCCGAACTGGATCAGGATTACCGTTTCCCACCAGGAGGCCCTGGAAGCCTTTGTCGAAGCGTTGTCGGACATTCTGAAAGAGAGCGGGGAGCTTTAAATTGACGGCGCGGGATAACGAAAAACTCTTCACATTTGAATTCTTTTCGCTCAACCTCGTCATTTTCTTCGCCTTTTGCAACATGGCGGTTTTCTACAGCTTTTTCAGCTACCTGGAGAGGATCGACATTCCGGCGGAATGGAGGGGGTTTCTGGTCGGACTCGAACCCATGAGCGCCTTCATGCTGCGCCTTGCCGCAGTTCCCATGCTGCACGCGGGAAATGCCGCCACGGCGATGCTCATCGCGCTGACCATGATAGTGGCGGCACTCTGCTCCTACGGTTGGGTGGTGACTATCCCGGGGCTGGTCGCGCTTCGAATTTTCCACGGGGCCGCCTTTGTTTTGCTCGTTTCCGCGAGTATGGCCCTGGTGGTGCATTTCATTCCAAAGGAAAAAAGCGGGCAGGGGTTCGGTTTTGTGAGCGTGTCGGTGCTAGTCCCTTACGCGGTGATGCCGCTCGTTACGGAAATCCTGCTGGGCTACACGCAAAACGAGGCGCAAATTTATCGAGGCGTAACGGTGCTGGCGGCCCCCGCGTTTGTTTTGCTTCTCATGCTGCGAAAGAGATTGAAGAGTTCGCTCGGCGGCATGGAAAGCGCGCTGATAAGCCGGCCGAAACTGGAAGAAATCCGCCGGAACCTGAAAGAACCCGGGATCGTGCTCCTGCTGGCGGTAAACCTTTTCCTGTATCTTAGCTATGCTTCGGTTTTCTTTTTCATGAAGGGGCACGCCGCCGTGAGCTCGATTAGCGAGGTGGGCGGTTTTTTCACCATCTCGACCCTTGTCATGATAGCTTTGCGCCTTTCCGGAGGACTCTTTTTCGATAAAATCGACAAAATAAGGATGCTCCAGGTTTTCACTTTGCTGCTCGTTCCATGCTTCGTAATGTTCGGATATATGCATACCGACGCGCATGCTCTACCTGATGGCCGGCTACTACGGGCTTTGCATAGGTTTTATAATGCCCCTGCTTAACGCCTCGCTCTTTGATCTCTCACCGCCGGACCTTCGAGGGGTGAACGCCAATCTGGCGCTCTTTGTCATGGATGCCGGGTTCTTCCTCAGCCCGTACGCCGGAGGAGCTTTTATTGCCTCGGGCCACTCTATCGGCTCTCTTTTTAACATTTGCGCGGGGTTCATTCTCGTAAACCTGATCTTGCTCGTTGTATTCGCAAAATTCAAGCAACCCGCTCAAAAGGAAGCAGGCGCGGGACCCGGTGGCGGGGTCGGATAGAAGGAGAGGACCTTGAGTATAAAGATCCCCGGAGTGGGGTATTCGACGCCACGGTTTGACGCCAGGGCCAAGGTGACCGGAGAGGAAAAATACGCGGCCGACCATAGCCTTGAGGATGTCCTGTGGGCCGGCGCTAAAAGGGCCGGCATAGCGCACGGGATAATTCGGAGTATCGACGCGTCCGCAGCTCGGGAGGTCTCTGGAGTTCATGCGATTCTTACCCGCAAGGATATCACGGGAACAAACCGGCAAGGGATCGTACTCAAGGACCAGCCTGTGCTGGCCGGCGGGAAAGTCCGCCATTGCGGAGACCCCGTGGCGCTGGTCCTGGCGAAAGACCGGGATGTCCTGAAAAAAGCGCTCGGCCTCATCCGCGTGGATTTCGAGCCACTGCCGGGCGTCTTCGATTCCGAGAACGCCTTGAAGCCGGAAGCGCCACGTGTGCACGAATCGGGAAACATCCTAAAAAAGGCCGTCATCAGCACTGGCAATGCCCTGGAATCATTTGACGAATGCGATATCGTAGTGGAGGATTCCTTCGAAGTTTCCGGCCAGGAGCATGCTTTTCTGGAAACCGAAAATGGTTTGGCCTGGCGGGAACCGGACGGAAGAATCGTCATGATCGTCTCGACGCAGGCCCCATTCCGGGACCGGTTCGAGATTGCGCACGCGCTGGGGATCGAAGTGGAGGAGATCAGGGTCATCAGTCCCTACCTCGGAGGGGGATTCGGGGGAAAAGACGGCGTCTACGGTGCAATGCCTGCTGGCGCTTGCCGCCCTGCACGCCGGGGGCAGGCCCGTGAAGATGTGGTGGGAGCGCGAGGAGAGTTTCGTAGCGGGCTACAAGCGCCATCCCGTCAAGATGCGGTACCGGCTGGGAGCGATGCGGGACGGCACGCTGCACGCGCTTCAATGCAGCCTCTTCTACGATACGGGACCTTACGCGCACCTTGGCGTGGAGGTCATGGCGCTCGGCATGGAGCACGCGGGCGGGCCATACCGCATCCCGAATACGTTGATCGAGGGATGGTGCGTTTACACCAATAACCCGATCAGCGGAGCGATGCGCGGGTTCGGCGTATGCCAGGTATCCTTTGGCATCGAACGGATGATGGACCTTCTGGCGTCGAAGCTGGGCATGAGCCGCCTCGATATCCGGCTTAAGAACGCGCTCCGGCGAGGTGACAGGAACTGCGCCGGCGTGACGCTCGTAACTCCACCGGCATTGTCCCCTGCCTCGAAACCCTGGGCCGGCACAGCCTGTGGATTGGAAAGCGGCAAATGGAAGGGGGCGGCAGGGCCGTTCAAGCGAAGAGGAGTCGGCATTGCGGCCGTATCGAACGCCATGGGGTACGGCAGGGGGCTGCCGGATTCCGCTATAGCCAAGGTGGAACTGACTCAGGGAAGGAAAAATCCGCGTCTACAGCGGTGTCTCCGATATGGGGCAGGGCAACTCAAGCGCATTCGTCCAGATTGCGGGAGAAATCCTGCGCCAGGACGCCTCACGCATGGAACTCATACAGCCGGATACGGACCTGACCCACCCTTCAGGCTCTTCGTCAGCCGGCAGAACGACCTACACTTACGGAAACGCTCTCATCCTGGCGTGCGAAGAGCTAAAAGCGAAGCTCCTGCACCGGACCGCTCTCATGCTCATGATCGATGACGCGCGGGGGTTGACTCTTCTGCCGGGAAAGGTAAGACACCTTCCCTCAGGCAGAGAGGTCCCGCTCGATCTGTTAGGGCGCACCTTTCCCGAAACCGACCGGATCGCAGTGAACCACTTTGTAATGCCCGTTGCTCAGGATAATGTCGACACCGGCAAAGAATTCAAGATCGGTTTTCCTCACGTGTTCTTTTCATATGCAGCGCATCTCGCGTACGTTGAAGTTGACGAACTCACAGGAAAAATCGACGTGAAAGGCTACCTTGCCGTCACCGAAGGAGGACGGATCGTCAATCCGTGCGGCTTCGAGCAGCAGGTCCACGGCGCAGTCGCCCAGGGGATAGGTTACGGCCTCATGGAAGAGATCCTTCTCGATGAGGGGAGAATACTGAACCCGAATTTTACGAACTACATCCTTCCCACTTCCATGGATATTCCTGAAATCGCAACTGTTTCAGTGGAAACGGTCGAGTCCACCGGGCCATTCGGCATGAAGGGAATTGGCGAAGTCGGGACAAACGCGCCCTTGCCGGCGATAGCGGGCGCGGTCGAGGATGCAGTGGGGAGGCGCTTGAGCAGGTCTCCCCTGACTGCAGAGCGTGTGCTTTGCGAGATGAATGCGCATCAGGAGTCCTAAGGTGAAAATCTCATTTTATCTGAACGGCGAAACAAACCCTCGTGGAGGTCCCTGCCGAGCGCAAATTTGTGGACGTGCTGCGGGAAGACCTCGGGCTGACCGGCACAAAAGAGTGCTGTGGAGCGGGAGAATGCGGGGCGTGCACCATCCTGGTGGACGGCCAGGCCCGCCTCTCATGCCTGATGGCGGCCGCACAGCTCCAGGGGCGCCGCGTTACGACAATCGAGGGCCTTGGCTCTGACGGAAGCCTGCATCCCGTCCAGGAGGCCTTCATAGAATACGGCGCCGTGCAATGCGGGTTCTGTACTCCCGGAGTGGTGCTTGCGGCCGTGCATTTGCTGGACCGAAACCCCGATCCGACCAGGGAACAAATCCGGGAGGGGTTGAGCGGTAATTTATGCCGATGCAGCGGCTATGTGAAGATAGTCGATGCCGTGGAAGCGGCCGCCAGGAAGATGCGAGAAGGGACGCGACGATGAGAGAAGTCATTTTGCCCGGCTCACTGGACGAACTCTGGCGCTGTTTCGAGGACAAGCCTCAAGCGGCCGTCTATGCAGGGGGCACTGACCTGCTGGTGGGAATGTACAATGGTCTGCTGAACCCCGAAGCATTGATATGTCTCGATCGAATAGAGGAACTGAAAGGCGTCGGCGAACGGGGCGAAAGCATCCGCATCGGCTCGTGCGCGACGCACGTCTCAACTACTGGACGACCCCTTGATTAAGAGCCATTTGCCCGTGCTTTGGCAGGCGATCAGGGGAATCGGCTCTCCTCTTATCCGGAACATGGGCACTATCGGCGGCAATATCTGCACGGCGTCTCCGGCGGGAGACACCCTTCCGCCGCTCTATGCGCTGAGGGCCGAAGTGGAGCTTCGCTCAAAAGAGGGTGTGAGGCGGATGCCCATAGGGGAATTCATCACGGGACCGGGCGCCACGCGCCTTCAGCGGGCGGAAATCCTGGCCGGCGTATGGGTGAAAAAACCAGGCGGAATATAATCTGCATCACTTCGAAAAAGTGGGACTGCGCAATGCTCTGGCCTGTTCGGTGGTGAGCATGGCGGCCCTGCTGCGTCTTGCGCCGGACGGCGCGGTGGAGAAGGCCGCCCTTGCCTGGGGCAGCGCCGGGCCGACGATCAGTAACGTGTCCCGAGGCGGAGGAGACGCTCATCGGCAGACCGCTCTCCGCTGGGTTCTGCAAGAGGCCGCAGTCCTCGTCCGAAAGGCCGTCTCTCCCATCAGCGACGTTCGGGCTACTGCGGAATATCGCCGCATTGTCGCGGGAAATCTTCTCCTGCGCCTGTTTGCTGAAAAACGGAGTATGCGATGAACGCGGAAAGGAAGTTTTTCAGGATCGAGCCGGATGAATGTGAACTCACAACCGGCGAACGAATTTTCATACATCTATTTCGCCCGGAAGACGCACCGGGGATAGGCAAGCTGTTCCAGGCCGTATATGGCGACGGCTATCCCGTAAAGCGTTTCTATAACCCCGAAGAACTTGCGGAAGCGTTGGAAAAGGAGGAGAACTACTCCGTAGTGGCCAGGACTCAGAGCGGGGATATCATCGGCCACATGGGGCTTTTCCGCTCCGCCCCCTTCGCGGGCCTTTATGAAACCGGGGGTGGCCTCGTTTTGCCCGAATACCGCAAAGCGGGCATTAACATACTGATGTTGGACCACGTCTACCAACGACTGGTCCCTAGCTTGGGATTGGAAGAGACATGGGGTGAGGCGGTTTGCAATCATGTCTTCATGCAGAAGACCGTCGCACGCCAAAAGCACGTTGAAACTCGGGCTGGAGGTCGATTTGATGCCGGCCGAGACCTACGCCAAGGAAAAGAGCTCATCGGGCCGAGTGGCCTCCCTGCTCGTATTTCGGTCCTATGTCTCCAGGCCGCATACGGTTTATCCGCCTCCGGTCTATGAGAATGCCCTGAGGTTCCTTTATTCCGGACTGGATGACCGGCGCACGCTCGTCCTTTCCGGCGAGGACCAATCTGCCGGCACTAGCCTCACATGCCTCATTCGAAGTCTTTGACTTTCCCGGGGTGGCCCGAATTGCCGTTAAAGCCGTAGGGGGAGATTTCGGGTCCTACTTCGAGGCCTGGAAAATGAAATCCTCACCGAAAAAATCAAGGTGATCCAGGTATCGGTCAGTCTTGCCTGCCCATGGGTCGGGCGCGCGGTGGAAGCCCTGCGCGCCCGCGGCTATTTCATTGGCGGAATCCTTCCACGCTGGTTCGACGATGACGCGCTCCTGATGCAAAAGATTGTGGACAGGCCCGATTGGGAGGGTATCCATCTTTTCTCCGAGCGGGCCGCAGAGATACTCAGGATTGTTAGAAACGACTGGGAAGAGGTTAGGAGTTTTCAAACCAGATCGTGAGGACATTGCCGCCGTCCCGATATTCGTAGGTCAGCCTGTCGGCCATTTGCTTGACCAGGTAAATCCCCAGGCCACCCACCCGGCGGTCGGAGATGTCCGCAGACAGGTCCGGGGCGGCTTGGTCCAAGGGGTTGAAAGGGACTCCCCAATCCTTTACCGTTACGCGAAACCGTCCCGGGCCTTCGGCGAGACATTCGACCTCGATTTCCCCTTCTCCCTTCGGATAGGCATAATCGATCGCATTGACCAGGACCTCCTCCATTACGAGATCAACCCGGGGGACCAGTTCCTCAAGACTGCTCTCGCGTTCCAATTCCTGGAGAACGAAGGACCGAAAGGACCCGAACGATTCCATGCTCGCGGGCAGGCGCAATGTCGGCATTTTCTACCTCAGGAGTTCCCGAGAGCTTTTTCGAGTGAATCATACACCGTGAACATGGAACCAAAGCCGGAAATTGAAAACACATGAGCGACATTGGGCGTAAGAGAGCTAAAAGAAAGGCTGCCGCCGACCGATTTGAGCTTCTTGCCGACGACCAGGATACTCCTCAGTCCGGCGCTGCTCATGTATTCCAACCCCGCAAGGTCCACGACGAGCGTGGATTCGCCCTGTTGTATCCATTCCAGGCAAGATTTTTCGAATTCCGGAGCTGTAGTCGCGTCCATTCGGCCGCTGGCCTTCACTATGAAAAATTTGTCCTGTTTGTAACTTTTCAATTCCATGCCTGTTTCCCCTTATTTGGAATCTTTGATGAATCTCCGGATGCTCAAATCCTTGGCGCCGATGAATGAAAGAGCGAGCACTGTTATGTCATCCGCCTGCGCAATGCCCGATGAGAACAGTTTTACCGATCCAAGGATCTCCGTCGCAATTCCTTCGGCGGAAAGCGACGAGCAGGATCGGACCGTAGCCATGAGATTTGCGTGAGAGTACAGCTCTCCCGCGGCATTCACGGCCTCGGTAACCCCGTCCGTATAGACAATTAACTTGTCTCCCGGCTCAAGATCCATTTCCATGGTTTGATAACTCGATTCCTCCTCAACTCCAAGGAGAAATCCTTCGGGGACCGGGAGGAACTCGGGCTGACCATCCCGCCTGACGATGATCGGATGTTCATGACCGGCGTTCGAATACTTCAGCCGGCCCGTCCGGAGGTCGAGAATGCCGCAAAATACCGTAACGAACATCATGGAGTCATTCTCGCCGTACAGTTCCTGGTTGCACCTGTCCAGGATCTCGGAAGGATCCATGCCGGTTTCCGCGATGCCCTTGAGAAGTGTCTTCGTAACAGCCATGAAAAGCGCTGCCGGAATTCCTTTATCCGAGACATCGCCCACGGCGAAAAACAGGTGGTCATCGTCAATCAGGGAGTAATCATACAGGTCTCCGCCGATTTCTCTTGCAGGCTCAAGCCTTGCGGATATCTCCATCCGGTCCTTTCCCGGCAAAGGTGGAAATGCCTTGGGAAGGAAGCTCATCTGAATATTTCGGGCAATTTTCAGTTCGCTTTCAATTCTTTCCTTGGCAGCAGTCGTTTCGGTAAGGTGTTTGATGTAGTCCTTGAGGGCAAGGCGCATCTCTTCGAATGAACGGGCCAATGTGCCGATTTCATCGCCCCTTTGAATATCGGGCAGTCTCGCGTCAAGGTTGCCCCGGGCAATCTCGACGGTTGTCGCGGACAAATCTTTAAGAGGCCTGGTAATCCTTCGGGCGATCAGCATTACAATGATTGTCATCAGCAAAACGCCGGCAAGCCCTATCAGGATGACCGTGCGGCCAAGGCGATGTACGCCTTCGAGCAACTCATGCTCCGGGATAACGATACCGAGCGACCAGCCGATCGAGGAGAGCGGGGCATAATAGAGCCGAGCATTTGGTCTGGAAGCAGCAAGCCGCTTTCCAGGGTCACCAGACCCTCGCCGCCGTTGATCATATCCTTCCCGATCCGGCGAAGCAGGCTGCTCTTTTTTTCTTCGGCAATGCTGAATATGGAATTGGTCATGACCAGGCGTGCTGTCGGGATGGGTGATGAATACGCCGTTGCGGGAAATCAGGAAGGCGTAACCCGACCGGTACAGTCTGATGGCCGAAACTATCTCCTGAAGCCCGTGCAGCGCGATGTCTGCGGTCCACTACTCCCTGGAACCGCTTTTCCCCGTCCTTGTCTTTGTAGAAGGGGACCGAAAAGGTGGCCATGATCATGTTTCCGCCGCCTTCATCATAGTATGGCTCGGTCCACGCCGCACGATTCAGTTCCTTGGGGATCTGGTACCAGTCCATCGTGAAATAATGATAGGACTCATCGCCGAGCATGACATTTACCAAACGGCCGTCTTTTCTGTAACAGTAAGGCGAGAAATAGTAGGTCGCCCGCGGCGAAAGCACCGGGCTCGAAGGCTATCGCGGCCCCGTAGATTTCAGGATTTGCCGAAACCATCCGCTCGGCGAGCCGAGCTATGTCCCCTGATTCAAAATTCATCGGCCGAAAGGAGGGATGCGTAATTGAGCGGGACTTTTTCCACGCCCCGAAGCACCGTCTCAATCCGGTACGCCGTGGAATGGGTTAAGTTGCGGGCGTTCTCCTCGACATATTTCATCATGGAATCTTTTGAGGAGAGATAAAAGTAGGCGAACGCGGAAAGAAAGACGGCCATTGTGCCGGAAAGGGTAAACAGGATGAGTTTGAATGCGAGGCCTCTATTTTTCATTGACGCGCGGCACAGTTTTCAATGAAGTCCGAAAAAGCGGGAATATCGTCGATAAGGCCGTTCGCCATGAGTTCTGCCGGCGACAGCCATGTAGTCCTCCTCTTTTAATAGCGTTTGGATATCCTCCGGATTCGGGCAGATCGATCACCTCGCGCATATGTTCGAGCATCCACTTCTGATGCTGCCGGTTCGTTGCGATCTTGGCTTCATTTACATACTTCATGACAATATCGAGCGCCTCCTCCTGATGATCGAAAGCATATCTCCAGCCTTCGAGGGACGCTCGAACAAAGCGACAGCAACTTTGCGGGTCTTTTTTGAATGTGGCTCTCCAAACAGTATATGCCGTCTTCCGGAAGATTGAACCCGAGATCGGAAAGGCGGAATACCACGAGATCCTCGGGCTCCACTCCGGCGTTCAAAATGGCATGGTACTCGTTGTACCACATCGCCGAAACCACATCCACGCCGCCCCTCAGGAAAAGGTTGACCGTCGAGGCTTGTGGAATGACGGTGACCTGCAGGCCATATCTCCTGAAGAGGGCCGTGGGCATTATGCTTAGTTCCGCTCCCCAGAGTCCGATCTTTTTGCCGTTTATGTCCTGCCAGGAATTGATGCCGCTCGATTTTTTCGCAATCAGTACTTGCGAGGACCTCGAAACAATCTGGCCGACATTGACCAGCCTGGTTCCTTTTGCCCGTTCGACGATTGCGGTTGAGAGAAACATGGTGGCGAAATCGGCGGCGCCTTTCTTAAGCCATTCCGCCGAAGGCCTTTCGGGTCCGCCCCGGAGAATGTTTACCTCAAGACCGTATTTTTCGTAAAAACCCTTTTCAAAGGCGACATAGTAGCCTGCAAACTGGGCTTGGGGTATCCACTGCGGCACGAATGAAACCCGCCTTCGGTCTTGATCCGCGTATGCATTGCCCAGCATGGCAAGGATGAAGAAGAAGACGATTGTGACTTCAGCAACAGTTCTCATCAGGCTTTCGATCAGATGCGCAAGAAAAACACCCCGGCTATGCACTATGGTGGAAATTGCCGTGAAATTCAAGTGGATAGTCAGGGCGATCGGATTTTGCAAAGCCGGCCCTGCTACGACTTATTGTATTGTTTGCGGGACTCGGACATGTCCGATGCGGGGAAGAATCGTTTGAAGAAGAAAATGCTGAGTGCTATAGGGGCGAAGTAGTAGGCTACTCGATAGATGAGGATCGCCATCAGGCAAAACTCGTAATCAAGGTTCATCAGGTAGAACGACCACGCCATCGAGCCTTCCATGAGTCCAATCGATGCGGGGGTCAGCGAAAACAGGCTCATGAAAAGGCCAACAGAAAATCCCACCATAAGGACTTTATTGCTCACCGGGTAGTTTATCGCGATAAAGGAAAATTTCAGGCAAAGGAACATAAACAGCCAATCGAGAAGGGCAAGGGACGCCGGCAACAGCAGCACTCCCCTTTTTCGCATAATCATGTTCAGGCTCTCATTGAAGTTTTCGAAAAAAACCTCTGCTCTCTCACGCCGAATCCAGTGCAGTTTTCCAATCTTGGCGCAAAAGGCGATCAGCAGGTTGAGGCCGATTTTCCACACCTTCTTTCGGAAAGCCTCATGAATGATTGTCTGGATGGTCACCCAGGTCAGCAGGAAGGCCACGAGCAGGACTATCGCCCCGAATACTTCCTGATTGCGGTCGGTTATCTGGTGCTGGCTATAGAGATAGAAAAATCCCAGGTAGATGAACAGGACCGCGATGGTGTTGGTGAGAAAGCCGTGTATGATCGACACCGAGAGGGTGTTGCTTGGCGGGATGTCCTCACGTGAGAGCAGGTAGACCTTTGCAGCCACTCCGCTCAGTCCGGCCACTGACATCAGGTAGTTGAGGGTGCTTGACAACAGCGAAATCTTGAAGCATGACCCGAAGGAAATCGGCAGGCCAATGCCTCTGAGCAGTTTTTCAAGAACTGCTGCAATACAGGCATAGCTCAAGAAAGCAGACACCAACACGGCAAGAGCCCAAAAAGGGTTTATCTCTCCTAGGTGTTGCGCAAACTTGTGAAGGTTGGCCTGCTTGACCGTATAAAAGAGAACTATCAAGCCGAAGACAGCGGCAACCCAGAACCTCTTCCGAGTGGCTATGCTTACCAACTCTCCTCCAAAACAGAGCCATTGCGCGGTTAGTTTTTACTCTGCGCCGACATGCCGGCCCGAGGTCGATAGCAGCGCAAACCTGTCACCGCCTTGGGCGCTTGAAATTTATTAAAAAAACGCCTTATCCTGACTTTAACTGTTGAGCGCCCAAACCGCAAGCTGGACAGATATACCGAAACGGGCGGCGCGTCAAACCGGAAATCGGGTTTCGGACGCCAATTCGGGTTCAAAGACTGACGAACTCAACTCGGCATGAATTGGAGCATTCCGTGGGTGTGGAAAATTACCTCAGGATCTTTATCACCTCCCCGCGGTAACGCTGAAATAGTTCCTCGGCCAGGTCGCCTAGTTTGCCACGGATCGAACCGGGTTCAGGGAGGTCCAGAGGAGCGGGGACGTCCAGTTTTTCCATTGATACAGGGCCGATATAGAGATTTTTGTCCAACTCGGCAATTTCCGTCGCCGTAAAGTTGTCCCCCAGAATCTTCTTTCTTTCGATCCCACACGTGTCCAGATTCCTGAGGAAATTGAGTATCGAAAGGAGGTCGAATTTTTTCTGGAAGGAATCGATGTTCATGTTGACTGCCGAGCATTCGTGTGAGAGCTCTTCGTACTGCTCTCTATATTGCGCCATCCGGTAAGAAAGGCGGGAGTAGGATTCGAGGATCACCTTACGGAATTTTGCACTTTTGCTCAAGGCCCTCACCCGAATCAGCCGCACTCCCCATTTGAATTGCACATTCCGACAGGCGCCCCAGAAGTAGCTGGAGCTAATTCCGAGGATTTCCTGGAGCCGGTTTTGCATGTCCGGCTGAATCATCAGAGTTGAAAGCCTCGCCAGCCGCAGTCTGACCATCGCCGCCCGTCTCCGGATTTCAGACGCCTGCGTATTGAGGCCTTCTACTTGAAGATCTATCAAACGACGCTCCAGCAGATAATTTTTTATTACCTCCTCTTTTACCTGTCGCGTCAGACTGGTGACCAGATCATCCTGCATCAACGAATGGCGAACCTCGTTAGTCTCCACACTCCGCGAGGTGGGATTTTTTCAACAACAGAAAAGTATCGGGATCTAGTAGAAACTCGGAATCCGCAGCCGGATTGTAATTGCCCTTTTCCTTGAGCGCCTTGAGCCTGACGCCGTCGTTTTCCGGCTCAAGGATGAAAATCGAGCTGAAAAGATCGTCCATGGCGTCGATGGGGTAGGGGATTCCTCTTTCATTTACGTCGGGCATATGCCGATGAGACCTGGCGGAGACCCAGACAGAGGCCGAGCGCTTCCGGGCCAGAGCTCCTATCCGTTCGAAAAGTACGCGCGCACGGCCAAAGTCAAGACCGTCCACTATGATGAGCGCAGGCACGAACTTAGCCTGCTGCTCAAGATTGTCGATGCTTATCTCCAACTTTTCCGGACTGAACGTCCGGTTGAGGAATGACATTATAAACCTCAATGGTTCGATGGCGTGCTGTAAGTCGGTAATATTACATTCGGGCTTGTTCGAAAAGATATCCTTGAGCAGTTTATGGTACCAGATCTTGACTTTGTCCGGGACCACATCGACGCACACATGGAGAACAGGCTCTTTGTCGAGCAGGTATCCCAGGGCAAGATGAGTGAGGCAGGCTGTTTTGCCTACGCCGGCCCGAGCCAGAAGAACTCCCATCTGTCCGGGTTCGAGCCGGCTGACCGGCATTTTTTCGTAACCAGTGCAAACCGCGTTCATATCAGCCATTTCCGTGCTCCCTCGTATGGCAGACCAGTTAACAGCACCAAGCGACTGCTTTGTGAAACCGAATCGGCAGCGCCTCAGGGGCATACCCCGCGCAGCGCGGAAGGCCGACCGGTGGATGTGACTACCATGCGCGTTGGGCGAGAGCGGAAGGCCTTCCAATCGGGTTTCTAATCCAGCTTGATTCAATGATACTTTACAGGAGGAAAAAATTCCATCAAAAGGCCCCGGTTTGCCGATTTTCTTGCTTTGACGCCTTCCTTCGGTCGATCGGCCCGACCTTCAGGTGTTGCTTGTATGGCGTGTCATTTATTGTTATAGGAGGGTGGGGCAACGATTGAGGCCGAGTTGTGTTCATTGCTTAGTGTCCTTAACTGGTCTGTCATACGAGGATCGTGAATTGGAATGCGTATTGATCGGGACCGGCGGAATGATGCCGATGTCCTACAGGATGCTTTCTTCCCTGGCGGTGAAGCTCAACGGCCAGACATATCTCTTCGATGCCGGGGAGGGCACGCAGATCAACTGGAAAAGGGCGCGGCTCGGGGTGCGAGGGCTAAGGCTGATCGCCGTGACCCACCTGCATGCCGACCATTGCCTGGGGATTCCCGGAATGATCATGCTCCGTGCCCAGATGGAGGACCCCGACCCCCTTACAATCCTGGGTCCCCCCGGAACGCGGGAGTTCGTCACCCAGTGTCAGAAGACGCTCGAGTTCAAGGTCAACTTCCCGATAAACATCACCGAATGGTCCCCGGATAACACCGGTCCGGCATACCGGGACGGGCAGGCTCGGATTGTGTGGCAACCGGTCAAACATACGCGGTTTTGCCTTGGATACAGGTTCGAAGAGTTGGACAGGCCCGGAAAATTCAACCCCGCGCGCGCCAAGACACTGGGAGTGCCGATGGGACCGCTCTGGGGGAAGCTCCAAAAAGGCGAAAGCGTAAAGACACCCTCGGCAAAGACCGTGCAGCCCTCAGACGTGCTGGGGCCCGCCAGAAGGGGCAGGCATGTCGCCTTCGTGGTGGACACCAGACCCGCCCCCGGGGTCTATTCTCTTTGCAAAGATGTAGACCTGGCCTTTCTGGAAGGCATGTTTCTCACCGAACACTCCGGACACGCCGATGTAAAAGGCCACATGACGGTCGCCGAAGCAGCAGGGATCGCCAGAAAATCCGGCGCCGCCAGGGCGGTCCTCGTTCATATAAGCCCCAGGTATGAAAACAGCGAACTCGGGAAACTCGAAGAGGAGGCGCGCAAAAAATTTCAGTCCGTCAGAATTGGCAGAGACCTGGATATTTTCGAGGTGAGCTTTCCCGAGGAAACCGGCAATCAATGAGATTGCCTCCGTAGCCGGGGAAATCAAAAAGAAAGAAAAGGCCCTCCATGTAAGGAGGGCCTTTTCTTTTACTGTGGCGTTGAAAAATTCCGGTCGCCGATCATGGAAACCGATTCGAGCTCACGATTCGATAAAGCTCGACAGCCACCATCCTAACGCTCATACGGGCAATTTCCCATTTCGTGAAGATAATTTCGTGAGGCGCCATAGTCCCCTTTTTGTAGGCTTACCTTCGGGTATAGGCCTCGTAGGCGAGGTCGAATTTCTCTCTGTAACCCGGGGGCAAGCGCAGTGCAAATCCGGAACCGGGGGACATCGCATCCTGACGCAGTGACGGATTGAGTTCCTGTAAACGGCTGACTGGTACATCGATCCATTGCGCCACCTCTTCGAGTTTCAGAGGCGTAACGATCAAAACCGGATCGAACTCCGTAGGCCTGCAATAGTTGAAAGACTCAAACCCGTACTTCTCCGGCTCGCGAATTATATCCATCGCGGCCAGCACTTTTGAAACATAAACTGCCGAATGCGCGGGCAACTTACGCCCATAAAGCTCCCCGTCCATAACGCGGCACTTTCTCGCCACGCAATTAATCGGCCTGGTTCCCGCATTGTATGCGGCAAGGGCCAACAACCATGAGTCGTACTGTTCGTAGAGAGTTTTCAGGTATTTGGCGGCAGCCTTGGTCGACTTGATGGGGTCTTTTCTCTCATCCACCCAACGATCGACCCGTAATCCCATGTTCCTCGCTGTTGCCGCCATCATCTGCCAATAACCACCCGCTCCCCGATATGACGAGTTCTTGTTGAAACGGCTCTCAACAAACACAATGGAAACCATTTCCGCCGGCACACCTTGGCTCTCAAGAATCTCGGTCATTTGGGGTAGGCATGTCTTCGCCTTCTCCATGGCGTCCGAAAAAGTATTTCGGCCTTCTCCCTGGTAGAAGCGGATGTATTTCTCAACAAGTGGTTCACGTAGGGGTATCTGGATTCCGTTTCTCCATAGCACCGCGGGGGTCCCTATCACAGCATCCGAAGGAACGGGCAAGGTAAGCGGCAATGCGGAAATATCCTTTTTCGGCGAATCGCCTGGCGACATCAGCGCCGCCAGCGTTCCGGGAAATTCCGCGCTCTCCGCCCCTGCCTGAGCCGGGAAGTGGAAGATGAACAGGGAAAGTAGAAGTGAAGCAGCAACCTTCAAAAAGATGGAAAGGCCTGCTTCGGATCCGCCGCATGGTGCCTGTGGAGGCTTGAATCAGGCGCCATACTGGTTTCTCCTCACATTTTTCAAAGAAGCCCCCATGGCCCTCACGATACCCGTAAGAGTGATAGGATGCGAGGTTTTAACAGATCGGCCCGGAAAGATCAAACCGGGTTATCCGGGATTATTTACGATTAGATGGGATTATCGGGCAAATAGCCTGATTAATGGGTGCATAGAAAGATATCCGGAAAGATAGCACCAGATTCGGACCAAATAGCATAAGAGTGTCCAGCCTGAGTCTGAACTGAATCGTTTTGGGGATTGTTTTTCACGCAATCTCTTTCTTATGCAACAAATCATGATATTGCGCTATTTTTCTTTCTTTTATCACAAGTGTCTGTGATTACACCGTATTTCCCGGATCAGGCGCCGGCCGCCAACTGGTCGTTCGGGATGGCGATAAGTCATCGAGGAACCAGCCTACTCAGCCGTTCACTCGCCCTTTGGGCGTCGGCGGCGCGCTTGACATATAGCGACCGATTCCCTAAACTTACGCGCCCGTTTAAAATTAGTCAGAACGATCTTCGAAACCGTTGGGGAAAAGGGAGTTCATGTCCGACCCAAAGCGTTTAAAACTATATAGAAATATCGGCATAATCGCGCACATAGACGCGGGCAAGACCACGCTTACCGAACGCATCCTGTTCTATACCGGTCGTTCCCACAGAATGGGCGAAGTACACAACGGCGCCGCCGTGATGGACTGGATGGAACAGGAGCAGGAGCGCGGCATCACCATTACTTCGGCGGTTACGACCTGCGAGTGGAACGGCCATGACATCCACTTGATAGACACCCCCGGTCACGTTGATTTCACAATAGAAGTCGAACGCTCGTTAAGGGTCCTTGATGGTGCGATAGCCGTATTTTCGGGAGTCGATGGGGTCGAGCCGCAGTCGGAGACCGTCTGGCACCAGGCCGACCGCCACCACGTGCCCAAGATAGCTTTTGTGAACAAGATGGACCGAATAGGGGCGGATTTCAATAACACGGTGAGACAGATCGCCGACAAGTTCAAAACCGTTCCGCTGCCAATCCAGATGCCCCTTGGGGTCGAATCGGGCTTCAGGGGCGTAATCGACCTGGTTTCAATGAAACAGATATTCTGGCTCGATGAGACCCTGGGCGCGGAGTTCACAATCGAGGAGATCGACCCCGATCTTATGCCTGCGGCAAACGAGGCGAGGGAAGACCTGGTGGCAAAGCTCGGCGAATTCGACGATGAATTGATGGAGCGCTATCTTGGAGGCGACGAGATTGCGGCGGCGCAGCTCATTGCGGTTATAAGGCGTCTGACGCTGGCGCTTGAAGCCGTTCCGGTGCTTTGCGGCAGCTCCTTGAAGAACAAGGGCGTACAGCCGCTTTTGGACGCAATCGTCGATTTTCTGCCCTCACCGCTCGATGTGCCTCCGATCGAGGGCGTCAACCCTCAGACCGGCGCCGTCGAGCAGCGCAAGGCCGATGGACGTGAACCTCTGGCGGCGCTTGCATTCAAGATATTCATGGACCAGGGCCGCAAGCTGACCTATCTGCGGATTTACTCCGGTGTGCTCCGGGTCGGCGCCGATGTGTACAATGTGTCAAAAGGCGTTAGGGAGAAAGTGTCGCGCATATTTCAGATGCACGCAAACAAGCGTGAACGCATCGATAGCTCGGGGGCCGGCAATCTGGTCGCAGTGCTCGGGCTCAAGAGTTCGAGCACGGGCGATTCGATCTGCGACCCGGACCGGCCTGTGCTGCTGGAGCCCGTGGACATTTACGAGCCGGTAATCTCGATGTCGGTCGAGACGCAGACCAGGGCGGACCAGGAAAAACTCTTCGACAGCCTGTCAAAACTTTCCGAGGAGGACCCTACCTTCAGGTTCGTCGAAAGCGCCGATACGGGTCAGATGATCGTCAGCGGAATGGGCGAACTGCACCTGGAGATCGTTCTGAACCGGCTCGATCGAGACTACAATGTCCTTGTAAACGCGGGCAAGCCGCAGGTTGTCTATCGCGAAACGATCAGCCGCGCATCGGAGGGAATCGGTGTATTCGACCGGGAGATCGGGGGCGCCAGGCATTTTGCGGAGGTTCAGTTGCATCTGGCCGCAAGGCAAAGGGGACTTGGCAACATCATCGTGAACAAGGTGCGCGGCGAATCCATTCCGGAGATGTTTTCCCCCGCAATCCAGGAAGGGATACGGGACGCTCTTACCAGCGGGACTATTTCGGGCTATCCTGTTGAGGACGTCGAGACGAGCGTTCTCGGCGGGACTTTCCAGGAAGGCTCATCGAGCGAACTTGCCTTCCGGGTGGCCGCCTCGATGGCATTCAGAAACGGTTTCGAGCAGGGCGCCCCGATATTGCTCGAACCTTACATGTTTGTCGAAATCCTCACACCCGACGAATTTCTTGGGGAAGTGCTGGGCGACATGAATATGAGGAAAGGAAGGATCGAAAGCATAAAGGCGCGAAAGGCTATCCAGGTAATAGAGGCGGTGGCGCCGCTTTCGAGGATGTTCGGCTACGCCACGGCCCTCAGATCATCTAGTCAGGGACGTGCAACCTTCACGATGCATTTTTCGCACTACGATCTTGCTTCGCAGTAAAATGCTTCTGCCAGGAGCTATTTGCTTGATTTAATCTACTTTCTGATATAAATTTTACAGCTTCCGGTCAGGCGCCTCAGTGCTGTGGCCGGATTATTCTATAGCCTCCCGGATGAGGCCCTTTTGAAAGGCAGGTGAAGTTTATTGGTGAGCACGGAGGCTGAACCGAGGGAAAATATTGAGAAAAAGATTCGCAAGCTCCGCAAGGATTTTCAGAAAAACGTTCAACCGGTCTTGCGCCGCCACAACTACTACCTTTCCAAAGGAGAGCGCAGGCGAATCAAGAAGAAGAAGGCGATAAAACGCATCCAGCGCCGGGAACGCCGCATGATGCGCACGGCATGATTCGTAGCATAGCCGGTGCGGTCTTTTTGTAAGACTGGAACCCTTGAGCGCCTTTAGTGGTATTTAGTCCTGCCTTGAATGTGAAGATGAACGCAAAGTCCCGGGTTTCGATCTCCCGGGATTTTTTTTTGACGCTGTCCTTGACTTCAATAATGGAAATGGAAGCAGAGCACGATGCAGTATAGCGAAGGAACTATCGGCCGTATTTTTGCCCTTAAGCTCGAGACCGGAGAACGTCTCCCCGATGCAGTTGTTGATTTTGCCCGGGAGCACGCTGTCCGCAGCGCAATGGTGATGTTCGTCGGAGGGGCCGGCGCAGCGAGCCGCCTTGTCGTGGGCCCGGAGGCGGACAAGGGCGATGACATCATACCTATAATTCATACATTGGGCGGAATTCAGGAGGTCGTCGCCGTGGGAACGCTCTTTCCCGATGAGAACGGGCATCCTGAGCTGCACATGCACGCCGCGACGGGCCGGGAAGGCTCGGCGAGCGTTGGCTGCGCCAGGGCAGGGGTGGAGGTATGGCTGATCGGCGAAGCGATTCTGCTGGAAATCTGCGGAATTGGAGGCGTTCGGAAAAAAGACCCCAAAACCGGTATCCAGATACTTGAGTTTTCGGGTCCTTAGAATCCCTGAATTGCTCCCTAAAGGCTTCCGGGACTCGCCCAGCGCGCGCGTGGGAGACCCATCCACCCAGTCGGCTTCCGCGCTATGCGGGCGGTCCGCTCAGGGCGCCGCTTCAGTTTTTCGAAGTAATCGCTCAATGTTGTATATAAGTTTGTCATACGAGGTTTATTAATCTGGTTCAATCGGCTAAGATTTCGAATTGGAAGATAAAATCAGCGGCCGTCTCCGGCTGTGATCTTTTATGATTCGACAGGCGCCATTTTTATGCAAAAAGATTCGGAACGTCTTTGCGACCTTTCTATAAATGATCCCTCCATGTGGGATATCGATCGGTTTCGGGCTAACTGGTCCGTCTTTGTCGAAGATCTTTTGAAAGATGAAGCCAGCTTGCTCATCCCTTCCAGGCGCATCCGTTTGCAAATCGAGCAAACCCCGGAATTCGAGGAGGCGTCGTCGGGTTGGGACAAGATGGAGGGCCCGCATCGGTTCGATGCCTGGAAACGCTTGCTGCTGGCCGCCGATGAGGCCTGCCGGACGATTCTGCCCGCCTGCGTCCAGTGCGGCGAGTGTTGCCGAAAGGGAAGCCCGACCCTACACCTGGAAGACCTTGTGCTCCTTCAGTCCGGGAAAATCCCGTGGGACCAGCTCTTAGCCCTCAGGAAAGGCGAGCCTGCGCTCTCGCCTTTCGATGGACGGCCCTTTGAGCTTTCCGAAGAAAGAATCAAAGTGAGAGAAAAAGAAGGCGTGCGGGAATGCGTGTTCCTGATCTCGGAAACCGACCGGTGCTCGATCTACGCGGACCGGCCCCTGCAATGCCGAGCCCAGGCGTGTTGGGACCCCATGCCCGCTCGTGATGCGGCCGAACTGCCTTTTTTGTTAAGGGAGCACATTTTCAAAGGCGTCGATCTGCTGCTGGAGGTAATCGGCGAGCATGAGACCCGATGCGGGTTCCCGGCGCTTTCAGGCGCGTTCGAAGAGTTGAGCCGGAGTAATGGAGGAAACATTGCGGACGTGCTGAGGCTCCTTTCGTACGAGGAGCATTTCAGGCAGTTTGTGAGCGACAAGTTCAAAATCCCGCCCCGAAATATGGAGCTACTCTTGGGCAGAAGCTTCTCCCGGATGGCCGCTCTGTTTGGATACGAGGTCGCGGAGGAACCTGACGGGACCCGATGTCTGCTCTTCACAAACGGTTCTTAATGAGATAGTCTTTAAAGTTTGGGCGTTTATCAAGCAGGATCTATTTGTGCGAGAGTGGCGAAAATGGCAGACGCACTGGACTTAGGATCCAGCGGGGCAACCCTTGGGGGTTCAAATCCCCCCTCTCGCACCAGAAAAGCGCGCCTTTGCCGGCCCTGAGATACTCATTTCATCAGAAAGGTAAGAAGAGTGGAAATGAACGTTTCCTTAACCGACATCAGCCCGAGTCAAAAGAGAGTCCGAGTGGAAATCCCGCAGGCAAGCGTCGCCAAGGAGTTTGAAAAAAGGTATCGCGATTTGGCGAAAAATTCCAAGCTCAAAGGTTTCCGGCCTGGGAAGGCGCCTCTGAGCATAATCAAATCCTATTACGGAAAATCCGTCGAGCACGAGGTTTCATCCGGGTTCATCCAGGACACCTTCTCAGATGCGCTCAAGCAATCCGGCCTCAAGCCGCTGAGCAGGACTGATATAAGCGAGTCGCATTTCGAAGAAGGAGGCGCTTTTAGTTACACGGCCGTTGTCGATATCTGCCCGCCCTTCGAGTTGCCGGACTATAAAGGTCTGAAAATCCACAAGCCGGCAGCCGAAGTCACGGACGAGCAGATACAGGCCGAATTGGATAAGCTTGTCCAGGGGCAGGCTCAACTTCGCAACCTTGAAAGCGAGCGCCCCATTCGTGAAGGAGACGTGGCGATCGTCGACTTCGTACCCAGCGTCGAGGGTCTGGTGTTCGAGAAGGGCAAGACCAAGGACTTCATGGCCGAAGTCGGCAAAGGGAGCCTTCATCCCGATTTTGACAAACACCTGTTGGGACGCGGGCCGGGAGAAAGTTTCTCATTTGAACTCTACTACCCCGAAGACGCGTCGACCCCGGAGCTTGCGGGCAAAAATGTCCGGTTCGACCTGAACATAAAGGAGATCAAGGAAAAGGAGGTCCCGGAACTAAATGACGAGTTCGCCCAATCCCTCGGCTCAGGCCAGTTCGAGACCCTGGATGCGCTGAGACGGGAAGTCCGGCAAAAACTTGTCGACCGGGGGGAGCAAAGCGTCTCTCAAAATGTGCGCGATCAGATCATTCAAAAGATAGTCGGCAAGGCCGAGTTTGAGATTTCGCCCAGAGTGATCGAACTGGAAGCCGACAGGATTATCGAGAACCTCAGACACCAGTTCGAAAGCCAGGGACTCAAGTTCGACCCCGAGACCCTGAATGCGAGCGAATACAAGACAGGCTCGAGGCTCCAGGCGGAAAGGGACATCAGGACCCGGCTCGTGCTCGACAGGATAGCCGAAACCGAAGCGGTCTCGCTCGACGCCGAGGAAGAGGAGCAGGTTTTGCGGGACATAGCCGCCGCCTACCGCATCGACCTGGCGAAGGTCCGGAGCGAATACGGGGAGAGCGCCATTGTCGAGCAGGAAAGGGAAAGAAAACTTAAAGACAAAGTGCTCAAGTTCATAGAAAGTGAAGCTGTTTTCGTGGACACGCCGGAAGAGGCGAAGGAGCCCGAAGCCGGCCCCGGGGCCGAACAACCCGAGCAGGCCTGATAATCTCGCCCCGAACGCGGGGCCATACTGGAGGACATCTTAGTGGGACTCATTCCAATTGTAATCGAGCAGAGCAGCCGCGGTGAGCGGGCATGGGACATTTACTCAAGACTTCTGAGGGACCGGATCGTTTTCCTCGGGACCGCGATAAGCGACGAAATTGCCAACGTGATAATCGCTCAGATGCTTTTCCTCGAATCCGAGGACCCGGACAAGGACATCCATTTTTATATAAATTCTCCGGGGGGCCTGGTTACGGCGGGCCTGGCGATCTACGACACGATGCAGTACATAAAACCGAAGGTCGAAACCCTGTGCATGGGACAGGCGGCCAGTATGGCGGCCATCCTGCTGACTGCGGGACAAAAGGGCAAAAGGTTCGCCCTTCCCCACGCCCGCATAATGGTGCACCAGCCGATGGGCGGTTTCCAGGGGCAGGCGACCGACGTTGATATCCAGGCGAAGGAAATCCTGCGACTGCGCGAAGACCTGAACCAGATACTGGTCAAGCACACGGGGAGGGCGGTCGAGCAGATACAGCGAGACACCGACAGGGACTTCTACATGTCCGGAGATCAGGCCAAGGAATACGGACTCATCGACGAGGTCATCCAGGAAAGAGGCGCAGACAGGCCTTTAAAGCCGGTTTGACGGGTGCGATAAAAGCCGGAGCAGGGAGCGGGGAGCGTGGAGCCCCTCCGGGGTCGGGGTAAACTCGGAGCTAACGGGTTTTAAACAGCAGCGGCTATGTCAATCGTTTAGGGGCGCCTCATGGGGGCTTGCCAGATTTGGTGAAATGCGGTAGTTTTAGTTCCCTCGCCCCCGTAGCTCAGGTGGATAGAGCACGAGATTCCTAATCTCGGTGCCGCGTGTTCGAGTCACGCCGGGGGCAACCGGAAAAATCACAGGGGGTTATGGCATTGACGCTGCAACCCCTTTTTGTTTTATGAATAGGTTTCAAAGCCTCCTACTATATCGGGACAACCAGCCGACGACGCAAAAAAATATCAGATTCGGGCTGTGCGGATCGCCATCGAGGAGTCGAGGAAATGAAAGATAGCGCCAAGTATGTAAAAATAGTCGAGTGGTCAGAAGAAGATCATTACCCCGGGCGGGGTTGCGAAGGGACTCTGGAAGGCGTGGCCCGAGACGCCATTGCCCAAATGAGGCAGCGCGTTCGCGAGGAAGGCGCCCCCGAAGAAGTAGGCCAGGTAGTGGCTCCATCGCATGATGATCTCCTTTAGTATCAGCGGCGCAGATTGGCCGATATCTTCAGTTTCCCTGTTTCCCGGCAATCCCGGCGGCAAAAGAGAAGGCATCGGGGACCAGCTCGATTTCCATGACGGTGGTTTGTCCCAGCAACTCCCCATCAGCTTCGAACATGATCGGCACGGAGGCGCCGAGCACCGCACGGCTTCCATACAGCCTCTTTATCACTGAATTGTCCTGACGCAGCCCCAGGTACGCCCGGATAACGGGTGGAAACAAACCCATCCGGGACATTGGCGCAGCGACTACGAATTCAAATCGATCGTGTGAAGGGGAAGCATCCAGACCGAGCCTCATTCCCTTTCCGAAGCAGCACCCGAGGGTCGCCGCGAAAAAGACCGAATCGGCCCGGAAAGGGGCATCGCCCACTGCGCCCTCGAGGGTGAACGGCCGAAGCCGCCTCATTTCGGCAAGAGCGCTGAAGGCATAGGAAAACAAGCCCAATCGCCGGAGGTTCGAGCCATTGAACCGGCGGACCACTTCCGCGTCAAACCCCAGTCCAAGAACATTGGCGAAAACCCTTTGCCTCATCCCGTCCTTAGCCGGGTAACGGCATTTTCCGAGACTGACTTTGACGGTTGATTTTCCGAGGGCCGATTTCAACCGGTCCGCCATTCCCGTCCCGTTTTCAAAGTTTCTAATGTAGTCGCACCCGGCGCCGAAGGGCGCCATGCCCACCGAGGGCATATCTCCATGTTCCTCCCACCATAGTCCGTTCAGGATTTCGGACAGGGAGCCGTCTCCGCCCACGGCAATGACCCTGTCGTATCCGGAGCGGCGGACCAAGGCAGCAATCGATTCGCAATGCCCGGGATATTCGCTCCAGAACGTATCGACTCCCTTTGCTCCCCGCCCGAGCGACCGTAGGAGAATGGGCCACTGTTTGCCGGCCGCCCGACTTCCTGCGAAGGGGTTTACGATTGCAGCTACTCTCATCCAGATATCACCCGTTTCCTCAATAGATGAGCGCGCCCAAAAGATTCGAATAATCGTCGGTCCATACTCCCTGGCCGGATGAAGGGGGCAGGAATTCCCATCTATCGTCGTCTTCGATTGCTTTGAGGTCTTTTACATTCCGTGCGGCAATAACCCAATCCGAAACATCCTTTTTATAAGAGGCATCGTCGTTTTCGCCGTCTCCGTCATCTTCTCCGTCATACCAGCGAACGGCGGTTAAATTCAAGGAGGCGATGACATTACCGACCACCGGACCGAGATCGAGGCGCCGATTGGTGATATGGAACAGGATCAGACCACCCTTGCTTAGTTTCTTGAGGTAAAGCTGTACGGCCTCACGGGTGATCAGGTGAATTGGAATGGCGTCCGAAGTGAAGGCGTCAAGAATAATCATGTCATAAGAACGATCGGGTTGCCGGGCCAGCGAGAGCCGGGCGTCGCCAAGCACAACGTCGGGATGCGCCGGACAGTCCTTAAGAAAAGTGAAAAGCGCCGGATTTTCAGCTATGGCCACGTCCGCCGGATCAATCTCAAAGAAAGTCCATTGCTCGCCGGGTTTTTCATAGCAAGCGACCGTTCCGGCCCCTAGCCCGACAAGAGCCACACGCCGCGTCCGGGATGTGCCCCCGATAACTGCAAACAATTGTCCCAATGGTCCTTCGGGATGATAATAGGTAAGCGGTTGTAAGCGATGCGCAGAATCCTGAGCCTGGGAACCGTGACGCGTCGTTCCATTATATAAAACATGCAGGGGCGGAGAGTTTTCGGCAAAGACTTTTAACACGCCGTAGAAATTTCGTGACTGTGTCAAAATGTGATTGGCGTCGGAAATCATGAAGCCGGCCGTTATTAGAGCAGCGAGGCCAAGACCGAAGCGGATCGGGCGTTGCTGGAAGGCAAAGATGACAAAGGCGGCGATCAAGACCGGGATCAATGACCTGCTATCGCTTAAATCCTGAAAATTCAGGCCCGTGTATCGATACAGAAGAACAAGCAGCAGGAATATGAAAACAGGCGCCGCGAAGTCAGCAAACGTAGACCATGCGATTTTGCGCCCAGGCAGAACACCGGGCCGCAACATGCAGGCAACCACAAGAATGAGCGGGTATTCGATGACGTCATTAAACAGGAGCGGCGCAAGGCACCCATTGAACATGCCGCCCAAGGCCCCTCCCAGGGACATGAGCAAATAGAACTCGGTCAGATATTGCGCCGGCGGTCTTAGCCTTACGAGTTCCAGGCAGCATATCAACGCCGTGAAGAAAAACGCCGCCAGGTGAAGAACAAAAAGCGAGACGCCGCCGCCGGTCGGCTTGGACAGAAGCGTGACGGCGAGCGCCACAATCAGAGTGGCCTGCACAAAGGCGACAATATTGCCGGGAATTCTAAAAAGCCGCTGAAAGGCGAGCACGAAGGTGAGCATATAGAGAACAAGGGGAATGACCCAAAATAAAGGCGCTGCAGCGACATCTGTCGTCAAGTGGGTCGTCACGCCCAGCAGCAGGCTTGAGGGCGCAAAGGAGAGCAATATCCAACGCAATCGCATCCATGCGCGAGGTTTGTCCGGGGCTTTAGCCGGAACGTCAAGAGAGGCTTGCCCCGCAATCGCAGTTCTCGATTTAGCGCTTACGGCTATCGCGCAAACAATCGTCAGGCCGAGCAGCAGAAAATATCCGATGGTCCAGCACCGGCTTTGCTGCGTGAGATGCAAATTGGGTTCGACGAGCGTCGGATAGGACAAGAGCGCGATAACGCTTCCCAAATTGCTTGCCGCGTAAAGGAAGTAAGGATCGTGTGAGGATTTTTGTCCAGCCTGAGCAAACCATGTCTGCAATATCGGAGTTGTGCCGGCGAGAACCAAAAACGGCGCGCCTAAAATGAGGAGCAAAGTCCGGAGCAGCCAAAGCAAGGGCTTGGCGTCGCCGGCGGGCAGTTGGATTCCGTGAAGAGAAACCGGGAGCACAAGAGCCGCCAGGAGTAAGAGAACGGGGTGAAGAAAGGTCCTGAAACGGCCGTGCAACCGGCGATCGGTCACATGGGCATACAAGTATCCAAGCAGCAGGGCCGTTTGAAAGAACATCATGCAAGTGTTCCAGACAGCAGCGCCGCCGCCCAGAACCGGCAATAGCATTTTGGACGCAAACAACTGAACCCAAAAGAGAAGGGCCGCACTGACGAATAAGGTAAGGCTAAAGACAATTTGAAGCATTTCCTACTCCAACACGGCCAACCTCAGTTGGAATTACCTTGCAATCCCATAGGGAGCAGTGGAGGGCCATTTTGAGCAAAAGTAGGAGGAAAATGCAATAAAAGAATGCTCCATGTAAAGCTCCCGGGAGTCTAGCCGATGAGCGCCCTGAGTGAATTCGGGGCCGGAAGCGTGAATTAGGGGTCGGGCCCGATGCTATTAACTTAAGCTTATGGGCGACCACAGGGCGCATGGGCACAATTTATCACCACGAAGAGCACAATTTATCACCACGAAGCTTGCTATATTGCAGTAGGCCTTGCACTTAATTGAAAACGGCTATACTCGCTTTGGTTTGAGCCAATGGCAAGTTGGTTTACACAAACCAGAGGAGGAGCATAGCCGTGAGAGCGAATAAAACAAAGAAGCTCGGAAAGATCAACGGGAATACGCTGATCGCAGCCATCGACATCGGGAAAAAGATGAATTACGGCTATTTCAGAGCGCCAGACGGTCAGGACATAAAGCCATTTGCATTCTACAATCTGCGAGATGGATTCGAGATGTTTTGGACCAGGCTCGTTGAGTTTAAGAGAGGTCACAATTTGGAAGAGATCGTAGTCGGCCTTGAATCTACGGGACCTTACGCGGAGCCCCTGCTTCACTTTCTGAGCGATAAGAAAGTTAAACTGGTTCAAACCAATCCGATGCATACCAAAAGGCTGAAAGAACTCACGGGTAATTCGCCAAACAAGACGGACGAAAAGGACCCAAGGGTGATAGCTGACGTGATTGCGCTTGGACACGCCCTGACATTGATTATTCCGGTGGGGCCGGCAGCCGAGCTGCGCAGACTCAGCCAGGCCAGAGAGCGGGCTATAAAGAGTCGAACATCGATGAGCAATCAATTGCAACATTTGCTCTTCGTTATTTTTCCTGAGCTGTCCTGGACGATGAAGGATATGAAATCCAAAACCGTCCTCCACCTGGTAGAAAACTTTCCCACGCCGGAGAGCATCCTTGGGATGGGCTTCGAGGCTTTTTGCGCAATCATCAGAAAAGTGAGCAGAGGAAGACTGGGACAGGACCGAGCAAGGCAAATTTTTGAAGCTGCGCAAAAATCGGTAGGAATCGACGAAGGCAAAGAGAGCATCGCGCTGGAAGTCAATCATCTTGTGTTGAACATACGCAATGAAGATCGTTTTATAGAGAGCTTGGAAAAAGAGATGAAACATCATCTTGAAAAGGTCCCTTACAGCCACAGCATTCTTTCCATCAAGGGGATCGGGGAGGTGATGGCCGCGGGATTGATAGGCGAGGTGGGCGACTTCCGAAAGTTCAGCACGGTCTCCGAGATGATGAAGTTGGCAGGTCTTGATCTTTATGAAATAAGCTCGGGGCGCAAAAAGGGACAAAGGCGTATCTCCAAGCGGGGTCGTTCTTATCTCAGAAAGATTTTGTTTTTTGCGGCAATCAACATGGTGAAGAACGAAGGGATTTTGCACGCTCATTATCAGCAAATGGTGGGCAGAGGCATGCCCAAGATAAAGGCATTGATTGCCATGTGCAGGAAGGCCTTGCGCATAACCTTTGCGATTGTTCGGGATAATAGCGTGTATGTAAGTAATCATCAGCATAGGTTCGGCTCTAAACTAGCCGCTTAGGTGAAGACGGGGAGATTATCATTCGTGTCATTGAGGCGGATGACAACGACCTCCTCACGAAGCTTTCATGACTCCCCGTCGTCTTCTTAGTCCCAATTAAGCAAGAAGCGAGCTCTTTTGAGACTCACGAATACCAGAGTTGGGCAAGGCGACACTCACCGCAGACGGGAAAGGGATAAGTTTAAAGCCATAGCCAGGGAAAGGCCATTTGATACCCTGCCGGGCGCGTCCGGCTTTGAGCTGTATGGGGGCTCCAGCCGAACGCGCCCTTGGCCCCTGGCTGCCGATCTTTCACAAAAACTCTTGACAGCAATAAACCAGAACACGATGATACACGAAGAGCAGGAAGAAAACGGCATAGCAGCAGCCAGGGGTTGCGTCCAGGACCACCCCCCCCTAAAAACTCAAAACTAAAAGCTCTCAGAACAGGGTCTTTGCCGCCGCTTCGGTCAGAGACAGGAACTGATCGGGAAAGATGCCAAGATATATCGTCATGATCACCAGGACGATGCTCAAGACAGCGCGTCCAGCGAGTCAACCCGCACCGCGGGATATTCGTTGACCGGTTTCAGCAGATAAGCCGCCTTTATGACGATCAGATAGTAGTAGAGTGATATGGTCGCGTTTATCATGCCGATGATGACCAGAAAGAGGTAGCCCTTTTCGAGGGCTGCGGCGAACACCAGGAATTTTCCCGTAAAGCCTGCTGTAGGGGGGATTCCGGCAAGTCCGAACAGGCCGAGCATAAGCGTCATGGCGAGAAGCGGGGAGCGTTTGTGCAGGCCCGCCAGTTCCTTTATCTGCAGGTTGTGTCCGTCGTCGGCGAGCTTCATGATGACCATGAACACCGAGTAATTCATCACCAGGTAGGCGGCCGCGTAGTATATCGCGCTGGCATAGCCGCGCCCGGAAAGCGAAAGTATCCCGATCAGGATATATCCGGCGTGGGCGATACTGGAGTACGCCAAAAGCCTCTTTATGTCCTTCTGAATGAGTGCGACCAGGTTTCCGAAAGTCATCGAAAGCGATCGAAAGCACGATCAGCAGCTTTATCATTGCCGGGCTCGCCCCGGCCGAAAGGCCGGCGAACCGGATTATCATGGCTGCGGCGGCCATTTTGGATGCCGTTGCGATGTAAGTGGTGACCTGGTTTGCAGACCCCTGGTAAACGTCGGGCGCCCAGATATGGAACGGAAAAAGGGCCAGCTTGAAAAAGAACCCGGACAGGGCCAGTATCAGTCCGATAATGGCTGCGGGCTGAGTGATGAGACCCGGCAGCGTCTTGATCAGTTGCGGCACGTAGGTGGTATGCGCCATGCCGAAAAGCAGGCTGATGCCGAAAAGCATCAGGGCCGAGGCCGTAACGCCGATCATGAAATACTTGATGCCGGTTTCAACGTATTGGTCGGCATCTCGCCGCATTGGAACAAGCAGGTAGAGGGAGTAGGAGGAAAGCTCTATCGAGACGTAAATCGTCAGCAGCTCGACCGAGCTTACCAGCATCATCATGGCCAGCGTGCAGACGAAGATCAGAAAGTAATACTCGGCATGCTGCCTGGGATCGATTCCCTTGAGTTCGCTGGATGAGAAAATGACCCAGATCGTGCCAAGGGCCAGCAGGACTTTGAAAATCTGGCTGAAAAGGTCCACCCGGTAGCAGTCGAAAAACAGCATTCCTTCCTGGCGCGATGAGGCGACCGTCACCAGCAGCCCGATTGCAGCCAGCACGATCGCCCACTTGTGATACCCAGCCGGGTCCGCCGTCTTTCTCAACGAGAAGATGAAAAAGAGCAGAGCGCCAAGAATGAAAAACAACTCGGGAAGAAAAAGCATAAAATCCGTCATCACGTTCCGTTTACCTCGCCTCTAGAACCGATTTACAAACGGAATAACCGTGCTCTGAATAACATCGAGCATAATCTTGGGAAACAATCCGAAGAACAGGATGATGCTCACCAATACGATTCGCGGTACGGCAAGAAACCCCGGAACATCGGGAATGTGCTCCCACCTGGGGTTCTTGTCCCCGTAGAAGGTCCTCTGCACGACCCGAAGCATGAACAGCGCGCTGATTATGAGTCCGACGAGCGCCGCGATGCCGCCGATCGGGAAAGCCTTGACAGCGGCGATGAAAACCAGCAGTTCCGCCCAGAAGCTCGCCATCAGCGGCACGCCGATACCTGCCAGAGCGGCGACTATGAAAAAGGAGGAGGCAACCGGCATCGTTTTGGACAATCCTCCCAGTTCGGGAATGATCTTCGTGTGCGTGCGGTCATAGATATAGCCGACAGAAGAAAAGAAAAGGGCCGTCATGACGCCGTGGGCAAACATCTGGAAAACCGCCCCGTTTATGCCGTTTACGGACATGGTCGCAAGCCCCAGTCCAACTACTCCCATGTGCGACACGCTGGAGTAGCCGATAACATATTTCAAGTCGGTCTGCGCAAGACCGACCAGCGCCCCATAGACGATCCCGATACAGGCCAGAAGAGCCATAAGGTCTGACCAGTAGGCCAGGCCGGCCGGGCAAAGGGTCATGGCGATCCGCAGGATTCCGTAGGCGCCAAGCTTCATGAGCACGCCCGCGTGAATCATGCTCACCGCGGTCGGGGCCGCGACGTGACCGACCGGCGACCATGTGTGGAACGGCCATACGGCGGCGAGAATCCCGAACCCGAGATAGAGCATGACGAAAGTCAGTTTCTGGTCGAAGGCGCTAAAGCCGATTCTCTGAAGCTCGAACAGATCGAAGGTATGAGCCCCGCCCTGCACCCAGAGATAGAGTATTGCGGGCAGAATGAGAGCGCTTCCGGCAAGCAGGTACAGCGTGAGCTTCATTGCGCCGTATTCTTTGCGCGTGCCTCCCCAGATGGCGATCAGCGGGTACATCGGGAACAGCGAAACGTCGTACCAGACAAAAATCCAGAAAAGGTCCATCGACATGAAGACGCCGTAGACGCCGGCGACCAGAAGGAACATGAGCGCAAAAAATTCCTTTGCCCGGTACTCCAGTTCCCACATTGTCCAGATGCCGGTAAACAGGACCACGGAAGTAAGCAGCAGCATGGGCAGGTTTATCCCGTCCACGGCGTTGAACCAGTATATTCCAAGGCTCTTTACCCACAGGACCCGCTCCACGAACTGAAGTCCGCCCTTCTGGTGATCGTATGAAAGATAGAGCCAGATGCACAGGACCAGTCCGATCGATGCGCAGCGCGAGGCTGACCTGCTTTATCAGCTTGGTTCTTTCCGGCGGGATAAAGAGGATAGTCAGCAATCCCAAAACCGTTGACATAAGGATCGCAGAGAGGATCGGAAAACCGGCCATTTCCATCGAAGTCATTTGATACCCTTGGTAAGAGTTAATAGAGTTGCAGTCTCCACGGAATTCCTTAAATCAGGAAATAGAGAACCGCGGCCCCGGCCGCCAACACCATTATCAGCAGATTGTACTGAAGCATTCCGGACTGAAGGAAGCTGAAAAGACGCCCGCTGCCTTCGGTAAAAAAGCAAATCCCATCTATACCGCCGTCTATTATGCGGCGGTCGTTCTTGGTGAAAAGTGCTTGTAAGGCCGGCGTAGACAAACGTGTCAAGACTCTTTCGGTAGAAAATGTCCATGAACCATCTGTAGTCGAACAGCTTCCAAATCGCAGGAAAGTAGCTGAGAAATCCTTTGCGGCTGGCCCCTTTTCTTCCGTATTCGAACCAGGCCAGGGCGATGCCGAAAAGACCGGCCGAAACCCCCAGAATGAGGAGCCAGTCGATTCCGCCTGCCGCCATGTTCGGCGACATGCACGACCGGGTGGGCCTGAACCGCGTGCCCGAGCAGAAAGTGCTCGATCGGGTGCTCGAAAAAGCCCAGCACGAGGGTCACGCCGGCAAGGATCATCACGGGGATCGCCATTGCCCAGAAAATGAAGCCATGATGTTCATCTTCATGCTCGTGAGCAGAATGAGCATGTTCGTCATGATGCTTTTCCTCGATCCCGCCCTTGGGCAACAGAATGTGGAAAATCAGACGGAAGCTGTAATAGGCGGTCAGAACAGCCCCGAAAAGTCCGGCTGCAAGCCAGATTTTATTCGGCTGAGCCGCAAGAACTCCCAGGATGGCCTCTTTGCTGAAAAAACCGGAGAAGGGGTAGACCCCGGAGAGCGCAAGAGCGCCGACCGTCATGCACACCATGGGTATTTTCAGCTTGCGGCCGCCCTGCTTGCCGATTATCCGCATGTCATTGGTGTGGAATTCATGGATGAATATGCCGGAGCACAGAAAGAGAAGGGCCTTGAACCCGGCGTGGGTCGTAAGGTGGAAAACCCCGGCGAAATATCCGCCGGCGGCGAGCGCCATGACCATCATTCCGAGCTGGCTCACCGTCGAATAAGCCCAGACCTGTTTAAGATCGTATGTAACCATCGCCATGGTGGAGGAGAGCAGCATGGTGACCGTACCGATTGCAAGGGCGATCGCCATGGCGTCCGGGGAAGCGGCGAAGAAGGGAAAAATCCTGCTGAACATGTAAACGCCGGCGGCGACCATGGTGGCCGAATGGAGCAGGGCGCTGACCGGGGTGGGACCTTCCATTGCATCGGGCAACCAGGTAAGCAGCGGGAACTGGGCGCTCTTGCCGACAACGCCGCAGAAGATCAGAAGGGCGGAGACGGTAAGCAGGTTCTGCGGCAGAGCCTTGAGTGCTTGCGGCGTGATTGAGTTCCGGAATTCCGAGGTTGCCGAAGCCGATGACAAGCCAGATCAGACCGAGAAAGAAGCCCACGTCCCCGACCCTGTTCATTACGAAGGCCTTCTTGCCGGCCTGGGAGGCGCTCCATTTCTCGTAGTAGAAACCGATCAGAAAATAGGACGCAAGACCGACCAGTCTCCCAGAATATGAACAACTGGAGCATGCTGCCTGCAATGACCATGTTCATCATGGCCCAGGCGAAAAGGGACTGAAATGCGTAGTAGCGGCTATATCCGGGGTCGCCCGCCATATATCCCAGGGAGTAAATCTGCACGAGACAGGAAATGATGCCGACAATGGTCAGCATGAGAAGGCTCAGCGGGTCGAGATAATAGCCGAAGGAGATGTTCAACTTTCCCGAGCTGAACCAGAGGGTCTGGTATTGGAGAGGCGAGGCGCTGTAGAGCTTTGCCAGCAGGAAAACCGCGCAGACCGCAGCAACGGCGATCGCCCCCACCGAAATTTTGCTGGAGAGTTTGGGATTGGATCTTGTGAAGAGCAGAATTGCAACCATCGACAAAAATGGAAGATTTGTACCCAGAACGGTCGCGAACAGGATGGGATCTGTAAAGAATGCGCCCATAGCGGTTCTATCCTTTCAGCTTCTGAGCACGTTCGATGTTTATCGAGTGCATTTTGCGGAAGAGAGCCAGAATGATGCTCAGGCCGATTGCGGCCTCCGCCGCCGCCAGGCCCATGACGAAAAGGGCGATTATCTGCCCTACGTAACGGGATCCGGAGTGAGAAACCGGTTGAAGGCCATGAAGTTCAGGTTCGCCGAATTGAGCAAGAGCTCGACCGAGATCAGCATCCCGATCAGGTTCCGGCGCTGGAGTATTCCCAGAAGGCCCAGTGAAAAAAGAAGGGCCGAGACGATCAGATAAGTGGACAGGCTGTTCACGAACTTAACCTCCGGCTGAATCCGGCGGTAATCATCGCACCGATGATGGCCACGAGCAGCACCAGCGAGATCACTTCAAAAACCAGTTCATAGCGGGTGAGCAGCGCGTGGCCGATGTTCTCGACCGACCAGAGCGACGCGTCTGCGACGCGCGACGGCGAGGGCGACCAATCGGTCTTGAGGGCCACGCTCACCGCACGCGACAAAAAAGACCGCGCTGGCGGCAAGTCGCCATCGCCACTTTAGGAAAGGCCCTGCGGCGGCGTCTCCAGGTGGAGCGGACGGGAAAGCATTATGGCGAAAACGATTGCGATGCAGATGGCGCCCACATAAATAAGGAGTTGCATAAGAGCGATGAAGAAGCTGCCCAGAAAGAGGTAGAAACCCGCAATGCCTGTCAGGGCCAGCGCCAGTCCCAGGACGTTGTAAAGGATATTTCGGGGAAATACCGCGATCGAGGCGCCCGCAATAGTCAAGGCGACCGTGACCCAGAAGGCCGCCTGCATGATGATGTTCAGGCTGAAAGTTTCCATCCGCATCCCCTTGCCCTGAATGGAGGGTTCAGACAACAGGCCCGGAGTTTGCCGGCGCAATCAGGCGGCAAGCCCCTGCGTTTTCTTTTCTTGCGTTTCCTTTTCTTCAACCTGCTTTGCCAGCCTTGCCAACAGGTCTATTACGCAATCGGACCGTGTCTCGCCGACCAACTCATACTCCCTGGAATATTGCAGAGTTTGGGTGGGACAGATTTCGACGCAAAGGCCGCAAAGCGAGCATTTGCTGAAATCGATGACGTAGTTCGTTAGCAGTTTTGGGACCCTTTTCTTTCTGTTTGACCCCCTGCACCCGAATGACGCCGCTGGGGCAGGTTTTCTCACAATTCACGCAGACGATGCATTTATGCGTGCCGGTATCTTCGAATATCTTCAGCTCGATGTGTCCGCGATAAGCCGAAGAAAGCGGGATCTTCTTGCGCGGATACTGGACGGTCACCAGCGGATGGAACAGCCGCCGGACGGTGACCGCCATCCCTTCGATCAGACTGAGTCCGCCATAAAATATTTCTTTGAAATAGCTCATTTTCGATCTTGCTCCAAGAAATCAGATAAATTTGACAACGATGGCCGTCACCACGAGATTCGCAAGGCTGAGCGGAATCATCACCTTCCAGGAGAAGTTCATCAACTGGTCGAACCTGACGCGGGGAAAGGTCCAGCGCACCCACATGATGACAAAAATCAGCATGTAGGTCTTGAAAAGGAACCAGAAAACTCCGGGTATTCCAAGGCTGATTCCGAAAGGGCCGTTCCAGCCGCCGAAAAACAGACTGGTTGCAACGGCGCACACGATAAACATATTGGTGTATTCAGCGAGGAAGAAAAGCCCGAATCCCATTCCGCTGTATTCAGTATGAAATCCCGCCACCAGTTCCGATTCGGCTTCCGGAATATCGAACGGGGCGCGGTTGGTTTCCGCGGTGGCGCTGATCAGGTAAATCAGACCTGCGACCGGCTGCAGGAAAATAAACCAGATGTTTTTCTGCGATCTCACAATTTCCGAAAAACTCAGGGAATTGACCATGAGCACAACGCTCATTACGGCGAGCAGAAGCGGGATTTCATAGGCGACGTTCTGGGCCACCGACCGGATCGCGCCGAGCAGCGCATACTTGTTGTTGGAAGCCCACCCGCCGGCAAGAATGGCCAAAACGGTGAACGTCGAGAAAGCAAAAATCAGCAGCACCCCCAGGTTCATATCACGGATTATCATGCTCGGGCCGAAGGGCAGGACCAGAAACCCGACCAGAACGGGCATGAAAACAAGGACCGGAGCGAGAAAAAACAGCCTTTTGTCCGCCTTCAGCGGCAGTATGAGCTCTTTGCCCACCAGCTTGACAGCCATCCATAATGGTCTGAAGCAGACCGTGAGGGCCGACCTCCATCGGGCCGGGGCGCAACTGAATATGCCCCGCCACCTTTCGCTCGAGCCATACCAGGAACAGGGCGTTCAACTGCGAAAAACCCAATACGATCAACAGGCCCAAAATCAACCGGAACCATTCAGAACCGAACAAGCCCTCGGACAATTCTTCTTCCTCCTGAAAGGATTTAACGCTGCCGGAATCCTCTGCGTTATCTGTCGATTTCCGGAATAACCACGTCGATGCTGCCCAGAATTGAAATTGCGTCGGCAACCAGCGTCCCGGGCAGCACCTCGTTCAAAACATTCAAATTGCCAAAGCTTGGGACCCGGATATGGCAGCGATACGGACCGGGGCTGCCGTCGCTCACCAGGTAATAAGCACTAAGACCGCGGGCGCTTTCGAAGGCGGCATAGACTTCACCTTTAGGGGGGCTGAGCTTCTGCGGGACCTTCTTGGCGAGGAAGTCTCCCCCTGGAAGATGATCCAGGGCCTGATCGATTATACGGCAGCTCTGCTGCATCTCCTTGAAGCGCACATAATATCTATCCAGGGCATCGCCCTTCGATCCTGTCGGAACTTCAAAATCAAGCCGGTCGTACACTTCGTAGGGTTCGCTTCTGCGAACGTCGAAAGCAACCCCGCAGGCGCGCAGATTCGGTCCCGTAACTCCGTACTGACGGGCAAGCTCCCGGTCGATAACGCCGACGTCCCTGGTGCGGTGTATGAAAATGATATTCTTGGTCACCAGGTTGTCGTAATCGGCCCAGCGAGTCTCCATCCGCTTGAGAAAAGCACGGGTCATGTCGATGAATTTCGAGTCGACGTCACGAGTAGACTCCACCGAAGCGGCAATACGAGTAAGTAAGCCTGGAACCGCTTACCGAGTCCAGAATATCCAGAATTTGCTCGCGATCGTCGAATGCGTACAGGAAGGGCGTAAAACCGCCGAGGTCCATCACGTATGTTCCGAACCAGAGCAGGTGGCTCGATATGCGATTGAGCTCGGAGGCGATCACTCGAATATATTTCGCGCGCTCCGGGACTTCGATCCCGGCAAGTTTTTCAACCGCCAGGACGAATCCATGATTGAAGATCATCCCGGAAAGGTAATCCATTCTGCTCGTGTTCGGGAGAAACTGCTTATACTGCCTGTTTTCTCCCATCTTCTCGTGGCCGCGGTGACCGTATCCGATGACCGGGTCGGCTTTGACGATATATTCGCCGTCCAGGTCCAGAAGGATCCTGAGAACACCGTGCGTACTGGGATGCTGCGGTCCGAGATTTAATGAGTAAATCCTTTGAGATGCCTGAGTTCTATCTTGTTCAGCCATAAATCTCTTCTCGCTTATGGTATGCGCTGACTTTGCCGAAGGTCTTCCTGAGCGGATGATAGTCCGCGTCTTCAGGAAGCAGCAACGGCCTCATGTCAGGATTTCCGGAAAACCTGATCCCGAAAAAGTCATGTACCTCGCGTTCGAGCCAACCCGCGCCGCGAAAGATATCACAAATCGAGGGAGGGACCTGGTCATGGCCGCAGAGCATCCTTACCACCACCCGGGATTTGGGTTCATAGCAGTTGAAGTGGTAGACCAGTTCGAAGGTATCCTCAAAATCCAGCGCCGTTATCGACTCCAGGAAAAAACCAGCGCTCTCGAACGCCTTTGCCGCATCCCTGATGCCCGAGATCGGGACGGCTATGGACCACAGAGCCCCCGTCATTCCTGTCTCGTCCCGGCTAAGAGGCGCGTCCGGGAACTTCTCGAGCATTATTGCTTCTATTTCCTTTACTTTCATTTCAGTTTACGCCTCCGAGACTCTTTTGAAGCGGCGCAGCAGGTTCCTGTCCTCACCACGGGTGATCTTATCCTCGAGAGCGAGCAGCCCCTGGATGAGAGCTTCGGGCCGGGGAGGACACCCCGGAATTACGATGTCCACCGGAACGATAAGATGAGCTCCGGGCACTATCGCATACTGCTCCTCATACTCGAAAGGACCGCCGGAAATGGCGCAGTTGCCCATCGCAATGCACCACTTCGGATTGGGCATCTGGTCCCACAGCATCTTGAATAGCAGGGGCCATCTTCTTGGCGATGGTTCCCGCTACGATCATGACATCGGATTGGCGCGGAGAGGGCCTGAAAACACCTGCCCCGAAACGGTCCAGGTCGAAGCGCGAAGCCCCGGCGGCCATCATCTCGATCGCGCAGCACGCCAGACCGAACGTCATTGGCCACAGCGAATTGGCGCGCGCCAGGTTCAGAATATCGTCAAGGAGAGCGAATTGAATAACCGGTTCGCCCGGTTCTCTCACCTTCTTTTCCATTCAAAAACTCCTTTTCGCCAGGCGTAGACAATCGCCAGCGACAAAATTCCCACGAAAACAATCACTTCGATCAGGTCGCGAGCGGCGTATTTGCCGTAGGCGAGCGCCACCGGGAAGAGATAGAGCACGTCGACGTCGAAGGCGAGGAAGATCAGGGCGTAGATGTAATAGGACGACCGTGAACTGAATCCAGGCGCTGCCGATGGTTTCCATGCCGCTTTCGTAGGTCGCTTCGCGCAGCGCTCCCTGGCTCCTCCTGGCAACCAGGCTGGAAATGATAATGGGAACGACTGCAAACGCAAGCCCGGCAAGCAAATACAGAGTTACCGCCAAAAAGTCGGTCATAAGCTTTTGGGAGATCACAAGCCATTCTCCTCTGGCTCAAAAGCAAAACTGGTGAACCGGTTACTTGGGACAGGATGGTTTTTGTGCTGCGGGTCAAAAGAAGCGTGGAATCGAGCGCGGAAATCGAAGCCGCTGTAATGCACAATGACCGCTTTGTATCATACCTTGCACAAAATGCCAGTCCAAAATCGAACGAGCACCTGATAATTATATCCTAGCCGATGATTTTATAGAGAACAATTCTCCTTTCTTGCAAAGCCAGCGATTTTCAAGGATAAGTCGGAATCGAGCTGGTGCGCCCGTTCAGAACGGACAGATAGATAACAGATTTTGCATGCTTATGCACGCAATTTTTAAATGATTCTTTCAATTTCGATATGATATTTTCGTCATGATTTTCCCATTCTCTTCGGAGGAGGAAAACAATGCTGGTCCTTAGCGCCAAGGAAATGGCCGGACTCGATGAGCAGACCATTCGCGAAGTCGGAATCCCCGGAATCGTTCTGATGGAAAACGCCGCACAGGGCGCCGCCGCTTTCTTTCTGCGGGTGGTTCCCGGACCTCATCGACAGGCGGATCACGGTAGTGGCCGGAAGCGGCAACAATGCCGGGGACGGTTTCGCGCTGGCCAGAATTTTTCATTCGAAAGGGGCGCAGGTAAACGTCGTATGCCTTCGTTCTCCCCTGAAGTTGAGCGGAGATGCGCTGACAAACTTCAGAATTCTCGAAAAGATCGGAATTCCCATAACAGTATGGAACGAGGCGGAAGATTTTGATGCGCAATGGGAACCGATCTGCAAAAGCGGCGCGATTATCGACGCCATTCTGGGAACCGGGCTGAAGAGCGAGGTGAAGGGTCTGTACCGCGAACATAATCGAGAAAATAAACGGGCTGAACGTTCCGGTCCTGGCGGTCGATGTTCCATCCGGGCTTGACGCGACAACCGGCCTGCCTCTTGGCGCCGCCATCAAGGCCACTGCCACGGCCACCTTCGGCTTTCTAAAAATCGGCCACCTGATCGAGCGAGGGACCGAACTGGTTGGACAGGTCGAAGTTATCGACATTGGAATTCCGCCCGGCCTTGTCCAATCCGCCGGAATCCAGCGCTATTGGCTCACCGAGGAACTCCTTTCATCGTGGATCGAGCCGCGTCCATCCCGCAACGCACAAGGGGCAAGCCGGACACGTTTGCGTTCTCTCGGGCTCCCTGGGGAAAACCGGGGCTGCCGCGCTTGTGTGCCTCGGGGCCGCAAGAGCGGGCGCAGGCCTTGTGACGCTCTTTATTCCGGAAAGCCTTAATCCGATTCTGGAGGTAAAGCTGACGGAGGCCATGACCCTTCCCATTGCTGAAACTCCCGAAAAGACCCCCTCTTCCGCCGCATTTCGATCAAATTCTCGATTTCCTGCAAGGAAAGCAAGCCCTGGCGATAGGCCCGGGAATTTCGACCAATGAGGATACGGCAGCCCTGGTCAAGAGAACTGCTGCCGAATGCGCCGCTGCCCCATGGTGCTGGACGCCGACGCAATAACGGCGATATCCGAGGACCCCGGCATCCTGCGCAAGGCGGAGGTCCCGCTCGTGCTCACGCCGCATCCCGGCGAGATGGCCCGTATCTGTCACTGCACCGTATCGGATGTCCAGCGCAACCGGCTCGAATCCGCATCGAAGTTCAGCAGGGAGTACGGCGTGGTGCTGGTCCTCAAAGGCCATCGGACTATTATTGCGGCGCCGGACGGAAAGCTCGCGATAAACAGCACCGGAAATCCCGCAATGGCCAGCGGAGGAATGGGAGACACTCTGACCGGGATTATCGCCGGTCTGCTTGCCCAGGGATTCGATGCTTTTCGGGCTGCCTGCCTGGGGGTCTATGTCCACGGGGCCGCGTGCGACCGGATATTCGATGGGGTCTCGAGCCGGGGGCTTCTGGCAACGGACATGCTGGACGAAGTCCCCGCTGTATTAGGCCTTCTCGAAGGCCGAGCAAACCAGGCTCATGGATATGAAGGAATTCCTCTTCAATTCCCCCGGCGAAGAGTGTTCTTTGCTCCTTGGCCGCTAGAATAGGCGAGCTGCTTCAGGCCGGTGATATCCTTGCGCTCTGGGGAGAACTGGCCTCGGGCAAAACGCTCCTTACGCAAGGCATTGCCAGAGGGCTTGGCGTTGCCCCCGAGGTAAGGGTAACCAGCCCGACGTTTACCATAATAAACGAGTACTCGGGGCGGCTTCATCTCTACCACCTGGACCTTTACCGGATTTCAGGCCCCGATGAGCTTGAGACGCTTACCCTGGCAGGAATCTCTTTTCGGAGACGGGGTGGCGGTAATCGAATGGCCTGACCGGCTGGGACGGCTTCTGCCTGCCGAGAGGTGGGACATAAAGTTTTCGATCAGCGGTGAAGAAAACCGGAAAATGCTGCTCTGCGGGCACGGGAGAAAAAACCGGGCGCGAATGGCAAAATGGGTGGAAACGTTTAAGAAGGCGCAAATCGAGGCGCTGTGCGGGGGATAGCGGGAAACGGGGACGCGGGGCCTTAAGGCGGGGATAAATCCGCTCCTACGGGAGCGATTTCAGGGTGGCGCGGCCCTGCTCCAGCCATTGCAGCCGGCGTTCCAGCCCGGCTGATTTGAAAGCATATTCAATTTGCGTGCGCGACTCCGTGTAATGCGCCCACCCTTCATAGTGCACGGGAATGATGGCGGCGCCTGCAAATGCGCGAGCAGCCACAACTCCTTCCTCAGCAGTGAAAGTCAGATGTGACGGCCCAACTTCCGGGACCCGCGCCGCGCCCATGAACAGCACGGCGATCCGAACGGGGAACCGCCGGCTGACTTCCTCTACCTCCCGACACCAGACAGTATCGCCGGAGATGTAAATTGCGCTTTTCGCGGATTCCGCCTGAAGCACGAACCCGGTGACCGGGCCACGATCTGCTCCCAAAGGACCATGACGGGCCGGTGTCCCGGTCACCCGCAGAAAGCGGCTGTTGCGGATCGGCAGGTCAACGCTGCGCCATGGGGCAAGACCGATTGCGGGAGATCCAAGTCGCTCGGCGCCCGCCTGGGTGGTCAGTATTTTCGCCGCGCTCTTGAGCAGAAGGCGCCCATTTCTATCAAGATTGTCAAAGTGCTGATCGTGGCTGAGCAGCACGGCGTCAATGCGGCCCAGCGAGTCGGGACCGAGTGCGGGGCCTGCGGTTTTTCGGAGCGTGTATTCATTAGTTCGATACTCCTCTGCCGCAGGATCGAATGTTGGATCGGTAAGCAGCCGCAGGCCGCCCACTTCGAGCAGCACTGTCGGTCCGCCGATATAGGTCAGGATCATTCGATCGCTTCTCGCGCCGGGCATAAAGTCCTCTTCTGCTCTATGAATCCGCACTTACGGATGAGGATCGGGCGTCGATCCCCCTTAATCGAAGCTGGCCGTATCCTCCGGGCTTTCGGTCTCCTGCGGGAAATCGGTGAATGGGAACGGGCGAACATTGTCGTTCAGGGTTATGTATCGAATGAGTTTGTAGACATAGACCGCCGCTTTGTTTGAGAAGGAGCGCAAGGGTTCGCTGTAGCTCCTGGTTATGAGCAGCACCACGTACTGGATCAAGGCTGTCATTTGGATTACGAAGTGCATCAGGCTGAGTATCACCAGAAAAAGGAGCGTAAAAATAAGCCTGATCCCGATCTTTGCTCGAGGAATACCGCCTTGTGACAACTCTTCCATTTCTCTCCTTTGCATGAATCAGATCATCATTCGAGTCATTAGACCCTTTGGCCCAGGTCGCGGCCGGGTCCCGCCTCAAAGATCGCGTCTATTCCGAGACTTCGCCCCGCCTGGAAAACGGCGAAGGTAACCTGAAGGACTATGAGAAAGAAATAGGTCCATGGCCATTCATAAGGCGCCCGATAGAGCCCGAGCCACAGGTTGACGGCCATCAGCGCCCCAAGAGTGGCGCCCAGGCGCGTGAACACCCCCAATATGAGCGATATCGCTATGAAGACTTCGATACCATAGACCAAGGGTGCGAAAACATTGAAATGAGGCAGGACTATTTCCTGAACTAATCTGCTTTGGATGCTGAAAGAAGCGTTGTTCACCATCTCAATCATCCAGTGCTTCAGTCCGCTGTCAGGCACGGCTGGCAGGTCCGTGTAACGGGGCGGCAGCTTCCAGAGCGTTTGCTGATACCACATCCCCCCCACAAGTATGCGTGCGAAGCACATCCAAACATCCCTCGCGAGGCGCCGACCGGGGCGGTTGATGAAATTGTAGACGGCGACGGCTGCGCTCACCAAAAGAAGAAGCCAGAAGAGGTAGATGGGCCATCCCCCACTGACAAGAAACTTGAAAGTATCAAAAAAAGGGTTCGTTTTCATCGTCTTCTCCCACTTGGCTCCAGGTTGACGGGGGCTCGCCGGCCTTATTCTTCAATTCACCCAACCTTAAGACTCTTCCGGCGGTGTTGCAAATCTCGTTCTTTTTTTGCGGGATCGCGGGCGTTTAATGGACCCGTATCCAAGACTATCGGGGAGACATTCGCTCGCCGAACCCCCTCGCTGCTTCGCCGCTCTTTTCGATTACTTCAATCTCGAACGCAAAATGGCGTTATCCCCTCGCCCTCAGGTATCTCAAAGTCCGCCATCCGGGTCCCCGGTCATCGTCCGTTCTTAGTTCATTGCGGACAAGGAACTGCTGCAAATCCCGGTAGGTGTCGATATCGCACCACCGATCGAGGAGCGAAACCGCGAGTCCCAAGGCGCCGGCCCTTTCGAGCGTTTTTTCGAGCACCTTGTCCGTACTCCACGGTATGTCTTCGAAAAGCTCGGGAACAGGCCTTTTCAAACCGACCAGGTAGTATCCCCCGTCACAGCAGGGGCCGAGCACCAAATCGGTCTGAGGCCTTTTCTGAAGAGCCATCGCTTTGCTGATAAGAGAGCGGGGCATGTCGGGGCTGTCGCTGTTGATGATATTGACCTGGTCGTAGCCTTCGCGGCACAGCCTCTCGAAGATATTTGAAAGCCTCTGCCCGAGATCGGCCCCTTGCTGCGGGAAGAGCATAACGGGGGCCGGCAGGATCGACTCTAAAAACCGCTTCAGCCCCACTCGGCGTGTAGGCCAGGGCCAGCGTCACACAGGATCGGGAATTGCCCGGCGCTCCCGAAGAAGCGGTCGAAACAGCGGACATCTCCTCCACCATATCCTGGACAAACAGCGTATACAACCGGGCGGCCTCGCCCGCGCTGAGTTGCGGGCAGAGCCGCGTCTTGACCTGCGCCGCAACAGGCTCTTTGGCCACTATGACCACAATGGCGCTCATTTTCTCAAAGACTCCATTGCACGCCGCAGCCGGCGCAACTTCCAGGGGGATCGGATGACTGATGTTTTTTGCGAAATTCACGGAACCTCTCACCCCTCCAGATTCGCTCGAAGCTCTGCTCGAAGACGTTTCCCAGGACCAGGGAATCGTAGTCCAGAATGGAAAACGGAGAGATGCAGCAGGGCAAGAACGTTCCCCCAGGCGGTAATATAAGCTACTTCCCTGGGCCTTCTGCATTGCCGCCACGGGGCTTCGGCCCCTGGATTCAAGACGCAGGCTTTCGGCCGGCGCGGTCAGGCCGGAGGCTTCAACCGTACTCCAAGACGGCGGCTCAGGGAGATGCTCCTGGCAATAATCTCGTCGATCTCCTCGGACGAGCCGGCGATCGAGGCATCACGGCCGGCCAATCCATGCCCGGGTCCGTCAAGTGGATACACAAGCCTTTGAAGGTAAACCTCATCGATTCCGAGCCGCGAGGCAAGCAGGATCATATCAGGCAGGTCGCGAACATTTTCCTGCGTTCCCACCATCCAGGCCGATACGATCGGCCTTGACCGGCGGCATTCCCGCCTGCTTTCGTATGAGCACCGCAAGGTTATTCCGCACTCGGGAAAAACTTCCGGCCGCCCTGATTCGAGCGTAAGTGGATTCGCTCGCCGCATCCAGGGAGACACGAAACTCGTCCAATCCACTGGCGACCATCTCCTCCGCCAATTCCGGACTCAAAAGGAGAGCGTTTGAATTGAAAAGAACATAAACGCCCCTATCTTTCAGACTAGCGGACGATCTGCGGGAGTTCTTCATTCAGAAGAGGTTCCCCTATGCCGTGCAGCACCGCTCTTTTCAAACCGGGGACCTGATCCGGCGATCCGCATGACTTCTTCGTGCGAAAGGTCCCGGGGGGCCTCCTTCATGCCGCGGATACTGCACGCAGGTGCGGCATCGAAGATTGCAGCGATTCGTAACCTCGAGATATAGACATACCGGAAGCGCTATTTTTGAGTTGTCAGAGCAGCTCCATGGCTCTAGCCCCTGACGATAGTCGTGCAAATGCTGCAAGATCGCAGAAGCTCTTTTTCGCAGGCTGAAGAGGGGGAGAGTTGCTTGAAGCTCCCCACGCCGGACCGGGCAGAAGATGTCAGGCCTGTCGCTTTCTCCAAGCAAAAGGGCCCTGCTCCGGCAACCGCCGCGACAGTTGGCCGCGTATCGGCACGTGACACACTCTTCAGGAATTCGTCTGGCCTCCCGAAAGGGGGGCGAGTCCAGCACACGATCTTTCAACATTATGAGGTCCGCCAGGCTGATATTCCTTTCGGGCCAATAGACGCACGGCAACACCTCTTTAAGAGGCGTTATCCGGATGCTTTTGCGCCCGCACGGCGAACCCTGCAGGGTGTTCAGCCCGGAAAACGTATTGACAAGCGGCTCGGTGCAACTAATCAGGGCGGCCTGATCGAACAGGATTCGGAAAGCCTCCCAGAACTGAAGGTAGGTGGGCATGTAATCCCGGTTTTGCACAGGTTGAAAGACGTTGACCCGCAGATTGCAACCCAATAAGGCGACCACGCGGGCCAATTCTCCCAACCTGCTGTAATTGAGATTCATGAGCACCGCCAGGATGGAAACCTCCATGCCCAATTTGGCGCACCTGTCGATGCCGCTCATAATGCGCCGCCAGTTTCCTTCTCCACGGAAGGCATTTTGTTCGGCCTCGTCCGGAAAATCGATGGAAAACTCTACATCGTGAAAAGTTTGGAGAATCTCGTCCGGAGTTGTTTGAACCGTAAAGCCGTTCGAGGCGAGGGACACCGGAATCCGCAGATCCTGCAAATATTCGATGATCGGAAAGAATTCGGGGTTCAACCCGTTTTCGCCGGTTCCCAACCCGACAGAGTCAACTCCGAGACTCTCACAAATGAGCTGCACATCACTCAAGGCCAGGTTGTAGATTTTCCCCTGCGGCCTGTAGCAATGGGCGCATTTAAGGTTGCAGTCGTTCGTCAAACCCAATCCGACAGAAAAGCCCACACTTAACTCCTATTGCGGGAACGGGGCGAGAACCGCCAAACGCTTCCCGCTTCCCGCCCTTACTCATCACTACTTGCTTCCTGCTTCCATCATTTTCGGCAAATCACCTGGAGATAGCGCGCGACGTTAATATAGGGGATATGAGAGGCGGCTTCCTTTTCCAACTCAAAAAGGAGCCTGTAATTCCCGGGCAGTTGCACAACGGCTTCAGGCAGATAGTCCGCAAATATGCGGACGCCATAGCGGGATTCGATCTTCAATCCCGACCGGCCAATCGCGCCCTCCAGTTCTTCGAGGGAAAACGTCTTCTTCGGCGCATTGTCGAACAGATCGGCGGCGCTCTCCTTTGCGTTGATCGCCAGGCGGGCCGCATCGAAGTCAAATTTTGCCAAAGCCATCTTGAGCGGCTCGCTGAATCGATTTGCGACAACGAGCGAAAGCAGGCCGCCCGGGGTCAGTATGCGCGCCAGCCCATCAAGGGTCGCCAGGGGGGCCTCGACATATTCTAAAATGTTGTGGCAAAGGACCAAATCGAATGAAGCTTTCGACAGACTCGCTACCGACTCCTCCACCCGGCCATGTACGAATGTGACCTTTTCCCTAACGAAAGCGGCATCATTCGCTGCAAGACGCTTCTTTGTCTCTTCGATCATGTTCCCGGAAAAGTCGACGAATACCAGTTTCCCGACTTTATCAAAGAGCAGGGCCGCTACATCGCCAAGCCCGCAACCCGCATCGAGCACTCTGATTTTCCCTTCGATCTGCTTGATGCTGCATTCGAGATGATGCCGGATGAGATCGTTGCGAAGGCGGCCCTTGACGCTCTCCTGGTATTGGCGCCAGCGCTCGACATTACGATCGAAGGGCATTGAGGTCCCGGTCATATCTTGGCCTTGAAAGCGTAACGCAAAGGAATCCACAGCATGTAACAGGCGGCCAGAACCGAGCCTTTTACAGTTCCTGAGACTTTGGACGCCCCGATGCGTCTCCTGTAGCTGACAGGGACCTCGACTATCCTGGCCCCTTGCCTTGCGGCCTTGACCAACATCTCTACGGGCCAGCCGTAAGTCATTTCTTCCATACCGAGCGACAGGAGCAAATCTCTTCGAGCGGCCCTGAATGAGCCGATATCGGTAATCCGTATTTTATAAACACTGCGTATGAACCGCGCAATCATCCAATTCCCCAGCCGGGCATGGGGCGCCATAGCTGAGGGTTCAAGAGACCCCGACAACCTGGAGCCAATGACAAAATCAGCCTGTTCGCTCTTTATAGGTCCAAGCAAACGCGGCAATTCCGCAGGATCATCGCTGTTGTCGCCATCCAGAAAGACAACCACATCGGCCTCGTTCGCAGCCATAAGCCCCGCGAGACATGCAGACCCATAACCCCGGCGCGGTTCTTTCACCACCCTGGCGCCTGCCTCCCTGGCCCTCGCCGCTGTGTCGTCAGTTGAACCGTTGTCAACCACTATTATCTCGTTCGCGAAGTGGGGCGCAAGCCCCTTGACGACCATGGAGACGGCGTCTTGCTCATTATAAACCGGCACTATGACGCAAACTTTCACGGCTGTTCCACTTTCCAAACGATATACCTTGCAGGGCGTGGAATTTGTCCCGATGTTCCCCGGATTGAGACTACCCGGGTCCCTGCACCCGTTGAAGGTGACCTCCCCGCCCCGGCCTCCACGGGAGCCAGTCCCCCGCCGACCTGTGCAGTATGAGAATTTCGGCGGCAAGCAAAATGAAAAACGGAATGTATTCCATGTGCCTTACCCATTCGGGGAGCGCCCCGCCCGGCGAGGAATAGGCCAGGTAAGAAAGAAAGACGGCAAAGGAAAAGTAAAGCCAGGCCGGGGACGGGAAAAGAGTCAAAAAAGGGATTATCCAGATAACATACCAGGGATGGAGCGAAGCCACGCTCAGGACGATCTGGAGACTTGACAGAATATAGGCGAACTTCAGTGCGGACCCGGCGCCCTTGCGATTGATCAACACCATTGCGGCCGCAGCCAGGAGAATGGCTGCAAAGACTGCCGTAGGCACACTCGGGTCTGCGTGAGGAAGCAACTTCAGCAGATAGGCCTTAAGGCCGAGATTAAAACTCTCACCGGGACTAGCAAGGTATTGAGGAAGAAACCCGACGACTTTGTTGCCAACGTTCAGATAGGGCAAATAGATCAAAACAAGAATCACCGCAAAGAGCAGACATCCTCGAAGTTTTTTCTCTCTGAGCACCGCAGGCAATATTATAGCCGGATAAAATTTCAGGGAAGCAGCCAGAGCAAGGCTGGATATGGATGCAAAAAACTTGGGACTGAGGACTGAGGACCGAGGACTGAGGGAGGAGGACGGAAGACTGAAGAGAAGCGCAAGAAGAACGAAAAACAGCATGAAGCCTTCCAGGTGTCCGCTGCCGGCAAGCTCAAAGATCACCAAGGGATGCCAAGCATAGATCAATACCCTTTCGACCGCCAGACCCAGGCTTGCCAGTATGGCCATCAGCGCCAGCACTGAACCCATGTCGAATAAAACGACCGCCCCCTTGAAGGCTGAAATGCTCTTTATCCCCAACCTGTTCAGGGCAAAGAAAAGCATCTGCGCTCCGGCAGGGTAGATAGTCGGGGAAGTATGCCGGTTCATATGAGGATAGATGGCTTCGTCCCGAAGCTCTCCGAGTGCTTCGTCCCCGGGTGGGTAAAGATATGGATTGATCCCGTGGGCCTGCACCCTGCCATCCCAAATGTAGCGGTAAATATCGGACGAGAGCACGGGTTGCGTGGGAACGAGCAGCAGTCTGAACAGCAGCGCGAAGAAAAGAATGACGTAAATGGAGCTGGAGCTTTTTGCATCGGAGGGTTCGCGGCGAAACACGATCAGGACGCCAATCAGGTAAAGTATTCCAAGCGGCGCTATTTGGCATGCCAATGACGTGAATGAATCGCCCCCCGATGCGGCGGCGCCCGCATTATGAAAAAGCCCGCAAAGTCTGAAGTTCACGGCATAAACGAAGCCGCACGCCAGCCCTATGAATCCCAGATGGATCGCCGTTTTGTGATGTGCATTACTCAAGGGTTTACCCGCTTTCGGAAAGGCGCATTATGCGCTCAAAATCTATCAGCAACTTCGATGGAACACAAACGGGAATGCACAGCGGATAGCGAATCGTGAACAGTGAGCAGAAAAAGGCTTGAAAACCCTGGATTCACCGTTCACCGGGAGCGCCGTCATTTCGGCGGCGACCCGGTTTCGGGGGGCCGGCCTCCCCGCAGGAACGCATGCGGGCTTCCCGCAGCAGATCGGCAAAACCGGGACCGGCAGGAACTTTTCGGGCATGCTCCAAGGCCTTGACTCTTGTTGCGAATGATTTCGCCACCTCAGGCCGTCCCTGATTTCGAGTTTTGTTCCAAGACGCCGATAACGCTGTTCCAATGAGCGCGGTTTCGTTGTGGCGGCCTTTGGATCAGCCCATCGGGTCGCCCGGCCGGCCCCTTTTCGAAGCGGCCCCGCTGTAAATACAGCGCAAATTCACCGGTCATTATTCATAACCTCCTGTAAATATGGGCATTAGCGTATTCAAGATCCAAAAACAACAGCGGGTTAACAGCCTTTCGCAAGCTCAGGGTAAACTCAAATTAACTCCTCCTGGTCTATCGCTTCGCGGCGGGCGGTGAAAGCCCTCAATTCCACAATTGCTCAATTGTTTAATACACGAAGGAATTCGGCTTTGCAAAACGGCAACCAGAAGCGGCAACCAGAAGCGGCAATAGAAGCGGCAACGAGAAACGGCAAAAAAACAGGCTCACCGCAGAGACGCAGAGGACGCAGAGGAACCTTGGGCCGAAACCAAAGGACGAAAAGCGATTCACCGCAGAGACGCAGAGGACGCAGAGGAACCTTGGGCCGAAACCAAAGGACGAAAAGCGATTCACCGCAGAGACGCAGAGGACGCAGAGGCACGGGGATGCTGGACGGAGAAGCCACAGCGGAACCACTGATGAACGGGGAAGGGTGAAAGGACAAAAAGCGATTCACCGCAGAGACGCAGAGGACGCAGAGGCACGGGGATGCTGGACGGAGAAGCCACAGCGGAACCACTGATGAACGGGGAAGAGGGCAGGGGTCAAGAGTGAAGGGTGAAAGGGAAGCAACCCCGGCGCGTGAGCGTCGAGAATGAGCGGTCGCCTTCCGCGCTACGCGAGGCGCATCGCTAAGGGGGGCCTGCCTGCAGCGCTATGAATTAATACTTAAACCCAGGCGTCATTCAACGGGATTCCACATCCGATCGACTTATGCGCCGCGAACTGCGGCGGCAAGGATCAGGCTCAGGAGAACCCGCGTGAAGACGAGCAGGACGAGGAGGGCGTTGTCTTAGCCCCTCTCTTTGTCATTGAACCCCTGGCGGAAAAGGTGGAAAGCAATACCTCGGCTTGACCGCAGCCGCAGGATGGGCAAATCGCCTGGTCCTTTTCATCGTTTCGAAGGCACAGGTATTCGAAAATATTGTCGCAGCTTTTGCATTTGAATTCGTGGATAGGCATACTTATGTCCCTCCTTGATTTGGATGAAGCAACTATTTTTAACCTCTTCGGGAAATGCCTTCAAGAATTATCGGCAGGACCCTGTGGCGAATTCAAATCCCCCCTACCCCCCTTTAGAAAAGGGGGGGAAATGCAGGCCCCGCTTCTCCTTCGTGGACTTCACGCATCGATCAGGGGCCCGGTAGGGTCATGGTCACGAAGCTTGCTATATTGCAGTAGGCCTTGCACTTAATTGAAAACGGCTATACTCGCTTTGGTTTGAGCCAATGGCAAGTTGGTTTACACAAACCAGAGGAGGAGCATAGCCGTGAGAGCGAATAAAACAAAGAAGCTCGGAAAGATCAACGGGAATACGCTGATCGCAGCCATCGACATCGGGAAAAAGATGAATTACGGCTATTTCAGAGCGCCAGACGGTCAGGACATAAAGCCATTTGCATTCTACAATCTGCGAGATGGATTCGAGATGTTTTGGACCAGGCTCGTTGAGTTTAAGAGAGGTCACAACTTGGAAGAGATCGTAGTCGGCCTTGAATCTACGGGACCTTACGCGGAGCCCCTGCTTCACTTTCTGAGCGATAAGAAAGTTAAACTGGTTCAAACCAATCCGATGCATACCAAAAGGCTGAAAGAACTCACGGGTAATTCGCCAAACAAGACGGACGAAAAGGACCCAAGGGTGATAGCTGACGTGATTGCGCTTGGACACGCCCTGACATTGATTATTCCGGTGGGGCCGGCAGCCGAGCTGCGCAGACTCAGCCAGGCCAGAGAGCGGGCTATAAAGAGTCGAACATCGATGAGCAATCAATTGCAACATTTGCTCTTCGTTATTTTTCCTGAGCTGTCCTGGACGATGAAGGATATGAAATCCAAAACCGTCCTCCACCTGGTAGAAAACTTTCCCACGCCGGAGAGCATCCTTGGGATGGGCTTCGAGGCTTTTTGCGCAATCATCAGAAAAGTGAGCAGAGGAAGACTGGGACAGGACCGAGCAAGGCAAATTTTTGAAGCTGCGCAAAAATCGGTAGGAATCGACGAAGGCAAAGAGAGCATCGCGCTGGAAGTCAATCATCTTGTGTTGAACATACGCAATGAAGATCGTTTTATAGAGAGCTTGGAAAAAGAGATGAAACATCATCTTGAAAAGGTCCCTTACAGCCACAGCATTCTTTCCATCAAGGGGATCGGGGAGGTGATGGCCGCGGGATTGATAGGCGAGGTGGGCGACTTCCGAAAGTTCAGCACGGTCTCCGAGATGATGAAGTTGGCAGGTCTCGATCTTTATGAAATAAGCTCGGGGCGCAAAAAGGGACAAAGGCGTATCTCCAAGCGGGGTCGTTCTTATCTCAGAAAGATTTTGTTTTTTGCGGCAATCAACATGGTGAAGAACGAAGGGATTTTGCACGCTCATTATCAGCAAATGGTGGGCAGAGGCATGCCCAAGATAAAGGCATTGATTGCCATGTGCAGGAAGGCCTTGCGCATAACCTTTGCGATTGTTCGGGATAATAGCGTGTATGTAAGTAATCATCAGCATAGGTTCGGCTCTAAACTAGCCGCTTAGGTGAAGACGGGGAGATTATCATTCGTGTCATTGAGGCGGATGACAACGACCTCCTCACGAAGCTTTCATGACTCCCCGTCGTCTTCTTAGTCCCAATTAAGCAAGAAGCGAGCTCTTTTGAGACTCACGAATACCAGAGTTGGGCAAGGCGACACTCACCGCAGACGGGAAAGGGATAAGTTTAAAGCCATAGCCAGGGAAAGGCCATTTGATACCCTGCCGGGCGCGTCCGGCTTTGAGCTGTATGGGGGCTCCAGCCGAACGCGCCCTTGGCCCCTGGCTGCCGATCTTTCACAAAAACTCTTGACAGCAATAAACCAGAACACGAAGGAGACACGAAGAATTCAATTCAGTATAATTCGCAACCAAAGACTTCACGCATCGATCAGGGTCCGGCAGGGTCATGGTCACAGGACGCGAAGAAGATTCTGTCTCAGGCGCCCATTTAGCGGATGAACCCCGATCCGACCCGCATAGCGGACCTGAGCGCATCCAGCCGGCGGCGTTCGGCGGGCCGTTTTCCCAACCTATTGAAAAAAGACAAAAATTAATCCGGCGGGGGTTGATTTCTTACAAAATGCGGATAGGATTCAATCATGGTAAAAGGCAGGAGTTGAACATTAGAGTTGAACCTTCAACAAAGAGATGGAATTTGATAGAGAATAACGCAACATGTCACCATTTGAGGAGCCCATTGGATTCTCACCTACGTCCGATGGGCTCCTTTTCTTTTTTACCATAGAATATACAGCCGGTTTAAGCAGCATAGTCTTTGCTCAATGAGGCCCATGGATGGTCTTCAAGCGACACCGGGCCGAAATGGGACCTCTAAAATTACAGGCTGCCCCTCAAGATGGGAGTAAAGGATCGACAATGATTGCAGCTTATTCACACATCAGACGGGTGAGCGGACGTCACCTTTCCAAAACGCTCATTTCTGCGCTCTGTCTTTGTTTGTGGGCCTCACAGGCGATAGCGGCCGAGAACCCGCAGGCGGTAATCAAGACCGGTACGGACCAGGTGCTTCAACTCCTCAAAAGATATCCTGAAGACACCCGGGACCGCAGGGAAAAAATCCGAACGGTCGTGGTTAAATACCTTGATGAATATTTTGATTTTGACGAGATAGCGAAGCACGCCCTGGGAACACGATGGAACGAGCAGCCCCCCGAAAAGCAGCAGGAATTTTCGCGGGACTTCAGTCAACTGCTTTTCAGCACGTACATCGGAAAGATCGAAAAGTATGTACATGAAAAGATCACGTACAACCAGAAAGAGATCGAAGGCAATCGCGCCGTTATCGAGACCCTTGAAGCCGGTGACCAGTCTTGTAAGGTCCCTGTCGATTATTACCTCCGCCTCAAGGACGGGAAATGGAAAGTGTACGATGTCGCTATCGAGGGGATCGATCTGGTGGCCAACTACCGCGGCCAGTTCGAATCAATCTTGCTGAGAAAGTCATTTGACGACCTTTTGAGGCAATTGAAGGAAAAAATTGCCGCCCAGGGCTGAGAAACTCGTTGAATCAGACCTTTAAGATCTCATACCTAAGGTAAAAACCATACGATTTGCCCATCAAATACGCAAGCGACACGCAAATGAGACCGGTTTTTTCAGTTTCAGGACACATCTTCCTTTCCCGCTCGTTTCAAAAAGATTTTTGCCGGTGTTGCGAGTAATCCGCCGCCACTCTATAATTCGAAAAATGTCCCGATTTACCTGCTGTGTTTCGCCAAAGCGGGGGGCGCTCCAACAGCGATAGAGATCGCTCGACATAGAGCCGCTTCCACACACATGGCCCCAAACTCGAGGAGGTAACTATGGAAGCCGGAAATGATTCATCGCGGGCATGGTCCGCGTCTACACCTTTACAAGGTTTTGGGCATCCTATCTCGAATATTTCAGCGCGGGCGCCTTTTGTCGTCAAAGAACCCGAGGGGCGAAGCGGGGTCTCGACTCTGCGCTTTTTCAAGGTTTGGATGGTCCTGTCGCGCAAAATTCATCGCGGGTATGGCCCGCTCCTACGCCTTTTCGTGGTTTGGGGCGTCCTGCTGGCAGGCGGATTACCGCCGGCAGGAGCCGCTGCGCCTGCATGGGGAGCTGGAACGGTCGACCATAGCATTTACGGAGAACTGCTTGGAAAATACGTTAGAAACGGGGTAGTCGCCTATGCCGGTCTCAAACGCGAGGAAGAGGCGGTAAACCGTTATCTGGACGTGCTTGAACGGACCCATACACCGGATTTGCCGAAAAACGAACAGTTGGCTTTTTACATCAACGCTTACAATGTAAAGGCCATTAAGCTAGTGCTCATGGGGTATCCGGGAATCAAGTCCATAAAAGAAATGGGGTCTGTATTGAGCAGCCCCTGGAAGAAGCAGCTCTGTAAAATCGATGGAAAACTCATGAGTCTGGACGATATCGAAAATCAAATCGTCCGCCCGAGGTTTCAGGACCCTCGGACCCATTTCGCCCTGAACTGCGCCTCCAAAAGTTGCCCGCCGCTCCTTTCGGAACCATACAGGGGCGATGTTCTCGACCGCCAACTGGATTCGTCCGCCCGCACCTTCATAAACAACCCGCAAAGCAATTATTTGAAGGGGAACACCCTTTATGTGAGTAAGATTTTCCACTGGTATGAAGGGGATTTCAAGGAAGGGGTCCTCGGTTTTTTCATGAAATTCGCCGAACCCGATCTTAAAAAGCAATTGGAAGAACACGCCGGCCGAATCAAGATCGAATACCTCGATTACGATTGGTCGCTTAACGGAAAATGACGGCTGTAAACAAATCGGATAAATATTGACGGAGAGATTCGGCTTGCGATATGCGGCTTTTGGAGATTAAACTAGTTTCCATTCGGAAAGTGTCCTTTTCCGCCCTGGCGGCGTCAATCTTCGGGTTTTCTTGTGCGGCGTACCGGAGTACGCCTCCGCGCAAGCCCTTGATTTCCTTGCCAGGACAAAAAATGCCTACTTTCCGAATTGGAAACTGCCAGTGTCTTATCCGAGGTTTCCGGGTGGACACTAAACTAGTCTCTTATCCGGAGTTTCCGGATGGACATACATTGAATATACGTTTATAGCCTGCCGAATTTAGCATTCATGGAGGCGGTATGTCTTTTTTCAAGCTGATTTTGGCCTTCGCGCCGTGGATTTCGTTTCTTCTCATCGCCCACGGAAGCCTGTTTCGGCTCAAGCTCGGGTTGGCGGTCGCCCTGGCGTTGACCGTCATCATGGGCATCGCCCGTTTGCACCGCGGAGTTATTTTATGGGCAGGGGTGATCTTCTTCGCTTACTCCACAGTGGCTGTGATGCTGCTTAACAACATGTGGACCGCAACCCACATGGGCATACTTGCCAATGCGGCGCTGGCCGTTTCCTCCTGGACGACCATTGCCCTCAAGAAACCTTTCTCCCTGGATTACGCCCGGGAACACACCGACCCATCGCTGTGGGAAGACCCGCTTTTCATCAGGACCAACGTCGTCATAACCTCCGTCTGGGCGCTGGTCTTCACCGTAAATGCCGTTTTGGCCCTGGGGAAAACGGAGCATTTCGTTCTGCCCGCGTGGGGTTATGAGGTTATTTCATATACCTTTCTTGTTGGAACTGTGCTCTTCACGACCCGGTATCCGAACTATGTTCATCGCAGACGGGCGGAGGCCTCCCGCTGCGCGCCCCGTCTCGCGGAGGGTCCGGAATGAGCGGCCGGCCTCCCGCGCTACGCGAGGAGCAGTGAGCGGAAAGAGTAATTCCTTTAGGTTCTGCAGCTTCGCGACGTTGTAAACCGGTCTGTCATACGGGGGGAGATAAAACCTTCAACCGCCGAATCAATGGAGTGAACTTCCCGCTTTTCCACCTATCTACCGGATTGCGGTACGGGGACTGTGTCGAAAACGCAATACTTTTCGTATTTCCCCCCTTTACTAAAGGGGGGCAGGGGGGATTTGATTCTCCGATACTATATAAGATTTTGAAATCCCCCGCGATCCCCCTTGACAAAAGGGGGAAGCAGAACTAGGCCCCATGGGATTTGCACGAGCATTTCCGAGTTGCGACACAGTCTCGCGACCCGTATCTGACAAGAGGGGACGATCATGATGCCCGCGAAAACCACCGGAAAGCTCCGGCCGGCGCTGATGCTCCTTTTCTGCTTCCTGCTGCCGGCCTGCCTTGTTAACGACCTGGCCGCGAAACAGGACAAGAAGCCTAACATAGTCTTCATCCTCTCGGACAATCTAGGCTACGGGGACGTGGGCGGCGCCTACGGCGGCGGGCTGATCCGCGGGGCCCCGACGCCAAACATCGAAACCCTTGCCGGCCAGGGCATGCAACTGCTCAATTTCAATGTCGAGACCCAATGCACTCCCAGCCGTTCAGCCCTGATGACAGGCCGTCACCCCATCCGTTCCGGCACGTATTCCATACCGATCGGCAGCGCGCTTTACGGTCTTGTGCCCTGGGAAATCACCCTGGCACAGGCCCTTTCCGAGGCCGGCTACACCTGCGGCCTGTTCGGCAAGTGGCATTTGGGAAGGACCCCCGGCCGTTTTCCGACCGACAAGGGTTTCGACGTCTGGTACGGCATTCCCGACACCAGTGATGCGTCGATGTGGCCTGAGGAGGTCGCCGGCGAACCGGACCTCGTGCCTGAATTCATGCACGTCATGGAAGGACGCAAAGGAGAGGCGTCGAAAAAGCTCGAGCTTTACGACTTAAAGATGAGGCGAGTGATCGATACGGAGCTGACCCGGCGGACCATCGGTTTCATGGAAGCAAGCGTCAAGGCGGGTAAACCCTTCTTTGCGTATGTGCCCTTAACCCAGACGCACTATCCGAGCCTGCCTCACCCGGATTTTGCCGGTAAGACCGGCGCGGGCGATTACGCCGACGCTGTTGTCGAGACGGACCATCATATAGGTGAAATCGCCGAGGCTGTTAAAAAGCTTGGCGTGGAAGATAATACGATCTTTATCTATACCAGCGACAACGGCCCCGAAGACCCGAAACTGGCAGGCGGCAAATGGTCCGGCAGCCCCGGTCCCTGGAGCGGAACTTACTTCACCGCCATGGAAGGCGGAATACGCGTGCCTTTTATCGTCCGTTGGCCCGGAAAGATTCCGGCGGGCCGGGTCAGCAATGAAATTGTTCACATCGTCGATATTTTCCCCACTCTCGCCCGAGTGACCGGGGCCAAGACGCCGACCGACAGGGTCATCGACGGGGTGGATCAAAGCGACTTTTTGCTGGGAAAACAGCAAAAGTCCAATAGAGAAGGCTTCCTTGTGTACGTCAACGATGAACTATACGCTATCAAATGGCGTAACTATAAAATTCACAACGTATGGCAGGAAACCAAGTACGATCCGCCCCAGCACTTTTCCGTCGTGCCCAGGATGGTCGACCTGATAACCGACCCGCACGAACGTAATAACGTCATGGAACTCCACGGCTGGCTGCAATTCAGGGCGGTTCAAATGATTTCAGACTTCAAGAAAAGCCTGAAGACTCACCCGCCGATACCCATGGGCGCTCCCGATGATTATCAGCCCCCGAAGTAATCGATACGGGGCCGCCATCATACCGCACCTTATCGCTGACCGGACCGACGCCTGACGGAAGAAAGAGACGTTCATCGCTCTTTGCGTGGACCTATTTGCTTTTTTGCGCCCTGAGCATTTTAGCATTGGGTTTTTTCAGCATTAGGTCGGACCAAGACAAGGTTTTGCATCTGCTTTAGAAATTACCAAATTCCCCCATTTTTCAGGCCTTAAGACCCTGTTTCCGACGTCAAAAAGGCCGGTTTAAGGCGGTCTTGATTCTCACAGGCGCCCGAGAAAAGTCCTGTGCCCCTATGTTCGTTCGAAAATGGAAACTCCATAGCCCTGCTTTGTCGATAACCTTTAGTGATTCACGACTCGGCAAGGCTCTTTGCTGTCCGTGCCGCCATGCAGGAGAGAGAATTTGTAGTTTTCGGAAGGATCGGAATTAAGCTCTCGCAAGGAATTCCTCAACGGTCAAGCCGATGTCCCCTGCAATTCTCCGTAACAATATCGGAGAAATGTCCCGCCCCTTGTGGAAAGGGACCGTGGTTCGCCGCCCGTCAATATGGCGATACTGCCGATGTGACCCTGTCTGACGGACTTCGGCGAAACCGAGCTTTTCAAGAATGTAAACGACCTCTCTCGGTTTTAGGATATGTGGTCTCCCCATTATGCTACCATTACCACATGGGTCCCCACAAATTCACCTTCCAATAAAGGTTCTCCGTCCTCCAGAAGTATACCTATGACTTCCTGCAAATTCCGGTGGAGTTCATCCAGGGTCTCCCCCTGACTGTGCGCTCCTGGAAAACCCGGGACATATCCGACATACAAACCCGTTTCGGAACACTTCTCAATTATAGCGGTGAACTTATTCATTTTAGACCTCGGGCATTTAGCATGAAAAGGGAACGCGCGTCGTTTCAACGCCCACATATGAACAATAGAGCTTCATGCCCTTTTTTGCAACTAGGGAAGATGGTTGCCTTCAACGGCAACCAAGGATGACTTTCGGGTATTCTCTTGCCGGAAACGCCGCCGTAGAAGATGGCGCGACCTTTAGGAGAGAAAGAATCTCAGGAATGCACTTGATTCGAGTTAAATGTAAGTTGGTGATTTATTCTTAGGCTTCCGCCAGGACAGATTCACCGTGAGGCGTCAAGGACTACACTGCGCAAGGTTGACTATGGAAGGGACACGACCTGGCTTTGCGCGCATTCATGGGCGCCCTCGCTGACCTGATGAAAACATCCTCGGTCTGCTGGATGCCTCGCCCAAAGGATTCTCAATGATTGAGATCATCGGGGCTCCCAAGGTAGATTCGCCTGTCGCCTCTTGCGCTTCTGCCCCCCAACCCCGGATAGCGAGTATCCGAGCCCACAGGTCAAGAGAGTTGTTTGGGAATGAGTTCCAGTCGTTTGATATGTGCTGGTTTGTAGACGCTGAAATCCTTGTGATCAAGGGTGAAGACGCACCTGATCTTCTTTGCTTCGGCGGCGCTCACCAGAGCCGCATCCGCCATATCCATGGGAAGGTCCCTGTACTTGTTCATGAGCGCCCGGCACCGGTCCCGGCCGCTCCGTTCAATATCGGCAATTTCCGTTCCACCTCTTGCCAGAAATTCCCATAAATTATCCTGGGCCTTCCAGGAAAAATTCAAGAGATAGAACGCCTCTGTAAGAACAGGCCAGACGGTGAGAAGCGGCCCCTCCATGTCCTTGAGTAGCTCGAGGCAGATTCGATGGTAATTATCAGAGGCGTCGAAAAGGGCAACCAGCGGGCCGGTATCGATAAGGATCATCTTTTCCTGCCGAATCGTTCTCTGAGGAGTTCCTCGCCTTTGACCGACAGGTCCCCTTTGCCGCTCCTTTCCTCACCGACCAAATCGCTTATCAGCTCATAAGGACTCTTTGATTTCTCATCGAGGATTTTTCCGCAGTACTCCCTGATAGACCTCTTGAGCACGTCAGTCTTAGTGGTCCGAAGGGCTTTTGCCACTCTGGCGAGGATCGCGTCGGTATCTTCGTCAAGTCTCGCACTGACAGACATATTACTCTCCTTAATAGATTGACTACACACTACCATCGTATTACCAATTGTATTACAGGCCAATCTTTTGTCAAGAAAAACCATCTTGTCGCGCGAAATGGAGACAGGGGAGGACGCAATAAAGAAAAGAAATGTCGAGCATGGCGCAAGTGCTTGAAGCTGTGAATGGCGCCCAATACGTTAAAATCCCCCCTGACCCAGGCTGATACCAGAAACGCCGCCGTGGAAGATGGCGCCACCTTTAGGAGAGAAAGAATCTCAGGAATGCACTTGATTCGAGTCAAATGTAAGTTGGTGATTTATTCTTAGGTTTCCGCCAGGACAGATTCACCGTGAGGCGTCAAGAGCCACAATCGGACAGCCCTGGATTTACATGACTGCAAAGCTTTGCCTTTTCTTCCTTTGTCTGCACGAATACAAATCCCTCGATCGGGTTTTATTTTACCGAGCGCCAGGTCGCCTCGAACACGCCACTCGCGCTCGTGTCTCCAGGAGGCGGACCGGCGTGGAACGGCTCAACTGAAAACGATACCTTTCGGATTCGGCGAGCCGGGAATAGACCTGCTCACCGCCGTATATGGCGGGCTTTGCCCCGAGCGAGCGCAAAATATCCCGCCGGACCGCAATCCCGTATGGTTCGACCGTCCACCTGACGAGTGCCCGGTTCCACTTTCGCATCACAAACAGCTCCTGCGGTGGATGAGAACTCCAGGAGATGACCGCCGCCTGGCCGCGAACCATCCGGGAGCCCGCCCGGATCAGTCCTTCCTGCATAATCCGAATGAGGGTTTCCAGGGCCGAGTGGCCTGAGAGGGGATGTCCGTCGAGCAGATTGAGCAGATATTGCCGGTAAGTCTCGCCCGGCCAGGGACCGGCGCATGCCCTGGTATAGTGGAAGAGGTAATTACCCCAGGCGATATCGTCGTCCTGGCGGAGTGCGTAAAATCCCCGTGGCTCCCTTGAGAAAAGCGGATGAACTTCTATTTGCCGGGCGGTGAGTTTGAACGGGGTTTGCGGCGGGCAAATCCAGGGTCCGGGGGAGCCTGAATCCGTATGCGTGCTCCGGGAATTTTTTTAGAAGGGTATAATTTCCTGCGTTTGAAGAGTTGGTCTCCCCGGGTTCGAAAACGAACTGGGGCCGGGGTGATTTTGCCTGGATTTGCTCGAGGACCGCCAGGAGGTTTCCGCGAGACCGGATTTCCAGCACGAGATGAAAATTTGCCAGCGCGCCAAGAATCCGGTCGCGGCAGACAGGGGCTTGCCTTTTGGAACACGATGACGGTGTCGAGCATACACGAAAGCACCGGAATGCCGTTCGCGCCTTCCCCGTATATTTTCAACAGTTCCCGGTCCGCCTTCAAGGAGAGGAAAAGGCGCGACCAGGAGTTGAGGCAATCCGGAGCGCAGGGCATGTGCGCCGGCCAGATCGTAAGTGAGCGTTCCCGTGCTGCCCGCAAGGGCGATTTCGCCGGGGGTCCAAACTGCGGAAAAAAAAGCGCAGCGCCTTGAGCCAGTTTGAATCAGGAGAAATGAGTCTCGGTTTCCGGGAATTGAATACGGCAAACAGAGGCAGATCGGAGCTCAGGCCGCCTTTGCCGAACAGGACGGCGGGACAGGGCGCAGGCAGACTCGATTGAGGGAGGCGCTGTCTACCGTCGAGTGGACCCGGAAAAAAAATCCTCCCTGCCCCCCTTTACAAAAGGGGGGAAATTCTTCGGGGCGCTCCACACCTGAATACTTTGACTCCCGTTTCAAGAAACTCATCCGCCTGTCTTCCGGCAAGTTTCCCACAGGCGTGCATTCAGAGCCGGAAAAAATTCCTGCATCCACGAGCGCAAATCACTCTCAGTTCGAACTCCGGCGCCGAGCAGCCGGTTAAACCGGCAGTGCTGTTCCGCGCCGTGGATTTTCCGGACCGCCTCATAAAGGCGCTCGCGGCGAGAACGCAATAAGCGGTTTGGACGTCCAGTCGGACAATGGAATTAGAGATGAACTGAGGAATTTAGGAGTTCGAGGAATTGAGCAATTCGGGATTCAGTTCTGAATGCCCAGTGCTCCAAGGCGGACTATTCGGTTTACTTCCCATTTCTTACGCCCGTTTCAAACCGCCCGGCTGATCTTCACCGCGCAAAGCTTTCCGCACATGGTGCAGCCCTCGCGGTCCTCGGTGACCTGGAGGCGCTTTTTTACGAGTTCCGGGTCGATGGCTTCACGGACCATTGCGTCCCAATCCAGGTCCCGCCGGGCGATCGACATGCGCCTGTCGGCCTCGATGGCGCCCGGAAGTCCTTTGGCGATATCCGCGACATGGGCGGCGATCCGCCCGGCCATAACTCCCTGGTACACGTCATCGGCGTTGGGAAGCCCCAGATGTTCGGCCGGGGTTACATAGCAGAGATAATCCGCTCCGGCGGCCCCGGCAATCGCGCCTCCTATGGCGGAGGTAATGTGATCGTAGCCTGCCGCAATGTCGGTCGGAAGCGGCCCGAGGATATAAAAGGGAGCGCCGTCGCACAATTTCTTCTGGAGCATGACGTTGGCGGTAATCTGGTTAAGAGGCACGTGCCCCGGCCCTTCGATCATCACCTGCACGTTTCTTTTGCGCGCCCTTCTTGCCAGCTCGCCCAGGATCATCAGCTCTTCCAACTGAGGCCCGTCGGTAGCGTCCAGGATTGCGCCGGGCCGAAAGCCGTCCCCGAGGCTCAGAGTAACGTCATATTTGTATGCTATGCTCAGCAGGTCATCATAATACTCGTAGAGCGGATTTTGTTTCCTGTTTTTGCGCATCCAGCTCATGTGAATGGAGCCGCCCCGGCTCACGCACGGCATGATGCGCTCGTAGGTCTCGAGCTTTTTTACCGAATCCAGGGTCACCCCGCAATGCACCGTGATGTAGTCGAGGCCCTGGGCGCACTGCCGCTCGATACTTCTCAGAAGCTCATCCGCGTCCATCGTATCGAGCGGCTGATGCCGGTGAACCATCTCGGTGGCCACCCCGTAAATCGGGACCGCTCCCACGATGACCGGCGAATTCTCCAGGAAAAAACTCCTGAAGGCCGACAGATCTTTGCCGGTGGAAAGGTCCATTATGGAATCGGTCCCGGCCCGCAGGGCCGCCTCCAGCTTTTCCTTCTCCAGATCCATGGAGCAGCACTCGCCGCTTGTCCCAAGGTTGGCGTTGACTTTAGTCTTGAGGCTTTTGCCAATTGCCCTGAGATCGGGAAATGAATGATTTACATTCCTGGGCAGAACAGCCAGTCCTGCGGCAATCAGATCCCGCAGTTGCTCTGCGGAGATCGGCTCGTTTTCGACGGCTTTTTTCATTTCGTCGGTGATTATGCCTGCTCTGGCAGCTTCAAGCTGCGTCGCCATCACGTCCTCCTGATCGAAAGGTGGAAGCTCTTGAAGATGAGCTGAGATACAAGGTTTCCGCCCAGAAAATGACAAAGGCCGTTCTGGAGAAAAACGGCCTTTCGAAAACTATTTTAGCCGATTCCTCCGCCAGCATTAACTGGATCAGGTTCCAAGGGTATTATCTCAGCTCTCGCTCGGAGAGCACCCCCCGGCTGTATTCAATTGTCACTGCATGTCTTTTGAATATTAAACCAAAAGATTCAGGTTAGCAATCATCAATATCAACCTAAACCACCCTGCCTATTGTTTCGACATTCAGATGTGCGGAGCTTACACCGGCCCGGTTTACTCTGCGTTCGGTCAATCTCCTCCGGCGTGAAAAGTTTTTTTCATCTTCTGCATTTTGCCGCTTCTGGTTGCCGTTTCTATTGCCGCTTCTATTGCCGCTTCTGGTTGCCGTTTTGCAGAGCAAAATCGCTCTGCACTATAGTCTTGCCCGGTAGCTGGAGGAGTCGAGCAGGATTCAGGGAAAGGCGGCCTATCCGCAGATGCCGCAGATTTTGGCAAATATATTTTTGTGTAAAGCGCAAGCAGGGATCGGGAATTCTTTGGCTATACGCTTCCTGCTTCCCGCTTCAAAGGAGTTTAGCCGATGCCGGTAGTTCCGGGAGACCCGTTCGCACCAACCGTTATGCCGCAAGGCCAAATAATTTACAACGCCGTCGATCGCGCAACGCCCGAGGCCTTCGGCGGGCAGGTGGGGCAGACGTTGCAGCAGACGGCCGAAATGCTGGCCGCAAATTCCATCCGGCGCCAGGAGCTCGCCAACGAAACGGAGGTCAACGACGTTTATACGAATCAGTTTTCGCCTCAACTGCGGGCGATTACCCAAAACTACATGAAACTCGAGGGAAAAGACGCCGAAGACCAATTTCCGGCCTTCCAGGGGCAGATGAACGATCTGCGAAATCAAACGCGCCAAAATCTCAATCCGTACCAGCAAAGACTTTTCGACCGGATCAGCACTCGCCGCGTCGAGTGCGACCTGGACGGCATGGCCCGCTACGCCGCCAGTCAGACCAAACAATGGGAATGGAACACCCATAATGCAGTATTGAGCGATCTGATCGGTGAGGCGGAAGCGAACTATAACGATCCCAAGCGTGTTGCGGGCGCGGTGAGCCAACTTGACAACGAGACGGCGAACTACGGACTAAAGCATGGATGGAGTCCGGAAGTTCATGAATACCAGTTGCGCAAAAACAACGACATGCTCTGGAACGCAGTCATAAAGCGCCAGGCACTTTCAGACCCTGAGGGAGCACTGGCCACATATCTGGACGCGGCCACAAAAAAGAGATTGTCCGGGGTCGCCCAGGGCGAGCTTGAGAAGTTCTTTAAACCCATCCAGGACTTGCAGTCCGCTCAAAACGCCTACGGCAAAGTGACGGGCGGAGCAACAGCGCAGCAAATAGCCGGCGAAGGCCAGAGAATAGGCCTTGATCCGAGGGTTGCGCTTGCCGTGTGGGGTTTTGAAGGCCACGTTACGGACCCCGCGGTAAAGAACCCCGTGTCATCTGCTACAGGTCATTTCCAGGTGATCGATTCGACCTGGAAGGGGCTTGGCGGAACCGACGGGGACAGGTTTGACGGTGGCCGGCAGATCGAACTTGGACTTCAAAACGTGAAGCAAAACTCTCAGGTTCTCGCAAAAGACCTTCACCGCGAACCTCAACCGTGGGAAGTGTGCCTTGCTCAACTAGGGACAGGCAACGCCACAGCCCTTTTACATGCAGACCCGAGCGCAAATGCCGCTCAGACTGTCGAGGACCCCAAGGTCATCACCCTTAACGGCGGGACCGCAGACATGACAGTCGGCCAGTACCTCAATTTCATAAAAGGCTATGTTGACCGGCGTTCTCAAATGTTTGCGGCAAACGGGACCCCGACCGCTCAAAACCTTTCAGAGAATTACGATCAACACCTTCAACAACTCGCCGATCAGGCCCAACGGGACTTTCCCGGAGACCCTACCGCGGCGGGCCGCTACGAAAGCCATTACGGCCGGCAGGCAGGACGCGCAATCCAGGCTCAAAACATCACGAACCGGGCCAACTGGAACGTAATAAACAACGCAATGACAGGCCCTCAAGCATTTCAATCAAAAGATGAATTCCTCGCCGATCCGGCCGCAAAGGCGGCATATGACGCAATTTACGCCAAAGATCGTTCGGTGGCCGATACGGTGGACAACGTCTATTACAAAAAGAACCTGGGACTCTGGGACCCGCCTGCGACAGAGCAAACCGATCAGATATATGACGACCTGAACGGCATGCAGCACACGGACAGGGAGCGCTTTGCAAACCTGAACCTATTGCAATACTACGGCGCAATGCCGGTCAGTCAGTGGAATAGTCTCAAGGCGGATCAGGACAAAATCCTGAAAAACGATGCGGCCCTGGCGGCAAAACACGTAAGCCTCAGTTCCTCGATCACGGCGGTTAAAGAGCTGACGAGCTTGGCGAAGCTTTCTACGGAATCTCCGTACTACGGGCTGGAGAGCAGTTCACCCTTCATGCCCGAACAGCAAAAATGGAATGGCTTTGTCAGCAAATACGGGCAGGCCATTGAAGACTGGCGGCAGAACAACAGCGGCAAAATTCCAAACGACATGCAGAAGCGGGAGATTGCCCAGGGGATTCTTTTCCCGAATGGAGCGCCGGGGCGACAACAGGCGCCCGTTCAAGCCGGACCTGGCATCCCTGCCGAGGTCGTGAATAAATACGAGGCCATCATAAAATCGGAACCGGGCGGTTATCCTGTCACTCCGGCAAACGTCAAATCACTATATGACCAGGATCGGGCAAAGGAGGCGAAATGAGCGACTACGATTTTTCTCTTTTGCCCGACCAGCCGAAACAGTACGACTTTTCCGCTTTGCCCGATCAGCCAACGCCGGGAATAACCACTTTCGCAGGCGAAGATCGAGGATCGCAACTTAGCTCTTATGCTCCTGATTCTTGGATTAATGACCAAATCCCGGCCAGTCCCGCGCAACCGCTTTTTACCTCCGTGCCGCGTCCGCCCGAAAGGCTCTACCGCGAAAACGCCCCGCAGCTTCTCCAAGACATTTGGAACCAGGCCTCACCCGCGCCGGCGGCAGGACCTCTCCGCGAACATCCTTTGCGTCCCGATATTCGCCAGGAAATCACCTGGTTGGGGTGGGGAGACCGCGAACCCCTTTTGCCCGATGAACTGAACACGTTGGGAAATATTCCGGTTGGGTTCGCCAGGGGAATCGCCGGGGCGGCGGCTTTCGTCGTCGCCAACATATACAGTTCGGCTCAGGACCAGAGCCTGCTTCCGCCCGGGGAAGGCGAGACGCCTGTTTCAAAGGCCGATGTCTACAAGTCCGTCTATAAGGCTATCACGGATGTTTTGAGTATCGCCGACAAAGAAGAACCGCACGATTTTGCGGGCATGCTCTTGAGGGGAGCTTCAGAGGCGCTTCCTCAACTCGCCCTGTTGGGACCAATCGGGAAAGCAGCGGGCATGGCGACCGAGGCGGCGCTTGGCGGTAAATTCGCAGAAGCGCTCCCGACTCTATACGCAAAGACATACCCGATGGTTCGCGACGCCCTTACCTTCGGGACCTACGGAGCGCTCGGACCCGAACAGCCATGGAAAGAAGCGGGAATCGGCGCAGCAGCAGGCGCTGTTCTTGGGACAATGTCACCGTATGGCAGGCTCACCCGGACCCTTGGCGGGGCCGCTGTCGGGGCCGGGCAGGAATATCTCGAAAATCCCAACGCCTCAGCCCTGGAATACATTAGATCGGCGACCCTTATGGCCGGCTTTGCAGGTCTTGCCGCAAAGGAAGGGCTGACATTAGATGAAGCAATTGATGGAACCATTCGGGATTGGGCAAAGAATAAAGGTTACACGCCCGAAAGAACTCGATAGAGCGATCCAGGCCATAGGCGCCCGACCGGTTTTAAACGAGTTTGCGGACGATATGACGGCGCCGCAAATGGAAAACCGCTCAAGTGTGATTGCGGGCAGCGGGCCGGGGGAACAAACCGGCGCAATCGAACATCCATATGAGACGATCCCGGGCTATGTCAAACCTATCCCCGGCAAAGCCGAGAGATTCGGGACCGGAGGCGAACCTACACCAGGAATCGCTAACGCCGAGGTATGGGCTCGAAGCGAAGGGGCGACCCCGCAGGCTCAAAATGGAAGATTTATCGCCGGTAAACAAGCACCACTTGTTGGAGAGCGGCAGGGCGAGTATTGTAGGCTGACTGAGACGCCCGAATTCAAGGACTGGTTCGGCGACAGCAAAGTGGTCTTTAACGAGGGAGAGTCGGACCGTTATCAGAATCCGGATCGCACCCCCGGTATTCCAAGGATGGTCTACTATGGCACGCCCGAAAGGCTTAGCTCCGACCTTCTCCAACCCGACGAGCGAGGGGCAATATTATTTTCGGCAAATCCGTATTTAGCGCTGCAGAATGCCGGCAACGGGGGCGAAGTAATCCCCGCATATCTTAAAATAGAGAATCCACTAATAATAAAGTCAACCGGCGCCACCTCTATTGGGGATGCCGAAATAGACAAAGCAAGAGAACAAGGAAACGATGGAATCATATTTGATTACTTGCATGGAAATTATAAATATGCAGTTTTCTTACCGGATCAGGTAAAATCCCCATTAAACCGTGGTATATTTGAACAGGATGACAGTGGTATTCTCAACAAAGCTAATCTCTCTAATGTAGAAGATACCACCATCGGAAAAACCTTCCAAATCGAGCAGGAAATCGAGAAAAAGCCGGTCGAGATAATCGGCCTGCAGATGACGGACCATGGCAGCCTTGCACGTCTTGCCCAGGTGTGGAGAAATCCCAATTACGAAGAAGCGCGTTACGTCTATGTCAGGGATGGCATAATTGTCGATCATGAGGGGGTTACGTGTCGACTGCCGATGATGACACAAGCTTTTCTCGGAGACTCATGGGCAGGGATATGGCACATAAAAGAACGCATCGCTGCACTCGACGCCGATTCTATCTTTGCTGTCCATAATCACCCTAACGGCGATCCAAAACCGTCGGAAAAAGACCTGAAGCTAACCGTCTTCATCGCTAATCTGGTGCCTGAAATGAAGGGTCATATCATCATAAATTCAAGGATGTATGGCTTTATCGATCCAAAGGGAGAATATGAGACTTATGATTTACCAGGGCTTCCTGAAAAATGGATCGATCCAATCCTTACTCCCTCTGTTTCTCATGAGATGCTCGATAAAGAATTCAAGTGGCCGGAGGAAATCGCGGCATGGGTAAAGGTTTTGACATCCGAAAGAAACAAACCTCTTATAGTTTACCTGAGCTCTGTATTTAAGGTTCGCGGCCTGCAGGAGATAAATCCCGGAGGGAACCGGGACTGGAAGCAACTGGCAGATATCATGCCGAAAAAGCTCCTTGACTTCGGCTCTACTCATGCCGTCCTCATTCTCCCGGAAAGGTCCCGTGGTTATATGCTTGAAATAGGGGAACCGCTCGTCAGGCAGGGAGTATTCTATGATGTGGTATCTTTTGACAAGGACGGCCCGCATTCGGTCAGGGAAAAGGATATAAGTGCTGAAGAGAAGCGATTTGGCGGCCGGCCTCTTAGCGACTTCCCCGCCCGATCTATCAGGTGAAAAGAAATGACAGCATATATTCGAATTCGGCAATCTAATTATGCATATTTTTTACCTGTTCACGTAAAATCCTGGTTTGGTTGAGGTAAACTTGGATCGAAAAAATATACTCCATGCTCTGCGGGAGGGGATACAATGTTGGATATTCACGCAAAGCCGGAAGAGATGTTGAAGGGCAGGGAAACCCTTTCGCCAAAAGAATACGGAGAATGGATTGCAGCAGTTCATAACCTTCCTCCGGACGAAGTGGAGTACGACCCGGAGACCAACCTTATATGGCACAAACGAAAATTCAATTGGGAGTGCCCGGCGACAGGAGCATATCCGGACTCCCTGCATGATCCGAGACCTACGTGGAAACCGAAAAGAAAACCTGCCAGGACAATGGGACATCCACTGAGGAGCTTTGCCGACCTTGCGGTGATCACTCGGGCATGGAGAAAACCTATATACAAAAACCTACGGTATCTCTATGTCAAGGATGCCGTCATAGTGGGATATGAAAGGGCGAGGCGCCGCGTATCGGCGAATGCTCTTTCCCCGGTCGCAGACCCCGGGAAAGCGCTAAAGCACATAAAGGAAAGAATCGCTGAGCTTGGCGCGGATTCTTTCTTCATGGTCCATAATCAATATTACGTTTATGCTACTCCGTCAGCATCCGACAGAAAACTTGCCGCCATCCTCGGCAAGGCCCCCGGACTAAAAGGCCATATTGTTTTGAATCCGTACTCCTTTAGCCTCATCACCATAAAGGGAATAGGCATTTTACGTGTGCTGCCGGATATCAGAACCCCCCACGCTGATCCTGTTACCGGCGCCCGTTTTAGCATTAGCGACGCCTTGAGTTACCCAATCTTTACAATCGCTCATTGGGCAAAAGCCCTGACCCGAAGAAAAAGGCCCGTCGTAATTGACATACGCGACGAGACAGTTCTTCGTGAGTTGCAGGAAATCAGCCTGGACAAGATAGACACCTGGAACCGCCTTGTGGATATGATGGCAAATGACGAGGACCCCGCCTTGGAGGGTCTTTCTCTAGACGATGCCGGACCGCTGTTAAGATATGGAGGGCGCTGGCATCTTTCACCGCACTAGAAGGGCCGCTCCCTGATGTGAAATAGCAATGTCAAGCACTCCGCGGGGAGCGGGCCGGCCGCCGTGGCGGCACTTCCGGATAATTGCACAGTCGAGATGATAGAGGCAATGAGGTACTATGCCCCGGCACATGTTTTATGGGGTGGCGTAGGGTTCAATGAGGGACATGCTTTTTTCTTCGGCGGGGAACCTGAGGGTCGTAACTATTTAGGTGGATTATTGAGTGAAGCCATGCCGGCACATTCCATCAAGTAAACATGAAGCTGAGGTGGGCCTCGTTGCTCGTTCGCACCTGACTATTTTGACTGTTGCAAGGCAAATTTTGCACAATCAAATCTATTACCGGATCAGGTGAATCCACTTCCGGCTGTGGTAAGCTGGCCCGGTGGTCCGAAATATAATACATGCTCAGGAGGCGCATCTATGCCGAAGAACCCGAAGAAATCTGAAGATGTCCGCCAAAGCAAGGACGGCAAAAATCTTTCGGAAGAAGAGTACAAGGCGAAGGTTGCTGAATGGTATGGCATTGCTCTGGATGACTTGGGATTCAACCCTGCATCAGGACAAGTGTGGTATAGAGCCAAGTACGAACCGGGGAGCCACCAACAATTAAACCAGTGGCCCATGAGGCTCCCGGAAGGTGGATATTTCTGGGATGGCGCCACGTATTATAACTCTACCAGTCATAAGTTAGAGGCGAAATACCTGTTTAAGCCGGAATTTGTGTGGAAACCGAAAAAGTATGGCAAGATGATCGGAGTTCCCCTCGGGGATCTTGCCGACCTCACTGCAATCGGCAGGACATGGAGAAAGCCCGGGTACAGAAAGCTGCGCCATGTTTACGTAAAGAACGGGGTAATAGCCGCTCTTGATGTAGCAACACACAGACACGCGAAATCCCTTGGCCCGATCGGATGCACAAGAGAAGGCGTAAAGCATATAAAGGATCGCATTGTTGAAGTTGGCGCCCGTCAAGTTTTTATGATCCATAATTGCCCTTCGGCGGACTATACGCCACCTTCAATAGATGGAGACCTTATCGCTATCTCCAAGGCCATTCCGGAACTGAAGGCGCATATCGTTATTTACCCGGATTCGCTTGACCTTATAAGTTTAAAAACAAAGATTATCATGCGCGTGGTGCCGAACCTGCCCAGCAGGCCGCCCGGTGTTTGGGAGTCCCACAGGCGCGTCTCGCGCAGCAGCGCATCCCCGCAACTCGCGGCCTGGGCATATGCGCTAACCGGTGAACGAGATTTTTTTGTCGGTTCTCTAGCCGAGAAAGGACCCATTCGCCCCCTATAGAAAATACGTTTATCTGACATTGACTACTGGGGCAAATATCTTGAGTAGGGAGTCGGGGAAACTCGCTACCCCCAAGCTTGAGTCAGCTCGAAAGATAGGCGCTCGCCGGCCTCGAATGCCGGAAATTATACAACAGTCCGCAAGGATATGTGAAAAGCCCGGCGGGCGCGCTTTGCCTTAATCCGGGCATACGATTTATGATATGACATTGCCTGGTTTTTTGCGGTGAAGTCGAGCCTCACTCCGATCTTCCACCTTCCGCTTTTGTTTCAAGTCAAAGAAGGGAAGCGCCGAATAATTTCTTGACGAACAATCGGTTTAAATCGCTTCCCGAACCATCCTTATGCAGCGGTTTGAACGCCTGTTAATTCGACCGTGTTGTTGGAGGGGTAGTCCATGGAGCTTCTGAAAATCCTGATAGCCGAGGATGATAAGATAGCCTGTATGCTCTACGACCGGGCGTTGAATAATGACGTTTTTGAAAAACGTTTTGCAGGCAACGGCGAAGAAGTGCTCGAACTCTACCAGTCCTGGCGGCCGCAGATCATGTTGCTCGATATCATGATGCCCTTCCAGAGCGGCTATGCTGTGCTCAAAACTATTCGCCAGGAGGAGAACGACCAGTCAACCGCCATCATAATGGCGTCATCCCTGAGTCGTGCCGATGACATAAAGGCCTGTCTCCAACTTGGAATCCAGGGTTACCTTGTTAAACCCCTTGATTTCAAAGAAGTCCAGGCAAAAATACTTTCCTATTTCGAACAGCATACGCAGTCAGGGTGCGGAGAGGCGGGGGCCAAGGAAAGTGAGTGACGCCTCCTCAGGACAATCGAGCAGCACAGATCAGCAAGGACTGAACGAGGCGCTCGATGTGAATGGCTCCTCCGGCGACGCTCAGCATCAGATACGAGCTGAACTCATAAGACTGGCCGTGTCGAGTGGCAATGCGCGCCTGATCGGCAATATCTCCTGTGCTTTGACTCTCTCATTTTTTCTGTGGGCCCAGGGGCCTCATGCCGCAATAATGATATGGTCAAGCGGAGTTGCACTGCTTGCAACTCTCACCTGCATAAGGGATCGGCGGCTTTCAAGGGGGCCGATTCCCACACGCAGTGTGGTCACTCTTGCAAGACAGATCATCTTTACTTGCGGGCTTGGTGGCGCCCTATGGGGTTCAGCAGGCATTTTCCTTTTTCCTGCAAACGCGGCAGATCTTCAACTGTTCCTGTTGCTCGTTCTGATAGGCATGGCCGCTGGGGCGACATTAATATGGTTTCCCCTCGCTAACGCATCTCCCTTCTTTATCATTCCCTGTCTTGCACCGGTAACGATAAGATTTCTTTTGACCCGAGAAGCTATATGGCTCGCGACGGCCGGCCTGATAACCATATTCGGCGCAACCCTGGTCGGCAGAAGCAAGGCGCCCCACCTCACAACTTTCAAAGCAATAAGCGACAGAAGGGAAAAAGAGTCAATACCGGAAAGACTTTCGATTCTGAATAAAGAGATGCAGGAAAAAATTCGGGAACGCCAACGAATAGAAAAGGAGCTTGAAGAATCAGAACAACGATATCGGCGTCTCTTTGAAAACATATCCGATTTCATCTACACGCACGATCTTGAGGGCAACATCCTGTCTATAAATCCATTGGCCGCACACAAGCTGGGATACCTCCCGGAGGAGATGGAAGGCTGTCATTTGACTGATTTTATGACGCCAAAATCCAAAGAGCGTTTCTTCGACGATTATTTGCAATGGATCATTGGAGATGCTGTTTTGGAGGGAGTCAGCATATTCCAGACCAAGGATGGATCGCCCTGCTATCTTGAGTACCGCAATGCCGTCATAGGCAGGGGTGATGAGGAAACCGTGGTCTATGGGTCAGCCCATGAGATTACAGGGCGCGTGCGCATGGAGCGAAGGTTGCGCTACGCCGAAGAGAGATACCGCTCCGTAGTTGATAATGCAAATGAGATAATTTTTCGGGCTGACATTGAAGGGCGATGGACATTTCTGAATCCGGCATGGACTGAGATCACCGGTTTTTCCTGCGAGCAGAGCTTCGAGAAGTTCCATTCCGACTTCGTGGTGGAGGATGATGCGAACCTGGCTGTCGAATGCCGGGCCTCGCCACCTTATTCCATATCCCTCCAGGCAGAGCGCATTCGCGCGAAATCTTCAGCCTGCCAAGCGATTATAGCCTCATAATCGAGAGTTTTTTTGACAAGAGAAAAAGAGTGTGTTGACAGAGGCGCAAACTATCCACATAATCGCAGCTTGACGAAGCTACAAAAACCCTATTTCCTGCAAACGCTCATCTCCTCACGGCCACGACTGACATCGCATGTTCCTCAAGCGGATGCAGAATTCATCGGTGTTTTTCTTTGCTTTGACAGTTGATTATTGATCATCTATAAATTGTATAGATTTCATAATCTTACAGAAATTTCAAGGAGCACGGCCATGGCGAAAAAATGGGTTTATTTGTTCGACGAACTGGACCAGGCGACGGCCTACGTTGGTGGTGACTGGGAAAATGTTCGAGGACTGCTGGGCGGCAAAGGCGCCAATCTTGCGGAAATGACCCGGCTCGGCTTGCCGGTCCCTCCCGGTTTTACGGTGACCACCGAGGCCTGTAACTCCTACCTGGCTGATCGCATGAAATTTCCGGAACAAATGTGGGAGCAGGAATTGGCAGCTTTGGCCGAAGTTGAGAAGAAGACCGGCAAGAAATTCGGAGACGGCAAAAACCCGCTGCTCGTCTCATGCCGCTCCGGGGCGAAGTTTTCCATGCCCGGAATGATGGACACGGTGCTCAATATCGGACTCAACGAAGAGACGGTCAAAGGCATGATTGAAGCGACGGGGGACCCCCGCTTCGTCTATGACTCCTACCGCCGTCTCATCCAGATGTTCGGTTCGGTAGTGATGGGCGTGCCGGACGAACCGTTCGAGGAGGTCATCGCCGAGTTCCGGAAAGCGCGCGGAGCAAAGAGCGATGCCGAGCTAACGCGCTGAGGACTGGAAAGCCGTCGGAGAGCGCTTCAAGGACATATTCCAGCGTTACAGCCATATCGATTTTCCCGCCGATCCTTATGAGCAGCTTCGCCTGGCGACCGAGGCCGTGTTCAAGTCCTGGAACGGCAAGCGTGCAATCGATTACCGCAATGCGGCCAAAATTCCTCACGACCTGGGCACCGCCGTGAATATCCAGACAATGGTGTTTGGCAACATGGGCGAGAACAGCGCCACCGGTGTGGCGATGACCCGCAACGCCACCACCGGTGAGAAAAAGATCGAGGGCGACTACCTGATCAACGCCCAGGGTGAAGACGTGGTTGCGGGCATCCGGGCAACCTACCCGGTCGAGCAAATGGCCGAGACGATGCCGCAGGCCTGGAACCAGTTTGTGGAGATCACCGGGAAACTGGAACAACATTACCGCGACATGCAGGATGTCGAATTCACGGTCGAGCGCGGCACCCTGTGGATGTTGCAGACGCGCGCCGGCAAGCGGACCGCTCAGGCCGCGGTTCGCATCGCCGGTGGATATGGCCGAAGAAGGATTGATCACCCGGGAGGAAGCCGTTATGCGCGTCACTCCCGAGCAGGTGGATTTTTTCCTGCACCCACAGTTCGACGCCTCTTCCAAAAGGGCCGCAAAGGGGGAAGGCAGATTGCTGGCCAGCGGTTTGAATGTCTCTCCCGGCGCGGCAGTGGGCATGGTGGCTTTCAATGCGGACCTGGCCGAAAGCTGGGCCAAAAAGGAAGGCAAAAAGGTGATCATGGTCCGGCCGGAAACCAAGCCCGATGACGTGCACGGCATGCTGGCGGCCGAAGGAATTCTTACCAGCCGCGGCGGCCGCACCAGCCATGCGGCCCTTGTAGCCCGCCAGTTCGGCAAGCCTGCCGTCGTCGGCGTTGCCGCGCTGGAGATTGATATCGGACAGCATCTGATGACGGTTGGCGACCAGGTCATCAACGAAGGGGAATGGATTTCAATCGACGGCTCGACAGGCGAGGTTTTCCTGGGGCAAGTCGAAACGATGGTGCCCGACATCTCCGATCCGTGGCTGATGAAACTGCTCCAATGGGCTGACGGCTTCCGGCGGCTTGGCGTCTGGGCCAACGCCGACTACCCTCACGACGCCAAACGCGCCCGCGAGTATGGCGCCAGCGGCATCGGCCTTTGCCGCACCGAGCATATGTTCTTCCAGGCCGAGCGCCTTCCTCTGGTGCAGAAGTTGATCATGACCAATCAGCCTACCGAACGGCGCGAGGCTTTGGATGCGCTGCTGCCTTTCCAGCGAGAGGATTTCATCGGTCTTTTTAAGGCCATGGATGGACTGCCGGTGATCATTCGCCTGATCGATCCGCCGCTGCATGAATTTCTGCCCGGTTTCGAACAGCTGATGAGCGAGCTTACGGACAGCAAGATCCGCCTGCTGCACGCCAGGAATTTGCAGGAAATCGACGAACTCCTGCACAAGATCGAAGAAGACGAGCGCATCCTGAGGCGTGTGGAGACTCTGCGGGAGGCCAATCCCATGCTGGGTCTGCGCGGCGTGCGCCTGGGAATAATGATGCCCGAATTGACACAGATGCAGGTCAGGGCCATCTTCGAGGCCGCCTGTCAGTGCGCGAGGCAGGGAGTGGATGTCCACCCCGAGATTATGATCCCGCTCACCGCTCACGTCAATGAACTGATAGACGCAAAGAAAGGCCCTCGAGGCGGTCGCAAAAGAGGTCATGGAGGAGCAGGGAATAACGATCGACTACAAGTTCGGCACCATGATCGAAGTCCCGCGCGCTGCGCTCACCGCAGATGAAATCGCCGAGTATGCCGAGTTTTTCTCCTTCGGCACCAACGATCTTACTCAGACCACTTATGGAATAAGCAGGGATGATGCCGAAAAGGGATTCCTGATCGACTACATACAGCATGGGATTTTGCCCGAAAACCCGTTTGTAAGCATTGACGAGAAAGGGGTGGCCAAACTAATGCGAATGGGCGTGGAATTGGGTCGAAAAACGCGCCCGGACCTGGAAGTGGGCATTTGCGGAGAACACGGAGGTGACCCGAAATCCATTGCCGTCTGCCACAATCTGGGACTCAATTACGTTAGCTGTTCGCCGTTTCGCGTGCCCATCGCCAGGCTGGCCGCCGCACAGGTAGCATTGAAAGAGCGCGGCGTAAAAGGATGAAGCGGGGAGCAAGAGGACTGAGGACTGAGGACTGAGGACTGAGGACTGAGTAAAGCGGGAAGCGGGAAGATAAAAGAAACTGAGCCGAAGGGAGCAGGCGCGAAGAGCTTTTCGCCCCTGCTCCTTTCTTTTTCAAAGTCCGGCTTTCTCTTACGAAAAGGCCGCCCGCAAGGCGCAAGACTACGGTTTGTTCATGCGCCTTTTTGTGATTTCAGTGCAGCCCGGAGGGACATCATCGCGGACATGCCCCGCTCCACAGCGGGCATGGACATTTTTGCGCACCGGGAAAAGCAGCCCCGTTTTCATCTAAGCCCGCCGGGCGCCGATGTAGAGGAACGCACGTAACGACATGTGCCTTCCGAGACACATTTTTTGCGGTTCAGCCGGCCAAGTGAGAAAATTTTGGTATTCCGCGATCTTATCCTCCAAAGGGGCGTTTCCTCATATTCCTCCCGCAAATTAATTTAGCTGTAATATCAATTAGTTATAGATAATCCACGAAAAATTTCCTGCATGGCGCGCTTTTTGCCTTTAGATTTCATAGCCGAATGATTGAAATAGATCGATAAGGGAACCTTCGGCAGCTCCGGACTGGATATCTGGAGATATTCTTCAAAAGAATGTCCCTAATAGCCGCAAACGGGAGAGGAGGTAGTCATGTAGTTAATATTAAGCCACTGCAATCGTATTGAGTTAGTTGGAATCGACCGTTTTAGGAGAATGACCTTATAAGGAGAATAAAATGAAAAAATTAGCTTCAGTATTAGGCATAGGAGTAATCTCGATGGCCGTTGCTCTTGCTCCGGCCTTCGCCCAGCAAACCCAACCGCAGAAACCGGCAGGCTCGGCCGCGATTCAGCCCGAATCGGCAATGAAGACCCCGGCCGTCAATCAGACGGGCAAGGATGAAAAGAACCTTCACGCAAAGCCAGGGCCGGACGTGAAAGCGACGGCTCCCCCAGCCTCTTCGGCCAAACCGATGGGAGGCGCCAAGACCGAGAAACCCGCTCCAGCTAAGACCGGGACCGATGTGAAAAATGAAGGGGTCTCGGGCAAGTCCGGCCAAGACATCAAAGCCGGCTCGGCGCCCGCAAAGACGGAGAGCGGCCTCAAGAACGAGCAAGGCGCGAAAGCCGGACAGGGAGCGAACATTAAGAGCGACAGCCCTGTGAAACCGGATTCCAGCACGAAGGCTTTGACGACGCCAAAACACCATGCGAAGAAGTCTTCGGGAAAAGTGTCTTCCAAGATGCGCGCAAAGACGCGCGTATCCAACCAGGACATGCGCAGGAAGTTCGGGAAGAGCGAAGGCGGGGCTTCTTCTGCCGGGAAATAGCTCAGAGGGTGAAGCGGAAAGCAGGAAGGTTGAACGGCGAAGGGCGAAGGGTGGAAGCTCCACCCTTCAAACCTCGCCCTTCACCCTTCCGAGTACCAGAATTCATTCAATTATCTGGTCTTTTCCAGCTTCCGGGGCCCAGACAGGGAGCGGGCCGCACATGCCGGTATCGGGATCGTACCTGTGGCGGTACGAGCAGGCGACCTCGGTCGATCTTTTCATGTGCTTCCAGCCCTTAACGTAATAAGAGCATTCATCATTGAAGCAGACGTAAAAATATTCGGCGCTCCAGGTTGAAAGGGGCGGAGTTCTCCACTTTTTCATTTTCTGATTACAATGCGGGCAGATAGTCTTTTCTTCCTGCACGATGTTCTCTCCTTTCATTATGCCTCAGAGGCATCAAAGCGCAACCGTTACTCGGATTGCATTTTGACGGGGTAATGCTCCGGGCTGAACTGCCTGTTCTTAAAATATATATCGGCGAATTGCTTCATCGTATCCTTCATGATTCCTTCGTAATTCTTGACGTTTGCATCGAAAACGCCGCCGATTTTTTTGTAGCTCAGATTTGGCAAATCGTCCGCCATAGTCAGATATTGTTTTCTCAGATCCTCGGGCAGCGCGTTCACCATATTCTGTCCGAGCATGGATTCGAACAGCCGGTACATATCGCCCAGGAGTTTTTTGAGATCATCGCCCTGATGCCGCTCCCCTTTTTTTTCCACCAGCGCTTTGAGAAAATTCATGACATACGGATTTCGAATTGGCGCGGAAGGGGCCGGTTTTTCAAGCACATCGTTGTTTTGCTCGGACATAGTCACTTTCTCCGGTTAATGGAAAAGATTATCGGATATCGGGTCGGCTTACGGCGCAGGAGATGAGTTTTGATATCCTGGGAATATGAAAACCGCTTATCGAAAATAGTTCAAGAGCAAAATGCGCAGAAGCGGTCAATTATGGGAGATATCGCCGGCCGGAGCGTTTTCAGTTGACCATGGATCGAGGCTAAGGATTAAGCGAGGATTAAGTATTTGACAGCGGCGTCGAGTTCAGAGAACATAGCAAACACGACTGAGGACCAAGGTCAATACCTTGGCTACAGACCACACTCCTAACCCTTTTTGAAAGGACGGGCCATGAATGGCGCTTTGTCGTTCCTGGTGGTTCTTGCATGCCTTCTTGAATTTTTTATTCCTTTTGCCGGCGCGACTTCATCTGAGAACCCCGACGTATTGGAGCGGCGCGGCAAACAAATCGGCGGCCAGGGATCCGAGCCGCCCGTACTCACTCTCTCCAAACCGGAAGGAGGGTGGACGACCGGCATGCAGGTCGAAGTGAGCGGAACCTGCTCCGATCAAACCGCCGATCCGGTGGTGGTCAACATAAACGGGGTGCGCTACTACGTCCGATCCCAAGGAGGGGCGTTTTCAAGAAAGTTCCCGGCGGCAAAAGGGAGCAACAATATAGTAGTCGAGTGTTCGAACCCGGCGGGTACGGCTCGCGCCAGCGCTTCCGTGCAAGCCATCATCAATCCGATCCCGCTCAAGATCGTTCTTACTTCCGATACAGACGGCGTCTATACCGATCTCCACATCTACGAACCGGACAAGACGCACGTTTACTGGGCCAATACGGAATCGCCGTCCGGCGGAATCTTTTTCCTGAACAAGCAAGGGGACTCTTTCGATCAGCCCGGGTACGGGCCTTACCTGTACGTCCACCCGGCGCCTCCCGTGGGGGTTTTTCGGGTGGACGTCAATTACTGGGCCGGCGGCGCCGTACGGCATACTCTGGCAAACCTGGACATCCTGACGAACGAGGGTTTGCCCAATGAGGGCAGAAAGCGCGTACAACGGCCCCTGGCGCGACCCGGAGAAACTCAGACTCTCGCCTACATAGTCATTCCCGGCAATAATCAACCCCCGAGAATTTTCGCGCCGGGGCAGGACGCCGAATCCGAGATGCCCCCGGAAGTGAAGGAGTACAAGCGAAGGGGAGAGCCCAAGGCCTCCGACGTAAATGAGGACTACAGCTATCTGCGCCCTCAGGATGAAAAGGCTTTGCGCGAAGCGGTCACGCTCCTTGCTCTGCAGCAGGCCAAAAAAATCAGTCCGGAGTGGCGCAGGGATCAGCGGGACTGTGCGGGGCTGGTCAGGTTCGTTTACCGTGAGACGATTGAAACCCGCACCCCCGACCAGGTCCAAAAGCTCGGCATCCCGGCCTCCCTTCACCTACCGCCCCTGTCCGACCTTTCCCGGAGAATCTTTTTAAGCTTTCCGCTCATCTGGCAAACTGGGATCGAAAAGGACGCCAGTCCCCGATTCGGAGCTTTTGCGGATGCGGAAACGCTCATCGGGTACAACTTCAGAAATAAGGGTCCCAATCTCGATCTGGCCAAGAACGGCGACCTTCTGGTGTTCCGTAAAGGCCTCGAAATGGAGGAGCCGTATCACCTGATGATCTTTGTGCGCAACCGGCCGGGGAACCTTGCCGTCTATCACAACGGCGAGAAGGGAAATGAAGGCGGGGTCCGCATTGTCAGCGTGAGAGACTTGATGGATTCACCCGATCCGGTCTGGATACCGGATATCAGAAACCCTCACTTCCTGGGAGTTTTCGAGTGGAACCGCATAAAACCAAGCGTGTTAGAATCATCCTGATAGCGATTTGCGGCGCGGCTCTCATAGGGGTCCCGCTTGTTGTGTGGATAGCCGCAATCCTTCACTCTGCCACTTTGAGCGCTTACGTGCGCAAGGACATGCCGGTCCTGGAGCTCGAACTCCAGTTCAAGGACGTCCATGGAACGCTGGAGGCCCCTGAAAATACGAAGCTGGCGGGGGGAAATCGTAAAGAGCGAGGAAGCGGGCCGGAACGGTAAATGTCCCGAGTTGACCGGGGGCGATACCGCAAGGCGCTCCACCCTTTCAGATCTGAAGAAAACGAATGAGGGGTGCAGCCGAAGAGCCAAGTGGGTGGTGAAACGCCACCCGATCGGCTTCTCCCTCTACGTTCGGGATGGCGACAAGACCGCCGAATGGCTTCAAAAAGAGGACGCGGAAGGCGGTCTACTCAGGACTAAACTCTTCCGAGGGCTCTTCCACGACCTGCAGCAAACCCTCAAAATCCGGGCCGAAGATCTCCAGGTAAGCGGCGTCGAAGGGGCCTTTCTTTCCCGTTTGTTCCTTGAAGCCCTTCGGGCAGACGCGGTGCTCCACTATGACGTTTCCCACGGTGAAAAAGGTTTCGTATTCTCTTTTGTGCGCAACAAATGTGCTTTTTCCGCAAAAGCGCTGCCGGTATTTTGCGGAGTGCTCGCCCGCAGCGCCTACAAGGTTCCGAAGCTCAAAGAACCTATACTGGAGATGAGCATTGGTCTGCAGCGCATCTTCCTCACGCAGTTCCAACGATCGGGTTTACCTGTCAAACGGTCTTGAAGCGCTGCTCAATGTTCTCGAAAACGACGCCTCACCTCCCGGTCGATCCTCCGCAGTCCCCCGTCGTCTTGACCGTTCGGGCCGAGGCTTTTGTCGACAATGTCCTTCCCGTGCTCACCAATGAGAAATCCTGGGAAGTGACCGCCGGTTTCGGGTGGCCGGTCGACAAGAACCCCGGCGTGATTCGGTTTCCGGGCGGCAAGTTTGCCCGGCACCTTCGTCCAAAGATATTTCCGGGAGTTTTCGCCGGAATTCCCCACGATGCGTTTGCCGCCGTGGTGACCAGCTTTTATGTGCCGCCCCATATGGAAAACGATTGGTGGAGCGAGCTTGCCGAGAAGGGACCGGGAGACGAGGTATCGGGCGGTCCTGATGAGGGGGGATTTGCGCTCATCTGGGACCTCGAACACTCCGAAGAGGGGATTTCGGGCATGGGAGTGGTCATCGCCTCTCAGACAAAAACCGATGAGACTGCAACCTTCAGCAACTACTTCTCCGATCAGGACCTTACCTCGGAGTGCGGGGGAGGCACCGTGTTCCTGGCGGCCACATCCCAGAATCTGCTTACCCGGATGAGGGAAGGATGCGCCAGGCAGTCGCTCAGCGTCCTTGACTGGGAGCGCGGATCGAGACGCGGCGAGTATGAAGGCGCTCAACTCATGATGTTCATCAACCCCGGGGTGGCCATGCGCGAACTGTCGCTTGCCGGGCGACGCCGGGAACAGAAGCAGGACTCACGAGGAGGCCAGGAAGGTAATGCAGAAGGAGGCCGTGAAGGATTTCTCGCGTCTTCCCATTTTTGCTTACGCGGGGAGTGCCGGTCAGGCCGGCATGGTCCAGCTGAAAGGGTTTACCGTAAACCAAGGGGCAGCGCAATGAAACCGATCCGCCGCTTGCTTGTTTTTTCCCTGCTCGGGCTTTGTACTGTTTTCTTTCGCCTCGATGCCGGGCGGGAAGCCCGTTTTACCTGACGGCCGAGAGGAGTTTTTCGAGCAGCCGAAAGACCGCAGCATAAGGCTCGATTACACCGAAACAATCAAGCCGATGGTTGTCCGGGTGCTTCGTCCGAAGAACCTGGAACGGTTTTTGGAAGGACAGTTCCAGATCAGCCGGAGCTACGAGGAGCCTGTTTCGGATCTGAACCTCGGGCATTACTTCGTAAAGGGGCTGAACAAGATCGAATCTCCCCTGCTGGCTTTTCGCCGCATGCTCGATCCCGAATTTCAGGAAATCTTTCAAGGACACGCCTCTTCACGACTCGATTGTGCGACACTCACCAGGGAGCGACCATAGCTACGCCGCCAGAGCAGGTCATCCACGGCGCCCCGGCCGGATTCGAGACCGTTCGCGAGTATTACCTGGAACTGCAGTTCGGCGGCCAAAATCGTCACCGACCCGGATGGTGGTTCGGTGACAGTCTACTGGCGGGAGGAGTCCTACAAAATCAGGCAAATAACCCTGGACCCGCTTCCCGACGGGGTCTACCTGCTCCAGGCCGTGCAGGGAATTACCGAAGCCCAGTGCATGATGCAGGTGAGCAGCCTGTCGGTCCAGGTGAAGCAATCATCGGAGCAATTCGTGGCTCGCGTGATCGACCGTGAGTCCAACCCGATCGCCGGAGCAGTTGTAAGCTATCGTGACTCGCAGAGGAAAATGGGTCAAACCGGACAAAGAGACCGACCAGTTCGGGGAGATGGCCTTTTCGAATCCCGACGGCATGCTCGACGGCAAGCTGATCGTGAGAGTCCAGACCAACGATGGCCGAAAAGCCTTGGTGGATACGGATTTCCTTCCGGTAAAGAGTAACGCGCGATTCCGTTTTTATCGTCACGGACCGGCCTATTTTCAAGCCCGGGGAGACCTTTTTCTTCAAGGGGATCGTCCGGGAACTGGTGAAAGGAGAGCTAAAGGTGCCCGCATCCGATGAAAAGGAAGCCCTTATCAGCCTGATCCGCTCCGACGGGGCGCCCGACCGACCTTCACGCAAAAGTCCCGATGACCGACTTCGGTTCTTTCAGCGGCGCCCTGGGGTTGGACGAACTCCAGCCGCCGGGTCTTTATCGCCTTGTGGCCGAAATCGGAGGAAAACCTTACGGCGGAGAATTTCGTGTCCGGGACTACATCAAACCGATCTTTTATCTCGAACTGATAGACCGGAGCCCTACGGTGACTCAGGGGGATCGGTTTTTCTTGAAGTTCCGGGCCAGGCGGTACAGCGGCGGTGTGCCCAGGGACCTGAAATATGAGGTGTTCCTGTACCGCAAGAAATTTGAAACGCCTCAATGGGTAGCCGAAGCCGGAGGGGGTCTTGCGGCCGGCAACGATTATTTCGGAAAGATCCGTTCCGCCTCTTCGCTCACAGAGCCCAAGCGCATTTTCAGTTCCGTGGAAGCCAGGCTTGCGGACAATGTCGACTACGGCCAGATGAACACCTGGGACTCGGCTCCAAAAGTGGATGAATCGGGAGAGGCATTCTTCGAATTCAATATTCCGGTCTTGGAGGTTGCCGGGGAGGTGAAAGAAAACACCCGGGCAACAGCCGTAACCCCGGTCAAAGGCGATGGCGAATGGATTTATACGCTAGTGGTGCGCGCGGTGGACCGCGCCGGCGCCCAGGCCGTACTTTCCGAGAATATTTACGTAACCCTGTCAGAGGCGCAGCCATCGGTGCGGTTCAGCGAAACGACCGCAGGCATGGGAGATAAGGGACAATCCCTCGTCGTGCGATCCACTTACCCGGATGGAAAGGCCGCTCCAAGGGGCGGAGGCGTTGTCAACCTGGGAATAAAACAAAGCGCGGTCGATTCCCGCGTTTTCGCGACACTGCCCTTTTTGACCGACGAGCAGGGGATATGCCAAATCCCCCTTCCCGAACTCAGCGCAAAGGGACGGCTTTCCGCCGTGGCCGTGCTGGAGACGATTGACGGAAAGACGATGAGGCGCCCTGCGAGGTCCGAGCCGGCTGTGATGATAGTGGGCGGCGCCGAGGGAGAAGCGATTTTGGACAACGAGGAGCTTGAGCTCTACACGGCGACGACCATCCTCAGTCCGGGAGAAAAGGCCAGGGTCCTGGCCCTTCTTCCCGCCGGCTGGGGAAAGTCTGAGAGTGGAACCGTGTGGGAAACCATTGCGGGGGAGCGGATTTTCGAGACAAAGCCCTCGTTTTTCAAGGGCAGGAGCCATTGGTTAGAAGTGGAAGCGCGGCCCGAGTACGGGACCGGGTTCTACGAAACGATCACGGTGCCCATGGGCGGGGGCAGGTTTCGCGAACAGACGCTCGGTTTCAGAATCATTCCGCGAAATAAGGTGCTGAAAGTGGACATCTTCCCCGAACGGGAGGAAACCGAAGCCCTCAAGCCATTCAGGATCGATTTTCAGGTCAAGGACTCGGACGGCGGGCCGGCGGCTCAGACCGAGCTTGCGGTGACAGTTGTCGACCGCGCGGTTTATGCGGTTCAATCGGAGATTCGGCCGCCCGTATTGGACTTCTTTTATCCGCTGCAAAAACTCAACCTTGCCACTTTTTACTCCGATGAACTGCAGGGCTACGGGTACGCCGATATCCTGAAGAAGCCTAACTTCAGGCTGGGGGCGCTGAAAAGCCAGAGCAAGCCGACCAAGAAAGGGTTGAGGGACACCGCCGGCTGGTTCCCGCACGTGGTGACCGACGCCGACGGGCGGGCTTCCGTGACCGTTGATATGCCGGCGAACATCACCGAGTGGCTGGTCACGGCCATTGCAACCGACAAGGAAGGCCGGGTCGGCGAATCGATCAATAAGTTCCGCAGCGTTTCCGATGTTTCGGTCGAAGTTTTTTCGCCTCAGTTCATGCGCGAGGGCGAGAAGGCCTCCATCCTGGTCAAGACGATCAACTACCTGGCGCAAAGTATCGAGCTAACGTGCAAGATCGAAGTCTCGGGCGAGGCGTCTTCGGCCGAAAAGGAGCTTTCGCGCAGTTTTTCGGTTGAAGGAAAAGGAGAGAACATCCAGCCCCTCTTGATCGCGACCAAGGGCGAGGGCGGCAGCACCGTCAGGGTGGCCTTGGAAGGAGAGAGCACCGTTCGAATAGGCGGCGCCGAGGAATTCGATATTCCGGTAAAGCCCGCTGCAATGAAACAGTCCTTTGCCGCAGTCAGGAAGCAGAATCGCCTGGATGCCCAATTGCCTGAAGCCGCGCGCGCCAGGGAACTCAAGGTCCAGGTAAGTCCGGGATTGCTGGGAGCGGCGCTCAACGCAGCGGCGTCCCTGGTTTCCTACCCCTACGGCTGCACCGAACAACTCGTTCACAGCACGGTCCCCAACCTCGTCCTGATGGAACTCGTCCATAAGGCCGGAATCACCGATGACCAGTTGGGGCCGCTTAGCCAAGTCCTGGTCAGGGCGCAAAGAAACGGAGCACTCGGCATAAAGAAGCTCAGGCAGAACCAGAAGTCGGACGGTGGATTCGCGCTGTGGCCGGGGGATTCTGAGCCTTCGGTCGCTGTGACCCTCACCGCCCTGTACGGTCTGAAATTTGCCGAGGAATTAAAGGTCGAGGGAGCCGCCGAAGCGTATGCGCGGGGCCTGTCCTGGCTCTCGAAGAAGGGCAGGAAAGTGGATGCCGGCCAGTCCGCGCTCGAGGGCTACGACCTGTCAAGATTTGCCGAACTCGGCTTGTCTCATCAGCCATGGGAACAGCAGGTTGAATTTGTGGAGAGCGTCCTGAAAGAGGACAACCCCGGGGCGCCCGAACTGATTTACGCACTGAGGATTTTTGCCGGCTATGGAAATAACAAATGGGACCAGTTCGTTACCCGGTATAAGGACACCAAGGTCAAAGAAGATCTGACGGAAAAACTGATCAAGGTCCTGGATCGGCTCGGCCCGAAGATTTCGCTCAAATTGCCGGGAAAAACTTCGTGGCTTTTGACGAACTCGGCTTCGGGTTTGGAGCGCCTTACCTGGTTTCCTCGGCAATGGGCGTCCTGGATGAACTCGGCTCGCTTCCCCACGAACTGGAAATCAAGCTAAAGCTGCTGCTCATTTCTTATCTCAAGAACGGCAAGTGGGGATCGACCTTCGACACGGCCCAGGTGATTCTCAACTCCTTGGGCCCCATGGCCAGGGAAGCGGCCGATTTCGCGAAGGACCGCGAAGCAAAATCCCGAAATATCCTCGTACGCAAAAAGAACGGAGAAACGCTCGGGACCCTTTCGCCCATCCCGTTCGGATACATCGGCATCTTCAAGCAGCCCGGTCCGGTGGAAAATATTTCTGCGCTGACTCTCGAAGGCTTAAAACCTGATGAGAGCGCCTCGGCGACAATCTCGGCAGATGTTCCCTTCCAGGCGGTGAGAGCTTCCTCTCGCGGGCTGGCGGTCGAGAGAAGTTTCTATCGCATTACGGCGCAGGGCAGTGAGATTCTGAATCTTTCCAAGCCGTTGCAAAAAGGGGACCTCGTGGTGAGCGAGGTCCGGGTGCGGCGCGTCCCGGAGGCCGACGTGCGTTCGATGCCCAGCCATTTCATGGTGGTCGAGGATGGGATTCCTTCCTTAGCGCTTTCGATTCCCGAAGATGAAACCTACCTGGCGGACGCTAAGCTTCAGGGAAAAGATGACACCTACTGGGGCACGATCAAGGAAACTCAGCGCCACCCCGACAAGACGGTAAGAATCGCAAAGGTGTTGCCGGGAGGCGAGATAAAGGTCTACCAGGTTTGGCGGGTGGGGTTTTCCGGGAAGGCGTCAATACCGCCCGCCCGCGCCTTCGACATGTATGATGATGACCTTTGGGGAAATACGTCGGCCCTGGAAATTGTAGCGGAGTGATCCGGTCATGTTCGGCTCCCTATGGCGGTTTTTCAAAGGAGTCGTTCTCCTGGAGACCGGCGCTTCCATAATCTTCTTTGGTCTTTTAGCACACGATGCTCGGCTTGAGCGAACCGGAAACGCCGCTTTGGATGAACTCCGCGCAAGCGGCTACGCAGGGCCTTCGGAGTCCGATCCGATTCGAGTTTATGAGGGCGGGGCCAAGGCCGGCTTTGGCCCCGTTCACGCCGGGGGCTGGAGGCCCGGCGTCATAACCATTCGGCGGAACCCTTCGGGCGGCGCCGGAGCGGAGGTTTATTTCCGGCACGAACTGATGCATGAGGCAAGCTTTCGGACGTGTGGAGCCAAACTCCCGCTCTGGGCGGAAGAAGCCGCCGCGATAAACTTCAGCGGAGAAATCCAGGCGTCCCAGCCGGTCAAGCAGCCCTCGATAGCCGAAATCAATCATTTGAGAGACCGGATACAAATAGGCGCCCCGCTCGATACCATTTCCTATCAGATATTAAAAGACCTGATCGCTTTGTACGGCTGGCCGGGGCAACCATGCGCAATTTCCGGGAAGATCGAAGAACTTGTCACCACCCCCATTCCCCGGTCTGAAACCGGTTTCAGCTACATTCTGATAAACCTTCGCTCCGGGCGTGTGCTCGAAGCAAAGGGCGATCTGCATTCCAAGCATCCTCCCGGCTCGCTTCTAAAGATTCCTTATGCCGCTTCGCTAAAGGGAGGACAGGGCGAAAAGCTCGGCGAGGAGCTTGCGGCAAGCGACACTGCAAGGCTGGCGTCAAGAAAAGGAAGCCTTGACCCTGAAAAGCTAAGGATGCTGCTTTCCCCGGCCGGGGATTCGGCGCTGAGTGAAGGAGTTCTCACAAAAAGATGGCCGATCGAGAGCGAGCGAACCGCGCGGATTTGCCTGGGGGAGCGGGATGGGGACGGTACCTTTGCCTTCCAGGCAAACCTCAAAGACCTCGCGCTGGTTCTCCGCGCATCCTTGCTCCGTGAGCCAGACCGTTTTCCCGGACTTTCCCGAAACGGGTTTGCAGCCGGCACGACGCTCTACCCCGAGCCGGCGGAGCACAAGCAAATTCTCGAAAAGCTCCATGCGGTTTCGAAAACCGGGACGGTCTCGGATACAAGGGGCAATCCTCTTGCGGGCCATCTCATGGTCGCCTGGCCGGCTGAATCCCCGGTCCTGCTGGCCCTTTTCCGCACAATCGGGGGCAACGGGGCATCCAACCTGCGGCGCGCATCCAAAATCCTCGATCGCTGGTCCACCCGGTTTCCGGCCGAATATGCAACGGTAAAAGTATCGGTTATGACCCTCACGCCTCCGGATACCCGGGAAATCGTCGATGAATGTCCGAGCTTCGAACGCTTGGATGCCGACGGCTGGAAAACGCGGGTCAGCACGTGCGGTCGCTTCCGTATTCTTTCTTCAGCCCGCGGAAGCAGAACGGAAAGATGCGTTTGGGGAATTTTGAGGAGTTCGCAAGATAACGAGAAGATCGTCCTCGAAACAGATTCCGAAAGCTATGCCGACGCGGTTCTCAATGCAGAGGCTCAGGACCTGCGCGGCGAATCCAGAAGGGCCCTTCGCGCCGTCATTGTCTGGAACGGGGCGCACGGCGGCGCAAGACACCCGGAAAGCCAATCCGTCTGCGATTCAACCCATTGCATGGTTTTCATGGGAGAGCGATGCGAGGATTCGAAACGGAGCGGGAAGACTGACGTGGAACTGCTCCTGCTGCTGGACGAAATCGCCGGGAAGAAGGGGCTGGACTGGCTGCCGTTTTCAAAAGGCGGAAGCCGGACATGGGAGGTGCGCGTTCCTCCCTCCGAACTGACACGGCTAACGGGGGAACAGGTCCTGCTCGACATGCGGCGGGAAAGAACCAGAGAGGGCGGCGTTTCCATTCATCTCTTCCATGCGACTGGAAATGAAATTCCGGGGACCGGAGAAGAATATCTGCCCTGCGATGTCTTTCGCCGTTACGTAAAACTTCCTTCCTGCCCGGAATCGATCCTATACGATGGAAGCTCGAACGAATGGGTTTTCAAGGGCATCGGAGAAGGACACGGCTTCGGGTTGTCCGTCCAGGAAATGGGAGAACTCGAAAGATCGGGAATGACGGCGGCCGGGATTATTGAAAAGGCGTACCTGCATGGGCCGGATGGGCGCAATTAGACCCTCGAGGGCTATAATGGAGGGGAGGACAGTTACGAAAAATGTTGCGTTTGCGACTCAGCCCTACCGGGGGGCGCCGCCGGGCCGTCATGAGGATATTGCCCTCTGATCGGTTGTCATCATAGCGGATGAAGGTTATCATGTTCCGGTCGCATTTTTGGTTCGCCAAGGCTTTTCTTCCACCAACAGCAGGATCGAGCGCGCAGAATGGGAACAAGTAAGACATACCAGGAGATAAACGAAAAGATACGCAGAGGCCAGGCTGTCGTGGTTACGGCGGAGGACATGGTCGGAATCGTAAGGAAGAAGGGAGTTGCGAGGGCTGCAAGGGAGGTGGACGTGGTGACCACCGGGACTTTTTCCCCCATGTGTTCCTCGGGCGCCTTCATAAACTTCGGACATACCAGTCCTCCCATCAAGGCGGCAAAGGTCTGGCTCAATAAAGTTCCTGCCTATGCGGGCCTTGCCGCCGTGGATATTTACATCGGCGCAACCGAAACAGAGGCCGACGACCCTCTTAACAAGATCCACCCGGGATCGTTCGAATACGGCGGCGGGCACGTCATTGCGGACCTGGTGAGTGGAAAAGCGGTACACCTGCGCGCGGAAGGCTATGGCACCGACTGCTATCCCAATCGTTATTTCGAAAAGCATTTTACATTGAAGGAATTTCCCTTCGCAACGCTTTGCAATCCTCGAAACGCGTATCAGAACTATAATTGCGCCGTTAACGCATCGAAGAAAACAATCTACACATACATGGGCGTGCTTAAGCCCAACCTTGGAAACGCCAATTATTGCTCTTCGGGTCAGCTCAGCCCGTTGCTGAACGATCCCTATTACAGGACCCTCGGCCTGGGAACGCGAATCTTCCTTGGAGGCGCCCAGGGCTTCATAACCTGGCACGGTACCCAGCACAGACCTGAAACGGCGCGGCTCCCCAACGGGACCCCGCGCAGCCCGGCAGGCACCCTGATGCTGATGGGCGACCTCAAGCAGATGAGTCCGCGATGGCTCATTGGCGCGAGCATCCTGGGCTACGGGTGCTCTCTGGTGGTTGGGGTCGGGATTCCCATCCCTATCCTGGACGAGGAGATGGCCCGGTTTACGGGCGTTTCCGACGAAGACATCGTCACCCAGGTAAAGGACTACAGTTTCACAAGGCAGGAGGCGATTTGTGAAGTCAATTACGCACAACTGCGCTCCGGAACGATCAGAGTCGAGGGGGCAGAAATTCCGACTGTGCCCCTCTCCAGTTATGTTCGCGCAAAAGAAATCGCCGAGATTCTCAAGAATTGGATCGAAAAAGGCGAGTTCATGCTTGGAGAGCCCCAGAACATGATTCCATCGGTTCCGAGGGCCGAGGCGGCGGATGTAAAGCCCAAGCGGTGAGCGCCAAGAGCAAGGGGCGGCGAGAGGGTGAATCGTTGGAAAGGGTTTTCTTTACGATGTTGATTTAAGCTGGATTCAGGCCCTCGGCGTCGATTCATCCAGCCCATAGTCACAGTGGGGACGCAGAGGGCAGATGGAGCATTTCGGCTTCCGGGCGATGCAAATTATTCTGCCATGCTGGATCAACTGATGAGAGAATTCGATCCATTTCTCTTTGGGTATAAGGGTCATCAGGTCCTGCTCGATTTTGTCCCGGTCCTTTTCACCGGTCAGACCAAGCCTTGCCGATACACGCGCAACGTGCGTATCGACAGCGATTCCCGGAATGCCGAAAGCATTGCCCAATACGACGTTGGCCGTTTTTCTTCCTATTCCGGGCAATTGGACCAATGTCTCGAGGTCCCTGGGCACCTGGCCGTTGAACCGGTTGGCCAGAATCTTGCACGACTCCTTGATCGCCAGCGCCTTATTATGATAGAAACCCGTGGATTTGATGTCCTGTTCCAGTTCCGCCAGGGGGGCCCCGGCATAGGCCCCGGCAGAGCGATACTTTTCGAATAAGGCCGGCGTAACCTTATTTACCCGCTCATCGGTGCACTGGGCTGAGAGGATGGTCGAGACCAGGAGCTGGAGCGGGTCGTGGAAGTCGAGCGAACATTTTGCGTCGGGATAGGATTCGTCGAGTATTTTCAGGATTGACTTTACCTTGCTGGAAGATGTATGAATGCCGGCCACAAGACTCTCCTTTTCCCAAAGTGATGACTTGAAAGGGATTATGAAGAGATTTGGTTCTTATGTCAAATTTATGGTTTGTTTTCAAGCTGAACCGTCAGTTTTTGACTCAAGCCGCGCGGGCTCGAGCGCGCAATTGGTGATGCGGCAGGCGCACAATGGACTTTAAAAACAAAGAGCTGTTCAGGTCAATAACTTCAAAACCCCACGCCAGAAGGGTGAGCGGCATCCACGTCATAATCTGCCCTTTCTGCGATACCGGCCATCACATACCGACCGACTTCGACTCGATCCACCACTGCACCTGCGGAGCGTGTTTCAAGGTTTGCGGGACCGACATGCTCGAGACCGGGGTGGGGGACATTGCCGGCAGTCTCTGGAACGAAGATGAACTCAATCTGGTTCGCACGGTTCCCGTCGATTTCTGCAACATAGTCATAGAGAGGGATTTCGATCGTTTGCTTGACCTCAAGCGCACCTCGCCCGGCCCATGCGGGATAGAGCGCTTCTGCAAGTATGACGTGGACCTCAACCTGAGCCTCGTCTGGGTGAAGAGGCTGTTTTGACCCGCCCGGCGCCGTTTCGCCGGCGTCCTTACCCTGGACCCTGCCCTCTCCGGCAATAACCGTTTGGAACCCGCATGGAAACAGTTGTGCGCCTTTGATATGCGCTGGTGTTTCTTGACACCGCAAACGGAAGAGGATATGTTCGCAACACAGGGGATGTAGCTCAGTTGGGAGAGCGCAGGCTTCGCAAGTCTGAGGTCGTGGGTTCGAATCCCATCATCTCCATCGCTATAAAATCAATAACTTGCCTAATTTGGCTTGCCCGGAAAACAGCTCATTTTGGTCAACAATGTTGGTCAAGGGTTATTCTTCTGAAGTCGTTGCCTTTTCGCGGTGGTTGCACGAGGATATCCACCCCGCTCGTCCGATTGGACTCCACGCAGCAGGAATCAGGATTGAAGACCACCGCGTACTTCGAGCATATGCGAAAGAGGTCCGACAGGGCTATAATACGGGACGAGTGGATAACCCGAGTAATCCGGTTTCCGGAGAAGACCGAAGTCCAATCCGATGGCAGAATACGGAGTTGGGCATGGATCCCCGAGGAAACCAAGTTCCTGCGGGTCATTCTTCTGGAGGACGGGGAGACAGTCCATAATGCTTTTTTCGACAGGTCCTTTAAGGAGACTCGGCAATGAGAGTCAAATATTTTTCAGACACCGACACAGCGCTGGTTGAATTTACAGATCACGAGGTATCGGAGACAAGAGAGATCAGCGAAAACATATATGTTGACCTCGACAAGCGAGGAAACCTGGTGAGCATGACCATAGAGCATGCACGCACCAATGCCCGGCTCCAGGAGTTCTCGTACCAGGAAATCGGTAACCTCTCGCAACAGGAGGGCCGCTCAACGCCATGAACGACTCGTGGAGCCAGGTGTATTTTCATCCTCAACAGGCCAAGCGCTGGTGCTTCTGGCCCATTTCTTGACGTTTTTGAGGTAGAGGAAATAGTCGCGGAGCTCCTCTTCGGTGATCCTGTCGGGGGATTTTCCATAATGCCCAGCCAGTTGCTGCACTGCGCCAACATACCTCTGTTGAGTAAGAGCGCCCATTCTCCGCAATTGAAGGTCTTCGATCATTCGTTTTCTCAGGTAAGTCATGGCTTACCTCCTTCAGGAAAGAGAATTTAAGGGACACCTTATCCTGTAAGGAGGTATACTATTCACCCTGGAGAAACCTTTCTATGGCTGCCGTAAAGAAGAGGATGGTGTGGTTCAAAGGAGGGGCGAATGAAAAAGAATCGCAAAATTCCCGCTATCATTCTGCTTCTGATTTCATTCTGGTTCAGCGACTTGCTTGCGGCACAGTACTTTCCAGACGATCTCAACATGCCTGCTAGGGTAAAACAATGGTTCGTGGGCTCAACATCCGATTTTCTTCAATCAATAAATGAGCCGCCCTTGCGGCCCACAATCAAAGATCGAAATGCAGTCTCGTATCGGTTTACTTTCAGGGGATTTAAGCACCGCCCAATGATAATAAGGCTGGACGAGATAGCTCAAAAGAAATGGATTCTCACCGTCAAACAGACCGATTATCCTCTTTCAGACATGGTTCTCAAAGTGGATCGGAAGCGGAGCCTGACAAAGGAAGAGGTTGTCCAATTCCATGAACTTTTCGCAGAACTTCAATTTTGGCAGCTGCCTCCGGTCGGGGCTCTTGAAGTTGAAGGGGAGATTATGGACGGCACCACTTGGATTTTAGAGGCTGTTGAGAATGGACGATACCATATTATAACACGACACTCACCAAAGGACAGTGATAGATATTGGGTTTCAGACCATCGAGAAGTTGTAGCGCTTCAAAAAATAAAAGAGAAGGAAGGCTATCCAGACATTGATCGGGCTACCAGCGAGGAAGTGAATAGAAAGCTCGTGGCGGTGGGGGAGTATATGGTAAAGTTGTCCGGCCTAAAGCTGGAGTTGGATTGAGAGGAATCTCAGACGGATCAAAGGGACTAAAGATATATCGAAACAGTCGAAAACACGTACTGAACTGGATTCTAACTTGTTCCTAGCGTTGGTACGCGATGCGCTGCCGAAGGCTTAGTTCAATCCCGTCAATTGTCCAGTTAGTGAGGAGAGATATTGAAAATCGACGGGTACGAGTTCGAACATATTTGCGACATCGAGCCATTGAAAGAGGCAAACGGCTCAGTGCGGCGGTTAATGCCCCAAGGAGTAACCACATGGATTGGAGAAAGGCCCAAGACAGAATTCGAGACAAGATCAAAGTTGGCACTGATGTGAATAGCGATCAATCCCATCACCGCAAAGTCAAATCAGTAGACGATGAAGGCTTTGTCGTTCCCCGCAGTAAAAACCAATGTCTAAGAATTTCGTGGGATATGTTGGAAAAATGCTTCTCCCAGTTGAGCAAACCAAGTGGTTTCAATAGGGCGTTTTTCAAGGAAGAATTTCCAGAATGTTGTGTGAGAGAGGGCAACAAAACCCAAGGGCATCTGAACCATGATTGTTATATTCACACCATTGGTCAGATTTTTGTAAAGGCTGAGGTTGCCAGGGCCGAAAAAGAAGGCCAGGTAACAACTTTCCGCGCCCTTTAGACCGTTGTAATTGCAGGCTGATTGACATCCCGAAAACAAAACTGGACAATTGAGCGTACTGTACGTAACAAGAAGATGGTTGACCCAGGAGCATAGAGGGTAAATTATCTGTCTGTTTTTTCTAGTGAAACAGAAAAAGGAGGCAGAAATGAGCACGGAAACTGTCGCAGTAGATTCAAAACATCACCCGATCCAGCATGTATGCCTTCCTGGAGGTCCTTGCCGCGTTCCCCAGAAAGCAGCTTCGAAGCCCGCGATCATGATTTATTGCTTATGATGCCCGTCGGACGCCTTTCCCGGTGTCCCTCTGTTGCCCTTCTCATCTGCAAGCCCTTATCCGGTCTGTATGGCGAGGGGTTCGAATCGAATATCTCTCCAAAGCCTTCGTGGAAACCCCGATCCCTTCCTGAATTGCCCTGTCCTGCGGGAACATCCCGGTAATCTTGCCCTGCTCGTCCTACTGACTCTCAAAAAGGTGAGGCCGATATGCATCGATGAGCTTCTCATCGGTCAAGGACTTCTCCCATGGGCGGATGGAACAATAAGAATGACAATTAATTGACATTGATAATCAAATCCAAATTATTCTTTCGCCCTCAGGCGGTTTCCCCGTTTGGAGAAGAGCCAAGGAGAGCCTTGACTCCTTGCCGTCGAAAGTTCCTGTCAAGATACTCGCCTCCCCCCGATTGTAGCCTTGCAACTACACTCCGCATTTGAAAGCCTACAGGCCTCGCCTGACTGAAGCCTGCGCCAGCCCATGGCGTATCTTACAGTTTCGTAATTGGTAATTTGCGTTGTTAGCCCGAGAGCCATTCTGCGAAGCTTCCCGGAGAGGAGCATCTTCAATCTTTACGGAAAGGCCTACTGGATAAGAATTGGTATCCCTTTTGCACAATCTCCGGGCACGGGATACTCCTCCCAACAAAGAAAAACCATCAGAGAAGCAAGGAGCAGGGCAACTGGCCCAAAAGCCGGTACTGGTGAGGTGCGGCCTGAGGTTGGGACACGGAGCGGCTCTGTGTGCAGGCTCGCTGAAACGGCCCTCTCCAAAGCTTTCCACTGCCGCCGTGCGCCAAAGGATGCTTATATGTCACAGTATTTTACTCTCGCAAAAATCAGTTCGATCCGGCCATTTCGCCCGGGCGCCGCCTTCATTTCAGCCCTGGCTTTTGTCTCAATCCTCTTTGCGCATCCGGCCTATGCCGCCCAGGTCTCAATCGCATGGAATCCGGATACAGGGCAGGTTGCGGGCTATAAGCTCGCATACGGAACATCGACCGGGAATTACGCCAACACCGTAGATGCCGGCAACAACACAAGCTACACGCTGCAAAATCTCTCAGGCGCGACATACTATTTCGTCGTCGCTGCCTATGACAGCAGCGGCAACCAGAGCCCCCCCTCAGCGGAATTGGCCATTGACTCCATAACCGGGTCCGCCGGAACAGGCGGATCGATAGCGCCCGCCGGAACATTTTTCCAGAGCCATGGCGCAAGCCAAACCTTTACCATCACTCCTTCCGCCGGCTATCAAACAGCCAATGTGCTGGTTGACGGAGCATCGGTCGGCGCAGTCACAAGCTACACTATCTCCAATATCACGGCCCCGCACACTATTTCCGCAACTTTTGCGGCCACAGTAACCAACTATACCATTACAGCATCGGCAGGCTCAAACGGGTCCATCTCCCCTTCAGGCGCCGTCACGGTCAACTACGGCGCAGCCAAAACCTTTACCATCACGCCCAACACCGGCTACAATGTATCCTCCGTGCTGGTCGATGGGGCATCGGTCGGAGCGGTCACCAGCTACACGTTTTCCAATGTCACCGCCGCCCATACGATTTCAGCGACATTCGCCGCGAATACTTTCACCATCACCGCATCGGCAGGCTCAAACGGGTCCATCTCTCCTTCGGGCGCCGTCACGGTCAACTCGGGGGCGGGCCGGACCTTCGCCATAACTCCGGCTTCCGGCTACCATGTATCCTCTGTCTTGGTCGATGGGGCCTCGGTCGGCGCGGTCACGAGCTACGCGTTTTCCAATGTCACAGCAAACCACACGATCTCGGCGACATTCGCCGCGAATACCTTCACCATCACCGCATCGGCAGGCTCAAACGGGTCCATCTCTCCTTCGGGCGCCGTCACGGTGAACTCGGGGGCGGGCCAGACCTTCGCCATAACTCCGGCCTCCGGCTACAATGTATCCTCCGTGCTGGTCGATGGGGCCTCGGTAGGCGCGGTCACGAGCTACGCGTTCTCCAATGTCACAGCCAACCACACGATCTCTGCGACATTCGCCGCGAATACTTTCACCATCACCGCATCGGCAGGCTCAAACGGGTCCATCTCCCCTTCGGGCGCCGTCACGGTGAACTCTGGGGCGGGCCAGACCTTTGCGATCACCCCCAGCACCGGCTACAATGTATCCTCCGTGCTGGTTGACGGGGCCTCTGTCGGCGCTGTCACGAGCTACGCGTTCTCCAATGTCACAGCCAATCACACAATCGCAGCGACATTCGTAATCGATCCTTACACAATCACGGCCTCTGCGGGCGCCAACGGTTCGATCTCCCCTTCAGGCGCCGTCACGGTCAACTACGGCGCCGCCAAGACCTTTACCATCACGCCCAACACCGGCTACAATGTATCCTCCGTACTGGTCGATGGGGCCTCGGTAGGCGCGGTCACGAGCTACGCGTTCTCCAATGTCACAGCCAACCACACGATCTCTGCGACATTCGCCGCGAATACTTTCACCATCACCGCATCGGCAGGCTCAAACGGCTCCATCTCCCCTTCAGGCGCCGTCACGGTGAACTCGGGGGCGGGCCAGACCTTTGCGATCACCCCCAGCACCGGCTACAATGTATCCTCTGTCTTGGTCGATGGGGCCTCGGTAGGCGCTGTCACGAGCTACGCGTTTTCCAATGTCACAGCCAATCACACGATCTCGGCGACATTCGCCGCGAATACTTTCACCATCACCGCATCGGCAGGCTCAAACGGGTCCATCTCCCCTTCGGGCGCCGTCTCGGTGAACTCAGGCGCGGGCCAGACCTTCGCCATAACTCCGGCCTCCGGCTACAATATATCCTCCGTGCTGGTCGATGGGGCCTCGGTCGGAGCGGTCACCAGCTACACGTTTTCCAATGTCACCGCCGCCCATACGATTTCGGCGACATTCGCCGCGAATACTTTCACCATCACCGCATCGGCAGGCTCAAACGGCTCCATCTCCCCTTCGGGCGCCGTCACGGTGAACTCTGGGGCGGGCCAGACCTTTGCGATCACCCCCAACACCGGCTACAATGTATCCTCCGTGCTGGTCGATGGGGCCTCGGTAGGCGCTGTCACGAGCTACGCGTTTTCCAATGTCACAGCCAATCACACAATCGCAGCGACATTCGTAATCGATCCTTACACAATCACGGCCTCTGCGGGCGCCAACGGTTCGATCTCCCCTTCGGGCGCCGTCACGGTCAACTACGGCGCAGCCAAGACCTTTACCATCACGCCCAACACCGGCTACAATGTATCCTCCGTGCTGGTCGATGGGGCCTCGGTCGGAGCGGTCACCAGCTACACGTTTTCCAATGTCACCGCCGCCCATACGATTTCGGCGAGCTTTGCGGCCGTAAACCAACCGCCCGTCGCTGACGCCGGCCCTGATCAAACCCGAGGCAGATGGGTCAAGACAACGCTCAACGGCGCAAATTCCACCGATGCGGGGGGTCCCGGGATAGCGTCCTATCTGTGGACCCAGATCGGCGGCGCGTCGGTAGCGATCTCGAATCGTTCCTCCGCCATAACGACCTTTAAGACCCCCGGGCAAACCGGAGCGCTAACCTTTCAACTGACCGTAAAAGATGCGCAAGGCCTTCAGTCAACCGACACCTGCATCGTAAACGTGGTGACGACCAAGATGCCGCCCATAGCCAATGCCGGTCCCGACCAAACGGTCAACGAAGGAGCGACGGTCACACTCGACGGGCTGAATTCCACAGATCCAAATAACGGCGCTCTTTCATATCTGTGGCGGCAGATTGACGGACCCCCGGCGGCGCTTTCCAACCCGACATCGGCTCAGCCGGGTTTTACAGCGCCTCAGGTCGTATCAGCCGGAGTATCGATGAAGTTTGAACTGACTGTAACCGATAATTACGGATTGAAATCCACCGATGCCTGTTTTGTGAATGTCACCCCGGGAGATGCGGCGCCGCAGGCTGTTGCGGGAGCGACTCAAACAGTGACAGCGGGCAGCGTGGTGACTCTTGACGGGTCAAGTTCATCGGATTGGGGCTCCGGCATCGCCTCCTACCGGTGGCGCCAGAGCCAGGGGAACCCGTATGCCATATCCAATCCAACGTCGGTAACCCCCGATTTTACCTCAATAAACGCAGGGCGTTACAACAATCAGTTGGAATTCATGTTGATAGTGCAAGGCGCTGACGGCATGAGATCGAGGGCAACCCAAGTCATAAATGTGGAGCAATAAAGGCTCTATTCTCAGAAGAGCGAGGGGGACCAACTAAATGGTCCCCCTTGCGATTTAGTTTCCATCCGGAAACTGCCAGTCTCTTATCCGAGGTTTCCGGATGGAGACTATTTAGTACGGCGTACGAGTCTGCAGACGGCGGGCGATTCGCCCGAGCGCGGAGGAACTGATCGCGGTCGTGGCCGCCTGCTACGCGGCCACGACCTTCTTCGGGCGGGGAGGGCTGATTATGGCTTGGCCCTCCAGAACCAGCGTTCCGTTCTGCGTTGAACAGGTAGTTTTTAACCGCAGTTGTTTTTTCTCGCTCATAATCTCGATGACTTCAACGCGCGCGGTCACGGTGTCGCCGATTCTGACCGGAGCGAGGAAATCAAGCTCCTGTCTGACATAAATGGAACCCGGACCCGGCAAACGCATTCCAATTACGGCCGAGATGAGCCCGGCCGCCAGCATGCCGTGCGCAATCCTGGTTTTGAAAAAAGTTTCCCGTGCATACTCTTCATTGATATGAGCCGGATTGAAATCACCGGTAACGCCGGCGTAAAGGTAGACGTCGGATTCCGAGATAGTCTTTGAAAACTCGGCGGTTTCGTTGAGCCTGATTTCCTCAATTGTTTTCCCGATCATATGATTTTTACCTGCTCTTAAGGATATTGCGCGCGATCACGAGGCGCATTATTTCGTTGGTGCCTTCGTATATTTGCGTGATTTTGGCGTCTCGCATATGCCTTTCCACTGGGTAATCTTTGCAGTATCCATATCCGCCAAAAATCTGCACTGCTTCCACGGACGCCCACATCGCGGTATCCGAAGCGTGGAGCTTGGCCATCGCCGATTCTTTTTCGTAAGGCTTCTTATTGTCCTCGAGCCACGCAGCGCGCAGAATCAACAGTTCAGCAGCGTCCAGTTGCGTAGCCATATCGGCGAGCTTCCACTGGATGGCCTGAAAGCTGGAAATAGGCTGGTTGAACTGTTCACGGGTCTTGCTGTAGTCGATTGAGGCTTCCAAGGCGGCCCTACCGATGCCAAGCGCCTGGGAAGCGATTCCGATGCGTCCTCCATCCAGAGTTGTAAGCATTTGCCTGAAACCCTCCCCGGTTTTACCCAGCAGGTTTTCAGCCGGAATGCGGGCGTCATCGAAGACCAGCTCGGCCGTTCCGGAGGCGTTAATTCCCAACTTCTCCTCGACTTTGCCTACGCGAAAGCCAGGCGTATTTTCGAAGTCTATAATGAAAGAACTTATACCCTTGTACCCGGCGGACTTATCGGTAATTGCGGCCAGAACGCAGTATTTTGCAACATTTCCGTTAGTGATGAACCGCTTGGTCCCGTTTATCACCCACTCATCGCCCTTCAGGACCGCCGTAGTGAGCATTTTTGCAGGGTCCGAGCCTGCGCCCGCTTCGGTAAGCCCGTAGCAGCCAAGCGCTTTCCCGCTTGCTACGGGACGCAGGTATTTTTGCTTTTGCTCCTCGCTGCCGTAGGCATACACCGGAAAATTGTAGAGGCTGTTGCAAACGCTCATAATAACCCCGCACGAGGCGCATGCTTTGGATATTTCGATCATCGCCAAGGCATAGCAGACATAGTCCATCGCCGCCCCGCCATATTCTTCCGGAATTGTTACGCCCATGAGACCCAGTTCTCCCATTTTTTCGCATATTTCGGCGGGATGGGCGTGGGTGCGGTCAAGTTCGGCGGCCACGGGCCTGATTTCCCGCTCGGCAAACTTGCGGGCCATTTCCTGAATCATCTTTTGCTCGTCGGTCAGCTCGAAATTCATATTGTCTACCTCCGTATAGCACAGTCTTATTTTGTCAGGGTCCCCTTGAACTGCGGCTTGCGTTTTTCAAGAAAAGCGGCGACGCCCTCCCGCATATCCTCGATTCCGAAAGCAGACTCCGAAGGCTTCAGCCTCGAGGGCGCAAGCATTTCTAAGGTCCACGTCCGCACCCGAGTCGATAACCTTCTTTATTGACCTAAGCACCGCCATGGATTTGGAGGCAAGCGTGCGTGCGACTTTCATGGTTTCATCGAAGAGCTGATCGGCCGGAAAAACTTTGGCCACAAGGCCAAGGTCCTTAGCCTGCTGAGCATCTATCATTTCTCCGGTCATGCAGAGTTCTTTCGCCCTGGCGCGGCCCACCAGACGGGAGAGTCTCTGAGTTCCGCCAAATCCGGGAATGAGCCCCAGATTGACCTCCGGCTGACCGAATCTGGCCTTGTCTGAAGCGTAGATAAAATCACAGGACATTGCGATTTCGCACCCACCCCCGAGCGCAAAACCGTTCACACACGCTATAACTGGCTTGGGAAGCTGCTCGATGTCGAAGAAAATCCTCTGGCCCTTTTCTGCAAAAAAACGGGCGCTCAAAGGGTTGAGACGGGTGAACTCGTTGATATCGGCGCCGGCCACGAACGCTTTGTCGCCGGCCCCTGTAAATACCAGCACGCGAATTGCGTCTTCCAAAGCCGCACGCCCTATTACATCGGCGACCTCGTCCAGCGTGGAATGACTGAGAGCGTTCAGGACTTTTGGCCTGTTAAAGGTCAGGACCCCTACTCCATCGTGAATCTCAAAAAGAATATTCTCATAATTCATGGGCGCACCTCCTCGAGTTTGAGAACATGTCAGGGTCTTCGGGCGGCAAGGACGCTCCCCTGCCCTCAGCCTGTGGACAGCGTGGCCATTTCTTTATCTGAGCCACGCGTTTTGCATGCAACAAAGTGGCGAGAAATCCTGCTCCGGGGCGACTGCCGGCCCTCGGACGCAATAAGACAGTATACGGGGACGGGCCTGTCTTTGTCAAATGCATCAGGGACCTCAACCTTTGCGCTCGCAGGGAGAGGCAATGGCGCCCTTATAAGTCCCGCGCAAAACGCGAGAGGTTTTCAACCGCTCCGATCGCCACCAGGATGTCTCCCCCCTCTATGATGACCTGTGGGGCAGGATTGAAAATCATCGCTCCATCGGTGCGCTTTATGGCCATAACGATTAAGTCGTAATTGCTGCGAAGGCCGGAGCTCACCAGTTTCTTACCGGCCATTTTTGAATTTTCCGGAATGCGGATTTCCTCCATACCGAGTTCCATCCCCTCCCCGGAGAGGGCAAGCTCAATAAAATCGGTAACGGTGGGCCTCAGGATATTTTGGGCTATCCGGATGGCCCCGATGGCGTAAGGAGAAACAACCCGGTCGGCCCCGGCCTTTAGGAGCCTTTTGTCCGCGCCTGGAGAGCTGGCGCGGGCGAATATGAGCAGATCTTTATTCAGATCGCGCGCGGTGAGGACGATGAAGACGTTTTCCGAATCCTTGGCGACCAGGGAGACCAAACCTTTGGCGCGGCGGATTCCAGCGGCGATGAGGTTTTCCTCGTCTGTAGCGTCCCCGGAAAGGAACGGGAGGTTTTTTTCTTTCAGGCAGGCAAGGACCGATTCATCGGACTCGATGATCGCCACAGGGATCTCATGTTTGAGCAGCTCTCCGGTGATTATCTCTCCCATCTCTCCGTAGCCGCAAACTATGTAATGATTTTCAAGCTTATCGAGCTTTGTTTTCACTCTACGCCTCCGGTAGGTTTCCAGAAGATTTCCATCGAGCAGAATCTGGCTGAAATAGGCCAGCGAAAACGCCACGAAGCTGACGCCCATTACAATCAGGATCATGGTGAAAATGCGGCCGGCGTTGTCGAGCGGGTGAACTTCGGCGAAACCCACCGTCGAAAGGGTTATGATCGTCATATAGAGGGCTTCGATTAAGGAGTAGCCCTGGACAATCATATATCCGGCAGTCCCGAAGGCTGTGAGCAGAATGGAAAGGATCGTCAGGACGACGATCCTGCGTCCGGTTGCCGAGTTCCAGAATTCTTTCATAAGAAAAGAACTTCCTCATTAAGGCCCGGCGCATCTTGCCGGGGGCCGAGCATATTTCAGAGCAATCGAGGATCGGAGCAGAAGATGCGGGCAATCTCGACTGGATGCGCTTTTTGCCCGTTCCGGAAGCAGATACTACCGCATATCCTGTTTCATTGTGAAATGGAAAAACATTTCCAGGCCACTTGCGCATAAAAACAAAAGGTATTAGAGAAAGGGCGCCGGCGAGAAGGAGATTAAATCCAACGGCGTGGTGCGCCGCACGCCCTTTTTGCGTCCTTTCCGGCGCAGACAATATCTGAAGAAATCAGGCCGATGGCGAAAACGCCGCGTAAAATTATCTTGACAGGGGTGTTCATCTTTGTATATGTACGCGTGCGTAACTTTTCGCACAAGCTCCGCCAGCCGGGAGGCCCTTTTAACCTGGATATGAAGTGGAGGAAACGGATAGGTTCCAAGACAGGCAATTGGCTGGCGTAACAGGGGAAGCGAGACTCTCGAGCCGGGTCATATCGTCGGGGGAAATTGCGCATTAGCCGCATGAGGTCAGAAAATGCCCCTCATTTAGACAACCTGGAAATGCAAATCTTCGAGCAAGATTATTAGCTGTTCTGCGGAAACAGCCAAAATTTGAAAAATGTGTTTGCCTATACCCCCACGGGCAGACAATGTAAGGAAGGAGGTGTGGAAATTCGCAGCGATACCGGGGTTTGTCGGCATGGTGTTTTTTAGACTAACCTTTAGGAGGTAAATTATGCCAAGTTTTGTGATTCTTGAGAAATGCGATGGCTGCAAAGGGCAGGATAAAACTGCTTGCATGTACATTTGTCCCAACGACCTGATGGTTCTCGACAAAGAAAAGATGAAGGCGTTGCAACCGGGCCCCGGAGATGTGCTGGGAATGCTACAACTGCGTAAAGATATGCCCTCAGCAAGCGATTGACGTACGCGCATACGCTGATTTCGTCCCGATGGGAGCCTCAGTTGTTCCTTTGCGCGGCTCCGAAGACATCATGTGGACTGTCAAATTCCGTAACGGCATGTTAAAGCGATTCAAGTTCCCCATCCGGACCACCGTGGAAGGCAAAGCAGAGCCTCTTGGCGGCTTCCAGACAGGATCGGACGATCTCAAGTCTAACGTGCTGTGTACAGAACCGGCATCTTCAGGGGCAGCGGCGATTCCCACCCTGAAGAAATAATCGCTTGCTTAAGGAGGATAACGATATGCCTAATTTTGAAACGGTAGTGGTCGAAACCGATCTTCTGATAGTCGGTGGAGGAATGTCGGCTTGCGGCGCGGCTTTCGAAGCTGCATACTGGGCAAAGAAAAACGGCCTGAAGGTTGTGGTCGTGGACAAGGCCGCCATGGATCGTTCCGGAGCGGTTGCAATGGGTCTTTCGGCCATCAACCAGTACATTGGCTGGGCTGCGGGCGACAACACCCTGGAAGATTACGTCAAGTACGTACGCCAGGACCTCATGGGCGTCTCCCGTGAAGACCTGGTCTACGATATCGCACGCCACGTCGACTCATCAGTTCATCTTTTCGAAAAATGGGGTTTGCCGATTTGGAAAGACGCCAATGGCAAGTATGTTCACGAAGGCCGCTGGCAGGTCATGATCAACGGTGAATCCTACAAGGTCCTCGTTGCCGAAGCAGCCAAGAACGCCCTTGCTACGCTGGGCGACAAGGGTCAGCTTTTCGAGCGCGTTTTTATCGTCGAGCCTCTGATGGACGGAGACCGCGTCGCCGGCGCCGTCGGTTTCAGCGTTCGCGAGGATAAGTTCTACGTATTCAAGGCCAAAGCGACTGTCGCGGTCATGGGCGGCGCAGTTCACGTTTTCCGTCCCCGTTCGGTCGGTGAGGGTCTGGGACGCGCCTGGTATCCCCCGTGGAATTCCGGTTCGACCGCATATTTCACCATCAAGGCCGGCGCTGAGATGACCTGCCAGGAAGTACGGTTCATTCCCGTACGGTTTAAAGACGGCTACGGCCCGGTCGGCGCATGGTTTCTCCTGTTCAAGTCACGCGCTACCAACGCGTTTGGCGAGGAATACATGGTGACCCGCGCTAACGAACTGCCCAAGTGGGCCCCTTACGGTCTGGCGAAACCCATCCCGGCTAACCTGCGCAACTGGCTGGGCATGGAAGACGTGTTTGCGGGCAAAGGCCCGATCTACATGCAAACGGCTGAGGCCATCGCAAACATCGCCGCCCAGTACAAGGACGATCCCAAGGCTTTCAAGAGGAAGATGAAAGAACTTGACAGCGAAGCCTGGGAAGACTTTCTCGACATGACGATCAGCCAGTCCCTGCTGTGGGCCGGCATGAACATCGCGCCTGAAGAGAAGCCGTCTGAAATCGCCGCGGCCGAACCTTACTTCATCGGCTCGCACTCCGGCGCTTCCGGCGCATGGGTATGCGGTCCCGAAGACGTCATGCCTGCCGAATACAAGAAGCAGTGGGAACCAATCGGTGTGTACAACCACATGACCACCGTAAAGGGTCTGTTCACAGCAGGCGACGGCGCCGGCGCATCGAGCCATAAGTTCTCCTCGGGCTCGCACGCAGAAGGCCGTATTGCCGCCAAGGGCGCAATCGCATTCATCATGGACAACAACACCATGCCAAAGGTTGACCAGGGAACAATAGATGCTTTGAAGAAGACAATCCTGGCCCCCCTGGATCTTTACGAACAAAACGTGAAGTACTCCAGCGACCCGGACATCAACCCGGCATACATGAAGCCCAAGATGTTCATGTTCCGCCTCCAGAAACTCATGGACGAGTACTGCGGTGGCGTATCCTCGAATTTCACCACCAACAAGTCCCTGCTTGACAGAGGCATGGAGCTGATGGTGATGCTCAAGGAAGACGCCACAAAGATGGCGGCCGCCGACCTCCACGAACTGCTCCGCGTATGGGAAAACACCCACCGGATGTGGATCGCGGAAAGCCATATGCGGCATGTCATGTTCCGCGAAGAGAGCCGTTGGCCGGGATATTACTTCCGCGCCGACTTCCCCGACATGGACGAGGCGAACTGGAAGTGCTTCGTGAACTCCGTATACGATCCTAAAACCGGTCAGTGGACCATGAAGAAGGTTCCCATTGTCAATCTTCCGGTTTAATGCAAGACGTTGACCAGCACAACCTCCTGGCGCCGGTATAGGGCCGGGAGGTTTTTTTGTTAAGGCCTTAGGTGTGCATTGTGCGGTTGGCCCGTTGAACATTTCGTTTATTACGGTTATTAGACGCGAGGGACTCAAGTGCGTAAACATGGGTTGCCCCACGCCATACACTTTAATCCAACACTTTTTTTGATAAGGAGAAAAGGCAAATGTCAGAATTAATTCCCCCTCATGGAGGAAAAGGCTTGACCTGCTGTTTGCTCGAAGGCGCGGCGCTGGCAGCCGAACTGAAAAAAGCGCAAAGTCTTAAGAAAATCAATATCAGCCCCCGTGAAAAAGGCGACCTGATCATGATGGGCATCGGCGGATTCAGCCCGCTGACCGGTTTCATGACCAAGGCCGACTGGAAAGGTGTTTGCGAAAAATATCTCCTGGCGGACGGCACGTTCTGGCCCATTCCGGTAACCCTTTCCGCATCCAAGGAAGAGGCCGGGGCAATCGCAACCGGTGAAGAAATCGCTCTTTTCGATCCGGAGCGCAACGAGTTCATGGCCACCATGAAGGTCACCGAGAAATTTGAAATGACCGAGGCCGACAAGAAGTTTGAGTGTGAGAAAGTCTATATGGGAGAAGGCACCAAGACTGCTGAAGAGTTTTGGAAGATCGCCAAAAACGATCATCCCGGCGTTCAGATGGTAATGGGGCAGAAGCCGGTCAATCTGGCCGGCCCGGTCAAGGTGCTCAGTGAGGCCGAATATCCTACCAAATATGCCGGCGTTTACATGAGACCGGCTGAATCGAGAAAGATTTTTGACGAAAGAGGATGGAAGGAAATAGCTGCTCTTCAGCTACGCAACCCCATGCACCGTTCCCACGAGTATCTGTGCAAGATTGCTGTTGAAGTCTGTGACGGCGTTTTCATTCACTCCCTGGTCGGCAACCTGAAGCCCGGCGATATTCCCGCCGAAGTGCGCGTTAAATGTATTGACGTCCCTGGTTAAGAATTACTTTGTGGAAGACAAGGTTCTTCAGGGCGGGTATCCGCTGGATATGCGCTATGCAGGCCCCCGTGAAGCCCTTCTTCATGCCACCTTCCGCCAGAACTATGGGTGCTCCCGCATGATCATCGGCCGCGACCATGCCGGCGTGGGCGATTTCTACGGCATGTTCGAAGCCCAGACCATTTTTGACAAGATTCCCAAGACCGGCGGGCGGGAAAGCGCTTCTGTGCACGCCGCTCAAAATCGACTGGACCTTCTACTGTCATAAATGCGACGGCATGGCGTCCCTCAGAACCTGCCCCCACGGCAAGGCAGACCGCGTTCTTTTAAGCGGAACCGCGCTGCGAAAAGGTCTTTCCGAAGGAACTCCCATTCCGGATCATTTCGGCCGGGATGAAGTGCTTGCCATTCTTCGTGAGTACTATGCAGGCTTGGAAGAAAAGGTTGAGATCAAGCTGCACGGCGCTGCAACGGGCCAATAATGGAATCCCTTTCGCCTGATTCAAGAAAAGGAGATGCACTGAGAAGTGCGTCTCCTTTTTTTGCTGGATAACGACTGCTGCGGAAAAGAAAGCAGGCGGCTTCGCGGCAGCCTCCTTTTTTTGTCGACATTCAGGGGCGCGGAAGAAAATCAACACATCGAGCATTGAAGGGACGAAATCAAAACAATGGCCAGTGATTGGGCGGCGCACTAATGGGCAAGTATTGTTGCTTTGAGCAGTTGAGCGCAAATGAGTCACGGGGCGCCGACTATGAAGTGAGGCTGCGGCACGGCAGCTCGGGAATCGCCGTGATAAGCATCCACGGCGGAATGATAGAACCGGGGACTTCTGAAATCGCCGAGGCCGTTGCGGGCGACGAGCACACATTCTACGCTTTAAGGGGGATAAAGAAGGCTGGTAACGAAGACCTCCATATTACGAGCAGCCTCTTCGACGAGCCTGAGGCCCTCGAAATAGCCCGCCGTTGTGAAACAATCATCTCCATACATGGATGTTCGGGAGTAGAAGAAGTTGTTCTCGTAGGCGGGATCGACTTCACATTGAGAGAGAGCATCGCAGAAAGACTGCGGCAGGGGGGATTCAAGACACCTGGCGGGACGTGGAATTTAAGGGGTCTGGACGAGCGTAACATTTGCAATCGGTGCAGGAGTGGCATGGGCGTGCAGTTGGAGATCAGCAGAGGCTTGCGGGCCAGGATGTTTGAAGGGGTCTCCTATGGGACGGGCCTTCCTTGCAGCGGGACCTTCCAGGAGTTTATCCGGGCGGTGCGGAAGGCTATTGAAAAAAGACTGCTCGAAGGTTAAATCAAACCGGAAAAATATGGAGGAATCCTATGGCTGATGCTCAAAATGGCGCCCGGACGATTGTTGTCGCAGGTGGCGGCATAGCCGGGCTGAGCGCCGCTGTGGAAGCTGCCGAAACGGGTTTCCAAGTGATCCTGGTCGAACGGGAGCCCTATCTGGGCGGCCGGGTTGCGCGCATGAACAAGTATTTCGCTAAGCTTTGTCCACCTCAATGTGGACTCGAGATAAACTTTCGCCGCATCCGGAACAATCCGCTCATTCGGGTCATGACCATGTCAGAGGTGGAAAAAATCGAGGGAGAATCGGGCGATTTCACGGTCGAGATACGGGTCAATCCCCGGTATGTGAACGAAAAATGCACGGCCTGCGGGAAATGCTCACAAGCAGCAAAAACGGAAGTCTCAAACCCTTTCGACTATGGCTTGAGCACAGTGAAGGCTGCTTACCTGCCTCATGAATTCGCCTACCCGATGCGCTATATAATAGCCCCGCAGGTAATCGGAACGCCCGAAGCCAAGGCAATAGAGGCTGCCTGCGACTATGGGGCGGTGGAGTTGGACATGGCCCCAAGAACCGTCGCGGTAAAAGCGGGAGCTATAATATGGGCCACCGGCTGGGAGTCGTTCGACACATCGTCTCTCTCCTACTACGGGTCCGGAAAGTACCGAAATGTGGTCTCCAATGTTGTAATGGAGCGGCTCGCATCCGCAAATGGCCCTACCGGGGGCGTCATATCGAGGCCCTCCGATGGAAAACCGGTGAAGAAGATTGCATTCGTTCAGTGCGCCGGGTCAAGAGACGAAAACAACCTCCCCTATTGTTCGGGAGTCTGCTGCCTCGCGTCGCTCAAACAGGCGACCTATCTGCTCGAACAGGACCCTGAGGCGAGCGTTTCGATTTTTTACATAGACATACGTACCCCCGGCCAGTACGAAGCGTTTTTCAAAAAGGTCCGGGAGGATGAGCGAGTCAGCCTGGTGAAGGGTAAAGCAGGGGAAATTAGCCAAAACGCGGAAACGGGAATGGTTTGCGTGCAGGTTGAAGACCAGGCGACAGGAAAGATACTCAGGGATGATTTCGATCTGGTAGTTCTTGCCGCCGGGATGGTCCCAAGCACAGCCAGTAAGAAAATCCCTGCTGAGGCGGCCTATGACCAGTATGGTTTCCTTCTGAGGGACAATACGCCGGGCATAATCGGCGCCGGGTGCGTAATAAGCCCCGTTGACGTATCATCGAGCGTTCAGGACGCGACCGCAGCCGTTCTTCGCGCTATCCAGGCTTGCAGGAAGTAGAGAACGGAAAAGAAAATCGGCGTATATATCCGATTATCAGACTTCAAGGAGCACTCGAAATGGAACCGAAAACCATCCTGCTGGAGATGAGGGATTATATAATCGAAATGGGCGCCGAGACGATCGACTTGTGCATGCAGTGCGGTCTGTGCACAAATCTATGCCCCTGGAGGCTCGTGCCCGGACAAACGAGCGAGGCGTTCAACATACGGCTCATGCAGCGGTTCGGACAGATGGGAATCGAGGGCTTCGAGGATGAGAAGATGCTCTTTGCCTGCTCGACCTGTGGAATGTGCCAGGCTAACTGCCCTCGAGGAGTAAAGATCATAGATAATGTAAGAGCGATGCGTTCGAGCATCGTCGGGGGGGGGATGCCGCCCGCCGGGCTGCGCCCGATATTGGGGAGCTCACACGCAAACGGAAACCCGTGGTCCGGTCCTCGTGAGAAAAGGACTCAGTGGCAGGAAGGACTCGACATTCCCCGGATGGGACCGGATACCGAGTATTTCCTCTTCGTGTGCTGCCATTCCTGTTACGACACGCGCAGCATGAAGATCGCGCGAAGCATAGCTGAGCTTCTGCTTCGCGGCGGCGTGAGCTTTGGAGTCATTGGAGCAGAGGAAAACTGCTGCGGCGAGAGCGTGCGCAAGATCGGAGACGAGGAACTGTTCCAAAAGCTGGCCGGAGCGAATATGGAACTTTTCGCCGCAAACGGAGTAAAAAAGATTATTACAACATCTCCCCATTGCCTGTGGAGCTTCAAGAACGATTACTCAGCGCTCGGGGCGAAATGGGAGGTTCTTCATTACACCGAGGTCCTCCACCGGCTGGTTGCTGAGGGCAAGATCAGTCCGAACGCAAAGTCGGGCAAGAAAATCTCTTTCCACGATCCCTGCTATCTCGGAAGGCACAGCGGCATATATGATGCGCCAAGGGAACTGCTGAGATCGATTCCCGGAACTGAAATCAAGGAACTGCGGCGCTCGCGGGAGTCAAGTCTTTGCTGTGCCGGAGGAGGAGGGCGCATTTGGGCCGAAGTCCCGATGGGCGAACGCTTCGGCGAGCTTCGAGTGCTGGACGCGATCGGCGCCGGAGCGGAAGTTATCGCCACTTCTTGTCCTTATTGCGTTAACATGATGACCGATGCGTGCAACAGCCTGGGCAAGCAGCAGGATTTGGAAATCAAGGACCTTTCGGAGTTGCTGGCGGAGAGCCTGTAACATATTGTGAGGAGAGTGCAATGGCGATAACCCTGGACGATTTGAGATCACGCGCAATCGACTACCTGCTTGCATCCACAGAGGATGGGCAGCTTGTGCTCGAGCCTTTCTGTTCCTGCGGATCACCTCTTGATGAGAACTACAGTTGCGTACAATGTGGAAAGGTATGCGACTGCAAGTTCGTGGCATGCTCAGGGGCGCAGGCGCTCGGGATTGTCGAAAAATTGATTTCCGGAAGTCCCGGCTTCAGGGGCTTCGAAGCGTCACTGCTGGTGACATAGAGGAATTTCAGAATGCAACCAACTCAAACGGCGCAAGACCTGAGCGAGAACACTCAGTTTAATTTCGCCTGCCACGACGCCTTGCCGTGTTTTACCCAGTGCTGCAAGGACGTAAACATCTACCTCACCCCCTACGATACGCTGCGGCTAAGGCAGGTTCTTCGGATGGGGTCTTCGGAGTTTTTGGCGAAATACACCCGGAGTTTCCTCTCCAAGGTCGGAAGTATTCCCGTCGTGCAACTTCTGATGGACCCCGGGACTCTCTACTGCCCCTTTGTCGCCGAACAGGGCTGCCAGGTTTATGAAAACCGGCCATGGGCGTGCCGGATGTTTCCGCTCGACCTTGCCTCCACCGATACACAATTCCGGCTCATTGCCGGGAAAGAGCGCTGTAAAGGCCTCTGCGAGCGATCCAAGGGTACGGTCAGGGATTGGCTCGAATGCCAGGGGGTCTTTGAATATGCGGAAATGGACAGAGAATTTCAATCAGTGGTTCCCGAGCGCTTCAAGCCTGGCGCTCCTATGAACGAGGGCCTCGGACGGGTGCTGTTCATCGCATACGATTTGGACCGATTTGACGAACTCCTCAAAGACGACCGCTTTCTAAAGCTCCATGAAGTGGACAAGGCGACGGTCTCCCTTGTCAGGGAAGATATGAAGGAGCTTTTGAGACTTGCCTTCCGCTATATTCGCTCGCAAATGGACGATCTTTATCAGGTTGTGTGATCCAGCCGATGAAGACCTCAGGACGGAGGACGGACGACGGAGTGAGAATAAGGGAAACAGCGCCGGAATGCATTAAGCAGAAGATCGAACCTGTGGAGAATGGGGGATTTCGGTTTGCCTGCCACCCGGGGGTGGTTTGCTTCACAGAGTGCTGCCGTGATTTGAAGTTGCTGCTGACGCCTTACGACGTCATCAGGCTCAAAAATCGTCTCGGCCTCAGTTCCGATGATTTTTTGGATCGTTACACAGACTGCGGCTTCGACGAGGACCGGCCGCTCCCCATGGCCTATCTCCAGATGAGCCAAAACGAGCGAAGGACCTGCCCGTTTGTGTCGTCAAAGGGCTGTCTTGTCTACGGCGACAGGCCTTCGGCCTGTCGAATTTATCCCATCGCCAGGGCCTCACGCCTGCACCGGGTGCATGGCTTGGTGCTTGAGAACTACTTTGTTCTTCACGAAGACCATTGCATGGGTTTCAAAGAAGAACAGTTCTGGAAGATGGATGAATGGCTCAAGGACCAGGGACTCGAGGACTACTACGAGATGAACGACCTCTGGATGGGAATAGTGACCCATCACAGGCTAAGAAATGCTCGCCTCCCCCAGAAGCTGCAGCAGATGTTCTATTTTGCAAGCTATAACTCGGACAAATTCCGTGAAATGGTTTTCAACAGCCGCTTTCTGAGCCTGTTTGACATTGAGGACGAACAAATCGAGCAAATCAAAACCAGCGAAACTACCCTCTTGAAGTTTGCCTTCAAATGGATGCAATTCTCTCTTCTAAGCGAAGGAACGCTTAAGCTCCGAACCCAATGAGGCAGTCGCGCGGCAGGAAAGCCCTCTGCGGCCATAATTAGTCTCCATCCGGAAACCTCGGATAAGAGACTGGCAGTTTCCGAGCCGGAAAGGAGGCATTTTTCGTCTTGGCAAGAAAATCAAGGGGTTACGCGGAGGCGTACTCCGGTACGCCGCACAAGAAACCCCGAAGATTGACGCCGCCAGGGCGGAAAAGGACCCTTTCCGGATGGAAACTAATTAAAGTTGCCTCCCGCCCGCAAATCCTCCGGCTTTCCGTTTGCAATAAAAGTTCAAGAGCTTATATAGGTGGTGACCTCAATTCTTGTCAGTTTCCGGGGAGCTTGATCTCCACGCCTTGCAGTGCGCGGAGCTTGGCGCTGATAATTCAATCCGATTTCCGATTAGAGGCTCGCGTGATCGAGAAGCTGGTAGCCATTTTCGCTCTTTTTGCCATAGCCGTTATTCCCCTGCGCAGCGCCCTTGCAGAGGATAAAGAGCACGGGGGAGAAACCAGGCAGTTCAGGCTGGGTGAGCTTGCGCTCCGCATCACCGGGTTATCGGCCAACGGCGGCTATCTTCTTAAGTTCTCAAAGGGCGAAGAAGAGCTTTTTGCCGGCGAATGCGCATTCGAAACCCATCAGCCCGAAATCGTCTCGAACAACCCCCTTCCCCATTGCCGCATGCTTCTGGCCTACTGCTTTTCCGGTGGCGCTCATTGCTGCACAACTCTTTTCATAGCCACCAAATGCGGCTCATCGACTTCGCTGGATATGGCGGACCTCGGGCATACCGATGCAAAAGTAAGATTCACCCGTGCGGACGGCGCGCCAGGGAAACTGATTAGAGTCCTCGACTGGCAGTTCGCCTATTATGGGCCGGAAGACACGCAGATTCAGCTCTCATTCGCGGATTCTCCCGCGATGACTCGCTTGCTTGTCTTTGATAATGGTCACTGGCGGGTGGACCGAGTTGGTGAATTCGGCCTATATTATTCGCGTTTGCTTGGTGAGGCCGTTCAGAAGGCTAGCAGCAGTAGCCGAAGGCTCGACGAGGAATGGGCTGCTTCACTGGCGATAAAGGCTGCCTACTACAGTATCATGAGCGGCAATCCCATCGAGAGGGCCGGTGAAGTCTTGAACCGGCTTCTTCCCGCCAAGTGCAAGCCTGAAGCCGGGAAGATCATACAGGACATCTACCGGGCAGCAGCCGAATTCGATCCGGTGGAGGCGATCAGATGATTGGAGCGAGCTTGAAACTGTGCTTTACGGCCGTTTGCTCAATCATGATCGCCGGGTGCTCGATGCAACTGCCGCATGTGCCCGAATTGGGCTACAATTGGGTATCCATGGAAGGCAAGTCCCCGGAACAACTCTATCAAGACCAGACCTCATGCACGCGAGAGGTGAAGCTCCTTCAACCTCCGGAATTCAGCGGTCCTGGCGGCGTTGGTTGGGGCATGAGCGAAATGAGGGCATTCGATGATTGCATGCGGTCGAATGGATGGGTAAAAAAATAAGTTACTCACGCGAACACTCGAAATAACCGGCGCGGCCATCAACGGCTGCATAGGCTGGAGAGCCCGCCTCAGCATTCTCGCGAAGATTCCTTGCTGCTTTCTTTCCATCTTTCTAATTCCTTATTGACATGTAAAACCGATTCTGTAAGGTTGACCGGCTTGCCTTATGAGATTTCAGGTCAAGGTGTTCCGGGACCCGTGCGAAGTTCACTGGCGGCCATTCCGGGGTGGATTAGAGGGCATCGCGTCTGAGACCGTTGATACCGGAATTGGAGAGGCCGAAGGAACCACGGCGATTGAGCCGATAAAAAAAATAATTTGTAAACTAAATTGCGCCTCTATTCGTTATCTAAGCTAAAAGATGATTTTGCCGTAACGGAGAAAACTGACTTTTACAACTGGAAGGAGAGGCACCATGAAAAGAAAGGCGTTTCTAATCCGCGCCGCTATGATCGGGGCGCTAATCGTGATTATGGTCCCGTACGGGGCCTTCTCACAGACGGCCCTGCCCCCGGAGCTATTCAGCCAGCAGGAGTTGGACCAGATGCTCGCCCCGATTGCGCTCTATTCAGATTCGCTGCTCGCACAGGTCCTCATAGCGGCGGCCTACCCCGATCAGGTCACGGAAGAGAACCGATGGTTGAAAGAAAACCCGGGCCTTAAGGGAGATGCTCTTAATGACGCCCTGGACAAGATGGGCTGGGACTTGAGCGTAAAGGCGCTCGCGCCTTTTCCGCAGGTTCTCGCCATGATGGCTGCTGAGTCCTCATGGACCCAAAAGCTGGGTGAAGCTTTCCTCGCTCAGCAAGATGACGTCATGGATTCCGTTCAAAGACTGCGGCAGAAAGCTTATGCCGCAGGCAATCTAAAAGCGAGCCCGGAACAGAAGGTGGTTGTAGAAGGCGAGAGTATCGTAGTTGAGCCGGCAAATCCGGAGGTTGTCTACGTTCCCCGTTACGACCCGGCAGTGGTCTACGGAGCCTGGGCGTATCCGGCGGCTCCTCCTTTCGTCTATGCGCCTGTTTGGCCCGGTGTGGCTATTGGCGTCGGCGGATTCGTAGGGTTCGGGTTTTTTGGCGCCGTAGCCGTAGGACCGTCCTGGGGCTTTGGCTGGGGCTCTTGGGGTTGGGGCGCCCATAATGTAAATATAAATGTGAACCGCAATATCAATATCAACAGAAACGTCCATATCAACAGGAACAACATCCGGACCACAGGCCTCCACAATGCGGCGGCGGCCGGCCATATCGGTTCAGGCCGGGCACGGGCTGCAGCCGTGAACCGCGCGGGCGCAGGCCACGGCGCAGGCCACGGCGCAGGCCACGGGGGTGTAGCCGGGCATGGCGCCGGAGGCGGCAAAGCAACGGCAGGTTCCGTCCAGCAGGGACTGAAGTCCCGCGCGGGGGCTAAAGGCGGCGCGGCTAAGGGTGGTGCGGCTAAGGGCAGCGCGGCTAAGGGCGCAGCAGCAGGCGGCAGTCGCGGGACAGGCAACGTGGGACACAATGCCGGCGGAGCTAAAGGCGGTGCGGCTAAAGGCGGTGCGGCTAAAGGCGGAGCACCTAAAGGCGGCGCACCTAAAGGCGGCGCGGCTAAAGGCGGTCATGGCGGCGGCGGTCATGGCGGCGGCGGTCATGGCGGCGACGGCAAGCACAAATAACAGATGCGCCGATTTGTGCAGATTGACGCTTATGCTTAAAAAACCCGGTATCTTTTGCTTGGTTCTCTGAAAATTCGAAGGGTTACGGTTGGCCGGCAGTAACCCTTTTTTCAGCATAGGCGTAGGCGGGTAAGTGATTCATTGTAACCAATCTGTAACCCCTCTCTGTTAAGTTTTATAGAAGTCCGCCCGATTTTCGGGCGCTTGTTGAAAACATTTCAAGATCGGTAACATTAAAGATTCATGGGAAAAGTTATCTTTCTTCTTGACATGGAGATTAGAGTATCTATGGTTTACTTCTGGCGTCTTCTTCCGGAAAGAAACTTAAGGGTGGGGTCTGCAGGTATGCGCGCGAGTTCTATTCATGCCGGCGGCAACTCCCGTTTCCTTGTCGCTTATTCTTCCTGTTCTTTGGGAATTATGCCCTGTTCGGGGCTTTCCTGCCGCTGGGGCGTTGCGTCCGAACGGTCCGGAGTTAATTTAAATGTGGGTTTTATAGAAAGTGAGCGTATATCCTAATTATCAACAAGTGGCTGGAGACTTAGGGACAACATGATGGAGGAGAAAACATGAAGAAAAAGGGATTTCTTAAGCGCGCTCTGGTCGGGTTCCTCGTTGTGATGATGGTCCCGTTCGGAGCGCTTTCACAGGAAACCTCGACGTCCGGCAAGACATTCAGCGAGGCGGAGCTTGACCAGATGCTTGCGCCGATAGCGCTCTATCCGGATTCGCTGCTCGCACAAGTCCTCATTGCGGCTACATATCCGGGTGATGTTACGGAAGCGGACCGCTGGGTAAAGCAAAACGCGAGCCTTAAGGGCGACGCGCTCAATAACGCCCTGGAGAAAGTGCAGTGGGACGAGAGCGTAAAGGCGCTGGCGGCTTTCCCGCAGGTGCTCGCCATGATGGCTCAAGAGATCGGCGTGGACACAAAGCTGGGCGAAGCTTTCATGAATCAGCAAGCCGATGTCACGGCATCGATTCAGAGACTGCGGGCGAAAGCTCATGAAGCGGGCAATCTCGAGACGACCGCCGAGCAGAAGGTGGTTGTCAAAGGTGAGGCCATCGAGATTGAGCCGGCCAATCCAGAAGTTGTCTATGTGCCACATTACGACCCGGTAGCGGTCTACGGGACCTGGTGGTGGCCTGCGTATCCTCCCTGCTCTATGCTCCTGTTTGGCCGGGAGTGGGAGTTGGAGTTGGAGTGTTCGGGTTTTTCCCGGCCATAGCGGTAGGAGTAGGCTGGTGGGGCGTGGGGCTGGGGCTGGCCTGGGACTGGGGCGGCGGTGGAGTCATTATCAATGTCGGCTTTTAGTCACGGAGGCCACGGATACCACGGCGGCCGAGGCCACGGATATCCACGCCGGCGGAGGCCATGGAGGACATGGCGGCGCAGGCGGTAAAGGCGGTAAAGGTGGCAAGGCGCAGGGGCCCATGGCGGTAAAGGCGGCAAAGGCGGCGCTGGCGGTAAAGGCGGCGGAGCCCACGGCGGCAAGGGCGGCGCAGGCGGTAAAGGCGGCGCGGCTCATGGCGGTAAAGGCGGCAAGGGCGGCGCAGGTGGTAAAGGCGCCGGGGCTCATGGCGGCAAAGGCGGCGGCGGTAAAGGCGGCGCAGGCGGTAAAGGCGGCGGACACGGCGGCAAAGGCGCCGGAGCTCACGGCGGTAAAGGCGGCGGACACGGCGGTTCGGCGCACGGCGGCGGAGGACGTAGCGGCGGCGGCGGACGCGGCGGTTCGGCGCGCGGCGGCGGTGGTGGACGCGGCGGCGGCGGACGTGGCGGCGGCGGCGGACGCGGCGGCGGTGGCGGACGCGGTGGTGGCCACGGTGGTGGTGGCCACGGTGGTGGTGGCCACGGTGGTGGCGGACGCGGTGGTGGCCACGGTGGTGGTGGCCACGGTGGTGGTGGCCACGGTGGTGGCGGCCGCAGATAAATATCCCGCAAGTAGGATCGGTTCTTAAGAATTCCCCCTGCCCAGTTTCGTTTGGCAGGGGGAATTTTTCTTTCATGGGCGCAAACCCGGCATGAGCCGCGCCCTTCCCCTGCGAAATCAGGGACCATCTCCCTTAGCTTGCCATCCTTTACGTGTAACCAATCTGTAACCCTCACATTCTAATATTGCACAGTAAGCATGGATCATGACCCGGTTGAATATTTTTGAACTTGAATCGGGAAAGCCCCCGCTTTGCGCCAAACGCAAATGAGAGACATTTCGGGCTGGGGCCTTCGGCGCTGCGAGGGGGTGGCGCCGCTGAGGCGCGGCCGCTTCAGTTTCACGAAGTAGTCGCTTAGTGTTGTTAACTGGTCTATCATACGAGGAGGGTCCTAATGGCGAACAGGAAGGGGGGTTTGTGGGAGCAAAGGCAAACCAGGGATTGGTTTTGGATACAAGAAAAGGCAAAAAGATATTTTTCTTCAGATTTGATCACATGTGTGGACGCAGTGGCGATAATTCGGGGCCGGAAGCCCAGGCCGCAGACCTGCCATGAGGTGAATGACCTAGCCTGTTTTGAGCCCGTGCCGGCGGGAGTTATCAAACTACTGATACGGGTAATGGAAAAAGTGGATGCAGGCCGGGGTTTATAGAAAATTTCTCAATTCTTCAATCCTCGATCGAGTTGTGTGCGTCAAGTTCTGCAAATTCGATCAGGGCATACGGCGCCTAGTTTTTTGTTTTCCTTACTGCTTCAACCGACGAAGCGAGCCCTGGAGGGCCGCCGAGAATGGGTCCAACAGTGACTCGTCGGAGGCGGCCCTCCAGGGCGGCCTCTCAGGCAGCGATACCTAGTCGCAGCTTCTTTTGTTCTTGGAGTAGATCCATATTGATGTAACGGCTTGCTTCCAGCCAGTCCTCGTGGGTCTCCACCGCCAAGGCACGGACAAGCCGCAGACAGCTCTCCCGGTTGGGAAAGATCCGCACTACGTGAGTTCTTCTCTTGATCTCCTCGTTTAGCCGTTCGAGCATGTTTGTGGATTTCATGTGCTTATGGTGTTGAAGCGGGAGACGGTAGAAGGCGAGGGTTTCCCCGATATTCTCTTCCACCCATTCGCACAGCTTCGGATACTTCTTGCTCCAGCGCTCAAGCCACTGCGCCAGGTCCTTTTGAGCCTCGGCAAGGTCCCTTCTGTCATATATCCACCGCAATTCCTGCAAGCAGTCGTCTACCGCTTTCCTCGGGAGGTGATCCAGGGCGTTTCTTAGGAAGTGTACGTAACAGCGCTGCCAGACGGCTTCGGGAAGTACCTCGGCGATGGCCCGTTTGAGTCCGGGATGATCGTCCGATACTACGAACTCTACGCCCCGTAAGCCGCGCCTTTTCAGTTCCACCAGGAAATCCTTCCAACTTGTCGCACTTTCACGGTTGGCCAGTTCCACGGCCAGGATCTGCCGTCTGCCCTCTGCGTTGATGCCGATGGCGATCTGCACAGCCTGGCTGCGGATAACCCCGTCATCTCTGACTTTTTCGTAGCGGGCGTCCAAGATCATGTAAGGATAGCTCTCTTCGAGGGGTCGCTTGGCAAACCGCTCCAGGCTCTCGTCCAAAGTCTTGTTGACCTCGCTGATCGAGGAGGCCGAAAACGAGTGGCCGCACAGCTCCTCGGTGATGGCTTTCACTTTTCTCGTGGACACGCCCTGGACGTACATCTCGGCCAGCGCGGAAACCAAAGCTTTCTCCGATCTTTGATATCTCTCGAAGAGTTGAGTGGAAAAATGCCCTTGCCGGTCCTGTGGCACTCGGAGTTCGAGCTTGCCCACGCGTGTTATCAAAGACCGGCCGTAGTAGCCTGAACGGTATCCAACGCGCCCGTCGCTCCTTTCCCCTTTCTCGGCTCCTACCGCCTCTGTCATCTCCTGCTCCAACACTTCCTGGAGCACCTCACGAAGTAATGTCTTGAGGCCGTCCTTCTCCTCGCTGAAAATCTCTTGGAGGTTGATCCATTTGCGCTTACATTTGTTCTCGGTCATGGCATATTCTCCGTCTGTTCGGGTGGGTGATTCGTTACAGTGAAACACCCGTATGCCATGACCATCTTCTGCAAGTCATTCTTTTTTGCAGAACTTTCTGCACATTACCCTCGATCGTCACTATCCTCGAAGCAGCGCTCCCTGGAAAGCCTGTGTTAAGAAAAGTAAAGCGGGTTGACAACTCTTTACAAAAATCTGTTCGCCAACAGGGGGCAGAGGTCTGTTAGAATCCAAAAGCTCTGCTTGCGTCAGAATGTGTGAAATGCTAATTGAATGCATCCCGGCGCATAAGGGGCCGTGAAGCGCGTACACCAGGACATTGCGAGCCAGGGGTAAACAGCGATGGAGTTCCCATTGGATACAGAGGACAAGAGAATTGCAGGGATGGAAATAACCCGTTCGGGGCGCAGGAAGTGGTGGGTCTGGGTGTTTGTGGCGCTTCTGGCGGGTCTTGGCGTATACGCCGTTTGGATATTTTTGAGCGGCGGGACTCGCGCAAGGGGACAGGGGCCTGTTTTCCAACCGAAGATTCCGGTTGTCGCCATCGCCGCCAACACAGGGAGATATCCACACATATATTACAGGACTGGGAACAGTCACCGCGCTCTATACCGCCACCGTACACACCCGGGTTGACGGGCAGATCATGAAGGTCCTGTTCAAAGAAGGTGAGGTCGTAAAGAACGGGGCCCTGCTGGTGGAGATAGACCCACGGCCGTTCGAAGCGGCGTTGCTCCAGGCGGAGGGCCAATTGGCAAGGGACAAGGCGCTGCTTGAAAACGCCAAACTGGACTTGAAGCGGTACGAGACCCTTGCCGCCCAGGATTCGATAGCACTGCAGCAAAGGGACACCCAGATATACCTGGTGCATCAGTATGAGGGGACGGTCAAGCTCGATCAGGGATAGGTCCGACAGCGCCAAGGTGAATCTGGTTTACACGCGCATCACTGCTCCGTTCACCGGGCGAATCGGATTGCGGCTCGTGGACCCCGGAAACATCGTTCACACAACCGACACCAACGGGATAGCCGTGATCACGCAGGAGCAGCCTATTACGGTCATTTTTCCCATTCCGGAAGACAACCTGCAGTCCGTTTTGAAGAAGCTCAGGGCCGGAGAAAGCCTGCAGGTCGAAGCTTTCGATCGTGAGCAAAAGCGAAAAATTGCCACGGGCCACTTGCTGACAGCCGACAATCAGATCGACACCACCACCGGGACAGTCCGGCTCAAGGCCCTGTTCACAAATGAAGACAATGCTCTTTTTCCCAACCAGTTCGTCAATGCCAGGCTTCTTATGGAAACCTTGCGCGGCGTGACGGTGGTCCCCTCCGCCGCCAGTACAGCGCAGTCCCAAGGGGACATATGTCTATCATGGTAAAGGAGGACCAGACCGTAACGGTGCGCTGGGTTAAGACTCGGGCCTTCTGAAGGAGACAGCGTATCCATTGAAGAAGGACTTTCACCTGGTGAGCTCGTCGTGGTGGAGGGCGCCGAAAAGCTGAAAGAAGGCAGCAAGGTCGAAGTGCAAACGCAAGGCGCCGGATTCCTCCGGCAAGGGTAATTGATGAATCCTTCACGAACCTTCATTCTCCGGCCGGTTGCGACCACGCTGCTGATGGTGGCCATTTTTCTTGCCGGCGCTGTGGCATACCATCAACTGCCTGTTTCCGCCCTGCCGCAGGTGGACTATCCCATTATCCAGGTGCTGACCTTTTTCCCGGGCGCCAGCCCCGACGTAATGGCGTCAACGGTTACGGCGCCCCTCGAGCGCCAGTTCGGGCAAATGCCGGGTCTAAAGCAGATGATCTCCAACAGCTCGAGCGGCAGTTCCGTGATTATACTTCAGTTCAGCCTGGAGCTCAGCCTGGACGTGGCCGAGCAGGAGGTGCAGGCGGCCATTAACGCTGCGGCCACTTTCCTGCCTACCGAACCTTCCAAACCCGCCGGTCTACAGCAAGGTCAACCCGGCTGACGCACCGATTCTGACGCTGGCGCTCACCTCGGAAACTCTTCCTTTGCCCAAAGTCGAGGATTTGGCCGACACGAGGCTTGCTCAGAAGATCTCCCAATTGCCGGGCGTCGGGCTGGTAAGCATAAGCGGCGGCCAGAGGCCCGCCGTGCGGATTCAGGCCAACCCGACCGCTCTGTCCGCCTACGGCCTTGGTCTGGAAGACCTTCGCTCGGCTGTTGCGGCCGCAAATGTGGATCAGGCCAAAGGGTCGTTCGACGGCCCGCGGCAGTCTTCAATAATAGGGGCAAACGATCAGCTTCTGACCAGCAAGGAATACCGTCCTCTGATCATCGCCTACCGCAACAACGCCCCGGTATTGTTGTCCGACGTCGCCGACGTGATCGACGGCGCCGAGAACGTGAACCAGGCGGCCTGGATGAACGATGCCCCCGCAGTGATAGTCAATATACAGAGGCAGCCCGGGGCCAACGTTATCGAGGTCGTCGACAGGGTGAAGAGGCTGCTGCCCCTGTTGCAGAGCACTTTGCCTTCGGCCGTGCGCGTTCAGATCCTGACTGACCGCACCACCACCATTCGCGGCTCGGTCGAGGATGTTCAGTTCGAACTGATGCTGGCCGTAGTGCTGGTTGTCATGGTGATATTTCTGTTTTTGCGAAATCTCTCGGCGACGATCATCCCCAGCGTCGCCGTCCCGTTGTCCCTGGTCGGCACATTCGGCGTTATGTATCTGCTCGGGTTCAGCCTCAATAACCTTTCCCTGATGGCCCTCACCATCTCTACGGGTTTCGTGGTCGACGACGCCATTGTCATGATCGAAAATGTCGCCCGCTACATCGAACAGGGGGACTCACCCCTTCAGGCCGCCCTGAAGGGTTCGGAGCAGATCGCTTTCACCATCATGTCTCTTACGATTTCGCTTATTGCCGTTCTCATTCCTCTGCTTTTCATGGGTGACGTGGTGGGGAGGCTGTTCCGTGAGTTCGCCGTCACCCTTGGCGTTACAATCCTGATCTCGGCGGTTGTCTCCCTGACCCTGACGCCGATGATGTGCGCCCGTCTTTTGCGCCACACGCCCGAGGAAGAACAGGGAAGGTTCTTCCGGCGGTCTCAGGCATGCATTCGACAGGATTATCGCGTTCTATGGAAAAACGCTGCGCTGGGTGCTCGACAGGCAGACGGCCACCCTGCTGGTGGCGGCGGCGACCCTGGTGTTCACCGTATTTCTCTATGTTATCGTGCCCAAAGGCTTTTTCCCGGTCCAGGATACCGGCATCATTCTGGGCATCTCCGAGGCGCCGCAATGGATCTCTTTTGCAGCCATGGCGGAAAGGCAACAGGCCCTTGCCAAAATAATTCTTGAGGACCCGGCGGTCCAAAGCCTGTCCACGTTCATCGGAATAGACGGAACCAATATCACTCTGAACTCCGGCAGGGTCCTGATAAACTTGAAACCGCTCGAAGAGCGCCGTATGAGCGCGAAGCGAGGTAATTCGCCGCCTCCAGCCGGCACTGGCCAAACTCAAGGGCATTACGCTGTACATGCAGCCGGTGCAGGACCTTACGGTGGAAGACCGCGTGAGCCGGACGCAATTTCAGTACAGCCTCGAGGACCCGAACATTGCCGAATTGAACACCTGGACCCCCAAGTTCGTCGAGGCCCTGCAAGAATCGCCGGAGCTTCGCGACGTGAGCAGCGATCAACAGGACCAGGGACTGGAGGCGCGGCTGGAAATCGACCGCAGCACTGCTTCCCGGTTCGGGATCTCCACACAGCTTATAGACGATACTCTCTACGATGCTTTCGGCCAGCGGCAGATATCGACCATTTTCACCCAGTTGAACCAGTACCGGGTTGTTCTCGAGGTCAAACCCGAATTCAGGCAAAGCCCCGACAAACTCAAGGACATCTACATCCCGACCACGGCCGGGACTACCACAGTGACCGTCACCGCGCCGGGACCACCACGCAAACCGTTACCCCGGTCTCGACTACCTCCGTTACCGCGCCCGCGAATGGGCGCGGATCGTCGGCCGCGAGCGGAACTTCGGCCGCGGCTGCGACTCCGGCCTCCTCCGCCCCGCAGGGGCAGGTCCCCCTGAGCGCGGTCACGCGCTTTTCAAGAACGACCGGACCGCTTGTCATCAGCCACCTGGGGCAATTTCCGGCAACGACAATCTCATTCAATCTGGCCCCGGGGGCCTCGCTGGGAGAAGCGGTCGACGCCATCGAAGCAACCGCAGCCAAACTGGGCATGCCGGCCAGCATTCAGAGAAGCTTTCAGGGCACCGCCCAGGCTTTCCGGGCCGCCCTGGTCAACGAACCGATCCTTATACTTGGCGGCGCTGATAACGGTCTACATCGTGCTCGGGGTATTGTACGAGAGCTACATACACCCGATTACAATCACTTTCGACACTGCCTTCCGCCGGTATAGGGGCCATTCTCGCGCTGCTGCTCTTTCGCACCGAGTTCAGCGTGATTGCGCTGATCGGCCTTATCCTGCTGATAGGAATCGTCAAGAAAAACGGCATCATGATGGTCGACTTCGCCCTCGATGCCGAGCGAAGAGAGGGCAAGGAACCCGTCGAGGCCATTTATCAGGCCTGTTTGCTCAGGTTCCGGCCGATCATGATGACCACGATGGCCGCCATTCTGGGTGCGCTCCCCCTGGCCCTGGGAACGGGGCTGGGCTCCGAGTTGCGGCGCCCCATGGGCATTTCCATAGTGGGCGGCCTCATTATTCAGCCAGGTGCTCACCCTTTACACCACTCCCGTCATTTACCTGTGGTTCGACCGTCTGGCCAGGCGCCTTGGCAGGGTTCGTTCCAAAGATTCCGATGATGACAACGGGGCGGGGTCGGCATGAACTTCTCCGAAATTTTCATAAAACGCCCTGTCGCCACGACGCTTCTGACGATTGGGAATGACTCTGGCCGGAATTATCGCGTTTCGTTTCCTGCCGGTATCACCCCTGCCGCAGATCGATTTTCCCACGATCAGCGTCTCGGCCGCCCTGCCTGGAGCGGACCCCGAGACCATGGCCACATCGGTGGCCGCTCCCCTGGAACGGCAGTTCGGGCATATTGCCGGGGTCACCGAGATGACTTCGACCAGTTCCCTGGGCTCGACGTCCATCGTCCTCCAGTTCGAGCTGGACCGCAATATCGATGGCGCTGCGCGCGACGTGCAGGCTGCGATCAACGCGGCGCGAAGTTACCTGCCCACCACGCTGCCGAGCAATCCAACCTATCGCAAAGTCAATCCGGCGGATGCGCCGATCCTCATCCTGGCGCTTACTTCCGACATTGTGAGCAAGGCGCAGATGTACGACGCAGCCTCGACGATACTTCAGCAGAAGCTCTCACAGGTGGACGGAGTCGGCCAGGTTTTCGTGGGAGGAGGTTCTCTGCCCGCGGTTCGTGTGGAATTGGATCCCGGAGCGTTGAACAAATACGGGATCGGCCTGGACGATGTCGCCACCGTACTGCAAAGCACCAGCGTAAGCCGGCCCAAGGGACAGTTCGCCAATGGGTCCGAAGCCCTGGAAATCCAATGCAACGATCAACTGCATAAAGCCGAGGAATACCGTCCCATTATTGTCCGATATCAAAACGGAGCGCAAGTCCGCCTGTCGGACCTCGGGACCGTGGAGGATTCGGTTGAAGATGTGCGAACGGCGGGTTCGGTAAACGGCAAGCCGGCGGTAATGCTGGTCATTTTCCGGTCGCCGGGGGCCAACATTATCGCGACGGTGGACCGGGTCCGCGAAATGCTGCCGCAGTTGGCGGCCTCGATACCCCAGAGCGTCGATCTATCGGTCGTTCTCGATCGAAGTCCGCCAATCCGCGGTTCTCTGCGCGATGTCGAGCACGCGCTCGTCATCTCAGGCATACTGGTCATTCTGGTCGTGTTCGCCTTCCTGCGGAACCTGCGCGCCACGCTCATTCCGGGCATCGCCGTTCCGGTCTCGCTCATCAGCACCTTCGGGGTCATGTATCTTTGCGGCTACAGCCTCGATAACCTTTCTCTCATGGCCCTTACCGTCGCCACCGGGTTTGTGGTGGACGACGCTATCGTTGTGCTCGAAAATATCACCCGGTACATGGAAAAAGGGCATGTCTCCCCTGCAGGCGGCCCTGCGGGGCGCACGCGAGATTGCCTTCACCGTGCTGTCGATGAGCATTTCCCTGGTCGCCGTATTCACTCCCATTCTTTTGATGGGCGGAATGGTGGGCCGTTTGTTCCGCGAGTTTGCGGTCACTCTTTCCGCAGCCATCATCATCTCTCTTGTCGTCTCGCTTACAACGACCCCGATGATGTGCGCAACCATCCTCAAGAAGGAGACAACCCACGCTCACGGCTTTGTCTACAGGGCTATGGAGTGGATATTCGACCATATGCGGAACGCCTACGACAAAGGTCTGCGCTGGGCGCTCCGGCATTCTCTCATTATGCTCTTCATTACGGTGCTGACGCTCGGGACCAATGTGTTGTTGTTCTGGTTCATTCCCAAGGGCTTTTTCCCCGACCAGGACACCGGACGCATCAGCGGCCGAATGCAGGCGGCGCAGGATATCTCTTTTCAGGCCATGAGCAAAAAATTGACGGAAGTGGTAAACATCATCAAAGCCGATCCGGATGTCGCCGATGTGATCGGCTTTACCGGCGGGGGAGGAGCGGGCGCTTCCACTACAAACTTCGCACGAATGTTCATTGCGCTCAAGCCTTTTGAAGAGCGGAAGGCAACAGTGACGGAGATTATCGCGCGGCTGCGCAAGAAGCTCGCCCAGGTAGCGGGCGCCCCCACGTATCTTCAACCGGTCCAGGAACTGCGGATCGGCGGAATGATCAGCAATGCCGCCTATCAATACACCCTGCGGGGCGACAACCTGGCGGACCTCAACACATGGGCGCCCCGCGTACTGGAAGAGGCGCGTAAATTGCCCCAGTTGGTGGATGTAAGCAGCGATCAGCAGGACAAGGGGCGGCAAGCCTATGGTGCGAGATCGACCGCTCCACCGCGTCGCGTCTTGGCATCTCCGCGCAGCTCATCGATCAGCACCCTCTACGGCGCTTTCGGCCAGAACCAGGTCGCTATCAACTACACCCAGTTAAACCAGTATCATGTCGTGATGGAGTTCGCTCCGCCCTTTTGGCAACGGCCTGAAACTCTGCGCGATGTTTATGTTCACTCCTCCACCGGGGCCGAAGTGCCGCTGAGCGCATTCACCAAATTCAAACCATCGACCACATCGCTCTCCGTTAACCATGCGGGGCAGTTTCCCGCGATAACGATCTCCTTCAACCTGGCTGCCGGCGTGGCGCTCGGGGATGCAGTAGAGGCGGTTGAAACGGCGACTGGAAAATTGGGAATGCCGGAAACCATTCATGGAACTTTTCTTGGCACGGCCCAGGCATTCCAGGCATCTCTTGCCAATGAACCCATTCTGATCCTGGCGGCGCTGATTTCGGTCTACATAGTGCTCGGAATGCTGTACGAAAGCTACATCCACCCGGTCACCATCCTCTCGACGCTTCCATCGGCGGGCGTAGGGGCGCTTGTCGCCCTGCTGATCTGCCGAACCGATCTCAGCCTGATTGCCGTAATCGGAATTATCCTGCTGATCGGCCTGGTCAAAAAGAACGGCATCATGATAGTCGATTTTGCCCTGGAAGCTGAGCGAAAGGAAGGCATGGGCCCTGCCGAGGCGATTTATCAGGCCTGTTTGCTGAGATTTCGGCCGATCATGATGACCACGATGGCTGCGCTCCTGGGGGCGCTGCCCCTGGCGCTGGGCACGGGCGTCGGCTACGAGCTGCGGCGGCCGCTCGGCATATCCATCGTAGGCGGGCTGATTTTCAGCCAGATGTTAACGCTTTTTACCACCCCGGTGATCTACCTCTACATGGACCGCCTGCGGCTCTGGTTGTTAAGGAGGCGGGGAAAAGAACCCGGGAAGGGAGAGTCTTTTCCCGGAACAGAGCCCCTGTGAGAGAGGGCCCCATCAAGGGGGATTCGGCAGACTCGAAGGATACACGAAAGCCACGAAGAAGACCTCGCGAGGCGTGGAGAAAGCAATGGCGAGACTACTCATAAAGCATGCGACGATTCCTTTGCTGCTTGCGATCCTTTCTGCATGTACGGTGGGTCCTGATTACGTCAAGCCAAAGGTTGACACCCCGCCCTCTTACAAGGAAATCGAGGGCTGGAAGAAAGCGCAGCCGCAGGACCATGTTCCTCGCGGCGCCTGGTGGACGATCTATAACGATCCTCAATTGAATGCGCTTGAAGAGCAGGTCAATATCTCGAACCAGAACCTTGCAGCCGCTGAAGCGCAGTACAGGCAGGCCCTCGCGCTGGTGCAGGTCGCCCGAGCGGCCTATTTTCCCACGGCTACGGCTGGAAGCTCCGCCACTCGCACCCGTGGATCGGCCAACCTCGGTGGAAACGCTCCCGTTTTGGCCGCCGGGTCTACCCGATCTGACTACCTCCTTTCCGGGCAGGTGACCTGGCAGCCCGACCTCTGGGGCAAGGTGCGCCGGCAGGTCGAGTCAAGCAAGGCAAGCGCCCAGGCCAGCGACGCCGACCTGGAAGGAGTGCGTCTCAGCATGCACGCCCAACTGGCCCAGGATTACTTCCAGCTTCGCACCCTGGATTCCCAGAAAAAGGTGCTGGATGAGACGGTTGACGCCTACCGGAAGTTCTTGGAACTGACAAAGAACAGGTATGCAACCGGCGTGGCGGCTCAATCCGATATACTTACGGCGCAAACCCAGCTAGAGACGGCCGAGGCTCAGCAGATCGATACGGGCGTACAGCGGGCCCAAATGGAGCACGCGATAGCAATTCTCATGGGTAAGTCGCCGTCTGAATTAACCATTCCTGCCACGCCGCTCGATTTGACCCCGCCGGCCATACCTGCGGGCATACCTTCGGAACTTCTCGAACGCAGGCCCGATATCGCCGCCGCCGAAAGACAGGCCGCAGCCGCAAATGCCCAGATCGGGGTGGCCGAAGCCGCCTATTATCCAACCGTTACTCTCAGCGCAACGGGCGGATTCGAGGCCTCCACTCTGGCCCAGTGGTTCTTGTGGCCCAGCCGATTCTGGACGCTCGGGCCGGCGTTGCTTCAACAAACCTTGCTTGACGGGGGGCTTCGGCGCGCTCAGACCGAACAGGCCCGCGCAGCCTATGATGCGAGTGTCGCCACTTACCGTCAAACCGTACTTACGGGATTTCAGCAGGTTGAGGATAACCTGGCGGCGCTTCGCATTCTGGAGCAGGAGGCGCAGGCGGCGGATGCAGCGGTCAATTCGGCAAAAAAAAACCTGAACATAACCATCAATCGCTACAAGGTGGGAACGGCAAGCGCCCTGGATGTCATACAAACTCAAACCATAGCGCTTACTAACGAGTTAACCGCCGTTAACGTCCTGGGCCGCCGCTTGAACGCTAACGTGCTCCTTGTCGAAGCCCTTGGCGGAGGCTGGAGCACGGCTGATTTGGCCTCCGATAAGTTTGTCGGTCAGAAACAATATAAGGGGTTCCCCTGGCTCGGGTTTTTGCCAGATAGGCACATATGACACTGATTTTACTAGTGCGCCCTAGATTCCATGCGGGTTTACAGCCCCGCAAACCTCGAAAAAGTTCAAAAAGTGTAGGCACACGAGGTCAATTTTTATTCTTGACACCATCGGGTAGTACATGCTAATCGAGTAGGCATGTATCTACGAACTACAAAACGCAAAAACAGAGATGGATCGGTGGTCGAGTACTACCAGCTTGCCCACAACGTCCGGCATTCCGAAACGGGAAATCCGGTCGCCGAGATCATCCACAATTTCGGGCGAGCGGATGAACTCGACCGGGACGATCTGGTCAGGCTCTGCCGCTCGATTGCCAGGGTCTGCGGTGTTGAGGTTCATGACCCTTTGGATTCTGCTGAAACCGCTACAGGTCCCATCCGCGAGCAATCACCCGCGCTCCCTGAAAAGGTGCGGCTGATTCAGACCTTTGATTTCGGTGTTCCTCTTGTGGTCGAGGCGCTTTGGGAGCGACTGAAGATCGGCCCCGCATTGCGCAAAGTTATGGAAGAATCCGGAGGCACTCCTTTACACGAAAGAGCCCTTCTTGCCATGGTTGCAAACCGGCTCTGCGAGCCCGACTCCAAACTCGGCGTATGGGATCGCTGGCTACATTCGGTCTACATGCCCTCGTGCGGTACGGTAAAGCTCTACCAGATGTATGAGGCGATGGACCTTCTGCACTGGAACGTGGCCGAAGTCGAGAATGCGGTCTTTTTCCATGTCGCGAATCTTTTCAACCTGGTGGTGGATGTCATTTTCTACGACACAACGACCGCCTCCTTCTCTATTGACGAAGCGGACGAGGACACCGAAGCGGGATCGGGCTTTCGAAAGTACGGCCATTCCAAAAACGGCACATGGAGTCCGCAGATCGTGGTCGCTCTAGCCGTAACGCGGAAGGCCTGCCCGTGAGGAGTTGGGTTTTTCCCGGCAACACCTCCGATGTTGATACGGTCAAGAAGGTCCGTGAAGACCTTCGGGGATGGAAGCTTGGGCGGGCGCTCTTCGTTGCCGACTCCGGGATGAATTCCGCCACAAACCGCGATGAACTGGCCAGAGCCTGCGGGAAATACCTTCTGGCTACCCGCATGGCCAGCGTTTCAGAGATCAAGGAAGAGGTACTCACCAAGCCCGGCCGTTTTAAAACGATTGCCGAAAACCTCCAGGCAAAGGAAGTAGTCGTAGGCGATGGAGAACTCCGGCGCCGGTATATCCTGTGCTACAATCCCCGCGAGGCTGAAAGGGAGCGAAAGCATAGGGAGCAAGTTGTCAAAGAGCTTGAAGAAGAACTCAAAGCCATCCGGATCATCAGGCGACTGCCAGATGGGCAATCGATCTTCTGGCCTCCGGCAGGTACAAACGCTACCTGACAGTCGATAAGCAGGGCCGCATCCGACTGGACCGTGAGGCGATCCAGCAGGTGTCAAAGTACGACGGCAAATGGGTGCTCCAGACCAATGACGACACCATCACCGTTGAAGACGCAGCCGCCGGTTATAAGGGGCTCCTTGTGATCGAGCGAGCCTTCAGGACCCTTAAGAGCACCCGGATCAAGATGGAGCCGATGTACCACTGGCTGCCCAAACGCATCGAAGCTCACGTGAAGCTTTGCGTCTTCTCGCTTCTCATCGAAAGAGTTGCCGAACTCAAATGCAAGCAGCCCTGGCCGAACATCCGAAGGACACTTTCCACGCTCCAGGCGACCGAGTTTCACACCCCAAAAAATCAATTCTTTCAGCGCAACGAGCCCTCTTCCGAGCTTGTCCGAACACTTAAATCCCTAGAGATTCCAATGCCTAAGGCCGTCCTGGACATTCAATCGGCACCCTCTCACGCGTAGGCACACGACAAATTTGGCCACCCTATGTAAGTCACTAGATTTATGGCCTTTTTATGATTGTGTTTGCCTACCCCGCAAAAACCCGAGCCTGGTGAAGAGCGAACGGTGCGACTTTTTTGTAGTTTCAGGGCGCCCCGATGGGGCGCGAGATGCTGCTTCGAAGTTCGCCGGAAGGCGCAACCGGGGGGAGGGGCCCGATGGGGAGCCGGCCGGCCACAATTCGAGCGCCATTAATCGTTAGATGACCATAGTCCCACGTGGTGAAGCTCGTCTGTTCATCTGTCGCCCTGACCAAACATCCATCCAGGTCATTGCAGAGGGTGTCGAATACGGAAAAATACCTGGCCGGAGATGCGGCCAGCAGCATTCGGAGCTGCTTGTCTGCGATCTCGGAGGATGGATCAAGGCCGGAACTCATTCGTAAGGGAACTGTCAGGTCCCGGCAATCGTCCTTCGCTCTGACGAGGACGAGTTTGGGCAGGTTGTCCTTCCATTTGGGAGAGGGTCCCATAACGATGAGTCTGGCCACGCCCGCATCATGCAGATCGCGAACGGTCGCAAGCAACGCCTTACCTGCAGGGCTGCCGGCAGTCCAGTCCTTAGAGTAGATTTCCCAGGCGGCGAACAGGATCACCGTTGCCTGAGGATGTTCCTTGAGCATAGAGACAACGAATTGATTGCTTTGCCGGCAGTTGGACGTGCGCGCCTCCTCGTTGCCGAGCATGGGCGGGCAAGCGTCCCTCGTGAACTGGGCGACGCTCCACCTATCGCTCAATGTTGCGCGTACGCCGGGGAACATGCACGCCGCGTGGGAGTCGCCCCAAAGCACGACCGTTCCGTCGCCGTCCCCATTAAGAAGGTCGCCATAGCAGGCTTGGGCGAAGCCATCGTACGCTTGTGCGTTGTTCAACCAGCAGCGGCCCCGCTGTGTGTCGGACACGCAATCATACCGATAGGTGGCGACGGCTCTCAACGACTCGGGCAGCCTTGAGGGGACCCCTTGGGAAATGAAGATCAGCAACCCTGCGGCGCCAACGGTGAAAAGGGCTGAGGCCGTAACAAGGGGGGCCGCACGGAAAGGGTTCTTCCCGAACCGAATCGGCTTCTCTACGAATTGATAGGTAATCCAAGCCAACAGGGCGCTCAGGACAAGGAGGCCGGCGCGCGCCCAGGCGGTCACGGCCGGGTCGAGAATTCGCGCAAAGGAGAGCAACGGCCAGTGCCAGAGATAGAGTGGATAGCTGATCCTGCCGGTGAAGTTCATCGCCGGGGCAGCCAGGATGACACGATTGATCCAGGCAGAGGGGCCGGCCAAGATGAACGATGAAGCGCCCAAAACGGGCAACAACGCCCACCAGCCAGGGAACGCCCTGTCCTTGTTCAGCATGGCGAGGGATGTCACGATGAACAGTGCGCCCAGAGCGGAGAGCGCATTTCGCTGCCGGTGAGATAGAGCCGGCGCAGATGGTTTGAACTGGTGAACAAAGGCGAGCACACAGCCTGCGAGCAGTTCCCAGAAGCGAGTGTGCAGCATATAGAAAGCTTCAGTGGGATGTCCTGCAACCCGGGCAATGTTCAGGGCGAAAGAAATGCAGGCAAGCGACACGATTGCGGCCAGCACATTCATGCGCCCTCGCCACAACGCCCAGATCGCGACCGGATAGACCAAATAGAACTGCTCCTCTATAGCGAGCGACCACAGGTGCAGGAGCGGCTTGAGCGCAGATGATGTATCGAAGTAACCAAACTCTTTTCGCAGCATGAAATTCTGCACAAATCCCGCGCCTGCGGCGATGTGCTTGCCGAGGTGTTCGTATTCTTCGGGAAGCAGATATATCCATCCCAAGACCCCTGTAACGGCCAAGACTAGGCTCAGGGCCGGGAACAGCCGTCTTGCGCGCCGCTTGTAGAACTCCAGGAAACTGAAATCTCCACGAGCGTTGCCCTTGAAGATGATGCTCGAAATCAGGAACCCGGAGATGACGAAGAAGACGTCAACCCCGATGAACCCGCCTTCAAACCAAGATGGGAAGGCGTGGAAAGCAAGAACGAATAGGACGGCGGCGCCTCTTAGTCCATCTATGTCCGGGCGGTACGCTATATATGGATTATGAGCCATAGGTTGCAATCCCAAGCTACGCGAGATATCAGTGCTTGAACGCCCGCTGTCCTGTGAGCACCATTGTCACTCCGGCTTCATTGCAGGCCTCGATCACTTCCCAGTCCCTCATGGAGCCGCCCGGCTGCACAACCGCCTTTATCCCCTGGCGGATCCCGACGTCCACGCCGTCTCTGAACGGGAAAAAGGCGTCGGAAACCATCGCGGCGCCTATGAGACCCGCCTTGGCCTCGCAGGTGAGAGCATCGATTTCCTCTTTTTGCTCTTTGGGACGCTCCCCCTTTTCGATGGCAAGCTCCAGGTCCTTGTAGGGGATTTTGTGCCTGTCGAAACAGAGCGCGTCCGCGTACTTCTGGTAGGCCTTGTAGACGGCGATTTCGGCGACCCCGACGCGATCCTGCTCGCCCGTGCCGATTCCGACCGTGCATTCATCTTTTACGTATAGAACCGAGTTGGAGGTCACGCCCTGCTCGACAAACCAGCCGAAAAGCAGGTCCGCCATTTCCTGTTCGGTCGGCTCTCTGCTGATTTTGTAGGTTTTGCCCTGGTAGGTGGTTTCGGCCAGTTTGAAATCCCTGGCGCTCCTGATCTTATTGAGCGGCGACTGCTGCACGATCAGGCCGCCGTCGATCAGAGACTTGAAATCGACGAACCGCATATCGATGTAATCCCGGAGCCGGTCTATCCTGGATACCTGGATAATGCGCAGGTTGGCTCGTTTTTTGAGGACTCGCAAGAGAGCCCTCCTCATAATCGGGAGCGGCGACCACCTCGAGGTAGTTTTCCGAAATAAGTTCGGCCGTAGCCTTGTCGACCGGGCGGTTGACCACGAGGCATCCGCCGAAAGCGGCAATCCGGTCTGCGCGGTTTGCGCGATGGTATGCCTCGGACAGGTTTGCGCCCAGAGCGGCGCCGCAGGGATTGTTATGCTTGAGGATTACCGCGGCGGGCTTTTCCATTAGAAATTTCAGTATATTGAGTCCGTTGTCCAGGTCAGTCAGGTTGATCTTTCCGGGATGCTTGCCTTCCTGGAGCATGTCCTCCTCGCCAATGGCGCTGACCAGACCATTTCGGGGATCGATGAACCGGCAGGCGCCCAGCGTCAGATTGCCGCCGACCAGTTCGTAGAGGGCCGCTTCCTGGCCCGGATTTTCCCCGTAGCGCAGCCCCTTTTCGATCAACTCACCGCGTTTTTTCGTCCGGAAACTTCCAGGAGCGCTTCCTGTAGACGAGCGCCTGGTCTCCGAAGCTCACGCGCAGCGAGTCCGGAAAATGGTCCTCCATTACCGTGCGATACATTTTCTTGAGATCTTCGGCCATTGATTCCTCCCTTGAGTGATAAAGTTGCAGCATTTGTAAAACAGCTAAAAGACCGAAAAGCAAATAAAACTTGATACCCGTAAAAGATGGGATTATTTCCGAGTAGCGGTTCGGGTTGGCCCTGATTTGAAGCTTGGGCAGCGATCCGTTGATTCATCGGATCACGATAACCACGATAGAAAGGAGCCGCACTTTGAAGAACTTCCAGGGACTCGGGTCCGCCACTCTCATCGGCAGCATGCCTCAAAGGGACCGGGAAAGGGCAATCGGCCTTGTGCTTCAGGCTGCGCCGGAGATACCCGCCTGGCCCCAGTTGACCGCATATCCCGCCGAGCAGATGATGGCGCAGTATATCGAGGGTCTGCCGGGGCTTGTAAACGAAGAGGGCAGGCAGTTTGTGAGGTCCGATACGCCGGAATTCGACCAGCAGGTCGCTTCTTTTCTATGAACAATACCTTGCTCTCGACGAGGGACTGCTCCAGATCGACGATTCGCGCTTCAGGATGGGTGAAGAAACCGGCGCAACCTTCCGCTGTTTTCTTGAGACCCTCAAGGGCGCCAATCTGCCCCTTCGCGCCCTGAAGGGGCAGATAGTGGGTCCATTTACCCTTCTGAGCGGCCTGAAGGACCAGGAGCGGCCGCGCTCTCATCTACGACGAACGCTTCCTGGACATCATACCGAAGCTTCTCGGCCTCAAAGCCAGGTGGCAGATTGAGCTCATGCAGAGCATTCGGAGTCCCGGTGATAATTTTTCTGGACGAACCCGGACTTGCGGGGTTCGGCTCTTCGGCCTTCATTACCGTTTCCGCCGAACTGGTCCTGAGGCTGCTGGCCGAAGTGGTCGACGCCGTCCATGCGGCGGGAGGGCTCGCCGGGATTCACGTCTGCGCCAACACCGATTGGCTGCTGGCGTTTCAATCAAATTTCGACATCATCAATTTCGACTCCTATGGCTATTTCGATAAGTTTGCCCTCTACAGGAAAGAATGCCTTCAATTCATGGCCGAGGGCGGCAACATAGCCTGGGGCATAGTCCCCACGTCGGACCTCGATGCGATTCGGGCCGAGACCCCCGAAAGCCTTGCCGGCAGGTGGACCGGCCAGGATCCGGGAGCTTGCCGCAGGCGAGATGGAGATAGAGGAAGTAATTGCTCACTCGCTTTTTACCCCGAGCTGCGGCTGCGGCAGCTCTGCCGGAGAGACTACGCCGCACGGGTGCTCGATCTGCTCAAGGGATTTTGCCGGATAGTCGTCAGAGCGAATACTGCACCTTGAGTTTCGTTATAATTGTTGCCGTCTTGACAAACGGTTATATAGCACTAGGTTTCTTTAGCACTCTTTTATGGTGAGTGCTACCAATAAGGAGTTTGGGCGTGATCGAGCTTACGCAACGCGATCAGATCGTTCTGGAAGCGGTTATTACCGATTATATCGAGACCGGCGAACCGGTGGGCTCCAGGACCATTTCCAAAAGAAGCGTCATGAACGTCAGCCCTGCTACTATACGCAACGTGATGGCCGATCTTGAGGAAATGGGACTGCTCCACCAGCCGCACACATCGGCCGGTCGAATTCCGACCGTGAAGGGTCTGCGGCTTTACCTCGATTCGATAATGCGCTCCAGGCAGCTCGAAGGGTCGGAAAAGGAACGGATTCGCGATGCAATGAAAACCAGGCCGCAAGACATAAGGGAGCTGCTGCGCGGAACATCCAAACTGCTTTCCCAATACTGCAGGCAGGCTGGAGTTGTGCTGTGGCCCAAGCTTTCGATTACATCGTTCAAACATATCGAATTCCTTCGGCTTGGGCCTTTTGACATAATGGTGATTCTTATTTCAAAGGCGGGCCTGGTTCATCAGACGCACATCGAATCCACGGAAGAGATTACGCAGGTCGAACTTGACAAGTACAGCCGGTATATAAACGAGCTTCTTCAGAATGTGCCCCTGTCCAAGGTGAAGGAGCGCATCCTGGAGGAAATGGAGAGCGAGAAGGCGCTTTTCGACCAGCTTTTTTCGCGCGCCCTGAAAATGGCCCACCGGGCGATTCAGGACACGATCGAGGAGAGCGAGGTTTACATAGAAGGCAGGACCAATCTTCTGGACAATCCGGAGTTCGCCGACGTGGAGCAAATGAGGCGGATACTTCAGGCCTTCGAGGATAAATCCAAGATGATACGCCTGCTCGACGAGACCTTGAAGGCTTCGACGGGAATCCAGATAATGCTGGGGACCGAGGGCGAACTGCAGGAATGGCAGGAAATGAGCCTGATTTCGGCTCCCTACCGGCAGGGAACCACTCCGTTGGGCGTGCTCGGCGTGATTGGTCCCCTGCGCATGGATTATTCCAGAATTATACCGATCGTCGAGTTTACGGCGCAGTTTCTCAGCCAGATCCTGGAAATCCCTGATGAGGGTTGAAAAAATCGACTTTTGGATGTCGCAATGCCACATTTGCCGAAAGGTGAACTTATATTGTCAGGATTATTGAGTGGCGTGAAATGGAGGGAACAGTTTGATACCTGTTGAAAGAAAGCCTGGCAGCGAAAATCCCGATCCTGGAGATCAGGCTGAAACCCGGGTCGAGGCTTCGGAGAATATTGAAGAAGATTGCCGGCAGCTACTCTCAAAACGCGAAGAGGAACTCAAAGAGGCGCAGGACCGCATCCTGAGGCTTGCTGCAGAGTTGGACAACACCAGGAAACGACTGGAGAGGGAGAAATCCGAGGGCATATCTTACGCTAATGAAAGCATCATGCGCCAGCTCATCGAGGTGGTAGACAACCTTGAGCGGGCAATTGAGCATGGCGAAAAGGATGAGAACTGCGAAGGCCTTCTGGACGGCGTGCGGATGACTCTAAAAAGCTTCATCGATGTTCTTGCCAGGTTCGGCGCGGCGCCCTTCGAATCGGTGGGCTGCAGTTTCGACCCTAACCGGCATGAGGCGGTCCTCCAGGAGCAGAACCCCGACTACCCGGATATGACCGTGACAAAGGAATTTCAAAAAGGCTACACTTTAAGGGACAGGCTCCTCAGGCCTGCAAGGGTCGGGGTGTCAAGAAATGCAAAAGACGACGACTTGCTGAACATTCACTACATGGCGGGGCCTGGAGTTTTTATGCTCCACGGTCCGAGAGGCAGGATTACAGGTAACCCAAGGAGGCAATTAAATGAGTAAAGTCATAGGAATCGACCTCGGGACTACCAATTCGGTGGTAGCAATCATGGAGGGAAAGGAGCCGAAGGTTTTGACCAATGCGGAAGGCAGCCGGATCACCCCTTCCATGGTGGCCATCACCGAAAGCGGCGAGCGGCTGGTGGGGCAGGTCGCCAAGCGACAGGCCATAACCAATCCCGAGAATACCGTTTTTGCGGTAAAGAGGCTTATCGGCCGCAAATTCGATACACCGGAAATTCAGTCCGACATAAAAGTTCTTCCCTACAAGATCGTGCGCGCCTCCAATGGAGACGCGCACATCCAGATTCGGGGCCGTGATTACAGCCCGACGGAGATTTCGGCTTTTATCCTGATGAAAATGAAGCAAACGGCGGAAGACTACCTGGGGGAAAAAGTCACCGACGCGGTCATTACGGTACCGGCCTATTTCAATGACAGCCAGAGGCAGGCTACCAAGGACGCAGGCAAAATCGCCGGGTTGAACGTTTTGCGCATCATCAACGAACCGACCGCCGCCTCGCTTGCCTACGGTCTGGACAAGAAAAAGGACGAAAAGATAGCCGTGTTCGACCTCGGGGGCGGGACCTACGATATCTCCATTCTGGAAATCGGCGAAGGGGTATTCGAGGTCAAATCCACCAACGGCAACACGCACCTGGGCGGGGAAGACTTCGACCAGCGAATAATCGACTGGCTGGCCACCGAGTTCAAGAAAGACTACGGCATAGACCTCAGGACCGACAAGATGGCCCTTCAGAGACTGAAGGAAGCGGCGGAGAGGGCAAAAATCGAGCTCTCCACCACCATGGAGACCGAAATCAATCTGCCCTTCATCACTGCGGATGCTTCGGGGCCAAAGCACATGAACATAAAGCTCACCAGGGCCAAGCTCGAAGCAATGGTCGAAGAACTCATCGACAGCGTGCTGCCGCCCATGCAGCAGGCCCTGAAGGATGCCGGCCTTTCCCGCAACGAGATCGACGAAGTGATACTGGTGGGCGGAATGACCCGGATGCCGCGAGTTCAGCAAAAAGTGCAGGAATTCTTCGGCAAGGAACCTCACAAGGGCGTCAACCCGGATGAAGTTGTCGGCGATCGGGGCGGCAATTCAGGGCGGTGTGCTCAGAGGCGACGTCAAAGACGTTCTGCTGCTCGACGTAACCCCGCTGTCGCTCGGGATCGAAACGCTCGGCGGCGTCATGACAAAGCTCATCGAGCGCAACACCACGATTCCGACCCGCAAGAGCCAGATATTCTCGACCGCAACCGACAACCAGACAGCGGTCTCCATCCATGTGCTTCAGGGCGAGCGCGAGATGGCCGCTGACAACAAGACCCTGGGCAGGTTCGAACTGGTGGGCATTCCCGTCTGCGCCCAGAGGCATTCCGCAGATCGAGGTCACCTTCGACATAGACGCCAACGGCATAGTGCACGTTTCGGCAAAAGACCTGGCGACCCAGAAGGAACAGTCGATCCAGATCACGGCTTCCAGCGGCCTTTGCGAAGAGGAAATAAAGAACCTGGTGCGTGAGGGCGAGCAGCATGCCGAGGAAGACAAGAAGAAGCGCGAACTGGTTGAAGCGAGGAACCATGCGGATACTCTCATCTACAGCACTGAAAAAACGATGCGCGAGATGGGAGATAAACTCGATCAGAAGACAAAGTCGGACATCGAATCACAAATCGCAAAGCTCAGGGCCGACCATGGAGGGCGATGACAAAGACGCCATTCAGCGCGATGTGGACGCCCTTGATGCAACTCTCTCACAAGGTGGCCGAAGAGGCCTACAAAAGGGCGGCCGGCCAGCAGGCCGAAGCGCAGGGGCAACAGGGCGAAACCGGAGAATCTCAGCAGCAGAAAAAACCCGACGAGGACGTGGTTGACGCCGACTTCGAGGAGGTGAAGAAATAAGGATCAGGGATGAAGATTGACATTATCTTTTCTTAAAGGTTTTCCGATGTATTAAGGGCACGTAACAGTGTGCTCCTTTGTTTGGATTGAACCGTTGGGCTGCATTCTCACGCGAGGCTTTTATGGAAACTGCAGGGGACATCGGCAGGCTTTTTCTTCTGTTCTCACCGGTGGCGGAGGCCAACCTGGCCGCCCAACCTTCTCCAGCTTCACCACATACCCGCGGGAAGCCGAAGACATGTATCGCCAGGCTGAGGAGACCTACCGCGCCGGAAAGGTCCCGAACGCAATCAGCCTGTGGGAACGGATCATCGATAAGTATCCGAGTACAGCCATTGCTGCGAAATCGATGAACAGAATCGGTGAAATCTACCTTGAACAGGGCCAACCCGATCTCGCCGCACGTATTTTGATTACCTCGTTTACGCTTACCCCACCTGGGACGGGATCCCCTCTGCAAAACTCAACCAACTTAAGCTCCTGGTGCAGACGGGCAAGAAAAAACAGGCGATGAAGGAGGCGGTGCCGCTTTGGGAACTGGCCGCGAATCATCCCGAAGTGCGATTTGGCCTGGCTGAGCTGATGGTTGGAATCTACAGCTCGGAAAACGACATTGAGACTGCTTTTGACTGGAGTTCCTCCGGCTTTTCGGTCGCAAATACCCCGGAACAGAAAAAAAGCCTGACCGCACTGACAAAAGAGACCCTGGGCAGAGCGGATGAAGGTCTTGTTAAAAGGCTCTATAAAAGGAATCCTTCCGATTTCATGAAGGTTTTCCTGGATTTCCGCTACGCTGAGATCGAAGTTCAAAAGGGGCAGGGCGAAGCGAGCCGGGAGCAATTGAGAGCAATCCTTGCCCAAAATCCCGACCATCCGCTTGCCCCGGAGATTCAGGCAGCTCATCAGGGGTTCTAAGGTTGTCGAAACCGGCATTACCCCTGAATCCCGATAAAATCGGCGTCCTGGTCCCCCTGAACGGACCCAACGCAAAATACGGGGACATGGTGATCCGTGGGCTCAACCTGGCGGTTTCCGACTGGAACGAGGGCCATCCGGGTCAGCAAGTCACCCTGGTTATAAAGGACGCCGGCTCGGAGCCGGACATAGCCGCCCGGTCGTTTAAAGAGCTGGTCGCGAAAGGAAGGAGTTTTGGCCGTAGTGGGGCCGCTTGGCACTCAGGCGAACAAGACGGTGGTCCCGTTGGCAAACCGTGACGGGGTCCCTCTGCTGTCCCTGACCCAAAAAGAAGACGACGCCACGGACAACTCTTTCGTACTGCACGTATTCATCGACAGCCGGGACCTTGTTAAAACCCTTGTCCGCTACTGCCGGGAGAAACTCAAATACGAACGTTTTGCGTGTCTTTTCCCCGATGACCGCTATGGGCAAAGGCTCTCCAAAATCTTCGCCGAAACGGTGCAGGAACAGGGCGGAACGATGATGGCCAGTGCTTCTTACAGGGAAAAGAGCACCGATTTCACCGAACCTCTCCAGAAGCTCATGAATATAGCCAAAAAAAACGCGCCCCTGTCGGTGATCGAAGGGACTCCCTTCGATGCCCTCTTCATACCGGACCAGGTGAGCGCGGTTTCGCTGATAGCCCCGCAGCTTCCCTATAATAACGTAGTCGGGGTCACACTGCTGGGGACCAATCTCTGGAGCGAGGCGCCCCTGGTGCAGACAGGAGGTGTATATGTCGACCAGGCGCTGTTTGCCACATCCTTTTTCCCGGAAAGCCAAAACCCGGAGGTAAAGGCGTTCAGTGAAAAATTCGCCTCCCTCTACAACTCGACGCCTTCTTATCTTGAAGCACAGGCCTATGATGCGCTCATGATGCTGCTTCAGGCCAGGAGCGCCTCACCTGCGAAAGTCGACCGCAATTCCCTATTCCAAAATCTGCTTCAGTCGAAGGGTTTCCAGGGAGTAGCAGGGAGTTACACCGTGAATTCGAGGGGAGATCTGGAGCGGCAATACACTATTCTCCAGGTCGTCAACGGGTCTTTGAATCAAGTTTATCCGTAGAGGCATATAACGGAAAAGGCTTGACAGAAAATTGGCTGGTTTTATAATGAATAAGTTAAGTTTTGAGCTGGTGAAGCGGAATATGAAGTTCGCGAGGAGACGGAAATATGCCAATCTATGAGTATGAATGCTTGAAATGTGGGAAGACCACCGAAGCGATGCAAAGATTTTCCGATCCGCCGTTGACGAAGTGCGGACACTGTGAGGGTCAGCTCCGAAAGCTCATTTCCATGAGCACTTTCCACCTTAAGGGTTCGGGTTGGTATACAACCGACTATTGCGGCAAGAACCAGAGCACGGGCAAACCGGCGGAGAGCCAAAGCGGAGCAAGGCTGAAAACAAGACAGAGAGCGCATCTTCGACAAAGAGTTCATGTGGGGTGGGCAAGGATTGCTGAGTTCAGCAGTTTTGCGATGAGTGAGAGCGGGCGGCGGCCCGCTTTTTTTTTGCGGGGTATGGATGTGGTTCAGGGATTCAAATCGCCAAGGTGGAATCGCCAAGAGGCTTATTAAGTTGAGCAGATAATAAACGGACTCGGACGACAAAGGGAGAAGAGAGAGTGAATTCCGAAAAGGTCTTTTGATCGTTTTTACGGGGAACGGAAAAGGAAAGACCACTGCGGCCCTCGGCATGGCCATGCGCGCGGCGGGACACGGCATGAGGGTGCTCGTTTTGCAGTTTATAAAGGGCTCGTGGGCTTACGGCGAGCTTCAGTCATTCGAGAAAATCGAAGAGGTTGAAATCAAGCCCCTTGGAAGCGGCTTTACCTGGAAAAAGGAGAGTCTCGAAGAAGACCGCCGCCTGGCCGAAGCAGGCTGGGAGGAGGCCGTCTCCGAAATGGAGCGTGGATATTACGATATGATCGTTCTCGATGAACTGAATGTAGTCCTGTCCCACGGGCTTCTGCCCGGGGAGACGGTGATAGAGGCCCTTGAAAACAGAACGACCGGCCCCCACATAGTAGTCACCGGGAGAAATGCCCCCGACGAACTCATTGCAATTGCAGACATGGTGACCGAGATGAAGGACATAAAGCATCCCTTTCGCGACCGGGGGCTCAAGGCCGGGAAGGGAATTGAGTTCTGAGCGGCAGGAGCGGCCGGAGAGTTTGAAACATATCGGCTCGCCGCGACTTGAATTAACCGCAGGCTATCATAACTGTTCATCCGCAGATGTCACAGATGTGCGCAGATGGTTTGCCCCCAGAGCTCACTGAACTTATGCGGGTGGCTGAAGGAAAGAAAGAATTAATCGAGAGGTTTTGGAATGAGCGCTTTAGCCTTTGAACCACGTGCCAGGAAAGTATCATTTGATGCGGATAACATGTGGGTTGAGCTTGCGGATGGACGTCAACTCGGGGTCCCTCTGGCTTACTTCCCCCGACTTCTTAACGCAACCCGACTACAGCGAGAGGGGTTCATCATGAGCGGTGGCGGCAGTGGAATCCATTGGGACGATCTTGATGAGGATATATCGGTCAGAGCCCTCTTGCTTGGTGCTGGTGACCGGACCCGACCCGCAAGGCAGGCGTCTTGATCCTTAACAAAGGCTGACGTTTGTTCCCTGCACTTGGTTCGAGTCCGTCCCGGGGAGCCAGAAAACAACAAAGGCCGCGGGATTTGTGTTCCCGGCCTTTTTGTCGTTTGGAAGTGCGGCTATGTGGTATGTTTACATCTGCGACAGAGACGGCCAACTCTACACCGGCATAACGACAGATATTGACCACCGGATCAACCAGCATAAAGCGGTCTTGCTTTATTCTGAACACATCCCGGCAAATTGTCAGCCGCCAAACGGGAAAAGGAAATCAAGGGGCGGCGCCGTGAGAAGAAGCTGGCATTGATCAGGCGGTGAGCTTGCCCTGAGCCCTTCGACAAGCTCAGGGCAAGCTCTGCCGAAGGGAGTCCGTCCCGGGGAGCTTGGAAAAACAAGGGCTTGCGAGAAATCGCGAGTCCTTTTTTTGTTTGTGGTGTAAGAATAGTCTGGTAATCTGGGGTGGGTAAGAGCGGAGCGTTGCCGATTTTTTTGGTGGGCACGAAGAAATACCGCCTGCCCGGGGTCGGTTTTTCCAGGCAGCCTTGCCTGCAAAAGAACATGGAGGCGAAAATCATGAAGGAGCGAATCGCAATTGACCCCAATATCCATTTCGGGAAGCCCTGTGTCGCCGGGACCCGAATCCCCGTGCAGGACGTGCTCGAATTGGTCAGGGACGCAATTCCGTTTGACAAGATCATTCAAGACTACTATCCCGACCTCCGAATGGAGGATATTCGTGCAAGTATTCAATATGCCATCGATGTCGTGACCGCCGAAGAGATTCACATTGCGGCTGTTGGCGCATGAAATTTCTTCTGGATCAGGACGTCTACGCAAGTACAGGCCGCCTACTTGCCGGCTTGGGCCACGATGCCGTTTCTGTCTCAAGACTCAATCTCTCCCAGGCAAGCGATACCGATTTGCTCCGAGCCGCTCGCGATCAGCGCCGTATCCTTGTTACGAGAGACAGGGATTTTGGCGGGTTAATTTTTGTCAGTGAATTGGGAGCAGGGGTCATCTATCTTCGCATCTTGCCGGCCACTCAGAATGCAGTGCACCATGAACTCGGCAGGGTCTTGAATGAACATTCCGAGGAAGAATTGAGGAGAGCTTTTGTCGTGATCGAACCAGGAAGGCACAGGTTCAGGAAGCTTACGAAATTCTAAGGTATTCGGCAGTGAAAGATATATTACGCTACAAGGGTTTTATCGGCTCGATTGAAATCAGTATTGAGGACGACTGTGTTCATGGAAAGCTTCTGTTCATAAATGATCTCGTCACCTATGAAGCTCAGACTCCGAATCAGCTTCAGGAAATCCTCGAGCAGAATCTCTCCCGGATGAACCGGCGGCATATCCGTTTTCATATTTGATCCTACATCATCGGTGATCGGCGATTTCAATGTTTTCGGCATCGCCGTCCCGCCATTGCATAGGGGAAAAAGAGCAAAAATCAGGGATGCTTCATCAGAAACTCAGACACGATCTTGTTGAAGATCTCCGGCTGATCCAGCGGGGTGGCATGGCGAGAATTTGAGATTTCCGCCAACTCCGCGTCAGGCATCTTGCTCACGTAAGCTTGTTTGTAGCTCAAAGGAGTGTAATCCCCGTCAGCAGAGATGACCAGGGTGGGGCAGCGGATCTCGCCGAGATATTTGGAAACGCTCCAGTCTCTAAGCGCCAGAACCGAATTATTGTAGGCGTCTTTATCGTTTTGGGCCCATCGTTCTGCTATTTCTTTGCGAAGGGCCTCCTGCCCCTTTTCGGGAAAAAGACGACCCGCCAGGATTTCAGCCATTTTGCGCATGCCGAGCACCCGGACAATCAATCTGCGCCTGAGAAATTCGAGTTTTTGCGCCCGTGTCCGCAGAGTGAGGTCCGGACCGCTGTTTACAATGACCATGCTGCTGAGCATCTCCGGGTGGCTGACCGACATCTGAAAAGCAATCATGCCGCCCATTGACAGGCCAACCAGGTGGGTGGGCCAGGCGTTAAGGGACCTTAGCAACCCAACGGCGTCATCGCAAAAAAGCGAAATGCTGTAGGGCCCCGGCGGTTTGCAGGAAGCGCCCTGTCCACGGTAATCAAATGTGATGACCCGGTAGTCTTTAGAAAAATAACCCACCTGCCCTTCCCAATCCCGGACGCTCATACCCAGGCCGTTCAGAAAGAGAAGCGGATGTCCCTGACCTGTCGTTTCATAGTGAAGAGTGGCGGCGTTGATGAGGATATCGGGCAATGACCCTGACCTCCGTTTTCTTTCGATTCGGATCTTTGCGTCAGCCTACTGAGTATCTACGATCATGCAAATCACGTCCATTACGTTGGTGCGGGTGGGACCGGTGATGAAAAGGTCTCCTATCGCTTTGAAAAAATTATAGGAATCATTTCTCGAAAGGTGATCCAAAGGATTCAGGCCCTTGAGTGCTCCGTTACGGCAGGTATTGGAGTCGGCGAAAGCGCCGGCGGCCTCTGTTGGTCCGTCCGAGCCGTCGGTCCCGGCGCTTAACGCCGAAATGCGCGGCCACCCCTCGAGGCCGAGCGCGACAGCCAGGGCAAATTCCTGGTTCCGGCCGCCTTTACCCTCGCCTTTCACCGTAACCGTCGTTTCCCCCCCGGCCAGAACACAAGCAGGCGCAGAAATCGGGCGCCCGGATGAGACGATTTCCTTTCCTATCGCCGTAAAGGCCTGTGCGATCTCGCGGGCTTCGCCCTGCACAAAAGAGGAGAGAACCATCGGAGCATATCCAAGCTCGGACGCCTTCTGCGCCGAAGCGAGCAAAGCCGCGCGGTTGCTTCCGACAACGAGGTTCTGAACCCTTTGGAACACAGCGTCGCCCGGCTTGGGGGTCTCTTCGATCAGCCCGCTTGCGCCGTCGCGCAACAGCTTAAGCACGGAAGCCGGAAGCTTTTCTGAAAGCTCGTAGCGTTCGACGATCCGAATGCAATCGGCGAACGTGCTCGGATCGGCAACCGTTGGGCCTGAAGCGACCACATCCAGGCAATCCCCGACAACGTCGGACAGAAATAGAGAAACAACCCTTGCGGGATAGACAATCCTTGCCAGTTGCCCTCCTTTAGCCAGGGACATGTGCTTGCGCAATGAGTTAAGTTCGAATATGGACGCCCCGCACTCAAGCAGAAGCCGGGTGGCTGCCTGCTTTTCCCGGAGCAGAAGGGGAGGACGCGGCGCAGGGAAAAGCGCGCTTCCTCCGCCTGAAAATGCGCATACAACCAAGTCTTTTTCCGTGCAAACTTTCAGACGATCAAGGATATACCGTGCAGCTTCCAATCCGGCCTGGTCCGGGACCGGATGCCCGGCTTCCATCACTCGGATTTTTTTCAAAGGCAGGCCGTGACCGTATTTCACGGTAATCCAGCCCCCGGAGAGGCGCTCGCCCAAGACCTGCTCAAGCGCCTTCGCCATCGGCGCAGTCGCCTTTCCGAACCCGGTTACGAAGATTCTTTCGAAGCGCTCAAGCCGGTAGGAAGAGCCGCCGGCCCTCAACACGTTCCCGCTCAGCTCAACATGGCGTTTGACGGCCTCTTCGGGGTCAACGGCCCGAATCCCGGCCATAAAAATCTCCCGGAGCGTTTCTTTTGTCTTCCCATCCATGAAAACTCTCAAATGACAATCTGAAAAAAAGGGGTAAGCAGAGAACCTGCTCACCCCTCAGAATGGTCACCGAACTGGATAATGCACCCTATGTGCGTTACCTGCCTTTACTATAAGGGACTATTTTCCATAGTCAAGCCGCCTATTTTTATACGCGAGCCCAGAACGGCGATAATGGGCGGGATGACCGACCTTGCAATATCGCTCCGAGAGCCGCCGCCGAGGACCACTTCCAGGCGTCCGCCGCAGATCTCTTCTGAAAGCTGTTTCCATCATGCGGGCAATGGGCAGGTACGCATTGATGGTGAGGCCCAGGTCTCCGTAGTCGCCCGGTGGGTGTCAAACCCGAAGTACCAGAACATGAATTCCGGCCGAAACCTGCGGGCGCGCTCCGCAAAACCCTCTATCGCCGTCTGGCGTACCCGGCGTCGGGGTCCATATCCCAGGGACGAGCGGCGGCCGCGATGTCCACATTTGTGCCGTCTTCGGACTCGTAGTCATTATAGCAAACACAAACATGAAGAACGTCCGGATCCCCGCCCACGAGAGCGCGAGTGCCATCCCCGTGGTGGGCGTCGGTGTCGAGAATGGCTATTTTCCTGATGCCGTAGACGACTCGAAGCGCCGGATGGCGATCGCGACATCATTGAAGCAGCAATACCCGCCGAAGAAGTCTTTGCCCGAATGATGCCCGCCTGCGCCGATAAAGGAAAAAGCGTTCCCGACCTCGCCGGAGGCGATCTTTTCGGCGGCCATGACCACCGCGCCAACCGAATGCCAGGCGGTCGAGCAGAGCGGGTCCTGCCTGACCCCCTCCAGAAGCTCGCGTGGAATGCACCGCCAGAATAGATTCCTCGCAAATGGGTTCAGGCTCGTAGAGAATGTAGCGTTCGTCTTGAAGAAGGGAATCCAGAGCCCGCGGAAAGTCCTCAAGACGGGACCCCCGAGTTAGATAGCTTCTCCGGCTGAAACTCGGGTGGTAGAAAATCCCGGTTCGAGGTCCGCTTCCGTCCCCCCGTGGGGAATCGGCAGCCGGTTCGTCACTTTCGCAAGGCGGCTCTTTGCCCGGTATGGATGGGTCCGTGACGCTCCATTTTTGCATCATACGCCGCTCCCGATCCCCAATGTCTCCCAGAGGCCCGACTTCAAATGTTCTTTCAGTTCGACGGTTCATCCCGGACCGGCGGAAATGCTTGTATCATTTTCCGACTTTTCTGGTCCCGGCGCCCCTCAGTCGGCTAACTTCGCCATTCAGAAAAATCGCCGAAGCTCCACCGCTGTAAGCCCATTCGATCCCGCTATTCCTCCCCCCATTAGTGATCAAGATAACCTTACGCTGCAATTCGGGTTTTCCCCAGACTTGTTCAACCTGTTCCATCGACATGCCGATGCTGGCCTTACCTTCAGAAAGCGACTCCCGAACGAGCCGCTCTCGTTCCTTTTGGGTCCCGCCATCAGCAGACGCCACCATTTGAAGGGCGGCAGGCAGCATATCGGGCATACTCAACGCAAGCTCGCGGGTCTTACTGATCGAAGACTTCTGCGCCCACAATCCATCTTTTTCTCCGCAGGCTCCGATCCTGATTCTATCGCCGGGACCTTCCTCCAGGATACAGACTTCAAAGCCAGGTTCTAATTCCAAGCATTCAGAATTGTCTCCTTTTCGGAGTTTATGCCAAAAAAGGCCGGCCTGACCGGAATCCAGAAATTTTACCGCCTCTTCCAGATCGGCGGCGGAATAGCATCCAAACGAATATCTATTCGTGTAATAGGTGGGATTTTTCTTGGGGGAAGAATCACAGGAAATTGCCGCTATGGCCAGCAACATTGTTACAATAAGCAGTTTTACGCCCACAGGCATTGAACCGGCCTCCCGGCCTCGATATCTCGACAGAACCCGTCGAAACGACCATCAGTTGGTTGCGCCGCTTGTGCTTAAACCTGGAAAACCATTTGCTGGCAGGTCAGTTTTCACAACCGGTTACTCAAGATCATAATTATAGTGCGCTTCGACATCAGCGTACAGCGCGATCGCAACAAGCGGCGCAACTTTCAATACGCCGGGAGCATATCATAGCCCAAACATGCCCTCAGGCTGTCTATACGCAGGGAACGCAACGTCCGGACTCATCGACGCATGCGTCGCATGACGCATCCCTGCACACAACGCACTCAGTGGGCGCTGCCTGCAGATCTTCCTTATCTCCACAGATGGCGCACTCAAAATAATCAGAAATCATCATCTCAAATCTCCTTTACAGTGCATGTGATTTTCCTATTCATGTCAACGGGTCTATCATACAAGGTCCCACCTCCACAGCGAGACGAATTCGGGGTTCGTACAATCTAAATTTAAGGACCCGATCCAGGGAGTTCAAATGGTTGGCGATGATTCCTAAAAACAGGGAAATCAAAATCTGAGACGTCCTGCGAACGATTTGATCGCCGACATGTATTCCATCATGCCCCTGGAAATAATGTCGTTGTGATTTGCGCCGGGAATCTTTAAAAGCGTTTTGTCCGGCGACGGACATGTCCTGTAGAATTGCAAAGCGTCGGAATAGGGAATTATGCGGTCGAACTCGGCGTGAATGATCAACACCGGCTTGCGGAACTGTTTTATCTTGTCGATATTTCTAAAACCTTTGCTTTCAGCGAAGTTCAAACTGCTCAAATCGACCCCGAGAAGCTTCAGGAGAGGTCCGGCCAAGGCGAACCCGCTCTCGATTACAAGCCCGTCGATTTTGTCCTCATGCGCGGAGGCCAGTTCCAGAGCCGAGGCGCTGCCAAGAGACCTGCCCATTACTATGAAGGGCCCCGAGTAGCCATTATCGCTCAGCCATCTTTTGGTGAACTCATAGATCGTGTGGCAGTCCCGCATCATCGAACTCACTTTCGGCTCAGCCCCCGAGCGGCCATACCCACGGTAGTCCACCGGCAGAAAATTTATACCCATCCGGTTGAAGATAGGTCCAATGTCGTCATAGTCGGCAACGATTTCGCCGTTTCCGTGAAAAAAAAGAATATTTGGCGCATCCTTTTTCGCAAAATGAAAACGGGCGCCAATAGTGATTTGGTCTCCCACCGGAATTGAGATGTCATTTGCGCCGGTATTTGCGAACGAACGAATTTCAGCTCTCGGATAGAAAATACGCAGTGAGATTTCGGGCCTGTCAAGCGCAGAGTAATCGATAGGCGGCAAATCGGCCATTTTCTTTTCCTCTTGAATCTCGAAAGTGAAAATTTAAAATTCCTGAGGGCGTCCGAAATCTCGATTATGTGCCCCGGCAGACGCTCGAACAAAAAACTGCTCTCATCGTCTTCAACCCGCCCGTCTGCGGCTGCGATTTCGGCAAAAGCCAACCTCTCCTCAGGGGAGAAGTCCAAAAACAGGGAGAAAATTTCGCGGGCTTTTGGCAGATGGGTATTTTCGCGTCCTGTTTCCCATGCATCCGCAAACCCTCGAACAATCCCGGGCAGGCACTGAGGCCCGGCCCAAGCCAACTCACCTGTCCCGTCCAGCCTGTCGATTCTCATCCTTATGCCAAGGTTTATAAAAAAATGCAGCGATCCCAACATCTTGTCTTTGCAATCGGATTTTCGCGCAAGCATAGGCCGGTAGCCTCGAGCGGTTATCAACCGCAGGCTCAAGGGATTTTGGCTTTCGTCCACTACGAAATCACCCGCCGCGTGGTGCCAGGGGTATATCTGCGCAAAAGACCGGCGATCTAGATAGGAGGTGAGGATTTTGGCAATCTGTGCGTAGAGTTCTCCGGTTTTTTCGGCGTCAAGGCGTTGAGGCCCTGCCCCATGGCGCCACACCTTTATGGCAGGGACCCCTGATGGGTCCGGGGAAAGGTGGAACTCGCAATGTTTTTCGAACCATTCACAAATAAACAGCATGAGGCCCGGGGCTTTTGCTGAAATGAAGGGAAGCGGAAGATACGGGAGGCCGAATCGTGAGTGAAGGTCTGCCAGCAGCCTTGCCTCCGCCTTGAGGAAAGCCTGCCGATCGGGCGAGAAGGCGCAATTTAGGGCAAATGAGCGTTCGTCATCGTCAAAACGGAGCCGGAGGCGCGAAACGCTGTAGAGAGCGCCGTGTTTTTCGCTGATCAACTCGATCGCCGACGCCGACTCAAGGGCCGGGGTGGGTTCGGGTTGTTTTTTCAGAAGTTTTCTCAAGGCCATGAAAGAGTTTTCGGAAAGCAAGCGCGCGACCGAACTCATGTATTGGCCGTATGTTACAGGCGAAGCGCCTGGCGTTATTTCGCCGGGCAAAGCCAGCCGGCCGGATGCGGCGTCAAGCGGGACCAGTTTCGAGCCGGTGTTTATGAAACATTCTATCGATTGATCTGTGTGACCGGATTTTCTTTTGTCCATGCCGGTTTCATCTTCTACGAAGAAATCGAGGCGGGGGTTATATTCGGGGATTGAGTATCCTGAGCTTTTCCGCTTTTGCTGCTTTGAGCAGTTTGATCGAGGCTGTGCAGGATAGCCACCGGCGCTCCCCTGACCGTAATGATGATGGCATCGCCCTTCTTGGCCGTCTCAAGATAATGGGCCAACTTGTTTTTTAAATCCCGTATACCCACCAGTTGCTTGGCGTCACCTCCTGCAGCCATTGTACCAACAAGATACCAGAAGTTAAAGGATGATCTCTTTGAAGGAAAACGGTCCGGGGGCGCTCATTTGTTTTTAGAGCTGATATGCTTCGCTGAAGCAAGCGAATCCTCAGGAAACTTGGAGATTAGCAAAGCTTTGCTTGTCTTGGAAGATGCCCGCGTATATAAAAACATGTGTGAACCGGTGAACAGGTCTCGCCGGCTCAACTACTTTTTTTATGGAGCATTGTCTTGGATTCTACGAGCCGGGTCCTACTGGACCGGGTCCAGCGTTCATTTCCGATAGTCTCCGACCCTTTTCGAGTCCTGTCCGAGGGGCTTGAAATCTCCGAACCGGAAGTGCGGGAACGAATCGGAATTCTGAAAAAGAAAAAGATAATACGCCAGATCAGCGCCATCTTCAATACCGGGGCGCTGGGGTACCGGAGCAGCCTTGTGGCCATGTCGGTGCCGCAAAAGGCGCTGGAGCAGGCCGCTCAAATCATAAACGCCTACCCGGGGGTAAGTCATAATTATCTGCGTCCGGGCGCCTTCAACATGTGGTTCACTATCGCGGCCCCGCCCGGACAGAGTCTTGAGGCGGAGGTATCCGAGCTTTCGGCCAGAGCGTCGCACGCCGCGGGAGTCCCCACCGCCTTGCCCTCACTGCTCCTGCCTGCCGTGAAAAAATATAAGCTGGCCGTGGTGCTCGACGTTTTGGAAGAGGGGGATTGGGGGCAGGCCGAAGAAAAAGCGGAGCCTCCGCCCACCGAATCGAGCGCGCACTTCAGGCCCACCCCCGCCAATATACGAATCGTCAAGTGTATCCAGGAGGACTTGCCCCTTGTTCCGAAACCTTTTTGCGCGTGGGCCGATTCACTTGCAATGGATGAACCCGAACTTCTCGGGACCGTTTCCGACTGGATGCGCCTCGGTACGATTCGGCGATTCGCCGCCGTGCTCAATCATCGCCAGGTAGGATTTCGCTCCAACGGGATGGTCGTGTGGAAATGTCCCCCGGACCTGATCGACGGGGCCGGAGCAATCCTCGCCTCATGTCCCGAGGTCAGCCATTGCTACAGCAGGTCTTCCTATCCTGAGTGGCCGTATAACCTGTATGCAATGATCCACGGACGCAGCCGGCAGGAATGCGAGTCAATGGCGGGAAGGCTCGCGGCTGCAACCGGGCTTGATGACTTCCGGATTCTTTTCAGCACCAGGGAATTCAAGAAAAAAAGGCTTAAACTCTTCTGGTAGCTGAAGCAGGCGGATGGACCGCAGTCAAAGGGCCAAAGCGATTCAGTGAAGACGCAGAGAGAGCAGAAAGCTGGTCATAGACAGGTCAGGGAGATTTTGACAGGATTGACAGGATCACAGGATTGAAAAATTGCTTGCGGCTGCCTTTGGCCTGAAGCTTTCTACGACATGTTTTCTCTGTTTCTCTGTTGGTGAACTATTATTCGGGGTGTGAAATGAATGAGGGGGAAGAACGCGAGATCAAAAAGAAAGCCATTTTCGATGGAATGTCCAAGCGCGGCCAGGAACGGGTCCTCAAGATCGGATACGAAAACTGGGACCCGTTCGAGGAGCCCAAAGACCCAAGGCAAAGGATATTCAGTTCAGCCAGCGTCAAGGCAGGCGCCCTTGTCCGGGAATACTACGAGTCGGCCGGAGACAAACAGGAGTCGGTTGCGGTCAACAGAGAGCTTTTCGAGTTGTGCCTAGGCCTGATCCAGGGTGAGGACCGGGCGAAAACCATCGTGGATTTTTGCGCCTGGCTGAAGAAAAAAACCGGTTCGGGTGAGCTTTAGGACTCACCCATATCATCTTTGCGCCCCGCGAGGTTTGTTCTTTGAGGTCCTCTTACCGGCAGAATTTTTATTGGTTCTACCGGCGTCATTTTTCCTTGACATATATCGAAGCGTTATATAGCCTTGCGATGCATAAGGAGGCGCCATGGACGTTCAATCGGTCCTGCTCGGGTTTCTCATGCGTTCAAGCATGTCGGGCTACGATCTCAGGAAGGCTTTCGCAATGTCGTTCTCGTTCTTTTCCGGGCTAAGCTACGGTTCGATTTACCCGAGTCTGAAGAAGATGGAGTCCAGGGGGTTGATCTCCAAGCATGTTGACATCCGGGACGGGGCGCCGAATCGTAAAGTTTACACTATAACCGAAGCCGGAAAGAGGGTTTTCCTCGACACGCTCAGATCGCCGTTCGTCCCCGAGCAACCCAGGAGCGCTTTCCTCATGAGGCTTTTCTTTTTCGCGAATCTCTCCCGCGAAGAGCGGGAGGCGATTGCGCTCGCACAGATCGATTCCATCGAGCGGCTGCGAAAGGAACTCGAGTCGGTCCGCCCGGGGGTTGAAGCCCGCGCGGACCGCTTCCAACACCTCTGCTTTCAGATTGGTCTTCGCTATTTTGAGAACATGGCCAGGGACCTCGCCGAGGTGATCGAGGCTTTGAAGGAAAATTGAACAGGTAAACCGACAATGGCCGAACAGTTACAAATGTCATCTATCCTGGTCGCCTTCACCGGCGGCGGGATGCGTACGGAAAGGCAGGCGTTATGAATGAACACGCAGAAGTCTACGATAAACTTGCGGACCACCTCAACCGGCTTCCTGAAGGATATCCGAGGACTCCCACAGGAGTAGAGATTCGAATTCTTCGCAGGCTTTTTACCCCGGAGCAGGCCGCATTGGCCCAATTGCTCACATTGGCTCTCGAGCCTCCGGACGCCATCGCATCCCGGAATGGACTCGATCCCGCGCAAACCGCCATCAAGCTCGAAGAGATGTCGCGCAAGGGTTTGATCTTCCGTTTGCGCAAAGGACCGCAAGTCCTCTACATGGCCGCAGCCTTCATCGTTGGCATATGGGAGTTCCACGTAAACGACCTCGATGTGGGTCTTATCGAAGACGTGCGTGAATTCATGCCATATTTCGCCAAACAGAGCAGCCAGTTGAAAAACCCGCAGCTTCGGACCATCCCCGTTGCCAGGGCGCTCCCCGCAGAACAGGTGATAATGCCATATGAGGAGGCCCGCAGGATCGTTTCCAGCCAGGACAAGATCGCGGTCGCTCCGTGCATATGCAGAAAGGAGCACAAGATGATGGGCGCAGGCTGTGACAGGCCGCTTGAGTCCTGCCTGGTTTTCGGCCCGGGAGTTGGATATTACGAAGAAAACGGGCTGGGGCGCCCGATCGATCGGCAGGAGGCCCTCACGATACTCGAGCAGGCGGAAAAAGCCGGGTTGGTTCTACAACCTTCCAATACCCAAAAAGTGAGCAATATCTGCACCTGCTGCGGATGTTGCTGTGGGATTCTCAAGAACCTCAAACTGCTTCCGGAACCAGCCAATCATGCAGCTTCGAATTATTTCGCGACAATTGACCAGGATCTTTGCATCGGATGCGGAACCTGCATGGACCGATGCCAAATGGAGGCCATAGAAACCGATGGGCAGACTTCCTCCATTATCCGCAAACGTTGTATCGGGTGTGGTCTTTGCGTGACAACCTGTCCTGAAGAAGCGATCCGCCTTCAGGAAAAACCCGAGGCGCAAAAATCCATACCGCCTGTGGACAGGATGGAAAGATTCAAGCGCATGGCTCATGAGCGAATGGCCAAACCCGAAGGCGGGCCCAAGGGTCCCTGACAATTTTCATAGGAGGAGACTGTCATGAAAGCGATCGCTCTCAACTCCAGCCCCAGAGGCGAGGGAATCAGCAAGACCGGCATGTTGCTTGACGCGCTGGTGGAAGGTATGCGCGAGGCCGGTGCCGAGGTTGAGACAGTCCAGTTGCGTCAAAAGAAGGTAAACAACTGCACTGGCTGCTACACGTGCTGGACGAAGTCGCCAGGGGTCTGCATTCATAGAGACGACATGACGCGTGAACTGTTCCCGAAGTGGTTGGAGGCCGACATTGCGGTGTATGCGAGCCCGTTGTACCACTTCACCCTGAACGCTTCCATGAAGGCTTTCCTTGAGCGCACGCTGCCGGCTTTGGAGCCATTTCTCCTAAGGGGTGAAGAGAACACCTCCCACCCCTGGCGCCGCAAGCCCCCTGCGGCGGTAGTGCTGTCCGTGGCAGGGTTCCCGGAGCCGTCAGTGTTTGAGCAGCTTTCGTCATACGTAAACTTCCTGTTCGGCAAGGGCCTACTGGCCGAGATATACAGGCCGGGGGCCGAAATCTTGACTAGACCCGAAATTGCCGGGACAAAAAAAGACATTTTCGAGGCGACTGTTCAGGCAGGCCGTGAGCTTGTCAAATCCCGGACAATCTCCCCGACGCTCATCGAACGGATAAGGCAGCCCATCGGAGGTGACTTTGACTCCTTCGCAGCAATGGCGAATCTGTTTTGGAAGTCCTGCATCAGGGAAGGCCTGACGCCAAAGGAATTTGGCGAACGCAATCTGGTCCCGCGTCCTGATTCAATCGAGACCTTCATGATGGTGATGTCGATGGGCTTCAACGCCGAGCGAGCCGCACAGACGAAGGCCGTAATGCAGTTCAATTTTTCGGGCGAAGTCGAGGGGAGCTGTCATTTTAAGATCGACAACGGAAGAATCGAGGCCAATGAGGGGCAATCGGCAAACGCTGATTTGATCGTCGAGTCGCCCTTCGATATCTGGATGGACGTCACAACCGGCAAATCTGACGGAGGATCGTTGTTTATGAGCCAAAAGTATAAGGCTTCCGGCGACCTGTCATTGCTGCTGAGGATGAAGGAGCTTTTCGGCAGGGTAGACTGAGGCGGCAGGCCAATGAAATCCCGTTAACGCCTGTGCCGTAAAATCCCCCCTGCCCCCTTTCGGCTGAGGGCTGAGCGGATACGTCCTCAGCCCTCCTATTCCTTCCTGATGAATGCTATTGAACGAGCTTCAAGGCGGGGATGAGCGTGCGCGTTTTTGGAGAGCCGATGCCCGTAATAAAATCATAGCCCGTCTGCGCCGCATAGTCTCCATTATATCCCGCTGTTATGTCGCGATAGTATTTTGCGTAATTGGCTGCGGTTGCGGCCAGGCTGTAGAGCGCCTGGTGGCCGTCCGTCAAAGGCCCAAGCTTCGCGGCTGCGCGGGCCTGATTTGCAAGGGCCACGATCGCAGCCCAACAGGGCGCCGCCAGACTGGTGCCGCCCACGACATACCAGCCGGCAGGATAATCGTTGCCGTCATATACGAGGACACCGGTATTCGGGTCGGCTACAAAGCCCACATCCGGAACGCAGCGGTATTGTCCCGGGAGGGCGAACGCTGTCTGGTAAGAGGGCATGGGCTCGTATTGGCTAACGCCCCCGCCGGCCCCTTCCCACGCCACTTCAGGGAACTTGAGCGTTCCGGTCTTTGGTTGAAGGTAAAGGCACGTGCCGCCCACGGCCACCACGTTCGGGGAGGCAGCCGGGTACTGCGCCCCGGACCCCGAGTCGCCGCTCGAGGCAATGAACACCGTTCCGGGGTTCTGCAAATAGCCGTCGTAACCGGCTTCACCCGGGTCCTCATCGCCGCCCCAGCTCATGCTGACGACCGAAGCATGCTGCGCCGCATACTGGACAGCGGCAAACAAATCGTCAAAGCTGTTGGATTGAGCTACCACAAGCAAAATCGATGCGCCGGGGGCTAGCGCATGCGCCCACTCGACATCGAGAGAGGTCTCTAGAGCCCAGTCAGGATCACCGCCAAGCTGCTGGCCGGCGCCTCCCATGGGGTAGACGGTCAAATGCGCCTGCGGTAACTTGAAGGCCCGGCAGAAATAGGACAGGTCATTATTTATAGTCAAACTTCCATAAGCATCGACAATGGCGATCGTCTGTCCGGTCCCATTTCCGCTGATTCCGTAAGCGGCTTTGATCTGGGAAGGAGAGTAACCCCAGCCGGTTATATAATTCGGCCGGATATTTTTAACAGGACCCTGGCCTTTGACGTGCAGCTTCGGGGTCGCCACCCGCCCCCCCGGGGCTCCGGCAGGAAGTCCGGCCCATATGCCGGGTGCGCTCACCCAAAAGAGACCTGTGACAATAGAAATCAGGACTGTCATCCTCATCGTGTCGCTCTCCTTCGTTTCAAAGCATGGAACCGTTTCCGACCCTCGCACATCAGACCGGTTTATTGACTGGCCGCCAATGCCGGGATAAGACTGCCGACCATTGGAGAGCCAAGGCCAGTAATAAAGTCGTAGCCAGGCGCTGCGGCATAATTTCCGTTGTATCCCCAGGTAATGTTCCGATAGTAACCGTTTACATTATACTTGGCCCTGGATCCGGCCAGGGCGTAGAGGGCATTGTGGCCGTCGGTCAACGGCGCCAGGCCGGCGGCGGTGCGGAGCTGATCGGCAAGGGCCACGATCGCGGCCCAGCATTGCGTCGCCAGACTTGTGCCGCCCGCTACCCACCAGACGTAATTCGCCGGATCATAATTGCTGTCATATACCAGGACGCCTGTATATGAATCGCCTGCAAAAGCCACATCCGGAATGCAGCGTTTGGTTGCGCCCGAAACGCCAAACGTCTTCTGGTACTTGGGAACGGCTTCAAATTTACTGGGGCCGCCTCCGGACCCTTCCCAGGCAACCTCAGGGAACTTGAGCGTTCCGGTGTCCGGCTCAAGATAAAGGGAGGTGCCGCCCACAGCCACGACATTCGGGGAAGCTGCCGGGTACTGGGCGCCGGACCCCGAGTCCCCGCTCGCAGCAATAAACACCGTTCCGGGGTTTATTAGCAGTTTGTCGAAAGAGTGAGCTTCACCAGAAAACTCATTGCCGGCCCAGCTCATGCTGACGACCCGGGCTTGCAGCGTCTGCGCCGCATATTGGACAGCGGTGAACAGGTCCGTAAAGTAGTTGGATGGCGCGATCACAAGATCGATTGTTGCGCCGGGCGCAAGCGCATGCACCCATTCGACGTCAAGGCTCGCTTCGAAGGCCCAGCCGGCATCGGGACAGGAATTATACTGACCACTTACGTTGATGATATTCAAAGTTGCAGACGGCAACCCATATGTTGATGAAAACGTGTCCAGATCGGCAGCGATAGTCGGGCTGCCGCACGCGACTACAATGGCGACCGTCTGTCCCGTTCCATCCGCCTGAAGACCGCTGAATCCATAGGCGTCCCTGATCTGGGAAGGCGTATAACCCCAGCCGGTTATGTATTCCGGTCGAACGCCTCCGGGAGCGTGAGCGCCCTTGAGGACGCTATTCTGGGGGGTTGCCGCCCACTCTTCGGGCCCACCGGTCGCTCGCTGCTGTTCGGGGACCGACACCCATTCTTCATGAACGGTTACATCCGCCCACACGCCCGATGCGCTCATCAACAGCAAACAGGCTACGATGACAATCAGGACTTTTTTCTCCGTCATTTTTTATCCTTCATATCAAGTTGGGATTCGACTTCAAGGCGCAGCCTAGACTATCATTTACCCTAAGTAAAGGGTGATTTCATGGGGTATTCTTTAGGTATGACGAATACTCGAAGACGCAGTAATTACTAGATGATATAGGTAGTTACAGGGCCGGGGCGGGTGCCTGGCCAATAGTGCTGCGGCAAAAGGCATTGTTCGATAAGCAGTCTAGAGCAGGATAAAGTTATATACGCTAATCTTCAAGAGAGGACGCCTGCCCGTGCTCGCACGGGCGCAAGAATTCCAGCTCTTCGGCGAATGCATGTCTGACCAGCACCACATTTATGCTGTAATAGAGGTCTTTTCCCGCCAGAGGATGATTGTAGTCGAGCGTAATGGTCGAATCGGTTTTTTCCCTGACAAGATAGCTGTACTGAGCACCGGTCTCTTTGTTTTTGGCTATCGCCCACCTGCCGGGCTCCAGATGGCGGCCCGAGGGAAATTCGCAAAGAGCAAGGGTCCGAACCAGGCTTTCGTCATGTTCGCCAAAGCCGTCACGTGCAGCGATCGTGAGTTCTTTTTGCGCCCCCTGCTCAAGACCGATGAGTCCCCTCTCCAGGGCCGCGAGAATCTGGCCGTAACCGGCAACGAAATTCATCGAAGCCGGCGTATTTTCGCCTTTTACCAATGTACCGTCATCGAGACGCAGGCTGTATTCTATGACAACAAAGCTGTCTTTTTCTATTTGCATCGTTACCTCAAATATTGGACGGCGATGACTGAAGCCGTATAGTCCATTATGAACTGTGTATGACTTATATGGTTTCGCAGCCCAGTTCTTTGGCTCTTTCAGCGTGTTCGTCGGCCTCCCGGTCTTTGCCCAATGCGCGAAGGGCGATCGCCAGGTTCGAAGTGGGCCGAAGCAAAGGAGCTGTCCGCATCGATCATTTTCATCGAAAGTTCGGCGGAGGCTTCCGCCTGCCCTGCCTCGAGATATGCAGCGGCAAGCAGTTGGTATGCCTTCCGGGAGCCGGGCATGAGTTCGAACGCTCTTTTTCCGTGCGCTATGGCTTTGTGCGGCTCGCCGCCTCGAAGGTAGCCAAAGGCGAGATTGCTGTGAGCGGGACCCAGGTCCGGATTTATTTCAAGGGCTTTCTTGTTGGCCTCGATGCTTTTTGCCGGCTCGACCTGCTCATAGAGGCCGCCCAGGTTCACATAAGCCTGGGCCAGATTCGGGTCGCACTCGAGGGCCTGCTTGAATTCGGAAATGGCTTCGGCAACGAGGCCCTTGTGAGTGTAGGCCAATCCCAGATTGTAGTGCATGATTGCCGAGCGGGGTTCGAAGGCAAGCCGTTCCTTCAAAAACTTGATATAGAGGTTGAGTTTGGCGTCTATATTACCGGGGGTATTTGCCATTGTGTTTTCTCTTTCCATGGAGTATATAAAAAGGTTCGAGTAAAAAGGCGGAAAATTTAAATCAGGGTTTCCCGATGGGGCAGTCCGGATGCCTTTTCCCCTCGTGGGGTGGAAAACGAGGCATTTTAACTCATAGGCTCCTCGTTGGAAAGCTCTTAGCCGCTCAAATACCTGTGACCGCATCGGCGCCTTTTCGCCCAATGCTTTGATAGTGTTGAAATATCGGGATTTTTTTATTGACAAAGAATTACCTCGCGAGTTAACTGGCGCGATGTCGTTAATTCTTGCGAGCCTTCGGGCTCGGGCAAGCTTGAACTTCAAGTGGGGGTTGAAGAGTTATCCCCCTTTTATATTCAAAGTTAACGCCACAGGGAGAAAAGCGAATGAGCGAAGATGCCAAGCAGAAGATTCTGGACTGGGTAAAACAGCAGAAGAAGACCAAACATTATTTCAACGACCTTTGCAAGGCCGTTCCCGAAATGAAGATGATGCAGGCAAAGAAGGTCGTAAACGAGCTGGTCAGCGAAGGGAAACTCAAGTATTGGTCGAGCGGCAGCACGACCATGTACATGCTTCCCAGTGAAGGCGATGTGGCAAAAGAAGAAAAGGGAATGAACTAACTCTGCTTTCCCCTAACCTGCCATGAGTTTTATTCCCATTGGGTATTTGCACGAAGACATGAACTTGAGATATTCAAGAGAACCACAAATACGCACTGTGAAAGGGAGGTGAGAAGAGGTAACGGACCGATTCCGTGGCAAATCGTGTACGAGTGAAAGCTAAAGAGAAACACTAACGGAGGTAAACGAATGGCACTGAAACATGCAACCCCTATGCTTGACGAGCTCGAAAAAGGCCCATGGCCGAGCTTCGTAAGTGATGTAAAGAGAATGGCGGCCAAAGGCAACCGCATGTGCGAGGACTGGCTGGGCCTGATGGAGATGTCCTACAGGGACAAGGAAGGCCACTGGAAACACGGCGGCATCGTCGGGGTCCTCGGATACGGCGGAGGCGTTATCGGCCGCTACTGCGACCGGCCCGACCTTTTCCCCAATGTGGCGCATTTCCACACCATGCGCGTCAACCAGCCTGCGAGCAAGTACTACAACACGGAAGTCTTGCGCAAGCTGTGCGATATGTGGGACAAACGCGGCAGCGGGCTGACCAATATGCACGGTTCAACGGGAGACATCGTTTTGCTGGGTACGACTACCGACCAGCTCGAGCCCGTTTTCTACGAGTTGACCCATGATTTCGAAATGGACCTGGGCGGCTCGGGTTCCAACCTGAGGACCCCTGAGGGCTGTCTTGGGAATGTCCCGCTGCGAATGGTCCTGCATCAACACACAGGACATCATTTACGATCTCACGCAGGAATACCAGGATGCTCTCCATCGGCCGATGTTCCCTTACAAGTTCAAGTTCAAGTCATCCGGTTGTCCGATGGACTGCGTTGCGGCCATCGCGCGTTCCGACTGCTCGATCATCGGGACCTGGCGCGACGAGATCCGCATCGACCAGGCAGCGGTCAGAGCCTATGTCGGCGGCGAGCTTGTTCCCCACGGCGGCGCGGGCGGCAAGCGCAAGGATTTCGACATCAAGGCCGAAGTCGTCGACCTTTGCCCCACCGGGTGCATGGAATATGACGGCAAGATCCTCAAGATCTGGAACGAGGACTGCGTTCGCTGCATGCACTGTATTCGTGTAATGCCGCGGGCCCTGCGGCCCGGCCTTGACAGGGGCGCCACGATTCTCGTGGGCGCCAAAGCCCCCATTCTCGAAGGCGCGCAGCTTTCGAGCGTTGTTATTCCGTTCATCAAGATGGAGTCACCCTACACCGAGTTCAAGGAATTCGTCGAAAAAATGTGGGATTGGTGGATGGAAGAAGGCAAGAACCGCGAGCGCCTGGGCGAGACCATTCAGCGCCTCAGTCTGCGCGAATTCCTCAAGGTGTGCGAACTCGAACCCGATCCACGCATGGTCAATACCCCGAGGTTCAATCCTTACATTTTCTACGATCCAGCGGCAGTTCCCGGTGGCTGGGAGCATGATGGCGCTGCGTACCGTCAACGGCATCAAGCTTAGGAGGTTAAAAGATGGCTTTTGATCCGAATAATCTCATGAAAGACCGTATTACCGATATTGGTCCGCCGAAGTATGACAAGTACTTCCCGCCCGTTGTCAAAGAGAATTTCGGCAAGTGGAAATACCACGAAATCCTGGAGCCGGGCGTTCTGGTGCACGTATCTGAAACCGGGGCGGAACTCTACTCGGTGCGCATCGGTTCGGCCCGTCTGATCAGCACTGCCTACATCCGGTGAAGTGTGCGACCTGGCCGACAAGTACTGCGGCGGTTACCTGCGCTGGACCACCCGAAACAACATCGAGTTTCTGGTAAGCGACAAGAGCAAGCTCCAACCGCTGCTGGCCGATCTGCGCGAGCCGTGGCAACTGGTTCCCCATCGGCGGGACCGGAAACTGCATCACCAATATCGTCCATACCCAGGGCTGGGCGCACTGCCATACCCCGGCGATCGACTGCCTCCGGTGTCGTCAAAGCCGTAATGGACGAGCTTTTCGAGTATTTCGGAAGCCACAAGCTGCCCGCGCAGGTCCGCATCGCCCTGGCGTGCTGCCTCAACATGTGCGGCGCCGTTCACTGCTCCGATATCGCTATTCTGGGCGTTCACCGCAAACCGCCATTTGTCGAGCATGAACGCGTCCAGAACGTGTGTGAGATTCCTCTGGTAATCGCTGCATGCCCGACGGCCGCCATCAAGCCCAAAAAGGTCGGCGAGAAGAAGAGCGTCGAGATCAACAACAACCGGTGCATGTTCTGCGGAAACTGCTACACCATGTGCCCCGCGCTGCCCCTGGCGGACGGAGAGGGTGACGGGATCGCCCTTTGGGTAGGCGGCAAGGTTTCCAACGTGAAATCGACCCCGATGTTCTCGAAGCTGGCGGTTCCCTTCATCCCCAACGAACCGCCCCGGTGGCCGACCACGGTCAAGACGATCAAGAAGATCGTCGAGGCTTACGCAGCGGGTGCCCGCCGTTACGAGCGAATCGGCGACTGGATCAACCGGATCGGTTGGGAGCGTTTCTTCGAAAGAACCGGCCTGGAGTTCGGCCATGAGCACATCGACGACTATCGTCTTGCCATGACGACCTGGAGAACGACGACCCAGTTCAAGTTCTAGAGGAATTCAGGTCATATATGCCCAATTTGACTTATATGACCTGTTACTATTTGGATGAAATATGGAAGTTAAGAGATCGCGCCTCATAGTGGCGGCTATGCGCGGGGGCGCGGGGAAAACGCTTATTTCCGTTGGACTCTGCGCCGCATGGAAGCGCCATCTGGGGTTGCGTGTCGTCGCCTTCAAGAAGGGACCCGATTATATTGACGCGGGTTGGTTGAGCGCGGCTTCAGGCGGTCCCTGCTACAACCTTGACCCGTTTCTCATGAGCCCCGAGCAGATCATGCGCTCATTTGTCATGCGCTCTGCAAGAGCTGACGGGAGCCTGATTGAAGGAAACCGCGGCCTCTACGACGGAGTTGACGCAAACGGCAGCTATTCGACCGCCGAACTTGCCAAACTCCTCAGGTGTCCGGTTGTTCTGGTTTTGGACGCAACAAAGGTGACGCGCACGGCCGCCGCGATGGTGCTTGGATGCCAGAGGCTCGATGCCGAGGTGAACATCGCCGGCGTCATTTTGAACCAGGTGGCCGGAAAGCGTCATGAGCAGGTGCTCAGGGAATCTATCGAGCAGTTGTGCGGGATTCCGGTACTGGGTGTGGTCCCAAGACAAGCCCGCAACTTTTTCCCGGAGCGCCATCTCGGACTGGTCCCGCCTGAGGAGAGCTGAAGACGGCCTGGAAGCCATCTCGGTTGCTGCAGCCAAAATGAGTGAGCACCTCGATCTCGATGCGCTCTGGAAATTGGCGGCTGCCGCCCCTGCCCTGGGTTGCCCCATGCCGGCTGCGGTGCCTGCGATTAGCCGTTGTTCGGTTAAGATCGGTATAATCCGGGATTCCGCGTTCCAGTTTTACTACCCTGAGAATTTCGAAGCGCTCGAAGAAAGAGGCGCCTCTCTTGTCCGGATTTCGAGCCTGGAGAATGCGCCTTTGCCTGAGGTAGATGCGCTTTACATTGGCGGGGGATTTCCGGAAACCCATCTGGAGAAGCTCGCCGCCAACGGGGTCTTTCGCAATTCCGTTAAATCCGCCGTGGAGGCCGGCTTGCCGGTTTATGCCGAATGCGGCGGCCTGATGTTTTTGTGTCATGGAATTCGTCATCGGGAAAAACTCCATCCGATGGTGGGTGTGTTTCCTTTCGAGATAATGCTTGGGACAAAACCGCAGGGGCACGGCTATACTGTTATGGAGTGCGTCAGCCCCAATCCCTTTTTCCCGAAAGGAACGATTGTCCGGGGACATGAATTCCATTATTCGAGAATTGCCGGTCGGCTCGATCCCGGCTCCAGTTCCTTCGTCTTCAGATTGAACAAGGGGCACGGAATCGTGGCCGGCTGGGACGGCATTTGTTATAAGAACGTCCTTGCGGGCTACTCGCACCTGCACGCGGCCGGAAACGAGCTGTGGGCGGATGCGATGATAGCCGTAGCGGGATCATATAAGAGGCTTAAATCATCAATTTCTGCCGATTCCGGACTGGACCGGGTCCGCCCGGAATCTCAGAGCATCCCCACGGTCTATTGAAGGAGGAACTTGATGGGCCAGATTGAATTTAAAGGCAAGAACTTTGAAGTAGACGAAGACGGTTTCATTGCCAGCTTCGACACATGGTGCCCAGAGTGGGTAGATTACGTAAAGTCTTCCGAGGGTATCACCGAGCTGACCGATGAGCACTGGGCAGTGATTCACGTGCTCCAGGACTACTACAGGAAGCACGGAATCGCCCCGATGGTCCGGATCCTCACCAAGGTCACCGGCTACAAGCTCAAGTACATCTATGAGCTGTTTCCATCGGGACCGGGCAAAGGCGCATGCAAAATGGCCGGGCTGCCCAAGCCTACCGGCTGCGTCTAGATCCAAGTGCGGATGAAATGGTTCACCCACGCTCCACATCGGCGGAGGGCGGGGAAAAGCGAGATAAGGAGGCCTCTCCTTATCTCAGAGGATTCCCCGCTCTCTGCTACCCCTGGTTCGCCTATCGCTCATCAGCCGTTCATCGTTTTTTTCTTTTCAGACTGATAAAAGCAGTGTGAATAAACTTCGGTCCGGCTTTGTATCTATTTCACACAATGGTTCCTCGTGACCGCGCGAGGCCTTGGCCTCGCCCACTGGCGAGCCGGTTTTTGGCCCGGCCCATGCCGGATTTATTTTGCTATTTCCGGCTTGACTTTAGGTTTGGATGGGGGTACGAAAAGGCCTATCAATTAACGGAAGCAACGGAACTGATAACAATTCCTGAAGCGATTGTGTCCGAATTCTCATAAAACCTAGTGGAGGAAGAAATGAGCTTCAAAGTAACGGTTGACAAGGACAAGTGCACTGGCGACGCCGAATGTGTAGATGTATGCCCCGTCGATGTATACGAGCTTGTCGACGGCAAGGCCGAACCGGTGAATGAGGATGAGTGCCTGGGCTGCGAAAGCTGTGTGGAAGTCTGCGAGCAGGGCGCAATCACAGTGGAAGAAGTCTAGTTAGCCCCTCGTCATTGGGCCGGGTCCCATCCGAAAACAAGCCGCTTGACTCGATTGGAGCAAGCGGCTTTATTATTTGTGGTTAGGGTAGGAACGCGAAAAAGCCCACGTCTGACGTGGGCTTTTTCATGATTCAAGCTGTGATTCAAACTCTCTGTGAGAGCTACTTTTCTTCTTTTGCGCCCGGATGGCATCCGGTGCAGGTGGTCGGGGCCTTCGAATCCGGCTTTTCTGTCTTCAGCTTCTTGTGACAGGGCTGACACCTGTTGTGAAATGCGAACTTGAGGTTAAGTTTCTTCTGATCCGGGGGAAGTTTCATCTCGCCCTGGACAGTTGCTTCGGTGTGACATTTCTCGCATTTTTCCACCTGGTCGCCCTCTTTCCACGTATTCTTGCCATCTTTAAAAACATGATGGCACTCGGTGCAGGCAACCTTGTATTCCTGTGAATGTTTCTTGTGGGCGAACTTCACGGGCGTCTTGGTCGGTGAGGGCCAAAGCGCCGGTTTAAGGGTGATTTCCTCGGGCGCCTGTTGGGCGGCCAATGCCAGCAACGTCGCTGAGAAGATAAATACAGCCGCAATGGCCAAACACGTGACTAACCTTCCTTTTTTCATTCCGGGCTCTCCTCCTTTTGTTTTTGCCTTGCCAGCCAAACGCCAATCAAGCCATCGGCATTTTAGTGAAGTTTGTCCCCAAGCGCAAGCGAATTTGTCCACAGTGTTGTCCACGGGCAGTTTTGAGCGGAAAGGACTGCCGATACGGGACCGGCGATCGGTCTGCTAAACTATGAGAGGACAAGCAGAGGGCACTCTTCGGATTGCGGAACACCGCAAAATGATTAAAGTCAATCGGGGGCGTTTCATAGCTGCTTGCGCCGCTTTGGCCGCTATTGCCAATCACTTGGCGGAGCGTAGGACCATCATGCAATTTCAGAAGCTCTATTTTAAGAACGCGGAGGGCAAACGGCTCGCAGCTCGCCTGGACCTGCCTCTCGACGAGAAGCCCACCGCTTTTGCCGTCTTTGCCCACTGCTTCACCTGCACCAAAAACTTCAATGCCGTCGTGAACATTGACCGGGCGCTGGCGCAACACGGGATAGCAGTGCTGAGGTTCGATTTTACCGGCCTTGGTGAAAGTGAAGGGGATTTTTCCGAAACAACTTTTTCGACGAACGTGACAGACCTCATTTCGGCTGCCGACTTTCTAAAGAACGCTTATGAGGCGCCCAGGCTCATCATCGGTCATTCGCTCGGCGGGGCGGCAGTGATACAGGCGGCCCAAGGGGTCCCTTCCGCCGAGGCGGTTTGCACCATTGCCGCGCCCGCCGAACTCAAGGGTCTGCGCCGATTCATCGCTGGCCCCCCCCTTGAAAAGCTGGAAAAAGACGGCGAGACCACCATCAATATTTCCGGCAGAGATTTCAAGATAAGGAAGCAGTTCCTGAACGATCTGGAGCAGGGCGACATTGAGGAGGCGGTACACTCGCTTAGAAGACCCCTTTTGATCTTTCATTCTCCGGTGGACCAGATCGTATCGATTGACCAGGCTGCGAAGATCTTTACTGCGGCGCGGCATCCGAAGAGCTTCATTTCGCTGGACAAGGCCGATCACCTGCTCGCCAACCGCGAAGATTCCCTCTACGTCGGCTCGGTGCTTGCCGCTTGGGCATCGAAATATCTCCAGATCTCAGAGAGAAGATATATTCAGCCCGAACCTTCCCATAACCGAATCATAGCCCGTACGGGCAAGACCGGCTTTCGAACCGAGATTATGGCCAACGGACACAGCCTGGTCGCCGATGAACCGATCGCAGTGGGAGGCGCCAACACCGGTCCGACTCCCTACGACCTGCTGGTATCGGCCCTTGGCGCCTGCACAGGGATGACCATAAGAATGTATGCGGACAGAAAGAAACTGCCCGTGGACTCCATTATCGTTAGACTAAAGCACGAGAAAATCCATGCGGAAGACTGTCTTGATTGCGAGGACCCGAGGAGCAAAATCGACTTCATTGAGAGGGAGATCGAGCTGAACGGGGAGCTAGACCAGCCCACTCGGCAGAGAATGCTCGAAATCGCCAACCGGTGTCCGGTTCACAAGACCCTCGAATCACGGAGCCGGATCGCCTCCAAACTGAAAGAATAAGATTGCGGAACGTGGAGATTGTTAACAGCTATCCAAAGAGAGTATATAGGGGAGGATCTCATGAAATTGCCATTGGAAATCAGCGCTCGCGACGTGCGCATCAACGATGAAACCGAAGAGCTTATCAGGGACAAAGCTTTAAAACTCGACAGGTTCTACGATCAGATCATCGGGTGCCGGGTGAAAGTGGACATGCCGCACCGCAGCCAGCGTAGCGGAATAATGTATAACGTCAGGATCGATATAACGGTGCCGGGGGGTGAACTCATTGTGAAAAGAGAACCCGATCAAGACCTCCATGTGGCCATAGTGAATTCCTTCGAAACCGCCCGACGTCGCGTAACCGAGTATGCGGAAAAGCAAAGGGGCGGGGTGAAAACTCACTTTGAGAAACCGGTGGCAAGGGTGGTCAGGATATTTCCGGAGCAAGGCTACGGGTTCCTCATGACACCTGAAGGGCGCGAGGTTTACTTTCATAAAAACGCGGTGCTCGATGGCAAATTCGAAGCGCTGAAGGTCGGGACGGAGGTAACCTTTATTGAGCAGTCAGGAGACAAGGGCGCCCAGGCAAGCTCTGTTTCCGCAGTTTAAAGAGCCGGCGGCCCGATGCGGAAAGAATGCATACTTGAGGCGGGGATCGACCCGCCTCTTCGATTTTGCGAGCAAAATTGGCAAACGGGCCAATAGGTAAGCCACCAATCGGCCACTGCACTTAAAAAGAGGTAAATCGGAGAGCAAAATGCTTTGGGGCATACTGGACATTGTCATTGTCTTGCTGCTCATACTTACGAACGGTCTTTTTGCAATGTCTGAGCTTGCCGTGATCTCGTCGAACAAAACGCGGTTGCAGAGACACGCCGAGGAGGGAAGTTCGAGCGCCCGCGTGGCCCTGGACCTGGCGGAGCACCCGTATCGCTTTCTGGCAACCGTACAGATTGGAATAACGCTCATCGGCGTTCTAAGCGGGGCTTTCGGCGGGGCAAGCCTTTCGGGACATGTGGCTGCGGCTCTCTCTTCAATACCATACATCGGGCGCTACAATGACTCGATAGCGCTGGCGCTGGTTGTCGGGCTTATCACCTACTTCTCGCTGCTGGCCGAACTTATCCCGAAAAGGATCGCCGTATCCAACCCCGAGCGCATTGCTTCGGCGGTTGCTAAACCGATGGCTAGACTCTCCGCGGTAACGTCACCCATTATCCGGATACTGAGCCTTTCCACTGATATCGCGCTGCGTGTTTTCAGGTTCAGACCGACGAAGGTGGCGCCTGTAACCGAGGAGGAAATCCGAATGCTCATAGGGCAGGCCACGCTTGCCGGCGTATTTGAACAAGCAGAGCAGGAGATGGTTGAAAGAGTCTTCCGGCTTGGAGACCGCCGTATCGGGGTGATGATGACTCCGCGCAACAAGATCGTATGGCTGGATATAAACGAGTCGCCGGACAAGACGAGACGCAAGATCGCCAGGAGTCCATACTCCTGGTTTCCCGTCGGCCAGAAGGGGGGAAGCATCCGGGGGGTAGTCCATGTTCGAGACATCGCAGCGAACTGCTTGAGCGGAAGGCCTTTTGACCTCAGGACCTCGATGCATAAGCCGCTTTTCGTCCATGAGAGCACGCATGCCCTAAGAGTGCTGGAGAGCTTCAGGCGATCGGGCCAGCAAATGGCGCTCGTGGTCGACGAATATGGCACGATTGAGGGAGTCATAACCCTTACGGATATTTTGGAGGCCATCGTCGGAGATATTGCTTCGGCGGAAGTGATCGATGAGCCCCCAATTATTCAGCGGGAAGAAGGCGCGTGGCAGGTGGCGGGGATGCTGCCCACTGACGAATTGAAAGCCTTTTTCCACATCCGCAAACTGCCCGGGGAGCGGCGTGGGCGCTTTCAGACCCTTGGCGGTTTTACGATGTATCACCTCAAGAGGGTGCCGGCTGTCGGAGACCTCTACGAGTGTTGCGGGTACTGCTTTGAAGTAATCGAAATGGAGGGCCGCAGGGTCCGAAAGGTCCTGATAAAAAAGATTGGTGAATAACCGGTGAATAGTCTGGATACCGATCTCTCTTCGAGGTCTATTCAACAGCTTCACCTGTGAACACATTCCCCTGAAGCCGCCGTTTCGGGACGGGATCGAACCGATGCTCCAACTCTACAACACAATGACTCGACAAAAAGAACCCTTTCGACCGAAAAACGGCCGAACGCGGGGAGTGGTCCGGATGTTCAGTTGCGGACCCTCGATTTATAGCCCGCCTCACATCGGAAACTATCGCACGTTCATCTGGGAGGATGTGCTTCAAAGATATCTGGAGTACCAGGGATATGAAGTCAAGCGAGTCTTAAACTTAACGGATATTGAAGACAAGGCCGTCGAAGAAGCCCGAGAGCGCGGCCTCACGGTGGCAGAACTCACAGGCGCCATGGCCGTGCGGTTTATCGAGGAAGCCGGACATCTGCGGATAAAGTTGCCTCAGCGAATTCCACGCTCATCCACAAGCGTTCCACAGGCCGTCTACCTGGTCAGCAAGCTGCTCGAGAAGGGTTATGCCTACCGGCACAAAGCAGACATCTTCTTCGATCCTCTCAAATTCAAGGGTTTCGGCAAACTGTTTCGGCTGGACATGAGCAAATGGCCCAAGACCAGGAAGCGGTTCAAGCGGGACACCTATCCGGGACTCAGATGGAACCTTGGCGATTTCATCCTCTGGCATGGGCGCAAGGGAGGCGATGAGGTTGCTTGGGACACTGAGATAGGCAGGGGGAGGCCTTCCTGGAACGTGCAGGATCCGGCAATGATTTCTGAAACCCTGGGCTATTCCCTCGACATATTCTGCGGAGGCATAGACAACCTCTATCGGCATCACGATTACAATATCGCCGTTATGGAATCGGTGTCGGGTCAAGAACTGGCGCGCTACTGGCTGCATGGCCGGCATGTTCTGGCGGGCGGAAAGAAAATGTCGAAAAGCCTCCACAATATAGTTTACCCCGAGACTCTCATCGACCAGGGCTTTTCCTGGGAGCACATTCGTTTTTACCTCCTGTCGAGGCAATACCGCAAAGAGATCAACTTGAGCATGGATGGAGTTCGCGACGGAAAGTTCGAAGCTGGATGCCCTTAGGGCAATGACTCGAGATCTGTCGATCCCGGGGGAGGAAACTGAACAGATCGTAGATAATGAAGCCGCAAGGCGCCTTACCGAGGGTCTCACGGCTTCGTTCGAGGCGGGGATGAACAACGATCTGGACACGCCTTCAGCGATCGAAGGCCTCTTCGAGGCAATTCAAGGTCTGCATTTCCTGCACAAAATCGGCAGAATCGGCAGAGAGCAGACACGCACCATTGAAGAGAGACTGCGGAAAGCAGACTCCGTCCTGCAGATTTTATTTTAAAGTGAATTTAGATACTCAGGTGTCCTAAACGAAACTTGATTTGACACTGGGCCAGGTTCCCCCTTGGGATTGTCAATGACAGCTACATTCCAAAACTCTCGTTCAAGTTCTTTTCATCGTACAATTTCTTGCCTTCGATAAATGTTGCTATCGGCGTCCGGCCGAGGCAACGTTTTCCCTGATGGGTCCTCTGGTTGTTGTATCTATCCATGAAAAGATCGAGGTCCTCTTGGAGCGTCTCGATGTCCGAATAAATTCTCTTGCGGAAAGCAATCCGATAGAACTCGTTTAGCATCGTCTGGTGTAGCCGCTCACATATACCATTGGTCTGAGGGCTTTTCACCTTGGTTTTGGTGTGCTCGATGTCGTTTAGCTGCAAAAACAGCTGGTAAGGGTGCCGATCCGGGTCGCCACAGTATTCTGTTCCCCTATCGGTAAGAACCCTAAGCACCGGCACGTCTTCTTTTTCGAAGAAGGGAAGGACTTGGTCGTTCAGAAGATCAGCGGCAGTCACCGGGATTTTGGCAGTATAAAGCTTTGCAAAACCCAGCGAAGAAAAGGTGTCGATGGCTGTTTGCTGGTAAATCCTGCCCACGCCTTTGAGGTAGCCGACATAGAAAGTATCCTGGCTCACGAGATATCCCGGATGTTGTGTCTCGATCTCGTCGGGATGGGACTCACGAGACCTCTTGGATGCTTCCAGGGCGCAGAGCTGGGCCTCGGTGTAGACGATCCCCTTGGCTGCCGCACGCTCCTCAAGAGCCTTTAGCCTTTTTTTGAAAGTCTCCAGCCCGTGGCGCAACCATATGCTTCTTACACCGCCACCGGATACTAGAGTGCCGGCTTTCCTCAGCTCGTTTGAAGCTCTCATCTGGCCGTAAGCTGGAAACTCATTGGCCATCGTGAGCACAGCCTCCTCAACCTCCGGGGAAACCCTGTTCTTCATGCACGGCTTTTTCTTGGTCTTCTCAGCCAAACCTTCCAACCCATCTTCATCGTAAGCTTTCTTGATGTCATAGAAGTGTTGGCGGGAAACGCCGTTAATCTTGCAGGCCTGTGAAACGTTGTTGAGGAATTCGGCGAGTTCCAGTAGACTTAACTTACGTTTTACGAGCTTTTCCTGGGTGGTCATAAAGGTTCCTTTCTCTTGGGTTGTTTGGCGACAATCTCCAAGAGGGTACCTGACCACCCTTTTTTATGCAATGTGTCAACTCAAGTCCGTCTTCGGACAACTCAGGCGATCAGGACAAATTAATCTTTCAATTTCAGGTCCGTTTCAATTACTCACATCCTGAATTCTTCGATGCGTTTTCAGCGCTTTTCTAATGGTTTCGGCGAAGTTTGCGACACGTATAGGGCTTCATGACGAACTCGCTGATTCCCATTTCCCGCGCCTGTGTTTCATTGATCAGCTCGCTGTATCCGGTGCACAAGATGATCGGCATGTCCGGCCGGAGGGCGATGATTTCCCTGGCCAGCTCTTCGCCCCTTAGACCCGGCATGGTCATGTCGGTGATGACAAGATCGAACCCATCAGGATCGGCGCGGAAGGTCTCCAGGGCCTCGAGGCTGCTGGTTTTTGTAACCACCTTGTAGCCAAGAGACTCCAACAGTTCCTTTCCCAACTCAGCCAGAATTGTCTCGTCGTCAACAAAGAGTATTCGTTCGGCTCCTGCGGGAAGAGCTTCTCTTGCCTCCGTTCGCGGTTGGGGTCTGTTTCTCCATGCTTCGGAAAAACACCTTGAAGGTGGTTCCCTTACCCGGTTCGCTATGCACCGTTATCGCTCCGCCATACGTCCTGACGATCCCCTGGACCACCGAAAGCCCGAGTCCCGTACCTTCACCGATCGCTCTTGGTGGTGAAGTAGGGATCGAAAATTCTTTCCATGACCGCAGGATCGATGCCATGGCCCGTATCGCTTACCGTCAAGACATACATAAGGCCCCGGCTCCAGGTCGCGGGTGCAGGGAGTGCCGGCGGTCATCGACAACCGTATCGGACAATCTGACGCAGCAAAACGCCGCCCCGGGCGCGCATGGCATGGGCCGCGTTGGTGCAAAGATTCATGAGCACCTGGTGTATTTCGGTCGGATCGGCAAAAATCACTCCCTCTTCCGGGCTCAATGCAATCTCATGGCGAATTTCGATGGTTGTAGGCAGAGAAGGGCGCAACAGTTTGAGCGCTTCTTTCACAACGGAGACGAGGGGCACGGGTTGACGCTTTTGTTCGGTCTGGCGGCTGAAGGTAAGAATCTGCTTGACCAGGTCCGTTGCGCGAGCGCTTGCTTTGAGCACCTGATCCAGATTGCGGCGCACCGGATCGTCATCGGGTCAAGCGTGAATCCGGCTATTTCCGTGTAGCCGACGATGGCCGTCAGAATGTTGTTGAAGTCATGGGCAATGCCGCCGGCCAGGGTGCCGATGGCCTCCATCTTCTGCGCCTGGCGAAGGTCTCTTTCAAGCTTCACCTGGCGGGTGATGTCCCGGTGGATGCTTACATAGTTGATGATAGCCCCGGACTTGTTCCGGACGGGAGATGCCGTGGCCTCCGTTTCGTATAACGAGCCGTCTTTTTTCCTGTTAGTGAGACGTCCCGACCATACCTGGCCTCCGGTGAGCGTTTTCCGGATATCCCTGTAGAAGTCCCGGTCATGTTTATCGCTTTTAAGAATACGCAAATGCGCGGCCGATAACCTCCTGTGCTGTCATAGCCCGCCATAGCCGTAAAAGCCGGATTGACGTAATCGATGATCCAATTTGTATCGGTTATGATGATTGCTTCCGCAGCTTGTTCGATTGCTGTCACCAGGCGCATGCGCTCTTCTTCAGCCCGTTTGCGCTCGGTGATATCACGCATTATCCCTTCGACCCCGAGGACCTTTCCCTGATCGTCCTTGCGAAATGCGCTCGTCGTAGTGATAAAAAGCGGCGAGCCGTCCTTTTTCTTGAGCATCACCTCATAGTCCCTGACGGCGCCGTCCTTCCGCATGCGCTTGAGCATTTTCACGCGCTCTTCCGGATACATCCATATACTATCAGCTCGAGCGCCAAGGATCTCATCAAGCGAGTCCAGCCCCAGGAACCCTACCGTTGAGGGACTGAGCATGGTAAACACGCCGTGCTTATCGATCCGGTAGAAAACGTCCTGACATATTCTCGATCACGCTTCGGCAGCACTCTTCGCTTTCCCGCAGCGCTATCTCCGCCCGCTTGCGTTCGGTGATGTCCTCGTAAGTTCCCAGCAGCCCGATTACCCGGCCGTCCCGGTCAAACATGGGCACCTTGCTGGTAATCACCCAGCCCTGGCTGCCATCCGGTTTGATGAGCGATTCTTCGTAGTTGAGCTTGGCCCTGCCGGTCTGCATCACCTCCAGATCATCGGCGCGGTAGCGATGCGGCGTTTTCCGCCGACAAGATTGAGTCTCATAAGTGGACTTGCCAATCACTCACCCGGGTCCTCGTAACCGCGATCCAGGGCGAACGCTTTATTGCAGCCGAGTAAGACCGAGTTTCGATCTTTCCAAAAAACCCGCTGTGGGATGTTGTCCAGGATTGACTGAAGCATCTGGCGGGAATTGAACAGCTCGTCCCGCGCCCGTTCGCGCTCCGTTATGTCGTTGCCGATGCACAGGACTTCAACCAGTTCGCCGCTTTCGTCAAAAATGGGCTTGTTGGCCCAGGCGATCCAAGCCCTCTCGCCGTTGCGGCGCATGTTCTCGTTGACATTTGCTGCGTAGCGGTCAGGGTCGCGTCCTATGTCTTCGATCATCAACTTAAGGTCTCGGCCGGTCGTCGATTCCACGAGAGGAACGATGGTTCCCACCACATTCTTTCCCAGTATCTCCTGCTCGCTGTAGCCGAAAAAGCGTTGCGCGAACTCGTTGAAAAAAGTCACCCTGCCCATTTTGTCACGCCGAGGATGATGCTGTTGGCATTTTCAACCAACTCGCGGTATTTTTCCTCGCTGCGCCTTAATGCTTCTTCCGCCCGTTTTTGTTCGGTAATATCGCGTATGGATTCGACGGCGCCCGTGCGCGTCGCCCTGCGCATTGAACAGCGGCGCCGCTGTTGCGAAAATATAGCCTCCTTTGCCTCCGTACAAGACATGGGGCATACGTTTCAGCGAATAAAATGCCCCCTTTTCTCTTTACGCTCTGGAATTTGGCTTCAAGGTCGCCGTCGCTCTTATCGAGCAGGTCCGCAAGATGGGGCCGCCTCTCGCCGTGGAATGGAACTGCATAGGCATAATCCCCTTGGCCTATCATATCCTCTTTGGACGCCCCGGTCATTTCTTCGATAGCACGATTCCACGCTATCACCTTACCATCAATGCCGATTGCGAAGGTTGCATCGGGGAGAAATTCAATGACGGCATTGAGTTGCAGGTTTATGGCGGTTAGTGTCTCTTTATGAATCTCCATTGCAAAAACCTTTCCCACGGCGAAACGCTCAATCGCTGCAAAATAACAGCATGTTCTTCACGGGAAGCCCGGGCGGATGGCGAATGAAAAGTCTTGCGAGTTATTCTACTGTAGCGGGCGATGAACGGATTTTATAGTATAGCAGCGAATCGATTGTTTTCAATGGTATTTAACGGCATTTGAAGCTCGACGGCCGCCACAACCAAACAGGAAGGCATACGAGGCCTCCCGCAGTCGCCCCGTCTCGCGAAGCGTCGAGAGTCAGCGGTCGGCCTCCCCCGCTACGCGGCCTCCTACATCGCTAAGGGAGGCCAAGGCAAGCCCACTTCGTCTTATGAAGTGCGGCGATGCCCGCGAAGCGAAGACTTGACTCCGTTATGCTTCGACAATTGGAGTGACTCTACATCGGTTATGCAGTTGTCAGGCCCATATATAGCGCAGCACATTTCAAATGGCTTTGCCTGCTCGCTGGAAAATCTCTTCGCCCTCGCCAAGCCCGGAGAATGGGAGGGTTACCTGGAGCAAAAACCACTCTTTAGGCTCTATATAAGTCTATCATAGGAGACGATGGCTGCGGTTCGGGGGGGATTAAGCGAAATGGAAAAGTCTCAACCTCTCAAGCCTGCGGATCGTAGCGCGATGAAATCTTTGCAAGGATTGGTTCCGGTCGAGCTGATCGGCGAGCGCCCTGTGCATAGGCTCAATGCTTTCGGACTTCTGGCAGAGCAAAAAGAAGTCCGTAGAGCAGGAAAGTCCAAGAAATGCTATCTCTTCGGGCGAATAATTCTCGGAAATCGCTGCCATGTCCAGGTCGTCGCCGAACAGGACGCCTTCGAAGCCGAGGCGTTCTCTCAACCACCTGTGGCTGATTTCATGTGAAAGGGTCGCAGGATGCAGGTCATCCACCGCCCGATAGACCGCGTGCGAAGTCATCACACAGTTGACCCCGGCCCTGATGGCGGACCGAAACGGGATAAGATGTAGGTGGAAATCGTCCCCTTTCTCATCGGCGATGACGGGAGCAAAATGGTGCGGGTCCAATTCAGCGCGCGTCCAAGTCCGGGAAAATGCTTTGCGGTAGCCGAAACTCCGTTTGCCTGGAGCGTTTCGATCCAGATAGTTCCCAGATCCGATACTGTCTGCCGGAATCGAACCAAATGAGCGGGACTCCATGAAGTGTTCTTTCCCTTCGGCAACTATATCGAGAACGGGGGCGAAGTTTATCTGGATTCCGATCTCCCTGAGGTCGGCCGCGCATACTGCGGCCCATTCGGCAACAGCCTCCCGTCCCTTGCTCGCGCAAGAGACCTTGCCGAAGGAATCGAGCGGAAGTGGGGAGAAAGCCTCTGGACGCTCCCACCCTCCTGATCGATGGCAAAGAAAAGAGGGCGCTTGAGTTCTTCCATCGCAAACGCCTGCGCGCTCGAAACAAGGGTCTTGAGTTGCTCCCGGCCTTCGATGTTTCTTTTGAAAAGGACGATCCCGCCCGGACGGTATTCCCTGATAAGGTATTTTAGCTCATCTTCGAGCCTTACCCCTCTAAAGCCGATAAAAAGATGAATTCCCGGCTTCACTCATATTCGTTGTCCTGAACCCCCAGATGCCTGAGCGCCTCGGCTATTCGAACGCGGCTGGCGCTCCAGATCGGCAGCAGCGACGACACGATTCCGATCCCGAAGCTGATGAGAGCGCAAAAGGAAAGCGTCTTCCAAAAGTGTATCTGGAAAACAGGCAGAAGCGATCCCGTGTTGCTGGAAAAAACGCTTGCCGCCGGGTAGGAAAGCGCCATTCCGACCGCCGCGCCAAGCATGGAAATAAACACCGATTCCCCGGCAATCAGGAACCACAGGTGTTTGCTCCCGAAGCCCATGGTCTTCAGGATCGCATACTCCGGGGTACGCTCGCGCGAAGTCATCGCCATGGTATTTACAAGGACAATGAGGATAACCCCTATAACTACATATGAGACGATCCGCACAGCTATTACGATCGCCTCCGTCATGGCGAGGAACCCGGCCTGGAAAGCCTTTTCGGTCTCGGTCAGGGTCTCGGCCGATGAGTTTTTGAAAAGATCGTCCACAGATTCCGAAATCTGCCCGGCATCGGCCGGATTTCGTACCTGAATCACGTACCAGCCCACCTGCCCGGCCCTCGCGGGCATCTTCTTCTTCACTGTTTCGTCAAGATAATCCCAACGAAAGAAAAACAGGGTCTCGTCGGTTGATTTGGTCGCGCCACTGTAAACTCCGCGCAGCACGAAACTCCATTCTCCGGGGTATATGTTTCCGGTGAGCGTAATCGTATCTCCCGAGTTTCCATCCATATTGCTCTACTGTTTTGCGCCCCGCGATGCATGCGTTTCGCTGCTTCCAGAACGCTTTGAGTTCGTCTTTGGAGACACGGAATTCCGGAAAGACATCGAAATAATTCTCAGGTCCCACAGCTATTCTCGGGAAAAAATGCCGCTCGTCGATGTAAACCCCGCCGAACCAGTTGGCGTAGACGACCTGGTCAACTCCGGGGACCATTTGTATCCTGGACCGGTAGTTCAGGGGGAGCGGGAAAATTAGAGAAACGGAATTGCGGGATACCAGCCGGTTTGGCGAGGCGGAGTTCACGCCTACATACCAGGCCTCGACAACCGTATCGAGCAGGCAGAAAGCAAGGATTGCCACCGCCATCCCGAAAATGGTGAGAGTGGTTCGAAGTCTTTGCCTGAATGTATTTCGTATGACGAGTTTAAGAAATTGCATATAAACCTGATAAACGAGGTCTTATCCTATTTCATATTACGGATTCGGACCTCGGTTTCCGGCTGGCCCTTCAGAAGTTCCATCAGCTCGGCAATGTCCGTATCGCCGTAACGATATGGATAAAAAATCTTGGGCTTTATCACTTTCACCGCGTCGGCCGCCATTTCCACCGTCATCGTATCCGGAAGCGCGACCGGAAGAAATGCGACGTCGATATCGCTCAACTCGTTCATCTCCGGTATTTTCTCCGTGTCGCCCGCAATGTAGACGCGCTTGTCCCCGAATGTAATTATGTAGCCGTTTCCCATCCCCTTCAGGTGATAGGGAAAACCGGAGGGGCGCTTGTGTACGATATTATACGCCGGGACACCCTCGATCTTGAGGCCCTGGACTATCTTAACGTCCTCGTTTTTCATTACTATGCCCTCTGCATATTTAGCGGCGCAGATTTCGGTCAGGACAACCAGCGTGTTCTCGCTCCTAAGTTCCTCGAGGGCCTTCAGGTCAAAATGATCGCTGTGTTCGTGCGTGAAAAGGATGATATCGGCCTTGGGCATTTTGGAAAAATCGGCCACCTGTGTGCAGGGATCTATATAGATGTGCCTGTCATGGAAATCCATCTTAAGGGATGCGTGTCCCAGAAAAGTGATCTCGAGCCGACCATCAGAGGTCCTGATGATGTCTGTCTCGAACTGGCCCGGCTCCGCTGCGGCCGCAAAGGCCAATAGAAAAATGCATGCTTGAAATATCAAAAATTTCAATACCCTGCTCATTAAGGCTCCTGAAAACTTTAGACGCCAATCCCGGCAAAATGCCGTGCGCTTCGGTTTTCCGAAAAGATGCTGCTTTCTCGCAGGATAACCCGATACGCTTTCCATCACAACATATGGTTAAATTATCCCGGAATTTTTCAGCTCGTCAATCTTTGCCGCCGAGTAGCCCAGCTGTTCGAGAATCGCGCGAGTGTGTTCTCCGAGTTCGGGGGCATGGGACGTGAGAGAACCCGGCGTAAGGGAAAACTTCGGCGCTATCCCGAGTTGCTTGTAGGCGCCCCGGGATTCGTGGATCAGCTCAACTACCATTGCCCGCCCTTTCATCAAGCTCGCTCTCCATCACCTCATCGAGGTTGAGCACCGGTTCGCAGCAACAGTTGGCGTCCTTGAAATACTCAACCCATTCGGCCAGGCTTTTTTGCCGGAAAAATTCCGACACGCTCTCAGTCAGCTCCTTCTGATGCGCTCCAGGTTCGAAATAGAGGGGAGTGTCCCACTGCGGACGTCCTGCGGTCTGGCAAAAAGACCTCCAAAACTGGGGCTCAAGCGCGCCCAAGCTCATGTACCGCCCGTCCCGGGTCTGATAGATGTTGTAGCAGGCCAGCCCGTGATTCAGCAGGTCATCTCCCGGCTCGGGGACCTTACCGTCGGCAATGAATTTTCCGAACCGCAGGCAGTTCCAGACGAACGCCCCGTCGGTCATCGAAATATCGACGAACTGACCTCTGCCCAGCCGTTCACGCGCAAAAAGCGCGGCCATAACCGCGAAAGCAGCCAGAAGACCTCCTCCGCCCAGGTCCGCTATCTGGACACCGGTCATTGTCGGCGAGTCTTTGCCGCTGTAAGAAAGGACCCCGCTCAAGACCCAGGTAATTGACATCGTGGCCCGCTTTGTACGCGAGGGCCCCTTCGGCGCCGTAGCCGCTTATTGCGCAATAAACCAGGCGCGGGTTTATCCGATCGAGACTTTTGAAGTCAAGTCCCAGTTTCGCCATAACCCCGGGGCGAAAACCTTCCAGAACGACGTCGGCGTCGGCGGCCAGCTTCTCGAATATCACCTTTGCTTCCGGGTTTTTGAGATTAAGAGTGAGGGAACGCTTATTGCGGTTGAGCACAATGTGGAATCCGCTGTTTCCTCCGATTTTGGGCGGCCACCACCGAATGTAGTCACCCATTCTGGGGTCTTCCACCTTGATCACATCCGCGCCGAGGTCCGCCATTAGCATGGAACAAAACGGCCCTGGCAAAAGCCGCGAGAGGTCCAGCACCTTTAATCCCGACAGAGCGCCCTGCATATATCCTCCTGCATCGGGGATTCGGGAATTCGGGGATTTCCGTCTCTACGCCTCAGTTCCTCAACGTGTCATAAGGTAAGAGACAATCGAATCCACAAGCCCCTGGATCGTGTATTCAGAGGGCATAATAGAGGTCTTGAGTCCGAACTTTGCCGCTGTTTGAGCCGTTATTGGACCGATACAGGCAACTGCCATCCGCTCTTTGCAGCGCTGGAGGTCCTCGTTTCCGATCAAGGCGAAGAAGTTCGAAACGGTGGAAGAAGATGTGAATGTGAGGCAGTCTATCTCGCAATTGGTCAAAAGCGCCCGGATTTTATGGGCGTCCTGCTCAGGGAGAACGGTCTGGTAGGCCGGGACGACGTCAACCTGCGCGCCGCATTCCCTTAGTTTTTCGGGCAAAACTTCGCGGGCGGTCAAGGCGCGCGGCATGAGAAACCGCTTTTCGCGCACGCTATGTTCGCGCAACGAGTCCAGTATGGCTTCGGCGCGGTATTCGGATGGAACCAGGTCCGGGCGCAAGCACGACCGATTCGAGAGCCTCGGCGGTTTTGGGTCCGATTGCGGCGAGTCGAATGCCCTTGAGGTCTCGAGCATCCCTGCCGGCCGCGAGCAGCCTTTCGATAAAGAACTTGACGCCGTTTACGCTTGTGAAAATCGCCCAGTCGTATTGCGAAAGATTCCGTATCGCGGCGTCCAGCGGGTCCCATGAGGGTGGAGGAGCTATGGCGATGGTCGGAAACTCGATGCATTTGGCCCCGAAGCTCTTCCAGTTCCGCCCTGAAATCGCTCGCCTGCTCCCTTGCCCGTGTAATCACGATCTTTCGGCCGAACAGGGGCCGACGCTCGAACCAGTTCAGCTCGTCGCGGCACTTGACGACTTCTCCGACAACAATCATTGCAGGCGGCTGCAGGTTGGCTTCTTTGACCTTGTCCACGATATCGGAAAGCGTGCCGGTGACTGTTTGCTGCATCGGGGTGGTGCCCCAGCGAATCAGGGCCACAGGCGTATCCGGCCGGCCGGCCGTATTTGAACGAGATTTCGGCAGATTTCAGGCAGGTTCTTGACGCCCATGAAAAAAACCAGCGTTCCCGCTCCAGTCGATATCTTGTCCCATGCGATTTTGGATTTATGCTCGTCTTTGTCGGCTCTCTCGTGCCCCGTAATGAAGGCGATGGTCGCCGTAAAATCCCGGTGTGAAAGCGGTATGCCCGCATAGGCCGGAACAGCGGCGGCGGCGGAAATCCCCGGAACGACTTCGAACGCGATGCCGTTTTTGACCAGCGCCTGTGCCTCCTCGCCGCCTCGGCCGAAAATGAAAGGGTCCCCGCCTTTTAGCCGCACGACCACATTTTCGCGTCCCTTTTCGACCAGCAGGGCGTTTATCGCCTCCTGGCCAAGGGTATGATCGCCGCCTTTTTTACCGACGTAGATGCGCTCGGCGCCGGGCGGGGCAAATTTGAGCAATTCCTCATTGGCCAGGTAATCGAAAATGACCACCTCGGCCTTCTCGAGGACTTCCTTGCCTCTGATCGTCAAGAAGACCCGGGTCTCCCGGTCCGGCCCCCACGAGATAGACTTTGCCTTTTCTCACCGCATTCTCTTTCCGTGGTGCGACCACAGGACAGGTTCGCCCTGCCTACGGCGCGGATGCAAGCATTGGGTCTCATACCCCGCCCGGCCGGCGGCAGCCGACCTGTAAACCTCATCGAGTATTTTCTTTGCGCCAAGATCGAGCAATTCCACGGCAACTTTTTTCCCGAGCGCGACTGCATCTTGCAGCGGCGCAGCGCGTGCCGCCCGGAACAATTGCATGCCGTCGAGCGAAGCGACAAGAGCCGAGAGTTCGACAATTTTTCCGGCAATGCGCGCATAGCCGCCAATGGGGACCTGGCAGCCGCCTTCGAGCTCCTCTAACAGGCTGCGTTCCGCTCGAACGGCGACGGCGGTCTCGGGGTGGTTGAGAGGCGCAAGAAAGTGGCGCATCCTGTGGTCTGTCGGACCTCGCCTCGATTCCCAGAGCACCCTGCCCTATGGCAGGTATGAACTCCGCAGGGTCCATATACATCGTAACCCTGTCCTGCCAGCCCATTCGCTTGAGACCGGCCGCAGCAAGCACGATTGCGTCGAATCGCTCCCTCATCGAGCTTTCGCAGGCGCGTATCCAGATTCCCGCGAAGATTGCGGACCTCGAAATCGGAGCGCATGGCTCGTATCTGAGCGCCGCGGCGGAGGCTGCTGGTGCCGATGACCGCTCCATAACATAGATCGCCGATTGTTTTGCCTTCTCTGATAATCAGGGCGTCGCGCGGGTCCTCGCGCTCAGGAATGGCGACTATCTCGAGGCCTGCGGGCAAAACGGCGGGAACGTCTTTCATGCTGTGGACCGCCATGTCGGCAGATCCGTCCGCCAGGGCATCCTCTATTTCCTTGACGAAAAGCCCCTTGCCGCCAACCTTTGCCAGAGGAACGTCGGTAATTTTGTCACCGGTTGTCTTTATGATTTGAAGTTCAAACCGGATTTCAGGCCAGAGCTTCTCCAGGGCCGCTTTTATGATCCCGCTCTGCTGAAGAGCCAGCATACTGCCGCGGGTCGCAATCCGGATCAGTTCCTTTGTCAAAAATGATTTCCTCTTTTTCCAACCTTCTAATGACAGGTGCTGCAGCTTCCGCCCGCACATCCCGAACAGCCCGAGGACGCAGCGCCAACGCGGCTGCTCGCCGCCCCCTTGTCCCCGCCGCTCTTGAAGCCGCAAACGGACATCATCTTATGGACATTGGAAGATTCGCACTTCGGGCACCTTACCGCCTCATCGCTTCTGAAAACAAGTCATTTCGAAACATTCGCAGCAGTTGCAACACTCGTATTCGTATATCGGCATTTGACCCTCCAGAGAAGCCCATCAGCTAATAAAAGGCCGTTAAGAATAACATGTCAGCGGGCAACGTCAAACCCAATAAGAACAGGGTTGCCCATGCCCTTTAACGCCTTCTTCAGGTCATGCCTCGTGCTCCACAATCCCGATCCGCTCCAAGACCGCCGCCATTAACAGCGGAAACATTATTTCATGGTGACCCGTAAGATTAATACCGACGTCCGCCATCCATGGTGGGCCTTTGCACGACATTGGTAAGCGGCCTGTAGTGCCGCAGGAAATCCATATTTATGGCGGTGAGGCCATCGAGCGGGAAGCCCATGTTTCTGGCTACGCTGACGGCCTTGAGAAAAACCTCCGGGATTACCACGGCTGAGCCGAGGTTTATGAAAACCCCGTGCTGCAGGGTAGAGACAAGCGCGCAAAACAGGCGGAAGTCAAATTGGCTCAGAGCGCCCATTGCGGCGCCGTCCATTTCCGGGTGCATGTGTATGATGTCGGTCCCGATTGCCACGTGGACGGTTACGGGCAGATTGCATCGGGCGGCGGCGGCCAGGAGGCTCGACATCCGCATAGGGCGTTCTTTCCATGAGCAGCGCCTCGCCAACCGCTCTTCCAAGGCCTTCACGCGCGTTCGTGAATACGCCTTCAAAACAGCCCGGTGGATGAATTCAGCCGTTTCGCGCGCCATTCCGAATTCGCCGCTCCCAAGATGCGCCGCAACGTCTTCCGAGGTCTTCCCGGCCAAGGCGATTTCCACGTCATGAATGATTCCGGCGCCGTTCATGGCGATCCCCGAAAGAAGGCCCCGCTCGATTGCATGGATGATTAACGGGATTGAGTCCGACTTTTATGGGATGGGCCCCCATTCCCAGAATGACCGTCTTTTCGTTTCTGACTGCTTCGGATATGGCGAGGCCGCCTTTCGAAGATCTTCGGCGGCCAGTATCGAGGGCAGAGAATCCATGAACTGCCGAAACGAACTTCGATGACGGCGCCGGATGTGCGAAATCGGCCATCGACACCTTGCTTTGCCGATCCTTGAGGCTGGTCATTTTAAGCCCGCCAAGCTCGATGGGCTTCCAGTCGGATTTACGCGCTCCCATTTGCATTCTCCTCCACTTTTCCTAGGCTGCGCGAGGCTATCGCGCGAGGCTTACGGGACCGAGCCCTACGATCCCTGATCCGGGTGGCGCTGAGACCCTTCACCCACTCACCCGCTCGATTTTTGCCCCCACGGCGGAAAGTTTTTTCTCGATGGCCTCGTAGCCGCGGTCCAGATGATAAATCCTGGTGATTTCACTGACCCCTTCGGCTGCCAGGGCGCCAAGGACAAGCGAGGCCGAAGCCCGCAGGTCCGTCGCCATAACGGGCGCTCCGGAGAGTTTTTTGACCCCGCGCACGATGGCCGTCCTGCCGTCGAGATCGATATCGGCGCCCATGCGCTGCAATTCGAGCACATGCATGAAGCGGTTTTCGAATATGCGCTCCTTTATCAGGCTGACCCCGTTTCCAAGGGCCATGAGCGCCATGAACTGGGCCTGCATGTCCGTCGGAAAGCCCGGAAAGGGATGCGTTTCAATGTTGACGCTGCGTATCTTTGCCTTTGCGGCGGACCTCGATAAAGTCCTCCATTGCTCTCGATCGAAAGCCCGGCATCGCTCAGTTTTTGGATTATCGCCTGGAGATGGTCCGGCCTGCACCCTTTGAGCGTCAGTGTGCCTCCCGTAATTGCCGCCGCGACAAGGTAGGTGCCGGCTTCGATCCTGTCGGGAATTACCTCGCAACTCGACGGGGTAAGTTCGCGAACTCCCGTGATGGTGATTTCATCTGTGCCGGCGCCCTCGATCTGTGCTCCCATCCGGTTCAGATAATCTGCAAGCGCCACTACTTCCGGCTCGCGCGCCGAGTTTTTCAAGACCGTGACCCCATCGGCCAGGCAGGCGGCCATCATGATGTTTTCGGTCCCGGTTACCGTTACCTGGTCGAAGGTGATGAGAGCGCCCCGCAGTCTTTTTGCCCGCCCCACAACATAGCCGTGCTCCAGGTCGATATCTACGCCCATCTGTTCGAGGGCTTTGAGGTGCAGATTTATGGGCCGCGCCCCAATGGCGCACCCGCCCGGAAGAGAAATGCGCGCCCGGCGGTAGCGGGCCAGCATTGGTCCGAGCACAAGAACGGAAGCGCGCATCGTCTTGACCAGATCGTATGGGGCCTCGAGCGTGTGAATGTCCGAGGTGTCTATCTGAAGAATGTGATCGTGCCGTGGAGGCCGCTCCCATATGTGCGAGCAGGGACTGCATGGTCCGTATATCGCGCAGGTGGGGCGCGTTGCTGAAGCTGTGCTTTCCGTTTGCGATAAGAGTCGCGGCCATGAGAGGCAAAGCGCAGTTTTTGGCCCCGCTGATCTGCACTTCGCCATTCAGGGGGACCCCTCCTTCGATAACCAGTCTATCCATGAATTAAACCCCTTTGCCACGGACGTGCAGGACTCGTTTTATGCCTGAGTAGTCCTCGATGAATTCGAACCTTCCGGCCAAGTCCGGTGGAAATCTCCGCTTCAAGGATTTCCGCCTGCCCCAGTCCGATTTCCATAAGAAAAGATCCCTCCGGTTTCAAATGGGCATGAAACCCTTCGAGAATCTTTCGAATCAGGGCCAGGCCCCGCTTTCCTCCGCCTCGAAGAGCGGAACGGGGTTCATAATTGGCGATTTCGGGCGCGAGGTCAAGAAGTTCCGCATCCGATACATAAGGGGGATTGGAGACGATGAGATCGAACAGAGGCCTGGCCTACAATCGCCTCGAAAAGGTCCATGACGACGAAGCAAATCCGGTCGGCGACCCCGTTTCGCAGGGCGTTTCTTCGTGCGACTTCAATCGCAGGCCATGATTTATCCGCTGCAACGACCCTTATCCCGCTGCGCTCGTGGGCAAGCGCGACCGCTATCGCCCCCGATCCGGTGCCCAGATCAAGGACAAGGCAAGGCTTATTTCCTGCGATCTCCAGCGCCTTTTCCACAAGCACTTCGGTCTCGGGGCGCGGGATAAGCACAGCGGGCGTAACCTCGAAATCCAAAGACCAGAATTCCTGCTTTCCAGTGATGTATTGAGTCGGCTCGTAAGCGGCCCTGCGGCGAACGAAGCCCCGGAATCGCGCCAACTCTTCACGGGGAAAGCGGCTTGTCGTAGTTGAGGTAGAGCTGGACCCGTTCCATCCCCAGGGCATGGGCCAGAAGCACTTCCGCATCGGCCCTTGGCTGCTCGAATCCTTTGCCTTTGAAGTATTCCGTTGTCCACTGGAGGACCTTCAGAACAGTCCATTGCTCTTCCATGCATCGGCCTTGTACGGAGGTCTGAAAACGGACATCGGATGGCGGATAGCGCCCTGCGACCTCCGATTCGATACTCGACTTCGTGCGATTGTGCAATCGAAAAGGGGGGGAAATCGGCAACAAGGCAAGCGACCGCCGATCACGTTAACATTCCGCAGGCATTGATCCCGGACGCTGGCGCGCAACTATTTCGTCGTGGAATTTTGCGCCGGTGAACGATCGGGCTGCACTGCATAGAAAGTCAGGCGAGCGATCGGGCTGATCGGGACATCATCGCCGGCCGTGAAGTGCTGAAACTCCGGCAGGATAGACTCCGCGCTACGAATTCCCCGCGGGCTTCCAAGGTTTTCGAAGAATATCGTATCGTATCCATAGAATCCCGCGCGACCGTATCCCATCAGTACCAGCCAAGGCCAAATCTCTTTTGTCGCGCCCTCGATGGTGATTGCCCGGGTAGCAAGAAACGCCGGCTCAGGGTGGAGTTCATCTCCGGGCATAGGTCTTTTGACTTCTTCGTCAATCAGTAATGATGCCTGAGTTGGGCAATCAGGATGGAATCCAATTCAACTTTATAGACTATCCTATGTTCATCGTTGATACGCCGCGACCAGTAGCCTGACAGACCATGTTTCAAGGGCTCGGGCTTACCGACGCCCTCAAGCGGCGTTCGCTGGATATCCCTGATAAGCTTGTTGATACGATCAAGGACCTTTCGGTCGGTGCGCTGCCAATAAAGGTAATCCTCCCAGGCGTGCTCCGAAAAAATCAGCCTCACTCAATCAGCTCCCGTTCAGTGCCGCCGCCGGACTCGAGTTCGGCTATGGAGGCAAGGAGCCTCCGTGCATTCCAAGGACTTCGCAGAAGGTAAGCTGTCTCTTCGAGTGACTCGTAATCCTCGAGGGAGATCATCACCACCGAGCGTTGATTCTTGCGTGTGATGATGATAGGGGTGTGATCATCACAGACTTTGTCCATCGTCTTGGCAAGATCGCTACGAGCCTGTGAGTAAGTAAGAGCATTCACGCATCGTCCTCCTGTAATAGTCAGCATTGTACGAGTTATTGTACAACATATGGGGGTTTCAAACAAGCCCATCAGACTCATATACCTCCCACGGCTAACTTAAATTGCCAATTTGGGGCCGGCCATCGATTTCGGTTCACGCTCTTGTATTCTGTATGCTATGATTTTATATAAAGAATTTAAAGCCATCCGCCAGGACAATCTCCATCAGGCTTCCCGAATCCATGCCGTATGATCTGAAGATGCCGGCGAACAAAAACTGTTGTATATAAGTGTGTCAAACGAGGAGGAGAATATCATGATGCCTGTCGCCCCACTAATGATCGAGCATCGGCTCATCGAGAGGATGATCCGCGTGATCGGCGCTGAACTCAACCGAATGGAGCAAAAAGGGGAAGTAAACCCCGGATTCGTGGATGTCGCTGTGGATTTCATCAGGACTTACACGGACAGTTGCCACCATGGAAAGGAAGAGGACATCCTCTTCAGGGACCTCAAACTGAAGCCTCTTAGCGATGAGCTGAAACGAATCCTTGATGAGCTGATCGAGGAGCACCGTAAGGGGAGGGAAGTGGTAGGGCGGTTGGTTAAAGCCAAGGAGGAATACATCCGTGGAGAAAGTGAAGCCGTTTCCCGCATGGTTGCCTGCATGCGCTTCCTGGTCGAATTTTATCCCAAGCACATCGAAAAAGAGGACCGGCGTTTCTTTGTGCCGTGTATGGCTTATTTCACCAAGGAAGAACAAGACGCCATGCTAAAGGAGGAGATGGATTTCGACAGGAATTTCGTTCACGTAAAATACAAAGCTGTAGTGGAAAGTGCTGAAGGCCTCCAGCTCTAACCCCGTCTTTGGTCATAGACAGGTCGGAGAGAGCGTCGAGAATGAGCGGTCGGCGTTCCGTCTACTCATTCTCCCCCATCGAGGAAAACAGGGCCACCTTTTCGTCGGCTGTAACTTCGTCCGACATGTATAAAGGACCTGGTTCTTCGGCGCACACCCGGTCTCTGCCCGAATTTTTGGCCTCGTACAGAAGCCTGTCGGCCCTGTTTAAAAATGCGCCCACCGTATTCTCATCGGCGTGACGGAAAACGGCTACGCCGAAGCTGGCGGTAATCCTTACGGCCTCATTACCGAAAACAACCGGGTTGCAGCGAGTGGTCTCCCGCAGCCGCTCGGCGGTCGCCATCGACTCCCTGAGGGCCGCGCCCGGCAAAATGAGGGCAAATTCTTCGCCCCCATAGCGACAGGGCACGTCTATGACTCGAACACTCTCTTTTAGGACTTTGCCGAACTGGGCAAGAACGGCATTGCCGCATTCATGTCCGTAGAGTGTGTTAACATTTCTGAAATGATCCAGGTCGATCATGATCAGGCCGGTCGGGAGCTTCGTTCGCCGGGTCCTTTCCATCTCTATTTCCAGAGATCTTTGCATAAATCGGAAGTTATAGAGACCGGAGAGCCCATCTACGAAGGAAAGCTCTTCGAGTTTGCGGCACCTCTCGCGCAGGAGTTCAATTTCTTCGGCCAGTGAGCACTGCCTCATGGTCGGACACCCGTTCGCCGTGCATCCCCGTTCGACATTTTTGAGTTTACGCAAAGCCCCCTCCCAGACGAGACAGCGGCCATTCGGCAACCGTATTACATCAATGCCCCGCAAAGTTCAAGAGACTCCCTCTGCGCCGCCGGCCCGATTTTATTTGAGACTCTCACCGCCTGAAATGGAAAGACCGGGAAATCAACGCAGAACCTGATCCACCTGTTCGGATGGGCTTCCGAGAGGCGGTTGCCATTGATGTCTTCAAACGAATCAAGGAGATGAAAACCACTTGACCCGTCAGGATAAAGAAACTCCAGCCTCCGACCGGGGACCAGCCTCGATCTGGCTTCAACGAATATTTTTTGCCCTGCCCCAGGGTCCGCCGGCGTTGAATCCTCATCAGGGCCGGGACGCACCAGGCCTGCCAAAGTATGGGTCTGTAGATATGCAATCCGAGTTTCCACGTTGGATTCGTGCGATTGGACGCCATCGAACAGACTCCCCTTTGTGTAGGGGCGGTGACTTACTTTTTGCAGGTCTTCAAGCCAACTCGGTTCGGCTGTGTAAGCAATGGAGCGCTCGGCGCAACGGTCTATCGCCTGCCTGTAGGCCCGCGTTACGCTCGCCACGTAGAGCGCTCCCTTCATGCGGCCCTCGATTTTGAACGAATCTATTCCAAGACGCGCCAGCGCGCCGATCTCCTCCAGCAGGCATAGGTCCTTTGAATTGAATACATAGGCGCCGCGCGAATCTTGCTGCACCGGGAAAACCTCACCGGGCCGCTTTTCTTCGACCAACCCCCAGGACCAGCGGCACGGTTGAGCGCAGAAGCCGCTGTTGGCGCTCCGGCTAGCTCTTGTTCGGGGACCGAGGCCGTTCTCTCCCCCCTTTTCCAAAGGGGGCCGGGGATTTAGAAAGGCGCTCATCAGGCAGCGGCCGGAATAGGACATGCACATCGCGCCGTGGACGAATATTTCGATTTCAGCCTTGGATTTTCCGGCAATTTCAGCCAATTCCCGAAAACTCAATTCACGGGCCAGATTTATTCGGCGCACCCCCTGCTCTTGCCAGAATTCCACGCTCGACGAATTGGTCGTGTTTGCCTGGGTGCTAAGATGAACGGGCGTTTCAGGAGCATATTTGCGTGCAAGCAGCAGCACGCCGGGGTCCGAGATTATAAGAGCATCGACCTTCAGTTCCTGGAGATACTCGAGGTGCGACGGGATTTTCTTAAGGTCGGGCTGGCGCGCAAAAATATTGACGGCTACATAGATTTTTTTGTCGAGTCTATGAGCGATAAAGCTTGCCTCCGCCAGTTGCTCGGTGTCAAGATTATGAGCAAAGCCACGCAGCCCGAAATCTTTTCCCGAAGCATAGACCGCGTCGGCGCCGTACAAAAAGGCAATCCTTAGCTTTTCCAGGCTGCCGCCCGGTGAAAGCAGTTCGGGCTTTGAGGCTGTTGGTCGCGGCGCTTGATTCATTATTCGCCAATCTTTCGGGTGTAGTTTTTCCGCACCTCGCATTTTAAACTTATCGTGATTATTTGACAAATCCGGCCTCGCCATATACTTATCCTGAGCGTTCGGGCGGCGGGGCCGCCGGCCGGATTCGCCACTCGAACCTTCGGTGGCGGCACAGGCAGGACCTCTACAGTCCGCCCATCCGCGAGGCTCAGGGCGAACGGTGAGTGGCCGCCAAAATATTTTTAACGGGAGCGAATCAATACAGGATACAAGCAATTCTCATTCCATTTCTTCCGAACGCGAGCGCAATCGGATTGCATGGCTAAGTCTTAAGCTGATGCCAGGCCTTGGAAACAGGTCCATCCTGCGCCTTCTGGAGGTTTTCGGATCCGCCGAAAAGGTCCTTGCCGCCGGGCTTAAGGACTTATGCGAAACCGGTCTGCCCAGGGACAAACCCCTCCATGCGCTCGCTTCAAAGCAGTTTCTCAGAGACCCGCAAACCGAGTGGAGCTACCTCAAGGGCAAGAATTTCCGGCTGATATGTTTCGGCGATGATGACTACCCCGCAAATCTTGCCAAAATCCCTGACCCTCCGGCTGTCTTGTTCTCGTCGGGAACACTCATGGATCGAGACCTGGTCTCTATTGCTGTGGTCGGCTCACGCTACGCTTCCCCGGCCGGAGTTATATTTGCTGAAAGATTGGGCTCGGATCTGGCCTTGAGCGGCCTGACCGTGGTGAGCGGCCTTGCGCTCGGAATAGACTCCGCCGCGCACCGTGGAGCGCTCAAAGCCCGGGGCAGGACATTGGCCGTTCTAGGCTGCGGGCTGGACGTAAACTATCCGTCCGTAAACGCCGATCTCAGACAGCAAATAGTCCGGGCCGGGGCCCTGCTGACTGAATTTCTTCCCGGCGCACCTCCCTGTTCCGGTAATTTCCCATCGAGAAACCGCATAATCAGCGGCCTTTCTCTAGGCGTTGTCGTTGTGGAAGCCGCCGAAAGAAGCGGTTCTCTTATAACCGCTCGCTTCGCCCTGGAGCAGGGAAGAGAGGTCTTCGCCGTCCCGGGGATGGCCCAAAGCACACGCAGCAAAGGCGCGCACAGACTTATCAGGCAGGGGGCGAAGCTCATTGAAGGCGTCGAAGATGTTTTGGAAGAAATCAGGCCGCTTATCCGCCCGACACAATCCGCAAGAAGCGGGAAGCAGGGAGCAGGAAGCAAGGAGCAATCAGGCCAGTCTCCTGCTGTCTCCTCTCTGCCCTTTTCTAAAGGTGGTTGGGAGGACAAGGGGGGATTTGAAAAACCCGCCGGCCCTGCGGAAACAATTGTGTTGAGAATTGTGGACAAAGTTCCGAAACATATTGATGAAATAGCCAAGGAGGCAAGTATGCCGGTCCAGCATGCCTCCGCGATACTGCTCGACCTGGAGCTCAGGGGACTTGTCTCGCAGTTGCCGGGGAAGTATTTTATTTCTGGATAGCAGTGTACTGAGATTTAAGTGAGGTAATCTTTCGAATGTCGAAATCGCTTCTGATTGTCGAATCTCCCACCAAGGCGAGGACCCTCGAGCGCTATTTGGGCAAGGACTTCATCGTTAAAGCCAGCGTCGGCCATGTCAAGGACCTTCCCGGCAATAAGCTGGGAATCGACCTCGATGGGGAATTCAAACCGCAATACCAGGTCTTGCGCGGGAAGAAGAAAATAATCGAGGAACTCAGAAAGGCCGCCTCGAGGGCCGATGCCATCTATCTGGGGCCCGATCCGGACAGGGAAGGAGAGGCGATCGCCTGGCATATCGCCGAAGAGATCGGCGACACGGAAAAACCGATTCGAAGAGTTCTTTTCTACGAGCTTACGCGCAAGGCGATCATGGAAGCCCTCGTAAAGCCGAACGAACTCAACCGAAAGCTTTATGAGGCCCAGCAGGCAAGGCGCATCCTCGACCGGCTCGTCGGGTACATGATCTCGCCTCTTTTGTGGGAGAAAGTGAGAGCGGGCCTCAGCGCAGGAAGGGTGCAGTCTGTCGCCCTGAGGCTGATCTGCGAGCGCGAAGAAGAAATCCACGCTTTCGAAAAGCAGGAATACTGGACAATCGATGTCAGGTTGAGCCCCGGCCCCGATTCTTCTTCCAGCCCAATGCCCTTTTCTGTCCAGCTTGTCCGGTTCAAAAAGAAAAAGTGCGATATCGGCTCGCATGACGAAGCCGAACGCCACGTGCAGGCGCTCAATTCCGCCGCCTATCGCGTGAGCGCGATCGAGAAGAAGCAGCGGCAAAAAAGCCCATCTCCTCCCTTTATCACCAGCACTCTCCAGCAGGACGCCGCCCGGAAATTTCACTATTCGGCCAAACAGACGATGAGCATTGCTCAGAGGCTCTACGAAGGCGTCGAAATCGGGCAGGACGGCGCGGTGGGCCTCATCACCTATATGCGCACCGATTCGACCCGGCTTTCCCAGGATGCGGTGCAGGATGCAAGAGAGTTTATCTCCAGCAGGTGGGGAGACAAATACCTGCCTCCAAAACCTGTCTTCTACAAATCCAGGCAGACGGCCCAGGGAGCGCACGAAGCGATTCGGCCTGCGGATGTCGGCCTTACTCCCGAAAGCGTATCAGGGCGCCTCTCCAAAGAGCAGTTGAACCTCTATACGCTTATCTGGAAAAGGTTTGTAGCCTGCCAGATGGCCTCAGCCCTGATAGATCAAACTACTATAGACGTTTCGGCGGGCGATTACGCCCTGAGAGCGATCGGCTCGGTGATTGTTTTCCAGGGATTTTTGGCCCTCTACGAAGAGGGAAAAGATGAGCCGGAAAACGACAAATCCGACCAAAGACTTCCGGAGCTGTCTCAGGGTCAGCCCCTGCGACCTTCTCGGAATCGAACCGAAGCAGCATTTTACGCAGCCTCCGCCAAGATACACGGAAGCCGCTCTGATAAAAACCCTGGAAGACCTTGGGATCGGAAGGCCAAGCACCTACGCGACGATAGTATCCACTGTTCTGGAGAGGGAGTATGTTTTGCGCCAGAAACAGCGGCTGCTCCCCACCGAACTGGGGGTGATGATCGACGGGCTTGTTTCGGCGAATTTTCCGGACATAGTGGACGTGAAGTTTACCGCCAATATGGAAAAGGGTCTCGACGAGATAGAACATGGAGGGCGGCGCGCTCAGCATCTTCTGAGCGATTTCTACGGGCCTTTTTCAAAGACCCTGGAGTCCGCCCGCAAAGGGATGGCCAACCTGAAGAGCGCAGGCTGGCCCACGGACCTCGACTGTCCGCGCTGCTCCAAGCCTCTGGTCATCCGTTTGAGCCGCAGCAACGGTGCGTTTCTGGCCTGCAGCGGGTATCCGCAATGTTCGTTCACTTCGGATTATCGAAAGGGATGAAAAGGGACGCATTCATCCCGTCGAGCAAAAACAGCCGGAGTTTTCCGGGGAGGTCTGCGAAAAATGCGGCAAACCCATGGCGCTCAAGCACGGCCGCTACGGCGCTTTCCTGGCCTGCTCGGGATATCCGGCATGCCGCAACACGCGGCCCGTTTCAACCGGCATCCGCTGCCCGCGCGAAGGGTGCGGCGGCGAGTTGGTGGAGCGTACGAGCAAGCGGGGCCGCTTTTACGGGTGCAATAAATATCCGGCGTGTAAAATGTTCTTTCAAGGAGAGCCGGTTCAGGAAAGCTGCCCATCCTGCAAGGCCCCGGTTCTTTTTCGCAGACAGAGCAAAACCGGCGCCGGGACGCTGTTTTGCATAAACCCGTCCTGTAAGTTCAAAAAGAAAGAAGAACCGGAACAGGAACTGGCGAAAAATGGGTGAGACCCTGGTTGAATCTATCCCGTTAATTGGCGGCCAGATTATCGCCTTCATAGTCGGGTGCATTCTTGGCAGCTTTTACAATGTCGTAATTTACCGCTTACCATTGGGTCAGTCGATTGTACGGCCGGCTTCGAGGTGTCCGGCCTGTGGAAATGCGATTGCAGCCTACGACAATATACCGCTCGTGAGCTATCTTTTGCTGGGCGGGAGGTGCCGTCACTGCAAGGCCGCGATATCTATAAGATATCCTCTAGTAGAAGGGCTTAGCGGGCTTTTGGCCCTGCTCCTCTTTCGCCGTTATGGACTTCATCCTCAACTGGGGATTGAATTCATCTTCTGTTCGCTGCTGCTTATAGTCACCATGATCGACCTCGATACCATGGAAATTCCCGATATTCTCTCGCTGCCCGGCATCGCGTTGGGCTTTGCGCTTTCTTTCTTAAGCATCAGGCTTTTGTGGTGGGAGTCGCTTCTGGGGGTAATTGTCGGCGGAGGGATTTTCTACCTGATCGCTGTGGGGTACGCGCTTGTGAGGCGTAAAGAAGGACTTGGCGGGGGCGATATAAAGCTGCTTGGGATGATAGGAGCATTCATCGGCTGGAAGGGAGTCGCATTTACCATCCTGGTGGCGTCGGTTTCGGGCACGATTATTGCTCTGCCTTTGATGTGGCGATCCGGAAAAGGCTTGAGCTCCACTTTGCCGTTCGGCCCCTTTCTTGCCTTCGGCGCAATATCATACATCTTTTGGGGCGAGCTTTTCTATCGCTGGTACTTTTCCGATCTGCTCGGGATGTAGGAAAAATGACGCGCAGATGCTTCTTCGTGCCCGAAGTTGACGTGGGCGCGCGGAATTTCGAACTCCCGCAGCACCTTTCGCGCCAGTTGGAAGACGTGTTGCGCGCAAGGGTGGGAGAATCAATAGAATTGCTTGACGGCCGCGGCTCGGCTTGGGCATGCGTGATCACTGGAATTCGCCGGGGAAGCGTCACCGTCTCCCTCATAGGCGAGGTGGACCGTCCGTCGTGCGAATCGAGGCTGGCCATCGTGCTTGGCGTCGGAATCGCCCGGTCGGATACAATGGACCTTATTGTAAGACAGGCCGCCGAAACGGGCGTTTTGCGCCTGGCTTTTTTCCAGGCCGTGAGAAGCCAGTATGGTCTTCGCGAGAAGCCGGCTGAAAAGAAAAAGGAGCGCTGGCGCAAGATAGCGAACGAGGCTATTTGCCAGTGCGGCCGGACAAAAAGGCTTGAAATCGAAATCTTAGAGGACCTGGGCCATTTTCTAACCTCATTCGAAGGTGACGAAAGGGCGCCGGAACATACTCTGAAGGTATTTGCGCTGGAGCGCGAGCCGGGAAACGGGCTGAGGAACTTGCGGAGCCAAACGGGACCGGAAATTCACCGGGTTTTGGCCGTTCTTGGCCCCGAAGGCGGCTGGGACAAGGTGGAAAGTTCTGCGCTGATTGAAGCGGGGTTCAAGCCCGTGAGCCTCGGGCCGAGGACATTACGCGTGGAAACTGCTGCTGTTGCTCTCATTTCCTCCATCCAACTTCTGTGGGGCGATATGGAGGACGGTCTTCTTTATAGATAAGGCAAGGGGGTGCTTACATGAAATGCGCTAAATGTGGCTACGTCAGTTTCGATTACCTTTCCGAATGTAAACAATGCCGAACCAGCATGACGGCCGTACAGAGACGGTTTCGGATTCATGGCCGGAAAACCGGCTGTCCCGTTTCTGCTTGGGTCTCTTCTCAGCAGCCATGAACCGAACATGCAGACCGATGGCGCCGCTTTGGAGACCGATACGTCCTCCCCGTACAGCTTCGGCGAGTTGGATGACGACGGATTCCAGATGGAAGCCCGCGAAACCTCAGCCGCAGAAACAGCTCCTGCGCTCGTGAACCCCGGTCGGTCTGAGGAGGATTTCAGCTTGCTCGACTTGTCCGACGAGGAACTCGAACTGCTCATCGACAAAGAATCCGCAGCGGAAACGGAAGCGACAGGGGCGCTATGGGCAATAGCAGGATCTGAACTCGTCCAGGCCGCTGAACCTGCGCCCTCGGCCTTTGAAACCTCGCCGCCGCGGGATGAACACGCCGGCAGGCGGCGGCGGACGATCGGGCTGTGGATTTTGACGATCATCCGCATGGATTGGATAGCGAACCGGAAATCACCACCGGCCACTATCCGGTTTCTGAACCCGCTGGAGGCGCCAGGGGACTTAAGGAAGAGCCCGAAGGTCCTGCTGAATTAAAACCGGCGCCCGAGCAAGCCTGGTCGCAGCCCGACGATTCGACGAGACGATTTTGTAATCGAACTTTCGGAAAACGACCTTGACAGCTCTTCTCGAGGAACTGGGCAGCACTCCAAAAGGCGCAGCCTGAAGAATGAGTGGCGACGGGCGACAGAGTAAAATTCGACCCTTCTATTCACTATTCGCTATTAAGGGATGTCGCAAATTAAGGGATTGACACTCCACGCCAATTCCGCTAGCATCCACAGGTTGTGGCGAGGTAGCTCAGTCGGTAGAGCAGTGGACTGAAAATCCTCGTGTCCTCAGTTCGATTCTGAGCCTCGCCACCAGAAATTCGAAGGGGTTACGGCTACTTGGTCGTAGCCCTTTTCGATTTTTGGAGGGAGAAATCAGCGGGTGTAGCCGGATTTGTAACTGTGGGCTGAGAGGCGAGATACTCCTGTTGCTTTTGGCGGGGGATAAGATGAGATGTACAGAATAACAGGTTCGCTCAGCCCGAAAATGTTATATAAGGGCAATGAAGCTCATAGCAACTTCGGGGAGATGGAAGAGATGTCCGAAAAGACCCTTAAGCCACAGTATGTGTTGGACAAATCGGGGAAGAAGGCTTTCGTGGTTCTCCCGGTCGAAGAGTATGAGTCTCTTCTCGAAGACCTTCACGACCTTGCTGTAATTGCTGAACGGCGCGACGAGGCGAAGATCAGCCTCGAGGAATTCGAGCGCGGCCTCAAAGTCGATGGCCTCTTATAAAGTCCTTCTGTCAAATTCCGTCAGACGAGATGTTCGTGGCATCCAGCGCAACCAGCTTCGCAGGATCTGTTATGATCGCAGGATAGAAAGTACTGTAACTCTTTTGTAACCGCTAACCTAAAAAATTTCATTCCAAAACCGAACAAAACCCCCGGCCACCCCAGGCCGCCATATCCTGTATCTTCATGGAGACAAGATGTCGATGGCGTGACTGGTTCATTCCGGCAGAGCTATTTCCTGACAGCAGGCTTTGGAGCTTCATCCGGGGCCTTGTTCGGCTCCGACTTCAACATGCGGCTGAAGAACTCGCCAAAGCCGGAGGGTGGCCGTCCCAGCGATTGAGAGCATCGATTACCGCCTTGGCTTGAAGCGTGCTCAAGTAGGGAGAATCGTTTGGGCGGTATAGCGGTCATTTATCGCCTGCTGCACATCTTTATCGAAAGTGAACGTGCCGGCCCAGCCGATGTAGTCCAGGGTAATGCCCTTGTCTGTGCAATACTTGGTCGTACTTTCCAACATCTTCATCCAACGGTTATCGGGCAGCGTTAAATACGAGGAAATTTGCCTGAATGAATATACCTCGGATCATGAACCGGTGGTGCACTCTCACGAGACATGACGCATCAGGAAAGGACCCTGTCGACGGAGATTTTTTATCCACCAACTGATTCTTTGTTCCTTTTGCTATTTCTGCTATATTGCTTTTAGCAAGCGGTTTTAAGGACAGTCGCCTCATCTTGCGGCCAGTTTGCAGCCGGCCCGAAAGTCCGGGTCAACCTGAGGGCCGCTCCGTTGAGCGTTTCGGTCCCGGAGGGGGCCGGGCGTCGATCGCAGGACCGTTTGAGATTTGATTTAAGAAACGATATGGGGAGCCGGTATAGTGGAAAGGCTTGAACTTATTATTGTGGACGACGAAGAAGCACATTTCAAGCTGATGGAGCGCGCCGTTCGCAAGGAATTCTCACAGGCCTCGATCCATTACTTTCCCGAAGCTCTCTCTTTCCTTGAAGCGATAGGTGCGATGGAGCCCGATCTGGTAATCGTGGATTACCTCATGCCGGGGATGACCGGTCTCCGATGTCTTGAAGAACTGCGTCTGAAAAACAAAACTACGCCCGTGATCATGATTACGGGCCAGGGAGATGAGAGTATCGCCGTCCAGGCATTGAAATCGGGGGCGGCGGATTACGTGGTGAAGACCCCGGATTTTTTCAAGCTGCTGCCGGGCAGGATCGAGAAAGTGCTCCGGGAGCAGAAGTTAAATGATTCGTTGCGTAAGGCTGAACAGGCCCTTGAGATTTCTCAGCGATTCCTTGAAACGGCCAACAGGAGCGTCGGGCTGTCGAGCCTGATTGAAGATTTCACTCTTCTTGCAAAACAATTTACCGGCTGCTCTGTTGCAACGATACGCTTATTGGAAGAAGGCCAAAGCGCGCCCTGCGCGAACTGTGAATTCTATGACCGGGGGTCCGGCGCTTCGGAGAGTTGTCCCTCAGCCGCATCGGATCAGTGCCCGTGTATCTGCGCTATAAGCCCGGCCCCTCCGAGGTCTCCCTATTATACGAAATCCGGCGCCTTCTATACAAAAGTCTCCGCCTCCGCCCTGGAGGACTTTCCCGAGTGCAAGAAGGGCATGGCGCATAGCGGGGCTTGCAGTCTTTTTGGGTATAAGTCCTTTGCGCTGGTGCCCCTGAGACTCGGGGATTCCATTCTTGGCCTGCTCCACGTAGCCGACCCGAAGAAAAACATGCTCTCCGAGCATGTGGTGGAGATACTGGAGGGGGCGGCCATGGAACTTGGCACAACGATTCAGCGTTTAAGGTCGAATGAGGAATTGCGAAAGGCCCATGATGAACTGGAGATGCGCGTAAAGGAACGAACCCTGGAGCTTGCATCTACAAATGAGAAGCTCCAGGAAGAAATAGAAGAGCGCATCCGGACCCAGGAGGCATTGTCGAAGAGCACCGAAGAACTCAAACTCTTCGCTTATTCCGTCATGCACGATCTGAAGAGTCCTACCATCGGCATTTATGGTTTGACAAGACTGCTGAGCAAACAATATGCTGATACACTCGAAGAGAAGGGCAGGCGCTACTGCGAACAGATACTAAAGGCGTCGGAATACTGTTCGGTCCTGGTGGAACTGATAAATTCGTACATATCGACCAAGGAATCCCCTCTAAAGATTGAAGAGATACTGCTAAACGACCTGCTCCGCGCAGTCATGGAAGAATTCTCCGCCAGGCTGAGCATACGGCAGATTCGTTTTATCCAACCTGAATCATAACGTGGAGATCAGGGCGGATCGGTTATCCATGCTCAGACTCTTCAGGAACCTGATGGATAACGCATTGAAATATGGCGGAGATGAGTTGAGCGAGATAAGAATCGGATACGAAGAGACCGAAGGTTCTCATGTCCTCTCGGTGTGTGATGACGGGGCGGGAATGAATTTAAAGGATTGCGAAGCAATCTTCCGCCCCTTTCAAAGGACTGGAAATGCAGCAGGCATTCCGGGAACGGGGCTGGGGCTTAACATCGTCAGAGAAGTCGCGCAAAGGCATAAGGGCAGCGTCCACGTTAGAGCCCGGGCCTGACAGAGGAACGGTTTTACGCATCTCAATCGGAAAGTCGCTGTAGGGGGCTTTAAAGGAGCCGTGATTGTTTTCGGCATTAAGAAAGCTGTGCGCCAATACTGCTGTTCGTTTTTTTTAGCGCTAATTACGACTGTTTTATGGGAGGCCCAGCTTGACCATGAACGTCAGTCGATCTTGCACTATGTGGAAAACTCGGCGGAACAGGCCAGCGTTCGCATAAGCGGCGTAATAAGCAGCCGCATGTCAAGCCCTTGAACTCCTGGCGGACAGATGGGTCGATAAGAAGTCCTCCCGATTTTAGCCGCCAACGTTTTCTTTCTTTTGCAGAAGCTATTTTTGCGCAATACCCCGGATTTTCGACGATCTGCTGGGCAGACCCGGACGGTATTATCAGGATCGTTTTTCCAGTGACCGCAGATGCCGATAAGCTGGGAAAGAAGATAGAGCATCATCCGGGCCTCCCCGAGCAAGCCGCGGTTATAAACGCTGACTGGAAGCGCGAACTCGCCGTTTCGCCCTGTTTCGACATTCACAAGGGCGAGAAGGGCTTTCAGGTAGTTTTGCCGCTGGTATTCGAAGGTGAACTGCAGGGCTACCTGTGCGGCGAGTTTCTGGTGGCGCACGATCGTCAACGTCGCTCTGCCCAGGAGCATCATGCATGATTTCGCAATAAGCATATACGAAGGGGACCAGCCAATCTTTGGTGCTTCGACGGCAGAGAATGCGGCGCACAGGATTTTTTCGGAACACGGGGATTGATATCGGGAGCAGGAACTGGCGTCTCAAAATGGAGCCCAGGCCCCACCGTCTATTCCGGGTCGCATTGGAGTCTTCCTTTCCTGGCTTTTGGAATAATTCTCTCCGCATCGCTCTCACTGCTGGTCTATCTGCTGTTGCTGCGAATGGAAGCATACAAGGAATCCAGGGACCTCGCACTCAGTGAAGTCGCCGAACGAAAGCGGGTCGAAGCTGATTTTGCAGGAAAAAGAAAAAAAGCTCCAGGGCCTCGTTTCCGAGCTTTCCACCAAAAACACCGAGCTTGAGTCATTCATCTATACCATCTCTCATGATCTCAAGACCCCCATTGTCACCATTGACGGCTTTATCGGCGCCTTACGGGAAGATTTCGGGGCAGCCATTCCCAAAGAGGCTGAAAGCTATCTTGACTACATGAGCGGGGCCGCCCGCAAAATGGGAGCATTGATCAACGATCTGCTGGATCTTTCCCGGATCGGGCGGTTGGTCGGCAAGCGAAGCGAAAGTCCCTTTCGGTGTAATTGTCAGGGAGGCGATGGAAACACTCGAACCAAACATCGAGACTCGCGGCATCCAGGTAGACGATCCAGGAAAATCTGCCCGAAGTATATTGCGAGAAAAAGAGGTTGGAGCAGGTCGTGTACAACCTGATCAGCAATGCGATTAAATACATAGGAAAGGACAATTCCGCGCCCCGCATAGAAATTGGCGCCGAAGAGCGTGACGGCCAATGGGTATTCTTTGTCCGCGATAACGGAATCGGCATCGAGAAGAGATTCTTTGAAAAGATTTTCCAGATCTTCGAACGGCTTCCGTCCGCAAAGAAGGAGGAGGGCACCGGTATTGGTCTGGCCATCGTGAAGCGGATAATCGACTATCATGGCGGCAGGATATGGCTTGACTTCCGAACTCGGGCAAGGCGCGACATTCTTTTTCACAACTGAAAACAAGGAATCATGAAATGAATCGAAGAACGATACAATATACTAATGGTAGAGGATGAAGAAGCACATGCCGCGCTTACCGAGCGGGCAATACGAAAATCCGGGCATGCCAATCGAATCGATATTGTGAAGGATGGTGAAGAAGCCCTGGATTACCTGTTTCATCGAGGCAAGTATGGTGACGCCGGTCGAATACCCATGTCCAGGACTTGATCCTACTGGACATAAAACTCCCTGGCATGGATGGAATAGAAGTGCTGAAACGGATTAAAACGCATCAAGTTCTTGAAGAAAATACCCGTCATAATGCTGACCACGTCGAAACGGGAAGAAGATATAGCGGAGTCCTACCTCAATTATGCAAACAGCTACCTCACGAAGCCCGTGGGATTTAAGGAATTTGAATCTAAAGTAATGCAGATCAATGCATACTGGATGAAACTAAATGAGCCGCCTGCCGGATGAATAGCATCGGAAAGGATGTACGAGTGGAATTTCTTAAGCTGGTGATTATCGAAGATGAAGAAGCGCACTTTCAGCTCATGCGCCGCGCCATCAATAAAGATTTCCCGGACGTTAGCGTCTATCATTTCGACGATGCCGAAGGGTTCATCGGAAAGCTGAATGAAATTCAGCCCGACATCATCCTGGTAGATTACCTGATGCCGGGAATGAATGGTATTGAGTTCCTAAAGCATCTGCAGAAGCACTCATAGTGAGGTCCCCATCATCATGATCACCGGACAGGGGGACGAAAGTATAGCGGTCCAGGCCATGAAGGCGGGCGCATCGGATTACGTTGTGAAAAGCCCTGAGTTTTTCAGGTTGCTCCCAAGCACGATCGAGAAAGTAGTCCGAAAACAGAAACTGAAAGATTCTCTCGATGCCGTGGAGAGACGGTTTAAGGACCTTGCTGAAAATACCTCCGACTGGATTTGGGAATTGGATGCGCACGGCCGCTATATCTATTCCAACCCGGTAGTTGAGCGGATATCGGGCTATCGCCCGAGCGATATCGTGGGCCGCCATTTATATGAGGTATTCCCCGAAAGAGAGGAAGAGTTCAGAAAGGCCGCCGTTTTTGAATCGATTTCTCTGGGTAGGCCCGTGCAAGGCTTTGTCAGCACGCCTGATCCACAGGGATGGCCGCGAAGTCATGGTGGAAACCAACGGGGTCCCGGTTTTCAATAGTGTCGGGAAGCTCGTGGCTTTCCGTGGAATCGATCGCGACATTACCCAGCGTATGTGGGCAGAGCGGACCTTGCGGGCTTCGCACACTTTCCTGGAGATTGCGAATCGTCACACGGAAATGGGTCCGCTGCTCGATGGATTCATTGCCGAAGTCAAGAACCTTACGAACTGCAGCGCGGCGGGAATTCGAATCCTGGATGCCGATGGAAATATACCCTACCAGGCCTACGATGGTTTCAGCAAAGAATTCTATGAGATGGAAAACCCGCTTTCCATTCGCTGCTCTCATGGAATGTGCGTCAAGGTCATCACCGGATCGGTAGATCCCGACCTTCCCTTTTTTACAGAGGGCGGTTCATTTTATACGAACAATGCCAAACGATTCTCCGCCGAGTTCCCGGAGCACATGACCGGGCCGATCCGCAATAATTGTCACAGGTTTGGGTACAATTCCATTGCGCTCGTCCCAATACGGATTGGAGATCGGTATTCTAGGGTTGATTCATGTGGCCGATACTGAAGAAAACCGAGTTCCCATTGAAATCGTTAAACTTTTGGAAAATATAGGAATGGTCCTGGGAGCAGCCATTCAGCGCGTGCAGACGGAGGAGGCGTTGGGGCAGTCCGAAAGGAGACTGAGGTCTCTGTCGTCCCGGCTGCTCAGTGCACAGGAAGAGGAAAGAAAAAGAATTGCCGGAGAGATACACGATAGTATCGGTTCGTGTCTGAGCGCGGTAAAACTCAGTCTTCAGAACAATCTGTGCAGGTTGAAGGAAGGGGCGCTCACCGCCGAATCCCTGGAAGCTCTCGTATCGATCACCCAGACGAGCGCTTGACGACTCCAGGAAGATCATGACCGACCTCCGCCCCTCTATGCTTGACGATCTGGGAGTGTTGGTGACCATCGGTTGGCTGTGCAGACAATTCAATACCATTTACCCGGAAATTCGAATAGAGCAGGTCATTGGTGTAGAGGAAGCCGAAATTCCCGAACCTCTCAAAATAGTCATTTTTCGGACTCATCCAGGAAGCTTTCAACAATATCGCCAAGTACAGCAGGGCCAACCGGGTGGACCTCTCACTGATAAGGGAAAACGGGAAAATCGAGTTACTCATCCGCGACAACGGCGATGGATTCGACGTCGCTGCTCGTTTCCAGCCGGAATGACTATTCGGGCGGACTCGGACTCACCAGCATGCGGGAGCGAGTGGAGTTTTCAGGAGGGATTTTCTCACTGCAATCCGCCCTAAATGAGGGAACGACCATTCATACCTCATGGGACAATGGCCTTGTGACCGGATTCAGCCTGTGCAACCCCTGAGTTCCTTCAATGGTATTAGAGGTTATCAAGCAGGTGTTTTATCACCGAAAGGCAATGTTCGATTGCCGCGCCGGAGGTCCCACCCGGCCTTGTCCCGGACTCCGGCCATGTTGCTGATTCCGCGAAACTCCAGGAATGGAACGTCAAAAAGAAGGCAGGTCTGGGCAATCGCGCTTCCCTCCATGTCTTCCGCCAGTGCCCTGAAGCTTCGAAAGCGTGCATCGGCCGTGTGTATATCGCCACTCGCCATGCCCACCGTAAGACTTGGCCCATATCGGACCCTGAAGCGGCGCTCTTTCTCGGGACCGGGAGCCGGGGTCGAAGCCACCACGGTGTGTGTCGCGGCGTTCGTCCGGCCGGATGCCCCCGGAGGGGTCCGTGCTGAACATGCCCGCCGGAAGGAGGGCGCGGATTTGTCTGCGGGCAAGGGACTCATCGAGCGGGAAACAGTCGTAGAAGGGTTGACCGTGTTTGAGGACCAGCGGTATTTCAAGGCTGCTGGTTGGCATCGGCCCCTCTTTTCGCAAAATTCCTTCATCTGCGCAAATACAGTTTTCGGTGATCAGGACGTCTCCGATTTCAAGCCCTGAACCGCCATAGGCCCCTGCGCAGCCGACGTTCCAGACCTCGCCTGCCCTGAAGCTCGTAAGCGCCGCCGCTGCAGTTGCAGCCGCATTCACTTTCCCGACCCCCGTTGTTCCGATCAGCAATTTAAGGTCACGATAAATATACGTTGAGAACGGGTTCCCGGCTATCTTAGAACTGCTCGAGGGCCGAAAAGATCGCAGAGCGGAGCAGATTTCTCCGAGAGTTGCTCCGAGAATTGCCAGATCGACTCTTTCCATTTCCTTTCCCGGATAGTAATAGGAGCAAAACCGAATCGAGCGAGCTGTTTCCGGCGAAAGGTGGTCTGGATTCCAATGTAACCGCAACGCGTCGCTCTGCGCCTTTTAGATCCCGCACGAATGCTTCTATCACCATTTAAAATAAAATTCAGTCTTCAAATTCCATAAGTCGCGAATCTCCGTATAGACGATCGGCTATGCGGCATTGGTGCCAGGGTTGCCAGAGCTTCTCAAAGTTGGTAGGATTGCGGCGGTACAGTTGGTTTCGCAAAGAGCAATCTTCTGCGAATCGAAATGCCGCTTTGCCGGGAACCATCCGGCGCCTCGGATGGACGCCGGCTGAGGTGAAATAGCTCCGGCGCCAACCTGAAAATGGGAGAAGAATGAAAGTCGTCATCGCCAGGACAGCCGGCTTTTGCAAAGGGGTCCGGGACGCAATCGAAATCACCATGAACGCCATCCAGCACCGTCAGAAAGGTGAGGATATCTGCACCTTCGGCCCGCTCATCCATAACAGGCAGGTCCTGACGATGCTGGGCAAAAAGGGGGTCGTGGACGAAAACCGGATTGAGCGCTGCGCTGGCAAAAAGGTGGTGATCCGCGCCCACGGCATTCCTCCTTACAGCCGCCAGCAGCTTCATCAGCAGGGGGCGACTCTTCTGGATGCGACGTGCAAGCGTGTAGCCAGAGTCCATGCGGCGATAAAGAGACACGCAAGGCGCGGATACTACACGATAATAGTTGGCGACGCGGACCACGCCGAGGTCATCGGGCTTCTCGGTTACACCGAGGATCGCGGCGCCGTAATAAACCGCCCCGAACAGATCGACGAATTGCCCTCAGACTGGGACAAGGTGCTTCTGGTGGCGCAAACCACCCAGAACGAAGAGGTTTTCCGGGAAATCGAGGAAGCTTTTCTAAAGAAATACCCGAATGGAATAGTAAAAAACACGATCTGTGATTCAACACAGGAACGGCAGGCCGAAGTAAGGCAGTTGTGCTCCAAAGTCCAGGCAATGGTCATAGTGGGGGGGCTTCACAGCGGAAACACCCTGAGGCTTGCCGAGGTGGCCCGGGATTGCGCCATACCGACTTTCCACGTGGAAACCGAATCGGACCTGGACCCCGTGGTAATGGCTCGTTACTCCTGCGTCGGAGTTTCGGCAGGGGCGTCGACCCCCAACTGGATCATACGGGACGTTGTTGAATTCCTCGAGGCCATAACACCCGAAGCCGGGACAAAGTTCCGGTGGAAACACATTCTTGAAAGGCTCGCTTACGGCAATTTCTATATCGCTTTGGCGACGGCGCTCCTGGCCCAGATTTCGGAAGCCCTGACCGACTTTGCCGGGTCGGCGGCTTTCAGCCTGATGGCTGCCGGGTACGCCTTTGCCATGCATTCGCTCAATGTTTACCTGGACCAGGACTCCATCGAGTTAAACGATCCGGGCAGGGCCGCTTTTTATCGAAAATGGCGGCCGGTCTTCATGTTCTCGAGCGCCGTATCCCTTGCGACCGCGCTGATTCTGGCCTACGGTATAGGGTTTCCCAATTTCCTGCTCATGCTTTTATTGATACTGCTGGGTCTTCTATACGGGGTCAAGCTCTTCATGCCGGCAGGGTGGGAAAAATTTCCGGTCAAACTCAAGGATATCCCGACTTCGAAGACTTTTTTCGTGCCGATGGCCTGGGCCGCCGTCTGCGTCCTGCCTTATTTTGCCGGCGGCTATGATTCAAGCCGCGTGGCATACGCCGGTTGGGTCATTTTCCTCCTCTCTCTGGTCCGAACCACCCTGCGCGACTTGCTCGCAATTCAGGGAGACAGGCTTGTCGGCAAGGAGACCCTGGTCGTGCTCGCGGGAGAAAAGAGGACCGTCCTGTTCACGGTCGGGGTCCTTCTGGCGCTTGTCATCACGGCCCTTTGCGGCCCCCTTGCCGGGGTCTCCACCGGTTTTTCCTATTTCCTTATCGCTCCCGCCCTCATTTACGGGTTTTTTCTTAAAATAGGTTCCACAAGAAAGCTCCGGGAGGACCCTCTCTACGATGTTTTTATAGAGATCGTGCTGATCGTGACCGGCTTGAGCGCTATAGGCTGGAACCTGACACACTGAATCAGTGAGTACTGGTTAGTGATTGCGTTGAATACAAATTCCACAGGAGCGATAATGAAAGCAGAGCCGTTCAACCCGTTTACAATTGCGCAGCAGCAGATAGACCAGGCGGCGGAAAAGCTGGAGCTTGACCAGGCAACCCATGAGTTGCTCCGGTGGCCGATGAAGGAGATCAAGGCAACCCTGCCCGTTAAAATGGATGATGGTTCAACCAGGATCTTCCATGCGTTCAGAATCCAATACAACACTGCGCGAGGTCCGGCCAAAGGCGGCGTCCGGTGGCACCCTCTGGAGACAATCGACACGGTTAGGGCGCTTGCCGCCTGGATGACGTGGAAGACTTCCGTTGTGGACCTGCCGCTCGGGGGAGGCAAAGGGGGCGTTGTCTGCAATCCCAAGGAACTCTCCGAAACCGAGAAAGAGCGTCTGGCCCGGGCCTATATGCGTGCGATGGCCAGGTCCCTGGGTGTAACCAAGGACGTTCCGGCCCCCGACGTATATACCACGCCGCAGATCATGGCCTGGATGATGGACGAGTACGAAACGATCAGTCGGGGAAAATCACCCGGGAGTCATAACCGGCAAACCGCTGGCTCTGGGCGGCTCAAAAGGCCGGGGAGACGCCACCGCCCGGGGCGGCATCTATGTCACGCGCGAAGCCGCCGCAGTGAGCAACATCAACCTTGAAGGCGCCGCAATGGCCGTCCAGGGGTTCGGCAACGCGGGTCAGCACGCCGCTCTTCTGGGCGAGGAGATACTGCACCTGAAGCTCGTCGCGGCTTCCGATTCCAAGGGCGGCGTCTACAACCCCAAGGGCATCAGCGCGGCGGCCCTGGTCGATTACAAGATAAAAAACGGTGTGCTCAAAGGCTTCCCGGGGGCTGACGAAATAACAAACGAGGAGCTTCTCGCGCTTCCGGTGACGGTACTTTTCCCGGCGGCGCTCGAAAACGTCATTCGCGCCGACAACGCTGAAAATCTCAAGTGCAGGATCTGCTGCGAACTGGCAAACGGACCGACTACCCCCGAAGCCGACCGCATTCTCGACGACAAGGGTATAATCGTATTGCCGGACTTCCTTGCCAACGCAGGAGGAGTGACCGTATCTTATTTCGAGCAGGTCCAGAATGCCTACAACCTCTACTGGGAACTCCAGGAGGTCCACTGGAGGCTTGACAAGAGAATGACCCAGGCCTTTACGAGCGTATACGAGATGAGCCGGCGCAACAAAATACAATCTCAGGGAAGCCGCCTATCTGGTTGCAATTGCTCGAGTGGCCGAAGCCTGCAAACTGCGCGGTTGGGTGTAGATACGGAGGTGACCGGAGTGCTGATGGACCAAAACGCCAAAGCATACTTTACCTCGGCAGACATATGCGCGACGGACCTGATTCGCGCATACCGGCTCTATGGCAAAATGATGCGGTTTCCCCATCTGCTGGATGAAATTCGCAAGCTTTTTCTCTCCGTGCTGTGCAAGCGCGGGATCGTGTGCATGGAGTCAATCCGGCAGGATGCGGTCAAGCAACTGGAGGCGCTTGGCGAGCCGTGTAACCGAGCAGGCGGTCGGGGAGGTCATAGGCATACTTACCGATATATATTTTGCCCGGCATTTTACATGGGAGGACATAGAGAACCATATCAATCTTGCCAGAAAACGTGACTCTTTCCAGAGCCTCAACAAGCTCATGAACTCGGAAGGAGTCACCTCCAGCCGGATTCGTGAAGCGGTAAGAGAATTTTGCGCGATCCCCAAGGGCAGTCTCTATATAACCCCCGGCGAGTCAATAGGCGTGCGCGTCGGCCTGCTCAGCCGGTTCATTTCCGATCAGCTCCCCTTCCTGGGAGTGGCCAAGAATCATATCACCATCCGGGATATGGACGAGCTGATGGAACACATAATCTGGAACCCCAGGCGCGGCGGACGAATCGGCGGTAAATCGGCGGGCATGTTCCTGGCCTACAAGATCATTTTGCCGCTGCTTGGACAAAGAGACCCTGAATTTGAAAAATACGTAAGGATTCCCGAATCGCATTATTTCACTTCCGGTTTTCTGACCGATTTTCTCGACTCGAACAACCTTTTCTCGCTTCACTCTCAAAAGTACAAAAACCGGGAAACAATCGAGGAGGAATTCGGCCAGATATCGGAAACAATCCAGAAGGCCACTTTCCCGATCCGACGTGATAATGCAGTTCAGGGCTTTTCTGGAAAAAGTCGGTGAACATCCGCTCATAATCCGCTCGTCGAGCCTGCTCGAAGACAACGTCGGATATACTTTTTCGGGCAAATACGACTCGGTTTTCATTGCAAATCAGGGCGAAATCGAAGTCCGGCTCGACGAATTCACACGACGCACTGAAGCAGGTGCTTACCAGCGTCTTCAGCCCAAGGGCCATTCTTTACCGCCAGGACCACAACCTGCTCGATTTCGATGAACGGATGAGCGTTCTCGTTCAAAAGGTGGTCGGAAGGCAGTTCAACGATTATTTCTTCCCGACCGCGGCAGGAGTTGCTTTTTCGCAGAATATGTACGCCTGGACCCCGCGAATAGTCAGGGCGGATGGGTTGCTGAGGATGGTCTTCGGTCTGGGCACGCGCGCCGTTGACCGCATCGGGCCTGACTACCCCAGGATGGTCCCCCTCAGCCATCCCCTTCTTCGCCCGGAAGCCGGCGCCGAAGAAATCAAGAAATACTCCCAGAAGCTGGTTGACGTTCTCGACCTGAAATCAAGGTCGATCCTGACGATCCCGGCCGCGGACCTCTTCGGGCAAATCCATCATCCCGACCTCTATTACGTTGTCTCCGTCGATGATGAAGGGCATCTTTCGGCGCCTCTTTTCAAAAAAGAAGAAATCGACACGGCCCGCGCCTGTATAACTTTCGACAACCTTCTTTCCAAAACGCCCGTGGCAGGACTTATGAAAAAAATCCTTCATCAGATTGGAGGAAGCATACGGCCGGCCCGTAGAAGTCGAATTCGCCTGGGACGACGGCATACTCTATCTTCTCCAGTGCCGCGCGCTCGCCGCGAGCAGACTTGTGGAAAAAGTGGTCGTCCCAAAGGACATCGATCCCCGAAAAGTTCTCTTTACGTGCAGCAGTGTCCTGTTCAGCAGTGCGGTCAAAAACATCGAATATATCGTATACATCGATCCCAGGGCCTATGCCGCGGCTCTCGACCGTCGAAGAGCGGCTCGCCGTCGGGCGGCATGGTGAGAAGAATCAATCGCCTGCTCGAAGACAAGGTCTACGCACTTTTCGGGCCGGGGAGGTGGGGAACCAACGACGTAAAGATGGGCGTCAAAGTGGGCTATGAAGATATCAACCGCACGAGGGTCCTGGCCGAAATAGCCATGAGAGAGGTCGGGATCGTGCCTGAGCCCTCTTTCGGCACCCATTTTTTCAACGATCTGGTAGAGGCGAACATCGTTCCCGCTGGCGATCGATCCTGACAGCCCCGGGACAGTATTCAGGGAGGATTTTTTCCACCAGTGCCCCAACGCCCTCGCCTCGCTCGACCCGGAGCTTCAAAGCGATGGGATCGCCCGGGTCATAGACGTGCCCTCCTGCACGCAGGGACAATATCTTCAGGTCTACCTGGACAGCGAGGAACAGAAGGGGGTGGGCTTTTTGGGCTACCCCGGACAGACAGTTTGACATCGGCATGTGAGTTCATGTAGGTATATATAGATTTTCGACGGGCGGCAACCCAAGTTTATGATAACCTTTTGCATTTGGCGTCATGAATAGAAAACTTGCCTTAATCTTCCTCGTTTGTTTTTCTCTCTCCATTCTGGGGTGTGCATTTCATCACCATGAAGATGGAGAGACCCACGATGATTGTTCTATCTGCTTTTGTGTCCTCCACCATTCAAATCTGGCTTTTCAGGATTCTCCTCAAATTTCACCGCCGGTTTCCGACATTTTCCCTGGCGTTTTAGAAAATGCGGTCAATCTTTCCTGCTTCTTGTTGCTCTCCATATTTAAATCGAGCTCCTCCCGCATAATACCCGGACCTTGGCGCCTCCTGCAAAATATGTAGGAGCGGCCTCGCGGAGCGTCGAAATCGCAGACAAACGAGCGGCGACGCGCGCGCTTTCTAATCTCAACGCCCCGCGAGGCAAGCGGCGCTGCCGCAGACCGGTCCCCAGCGGTTTTGCAGGAGGCCCCGAAACTGTCAGTAACCGGAGAGAGCAGGAAACATTTCATCAGAAGGCTGACCATGAGGAGGAGCCGCCATGAGGACCATGATTGCACTCGTTTTTCTATTTGTATTTTCATCCTGTGCGTTTGCTCAGACCATGGAAGAGAGGCTTGCAAAAACTGGAGAAGGCCCTCAAAAAACAGGAGCAGACCATCCAGGAGCTAAAAGCCCTCCAGAAGACCGTCAAAAAACAGGAACAAACCATCGATGAGCAGCGAAAGTTGATTGAAAAATTGACGGCAAAAGTCCAAAAGCCCCAGCCCTCTGCTGCAGCCCCGACAGCCGCAGCGGCCCAGACGGCTGCGCCCGAGCAGGTGCAGCAGCAGGTGGAGGAGTTGAAGGAGCAGGTGAGTTCGGTGGCCGAAGCGCAGCAGAAGAAGCTCCCGAGCGAGTTCAATCCTGCCATCGGGCTCGTGGGTGAGACGATCTTTTCTTATCGCAGCCAGGGATCGAAGGCTACGGGCAGCGACCGGCCCGGCGGGTGGGACGTGAACCAGCGTTCGGTGGAGCTGAACATAGCGGCATCGGTCGATCCGTTTGCAAAGGGCTATGCGGTGATCAATGCCTCTGCGGACCCGATAACCGGCGAAGCCGCAGCGGGGGTCGAAGAGGCCGCGATCCAAACGACTTCACTGCCGTATAATCTGGAGTTGAAGGCGGGACGGTTCTTCGGCGAATTCGGCCGGCTGGCCTACATACACGATCATGAACTGCCCTTCGTTAACCGTCCGCTGGTGCTCGACCAGTACATCGGCGGCGAATCGAGGACAGACGGGGCGCAGCTAAACTACCTGTTGCCGATCGAACATTACGTCAGCCTGACTATGGGCGTGGGCGATGGTTTTGGCAGTGCGCCAAACGATATCGGCGATTTCAATAACGGAAATTTCCGTCCCTTCGGCGGGTTGAGCTTTTTTGGCCGAGGGTCCACCTCTTTTGACCTGACACCCGATTTATCCCTCGAACCCGGCATTTCAGGCCTGTTAAATCCAAAGACCCTAGACCGCGGAGGCGTGCTCGCCCTGCCCAACGGCGATCCTGTCACGCTTCCTCAATTCCCCGGCAGCAGGCTCTCCCAAACCGGGCGCAGCCTGGAGGGAGTGGACCTCACTCTGAGCTACAAACCGCTGAGAAACAATCAGTTCCAGAGTATCATCTGGGGCACGGAAGTGCTCCGCAGCGATAGCAGCTTTGATGTCATGCCGACAACGGGCGGCGCCGTGTTCAGTCCGTTCAGCCAATCCGTAGAGTCCTATGGCATGTATTCGTATCTCGACTTACAAGTGGAGCCGGGAGTGGTCGGCAGGGTTCCTGTTCGAGTGTCTGGAGGACTCGTGGAACAACGCAGACCAGACTTTCGCATACTCCCCGTATATTACGTGGGCCACTAAGCCACTGGAATCAACTGCGCCTTCAATACACTCATACCGACCATAACGCCGTATCCGGCCTGCGCCCCGACGATGCCGTTTATCTGCAGTGGGCCTGGATCATCGGCTCGCACGCTCATGGGTGGCAGCAACGCTGACCCTGAGGAGAAAGGAATTCAACATGAAACCAAAATTCATGCTTTTATTATCGATCGTCACACTCGCCGGGGTGTTGTTATGTGGGGGACCGATGCCGGCTCATGCGGCCAAAATCAAGGTCGTCACGACCCTGACCGACCTGGCCGACTTTACGCGCGAGATCGGCGGGGACCTGGTTGAGGTTCACAGCCTGGCCACGGGAGTTGAAGACACACACGGGGTCCCGATGAAACCGAGCTTCGTGCCCATCATGAACAGGGCGGACCTGCTGGTCCTGGTGGGGTTTGACTGTGAGCACGCCTTCCTGCCCGCGCTGCTGGAAGCGAGCAAGAACCCGCGCATCCAGATGGGAAAACCCGGCTACGTGGACTGCCTCAGTTGGCATCGTGCCCAAAGATGTACCCAAGTCGACCGATCACTACCAGGGCGACGTTCATCCCTACGGCAACCCGCACTACATGCTCGACCCGGTGTTGGCGAAGACGGCGATCGGGAACATCTACAACGCACTGGTGGAGTTCGCCCCGCAGCATCAAGCGGAATTCACGCGCAACCGCGATGCGTATCTGGCCAAGCTCGACGCCAAGATTGCCGAATGGAAGAAGGAGGCCATGCCGCTCAAGGGCGTGAAGTTCGTATCCTATCACGAGCATTGGCCATACTTCGCGGATCGCTTCGGCATGGTTTACTTCGGCACGATTGAACTTAAGCCGGGCATCGATCCGACCGCTCGTCACATCGAGGAATTGATCGCCTCCATGAAGGCCGAGCATGTTCCGATCGTCGTGCGCGAGCCGCAGTTTCCCGAAAAGGTGCCCAAGCGCATCGCCGAACAGACCGGGGCGACTCTGGTGACGCTGCCCATCATGCCGGGCGGCGTACCGAACACGGAAACCTACATCAAGATGATGGACGAGATCATTCACGGATTGGTCGCTGCCGTACAAGCGCGGAAGACCGCATGCGATGAAATGACACATGAAAAAAGATGCGTCCCGCCCGTGCTTTGTCCGGGCGGGGCCCATTGGACTGAGATATGAATGATGCGCTCATAACCCTCGACAACCTGAGCATTGGTTATAACGGCCAGCCTGTGCTGTCCGGGATTTCGCTTTCGATTGCCCGCGACAGTTTCACCGCCATTCTCGGCGCGAACGGTTCGGGCAAATCGACCCTGCTCAAGACGCTGCTTGGACTGCTTCCTCCACTCGCAGGCAGGATCGACACCACTCGATCATCGACGGGTGCGCCGCTCGTGTTCGGTTACGTTCCTCAAGCCATTCAGTTCGATCCGATTTATCTGCTGACCGGGTTCGACGTCGCTCTGATGGGCACGTATGGACGCGTTCGCCCGGGGCGTTTTGTCCCGTCTGCCGAACGCGCCTTCACGCGTGAATGTCTGCGCGCGGCGGGCGCCGAGGAGTTTGCCCACAGGCGGTTTGCCGAACTCTCCGGTGGTCAGAAACAACGCGTGCTTATCGCCCGCGCCCTGGCCACGCGCCCGGACGTCCTGGTGCTCGACGAACCGACTGCGGGCGTGGACGCCGAGGCAACGCACGCGGTGCTGGAATTCATTTCCAGGACCCGCAAGGAAAGGCAAATCACGGTCCTGCTCGTCACTCACGATTTTGCGGCGATTCGCCATCATGCCCGGCAAGTCCTCTGGCTTCACCAGGGCAAGGTGCTCCAGGGCGCACCGGATGAACTGCTTACTTCCGAACGGATGGCTGAGATTTTTGAAATAGGGATAAGCTGATGATGGAAGCGTTAAGTCAGATTCTCTCGCCCGATTTTCTCCTGCGCAACTCGGTTTATACCAGCGTGCTCGTCGGTTTTTCCTGCCCGCTCGTCGGCGTGTTTCTCGTGATGCGCCGGCTGGTGTTCATGGGCGTTGCACTGCCGCAGATTTCCTCGACCGGCGTTGCTATCGCTCTCTCCGTCCCATTGTGGCTCGGAGTCAAGCTAAGCGGCCATCCCTCAGAGAGCGCGCACATGCTCGCCTTTATCGGCTCGATGACATTTTCGCTGGCTGCGATTCTGGTGCTGGCGTTTATGGAACGGCGCGGGCGCGGCCAGCCCGAAGGCCGGCTCGGCACTGCGTACGTGGTGGCCGCCTCGTTGAGCATCCTGCTGCTGTCAAAAAACCCTTACGGCGAGATCGGCTGGCTCGACATGCTCAAAGGGGAGGTCATCACCATCTCCAATTTCGATCTCGTTCTGACGGCAGCAACCCTTACGCTCGTCCTCGCAACGCTGGGACTGTTTCACAAGGAGTTGCTCCTGGTCTCCTTCGACCGGTCGATGGCAATTACACTTCGCAAGAACGTGGTTTTCTGGGACGTGCTGCTTTATTTACTGATCGGCCTGACCGTCTCGATGGCAGTGCTCAGCGTCGGTCCGCTGATCGCGTTCGGATTTTTGCTGATCCCGGCGCTGACGGCGCACCTGTTCGCGCGCAATATGCGCCAGTTCACGATTCTGGCCTCACTGTGCGGCGGAGCCATGGCGTTTGTCGGTTTCTGGATCGCATATCAAGTCGATTTGCCCGTCGGACCGACGGATGTCGTCCTTCTCGGAGTGACTCTACGCAGCAGCCTGGGTTATCGCCAAGCTTCTTCCCGGAGGCTCAAAATGAAAAGGAGGCGCCACAAATGCGAAAAGCTGCTGATAGCTTCGCTCAATGTTAATAGCATTCATCCTGCCGCTTCTCTCACATATCAGTCAGCAAAGACCGTCCGGTCGCCGTCGCAGCGGGGAGGTTTGTGGATAACGGAGACGGTACGGTTACGGACACGAAGCGACAATTGATGTGGCAGAAGGGCGATAACGGAGAGGAGGTCACATTCGAGCAGGCGCAGGAGTACTGCAGGAACCTGCGGCTGGGCGGCCATGCGGATTGGCGTCTGCCCAAACCCGACGAACGGGACACCGCAGTGGTCGTCGAATTGATGATGCCCATGCATTCCCGCGCGGCCTATGCCCGTCTTGATCTCTATTGGTCATCCGACCCAACGGTCTTGCTCCCGTTCAACTATCACCCCTCTCGTGGCGCAGAGGTCTCGAGGGTATATCCTGCGAGGAAGGGCGACAGAGCGTACGTAAGGGCCGTACGCTCATTGACTGCCGGCCCCCATAGAGACGGCCCCTGACGAAATTCTCGACAATTGTGTGAACTACGCAAATTGCGTTAGGCGACGGCATGCTCTCTATTGACATGAAGCGTCAGTGCTCAACTTTCGTTCCTGCCAAAAAAGAAGGCAAACCGCTTGCCTGCAAAGCCCTGCTGCCTATTCGATTTGTCCTTAAACAATCGTAATCTTGTATTGCCCAGTTAATAAAACAGACCGCTTGCAATTCTGGATTTTCTCTCGATGGAGGTTGAAACATTCGCTCCGGAAATTTGCATTTGTGGCAAGCTGTCGAGAATCCAATAGAGCCCGTTTTCAATGCCCCGGATGACAGCGTACGGCCTCGCCAAATGCGGCGAGTCGCGTTTTGCGCTTGACGCCATTTCGAAAGATTTTTATAAGAGAGTCACATAGCTTTTTAGCATCAGGTACAGAAAAAGTTTAATAGGGAATCCCGTGAGAATCGGGAGCGGTCCCGCCGCTGTAAACGGGGACGAAATCCGGCGCAACCACTGTCTTTACGAGATGGGAAGGTTCGGAGAGTAGAGCGATCCGTGAGCCAGAAGACCTGCCTGATGCCGTTTTGGTGATCCCGTACGTGGAGATACCGGGTAACCAGCATAAGGATCAAGTAAACCAGGGTGCAATCCTTAGAGCGTTTTAGCTCTAGGGATTTTTTTTTGGCCGAAATTCCACTTCGGCGCTGCACTGTGCAGTGCTCGACTTTTTAACAACCCTTTCTACCGCCTGGAGGTGGTTCAGCTTCCGGGCGCCCGGCTCACACAATGGAGGTTTTCGATGAAGAAGGGCATGATCCTGTATGTCACACAAGGAAAAGAAGATGTCCCCCTGCAAGCGGCGGCGGAGCTGATCGAGACAGCCCGCTCTTTGGGAGTCGCAGCCGTCTCCGTGGCCACCACTGAGGAGGACGCCGTTCATGGATGGTTTCGCCTGATCACCAGAGGAATGCAACAGGTTCTGTTTATGGCGGTAGCTTACAATACCGCCCTTGACAGGTTCGAATCGCGAGGAGCCCCGGTGCGGCTATGCGGATGATCCGCAGGAGATTTATTCCAGACTTTACATCATGATTTTCGGTAGTCCGACCGAATGGTTCGGAACCAGCGCATCGATTCATGGGAAGGAAGCGCAAGTCTTCCGCCGCGCCGCGACCGTGATCGGGACGAAAGCCGCAAGATTGCCACTGTCATGCCCAAGGCGTGATGAGAAGGCGCGGTGAGTAGGATGAACGTAAGCCGGGAGACCTGATCGATGCCCATTTGACTTTGCTCATATTCCCGAGGGGTCTTAGGGGCCGCCAACTCAGGCAGATGAGATGCCGCATATAGGGCAACCCTGCAGGCGGAGGGGTTTTTCCAGTCCGCCGGCGTCCAGCAGGTCCTGGTCGTTGAGAATATCCCGTGCGGCCCCATCAGCCAAAACCTCGCCGTCTCTCAAGACTATCGCCCTGGAACACAGGTCAAGGACCATATCCATATCATGGGTGGCTATGATTTTTGTGTGTTCGAACTCCGAAAGCAGGCATATCAGTTTCCGCCTGGCTTTGGGATCAAGATTCGATGTGGGTTCATCCATGACCAGGATGCTCGGGGACATCGAGAGAACTGTGGCGATTGAAACGGCCCTTTTTTCGCCCCCGGACAATTTGTAAGGGGGCCGGTCTTTGAGATGGGCGGCCCCGACAAGCGCCAGGGCGCTCAGTGTCCTTTGTTTAACCTCATCGGGCGGCAGACCCAGGTTTGTTGGACCGAACGCCACGTCATCATAGACCCTGGGCAAAAAGAGCTGGTCATCCGGGTCTTGAAAAACCATCCCAACCGTTTGGCGGACGTGCTTGAGCGTCTTTTTGGTTATCGGCATGTCTCCGATTCGAACCGATCCCGCCTGGGGGGTAAGATACCCGTTTAGATGCAGGAGAAGAGTTGATTTTCCGGCCCCGTTCGCCCCGACCAGCCCGACGGATTCGCCGTGAGTTATGCGAAAATTCACGTTATTGAGCGCGGGTGTCCCATCGGGATAAGAGAATTTAAGCTCCTTCACCTCTACTATATGATGGCTCATATCAGCCTTCCCAGTTCCCTGCCCAGCCATACGGGAAAGTCGTATAAACGAAGCAGCGTAAACAGGCCGCTCCACCCTGCAAAAAAGAGCAAGTCCGATAGACGTATTTTAGACGATCCAATATCGTGGATTTCTCCATCAAAACCCCTGCACAACATTGCGAGGTGTATCCTTTGCGCCCTGTCCATGGTCCTCAGGAGCAACTGCCCGATCATGCTGCTGTAAACGCCCATCCCCAGCCCCTTATTCCCGAATGAACGCAGGGCCCTCGCCCGAACCATTCGAGCGGCTTCCTCGCCCAACACAAAGATATATCTGTACACAAAAAGCAGTTGAAGCGTGAAAACTCCGGGAACGCCCATTCTTGACAGGGCCGAACAAATCGAATCGAACCCCGTGCAGGCGATCAACGCGAGCCCCGAGCTCGCCGTCAGCAGATACTTGGCCACAATGGACGCAAACGAAACAAAACCCCCGGAGACGCTAAAGAGTCCCAGATCGAGGGCGGGACTGCGATCCAGTATGGGATTGAACATTGCCACGGATAGAACGAACGGGGATGCAATCAGTAATTTCTTCAGTATGTAGGAAAAAGGAATGTTCCCGATTGTCAAAATCGTCATTGGATAGATGACCAGGGGCGCAAGTCCGGCTGGATCGTACTTATTGAATGATATGACGACAGCTATGAAATAGATGGTGGTCAATACTTTTATGCGAGGATCGACCCTATGGACCGGGGAGTCTTTGTTCGAAAGAGCATCGAGGTGGCCTATATCGAAAAATGAAGACTCTATGCTTCCCATTTCATCACTTATTCGTTCTTCTTCTTTGGAAGGTCCTTATCCCAAAACCAATAAGGCAGGCAAGGGCAAGCGACATGGCCCCTCCCAGAAGACCTGAAATGGAGGTCCCCGCGCTTACCGATGGCCAGGCGTCCTCTTTGCCCTGTGTGCTTTCGCCTTTCACGGACTCCTCGGTCTTGTCTTTCCTGAAATTATAATCGGGAAAGAGGGCTGTTTTTTCCTGCATGCAGGACAACAGGGCATGTATCCTGCTCTCGGAGCTTTGCAGCGCATTGTTCGCTGAGCTCCTGGCAATCGACCATTCAAGGCCGTCGGGATTTGTGGAAGCAAACCATGAGAGAAGACCTCCGGTTAAAGCGGCAATAATGACCAGCGTAATCAGGACGGGTTTGATAGAGATTTGTTTGCTGCTCGAGGGTTCGGCCATTTTGAGGACCCCGGGGCGGGTCCTGGTTACGAAACTGACGACGGAGGCCGTAACGAAACCCTCTACAATGCCGATCGCCAGGTGTATGGGCAGCATCAGCAATATGAACGTCTTGAAAGACAGATCGGAAATACCTGAAGAAAAAGTCTCGATTACGACCCCGCAAGCCCCCAATTGAAGACTCACAATTGAGGCGATCATGGCGGCCGGAAGGATTCGTTTCCGGTCCGGGCTGTTTGCGGCGATTCTTTTATAGAACCAGGGGAAGGCAACGAAACAGGGGAAAAATCCCATATTGAAGATATTGCAGCCGAGGGCAAGCAGGCCGCCGTCCGCAAAGAAAAGCGCCTGGATTGTAAGGATCGAGGCCATGGTAAGAAACGCCGCATACGGTCCGAGCAAGACGGCCAAAATCATTGCGCCTCCGAGATGACCGCTAGAGCTTGTTCCGGGAATGGTGAAATTGATCATCTGAGCGGCGAAAACCAGGGCGCCCAAAACCCCCATAAGGGGAATTTTCCGGTCATCCATTTCTTCCTTGAGTTTCCTGGCGCTATAAACTGTAAGTCCTGCCGCAGCAGCCCACATCACGCCGCCGACAGCCGGTGAGATCAAAGCGTCGGCCATGTGCATAATCGTCCTCCTTAAAAAGGCGTGACTCCCGTATAGGCGCGGTTCATTTTCCAGCTCTCACAACGACAAAAGGCCAAACCGCTCTCCATGAGCGTTTGGCCTTCATGGCCCAAAATCTGAGTGATGCTTTTACCAAAATTCACCAAGCTTCATGCCTGACTTATAAGCAAAATAGCAGGCGCACTCCCAGTAGTCAAATGATTTCAGGGGCGCCTTTTCTTTTCCCGCCAGTCGCTCAGGTATCGGAAGGCGCGCCTTGCGGCCTCCTCGGCATTTTCCGAGTAGGTGTAGAGCTCCACCGTGACGTAACCCGAAAACCCTGTACTCTCGATTGTTTCGAGTACGCCCGGCAAATCTATGGCCCCCTCGCCCGGCATAAGATGGTGATGCCTGCGCGAAGAGCCGATATCCTCGAGGTGGAAATGGGACGAGCAATCCTTTAGCTGCAATACAAGGGCGGACGGGTCCTCCCCCACGCAGAAAAAATGGCCGATGTCGAAGTTCAGGCCGAAAACCGCCGGGTCGAGCTTTCTGTAGATTTCCAGGAATTCAGAACTGTTTTCGATAAGAAGCCCGGGTTCGGGTTCGATCAGTATCTTTATTCCCTTCCGGCGCGCACTGCCCTCTACCGCCCTCAGGCCGGCCAAGAAAATGCGAGAGGCCTTCTTCGCGGGAAATCCCGTCCAGGGGTCCGCCGGGTTCCGTAGAGATGTGCGGCGCGCCAAGCTTTTCAGCCAGGTCGATGCACCTGAGTGTGTACTCAATTCTTCTGGCCCTCTCGGCCGGGTCTTTTTCTATCCAGGAAGGGTGGTAAGTGTCTCCGTCGGCGTTGTGCATGAATGCATTCAGGTTCGAGATTTGGATGCGCTTTTCGTCGAGGAGCTTCCTGGTTTGCCTTATGTCCTCCCCGGTGAAATAGAGCGGGTAGGCATGAGGAACATCGGCCATGATTTCGATTCCCTGGTAGCCGATGTCGGCAAGAACGGCAGATGGTTTCCAGAAAGAGTGCAGTGGAGAAACGCGTTTGAGCTGAAAGCAAATTTCATTTCACAGTCCGGTTCAAAAATACATTTTTAAGATAATCGAAGGCTTTTCCAGCCGCCTGCTCGGGGTTTTCCGGAAAGGTATAAAGTTCGACCGTTACGAACCCGTCATAGTCGATTCCGGCCAGCGCCCGGAAAATATCCTCGAAGTCGATGTCCCCCTCTCCGGGAATAAGATGGTAATGCTTCCGGTTGCTTATATCCTCGAGGTGAATATGAAAAATCCTTGAAGCAAGCCTTCCCGCCACATGAGACGGGACCTCCCCGGCAAGATGGCTATGGCCGAAGTCGAGGTTTGCGCCGAAGTTTTCAGCGCCGATTTCCCGGATCAAACCCGCCAGCTCATCGGCCCGTTCGACAAGAAGCCCCGGCTCATATTCCATACCCACCCGGACATGCTTTGCCGGCGGCGTATTCGACTATCTCAAAGAGGGATTGTTTCAGCAACGCCAAAGATTTCTCGGGCCTCACGCCGGGGACCATCCTCCCGGAAGTCACGCTCACGTTCGCGGCAGGAAAGAAACCGGGCCATGTCGATGCACTTTTTCGTGAACTCGACCCGCCACCTTCGGGCGTCCCGTTCGGGGTTGGCAAGCGAGGGTTCGAAAAGAGGCTCCCAAAACTTCGCCCCGTAATAGCCGACAGCGGTATTGGCGTTTATGTTGGCTGCCTGGATCCGGTTTTTTTCCAGCGAAGCGGCAACTTCGGCAAGTTCGGAGCCCGTTGTCGAGAATGGATAGAGGTGTGGGACATCGGCAAGGATTTCCACGCCCGAATACCCGGTTTTGGCAATGATCTCGATTGCCTCGGGAACTGAAAACCTGACGAACGCATTGGTGCTGAAGGAGAGTTTCATATCTTAGAGAAGTCGTTCCAAATCTTCGCGAGAAAGCTCACAGTCCTTTAGAATCTTCACCGTGAGTCCGGGACCTATTGTTTCACCCGCATGCACTGGAATGACAGTGGATCGACCATCAGGATGCCGTATGTAGTGGTGACTCCCTCTAACCCGGATAACTTCAAATCCGGCTTTAGTCAACGTTGCCATCAGTGTCTTGCCCGTTAGAGCCGGAAGCCTTGTCATACGGTCACGTTCACTTCCTGGACACCAACGAAGTCGAGTGGTACTACATCCTTACCCTCGACCTCCAAGCACAACTCAATAGCCTCTCTTATGCGCGTGACAAGCTCATCGAGAGACTTGGCCTGGGTGTGACAGCCCTGTATGGCGGGAACCGAAGCAACGTAATAGCCTTCCCGATCACGTTCTATAATCACACTGAATCGTTTGGTCATGTCAGGTCACCTCAGATGTAAATTAACACACGTGTGACGGTTTGCGCCACGAAGAGCCACCAAGCCGAAAGCTAACCGGACGACACAGCCCCTGCGCCCTACTCCCTTCCCCCCCGGTAGTCTGTCTTGCCCAGGGGCAAAAGAGTACACGACGGAGGCAAAGTGCCGCTCTCCACCACGACATCTATGGCGATTCCGCCCCTCGCATTCCATATGCCGGTCACACGGATGAACTTCGGCGACATGGCCTGCTTCAGGCGATCATGGATGTAGACGGTGCAATCTTCGTGAAATGTGCCATAGTTGCGGAAGCTCCCCAAAAAAAGCTTGAGTGATTTGCTTTCCACCAGCCGATCGGAAGGAACATAATCCACCACTATTGCGGCAAAGTCGGGCTGGCCCGTTATTGGACACAGGGTCGTGAACTCGGGGGCGCTCAGGCGAACCACATAGTCGGTGCCCGGATGTGCGTTTTGAAATGTCTCCAGGACCGCCTTTTGCGGGGTCTCGGCTATTTTCGCTCTTTTTCCAAGCTGGGTAAGCTCGGTGGTATCAGTGGCCATTTTCAGTCCATTCGCCCGCGGCGATTTTGCAAGCGGGCAAATTGGCAGCGGTGCCTCGCCGCCGAGTCATGGCGCATATTGCGTCGGGTCGGCTATGCCCGCTTCGGCAAAGCCTTTTCTGCGCAGGATGCAACTGTCGCATCTCCCGCATGCCCTGTCAATTGGATCGGGATCGTAGCAGGAGTGGGTCATTGAGAAATCGACCCCGAGTTCCACTCCTTTTCTTATGATCTGCGCCTTCGTCATTTTAATGAGAGGCGTATGAATGCGAATGCGCATTCTACCCTCGACGCATTCCTTCAGGGCGAGGTTTGCCATTTTTTCGAAAGATTCAATGTATTCCGGCCGGCAATCGGGATATCCGGAATAATCCAGGGCATTTACACCTATAAAAATGTCGGGGGCCTTCAGCGTTTCCGCCCATGCAAGGGCCAGCGAAAGGAAAACCGTGTTCCTGGCCGGCACGTAGGTGACCGGGATACGGCCCTGCATCTCCTCGATCGGAACATCCTTGGGCACCTCGATTCCCGGATGTCAGGGCGGAACCGCCTATCGCATCGAGGGGAACGTCCAAGAATGAGATGGTCCCTTGCGTCAAGGGCCTTTGCGACCCGCCTGGCCGCTTCGAGTTCCGCCCTGTGGCGCTGCCCGTAATTGAAGCTGAGCGCGAAGGCCTCGTAGCCCTCATGTTTGGCGATCGCCAGGCAGGTCGTCGAATCGACCCCTCCGGAAACCAGCACAACCGTTTTCTCCCTTACGTCAGCCACTCGAAATTCGCCCCCGTTTCAGGAAATAGCCTTCCAAAACCTCTTCTTTTAAAATAGGATTCGAGGCTCGAATACCGGCCCGGATCGTTGTGGGGATATCGCCGATCGTCCGGTCGAAGAACCGGGCAGGAATTTTAGAAAGAGTCTCATCTTTTCGAGGACCGGGCCCCATTTTTCAACCTTTTTGCCGGAGGCATGCCCAATGAACGAAATATCCATTGTCCTGGCGACGGCCGGAAGCGCAGAGGAAGCCGCTACGATCGGACGGACCCTGGTCGAGGAACGCCTGGGGGCCTGCGCCAACATAGTGCCCAACATACGGTCGATCTACCGGTGGAAAGGCAAAATTTACGACGAACAGGAGTTTCTTATAATCATCAAAACCAGGACGTCCCTGTTCCCGGCACTCGAAAAACGAATCAAAGAACTGCACAGCTACGAAGTCCCGGAGATAATATCCTTTCCCATCGCCCGGGGACTGCCGCAATACCTTGAATGGGTGAGCATGGAAACCATGCGGTAAGAGCGGGCATGCCTGCATCAGGCAACCTTCGGGGTAAGCCGCTCAACGGCAATACCGGCAGCGCGTTTGCGTATCTGTGCAAGGTCATAGTTCATCTGCATCCGAAGCCACGTGTCAGCCGTACCGCCAAATGCTTTTTCGAAACGGACGGCCATTTCGGGCGTGAGGTTACTGCGCCCTGCAATCACGTTATGAAGCTGTTGGCGCGTGATGCCAAGCCCGTTGGCGGCTTCGGCGACACTCAAGCCCAGATCGTCAAGACACTCCTTGGCCAGAAGGCCCGGATGCACAGGGTTCTTCATCTCCATGGTTTTGCCTCTTTCAGTGATAATCGACAAAATCCACGTCGAAAGCGTCTCCATCCTTAAACCGGAAGATGATCCGCCAATTCGCGCGGACAGTAATAGCATAAGCGCCCTTCAAATCTCCTTTAAGAGGATGTAAGCGAAAGGCCGGCACGTTAATGCCTTCAATTTCCTCTGACGCATGCAGGGTCGAAAGAACGAGCCTGATCCGCGCCAGCATTTCCTGAGGCAATTTGCTACCATCATCATCCTCAAACAGTAGCCGCAATCCCTTGTGCCGAAAACTTTTTATCATCAGCAAACATTGTAAAACGTAAAATTACATTTTCCAAGCACTTTGTTAAGCGGCGTGCTGCCCGCAACATAGCTTTCCGGGTTGCGGTGCGCCTCGATCAAGCGGAGAATTCGCGATTGAAACCTAGTGAGCGGCATGACACACCCTTTCAATTCGCTCTGCTAAACGCCGCGCCGCCAGATTGCCCTCAATTCGCAAATAGCGTGCGATAACCATGGCGTCTTGAGGGTTTGGGTCTTCAAGCTCGCGAACGTTCCATAGCGCACGGCTGCCGAACTCTTTGAAGGCGCGGCGGTAGAGGGACACGAAATCGTCCGTTTGTGCCGTCTGTTCTGTTTTCATAGCCCTATTCTATATACATCCGTCCATTTTTGTCCAGTTTCGCAGGTTCAAAACAAGGTGCAAACCCGCACCGGCGCTAAGGGGCTGTTTTGGAATATGGACAAGATACAACACTGTACGTAATAAAGGCGAGTTTTTCTAGTTACGATAGGGTCTTAGCGAGAGTATGCGTCTGACCAGTGGATTCGTCGTATCTATCTTATTTTCCATCTCTGCAGACTCTTTTACCCTTTCTCAGCAATCAGTATATCTGATCCGATTCTTTCCGTGCTAGAGTTATTTTTGCCCGCCCGGGAGGATAGGGAAACGCTTGGGAGCGACCCGAGCGTCAAGCCAAGGTGAACGACGAAGGAGGCCGCTTTATGATCCTAATTATCCTGGCAATGTTGACCACAGGCGGCCTGCTCCAGTTTTTCCGCCACCCATGCATTCAGGCTCTTGTTTTCAATCTTTGCAGCCATAACAGCCGAGCGGTGCACCTCCGGCCGCACCCGGACGACGAACTGCCCCGTAAACGGCTTTTCCGGTTCTTTTCCGAACTCTGCGCAGGCCTCCAGGTAGTCTTCAACCGATTCCTTGAAGGCTTGCCGCAGTTCATCGATGGAGCGGCCTTGAAAGGTCACTACGTCGCTCAAGTTAATGATCTCACCGTGCAACAATTCCGCTTCAGCGTCGAGTTCCACGGTGGCGACATACTTCTTATATTTCATGATGTTTGGCATAGCTAAACCTGCCGGCGCAGGCGCCAATCGGCGCACTGATGAGTTTCATTTTCAGGACTTGACTCCCGCTTCCTGGAGGAATCTGCGTACAGATCTTACCGTCCCCTTGTCCGCCTCCTTTTCTGGGTGGGGCCGATGAAAAGTCGCCACTTTCCCATTTACAAAAGCTCTGACACGCGAGCCCCTGCCTTCCCTGACCTCACCGAGCGATTTCAGTAGCGCCTCCACATCGGACCAATCGATATTTACCTTGATAGGATCTTCAAAAATATCGAGCAGCGTTTTCTGTAGCTTCGAATTAAGGGCGCCTATCGGCTCATCCTTTCAATTCAATACCGTAAACAAATATAGTATCATCTTATGCTACTAGTCAAGTATTTTAGGAGCCAACCCCCGCTACCTGCTCCTTCCCTTAAGCCGAATCCGCACCGACTCGGCATGCGCCATAAGCCCTTCGAGTTCGGCCAGGCTCGATGCCCGCCCAGCGTCAACCGCCCTCTTTTTGAGATTCACTCCATGAAGGAACAGTTGAGACTCTGCTGGGAAAAGACGGACCGCAAAGAGGCCGAGCAATTTCTCGCCGTCTGGCGCCGGGATGCCATGAACTCAGGGATCAAGGCCCTCAAGAGAGTTGGAAAAACCCTTGCCGGCTACCGTACCGGACTTCTCAACTACTTCGACTGGAGTTTAAGGAATAGGCCTTCCTGATAGCCACTTTATTGTGTAAATACAATACCTTGCACATCTTCTCTCCGTAAGACCCCTGCCAAGAGAAGCTTTAGTGGGAAATAATTCAAAAATTTCAGTGGCATGTCATTTTTTTCTTGACATCGTACGACCCTTATGCCATGGTCTCAACATGGCGCACATACACAAAAAAATTAAAAATGGAAGACCCTGTTATTACGTAAGGGAAATGGCCCGCGTTGACGGAAAGCCCAAAGTTGTAAACCAGGTCTACTTGGGCAGCCCCGAGCGCATAATGCAAATGGCGACCGGTGGGCGGGGTGGACCGATCAGGATTGCTGCCCAGGAGTTCGGAGCGCTGTGGCTTGCAAATCTCATTGAACAGGATATCGGGCTTGTATCGATTATCGATTCCGTGCTGCCAAGGAAATGCATCGAGAAGGGTCCGACAATTGGAGAATACTTCCTCTACTCGGTTTTCAACCACATGATTGATTCTTGCTCAAAGAGCTCTCTTGGTGAGTGGTATAGGGGCACTGCCATCCAGAGTATACGCCCGGTTGATATTGAGGCCCTCAATTCACAACGGTTCTGGGAAAAATGGGATCGGGTGAAAACTAAGGATATAGAGGAGATAGCCTCCCGCTTTTTTGAAAAGATTGTTGCATTAGCGGCCCCGGAATCGGGATGCTTCCTTTTTGATACAACAAATTATTACACCTTTATGGCAAGCGATACGGACTCTGAGTTGGCCCGGCGAGGGAAGAACAAAGAGGGGCGGGACTGGCTCCGCCAGATCGGCGTGGCTTTACTGGTCTCCCGCGACCACCAGATGCCTCTTTTCTACAAAGAGTACGAGGGAAACCGGCACGATTCGAAGCTCTTCAACCGCATTATCGAGCAGGTCCTCTGCGCCATGGAGAAAGTACCGGCAACCAGCGGCGAGTTGACTATCGTTTTTGACAAGGGCATGAACTCCGAAGACAACATCGCGGCAATCGACAGCAGGGATAATATCCATTTTATAACCACCTATTCGACCTTTTTTGCAGAAGAACTGGCCCGAATAAAGCTCTCGGAGTTTAGTGCCGTAGATACGGTAAAGAACCAGGAACTGGTGGCCTCGGGTCGCGAGGATGATCAGATCGCTGCATACAGGACCTCAGGGGAGTTTTGGGGGAAGGAACGCAGGGTGGTGGTCACTCATAATCCCATAACCGCCGCAAAGCAAAGATATGCATTCGATAAGAAGCTCCTGGAGATCCAGGATGTCCTCTTCTATCTTCGGAGCAAAGTGCAAACCCAGGACTCAAAATGGGTGAAACCCGGCCGGATCGAAAAGCACTATGCCGATGTCTGCGAGCGGGTGCATCTTCCCAAAGACCTCTATGATCTATCCGTTGAGCAGGAAAACCGGAAATGGAAACTGATCTTTCGGAAAAACCATTATCGGATCGGCAGATACATCGAACGATTTGGAAAAAATATCATAGTAACGGATCACATGGACTGGACGACTGACGAAATTGTGAAGGCGAGCCTTGATCGCTACATGGTCGAGAAAGCCTTTCGGCAGACAAAAGACGACGATCTGGTAAGTATCCTGCCGCTACGGCACTGGACTGACGGCAAGATCCGTTGCCATATTCTCACCTGCGTCATAGCCCTGACGTATATTCGCATAATCGAGAGCAGGCTCAGTCGAGCCGGCCAAAAAATCAGCGCCGCCACAGCGATGAAGCAAATGCAAAGGCTTCATTCCTGCCTCTACTGGACCACCAAGAAAGGAAATCCCGCCAGGCTCATCGAGGAACCCACGCAGCTCCAGACAAAAATTATCAAGGCGTTTGGATATGAATTCGAGGGTGGGGTCTTACAAAATTCGAACTGATATCTTGTTGTATTGATTGCCTTTTTGGTGCTTTTTGCCCCAAGATTCCTTAAACTCCTGTTCGATCATCGCATCACCAGCGGGGCCGTCGAAGGCCTGATCAACAAGATCAAGACCCTCAGAAGGCAGGCTTACGGATTCCGGGATTCTGAATATTTCAAACTGCGGCTCTACCATCTTCATACACAGAGGTACTCGTTAGCCGGATGAACCCAACTTAGTTTTCCTTTTTGAAGAATAATATCAACCCCTCATGTAGAGCCGGGAAATGTTTAAATCTGTCATTCACACACTCTCGGTAAAGATCCACAATTTTGCTGCTGTGCTGATAACTGCTGCGAGATTTCATGACTAAAATCGCATCATTAAGCCAACTTTCACTTGCATTTACCCGCAGAAAAGCTGCTAATTTAAATAACATCTCTCGAGAGATTTCATGCTCAAAGTAATAAGAGAAGCGATCAGGATATTTCTCTTGAAGATTTGCAAACCACAGAATTTCGTCTAGGATTGCTTGAACCACTTCAGACTGTGAAGGTTCGGATCCAAGGCCCTTAAACAATCTCGCATGGCCCGTTTTCAAGTTTGATACGGCGCAATCCAATGGGTTTCGAATTGGCAGCAGAAATCGCAACCTTTCTTCTTTCTCAAATATAGCAGCTAAATCAACATTTCTCTCGCGAATCAGATTCGATGTCATGAGCGATTCTTTCCAAAACAGGCACGTAACTTGTTTCTTTAGAACCCCTGAATTGGTACGGTCGTAGATATCTTTCATGATGTACTTGGAGTCAAAGGCATGTGAGTAGAGAATAGAACCACCGTAATTACCCCTTTCCCCTTTTGTGGAAATCATGATCGCGTACTTGATAAATCGATCGAGTTTTTCTTTATTGTAATCAGAAATGAAATCTATGCGTTCATTCCCGTATATTCGCATACCCGCATGATTCAGGATCTGACAGTTAGGGTGTAAAAACACGGTGGCTGCTGTAAGGGTGGTTAAATTCCTGTATGGTCCAAGAGTGAGGCATACTGTTCTACAACTCTTAATATTTATAAAATGACACGATATTAGATCAATATTATCTTGAATAATACCATCAATTACTCCCCATCGATGCTCTTGAGTACCGCCGTTTATTCTGTCAAAGTGTATATGGACAATAATATCTAGAGATACCAATAAAATGACTATCACAATACGCCATATGAATTCGTGGACTGGCTGATCGATTAATAAGGATTGGCTAAAGCTATAATGGTGTCCCTTATAGATAGAATCCAGCATCGCGTCCATAATCCAAAACAGCACGCCCAGCGATACACATACACCGAGGATATTTTTCTTAAGGCAGGAAATCACAACGCTCCCGGTCCCAGAGATGATGGCGTGATGTCTGTGCGTAGTCTTTCCACCCACCCTTGCAGTCTCAGCCTGATTCAAGTCTCTGGATTTCCATCGACGCTTTTGAGCATCGCCGTTTATTCCGTTAAAGTGTATATGTAGTACAATACCTGGACATATGAATAAAATGGATGTCAAAATACGCCATATGAATTCGTGGACTGGCTGATCGATTAATAAGGATTGGCTAAGGCTATAGTGGTGTCCCTTATAGATAGAATCGAGCATCGCGTCCATAATCCAAAACAGCACGCCAAGCGATACACACATACCGAGGATGTTTTTCTTAAGCCAGTAAATCACACTGCTCCCCCTATAATTGGCCCCGATTTTCTCCTTTTCACTGTGACGATGGTCGGAAAGCTTAATCTCAAAAATATGGACAGAATACAACGCTGCCCAGTTTCGCTCCCCGCTCCCCGCTCCCCGCTACCTGCTCCCTCCTTTGAGCCGAATCCGCACCGATTCGGCATGGGCCGTAAGCCCTTCGAGTTCGGCCAGGCGGATGATCGACGGAGCGTCCCGGTCGAAAGCGGCCCGCGAATAGGCGATCACGTTGGTCTTTTTCAAAAAATCATCCACTCCGAGCGCCGAAGCAAAACGGGCGGCGCCCGCTGTCGGAAGCACGTGATTGGGGCCGGCGAAGTAATCTCCGACAGGCTCCGGAGTACTGTCCCCGATAAAGACCGCCCCCGCATTTTCAATCCTGCCAAGCCAGGGGAGCGGGTCTTCGAGGTGCAGTTCGAGGTGTTCGGGCGCTATCCGGTTTGCAAGCGCGAAGGCCGCCTCCACGCTCTGCACTACGAAAACGGCTCCGTAGCGCTCGATTGAGGCCGCTGCCGTCTCGCCTCTGGGCAGCGAAGTCAACTGATGGGACAGGCTAAGCGAAATATCCCCGGCAAGGCTTTCTTCAGTGGTTATGCAGATTGCGCTCGCCATGCTGTCATGCTCGGCCTGGCTGAGAAGGTCCGCCGCGATATAGTCCGCCCTTGCGCTCGAGTCCGCCAGGACCAGGATTTCACTCGGACCGGCAATCATATCTATGCCCACCTCGCCCGACAGGAGCTTCTTGGCGAGCGCCACGTAGATATTTCCGGGACCAACGATTACATCAACGGGCGGGATCGATTTGGTCCCGTACGCAAGGGCTGCAATGCCCCAGGCGCTGCCCGCCCTGTAAATCCGGCTAACCCCCGCCTCCCGCGCAGCGGCCAGAAGATAAGGGTTTATGCTGCCGTCCTTTCGGGGGGGAGTAATCATCGCGATGTCGGGCACCCCGGCCAGGCGGGCCGGTATTGTGTTCATCAGGACCGAGGAGATGAGAGGAGTTTCGCCGCCCTGCCCGCCCGGGATGTATATCCCCGCGGCCCGGACCGGCCTGACTATCTGCCCGAGGAACGTCCCGTCCGGTTTGGTCATGAAATGAGAGTGCCGCATCTGCTGTTTGTGGAAATCCTCGATATTTCGGATCGCCGTCCGGATGATGGACAAAAAATCCGAATCCACCTCGCCGCATGCGGCGTCTATCTCCTCATCGGATACGCACAGCCGCCCCTCTTCCAACCCGGGAGCGTCAAACCGGCGTGTATAGCGAAGCACCGCGGCGTCGCCTTCGGACTTGACCGCCCCGATTATCTCCAGAACTTCTGCTTCCAGCGCGGGATCGGCCCCCGGCCTGCGCCTTGCGATTGCCGAAATCTTGCGTTCCGCCTCATCCGACGGATATGTAATGACGTCGATCACCTTTATCGTCCTCAACAGCGATAACAAAAGCATCCGGAAATCCATTCGATCCTGAATCGCTCCAATTCCGCCTTGGCCACAACCAGGTCCTGATAGGAACCGACCTGCACCCTGTACCACAAACCGTTTCTTTCAGGCAGATTCGTAACTCTGCTTTCCCGGTTTTCTCCGGCTCATTTTCTCCTTCAGCCTGTAAGCGTTGGCCTGATCGCGAAAGGCCCCGATCTGTACGGTGAACCTGCCGTAGCGAAACGATGGCACCGGGTCCACCTTCCAATATGTAGCATTGCCCACTACTTGCGCGGTCGCACACTGAACCGCCTCGACCCTCACCCTTGCCAGACCCTTCGTGCGGCAACCCAGGTCCTCGGCGCCCTTGGCGGAAAGATCGATGATCCTTCCGGCCACAAACGGCCCCCGGTCGTTAATTCTCAAAATGGCCGATCTGCCGTTCTCAAGGTTCGTCACCTTGACGTAGGTTCCCAAGGGGAAGAGTCTTGTGGGCCGCCGTATCCGCCCACATATTGTAAGGTTCCCCGCACGAGGTGGGCTTGCCATTGAAATCGGGGTCCATACCAACTGGCCAGGCCTTCTTCCACGTAGCCCTCCGCGCTGGGAAGAGGATAGTACCAAACGCCGTTTATCCGATAGGGTTTTTGCGATTTCAGTCCGGGAGAAACCTGTGCAGGAGGGGCGTAGGATGTCGAACAGGCGGCCAACAGAAGGGACAAGCCGATAAGAACAGTGAGCAGTGATCCCGGCTTTCGTCGGGATGACATCACCCAGTTGGAAAACGGGGGGCGAGCAGTGAGCAGTAAGCAATTACCGACGAATGACCTGAAGACCATGGGCCAGAAACCATGAGAAGGCCCCCTTTCCGACACCTGATACTCGCTACCGGTCCGGATGCGTCTATTCACAGTTCACTGCCCACTGTCCACTGCTCACTGTTAATTGCTGAGCTCGCCGTTTTTCTCCATTTTGGCGAGGTCCTCGAAGCGGATATCTATACCGAGGATTCCCGCAATCTCCTCGTTTGCGTCTCTGATCGGGGCTGAAACCGTTATGCAGAGCGCCCCCGTGTAGCGCGAAGAGTAAAAGTCGGTTACGTGCACCTTTCCGTCCTTCATAGGCTCTATAAACCAGGGCCGATCGGAAAGGTCCTCTCCCACCCTGGCGCTTTCGTACTTCGATTTATCCACTATGTGCGTGATGTTGCGCGTGATCTTGCGCCCCTGCCTGTCGGTCACATAGATGTACTGAATAAAGGGATTGAGTTCCAGAAGAGTCTGAAGCAAAGGCTCCTGGCGCTCCGGGTCGAGGCTTCTTATCATTTCGCTTTCGACGACCTCTTCCACCAGGTGGGCGGCAAGAGCGTAGGCGCGCTGCTTGAGCAGGTCGAATTCAGAGATGAAATACTCGGGCAGGTATCGTCTTGACCACCGCTCCAGTTCATCATTGGATATCGAGGTATTGCGCCCCTTTTCGTACTCGCTCATCACCCGCTTGTAGATCTTGAGAATCCCGGGATGCCTCTTGTCCAGGCGGCGCTCCCCATCCAGCCGCAGCCGGTGGTTCACCCAATAGGCTATGCCCGCAACACCGGACTTGTCCGTGATGGTGATGCTGATCGGCCTTTTCAACAATTTCTGCGTATCGAAAATATTGTAGATTTCCTCGTTTTTTACCAGCCCGTCGGCATGGATGCCCGCCCGTGGTCGCATTGAACTCCTCACCTGCAAACGGATAATTCGAAGGGACCGTGTAGCCCAGTTCCGACTGAAAGTATTCGACAATGTCGGTAATCGCGGTTGTATCCGCTCCGTTCGGCGTCGCCTTTGAGCCCGATGTATTCGAAAATGAGGCCCTCGATAGGGGCGTTGCCGGTGCGCTCGCCAAACCCGAGCAGGGTCCCGTTTGCTCCGCCGCACCCGTAGAGCCAGGCGGTTGCGGCGTTTACCAACACCTTGTGGAAGTCGTTGTGGCCGTGCCACTCGAGGAGGCGCCCGGGAACCCCCGCGTCATCTATGAACGCCCTCACCAGCTTGGGGACGCTCCTGGGCAGGGCCGCTCCAGGGTAAGTTACGCCGAAGCCGAGCGTATCGCAGAGACGAATCTTGATGTCTATGCCGCTCTGTTCTCTGAGGCGCATCAGTTCGATGGCAAACGGGATACAGAAGCCGTCAATATCCGCGCGCGTGACGTCCTCGAAATGGCACCTTGGAATGATGCCTTTTTCCAATGCGGCCCGGACGATCTTCAGATATTTTTCAAGGGCCGCCTTGCGGTCCATTTTGAGCTTCAGAAAGATATGATAATCGGAGACCGAGGTCAGAATTCCCGTCTCTTTCAAACCCAGTCTGGACCACCAGGTCCAGGTCCTCCTCAACCGCCCGAATCCATCCGGTTATCTGCGGATACTCGTACCCCTTGGCAAGACAGGCGTCCAGCGCCTGCCGGTCTTTATCGGTGTAGAGGAAAAACTCGGACTGGCGAATGACCCCGTTTGGGCCCGAGAGGCGGTGAAGCATCTCGAATATCGTCTCGATCTGCCTGACCGTATAGGGAGGCCGCGCCTGCTGGCCGTCACGAAAGGTGGTATCCGTTATGAATATATCCTCGGCCGGGTCGATGGGCAGGAGCTTGTGGTCGAAATCGATGCGAGGCGCCTCATCGTATGGGAAAATATCCCGCATCAGGTTGGGTTCGTCCAAATCCTGACACGTTGCGCCGCCGAAGCTCCGGATTTTCGTGGTCAAGCACCCGTTTCTTTGGGGTTCCAGCGAGCCATTGACTTACTTTCTTACAGTTCGCTTTCAACCTTCAGACACAGTTCCAGAAGCTGATTGACATCCGCTTCGGAGGGCGCATTGGTCATGAGGCAGGTCGCCTTCTGAGTCTTCGGGAAATGCGATCACGTCGCGTATCGAACCGGCCCCGCACAGAAGCATCACCAGCCGGTCGAGTCCAAAGGCGACCCCGCCGTGAGGAGGGGCGCCGAACTGAAGCGCTTCGAGCAAAAACCCGAATTTTTCCTGCGCCTCCTCAGCCGAAATCCCGAGCACCGCGAAAACCCGCCCCTGGATCTCCTGCTGGTGAATACGAATACTGCCGCCGCCGATCTCGATGCCGTTGAGCACCAGGTCGTACGCCCTGCTCCGCACCTTTTCGGGGTGAGTTTCGAGCAGGTCCATATCGGATTCCAGCGGCGCGGTAAAAGGATGGTGGACCGAAGTGTACCTTTTCTCTTCGTGGTCCCATTCGACGAGCGGAAAATCCGTAATCCAGACGAAATTGAATTCATCCGGATCGATCAGTCCCAACTGCTGGCCGAGGCGAACCCGCAGATTTCCGAGCGCATCGTTTACGACCTTGCGCTGATCGGCGACAAAAAACAATGACGTCTCCGGTTTCTATGCCAAGGCGCTGCTCCAACGCCAGTTGCACGCCCTGCTGCAGAAACTTGGCTATCGGCGACTGCCAGCCCTCAGGCTGAATCTTGATCCAGGCCATGCCCTGCGCCCCGAAGATTTTAACAAAATCGATCAGATCATCCAGTTCTTTTCTTGACAGGTCCTTGCCGCCGGGCACGCGGAGCGCCTTGACAATCCCGCCCCGCTCGATGGCCTGGCGGAAAACCCGGAACTCGGATTCGGCAACGATGTCGGTTACTTCGGTCAGCGGAAGGCCAAAGCGCGTATCGGGCCGGTCCGTCCCGTACCGGTCCATCGCTTCGCTGTAAGTCATGCGGGGAAAGGGGACATTCAAGAGAAACGCCCTTCAGCTCGCGGAATATCCGATCGATCCAGCCCTCGATCATATCGAAAATGTCTTCTTCGCGTATAAAAGACATTTCCAGGTCGAGCTGAGTGAATTCGGGCTGCCTGTCCGCCCGCAGGTCTTCATCACGGAAGCACTTGACGATCTGGTAATACTTTTCGAAACCGGCAATCATGAGAATCTGCTTGAAAAGCTGGGGCGACTGGGGCAGAGCGAAAAACTTTCCCGGATTGACCCGGCTCGGCACCAGGTAGTCTCGCGCGCCCTTCAGGCGTACTGCGCGTGAGCACCGGGGTCTCGACCTCGATGAAGCCCAAGTCGTTGAAGTAGCCGCGCGTCAACTGGGCGACTTTGTGCCTCAGAAGCAGATTGTTAAAGAGCTTCGGGCGGCGCAAATCGAGATATCTGTATTTGAGGCGTATGTTCTCGCTTGCTTCCACATCGTCTTCGACCTGAAAAGGCGGCGTTTTCGAGCTGTTGAGTATCCGCAGCTCCGTTGCCGCTACTTCGATTTCCCCGGTAGGCAGCTTTGGATTGGCCATTCCCTCAGGGCGAAAGCGCGTCTTTCCTTTAGCCGCAATGACGTACTCGCTCCGAAGGCCGCCTGCGCGTTCATGCGCCTCCTCGCTGATCTGCGGGTCGAAGACGACCTGGGTGATTCCCTCCCGGTCCCTCAGATCAACGAATATCAGCCCGCCGTGGTCGCGCCGCCTCTGCACCCATCCCATCAATACGGCTTCCCGGCCGACGTCCTCAGCCCTCAGGCTGTTGCAGTCCGCCGTCTTTCGCCATCCGCCAAGCTGGTCGAGCGCAACCGGGTCTTTCCTGAGCCTCTGTAAATTCATCCCCGGTCAGGGGTTCAGACAAATTCACCGGTGTTTCCTCCGTTGCAAAATACGTAAAACTGGTCTTCCAGGGCCAATAAGACCAATTTGCGGCGGTTACGGTTCAGTTGTTTCCGAATCGATCCGGAGCATCGACTCAACAAGATCGTCCAGAGGCAACACCCTCTGAGTTTTGGTCCGCATGTCGCGCAACTGGACCTGGCGCCGCGTCAGTTCATCTTCGCCAAGGATCAGAACATACCTTGCCCCTGATTTATCGGCGCGGCGCATCTGGCTCTTGAGGCTGCGCCCCTCGTAATCGATTTCGGCCTCCAGACCACGCCCGCGAAGCTGCTGAACGAGCAAAAAAGCGCTCGCGCGCGGCTGCTCGCCCAAACTCGGCGATAAAAAAACGCGGCGTGCGCACCTTTTTCGGCTGCTCCTGCTGAAGCAGCATAATAAGCCGTTCCATCCCGATAGCAAACCCGATCGCCGGAACGTCGGGTCCGCCCAGATCGCGCACCAGACCATTGTAGCGGCCGCCCCCCCCGATTGCGTTCTGTGCGCCGAGACGGTCCGTAATCACCTCGAAAGTTGTCCGCATGTAATAGTCCAGTCCCCGAACGATTCGGGGATTTACCATATAGCGCGTCCCGAGCTTCTCCAGATAATCCTTTACCGCGTCGAAGTGAACGCGGCAATCTTCGCAGATGTAATCGATCAGCATGGGAGCGCTTTCGAGCAGCGCCTGGCACTTTTCGACCTTGCAGTCGAACACGCGCAACGGGTTGGTTTCCCTGCGGCGCAGGCAGTCCGCGCAGAACAACTCCCCTTTTGCCGTGAGAAAATCCTTCAGGATTTCCCTGTAAGTCTGCCTGCACTCGGGGCACCCAAGCGTGTTGATGTTCAGAATGACCCCGGAAATGCCGATCCGGTCAATCAACAGGCTCAGCATGTGCATCATTTCGGCATCGATCATCGGGCTGTCCGTACCGAAAACCTCGGCGTCGATCTGATGAAACTGCCGGTAGCGGCCCTTCTGAGGACGTTCATGCCGGAACATCGGACCGATTTCATAGAGCTTCCGGAGGGCCGAATCGGCGTGGAGCGAATGCTGGACATAGGACCTCACGATTGAAGCCGTGGCCTCCGGACGCAGGGCGAGCCATTCGCCGTTGCGATCCTGGAAGGCGTACATCTCTTTTTCGACTATATCAGTGCTTTCCCCGATACTGCGCGCGAAAAGTTCCAGCTTTTCAGCCACAGGAGTCCTTATCTCGCGGTAGCCGAAATTTTCGAGCACCTCCCGGGCCGCGTTTTCAACCCTTTGCCACCAGCCGACCTGGTCGGGCAATATATCATTCATGCCTCTAACGGCTTGAATACTTTCCATCTTTTTCCCCGATAACCATCAAAATTTCAGAATAATCGAATATTTCTAAAGAAGCCGCAAATAAAAGTCAAGGAAAACCCTCGGGGACCAGGGGGCTGAGGATGGAGGGCGAGGGGAAAAGATTGGACTGGATTTACTGGATCAACAGGATTGAGGGAATTAAGGAATTGATGGATGGGTAGACTTGGCGCATCTCGAACACTATTTTTATTGCGAAGTGATCTATTGAGGGATCGAGGAATTGAAGATAGTGCATAAGGAAGTCGCTCCGAAGAGAGCTTGCCCCGGCCTTGGAGGGGTATAAACTCAGAGCAGGGAGCAAAAACTTTCCGCTTCTCGCTTCTCAATTAATCCCCGAATCCCGTTTCCCACAATTCCTACTGGAATAGTAGTTTTTTTCATTGACTCCCAATTTCGCGAGCGATTATCATCCTGTTGCGATTATCCACCATTTACGTCAACCCTTATGGATACCCGAAGGAGTAGTTATGAGAAAAATAGTCATTCTGGGCTCCGGGGCGGGGGGCACGATGGTCGCCGCCAACCTGCGGAAGGAATTGGCCGAGGACGAATGGGCCATCACGGTGATCGACAAAGAGGAGCAGCACCACTTTCAGTCGGGATATCTCTTCATACCTTTTGGGCTCTACTCCAGGGAAGACGTCCTGAAACCCAAGCGGGACTTCATCGCTAAGGGTGTTGAATTGGTGATCGACAGGGTGCTCAAAATCGATGCGGACCAGCGCAGGGTTGAAACTCTAGAAAGGAGACAAGTACGACTACGATTGGCTGGTGATTGCAACGGGTTGCCGGATCGTTCCGGAGGAAGTGGAAGGCATGATGGACGCCTGGCGCAAAGACATCTTCGACTTCTACACCCTCGAAGGGGCGCTGGCGCTTCGCAAAAAGCTCAAATACTTCACTTCCGGGAAGATCGTGCTAAATATTGCGGAATTCCCCTACAAGTGTCCGATCGCTCCCATAGAATTCGTCTTCATGGCGGATTGGTTCTTTCAGGTCAATGGCGTCCGGGACAAGGTGGAAATCGAATTCGTTACTCCGATCGACAACATTTTCACCAAACCGGTGGCCGCAAAGGCCCTGGCCCAATTTGCCGAAAAGAAAAACATCAAGGTGACTCCTTATTTCGATTTGGCCAAAGTGAATCCCGAGTGAAAAGACAATCGAATCCCACAAGGGGCAAAAGGTGGGTTATGACCTGCTGGTGTCGATTCCGCCCAATTTCGGGGACAGCGCCATCATGGACTCCGGTTTGGGAGACCCCATGGGGTACATGCAGGTGGACAAACAGACGCTGAAAGCCCAGAACGTGGACCGGGTCTATGTTTTAGGAGACGCCTCAAACGTACCCACGTCCAAAGCTGGATCAGTGGCCCATTATATGTCCTACACCGTTGTGGAGAACCTGACTCGTGAAATAGAAGGCCAAGGCCCGGCGCCGACTTTTGACGGCCATGCCACCTGTTTTCTGGCTTCAGGTTTTGAGAAGGCAATACTGCTCGATTTCAACTACGCTGTCGAGCCCTTGCCCGGCAAGTTCCCATTCCCGGGATTGGGGCCGTTCAGCCTGCTGGAGGAGACGTTCGGCAACCACTGTGGCAAGATGCTCTTCAAATGGGTCTATTGGAACCTCATGATGAAGGGGCTCGAGTTGCCGCTCGAGGCGCAGTTCAACATTGCGGGCAAGATAAGAAAGGTAGCCGCGTAGCCTGGAGGAACCGGTCATGAAAGACGAAAGATTGATTCTTCAACAACTCGATCGCCTGGGCAAGGAAATATCTTCATTGTCCGATTCCGCCAGATCGCTGCAGGAACTGAGAGACGAGCTCTCGCCAAGGGTAAACGAAGCGGTCAAGATTTTGATCAAGGAACTGGCCGAAGTGGAGGCGGATTGCACGCTCGAAGATCTGGGATACCTTCTGAAGAATGTGATGAGGAGTGTTCGAAACATCAACTGGTCCCTGGACCAACTCAAGAGCCTCATCGATTTTCTGAGGACCGTCGAACCCCTGCTCAAGTCCAGCGTGCCTCAATCCATTTATCACCTCGACCAGTTGGAGCAACAGGGGATCTTTCAAATTTTTTCCACCATGCTCGCAGTCATGCAAAAAATTGCCCTGACTTACACGCCGGAGGACTTCGAGCAAATAGGTGAGGGTCTGGTGCACCTGGTGGGTGTCGCCAAAAAACTTACTTCCCCGAACGCTCTGAACCTCTTAGACAGGGCCGCAGAAATCCCTGCAAAGTTGGATTTGTCCCGAGCGAAACCGGTAGGGGTTTTCGGCGCGGTGTTTGCTATGCGCGACCCTGAGGTCAAGCAGGGAATGGGAGTTCTACTGGAAATTACGAAGGGACTCGCGCTGCTCAAAGACGTGAGACAGGTGGAATGGTGAAGTCGGAGGCAGCCCCTCAAAACGCTGAGGCTGGCTCACCGACCCTGGAGGGGGCTTGATAGCTCGAAGCAGCCCTTAGCAGGACAGAGTAGAGGAGTTTTCAGTGCCCGAATTGACTCCTGAGAACGTGTCCGATCTGCTGGGAGTTGAAATTATTCCGGCCGAGCCCTGGCAGACTAAAAAGCTTTGCCGGTGGGTTGAAGGAATCCTGCGTAATCGAGGCGAAGATTATCTCCGGGAGAATCGCACTGAGATCTTAGAGCCAGTGGAAGCAAGTATTTGAAAAACGAGTTCAAAACATGCGTCTGATCTGCACCGTGAACCTGCAAGCGGTGAGCCTTTTACTTGGTTGTTGTTAGTCGGTCTAGCTCGATACGAGGAGGAAAAAATGAGTGATCCTGGATTCATATGTGCAGCATGCGGCAAGGAATATGAAGGTGACGCCTCTAACGTCATGACGGAGTGTAAGGTTTGCTCAGCGATTGCATTGCGCCGAGTGCGTCGACGAATTCGGCCGATGTGTCGAGTGCGCTGAAACCGAATCAGAGAAGGATTGAAGCGAGAAGCCCCTCGGGGGGAGCTTGCCCCGACCCTGGAGGGTGATGAAAAAGGATTGAGATTCCCACTTTACAGTATAGAACCAATGGGTCGTCACCCCGGCGGAAGCCGGGGTCCAGTGTTTTGCTTTAAAAATCGAATAGTTCAGAAAAGCTCTGGATTCCGGCTTTCGAGACTGTGTCGCAAACGCAATACTTTTCGTATTTCCCCCCCTTTACTAAAGGGGGGCAGGGGGGATTTGATTCTCCGATACTATATAAGGTTTTGAAATCCCCCTCGACAGCCTGTCCGCAGACAGGCTGTCGATCCCCCTTTACAAAAGGGGGAAGCAGAGCTTGGCCCAATCGGATTTGCACGAGCATTTCTGAATTACGACACAGTCTCCTTCGCCGGAATGACGAAATCACCTGTCTTTTTAATGTTCTTTTCCCACTGGTAGGTGCTTTTTCATCACCCTGCTAAGAGCGGGCTTAAACTCGAAGGGGGAATCTTTTGCTCCCTGCTCCCCGCTCAGTTCGAACTGCTCATGACCAGAGCTTCCAGGTTTTCCTTCCTGTTGAACTCATCGGCGAATTTTATGGCGGCTTCGCGGGAGGGAAAAGAGCCAAGGAGGATGCGGTTCCATTTGACGGCCCCGAGGTCGAGCGACTCAACGCGGGGCGAATATCCCCTGGTCTTCAATTTCTCGATCAGCGCCTGTGCGTCGGGTTCTTTCAATGAGGCCACGAGCAGCGTGTACTGCTCGCCGGCAAGTCCCGCCGTCTGCGGGCTTGTCCGGCTGGGGGGCGGATGGTTTTTCGGCCGGCTGCCGGGACGCGGCTGCGCGTTTTGCGGGTTCCTTTCGCCGGTTCAGGCGCAGGGACCGCAGGAGCGGGTTCGATTGCTTTCGGGGCGGCCGCTATGGGCGTTCCGCCTTTATGGGTCAAATCTTCATAGTAGTTCAGCGATTCGAGCATCTTCCTGGGGTCTTCCCAGGTTGCGGCAGCCTTGGGGGAAGGCTGGCCGGTCTGTTTTTCCAGTCCCAGAAATCGCAGGAACCGGCCCTTCATGGAAAAATCATCCGAGCTTACCATGGGCACTCCCCTGCCCACAAAAATTCCCAGAGTGAACATAAAACAAAGGGACAGAACAAAGCTCAGCGCATAGAAAATCAGTTTATTTCTGCTCAGGTCGAAGCGGTATCCTCTGCCGTCCCGCAAAGAGCGGGGCTGTTCGTCCAGGTCAGTGTTGACGACGACAAGCTTCGGGCGAGTCATTTGTCCTTCCCCCTGTCGCAGTTTCCTACATTTTTTGAGGCGCCGTAACCCCGAGAAGCCCCAGTGCGTTTCCGATAACTTCTTTTATCGCCAAAGCCAGGCAAAGCCGCGCTTTGGTCAGTTCGGCATCCTCGCTCAGGATGCGGTTGTCATGGTAGTAGCTGTGAAACAGGGACACCAGTTGGTGCAGATAATACGGAATATAGTGCGGCTCGAGCGATCTCACGCATTCGCAAACAACCTCCGGATATTCCCCGAGCAGCTTAATTATTTCAAATTCCTGCCGGAACCTGCAAGAGGTGGAGCGTTTCATCGCTTATCGAGCGCCAGTCAAATTCAACTCCACGGTCCCGCGCCACTTCGAAGACGCTGCAAAGGCGCGCGTGGGCATATTGCACGTAAAAGACGGGATTGTCGTTGCTCTGGGCCTTTGCGACCTCGAGGTCGAAATCCAGCGGGCTGTCCGTGCGGCGGGTGAGAAAAATAAAGCGGGTTGCGTCTTTTCCGACCTCATCGACAACTTCCCGCAACGTGACGAACTCACCCCCCCGAGTGCTCATTGCCACCGGCACGCCCCCGCGCAGCAGGTTTACCAGTTGCACGAGAACGATCCGCAGGTCGTCTTTCCTCCGCCCGATCGCCTGCACCCCGGCCCGCATCCTGTCCACATATCCGTGGTGATCCGCGCCCCATATGTCTATTACCGATTCGAAACCGCGTTCGAATTTGTCCAGGTGGTATGCGAGATCGGCGGCAAAATAGGTGCTCGCGCCGTTTGCCCGCACCACAACCCGGTCCTTTTCGTCGCCGAATGCGGTGCTCCTGAACCAGACGGCCCCTTCGTGCTCATAGATAAAACCGCGCTCTCTGAGGTATTCGATCGTCTTTTTGATGGAATCCCGGTTGTGGAGTTCGCGCTCGCTGAACCAGTTGTCGAAATGGACCCCGAAAATGTCCAGATCTTCTTTTATTCCATCGAGGATGCGCTTGCCGGCGTAATCGGTAAAAACCGGCAGCGCGTCCTCCAAGGGGGTGTTGCGGAAGCGGTCCCCCTGATCCCGCATGAAGTCCCGCGCAAGCTCCCGCATGTATTCACCCCGATAGTGATTATCGGGGAACTCGATATTTTCGCCAAGCTCCTGCCGGTAGCGGAAATAGAGGCTGCGGCCCAGAGTGTCCATCTGGTTTCCGGCGTCGTTTATGTAGTACTCGCGCTGGACCTGGCAACCGCGGGCCTGGAGAATGTTTGCGAGCACGTCGCCTATGGCGGCCCCCCGGCCGTGGCCTATATGAAGCGGCCCGGTAGGGTTGGCGCTCACGAACTCCACCTGGACCTTGGGGCCTCCTTCAATTTCAAGCCTTCCGTACTTTTGGGGATTGTCCAGAATCTCACGGATAATTCCATACCACGCCGCCGGTTTGATGAAAAAATTGATGAAGCCCGGCCCGGCTATTTCGACTTTTTCGAGTATGCAGTCGGAATCATTAAGATTGGCGACAATTTCAGAGGCGATCTGCCTGGGATTTCGCTTGAGATGCCTGGTCAGACCGAACGCGATATTCGAGGCGTAATCCCCGTGCTCGGAGATCCTGGGTATTTCGAGTTCTATGCTGACTTCCGCCTTCATGTCCCGATTCCCCGTAACAGACTGAAGCGTCTCGGCTATCATGGATTTGAGGCGGTTGCGGACGATGCCCATGGCGTTTGAAATCCTTCCCGGACTGGATTTGAATCAGGCATATATATCACCACCGGCGGGGTTTCAGATTATCTCATATGGAATCCAGAGCAGTGATTGTCGCTTTTCGACAACCCGGATCGAGGCGGGGCAGCCCTGCAGGCGGTTGTCAACCGGGGAGCCTGGTTTCAAGCGCCATGGCGATTTTTTTCTTTAGTTCGGTCAAATCAAAGCTCTTTACAACGTAGAAGTCGGCCGCAATCGATTTCATGTCTTCTTTGAAGGTATCGTATGCAGTCGAGAGTATAACGGGCAGGTCATAAAAATGGTTTCGGATGTCCTGGAGGATGTCCAGACCGTTGTAGTCAACCATCTTTATGTCCAGAATGACCAAATCCGGTTTTTCCTCTTCAATTCTTTCGAGAAGCTTGTAACCGCTCTCCGCCGTGATGACCTCGTATCCGGCTTCCTTCAGTTCCTCCGAATATAGCAGCCTGATGTGTTCCTCATCATCGACAACAAGGATCTTCGGCATAACTCAGTCCCCTTCCCCTTTAGTCCATACCTTAATAATATAAGGTTTATTTTCCTCGAACATCATGCACTCGTTTTCAATGTATTCTTCAGCCTGCTGTAGCGACATCCTCTCGGTTTTCTTAACGTAGGAAAGAACTTTACCGAGATAAAGCGGGAGCAGCCCATCGAGCAAGTTTTCTCTTTCGCGCCGGGGACATCCGGCGATAGGCAACCGCCGAATCGAAAAGAATGGTCAACCAGGTCTGGGTCGGGAACGAAAAATGCTGAAGTCCAATCGACCTTATTTCCTGGAGCTTGGGGGCCACAATTGGACCGTAAACCTGTTCCCACAACCCATAATATTTGTCGAAGCCTTCGACAAACATCTCGTGCAGCCGCTTTGTGTTGATGTCCACCGGAAGCGGGGTTTCAACTTCCTGAAGGTCCGTCCCGAACAGCGCCGTCGGTTTGCTCCATTTTACCTGTTCCCAAAAATCCTCATAGACCTGCATCAGGTCGAAAATCGTGCCGACCACTTCGTGGAAAAGCACCGTCAGGTGCACGTAACGGTCCTTGAGCCGATGCACCTTGGGGGCTCCCATGAACGCCTGAACGATCGGAAGCCGGGAGGCGAGCGCGATGTTGGTCATCCAGATGTCCACCCCGAAACTCTCGACCGCTTCGCTCCACAAAGGCGGATTGAGATAGGTGTCAAGCAGTTTTGGGCTGAAGCCGTAGTCCCCCACGTTCGCCTGCCGCACCCGCCGGCCGTAGAGACAGCGGAGCAGCGGATAAATTATCGAACTGGTGAGGGTAGCTTCATATTTATGGCGTACGTAAAGCGGACAAACGAACCCCGCTCCTTTGAGTATCGGCGCCCCCAGGTTTCGAATCCAGACAGGCGATATGTTCTTTATGTCGGCTTCTATGATTATCAGGGCTTTGGGGTCGAGCTGGCGGGCTTTTTCGAAAAAATTGCGAATATTTCTCCCTTTGCCGCCAACTCCGGGTTCAGTAGAAATGTAGAGCCTCGGCGTCTTTGCCGGGCGCGGAGAAGAAAGCTTCCCGCGTGCCGTCGGAGGAGTGATTATCGCAATTGATGATGGCGCACCGCATGTCCGGGGAAGTACTCGCTCAGACCTTTGTCCACCTGCGCGGTGGTCCTGGCTATGCTTTCCACCTCATTTGCCGTGGGTATGCCCACCACTATGTCCGCCCTGGCAATTTCCCCCGGGTTTTCCTCGTAAAATGCCATCGCTCTGCTCCAGCTCTATTTCCGGGGGGGTGCGCCGCTGCCCTTCAAATATTTAAAAACATCAGCATCGGTGCTGAGCAAGAAGGAGCTGTTGTTGCTGAAATTGCGATACAATTCCAAAGTCTTGTACAGAGAGAAAAATTCAGGGTCTTTGCTGAAAGCTTCCGCATATATCCTGGTTGCTTCCGCGTCGGCTTTGCCTCGTATTTCCTGCGATTTCTTGTAGGCCTCCGAGGTCAGCTTGGCCAATTCCCGGTCCATCTGGCCCAGAATCGCGGCCCGCTCGCCCTCGCCCTCGGACCGGTACTGGGCGGCGATGCGCTTGCGTTCGGAAATCATCCGGTCGAAAACCTTCTGCTGGACGGACTCAACATAGTTGATGCGTTTTATGCGAATGTCGAGCAGTTCCATCCCGAATTCAGGAAGAAGCCGCGATGCGTCGGCTACCATCTCGCGGGTGATTTTTTCGCGGCCTTTCTCGAGGTGATCGGTCTGCTCGGTGGCCTCAAAGCCCGGACTCGAGCATCTGAGATTCGGGAATGCCCGCCTCGCTGAGCTTCTGCTTTGCCTCCTCCCAACCTTCGCTTCGCACCAGTTCCACAAGATCATTGTTGGAAACATGATCGCGGACGACGGAGTCTATTATTCCATCAAGGCGGCTGTTGTGCGGTCGGTCAACGATTCCAACCCGCTTCAGGAAGAGCAGCGGGTCCTTTATTCGCCAGCGCGCAGTGGTATCCACCCAGATGTACTTTTTGTCCTTGGTCGGAATCTGGTTGGGACGTCCGTCCCATTTCATTATGCGTTTTTCGAAAAAGTTCGCCGTCTGGATGAACGGGAACTTGAAATGGAGTCCGGCCTCGGTGATCGGCTGCCCAACCGGGCGGCCAAGCTGAGTGATAACCACCTGCTGGGTTTCGCTCACCACGAAAAAGGAAGCTCCGGCCACTATCGCCAGAACGACTAATCGCCGCTATGGCTATTTTGGCCCCGCGTGGAACCATTGTTATTTCCTTTCTGCATCAGGCGTCGGGCGTCTCACTGCCCTTTAGGCTGCGCCTGAGAGCTCTGAGCTTTTCCGCTCTGCCCCTTGAATTTGTTCAGATCGAACAGCGGCAGGATGTTTTTCTGCGCCTCGTCAACCACGTACAGATGGTCGACTCGCCCCATCAGGGCTTCGAATGAGTCGAGGTACATTCTGCGGCGGGTTACGTCCGGAGCCTTTCTGATACTCGGCAAGAATATCGAGAAAACGCTTAGCTTCGCCTTCGCTCCGGTTCACCCGCTCCAGGGCATAGCCTTCGGCCTGAGTCACCGTTTGCCGGGCTTCGCCGACGGCCTTGGGAATTTTCTCGTTATAGGCCTGCTGCGCCTCGTTTATCATACGCTCCTTTTCCTGCCCGGCTTCGTTCACCTCATTGAATGCAGGCTTTGACAGGGTTCGGAACATTTGCGTTCTGAAGCTTTACCGCCACGATCTGGAGGCCCGTCTCTGTAGAGGTCCATGATTTCCTGGATTTCATCCTTGCACTGATCGGCTATCGAAGCGCGGCCGACGGTAATCACCTCGTCCGAATAGCGGTTTCCGACGATCCGGCGCATTACGGACTCAGAGATATCGTCCAGGGTCGCCTCAACTCCGCTGACCCTGAAAAGATACTGAACGGGGTCTTTTATCATGTACTGAACCGTCCACTGGAGGTTTACAACGTTGAGATCGCCGCTGAGCATGAGCGACTCTTCCTCATACCCCTTTTCCACGAATTGGGAGCGTACATCCGGGCTCCAGCGTGCGGTAGCCGTATTCGCGCTGGAGCACCCGTCCGGTCACTACCTTGCTCACCGAATCGACGCCGAAGGGGATTTTGAAATGGAGCCCGGCCTCGGCCGTGCCTATATATTTGCCAAACCTTTGGAGGACCGCCGTCTCCTGGGGTTCGACCGTATAATACGAATTAAGCCCGACGATGATGAGAACCACGAGCGCGACTATCATAAGAATCAGGCGGGGGGAAGATGAAGGCGAAGACCTGAATCGTTCCGCAAACCACCTCAAGACCTCCTCGAAATCCTGCGGCGGACCGCCTCTTTCGGGTGCCCGTCTTCCGGGCGGTCTTTCCCAAGCCATAATAGTTCTCCCTGCGAAAGCCCGCGGCTTTCGCGAAAAAGATTTACGCTACAACTCCTTTTTTGCAGGACTTGAAAACTTATGGAATCTAATGGGATTGCCGGGCAAAGTCAAGATTTCGTATCACAGGAAAGATGCCGTAGCGGAATACTACCGGGACTGCCCTGGAAGTCAGGGTCTTTCGCAGGACACGGATCTGCGGGATAAATCCCGGCTCGGTATTCAAGCCTCAAGTCACACTCTTCGCATTTTTAATGCTCGCGAAGTGTGCTATTAAGAGAATTGAATTCGGGGGCTTTTTCATTGCTCGGTTGTGATCCATTCCAGAAGGGTAGGGGGTGCGGTTTTTGCCTTTGGCAGGCCGCTAAACGGGAGCTGAGGGGCAGGTGTCAAATTTTCAGCAATCTCTTGGACTACCTTTACGGACTTCAGAAGTACGGAATCAAGTTCGGTCTGAACTGCACGGAAAATCTTCTTGAGCGGGTCGGCAATCCGCACCGCAAGCTTCGTTTCATTCATATCGCCGGGACAAACGGCAAGGGGTCCACGGCGGCTATCCTTTCCAGCATTCTTTCCAGTCACGGCGTCAAGGTCGGCCTGTACACCTCACCCCACCTCGTGCGCTTTACAGAACGTTTCCGCCTCAATGACGAGGAAGTCTCGACACAGAGGATACTCCGGGTCTTTGAAAAAATCCGTGCGACCCTGGATGAGAGACAGCCGCCCACTTTTTTTGAAATGGTCACCGCGATGGCCTTCCTTTACTTCGCCGAGGAGCAAGCTGATTTTGTCATTGCGGAAACCGGCATGGGAGGCCGCCTCGATGCGACAAACGTCATCACGCCCCGAGGTCATGCGTCATTACCAATATAGGTTTCGATCACCAGGAGTTCCTCGGATCGACCCTGTCCTCGATCGCCCGCGAAAAGGCTGGAATCATCAAGCAGGGCGTCCCTGTGGTAACGGGTGTGCTCCAGCCCGCTGGCCCAGGGGATATTAAAAACCACATGCATGAATAAAGCCGCGCCCCTGTACCGGTTCAAGTCCGATTTCCGCGTGAGGCGAAACTCCAACGGGTCCTTCAATTACCGAGGCATTAAAAGGCAGTTGCCATCCCTGAGCCTCAATCTGAGGGGGCCGCACCAGGTGGGCAACGCGGCGCTGGCCCTCGCGACCCTTGAGGTTCTCGAACAAAAAGGACTCATTTCACTCTGGCCGGACGTCGATCGAGCGTGCGATGCGCGAGGTGAGATGGCCGGCCCGGCTGGAGGTTCTCGAAACCAATCCGACAATCGTGCTGGACGGGGCGCACAACCCGCAGGGCGCCGAATCCCTTCGCGATGCTCTCAAAGAAAGTTTCACCTACAAAAAGCTTCACCTGGTTATGGGAATAATGGCTGACAAGGACATACTGGGGATACTGAGACGTTTGCTCCCCATGGCTGAGACCGCCATCTTCACCCGGCCCCGGTACGCCAGGGCCGCAAATCCCGATGACATTCGCAAGATGGCCAGGCCCTACATACAGAAATATTACGTAATCTCCGATCCGGCTTCCGCCATTCAGGAAGCAAGACATCTGGCCGGTCCGGACGATCTTATCTGTATTACCGGCTCACTCTATTTTGCCGGAGAGGTAAAACAGATTTTCGGGGAGCCTGCTCTGTGAGGGAAATCTCTATAAGACGCATATTCTCAAGAGTCTGCCCCTGATTCTTTGTTGTCTGGCTTTGATCGCCTTCCTGGCGAGCCATGCCCGGGCGGCCGGCCCGGAGTCGATTCCAGGCAGCGTCAAAGATTGCCGAAACCAGCCAGGCCGCATGGACAATCCAGGCCGACAAGCTGATGTATGACCAGGAAAAACAGATCTACGAAGCCGAGGGAAATGTAAAGATAAGTTCCAAGGACAGGATGATAGAGGCCGAGTATGCATCCGTGAACAACCAAACCCGGCAGGCCGATCTCAACGGCAAAGTCACCGTTCAGTACGGCAGAAACTGGGTCAAAGGCGAACACATAATCTGGAACCTGGACTACCGAAACAGGATGGCTGGACTCCGGGGTTCTCTATTTCGCCGAGAATAATTTTTTCGTTCAGGGAAAATCGATAACCAAACTCAGCCGCAACCGAATTTGAACTCAAGGAGGGGTTCATCACCAGTTGCAATCCGGCCGATCCTGACTGGAAAATCCAGTTCAACTCAGATGAAGGTTACCGTCGGAGGGACTGCCTGGACGCAGGACGCTTCTTTTTGGGCTCGCAAGTGTGCCGATCGCTTATTGGCCGCTGGTTGGCGTGCCGGTTGAAACGGAACGCCAGTCGGGGTTTCTGCTTCCTTTGGTGGGCAAATTCCACCCTCAACGGGTTGCAGTTTGAAATCCCTTATTACTGGGCCATTCGGGATGACATGGATGCCACCTTTTATGCCAGACTACATGGACAAATCGCGGGTTTATGGGAGGAGCCGAATACCGCATAAACAACAAGGAATTTGGCAAGGGCGTCTGGATGTTCAATTTTCTGGACGACCAGGCGAGCAAATCATTTTTGCTCCAGACAGGGATACCCCTTCCAGACGCAGGACCGGTATTGGGTGCGCGGCAGGCAGGACATTGACGCTGCCCTGGAACATCGAGGCGAAAATAGATCTGGATTACGTGAGCGACCGGAATTTTCTCCAGGAATTCTCGATTGGATCGACTTCCTATTTTACATGCAAACCAGGCGTTCTAGCCAGTATTTCGGCCGCGGCCTTCTCTACGACCAGACATCCCTGGTGCGCGAATCCACCGTTTATCTCGAAAAGAAGGGCGAATCCGGACCTCCTCAGCATGGACGTTCGATACTGGGAGAACCTGGCGACTCCAACGGATACAGGAGCGGTCCGAGAAGCTGCCGGCCTTCTCTTATACAGTGATTCCCAAGTGGATTGACGACACGCCCTTCTATTACACTCTTCAGAGTTCGGCCGTAAACTACTGGAGGAGCCAGGGCGATACAGAGCAGCGACTGGACGTCTATCCTCGAGTCTACTACCCCCTGCACTGGGGTAATTACCTGGACATCGAGCCTTCGGTGGGTTTGCGCGCCGACGCCTATGCGGTCCAGTGGGCAGAAAAGCAATACTTCGACAACGCTCACCGAGCGCGCCGTACCGGATGCCAAGGTGGAGATGAGCACGCGCCTAAACAGGGAATTCCATGTGGATTTCTGGAACTTTACCGCCATGCAGAACTGCCATCCGGCCGGAGGTTTCATACGAATACGCGAACCAGTCCGCGAGCGGCCACCTGTCCCCAACTCGACCAGCTTGACCAGGATCAGTCCAGAAACGGCGTTCGCTACGGCTTCTCGACCTTTCTGACCGGAAAGCAGGTGATTCCGGATGCTGCCGGAGACGCCACGACAACGTATACAGGAATTAGTCCGATTTCGCGTTTTTCAGTTCTTCAATGTGCAGCCGCCTCCGATAGAAGACCCATTGTTTGACACAACCAATGTCATGAGGCAGGGATTTTCGCCCGTGGGCTTCAGGCTGGACATTATGCCGAAACAATACCTCACGCTCTCCTACGATCTGGATTGGGACTTTTCATCGGCTGGACAGGGAAAGGCCCAGAGACCTTTACATGACTTTTGACAGCGGCGCGGGACATATCGTCAGGCTCGATTACCAGCAGATTCCGAACCTCGCGGTAAATGAAATTACACGTCACAACGATGCTTAAAACGTATACAAGGACATCTATCTTAACACCTACCATGATTACTCCCTGGAACGTGGACTTGATGTTCGTGCAGGGATACGGGGTCAGGTACATCCGGGGCTGCTGGGGAGTGGGCGCCGGATACGAACGGGTGGGCAACGACAACCGGTTTGTCTTCACAGTCGATCTGCTGGGGTTTGGCAGTCTGGGCGAGGCGAGCGGTTTTTTCGGCAGGCCGTTGTTCGGCGAGTCTCTGCCCGGATATCAGCATCCCGAGACCTGGATTCTTTAAGGTAACGAGCAATGAACCCGGCTTGCCGCCGCCTGCCTTTTGCGACTGCCGCTCCCGGATTCAACGTTTGACCGTTTTCGTTTGACAAGCGGCTCATCGTATTTGTATCATTTACTGCTTAGGTTAATTTTCTCAGATTTCGGAGTGCTCGACGATGAAAACGCAAAGCGCAAAGTTCGAACCGCAAAAGCGCAAATGGATAGTAGTTGACGCCGAAAACCAGGTCCTGGGCCGCCTGGCCAGTCAGATCGCGGTCCGCATCCGAGGCAAACACCTGCCCACTTTTACTCCGCACGTGGACCTGGGTGAATTCGTAGTCGTCGTCAATGCCGACAAGGTCAAGCTGACCGGCGACAAATGGAACCAGAAAACATACTACCGCTACAGCGGCTATATGGGCGGAGTTAAAGCCACCGACCGCCCGCAAGCTCAACCAGGAAAACCCCGAACGGATGATCCGCCTGGCGGTCTGGGGAATGCTGCCCAAAAACCGGCTCGGCCGCAAACTGATAAAGAAGCTCAAAGTTTACACCGGCCCGGCCCATCCTCACGAGGCGCAACGGCCCGAAGCTTTTAAACTTATCGAGAAATACAGCTAGGAGACACTTTTAAATGCCCGAACAACGCTTTTATGCCACAGGTAAAAGAAAGACCTCGATCGCGCGGGTTTGGCTTCAACCCGGAACGGGTCTGATCGTTATAAACAAAAAGCCGGCCGATGAGTATCTGGACAGGGAAACGAGCAAAATGGTAATTGCTCAGCCGCTGGTGCTCACCGGCACGCTCGGCAAACTGGACGTCTCCATCAATGTGCTGGGCGGAGGGATTTCCGGTCAGGCCGGAGCGATTCGGCACGGTATTTCCAAAGCGCTCCTCGAACTCAATCCTGAATACAGGGAGGTCCTGAAACGGGCCGGTTTCCTTACCCGCGACTCGCGCGTCAAGGAACGCAAGAAATATGGCCGCAAGAGCGCCAGAGCACGCTTCCAGTATTCGAAGCGTTAATCCCGTTAAGGTCGGGTAAACCCCGACCCTGTGACGTAAATCTTTCTGCTTTTTTCCGGGGTCGATTTCTTCATCCGGGCAACCGAAACCGATTTTTCGGATTGAATATGGGGCGCTGCACCAAGGTGCATGCGCCCTTCATTTTTATCAAGGGGGAATATTATGGTGAGGGTCGCCATTGCCGGGGCATCCGGCTACACGGGATTTGAGCTGCTGCGCATACTCTGCGCCCATCCATCGGTTCGGGTCTCCATGATCACCTCCAGGCAGCAAAAGGGGCAGCGGATTGACGATTTCTACCCGGCCCTCAAGCGCCATTGCGATCTCGTCTTCCAAGACACCGACCCGGAAAAGCTTGCCGCATCATCCGATCTGGTCTTTACAGCCCTGCCGCACCAGGCCTCGATGGACATAATTCCGGAGTCTGCTGGATCGGGGCGTCAAAGTTGTGGATCTCAGCGCGGATTACCGGCTGAGGGACCCTGAGGTCTACGGAAAGTGGTATTCGGACGCACAGGACCCCGGAGCTTCTGAAGGAGGCTGTTTACGGCCTTCCCGAGCTATATCGCGAAAAAATCCGCACCGCTCGCCTTGTCGCCAATCCGGGCTGCTACCCGACGAGCGTTATTCTGGCCGTGGCGCCGCTGCTTTGGCGCGGGCTGATTGATCCCGAAACGATAATCGCAGATTCCAAATCGGGGGTCTCCGGGGCCGGGCAGAGGCATGACCCTGGGCGTGCACTTCTGCGAGGTAAACGAGGGCTTTAAAGCCTACAAGGTGTGCCGAGCACCGCCACACGCCCGAAATCGAGCAGGAACTGAGCGTTCTTGGCCGGAAGACCGGTGACGGTCAATTTCACCCCGCATCTTGTCCCGATGAGCCGCGGCATTCTGAGCACGGTTTACTCCAATTTGAAGCAGGGAGTCGGGGCCGACGACGTAGAGGAGGCCTTCCGCAGCTATTACAGGGATGAGCTTTTCGTTCGCCTCAGCAATCGAGAGCGATCTGCCCGTGTCGCTTCAGGTGAGGGGCAGCAACTACTGCGACCTCGGCTGGCGGGTCGATGAGCGGACTCGGCGGCTGATCGTCATCTCCGTTATTGACAATCTCACCAGGGGCGCATCCGGACAGGCCGTCTGCAATATGAACATCATGTGCGGCTTGCCGGAGGACGCCGGGCTCAAAGAGGCGCCCTGGCAGCCCTGAGCGCTCCAGCCGAGAGCAGGCGGCGACTGTTGTTTGGCGACTCTAAGATGAATGAGCATGATCCTCAAATTGAGCGCAACATAAAGCTCGTCCTCGAATACGACGGCTCCGGATATCATGGATGGCAACGCCAGGCGGGCTCACTCTCCATCCAGGAAGTTATCGAATCGCGCCTGGGGGTCATGCTTGGGAAACAGGGTGGGGATTCGCGCATCCGGCCGTACCGACGCCGGGGTTCACGCGAAAGGGCAGGTGGTTAATTTCCATACGCGGACAAGCCTCACGCCTGATGAGATCCTGAGGGGGCTCAACAGCCTTCTTCCCGACGACATCGTCGTACTGAGCGCCGAGGAGGTGGACGAGTCTTTTCACGCACGTTTTTCAGCCGTGAGCAAGGTGTACGAATATCACATACTGAACCGTCCGGTCCCATCGGCGCTCCTGCGCAATTACGCCTGGCACGTCCGCCGGCCTCTTGCCGTGGAGCCGATGGAGGAGTGCCTGAAAAGGATTTGCGGCCGCAATGACTTTTCCGCCTTCATGGCCTCGGGGTCACAGGCATCCTCGACCGAGCGAAACATGCTCAGGGCGGAACTCGACGCGCCCGCGGCCCGACCTGCTGAAGTTCACATACGAGGCCAACGGCTTCCTGCGGCGCATGGTCAGGAACCTGACGGGCACAATAGTTGAGGTCGGGAAAGGGAAAGAGGACGGCCGGCGATTTTGAGCGCATTATCAGGAGCGGAGACCGCAAGCAGGCCGGAATGACCGCTCCGGGGCATGGTCTATATCTGATTTCAGTCAATTACCGGGAGAGCGATAGATAATCTCACCAGAGGAATAAAATGAAATTATCCAGAAGAATCGGCAGGATTAAACCCTCGGCGACTCTGTCAATCAACGCCAAAGCCAAGGCGCTCAAGCGAAGCGGCGTCAGCATAATCAATTTCGGCGTCGGGGAGCCGGATTTCGATACTCCTCAAAATATCCGCAACGCCGCGATGCAAAGCATCTGCAGCGGCCAGACCCGATATACGGCGGTCGGCGGGATAGACGAACTGAAGGACGCTGTATGCAGCACCATCAAAGCCGACTACGGCCTATCCTACGGGCGGGAAAACGTTCTGATCTCCTGCGGCGGAAAACATGCGCTCTACAACCTGTTCATGACCCTGCTGGACCCGGGAGATGAAGTCATCATACCTTCGCCCTACTGGGTAAGTTATCCGGACATGGTCGATCTCGCCAACGCCAAACCGGTTATTGTGCCCTGCACGGAGAAAGACGGTTTCATACTCCAGGCCGAAGACCTCGAAAAGGCCATCACCCCGAACACGCGGCTTCTGATCCTGAACAGCCCGTCGAATCCAACCGGGAAGTATTATGGCCCGGATGAACTCGAAGCTTTGGCCGAAGTGCTTTTGCGCCATGAAAACGTGCTGATCGCAAGCGATGATATCTATTACCGTATTCTTTTCGGCGGCCGGAAATGGGTTAACCTTGGGATGGTCGAGGAAAAGCTGCGCGACCGTCATTTTTATCATAAACGGCGTCAGCAAAAGCTATTGCATGACCGGGTGGCGAATTGGCTACCTCATAGGCGACCCGATGGTTATAAAGGCCGCAACGGATTTCCAGAGCCAGGTCACCAGCAATCCGACCTCAATATCACAGTGGGCAAGCGTCGAGGCGCTCACCGGCGATCAGCAAGTCGGCTGTGGAAATGGCGCAAATCTTCGAAAAACGGTGTAAACGAGTGCTGGAGCGCATTTCCGACCTGCCGGACGTAACTTGCACGGAGCCGGACGGCGCATTTTACGTCTTCCCTAATTTCAGCGCCCATTTCGGGAAAAAGTTCGCAGGACGGACGATAAACGGATCGCTCGATCTTGCCGACTTTCTGATGGAGGAGGCCCACGTGGCGGTGGTCCCCGGAAACGCCTTTGGCGAAGACAATTGCATCCGGTTCTCCTATGCGCTCTCGATGGAGGAAATCGAGCAGGGATTCGATGCCGTTAAAAAGTCTTTGAAAAAACTGGGGCGGTGATGAACCAAACCATTCCCGGGTCTCGCTTGTCTGGCGCCGCTTCTATTCGTCCCTTTTCCCGTTCCACGCTTTCGCACTGTTTTTTTCTCATTCTGATTTGCCTTGCTTTCTTTGTTCCAGGGCTTTTTACACTTCCGCCCGTCGACCGGGACGAATCGAGGTTTGCCCAGGCGACGAGCCAAATGCTCGAGACCGGCGATTTCATCCAGATTCGCTTCCAGAACGAACCCCGCAATAAAAAACCCATCGGCATCTACTGGCTCCAGGCCGCGAGTGCGGCTCTTTGCGGGACGGCCCAATCTCGGAAAATCTGGCCGTATCGCATTCCATCGCTCATTGGGGCGATTTTTTCCGTCCTGCTCACTTTTGCCCTTGGAAAGCGGCTGTTCGGTGAGAGAACAGGCCTGCTTGGGGCCGATTCTTGCCGCCAGTTCGGTTCTGCTGGTGATGGAGGCGCACCTTGCGACAACGGACGCCGTGCTGCTCGCAACGGTCATGGCTGCTCAGGCCGCTTTGAGCAGATTTTATATTCGGGATGAATGAAAACGAATCTCGGGAAAATCGGAGCTTTTCTAACCTTCTGGATAGCACAGGCAATCGGGATTCTTGTGAAAGGGCCGCTTACCCCGATGATCAGTCTGCTTACCATTGGTTGCCTGACAGCGGCGGACAGGGACGCGAAATGGCTGAAGAGTATGAAGCCGCTTCGCGGGTCTGGCGATAACGGCAATAATTGTAAGCCCCTGGATGATTGCCATTGCCCTGGCTACAAAGGGCGCTTTCTTTCAGCAGGCGCTGGTGGAGGACATGCTTTTCAAAGTGGCCTCGGGCCAGGAATCGCACGGATTTCCACCGGGCTTCTACCTGCTTTTGATGCCGCTCACCCTCTGGCCTGCATCAGCGATGGCTGGAGTATCTGTTTTTCGGGCATGGAAATCGCGCTCCGCTCCAGCGGTAAGGTTTTGCCTTGCGTGGATAATACCCGCATGGATTGTGTTTGAACTGGTCCCAACCAAGCTCCCGCATTATGTCTTGCCCTTCTACCCGGCATTATGCCTCCTGGTCGCGCATACCATTATTTCCAGCGAGGAGGGCGACGCCCGCCGAACTGGACTCCAAGTTCGTGAGAACCGGGTATGCTTTGTGCCAACTGGTAATTTTGCTGCTTGGCCTCGGGGCCCTCGCCCTCCCCTGGTTTCTGGACCATCGCTTCGAACCGGTCGGCCTGATTCCGGCTACTGCGGCCATTGCGGCGGCGGTGCTTTCCACCTGGAAGTTTTTCAAGCGCCGCTACGTCCACGCCGCTGCTGTCACAATCGCTGCAACTGCGCTCGTCCTGGCGCCCTCACTTCAATGGATACTGCCCAACGTTAATTGGCTGTGGCTCAGCAGGAACTGTCACCAATGCAGCCAAACAGCGCGCCGGGCGAAAACGTCATGCTCTGTTCTTCGGGTTACCATGAACCCAGCCTTGTCTTCCAGCTTGGGACCCGGACCCTCCTCACCTCTCCGGGCGGGGCCGCCATTTGTCCTCCGGAGCAACGCCGGGGCCATGGCCCTGGTGGATCGCAGCGAAGATGACGACTTCAAGAGGGAAACGAACAAATCTCGGTTTACGCGTAAAACCGGCAGGCGCATTTTATGGGTTCAACTATTCAAAGGGACGGACTATGCTTTTGCGCTTGTACGTCGCCGATGAATCGGAAATAAGTGAAGGGGGAAAAAAACCGTTGGTGAATGAGTAGGTGAATGTTAAAAGCATCGGTGGGCGGGAGACCCATCTTCGACGGTTCACCGGTTAATTCATCTATATAGTCGCTTTTTGGAAGACGGGCGGATGAAAAAAGCAATCGTTTTTGTAGTGGTTTTGCCAATCTGTGCGCTTGGTTGGTTCTGCTTTGCTCAGGAGGCCAAACCTCTTTCGCCGTGCTCTCAAAGCAAGCAGTCGGACGCCTTCTGCGGTCAAAGGGCCAGGAGTCTCTTTGAACTGGCAAGCCAAGAAAACCCGAGGCTTCGATGGGACAGTTGCCTTGCCATGAAGGCCTCCTCGCGCGCCAAACGAATGGTGGCCCAGCACTATTTTGACCATGAGGACCCGAAAACGGGCAAGAATCCGGTCTGGAAGACGGTCAGTCAATGTGTTCCCGCCAGACGCAAAGGGTCTAAGGTTCCGGCTGGCGAGAACCTGACCAAAGGCGTTGATAGTCCGGCAAATATTCACAAGGCGCTCATGAAAAGCCCCAGCCACCGGAAAAACATCCTTAACCGGCGCTTCAATCATGCCGGAGTCGGGTGTTATGACTCCATCTGTGTGGAGCTTTTCGCCGGCTATTAACCTGGCGAATCGCTTTTTTCTGAAAATAGTCAATTTCGGCATGAGACCTTTTTTCATAAAGAATTTCACTTTCGAGCAGCTTGAGGAGTGGGTGCACACTCTCGGCGAGAAACCCTTTCGCGCCCGCCAGCTCTTCAGGCATCTTTATGCGCGAAATATCTCATCCTGGAGCCAATGCACGGACCTGAGCCGGGCCTTTCGCGCACAGCTTGAATTCGGCTCGACCCTTGACGCTCTTGCCGTTTCCCGGATCGACGAAGCCCCTGACGGGACCCGCAAGTACCTGTTTCGCCTCCATGACGGCAATTTCATCGAGTCCGTGCTCATTCCCGACCCGCCGAGGTGTACGCTCTGCGTATCCAGCCAGGTCGGGTGCGCACTCGGATGCAAGTTTTGCCTGACCGGAAGCATAGGGTTCAAACGCAATCTCGATACCGCGGAGATAGTTGACCAGGTATGCCAGGCGCTTCGAGACCCGGTGCTGGGGCCGCGAATAAACAGCCTGGTGTTTATGGGAATGGGAGAGCCGCTGGCAAACTATGACGAAGTGGTCCGGGCCATCCGCATTATAACGGACCCCAACGGACTGATGTTTTCACACCGGCGGGTGACCCTGTCGACCGTCGGGCTTGTCCCGCAGATGCGGCGCCTGGGAATGGAAACACCTGTAAACCTTGCGGTAAGCATTCATGCGGCCGATGATAAGCTGAGAGATGAACTCATGCCGGTAAACAGGACATATCCGCTTGCCGAGCTTATGCGGGCCTGCCGCGAATATCCGCTTGCGCCCAGAAAGCGGATCACTTTCGAATACATCCTGCTCGACGGAGTAAATGACAGTCCGCGGCAGGCAAGGGAACTGGTCAGGCTTCTTGAGGGCGTTCGCGCAAAGGTAAACCTTATTGCTTTTAATTCGCATCCGGGGTCTCCTTACCGGACCCCGCCCGAAGAAAGAATCCTGGCGTTTCAGGATGTCTTGCGAAAAGCGAATCTAACTGCGATAATCCGTAAAAGCCGTGGAAATGAAATAAGCGCCGCTTGCGGCCAACTCGCGGCAAGAACGCAGCTTGAATGCGGATGATCGAGTGATGGTCGTGAAGCTCGGCGACTCGCACTGCATGCGAGGAACATTGACGTTGGGACCTGATTTTAGTAAACAAAACGGGTTGATTCCCGTGATCGTCCAGAGCTTTGAGAGCGGGAAGGTGCTCATGCTGGCGTACATGAACGAACTCGCCTGGAACAAGACTGTCGAAACCGGAAAAGCCCACTATTGGAGCAGGTCCAGGCAGAAGCTCTGGATGAAGGGCGAAGAATCGGGAAACGTTCAGCTCGTTCGCGAAATTTTGATCGACTGCGACTCCGACACCATTCTGCTCAAGGTTGACCAGATAGGGGGAGCGGCTTGCCATACCGGTTTTGAAAGCTGCTTTTACCGATTTTTCAAGGACGGCCGTTTTGAAGTGCGGGGAGTTCGAGTCTTTGACCCCCGGGAGGTTTACAAGAAGTGAAACAACTCATACTCGGCATTCCGAAGGGAAGTCTTCAGGAATCCACTCTCAGGCTCTTTCAGCAATCCGGCTGGAAAATATCGCTTTCCGACAGAAACTATTTCCCGGAGATCAACGATCCGTGCATCAGTTGCTCGATCTGCCGCGCCCAGGAAATGTCGCGCTACGTCGAGAACGGCACGTTCGACGTGGGACTCACCGGCCGCGACTGGATCATGGAAAATGACTCCAAAATCCATGTCGTGGCCGACCTGGTCTACTCGAAAGTGAGCCAGCGGCCCGCAAGGTGGGTCCTGGCAGTGCCGATGGACTCCGCCATCCAAAGCGAAAAGGACCTGGAGGGGAAGAAAATCGCCACCGAACTGGTCAACTTTACCCGGCGCTACTTCGAGTCGAAGGGCATCAACGTGGATGTGGAGTTTTCCTGGGGCGCCACGGAGGCCAAAGTCATTTCCGGCCTTTGCGACGCGATTGTGGAAGTCACCGAAACAGGCTCGACAATGCGCGCAAACGGCCTCAGGATCGTTGAGGAACTGATGCAGTCCAATACGCAGCTCATCGCGAACCTCGATGCATGGCAGGACCCCTGGAAACGCGACAAGATAGAGCACATCTCGCTGCTGCTCCAGGGTGCGCTGCGCGCCGAAGGCCTGGTCGCGCTCAAGATGAATGTGCCCAAGGGAAAAAATCGAGGACGTGATAGAGATTCTGCCAAGCTTGAATGCCCCGACAATCGCCCACCTGTACCAGTCCGACTGGCTTTCGGTTGAGACCGTAGTATCGAAGAACCAGGTCCGCGAACTCATACCCAATTTGATCAAGAGAGGCGCCGAAGGGATTATCGAGTATTCCCTGAACAAGGTGATCTAAAGATGAGACGTACTTGCGCTTTTGTCTGTTCGCTCTTCTTCTGGTGATTTCAGGCTGCGCCACTCACGCTCCCAGGCAACCCGCGTATTCGGCCAGCCCAGCTTCAGGATATGGGCGAGAAATACATGGCGGCCGGAGAGACGGCGAGCGCACTGAAATACCTCACTGAGGCCGAGCAGAAAAAGCCCAACGACGCCGTCATAGAGTATGATCTCGGACTTGCCTACGACCAGCGCGGGTTGCAGGACAAAGCGCTTTTACATCTCCAGAACGCCCTGAAGATTAAACCCGGCTACCCCGAAGCACTGAATGCGATAGGCTCTATCTACGCCAAACGACGGGCAGTTCGAACTCGCCCGGGGAGCATTCCAGAAGGCGCATGGACGATCCCTTCTACAAGACCCCCCAGTTTGCCGCTTACAACCTTGGGAGGCTTTACGAAAAAAAAGGCGATATCGAAAGGGCGCTGTCCTACTATCAGCAGGCCGTAAAGTTCGATCCGCATTATGGGATGGCGTGGTTTCGGATTGGGCAGATTCTGGAACAGTTGCACAGAGCCGATGAGGCCCGGCACGCATACGGAAATGCGGTGCGCGCATCGCCCGATCTGGCCGAAGCCCATCTGCGCTTCGGCATTATGAGCTACCAGGCGGGAGACTTGGAAGCGGCGCTTCGCTCGCTCAGCCGGGTTGGGGAAATTGCCCCCAATACCGATATGGCCGATGAAGCCAGGAAGTACCTCGAAAAGCTCAACGCCGCCGCCCGGACAAAGACCCGTCCCAGGCCTCATCCCACGCGCCTCCGGCGAAATCGAAGTCATCTCGAACGAGGACCTCCAGCGCAGCAGATAAAGGAAGTGCCTCAGCGGCACTACTCCCCAACGCCGCCGCAGGTGAACTCTCAGCCTGCCGGTCCGGCGGAGATCCAAAGACCAGGCGCCTCCGGCGAAGGAGGCGCTCCGGCTCAACGATGAGGCGCTCCGGCCAGGGAGCATCGCTGAAGTCGGACCCAATCCTATCGATACATCGTCCAGGTTGGCTCATTTGTGGACAGGGAGAAGGCCGAGGAGATGAAGAACCCGCCTCGAGGCAAAAAGGCTACAGCGCAGTCGTCAAAACCCTGAAGCACCAGGTGCTCGGAAAGGTTTTCGTCATTCAGCTTCAGCCGGTCAACAGCGTTTCCAGAGCCACCACCTTGATGACCCAACTCAGTGGCGAAATCGAGGGCGAGCCGGTAATCATTAAAGTGCCGGCGCGATAGCCCGCAGAGGGAAGCAGGAAAACGGGAAGCGGGGAGTAAAAGCTTCATCCGTGCCGCTGTTATCCCTGTTTCCCGTTCTCGGCTTCGCGCTACAGGAGACTGACGTGATCTGCAGAAGACTGGAGCAAATGACTTCATTCATTGTCATGGACGTTCTGGAACGCGCCCAGGAAATGGAGCGAGCCGGAGAATCCGTGATTCACCTGGAGGTTGGCGAGCCTGATTTCAATACTCCCGAGGCCGTAAAAAACTCGGCGATAGAGGCCCTTTCCAGGGGCGACACCCATTATACGCACAGCCTCGGGACCCCCGGACTGCGCGAGGCTATCTGTAACTATTATGAGCAGACCTACGGCGTTCGCAACATCGATCCCGACCAGGTGATAGTTACATCCGGGACCTCTCCTGCCTTCCTGGTGGCAATGAGCGCCATTCTGGAGTGCGGGGAAGAGGTAATTCTGTCCAATCCTCATTATGCCTGCCATCCGAATTTCGTGCGGTTTCCTCGAAGCGGTCCCCAAAATGATTCCGGTCTACGAGGAAGACGGTTTTCAGTACAGGCCGGAATCCATAAAGGCCGCGCTTACTCCGCGAACGAAGGCAATCCTTATAAATTCGCCCGCAAACCCGACCGGAAACCTGCTCGAGGCAGACCGGATGGCCGAAATCGCCGATATGGGCAGGCTGATCCTCAGCGATGAAATTTATCACGGTCTCGTATATGAGGGCCGCGCGCGCTCAGTGCTGGAATTTACCGAAAACTGCATCGTCTTTAACGGCTTTTCCAAGCTTTTCGCGATGACGGGATGGCGGCTCGGATACCTGATAGCGCCCAGGCACATGATCCGGCCGATACAGAAAATGGTGCAGAATTTCTTTATCTCCGCAAATTCCGTCGCCCAGGCCGCCGGCTACACGGCGCTCACAGACCCGAGCGTCGGCCGAAGAGGTCGCGAAAATGCGCGAAACGTACAATCGGCGCAGACAGTATATGATTGCCCGGCTGCGGGAGATCGGGTTCGGAATAACGGTTGAGCCGACCGGGGCCTTCTACGTCTTTGCCAATGCGCGCCGGTTTACTGATGATTCTTATTCCTTCGCCTTCGAAGTCCTCGAAAACGCAAAGGTCGGCATAACGCCTGGAGTGGATTTCGGATCGAACGCCGAAGGCTACGTCCGCTTCAGCTATGCCAATTCGCTGGAAAACATCAAGGAGGGACTTGACCGCATCGAACGCTACCTCAAGAGCCGGCGAACAGGTGAATGCAAGCAAGCTGCAAGCGAGAAGCGGGATGCAGAAGCAAGAATCGGGAGCGAAATCGGGTGGTCAGAACGGGAATTCCTGCTCCACGCCCCCTGTCCTGTCGCTTCCCGGATGCTTTGGTCATAACGTCGGCCGAATTCATCACATCCGCCGTGCGGCCCGAGCAGTACCCACGGGATGAATCGCCCGAGGTGGCGTTCGCCGGCCGGTCAAACGTCGGCAAATCCGCGCTCATCAATTGCCTGATCCAGCGGAAAAAACTGGTCCGGACAAGCCGCACCCCGGGCCGCACTCAACTCATCAACTTTTTCAAAATAAATGATTCCTTCCGGTTCGTTGACCTGCCGGGATACGGATATGCAAAGGTGTCCCAAAGCCTGCGCGCAACCTGGGGGCCGATGATCGAGACCTACCTCGATTCGCGCGAAAACCTCCGGGGGATTGTCCAGATAATGGATTTGCGCCATCCGCCCACCCCCGATGATATAAGCCTTTGGTCCTGGCTGAAGGAGAAAAAAATCCCGGCGATCCCCATCCTGACCAAGGCCGATAAGCTTTCCCGAGCAAAATGGAACCCCCTCGCCCAAACCGCCGGGCGGATTCTCGGAATATCACCCGCGGATTTCATCATCTTTTCAGCGCAAACCCGGCAGGGCAGGAACGAATTGCTCTGCAAAGTGATGGATCTCATCGCAAGCCCGGGACTCAATCGAGGTAAGAATTGAAGCAACTCACCCTCGGATATTCTCCCTGTCCGAACGATACATTTATCTTTTGGGCTCTGGCGGAGAGGCAAGTTGAGTTTCCCTTCGCCCTGGATGTCCTGCTCGCCGACGTCGAGATGCTTAACCGGCTGGCGGCCCATGCCGCTCTCGATGTTTCCAAGATTTCCGTAAATGCGGCGCCGGGCATCCTGGATAAGTACTGGTTGCTCCGGTCCGGAGGGGCCATGGGGAGAGGATGCGGCCCGCTCGTTGTGGCGCGGAGCCCCGCCGGGTTCGAGGAGCTTCGCAACGCGACCATTGCCACGCCTGGCGACCTCACTACCGCCAGCCTGTTGCTCCGGCTGGAGGGAACTCACCGGGGGCGGCGGGTCCCGATGCAGTTCGACCGGATAATGCCTGCGGTGGCGGCCGGAGAGGTGGACGCGGGGGTCATAATTCACGAAGGCAGATGGACCTATCAGTCATACGGTCTTCACATGGCGCTAGACCTTGGCCGGTGGTGGGAGGGGCAAACCGGGCTCCCTCTCCCCCTGGGGGCGATTGCCATCCGGCGCGACCTCGGCGGCGAAGTCGCCGGCGTGGTCGAAGAAAAAATCAGGGAGAGCCTCCTCTATGCCATGAAGCACCCGGACGGGACCTTGGCCCTACATAAGGCGGCACGCCCGCGAGATGGCGCCCGAGGTGATACGCCTGCATATCGACGCGTTTGTAAATGAATTTACCCTGGATGCCGGGCTTGAAGGCGAAAGAGCGCTCAGAAGCCTTCTCGAAGCGGCCTGCGCCCTGGAAAACAGACCTTTTCCTCAGCAGAGTCTATTCTGGGGGTGATGAGAGCGCATAATACTCAGGGCGGACGGAAAAAGCAGCGAGAGGGAGGCCGCCGGGCTGGTGATCGGCGGCGGACCTCCCGCGTTCCAGGAATATGAAAGCGGCGCCCTGTTGCTCTCGCATGTGGACATCCAAAGCCGCGTGTTCCATGTCACCCGGCTTAAAAAGGAGTCTCCACAACGCACCCGCTCAGGCAGGATGAAATCCGGGCTGTCAAGAATAACTCTGGCACAGAAAGATTCGGATCAGATATACTGGTTGCTGTGAAAGGATACAAGGGTCTACAGAGATGGAAAATCAGATAGATATGACGAATCCAATAGTTAGAAGCATACTCTCACTAAACCATTACAGTAACAAGAAAAGCTCGCCTTCATTACGTACAGTGTTGATTTCTGACACGTTGGGCGGTTTATGGTAGCACCTTGGTCAACCGCGTACTTGTTTGGGTGAACCCAACTACAAATCAAGCTCGCTATGCGAACCAAGTCGCACAAGGTCGAGATGATCGTCATCCGGTTTCCGGTAGATCAAAATCAGGTCGGGCTTGATATGGCAATCGCGATGATCGGCCCACTCCCCGGTCAGGGGATGATCGAAGTTGTGATGTGGTAGGGGTTTGTCGGCAGCAAGCAGTTCGAGAACTTCTCTTAGGACGGCATCAAGCGTTTTGGCGTGCCGTCCTGATTTTTCCCGCCTGTAGTCGCGTTTAAAGCGTTTGGTGCGTCTAATCGTCCGCATTTAGTTCCGCAAACAGGTTATCAATCGAGCCAACATTGATTAGCTCGCCGCGCCGCGCCGCTTTCATGGCCTCAATGGTTTCTTCATTGGGAACGAGCGGCTCAAAGGGCAACTTCTTTTCCTTGGCGATGCGCATCATCATCAAGCGGAAAGCATCCGAGACTGTAAGCCCTATGGAAGCAAGTACGGCCTCGGCTTCGTTTTTTACCTGTCCGTCAATCCTTGCACGAACAACAGCGTTTGCAGCCATTATTATCACCTCCTGTAATAAGCTACATTGTAGCTCAGAATAACCGCAGAGTCAACTCTATTGTAAAGAGGCCCACGCGAAATGATCGCCGTCGTGTACAGATCCGGCGCATTGTAAAAACCTGATTTCGCAAGTATCTTACTACCCCTACAAGGTTTGTGCCCCCATAATGGGGATTACTATTGACTATGACAACATATACCCCCATAAGAGATTCAACCCGCGGCGCCGACAGAGCGACTACTGAAGTTGGCGCTGGAACGGCCAGAGCTGTTCCGGCTACCGGAAAACCGGCGAATAGCTGTTTTTCCTGATGATGATAACCGCGCATTTGTCCATGAAGCCTTGCGTGCCGCCCATATCGACCGGCTGTATTTTCCTCTATTTGTCGGGTCGGAATCCAGTACAACATGACCTTAATGGAAATTGAGGAACATTATGACCGCAGTCAACGAATTGAATTTTTTTCTTTTCCCTCATATGACGCTTTCTGAGCATCATTTCAGGGACCTCTGGATTTCTTTGCCTCGTCTGAGCGTGCTGGAAATCGCCCGGAAGACTTCGATTCCCCAATGGGCGCAGGAAAGGTTTTCCGGATGGGCCGTTCTTCGCGGCGAGGAGATTTCGGCCCGAATCGGCGCCTGCATCGAGGGATACAGGGCTTTCGCTCAAGTTCATGGCGGCGCGGGGGGGATACTCGGCTTTCTCAGGCGCTCGCTCGACGAAACCGATGAACCCCGATACCGCATCCAGGAGAAACTCCGGGGGAGTTGTCCGCCCGACATGGATGCCGCCCAAAAGGAGATCGTCCAGGCGGGGATTTTTCTGGGAATAGCCCTCGAACTGGATGAAAAGGAACTGGAGATCGAATCGAGCTACGTCCATCTGAATTCCATCGAACAGGAATTTCGCGATATACTGGGTATCGAGGAGGAGGAATCGGACGGTGAGGAAACCAATCTCACCCCGGCGCTGGTCCCGGACACGAACGGTCTGCTCTATATGCTCCCGAGGCGAATCAAGAGCTGGTTTCGAATGCTTTCGCTCCAGCCGCCAGGGAGTATGCCGGTCTTTGTGAGCTGTTTTTCCGAGGTGATAGTGGAGGCCATCGAGATGGTCCGGACCGGATGCGAAAGAGAGGGAAAGGAATTTTCGGCCGCCACGTACACGCTTGGATCGATGCCCGGTCTGCACGGTCCGGGGAGCAAACAGTTCCGCACCCTCATCGAGGCGCCCGGAATGCCGGATATTCTCGCCTCCTGCCGCCACGGCCTTGAAGATTTCATAAGAAGCGCGGCCGGGGGCGAAAACCCCGATGAACTGCAAGCCAAGGGCCGGTTGCTGCAAAGCGCTTTCGAAAAGCTTCGGCCGAAAATTCGAGGCGCCGGAAGGCGATCGGGTCAGTCTGAGTGTCACTTTGGTGGAAAATATCTCCATTGGCGAGGTAGCGCGCTTTCTCGGGGCGTCCTCCGATTTTGAAGCCGGGGCAGGGAAAACGGTGTTTCTAAGTGTCGCAGCAAAATGACGGGATTTGCTCCGAACTTTTATCAGCGCTAAGGTGACGTTCAATGGCGCATTACGGCTTCAGTCACCTGGACTCCATTAATGCTTCAATTCGGATGCTATACCGCGGGCTGAGTCGAGTCTGTCTTCCTTGCCTACTTTGCCAGACTTGGGGCATGAGTGTTTGACAGACGGGCTCCTGATTCAGCATCAATAAGTTCCAAGCCAGTACACCCAGCTAAGCTCTTTTTGCACCACATTGAACAGCCGCTCATCCGCTGTCCAAAAGGGGCAACTCACGCTTTCTGCTAAGGCAAGATAGTAACAGTCATAAACGGTCGGACGATTGAAACGGCTCGCCAACTTCCAAGATTTCTCGTGAAGATCCTACGAGTCGACAATCCTAACTTGAGAGGCCATGATCCGATTGATCCCAGCGAAGGCTTTATCTGCCCTGTCTTGGGCAATCAGTCCTCTGTGCACATTTTTACGAAGTGCCGATGTGATTTCGTAGCGAATCAGGAGTGGAGCTACAGGCCCGATATCGTTAACGAGCCAGTCCTTCCAAAGCCTTGAGGCCCGCTCCGCATGTTCTTCCGGCAAAACTAGCTTCAGCACTATGCTAGCATCAATGCAGACCAAGGATTTGCGCATCTCGTTCATCGCGCATCCGGTAGATCGTGTCCGCCGAGTCAGGCAGCAGGCATGCTGTTTCTCCGAGTATTTGATTTCTGATCTCTGTGGCCTGCTCAAGATAGCTGAGATCGGTCTTGAGATCTCGCTGCTTCCCCATATCGACCGCTTCCAACCGGCGCAGATCTTCAATACTGACCAAAGCGGCTTTCGGCCGTCCGCGCGAGGTCAGCACAATGCGCCCGCCTCCTTTGGCTACCCGTTCGACCAATTCTGAAATCATCCTCTTGACCCCACTCATGCTGGCTGATTCCACCTCTTTATCCTCCGATCCAGGCGATTCTATTTTCTTCGGACGCACCGAATTCACTCATGTGCGGTCACTGGGCGCCCTTTTCGATGTTTTCCGGGCCGGTCCTCCTGCGCCGCCTTTGCTGACGACAGCACGGCCTTGCCCTGTCCGGACCGGGAAACCCTGGTCTCCCTGATCTGCTCTTTTCTTTTCAGGTCTCCATATTTTCCGAACCGTCCGCTTCCGGCCATATCCCCACTCCGAAAAACCTCTCAAGAAAGTTAAAGGGTAGCTAAGCTCCTTGAATTGCATTATACACCTTTTGAAATCCAGCGTGAACTTTCGTTGAGATCTCGGGACCGGTTCACGGTTTCAAAAGGAGCATCCATCTTGGACATTGGACCTCTGGGATTCAATTTTCCCTGGACTTTCCTCTGGGACCTGCTCAACATCATAATTATCAATCTGATCCTCTCGGGAGATAACGCAATCCTGATCGCCATGGCTATCAGATGGCTCCCGCCGAACCTGAGGACAAAAGGTTTCATTTTTGGCGCCGGAGCGGCGGTAGCTCTACGAATTGTTCTTACCTTCATCATCGCCGAGGTCCTTGAAATTCCCTGTATCAGGCTGGCCGGCGGCATCGCGCTGCTCTGGGTCGCAGTCAAGCTTTTCGTGCAGGGGTTTCCCAGCGGCGAACAAAAAGAAGCGGCGAGCCTTCTCCAGGCGATAAGGATCATGCTGATCGCCGATCTGACCATGTCGCTTGACAACGTGATCGCCGTCGCCGGCGCGTCTCAAGGCAATATCCTGCTGCTGCTCCTCGGGCTGGGCACCTCCATTCCTTTCGTGGTCTTCACCAGCGGTCTGCTTTCTATGCTCATGGACCGCTATCCTCTTATAATCTACTTCGGGGCCGCAATACTGGGGAGGCTGGGGGCCGAGATGATAGCGAGCGACCCGGTCCTGACCCGCTATATCGATCTGCCCGCGTTTGCGCGCTATGGGTTCGAGGCGCTTTGCGCGGCGGGAGTGATTGTGGCCGGCAGAATCTCTCTGAAGCGCTTGATCGGAGCCGATGGCGGCGTTGAAACCGTAAAGCCGTCCAAAACAAAATCAGAGGAGTGACATGGCGATTCTAACCATTTCCAGAGATCTGGGCAGCGGAGGCCGTGAAGTCGGCCTGATGCTTTCGAGCAGTCTGGGGTACAGATTCGTGGACCGGGAGCGCATCCTTGCTCAGTTAAAGGCGGCAGGCCACAAATGGGAGAAGTGGACCGAAGGCATGGATGAACATACTCCAAGGCTCTGGGAAAGATATGACTGGTCTTACAGCAGCTTTGTGGCCATGGTCCAGAGCGCCATCATGAACGAAGCCGCCTCCAACGGCGTGATCATCATGGGACGAGGAGGAAATTACCTGCTCAAAGGGGTCCCGTTTGCGCTGCGAGTGCGCATCGTGGCGCTTTTTGAAGAAAGAGTCGCAAGGGTTTCGGAGCTAGAGGAAATCGACGAGGATTCGGCGCGCTGGCTTATCCAAAGAACAGATCGCGAAAGGGCCGGTTTTCTGCTCACCGTTTATGGCCGGGACGGCAAAGATCCGGCCGATTATGATTTTGTCTTCGATTCCACGGCCACGCCTATCGACCGGATCGCCGCCGAGATCACCGGGCTTCTTTCCGAAAAGGACCGTCTCGTGGATGAAAAATCCTTGAGCGCGCTCAAAATGAGGGCGCTTGCTTCGGATATCAAAGCACGCCTTTACACTGCGTTGCCGTTTTTCCTGTCGACCCTGGAGGTCGAGTTCGACGGCGAGGCCATTTGCGTGCGCGCGGTCGTGCGGCTGCCCAAAGAGCGTACGTTGGTGATGGATGAAGCCAGGAAAACCGCGGGTGAGGCGCCCTTGAGGTTCGAGTTGAGATACAGGCAGTAGCTGTGGTCCCGGCGCTCGCCGCCACGATCCCGGGAGGCATATGGCAAGATGCCCGTTTTTCAACTGGCGCAGACTGCCTATTAGAAGTATAGTCCGTGCCTTTGAGTTTTGGCGCCTTCCTATGATCTCCACGCTCCGCGGGGTAATGTTGAATGATCGGAATATTCAAAATCGCCCTGAAGCTGCTGATAAACGACCGCGCAAAATTTGCCGCGCTGATCGTGGGAATAACTTTTGCCATCTTTCTTATCGTCCAGCTCACCTCCATATTTTCCGGCATCCTGTCCAAGGCATCGGCAAATGTCATAAATATCGGCGCCAGGATCTGGGTCATGGACCTCTCGGTCAACAACCCTCTTAACGCCATTCCGATGCCGGACTACGTGCTGGACGCGGTCCGCAGCATGGACGGCGTAAAATACGCGGTGCCTCTCTATTCAGGCGTAGCTCTGGTCAAACTGAAAAGCGGCGGCTACCAGCCGGCGACCGTCCTGGGACTCGACGATGCCAGCCTCCTGGGCAGACCCGATCTGATCGAAGGCAGAATCGAAGATATTTATGGAGATAACGCCTTTATCGTTGTCAAGGACCAGGAATATTGCCAAACTGGAAGAACCCGGCATCGGGACGACCTTCGAAGTAAATGACCACCGGGGAGTGATAGTGGGTATCGCACGCGTGACCACAAGCGGTCTTTTCGGGATCCCGACGCTTTACACCACTTACAACCGCGCCCTGCAGTATTTGCCAAACACCCGGTTCACCATTGCCCACGTCCTCGTGGAACCCAAAAGTGAGGCCGACATCCCCGAGATAAAAGATCAAGTTGCAAAGATCGGGTATCTGGGGTTGACCGATCAGGAATTCCAGAAAAAAATCGCCGACTTCTATATGTATAAGACCGGCGCCGGGGTCAACATCCTTATGATGACGGCGATAGGATTTCTGGTCGGCCTGTCCATTTCCGGCCAGACTTTCTATACTTTCGTTCTGGAAAACCTCGATAAGTTCGGAGCGCTCAAGGCAATCGGGGCCAAGAATTCCGAACTGGTTTACATGATCCTCTTCCAGACATCGTTCGCATCATTTATCGGATACGGCCTGGGCGTGGGTTTCAGTTCCCTGCTCATTTTTCTGGGAAAAGAATACGTCCCGAGCTATACGGCCGACCTGGGCTATTGGAACCTCGGGCTGGCGTTTTTTATGGTGCTTGTAATTGCCGGCGTTTCGAGCCTGCTGGCGGTAAGAAAAGTCATAAGGGTGCAACCCTTCGATATCCTCAGAGGTTAGCATGGCCGAGGCGGCAGTCAAAGCAACCGAACTGGAGAAATCGTTCGGGGAAGGCGCGGCCAGGACCTACGCCATCAGGGGCATCAGTTTCGAAGCTTATTTTGGAGAGATGCTCTACTTCGTCGGTCCGTCGGGCAGCGGCAAAACGACCCTGTTGAGCATGATCTCGGGCATCCTCAAACCCGATTCCGGCGTGGTCATGGTGGAGGGCAAGGATATCTGGGGCCTTAGCGCCAATGAGATCGCCGATTTCAGACTCAATAAGGTCGGCTTCGTTTTTCAGGACTACCACCTTTTCCCGAAGCTCAGCACCGTGGAAAACGTGGCGATCCCGCTGATTCTCAAAGAAGCAGGACTGGGACCAGTCCATGAAGACCGCCATGGAATTTCTGGAAGTGGTAGGGCTCGCGAACAGGGCCTCGCTTCCGCCGGTCAAGTTGAGCGGAGGCGAACAGCAGCGCGTGGCGATAGCCCGGGCCATTGTCAGCCGTCCGGATATCCTGATTTTCGATGAGCCGACCGCTTCGCTGGACGGAGTCACCGGCAAAAAGATCCTTGAGTTCGTGAAAAATAACATCCTCAATGACAAAAGGTGCATTTTGATTGTCACCCACGACAGCAGAATATTCGAGTTTGCAGATCGCATAATCGAGATGGAAGACGGGAGGATCGTGAAAATCACGAGCGGAGGCGAAATTGAGGGCTAAGCTGCTGGTCGTTCTGGCTGTCGTGGGCATTCTGGCGGGCCTTGCCAGCGCATATTTCTATGGCGCCAGGCAAGCCAGCCCCGCCGCCTGTGTTTACCCCTGCCCAGAACCCGTACGCAAAAGGTATTTACGCCAACGGGATCATCGAAAGCTACCAGTCCAACGGGGCCAATATCAACATATTCCCCGAAGTCTCCGGGACCATCACCCAGGTCCTGGTTGCCGAAGGCGCAGCGGTGGCCCAGGGGACGCCGCTGCTGCTGATCGACGATTCCATCCAGAAGGCCGTTGTCGAGCAGCAAAAGGCCCAGGCCGAGGCCGCCCTGGCTTTACTCCAGGAACTCAAGGCGCAGCCGAGAAAAGAAGTTCTCGAAGTCTCAAAAGCGCAGGTGGAAGTCGCAGCCGCCAACCTCAAGACCTCTCAGGACCAGTTGAGCAAGCTGAAAAAGTCGTTTGAGCTGGACCCTCAATCGGTAAGCAGGGACCAGTTGGACAATGCCGAGAATGCGGCGAAGGTGGCCAAAGCCAATCTGGAAACCGCTCAGAAGCAGTATGAACTGACCAGGGCAGGCGCCTGGATCTACGACATCCAAAACCAGCAGCATCAGTATGAGGCGCTGTCAAAAACCTATGAGTCCGGCAAGGCCCTGCTGGCCAAATACACTATCCGGGCGCCGGTTGACGGGGTCGTCCTCGCGGTCAACGCCGCCGCCGGCAGTTTTATATCCACACAGGGCGCCTACGGGACTTACACGGAGGGTTTCGGCCCCGTTATCGTGATGGCGCAGTCCGATCCCTGCTTTCAGGTCCGATGTTTTATCGATGAAATTCTCATCACCAAGCTTCCTTCGCCCTCGCAGATGAACGCCCGGATGTTCCTGAGGGGGACCGACATCAGCATTCCCCTGGAATTCGTGCGGATACAGCCTTATGTAACTCCCAAAATCGAATTGTCGAATCAGAGGACCGAAAGAGTGGACGTAAGGGTGCTGCCTGTCGTGTTTCGGTTCGAGCCGCCAAAGGATACGCATGTCTACCCCGGGCAGCTTGTGGACGTTTACCTGGAAGCGGAAAAGGCGGTGAATAGGCGAGATGCGATGCTCATGATTCAGCACCGCGAGTATGCAACTGTCCCGCGTCTTTCGATCACCGTTAACGCAGGTTTGTCGTGTCTGATCGTCTTCGCCCTGTTCACGGCGGGCTGTGCGGTCGGGCCTGACTTCGTGCGCCCCAAACCGCCGGCGGTGACACAATACACCCACGAGCAGGCGCCGGAGCAAACGGCGGCGGCAGACGGCCAGGCGCAGCGCTTCGAGATGGGCGCAAAAATCGCCGAAGACTGGTGGCGCCTCTTCAACTCCCCCGAACTTGACGCAGTGGTCAGGAAGGCGATCGATGAAAACCGAAGTCTTCAGTCGGCGCTGGCGCGTTTGCGCCAAAGTCAGGAGAACCTTCGGGCAGGCTATGGCGTATTTTTCCCCCAGATTGACGCCAGCTTCAACGCCACGCGGCAGAAGTTTTCACCGGCCCAGTTTGGAAGCTCGGCGCCAGGCTCCATTTTCAACCTCTTTACGCTTAACGGCACGGTTACTACGTTGTGGACGTATTCGGCGGGCAGCGCCGCACGGTGGAAAACCTGGCCGCACAGGTGGACTATCAGAAGCAGACCGCCCGGGCGGCCTCTCTCACTCTTGTGGGCAATGTAGTCAACACCTCCATCGCCGGGGCCGCCTACCGGGCGGAAATCGAAGCCACCGAACAGATCATCGCATTCCAGAAAGAACAGCTCAAGAATCACGGAAAACCAGGCCAAAGCCGGAACAGTCCCCTATTCGAATGTTCTGGCAATCCGGGCGCAGCTCGCCGCCACCGAGGCGACCCTGCCGCCGCTGCAAAAAAGCCTCAGCCAGACGCAGCATCTGCTCACGGCCCTGGTGGGACAAACCCCGGAGCAGTGGGCGCCGCCGCCGCTCGATTTGGCTAACTTTACCCTTCCGGTTGAACTTCCGGTGAGCCTGCCTTCCGAACTGACGCGCCGGCGGCCCGATATCCTGGCTGCCGAGGCGCAACTGCACAGCGCCAGCGCCAACATAGGGGTGGCGACTGCGGCCTTGTTCCCCAGCCTCACCTTAAGCGGAAACTACGGGCAGAACAGTACCGACATCACTAAACTCTTCAGCCCCGGCGCAAATTTCTGGTCCATGGGCGCCAATCTTGCCGCCCCTATATTTCACGGAGGGACCTTGTGGTTTCAACGGCGCGCAGCCATCCAGGCCTATCAGGCATCGCTTTCCGATTACCAGCAGGCCGTGGTGGCCGGTTTCCAGCAGGTGGCCGATTCCCTTCGCGCATTGGAATTCGATGCCAAAACCCTGGAGGCTCAATCCGAATCGCTTGCAACCGCCGAGCGTACGCTAAAACTTGTGGAGACAAACTACAGGGCGGGGCTGGTCAATTATCTGCAGGTCCTTTCCGCCGACAGCCAGTATCAGCAAGCCAGGCTGGGCTTTGTTCAGGCGCAGGCGCTCCGTTTGCAGGACACCACGGCCCTGTTTGCGGCCCTGGGCGGCGGCTGGTGGGAAAAAGACCCGAAGACCGAATGCGCTGCCGAGACGGATCGTGGTCCGGACAGGGAGAGGACGCAGCGCAGCCCCGGACTGCAACCGAATGACTAATACGAAGTTACTTACAAAATAGCCCCATTTTCATGCTTCGCGGGTGAGGTGACGCATCATGACTAATTGCGTTCAAGTGGGCGCCAAAAGAAGCTGAAAAGCTCGGGGGCTGGGGGGACATTTGCTCCCCAAACCCCCTCGCAGCTCTCCATGCCCGGACCATGATCCTGCTCTATATGGCGCTGGCGGCGGCCCAGCAAGTGCTGGGCAACCGCCGCCGGCGCCGAGCGCTTGGCCGCGCGCGCAAACGCGCGAGGCCAAATCTTGCGGGGTGCGGGGAAGTCACTTCCCCGCTTATTTCAATCTTGAACGCAAATGGGCATAAAATGAAACTCTGGCCCAAACACCCCTTCATCTACGAAATCAATACATGGGTCTGGCTAAATGAGCTTGGACAAAAATACGGACGCAGGGTCGATCTGGGGTCGGTTCCCTCCGGGGAGTGGGAGCGTCTGGCCCGGCTCGAAGTAGACGCTGTCTGGCTAATGGGTGTTTGGGAAAGGAGTCCCGCAGCAGTTGGCGTCATTCTGAGTCTGCAGGAGCAACTGGCGGAGTTCCGTCGCGTACTTCCCGATTTTGTTCAACGGGATATCGTCGGATCGGCCTATTGCGTAAGGCGCTATGTCGTGGACGAACATATCGGCGGCCCGAAGGGGTTGGCGGCCGCTCGAAAAGAGTTGGCCGGCCGCGGGATCCGGCTGCTCCTCGACTTTGTGCCGAATCACACCGCGCAGGACCACCCGTGGATATCGAACCACCCGGAGTATTACATCCAGGGTGGCGTAAGCGATTTGGCGAACGCCCCGGCGGCTTTTTTCAAAGCAGGCGGGAAAGTCATCGCCTGCGGCCGCGATCCTTTTTTTGCGCCGTGGCAGGACGTGGCGCAACTCAATGCATTCCATGCCGGTTACAGGAACGCCGCGATCGAGACCGTCGCGGGCATTGCCGAACAGTGTGACGGCGTCCGCTGCGACATGGCGATGCTTCTCATGAATGAAATCTTTGAAAAGACATGGGGCAAGGAGGCGGGCGAACGCCCCCGGCAGGAATACTGGGTGGAAATAATCGAAGCGATCCTTCACAGGGGCCTCGATTTCGTGTTTATAGCCGAAGCCTATTGGGACCTGGAATGGCAACTTCAGCAACAGGGTTTTGACTTCTGCTACGATAAGCGGTTGTACGACAGACTGGCGTCAGGGAGCGCCGAGGACGTGGGAAGCCATCTCCTCGCCGATGCCGGCTATCAGGGCAAACTGCTTCGGTTCATCGAAAACCATGACGAACCGAGGGCAGCCGCCGTTTTTCCTCCCCGGAAAAGAGCTTGCGGCGGCTCTTATAACGGCCACTGTCCCTGGAGCGAAGCTTTTCCACGACGGCCAGATCGAGGGCCGCAGAATAAGAGTCCCTGTTTCTCTTGGGCGCCGTCCGCCCGAGGCGCCCCAAATCGCGCTTGAACAATTCTATCGCCGGCTGTTGGCCGCCGTCAGTTCGGATTGCTTTAATGATGGAGAGTGGAAACTGTGCGATCGCAAGGGTTGGCCGGACAATTCGTCCTGGATCGATATCTTGGCCTGGTGCTGGAGCTGGAGGGAAGAAAAATACCTTATTGCGGTCAACTTCTCCGATTTCGAGTCGCAGTCATTGATCCGGGTCCCGTGGCAAGACATCGGCGGCGCCCAATGGAGATTGGTTGACGTAATAAGCGGTGAGCAATTCGACCGGGACGGGGACCGAATGAAATTTCCCGGCTTGTATGTTGATTTGGAAGCTTGGAAATGGCATTTCCTCAAATTCTTCAAGACGGGCCAATGAAGCTTATTCACCACAGAGACAGCCTGTCCTCCTTCGCGGCAAGCTCAGGACAAGTTCGCCTGTCGAAGGGCAGAACTCACGGAGAAAAACGGAATCAACAAGATCAAGGCCTCCCAGCTTAGGCTAGTGTCCGTCCGGGAACTCCGGATAAGAAACTAGCAGTTTCCGAGCCGGAAAGGAGGCATTTTTCGACCTGGCTAGGAAATCAAGGGGTTACGCGGAGGCGTACATGCGCCCTCACAAAAGATCAGACGCGAAATATAAGCATCTAAGCGCGGTCTAGAGTGTCGAGCGCGAACATGAACGCAGTGAGTGTTCGTACGCCGCACAGGGAGCCCTCTCTTCGTTCGGGCTCGCGCTAAGAATTTGAGCTAACGCAAAACGCTTCAAGCTCAGCGCCCGATCCTCTGTGAGGGCGCACCCCGAAGATTGACACCGCCAGGGCGGAAAAGGGCACTTCCCGGCTCGGAAACTCGGCTATGAATACTTCTTCCCGAGTTCCTCCAAGCCGGCCTTCTGGAGGTCCTCCGGCGTCATGGCGACCCGGAATTCGACGTCCGCTTTGAAAGTGAGAAACCAGGGCTCGGCAAATGCCGGAATTCGGGAAGGGTCAGCCAGATTTACGACCAGCATCGCTCCGCGCTGCCCATCCTGTTCAGTGAAATAAACGGCCTCCGGTTTGATATCATCGAGGATGCGGCGCATCTTTTGGCCCACTGTGCCGTCTTTAACCGCCTTGTTGAACTCGTCGTGAGGAAACTTGACATTCAGGAGCATTCGCATAATCCATCCCTCCACAATTAAAGTGCGGTTATTGAATCGGATGTTGAAAGTAACAATGGGACCGGCCGGGTGCACATTGCATGAAATACCCAAGACTTTCATCCCCTGCTACATGCCTTTCGGCCCGGCCCCCTTTGACGCCCGATGGGGCAGCCTCCGCCTCACTAATAGGCGCATGTCTCCATATTCAGTATAAGTCTTTGAAAAAGTTAAAAATTACCCTGCTCCATATTCCACGCTCTATAATCGGGCTGAAAGTCCAGATTTCGCAAATCCGCATTCTTTGCGCCGCAATAACTGCAAGGGCTTAAGTTCCCGCAATCCGCCCGTGCGCTGAAAAGGGCGCCGCTCACAAGGACCAGCGAAAGCGCCATCGCAACAATCAGTTTTTTGCTCATCTCCATATCCTTCCCGGGGCCTCAGATAGTAATTCTTGCAAATGGCGCAACTATCTGAGACCGCACCATAAAATGTACTGAAACGAGAATAAGGACCGTTCGGGTTCGTGTCAACCAGGCGCCAGTCTCGTGACAACTATACTCATTTTATAATAATATCGAAGGATTGGAACAATCGATGAAATTCCTGCTAAAGCCGGTTGCGGAAAGCCTTCCCGGTCGAGTATATGTCAGGGACGCCTCCGGACTTGAAGCGTTTAACCATGTTCGCAATGTTAAGCCCGGACCTGAGCGCAGTGAGGGTCCAGCGTCAAACGCAGTTTCGTACGTTCAACGCGAACCCGAGCATACTGAGGGTTCCCCCGCACCCCGCAAGATTTGGCCTCGCGCGCCTGCGCGCGCGGCCAAGCGCTCGGCGCCGGCGGCGGTTGCCCAGCACTTGCTGGGCCGCCGCCGCCGCGCCATATGAGCCGCGCAGCGGCGATGGGGGCTTGGGGGGCAAGGCTCCCCGAGCTTTTCAGCTTCTTTTGGCGCCCATTTGAACGCAACTTCGTATGAGGAGTTTCTCGATGCAATATTTCCTTGAGCCCCGTTCGGTTGTCCTGGTCGGCGTAACCCGCGCGAGTGGCCCTGGCGCATACAACAACCTGGAGATGATGCTGCGCTACGGGTATCAGGGGCGGATTTACGTCGTCCACCCCAAAGTCGCCGAAATCCTCGGCCACAGGACCTACTCTCAAGTCCGTGACCTTCCGGAGACGCCGGACCTGGCGGTCATCTCAGTTGGCCGGGAAAACGTTCTGCCGGTTTTTGCCGCCTGCGTGGAACACGGCATTCGGCGCGTGATCGTGATCAGCCAGGGATTCGCGGACGCCGACGAGCGCGGCCGGGCGCTTCAGACCGAATTGCAGGCCCTGGCGCAGGCCGGGAAGGTGCGGGTGATGGGACCCAATACCTTGGGTGTCCTCAATGCCTTCAATGGGTTTAGCACCGCCTTCATTGACATACCTCGCGATCCCTCGCCCCCGCCCCTCGCCATTGTAGTGCAGTCGGGGGTCTTTCAGGTTGGTTTGGAGTCTTTTACAGGGCGGCTTGGCAAGGGGATCGACATCGGCAATGCAGGTGATGTGGATTTCGTGGATGTGTTGGAATTTCTTGAAAATGATCCGCAAACCCGAATCATTGTGCTGCATGTCGAGGGGATCCGGCGGGGCCGTGAATTTTTGAACACGGCGGCCCGGGTGGCCATGCGCAAACCGGTCATAGTCTTTAAAACCGGCCGTAGCGCGGCCGGGGCCCGGGCCGCGCTGTCCCATACGGGGTCCATGGTGGGCGAAGATGCTGCGTACGATGCAGCTTTTACTCGGGCCGGAATGATTCGCGTGAAAAATATCATCGAACTGCGTGCGGTCTGCCAGGCGTTTCTGCATTTCCGTTCCATGCCGGGACCCAAACTGGCCGTGGTGACGGCAAGCGGGGCTGTGGGCATCATGACGGCGGACGCCTGCGAAGACTACGGTCTGGAATTCGCCCCCTTTCCCGAAACGATTCGAAAAGAGTTGGAAAACCCGCATATCGGTTGGCATCGATTGAGCAATCCGGTCGACATATGGCCTTTGGGCATGGTCTCAGGCTCATTTGCTGATATCTTCAGTCGCACCGTGCGCCTCATGCTTGCCGACGACCGGGTGGACGCGGTGTTGGGCATCGCTCCGGCGCTGCGTTCTCCCATGCACAAGGACCTCGATATGGCTGCAGTAGGGCGGGAAATCAGCGCAGCCAACCACTGGCGAAAACCGGTGGCCTTCTGGTTGTACGGCGGCGACCAGGCGCGGGTCGCCGGCGCCCTGGCCGATACCGAACACGTCGCCTGTTTTGGCTGCATCGATGAGGCGGTAATCGGGCTGAGCGCCTGTCACCGGTATTACCGGTTGCAGCGGACCAGGCCCGATTCCGGCGGGGAACTGCGCCCGCAAGAGGCCCATGCCGTCCGGCCGGCGGCGCCCGGCCTGGCTGAAGGCGTCCACGTCGGCCGGTCGGCCTTTGAGCTTATGAGACATTACAACATTCCCACGGCCCCGGAATATCTCGCAACGGATGCGGAGGGGGCCGTCACTGCCGCCGGCAAAATAGGTTATCCGGTGGTTCTCAAGATCGTATCCGCTCAGTGGGTGCACAAGTCCGACCGGGGCGGCGTGCGCCTCGATGTTTCAAGCGGCCTTGAATTGCGGCAGGCTTATGAGGAGCTAACCGCGTTGTTCATGTCGAACACGCCGGACGGCAGGCTCGATGGTATCCTGGTGCAGCAGCGGATACGAGGGACTGAACTGCTCATGGGGATCAAAAGGGATGCGCAGTTCGGGCCGATTTTGGTCCTGGGCATGGGAGGCGTCTACACGGAAATCTTCCGGGACACGACCCGCAGTCTTCTCCCTGTCAGGCTTGAGGACGTGGAAGCGATGTTCAGATCCCTGCGGATCTATCCGCTCCTGAAGGGGACCCGCGGCCAGGCCGGGGTATGCTGGCCGGCCCTGTCGGAAACGGCCCTTGCCCTGGGAAGGCTTGCAATGGAGCATCCGGAGGTGGCCGAACTGGATCTCAACCCGGTTATGGCCAATGCCAGCGGGTGCTGGTGCGTGGATTGCCGGATCGTGGTCAACGGCGCCGGTTGAGGCCGCAAAGGTCCGGGTCGATCAAAAGGCGGGATTTGCCGGCGCATAAGGGAAAGCCCGCCGGAATTCAGACGGCCGAATCGTATGCAGTCGTCGATGGGCTTTCTTTCGCTCGCGGGCCAATTGTCAAAGACGCCATGATCGATGTGTGTGATGGCGCCCTGCAGGCAATCTGCCTTCGCAGCAAACGGGAGTTTAAGGAATCCGAGCCTTCCTGAACAGTTTCTAGATCAAGTGATTATTTCACACTAAGCTTGCTCACACTGCAAAGCAGCCTTACCTCCTATGAACTTCGTCATGACAAATATTACAGAGGGTGACGAGATTTTCCGGCGTGTTTCCCCCACCTTTGGCGTGCGGATCAACATGATGAGCTTCAAGGTGCCTCGGGTCGGATGGATTCCAGGTCTTGTGACTCCATCCACAGTTGCGGCACTTGCATCCGTCCCTTTGAAGGACCTGCCGGCGCACTTGGTCGGGAATCACCCGGTCATGTTCCGGCGCCTGTCTTGTGCTTGCTAAAACGTATGCGCCGATAGGGAGTTCGGGCATTCCTACCACTTTGGTCATGATCTGCCAGCCAAGCTCGGTTCGCAGCTCTCGAACTCTGCGAGCCCACTCGGTACGATTGTTAGCCACATATCGTAGTTCTTCTCCAGTGACTTTTTTGCCAACATTCTTGAGGAGGTACTCAAGAATTTTGTCTCTAACCGAAGACTTTTTGCGCCGTATTTCATTAGCCGTGTTCCACCTGAATGCTGCTTCGCGGTCTTGCTCTTCATCTAAGAGGATGTATTCGCTCGGCTTCATCTTTGAGAGGTCAGCATCAGGGAGCGAAACTTCTTCCTCGCGAGCTATTTCTTTTGCTGTTAGGCCGCTAATGATAGACCATCCGAATTGAACGCGTAACTCGCGAACGCGTCGTGCCCATTCGCCTATTCCAGAGACAACCATGAGCTCGTCGCCACCGATAATCGTATGTGGATACTTGCGGAGATAAAAAAGAATGCGGTCCCGCGCGCTTGCTGCGACCTGCTTGTCTATAAGCGACGATCCAAGAGTGCGCAGGAGGGTGTTGGCCGGGACCAACGTCAAGACTTTCCTGCGTAAATCAGGGGAAAGTAGCTCACGCTCAAAATTAGCGAGCAAATCTTTGAGGCGGTTCAGTAGTGTAGTAGGCTCAGTTCGTCGAGGCTGTCGAGCCATTCAAGAAACTCCTCAGTTTTTGCTCCAGTAATTCGCGTTTCTTGGTTTCACAAGACCACACCGTGAGCACCTGCCATCCGAGTGCAATGAGCGCTTCAATATTCTTCAGGTCACGCTCTACTGTCCGTCCGATCTTGGTGCGCCAGAATTCGACATTGGAGGAGGGGGGCTTAGACCTTTTGCAATCTTGGTGACCATGCCAGAAACAGCCGTGGACAAAGATCGCTTTTTTGTGCTTTGTGAGCACGATATCCGGCTTTCCGGGCAACTTTGAGCAATGGAGTCTATAACGAAAGCCCATCGAATATAGCCTTTTTCTGACCTCCAATTCCGGCTTGGTATTAGTCCCGTGTATGCGGGACATTATCCGACTGCGCTGCTCTCTGCTAAAGACATCCGCCATTCTTTTCCTTCTGCGGCAAGGAGCAGAGCATAGACACAGTCGGCAAGTCGGGCTGCCAGAAGAGGTGGGACTGCGTTGCCAATCTGCTTGGCCACTTCGGTTTTGGACCCGATGAACCGAAATTCATCAGGGAAAGATTGTATCCGGGCGGCTTCCCGGTGAGTAATCGGGCGATGCTGTGCCGGATGAAGGTATCGACCCTTTTCCGGTTTAAAAAACTCAGTTCGGATTGTCACTCCAGGCCTATCCCACCAAAGTCGACCGAAGAGGTCGGTCCCGCCCGAAGTTTTTTTGATCCAGCAATCCGGCGTTAAATGAGGAACCCGCTTTTGGAGGTCGAAACGATTCATCCCCTCTTCAGGAATTGCCATATAACGCTTCAGACTCTTTGCAGATGGGCTGCGCCCAAAATGGAGATCGTATGGGGCAGGAACGTCTCTGATCTCCGTACCTTGCGGTGGTTCCAAATCGCCAATCCCATCTCTCACCGTACGATAGGGTTTTGGATCGGATACGAAGGGTGTTTCTTTCTCCGCAAAAATCCGCCTGTGATTTGGTTCCGAAGGGTAATGTGTTCTTTTCGGTGGAAAAACGACTTTGGGATCAGAGATTCTGCTGCCGATAATGAAGGCCCGCCAGCGAATTTGCGGTACCCCGTAATCGGCTGCGCAGAGCCTGGCTGATGCTGTACTGAATCCTAGTTGCCCAGCCATATCCAAAATCATTTCATGTTCGGCAGACCCAATCAGTTGCGGCACGTTTTCCATGAGGAACACAGTAGCCCCCGATCGCTCAACAACTTCCATAAAGGGTCGCCAGAGCTGTTTGCGTTCGTCCACTTTACGGAGCTTGTTCAACAGACTGAACCCCTGGCAAGGGGGGCCGCCGATCACTACTGCCGCTTCCGGTATTTTGATCGATGTGTTGCTCAGAAGATCGATTATGTCGCCTGAGATGCAGTGATTGCCGAAATTGGCGTTGTAAGTTTCTACAGCGTGTATGTTGAAGTCGTTTGCCCAGGCAGGCTCGAAGCAATGCAGCATTAGGGTGCTAAAACCCAAGGTCAGTCCCCCTGCCCCTGCAAACAGGTCGATTAGTCGAGGTCGCAAAGCAGGACAAAGCTTTCCCTGAACCCGCCTTCTAAAGACTTCCTCGTCCATGCTATGGGGACTAATTAATAGCTGCGGCTCTTCGGTCCTGGATGACATTGTCGCTCTCCCTCATCCCATTCAGTGTAGGTGGAGGATAAAAAATAGTCAACGGAGAACCATGGGTATAACGGGACCGGGAGGCCTTGGAGTGGAGAAGGTAGAAACCGTCGTAAGCGTCTGCCAGGCTTAAGACTGCATGTGGGGAGAAGCGGGGCCGAATACATTGAGCCCTTAATTCAACTGTGCACCTGGATCGCCAGAGATTGCTGTCTCTAAAGATTGCGCCTGTCTTCAGCATTTATTGAGACAGTGCGAACTTTCCGACGTTGGTTCATCCTTCCGAGATTCCATCAATTTTCCCAGAAAAGCTAAAAATTATCCTTTCTGGAACTTGTTAGCTGGAATTTGGGACTGAAATATTTGCTGCTACGCAGGCCATAGAAGTGCTTTTTGTCGGACATGGCGCACCCCTTTCCCTTCACGGTTCACGGTTCAGTTACATGCCCCGTTGATTCTTCAGAAAGCTCCTGTACGCCGCTGCGGTTTCCGCAGGTTTTTCCCACATGGGCATATGCCCGGTATCTTTCATGATGAGGGTCTGGTGTTTCTTCAGGCCTTTCTCCAGAACCCGTGCGCCCGACACGTCGAGAATCCTGTCATGGTCTCCCCAGATAATTAATACCGGCGCCTGGATCATGGGAAGGAAAGACTCCAGGGCGAGCGCTTCCTTGAAGAGGTCCCACCCGATATTTTCGTTGAACTTCCTGTCGGCGATCATCCGGTCTATGGCCAACTTCTTGGTGGAGGCGAGGGTTGGCGGGGGCTTCACGAAACATAATTGGGCTACCCTTTCGAATTCACCAGGGCTGCTTATCAGGAGGAGATTCTCCCCATAAGTTTCCAACCGCCACTGGTAGTCGGTCTTTTTCGCCGTCTGGAGGTCATAGGGGGCGAGAAGGGCTAGGGTCGATACCTTCTGAGGGGTTCTTGCGGCATAAAGGGCCGCAATAGTTCCTCCCATAGAGTTTCCCGCCACATGGAATCTTTCCAGTTGCAAGGCCTGGACGAATCGGTCGAGACGTTTCACCTGGGCGTCAATGTTGTAATTTTCGCCGGACCTTTTCGTGCTCTCGCCGAAACCGGCCAGATCGGGAATGACGACATGATAATCGGGGGTCAGCAGTTGCGCGAAATCAATCCACATGTCCTTGCTGCCGCCGTATCCGTGCAGAAGCAGCACCATCTCCCCCCGGCCGCCTTCCAAGTAGACGATCCGGTCGCTGCCGGCCTGGACCTCCTTTCTTACGAGACCGGCGGAATTCCGTGCGTTACTCAGCGCCTCCTCTGCCTGCCTCCTGGCTTCATTCTGAACTCCCGGCGCCTGCTCTCCTGCACTGATTTCTTCAGCGGTGGGTCCAAACACAGTGCAAGTGAATGACATTAGCACCGCTACCAGTATGGCGCCGATAGAAGAGCTGGAAATAAAAACCCTCTTAATTGCCCATACGCGCTGGAACAAGGTTCTTTTGAATTTGCGGTGCATTGTGATCTCCTTGATCTTAAGGGGGCATCTCGCTGAAATACCGTCCAAAGTATTGGCGAATTTAGAGGTCTTTAGCTTGTACCCTCGCGCTGAGCTTATACTTTCAAGCGGAATGATGCATCAGATTGTACGCTATGTATCCAAGCCGCATTTGGGATCGGATTCTGCCCGAAAAAACTTCTGGAACAAAGATAGAATCTACCAAACTATATGATCCATCGATCGAACATGCAAGTGACATGTCAATGAGACAGTTTTGTGCAATTTCAGTGTGTCAACTTTCAACGTTGATTCCCCCGGGTACGAAGCACAGGGGAACTCAAAACTCCTTGCCACTGTACGTGGCAAACTCAGGAAATTTGTGTCTGACCGGTGACTTATACCGAGTTGCGTTCAAGATTGAAGTAATCGAAAAGAGCGGGGAAGTGACTTCCCCGCACCCCGCAAGATTTGGCCTCGCGCGTCTGCGCGCGCGGCCAAGCGCTCGGCGCCGGTGGCGGTTGCCCAGCACCTGCTGGGGGGCCGCCGCAGCGCCATATGGGCCGCGAAGCTGCGAGGGGGTGCGCCCTCACAAAAGATCGGGCGCGAACTTGAAGCGTCGAGCGTCGGTCCGATGTGTAAGCGCGAACCCGAACGGAGTGAGGGTTCGGGGGGCAAAGCTCCCCGAGCTTTTCAGCTTCTTTTGGCGCCCACTTGAACGCAAATTAGTATTAAAGAGTTTCTGTATCTTGCCGACATCGTAACTCTCCGTTTTCTCAAGATATGAAAAATGTGCGGATTTCAGGGGTTCGTTTTTTTCAAGGATAGGAGAGCTATCTTTGCCTTGCCAGAACCGCTCCTGGAATCTATTTCGGAGGATACCAAGAGAAATTCCTACCCGAGAAGCATCCGTGATGTAAACAATTCTCTAAAACGCCGCGTCATTACATTAACAGATGAGTACAGGAAAGCTCGTTTTCAACCTGCTAACCTGAAAAAGCGCTTTATGCCGGCGCAATAGCGCGCAGCCATGGAAGCGCCGTTGCGGAAGTATTAAGGAGTGTAACCTTTTTGTAACCAACGTTTCACGAACCCTGACTGTGACGGCGATGGTTGATGGTTCAAGACTTTTTTTCAATTCAGGGATGGGAGTCCGGATGAAAACAGAGAGTCTCACTGCTGAGGATTTGCAATACATTAAGTGCATGTGTGAAGCTTCCAATAAAGCGGGTATGGATTGGCCGCGGGCAGTATCATTGTTCCCGACTCTGACCGAGGACGAAGAGCACTGGAAAAACAGAATGCTTCTCGGAATACGATTAGTAGGTGGTGAGGCTCCCAAGACTATGCCGGCCCTCCAGATTCTCAAACCCTTGTATGATTAAGTTTATTGCCGGAGTAAAGAGTGCCTCATTTTGAAAATCTTGCAGGCTCGGCAGAAAAAATCGCTAAGCTGAAGCTGCCTTCTCCTTTTTAAACCTCTCATTCAGAGCATCCCTAACTTCATATAAATGAATGAGTTCATTGCCTGGATCGTTTACAGCTTCTTGATAGCTTCGCAGGACAGAATCGGCGGTAATATCTGTTCCTCTAAATTTCTTTGCCAGATCTCCTAATTTTTGAATTGAATTAATTCTTTCTCTGCGGGTATCGGCGGTTACATTCCCATTCTGGTCCGTAATAATAATATCCACAGGCGATGTAGTAACTCGGATTTTAATCGGATCGGGAAACAGGAAAATATCCTTACGACCATCAGGGAGTTGTCGAAAAACGTTCCCCTTTGATAGTGAAAAAGGAATATGCCGCACAATTTGGGCCGCAAGGAATCGTGAAATCAGTGAATCGTGTAGTTTATTGCATCATATTCCGGCCTCACAGTACCGGCTTGGTGATGAGCCGGAACTCGAAAGGATAGAGGCCGATTTGAAACGAATGAATTATCCGGTAAGCTGGCATGAGCAAAGAAGTCCAGACGCCGAAGCCGACACGATGTAATCTAAATGCGGCTTGGTAAGCTTGGAGTCTTCTTCCTGAAAACGTTTTACAAGTTTGGATGTTACTTTCTCTCCCAGTTTAGCAGCATAAATCATGCGAATTAGCCTGTCGGTGGAAAGCTCTGGTGATTTCTCGCCATTCTCCCATCTCGAAACGGTTCCTCGATTCACGCCCAAAATATTGGCGAACTCACCACTTTTTAGAAAAAGATTTTTCCGAAGGAATTTGATTTCTTGGGCAGAAAGGGCTCCAGGGGCTAAAATTACTGCTTCACCAATGCACTCAAGCAAATTGGCTGGTTCCGGCAGCGTAAGGATTTCTTCCCCACACTTGGGGCAAACAGCGATTTCCGGCCTGTACAAAAACACATTGTCCAGGCCGCTTTCCGAAAAATGGTAATGGTCCATGACCTTCTTCTGCATTTCTGCTTCACCACAGGAAGGGCATTTTTTGATTTCCATCGCTAATCTCCATTACCAAAAATAGTAAGAACGAGGACGCTATTCTGCGCCAGGATCACTACTATTGCGGTTGCTAAGCCATCGTCGAGCGTCGGCCCGCTGACACAATATTTGAAGTTATCGAATACTTGGGGTTCAGTTTTCGAATAACCTCTCCTTGCCTGCCAGTCAAGACGAATGTCGCATAGTGTGACATTTTATTCGGAAGATTTCTGGAGAAACGAGAGAGTTTCTTTCTATCACTAAAGGAGAACCTATCTCCACAAAGCAATACAACACGGGTTGGACCGGTTGTTGGATGGCTGGATAAGTTCGCCCGGCCGTCACTGAAGACTTCAACGCGCAAAGTGTACGATAATTTGCTGAAAGTCCATATCCAGCCGGAAATGGACAGTGACATGGTGGAGGGCGACGCGGGGGTCGAACCCGCGACCTTTGGTTCCGGAGACCAACGCTCTATCCACTGAGCTAGTCGCCCTCTTTAAGGCAGGAAAGAATACGGACGGCGCTTGAGTTAAATCAGGTCCCGGTATCCCCGGGGCCGGATAGTCTGCCTATCACAGGCGCCGGTTATTGTCAATGAGAGGCAAACCGGGCAATTGAGCAATTGAGGCGTTAAGGGATTCGGGGATTAAATTCCTGAATTTCTGAATCGTCTCTTAATGGGTCTTCAATTGGGAGTTTAAATCCGTGTCTATCCGCGTTCATCCGTGGTTCAAGAATTTGATCTTTCACCGTTCACCCATTCCCCAGTACTTATGATCCATCCGTGGTCCCGCTTTGGCCCCTTCGCCTCAATCTCTGCGTTCTCTGAGGTGAACCGCTTTCCCTCTTTTTATTGCGGAAACTCGGGCGTCTTGGCGCAGGGAGGCTGCATTTCCTCTTTTTTGGCCGGACGGACCTCTTTTACCACAATGTCGAATTCGGCCCACGTTCCGGCTCGCGGATCGTTGAAATCCGCAACGACGACATCGTCGCGCACCTCCTTTACCATGAACTGCACGAGGCTCCTGCGCTTCATCTCGCGATACATCCTGCCGGGTTTTAGCCGCTCCTGCTTATAGTCGGCCCTGGGCAGCTCCCGGACAAGTTCCGGATCGTTCACCCCGTAGATCTCTTCGGGCGGTATATAGACCTTTACGCGGTCACCGGTCTTTTTGTTCATGAGCGCTGTTTCAACCGATGGATACTGGAGGTCTACGCCCATTACAAAACTGCATGTGCGCGATTCGACGGGGGGCTCCGGGCCCTCAGCCGGCACGACGCGCATCCCGTATTCGATTGTCACCCTGGAACATTCCTTGATCAGCTCTTCCATCTCACTCCTGTCCACAGTGAATTTACCCTGAGCTTGCGAAGGGCCGCTCCCTCATTTTAACCACTGAAGGGCGAAAAGGGGACATTTTCTGTTTACTGTCCGACACATTCTGACTAAAGAAGTTTCGTGTATCCTTCGTGCTCTTCGTGGTGATAAAATCATGATAAGGGCCGAACGGCCTTGCGGAACAAGGAGATGGTCCTCCCTTGGCGGAAGGGAAGTTTTTAGTTGCTGCAATACTCAAACTCCAGGCTCTTCGTGTTCTGCATTCGCAAGAGGGCTGAACGCGGACTCACCGGGAAGGGTGGCGCCTGGAATTAGGCGCAACGTAGGGTGAAAGGTCACAGAATAGCCGATTCGATGAAGCAGCATATTGGAGTTCAAGGCCTGCCATGCCTTACCTTCGAGAACCTGTCCCTTGTGCCGGGGCTGGTGCACGGAGTTTTCACCCGGCGCGGCGGAGTGAGCCTGCCCCCTTACGAGAGCCTTAACGTGTCCATGAGCAACGGCGACTCGCCAGGGGCCGTGCTGGAAAACCTTAACCGCATAAAGAATGAGACCGGATTTGAAAGGCTCGTTTCCAGCCGCCAGTTCCATAGCGATGCGCTGAATTTTATCGGCAAAGAGAGCGTTCAGGGACTTGAGGCGCGTTCGCCCACCCTTATCGCGCCGCCCGCAGATGCGCTTGCGACCGATCTCGCAGGCGTTGGCCTCGTTATAAAGATCGCGGATTGCCAGTCCATTTTCCTGGTCGATCCGCAAAGCGGCATCGTCGCCAATATCCACAGCGGATGGCGCGGAAGCGTTCAAAACATCGCCGGAAAGACCGTGCGCCGCCTCAAGGACCGCTTCGGGCTCGATCCGGCGAGCACGCTTGCCGCCGTATCGCCTTCCCTGGGCCCCTGCTGCGCCGAATTTGTGAACTACCGAAAGGAGATTCCCGAGCAGTTCTGGTCCTTTCAGGTTCGCCCCGAATATTTCGACTTCTGGGCGATCACCCGGGACCAACTCAAGGCGGCCGGGATCGGCGGCGAAAACATTGAGTTTGCGGCAAGATGCACCGTGTGCGAAAAGGCGGAGTTTTTTTCGTACCGGGCCGAAGGCTCAACAGGGCGCATGGCCTCGGTAATCGGGTGGAAAAGCTGTTAAGCGTTCACCGCAGAGGACGCAGAGAACGCAGAGGGAAGCAAGAGTCTGTTTGACTGGATTGGGGCGCTTGCCGGGCCCCGATGTGGCGGGCCCGTTCTCAAGCTGGAAAGATGAACGATCGAAAGACAAATGATTGAAATCTCGTTACAACTAATGTGTAATTTTCTTTAAGTTCTGTCAAGATGTCCATCTAAGCCGTTGTTTTTCTCTGCGCTCTCTGCGTGCTCTGCGGTGAACGCTTTTAGTCTTTTGGTTGCGGCCCAAGGCTGCGCTGTACTCTCTGCTCTCTGTGGTGGAAGCCTACAGGCGCAGAGCGTATGCAAACATCGGAGTTGATTTTGGGCAAGATGATCGAAGAGGCCCGCATCGTTAGCCAGCAGAGGATTTGCGGGCAGATATTCCGTCTGCGGCTTCATTCGCCCGGGATTGCGGGCGAGGCCCGTTGCGGGCAGTTCGTAATGATTCGCGTCCGTGAAGGGAACGACCCTTTGTTGCGCCGCCCTTTTTCCTTTAGCCGAATATATCCCCAAGACGGGGACTTCGAAATCCTCTACAGGGTCGTCGGCCGCGGCACGCAGCTCATGTCCCGGCTTTACCCGGGATCGGCCGCAAGCCTCATCGGACCTCTGGGAAACGGGTTCGAGCTTCCGATCGACAGGTCCGTTCCTCTGGCCTTCATTGCCGGCGGGATGGGCATAGCGCCGCTTTTGGAGCTGATCGCACAGGTGATTTCAGACCGCGGGACAAAAGGGGCGGAGACGCTGCGCATTTTTTACGGCGCCCGCACAGCAATCGAGCTTTTGCCCGAAGACTTTCTCCGGATCGAGGGAAGCCGGGTCCACTTTGCAACCGACGACGGCAGCTTCGGCTACAAGGGGCGCATTACTCAAATGTTTGAAGAATTCGTGGCGGCGGGAGACTTCCGGCCCCTGGAGATCTATTCGTGCGGACCGCTCGCCATGCAGTATCGTCTGGCTAACTGGGCGCTCTCAAACGATACGCTCGCCCAGCTTTCGATGGAATTGCTCATGGCCTGCGGGATCGGGGCCTGTCTTGGGTGCGCGCTCCCCGCGGCCACACCCGGTGACCCCGAATCCGAACGCTTCGTCCACGTGTGCGAAGACGGTCCGATCTTTTCGCCAGGATCTATCAAATGGAACAAAATCCTAATCCAACAGACGCCTCCCCCGACCTGGCTGTTCAGTTAGGTCCGCTGCGCCTGAAAAACCCGGTTATGAGCGCCTCGGGCACATTCGGCTACGGGGAGGAATACTCGAGCTTCTTCGACCCGGGCCGTCTCGGAGCGATTGTAGTAAAGGGGATTTCGCTCGAGCCCCGCGCCGGGAACCCTCCTCCCCGGCTGGTCGAAACACCGGCGGGCATAATAAACGCGATAGGTTTGGAAAATGTCGGGGCGGAAAGGTTTTTGGCGGTAAAGTTGCCTTTTTTGCGCGATCTTGGCGTTCCGGTGATCGTAAACATCCTGGGCGGCACGATCGAGGAATACGGCGAGCTTGCAGCCCGGCTCGACGGGGCGCCCGGAATAGCCGCCCTTGAGATCAACGTGAGCTGTCCGAACGTGAGAGAAGGCGGGATGGTCTTCGGGACCGATCCAACGATGACCGCCCGGGTGGTTGAAGCCGTCAGGGCCGCCACGCGTCTTCCGGTAATCACTAAGCTCACGCCCAACGTTACGAGCATCTCGGAGATCGCCAAAGCCGCCCGGGGCGCTGGAAGCGATATCATCTCGTGCATAAACACCGTGGCGGCGATGTCCGTAGATATTTTTTCCAGGAGGCCGCGGCTGGCCAATGTTCTGGGAGGGCTTTCCGGACCGGCCGTAAAACCCATCGCCCTTCGGTGCGTCTATGAGGTCGCCCGGGCGGTCGAATGCCCGGTAATAGGGATCGGCGGGATCTCCAATGCAACGGACGCCCTCGAGTTTTTGCTGACCGGCGCCGGCGCCGTCCAGGTGGGGACCGCCAATTTCGTAAATCCCCTGGCCGCTGTCGAAATAATCGACGGAATAGAGCGTTTTCTCAAGGTGGAGGGAATCGCAGGCATAAAAGACTATATCGGGCGCCTCGATACAAGCTGTCTTTTCCCGTTTGCCGAGGATCTGTGCGCCACGATCGCATCCGAGATTTCATAAGCCCCGAGGTCCGCCCCAAAGCCGCCCGTCACGTGCGGCCGGCCGCTGCGAAGCGCCCCATAAAGCCCAACCCTATTATCAAAATACTGCGTTTGCCCCATTGATCGCCGGACATCCCTGCATAACATGAGTTCAGTTGAAAGAGGGACCCGGCATTCCGATCCCGATTAAGTCCAAGGTTACTTATACGGAGTTGCGTTCAAGTGAGTACTAAAAGAAGCTGAAAAGCTCGGGGAGCTTTGCCCCCGAACCCTCACTCCGTTCGGGTTCGCGCTTACACATCGGACCGACGCTCGACGCTTCAAGTTCGCGCCCGATCTTTTGTGAGGGCGCGCCACTTCCCCGCTCTTTTCGATTAGTTCAATCTTGAACGCAACTCGGTATTAGAGATAAGTTCAAAACCCCTATCCCGCTCCGTTTTTCAACGGCGTTCAGCACCGTTCCAGCGATGGCGTTTTCTCGCTTTTCGCTGGAAACCCCATCAAAAGGACGGCCATTATGATGAAAAACTCAATTATCAGGGCTACCGGCAGCTATTTGCCGGACAAAGTGGTATTTAATGAAGATTTGACTCAATTTCCGGAAGACTCGCGGCCGCGGATAGCTCTCAAGACAGGGGTCCTCTCCAGAAGGATCGCCCCCGATGAGGCATGCACGTCCGACCTGGCCATTGAAGCCGGTCGTGCGTGTCTTGAGAAAGCGAATTTTCCGGCCGAAAAGCTGCAAGGCATTGTGCTCTCGACCTCATCTCCGGATCGCGTGCAGCCCCCGACGGCCACCCGCGCGCAAGCAGGCCTGGGCGCCTCCCGAGCTTTCGCCTTCGACATGAATTCGGTCTGCTCGGGCAGCACTTACGGCATTTGCATGGCTGACGCCCTGATAAGGTCCGAAAGGTTCGAAAACATATTGTTCATTGCGGCCGAAATGTATTCCAAGATTCTTAATCCGAACGATTTCGGCACAGCCCCTTACTTCGGCGACGGAGCGGGAGCGATCCTGTTTGAGGCCGGAAACGGCGACAAGGGCGTCCTGCATTCATGTCTTGGAACTGACGGCCATCTCTGTGAGGAGGTGGGCGTTTTTGGCGGCGGGACCATGATCCCTTTCAACAGGCTTCCACATCCGAATTTGATTTATCTGAAAATGAACGGACGAGCCATTAAAGAGTTCGCCATGAAAAGGGGGACCGAAATCATATTGAGGCTGGCGGCGGAAACCGGAATTTCTCTGGACGACGTCGATTGCTTCATGTGCCATCAGGCAAACATAAATATCATCAAGGATATAGCCTCGGCTCTCAACATACCCTTTGAAAAGTTCTACGTAAATCTCGACCGGTACGGAAACACCGCCAGCGCGTCAGTCATAATAGCGATGGACGAGGCGATCGCGTGCAATATGATCCGCGAGGGCAGCCTGGTGGTTACCGTTGCCTTCGGGGGCGGCTTGAATTACGGCGCAAATCTGATTCGGTTCTAATCAATCGGGAAGCAGGGAGCGGGGGAAATCAAAGGCGCCGTTCACTGTTCGCAGCCCCCTTTCTCGCCCTTGAGGCAAAGACTCGCTGCTCCGATCAGTGCGGCGTCATTGCCGAGGCTGCTTCGCAAAATTACCGCAGCGCCGGGATCGAGCATCGAACAGTTTTGAGCCAGGGTTTTTTCAAGCGAGCCGATGAAGAGGTCCCAGGCTGAGCTGACTCCCCCTCCTATGACCGCGCGCCTGATTCCGAGAGCCGAGAAGATGCTTGCCAGACAAATCCCCAGCGCCCAGCCCATCTTATCGAACAGTTCCATCGCGGCCGGGTCTCCTCTTTTTGCGCAGGCATAAATCGTGCGCGCGCTGAGTTTTTCCTGCCTTTCGAGCGCATGAAGCGGGCCCTCTTTCAGCCTTTGGCCGGAAACGGCTTTTTTTGCTCCCGATATTAGCGCGCGCGCCGACGCGAAGGCTTCGAGACACCCCTTCGACCCACAGGGGCAAGCCGGTCCTCCAGGTTCCACGATCATGTGGCCTATCTCCCCCGAAAACCCCAGGCAGTCTCCTTCCCACAGTTTCCCATTGAAAAAGAGGCAGCCTCCCGTACCAGTGCCTAATACGATCCCGACCCAGTTTCGCAACCCCCTGGCGGCGCCCGCCAGGCTCTCGCCCAAACCGAAAACGTTAGCGTCGTTTTCCATACGAACGGGAATTCCCAGATTGCGCCCGAGTTCCTGCCCCAGGGGATATCCATCGAGCACCGGAAGGTTCGGAGAAAAGATCACCGAGCCGGCGGACCGGTCGATTTTCCCGGCGACCCCAAGCCCGACCGCTGCCGCCTTAAGCCCCAGCTTCACCGCTGAATTAACGAGCGCACGGCACTGGACCACCAATTCTTTGCAAACCGATTCGGCCCCCTGATCCACCGGCGCCTGCGAAATCCTGAACTCGAGTATTTTCCCGCGGGGGTTCACCAGGGCCGTCTTGAGGTTGGTCCCCCCGAGGTCGGCTCCGATATAGGCGGTCTTTGTCAGGTTATCTTGACAGGAACGTTTCGGGCACATAGAAAACGTAGTCGTCTGCGAGAATGTCAAACTGGGAGTTTGTTTCCTTCTCTATCCCGACCAGAAGGTCCTTTAGAGACGGAGCGCTGCCGATTGTATCGATAAAGACCCCTGGATTATAATGCTCGGCGTGGAGCGGAAGCAGAAAATTGCGGACGTTTCCTCTCCATGAGACGTTGAGCTGTTCCCGCTCCTCGTTTATGATTTTGAAAAACCTTCTCACCAGGTCGGTTCGCAAGACGGGGGATGGGGCCTTGGTGACGCACTCCATGAGTCCAGCCAGCCGGTAGAGGCGGCGCATGCGTTTTTCATCTTCCCGAAATTTGAAAAGCCACAAAGAAGTGTAGTGATACCCGCCGTCCAGAGTAATATGATTCGGGACAAGCGTTATAGCGGGTCTGTCCGGTGTCGCCTTCCGGCGCTGTGCTTCAAGTTTTGCGGATTCTTCCCGCGTGCACAGAATGGCGCTTCTTCCAGAGAGCCATTCGCCTTTTCGAAACTCGAGCGGAGAAATCGCGATCAGGTTGTGTCCCGGTTTAAACCTTGAAGATAGATCGATGATATCCGCCATTTTCTTCTCAAACGCTCAAAAACAGACATAACCCAGTGAGATGTAATACTAAGTTGCGTTCAAGTGAGTACCAAAAGAAGCTGAAAAGCTCGGGGAGCTGCGTCCTCACAAAAGATCGGACGCGAACTATAAGCGTCAAACGCGGTTTCGTACGTTCAACGCGAACCCAAACGTAGTGAGGGTTCCCCCCCGAACCCCCTCGCAGCTTCGCTGCTCTGTATGGCGCCGGCGGCGGCCCAGCAGGTGCTGGGCAACCGCCACCGGCGCCGAGCGCTTGGCCGCGCGCGCAGACGCGCGAGGCCAAATCTTGCGGGGTGCGGGGAAGTCACTTCCCCGCTCTTTTCGATTACTTCAATCTTGAACGCAACTCGGTATAAGAAGCCCGATCACGTTATCCCGCCGATCGTTTCGATGTCGAAAGACCCGCGCCGACACACGAGACTCGATATATGTTCCCGGACTTTCCGCTCGAGGCGGCCAAACACTGGCGAACCATGGGCCGAAGGGGACCGGGTCGGGCGCTAATTTATAAAAACGTTCCGGTAGAAATCCACATGTTCGATCACCGAACCGGCGCCTCTGGCTACGGCGGTAAGCGGATCGTCGGCGATGTTGACTTTGAGCTCGGTGTTCTCAGCAAGAAGTCTATCGAGGCCCTTTAGGAGCGCTCCTCCGCCGGCAAGCCAGAACCCGTTGTCATGAATGTCGGCGGCAAGGTCGGGCGGGGTCTTCTCAAGGGCCCGCCTCACGGCTTCAACGATTGCATCCACCGGTTCCTTTATCGCTTCGCGGATTTCCTGGTCGGTGACCGTAAAAGTTCTGGGGATGCCCGATAGAATTTCCTTCCCGGTAATCTCGATTTGTTCAGGTCTTTCCAAAGCAACCGCAGAACCTATTCTCATCTTCACCGACTCGGCGAGCACCTCGCTTATTATCATTTGGCGCTCGCGCTGAATGTAGCGCAGGATCGCTTCGTTGGCCTCATCGCCCGCCACCCGGACCGACTCGCTGTAGGCTACGGTGAACATGGAGATTACAGCGACCTCGGTGGTCCCGCCACCGATGTCCACCACCATGTTTCCATGGGGCTGGTCAACGGGAAGCCCCGCGCCGATAGCGGCGGCCATCGGTTCTTCGACCAGGTGTATGTATCTGGCGCCGGCCTGTTCGGCGGCCTCGATCACGGCCCTCTTCTCAACCGAAGTGATCCCTGTGGGGACCGCCACCACGAGCCTCGGGCGAAAGAGGCGGCGCTTGTTCAAAACCTTTGCCAGAAAATACTTGATCATCACTGCCGTTACTTCGAAATCGGCAATGACACCGTCTTTAAGCGGGCGAATGGTCACGATTCTGTGGCCATGTCTTCCGATCATGTTTCTTGCTTCCTGCCCCACCGCTATAACCTGGTGGGTATCCTGATTTATGGCCACAACCGACGGTTCGTTAAGGACGACCCCTTTGCCCCGCATGTAGATGAGCGTATTCGCCGTCCCCAGATCCATCGCCAGGTCTTTTGAAAAACATGACAGAAGCCATCCAAGCATATATGACCCTCGCATGACAGACTATAAACAACGCTAAATCAGCAAGACACAGCGCCGCACGCAGCCCCCCCTTGGCTACTCACTCCGCGTAGCGCGGCAGGCGCCCCGCGACCCGGAGTCTATCAGACGCCTCGGGCACGGCGCCGGGGCCTTCTATTCGATCTTCTTGTAGAGTCTATAGACAATGAATCAGCCGGTCAACTGTTTATGAGGCGGCTTTTTCGGGTTTTAGCCCAAAGGCTGCAAAGAGCCGCTGGTTGACAAGGGGCCAAAGGTCCTCGATTTTCGCCACATCCTGCGGGAAACCGGCCGAAGAGACATAGGGGTGGAGCCTGACCCCCTTGACTCCTTTGAGTGCTATTTTCCCGTGACCCGCAAGTTCGGCGAGCTGGCCTTCGGCCTCCTGGACGGCCGTTCCGGCAAACAATACGCCAAAACGGTTTTGCGTAAGTTGGCCGACCATGACCCCGGGAGGCAGAGCGTCGCAAAGAGATGAGGCCAACTCGCGCTGAAGCTGCCTGATCCTTTTGGGCATGACTTTGGTGGTAAGTATCTGCCAGGGTTCGAATTGAATGAGCCCCAGAGTAAATGGAGCGTTTGACTGCATGGAGGCGTGAAACAGGCCTTCGACTCTTGATTCGAAGGCCGGGGCGCTAAACAGTCCGGTGCAGATATCGTATAAGTGAAGGGCTTCGTTTTCTTCCTTGTAATAGATCTGCTCGATCAGCAGCAGAAGAAAATGAAAGGCGTGCCCTACGGCGCGCTCCGAATCCGCGTTCCAGTCGACCACCTGCCGGGACAGGAAAACAAGGGCAAGTTCATATCCGAGCGAGGTCTGACCGCGCATTCCCCAAACCGTGCCCTGATGAGGGAGGTTCTCGCCCGGAGAAAACAGGTAGTGGTCCGATGTGGAAGGATTGAGGCGTATGATGAGCAGATTTTTCTGGTTTTGCAGGACCCAACCGACCAGCCCCTGCTTGGCGGAAAAACTCTGAGTGACCAGGCCTCTCGGCGTATTTGCCGTGGAGCCCAGGATACGATAACTTTTCTTCTCGGGCTCTTTTATGACCAGAAACCCGTAATCCATTCCAAGTATCTGCGACCACTCGGCGGCGAACAGCCCGCAGTAGTTATCAAGTGCGTAGCCCTTGAAGGCGACATCGTCGAGCCGGTTTAACACTTCGAATATCCTGGCGTAGTTTTCCTGCCGTTCTTCCGCCACCCGGCTTTTCAAAAACCCTCCGAGAAGTTCGGCGAACTCTTTTATCCATTTTTGCTGCTTGTCGTTAAATCCCCAGCCATATTTTGTATCGACGTAGAGAATCCCGGCGCCCCCCGCCACCGGAACCGCATAGAGACCCTTTATGTGCGATTCGCCTTCCCGGTAGAAAGGAAGTGTAAGGGGTATGGATGATGTCGCCTCATGGAGCTTATCAAGGTGAATTGTTTGCCCTTCTTTTTGCACCCGGGAAAGAATCCCGCTGCCTTCCAGAGGAAGTGAAATCTCGGCAGGAATGAACTTGCTCAGGCTCTGCATTGCGACAAGATTTAGCTGGCGGTTTCTTTGATCGAAAACAAAAAAAGCTGTAGTATAAGCTTCAAGGATATTGGACAAAAGGTTCACCAGCGGCTGGTAGGGGTTGGAATCCATAGATCTGCTCGATTCTAGAGGCCCCCGGGAAGATTTTCGTTCGCCCGGCTCGCTTGCACGAAGAGAAATTGCGTTAAAGCGGCAAAACAAAAACCCGGGTCCTGTTTTAGCCGGAAAATTTCGAGTATGATACAATTGAGCCTAGAAGCGTCTTTTTAGTACTGGAATGAATGTTTTCTGTCAATAGGGTTGAGTTGCTGAGGAAACGAGTGGGCAAGATCTCGATTTTACCGGATATTCTTTGCAACCAGATCGCCGCCGGCGAGGTCGTCGAACGCCCTGCTGCGGTGGTGAAGGAACTCGTTGAAAACAGCCTCGATGCTCAGAGTTCAAGGATTTCGGTAAGCCTGATCGACGGAGGGCGCAGGGAAATTCGGGTAGTGGACAACGGCTGCGGGATGAGCGCCGAAGACGCGCTGATGTCGCTTGAGAGGCATGCGACGAGCAAGATCAGGTCTGCTCGGGATTTGGATTCAATATCATCGCTTGGGTTTCGCGGAGAAGCGATCCCATCGATTGCCGCCGTAAGCCGCTTCGAGCTAAGCACGCGAGAACCCGAGGCCCTTGGCGGAACGTTCATCAGAGTTGAAGCAGGCGTAATAAAGGAGGTTCGTGAAAAGGGGTGTCCTCCCGGCGCCCAGGTGCTCGTGCGCGACCTTTTTTACTGTATTCCTGCAAGACGCAAGTTCCTGCGCAAAGCCGAAACCGAACTCGCTTACATAACAGACCAGTTTTTGCGCATTTCATTGGCGAACCCTCAAGTCCATCTGCAACTGCAAAGCCAGGAAAAGTTGCTGTGCGATCATTTGAAGTGCGACGGCCTGCTTCCCAGGGCCACACAGGTGCTGGGACCTGAAATTGCTCGCTCTCTCACCGCGATCGACTTCGAAAAAAACGGCATGAGCGTTTCGGGTTTTCTTGCGCCTCCCGACGTCCAGAGGACGAACAGTCAGAGTCTTTTCCTTTATGTAAACCGCAGGGCCCTCTGGGACAGGCTTCTTCAGAGGGTTGTTCTGACGGCTTATGAAGCCCTCATCCCCCGTGGAAAGTATCCGGTCGCTGTCATCTTTGTGGGAATTTCGCCCACCGAGGTGGACGTAAACGTTCACCCCTCAAAAAGAGAAATCCGGTTTAGAAACCCCGGCGAAGTAATATCGATTCTGCGGGCCGCCCTCTTTGAGGCGCTCTCGGCGATTCGCCCGAAGTCATACGGGTTTTCCCGGCAGGAAGGCGGAATTTTTGAAAGAAAGTGGACGGCGCCTCATGTCGGGATGGCGTGCGAAACTCAGGCGCCCTTCGGTCCCCAAAGCTGGCGTCAAAAGAACATGGAGCCGGGGCCGACTGGATTTGCCGGACCTGCTGAATCCTTTCGACATCCAGCTTCCGGTATATCCACGATTCGCGAAGAGTCCGCAGGAGCGCCCGGCCATGGGATCTTGCCTGAAGGGCCGCAATATCCGCCGGTCCAAGGCGAGATGGATGCGGGGGCATTGGCCTATTCGAGCCTCAACCTCATCGGACAGCTTGCAAACTCTTTCATCCTTCTTGAAGCCCCGCACGGTCTGGTTCTCATAGACCAGCACGCGGCTCATGAAAGGATCGTATTCAACAGCCTGAGCAAGAAGAAGACAAGGGCCGCTCAGCTTCTTGCCCGGCCCGCAGTCGTGGACCTTTTGCCAAAAGAGGCCGTGATGCTCGAGGGACTGGTCCCCTCCTTGCGCGATCTTGGATTTGAAATCGAGTCTTTCGGAGGAAGCAGTTTCGCTGTACATGCAGTCCCGGCCAGTCTATCCGGGTTTAAACCCGAACAAATACTGCGCGACTATCTCCGGTACGCCGAAGAGGAGTGTCCGGCAAATGAGGGCGAAATCCTGCTCGGCCTTGCCAGGGTCGCCTCATGCCACGGATCGGTGAGGGCGGGCCACAGGCTTAAAACAGAAGAAATAAAGCGCCTGCTCGAAATGCTCGATTCGATTGATGTTCCCTTTACATGCCCGCACGGCCGGCCGCTTTCATACACCTTGACATATGAGCAGATCTTCAGACTTTTCAAAAGGAGCTGAGCAGGGGGGCGCCATCCCGCTGATTCTACTTGCCGGACCTACCGCAGCGGGAAAGACTTCGCTTTCGGTCGAACTGTGCACGCGGATCTCAGCAGAGATAGTGAACGCCGATTCAATGCAGGTCTACCGCCGCATGGAAATCGGGACCGCAAAACCTACCCCTGAACAACGCCGCATTGTCCCACACCACCTCATAGACCTGGTCGACCCCGATGAGCCTTTCGATGCGGCAAGGTACCTCTACTTTGCCGGCCCGGTAATAGAAGATATACAAAAACGCGGCAAACTCCCTCTCGTCGTTGGGGGCACAGGCCTGTACATGAAAGTGCTGACCCGGGGCCTGTGCCCGGGGCCCCCATCTGACCCCGAAGTGAAAAGAAGGTTGATTGCCGATGAGAAGTCCAGAGGCCTGGGTCAGCTCTATTGCGATCTTTTACGGATCGACCCGGAATCGGCGGCGAGAATTCACCCTAACGACCGGCAGCGAATTATTCGGGCGCTCGAGGTCTTTTATCAGGGAGGAGTTCCGCTATCCATATTACAGAAGGGCCACGGATTCAAAGAGCAGCTTCACCCCGCGATAAAGGTTTTTGTCAGCCGGGAGCGGGAGGCGCTCTTTGAGCGAATAAACCGCAGGGTCGACCGGATGATTGAATCCGGCCTCAAAGATGAAGTTGAAGGGCTCCTTGGCATGGGCTACGCAGCAGAGCTTAAATCGATGCAGTCGCTGGGATACAGGCAGATGGCCGCTCACCTTGCCGGCGCCATTTCCATCCATGAGGCTGTCTCTCAGATAAAGCGCGATACCCGGCATTACGCCAAACGGCAGATCACCTGGTTTCGGGGGGACAGCGAGTTTCGATCTTTCGACGCCGGCGATATCGAGGGAATACACCATTATATCGTGCGGACTTACGAGGAAGGCCCCCCGCCGCCGTCCCAACGCGGTTGACAGACACTGGCGGCGGGGAACCTCTCGTGTTACGCGAAGCGAGTCGCTAAGGGGGGCCTCGCCTGTGGAGTCACGGCATCTGAATATGCGCGCGTATCATGCTGTGTGTCTGGCTGCAAGAGGGCTCTGTTTTATACCATTAGTGTAGTACATAGTCTGTCATACGAGGCTGCTAACTGAGGGCTGCATATTCGCGTATATCGTCGCTTCAATCTATCGCCGAGCTTATCTCCTGCAATACCGAGATCGTAATCTACCTGGAGACTCAGCCAGAACTGCGGGGATGTGCCGAAATAACGCCCGAGACGAAGAGCTGTATCTGCACTGATCCTGCGTTTCCCATGCACGATCTGATTGATGCGGCGCGGCGGAACGCTTATGACGTCAGCCAATTTGGTCTGACTGATGCCCATGGGCTTCAGGAACTGTTCAAACAGGATTTCACCCGGATGAGCAGGTTTGATGCTTTCCTTTTTCATGTTCCGAACCCTTCTTGAAGTAGTCGGTTATTCGGATTTCAAGTGCATTGACCGTGCCATTTAAAACTGTCCCGGCGCAGATCGTCGATGCGCTTTGCAGTTGCATTAGCTCATCATGCCCTGTAGCGCATAACGCAACGCGTCATGCGCCTCGAGCTTGAACGGCCATATTCGTCATACCGGCATGGCGACTGCTCCCGCAGCAAGCTTCGCCGGCCGCTTTGCAAGCCGCGCTCGGCAACGGGTCGATACTTGCGGTCAAGTCCCGTGAAAATGATGCATATCGCCCGATAAGAGTTAACTTAGTTCTTGACAATGGAATGCCGGAAAACTCGAATATCGAGGAGGAAATTCACTATGGTCGGAAAGTATAGCTTAATATTGATCTGTGCGGCTGCCGTGAGCCTGTTTGCAGCGCCTCTTTGCCTCTCAGACGCCGGTCCCATCCCGGCGGGTGAGGCCGAAGCCAAGGCTGCGCTGGAAAAATCTCCAAGGCATCACGAATGGGCGAGTATCCCGGTTCCGGGCTCGAAGACCCGGTTGAGTTCTTTCATAGTCTACCCGGAACGGAAGGATAAAGCGCCTGTAGTTATTGTCATCATGGAAATATACGGACTTACCGACTGGCTGCGAGCCGTCACAGACCGTTTGGCTGCAGAGGGCTTTATCGCGATTGCGCCGGACTTGCTTTCGGACCGCGGGCCGGGCGGGGGAGGGACCGAGGCCTTTGCCGGCCGCGATGATGTCGTTAAGGCCGTGAGCGGTCTTTCATCGGCTCAGGTTACTGCCATGTTGGATGCTGTAAAAGACTACGCAAAAAACTTGCCTGCAGCAACCCCAAGGTTCGCAACGCTGGGTTTCTGCTGGGGTGGAGGCCAGAGCTTTCATTACGCGACTGTTCAGCCCGAGCTTGGCGCAGCAGTGGTCTATTACGGCGCATCCCCTCCGCTTGAGGCGCTGAAGGCGATAAGCGCGCCGGTTCTTGGCCTCTACGGAGGCGACGACGCCCGCGTGGTCAGTACAGTCAAGCCTGCGGAAGAGAATATGAAAGAGCTCGGGAAGGTCTACATCACGCATATTTACGAGGGTGCAGGACATGGTTTTCTCAGGGCGCAAGGGGAGCGCAACGGGGCGAATCTTGAAGCCTCACGACAGGCGTGGCCTGCTGCAATTCAATTTCTGAGGGACAACCTGGAGAAAAGTCAGGGCCGGCTCTCTCAATAATCCGAATCAATGGAGATTGCAAATCACATGCATGAACCCACCAGAATGGAAACAATCCTCCAGGACGTACCCCAACAGCTCTTGCTTGCTCTATTGAACAACCCTTATGAAAGTCTGATATTGGTGGATGCGGACGGGATCGTCCGGTTCATGAGCACCGCCAATACAGGCGTCTACCCGATAGCGCCCGAACAGGCTGTTGGCCGCCATATTACCGAAGTGAGCCCGGAGACCAGGCTTATCAGGGTCCTTGCAACAGGAAAGGCCGAAATAGGCGCCGGCATGAAGCTCAAAGACGATCAGCGGGTGATCGCCCGCGTCCCGCTAACCAGGGACGGCCGCATCGTTGGGGCGTTCGGAAAACTAATGTTCAAAACACCCGAAAGGCTGAAGGAATTGTATGACCGCATAGACACCTTGGAAAAACACCTCGATTTCTGCACGGAAGAACTCGATCGGTCTTGCGGCGTGCGCTACGGTTTCGACAATATCGTCGGGAAGTCTGATCGCATCAAACAAACAATGGCGCTGGCCAGGCAGGCGGCGGAAACCGATTCGCCGGTGGTGATTACGGGAGAATCGGGGACGGGCAAAGAACTCTTTGCCCATGCCATTCATCGAGCCGGCCGGCGAAGGAAAAACGGTTTTGTCAAAGTCAACTGCGCTTCCATCCCTTCGGAACTTATCGAAGCCGAGTTGTTCGGCTATGAAGCAGGTTCTTTTACAGGGGCGCGCAAAGCAGGCAAAGCGGGGAAATTCGAACTGGCCCACAATGGCGCCATCTTCCTCGATGAAATCGGGGATATGCCGCTCAACATGCAGGTTAAGCTCATGAGGGTCCTCCAGGAAAAGGAAGTAGACCGGATCGGGAGCAGCAAACCTAGACGCGTTGATTTCAGAATCATTTGCGCAACTAATCGCGATTTGGAAAAAATGGTGAGCAAGGGCGGATTTCGCATGGACCTGTATTATCGGATCAACGTGATCAACATCACGTTGCCCCCCTTGAGGGAGATAAAAGAAGATATTCCACTCATTTTCCAACATCTTTTGGAAAAACTGAGCCGGGGTAACAAACGTGGAGTTTCCGCCGTTTCAACTGAAGCGATGGAAATATTGAAAAACTACGCCTGGCCGGGCAATGCACGAGAGCTTAGAAACATTGCCGAGCGCGCCATGATAGTGTGCAACGGCGCCTGCATCGAACCCGATGACCTGCCTTTACAGCTTCGTATTGCGCCGGCCGGCCGTCGGCAGGGCCCACCGCAGGGCCTGTCCTCCAATCTCAAACAGTTGCTTGAAGACACCGAACGCAGCGCCATTGTCCAAACTCTGAAAAAGACCGGTAACAACAGGGCCGGAACCGCACAGCTTCTAGGGATTCACCGAACGGGTTTGTATCAAAAGATGAAGAAATACAACATCGAGTGATAAAAAGAGCCGCTTGATTGTCATTTCCCCTTGAAGTGAGGCTTTCGTTTCTCGAGAAAAGCAGCAAACCCTTCTTTGCGATCCTGTGTTTCCCGCACGCGTGCGCTTCCTTCCGCCTCCACCCTCAGCCCTTCCTCCAACCCCTCATAGAGACCCGAAGACATTGCCTTCAGCACCCACCGCACCGCTATGGGGGGCCTCTCACAGAGTTCCCTCGCAAAAGCGAGAACATCGTCCATCAACGCCCCGGGCGCCGATAGTGTGTCCACCAGGCCGATCTCCAGAGCTTCTTTGGCCCCGAGCCTGCGGCTGAGTAGAATCATCGCCAGGGCTTTGGCCCTGCCTACCAGCCGAGGCAAACGCTGGGTTCCCCCCCAACCTGGAATGATTCCCAGGTTCAGCTCTGTCAGACCCACCATGGCTTTTTGATCGTCTGCCATGATTCTGAAATGGCATGCAATGGCAAGCTCCAGCCCTCCACCGAATGCGAAACCGTTAATGGCCGCAATGACCGGTTTTTCGAAACGATCCACGCGTTTCCAGATCTCGCGTCCCATGGTGCTGATTATGGAAGCGTTCGCGGCCTCGTTTACGTCAAAGCCCGCTGAGAAGACTTTTTCTCCCGCCCCGGTGATCACTAGCACCCGTATGTCATCGTCGCTTTCCACCCGGTCAATGGCCTGTTCGAATTCCTGCATGACAGCCAGGTTCCAGGTATTGGCGGGTGGGTGATCGATCGTGATGATCGCGATATGATTTCCCACATCCAGGATCAGATTCTCGTATTTCATTTCACCTCTCCCTTGCCCTGATTCACCGAACGAGGTTTAGAAGGCGTTGTCGGGGATCTCCAGAATTTCTCTTCCAAGGCGCAGGCATGATTCCATGGTCGCAAGCGTGTGGGGCAAAGTGATGTCCACGAAGTATTTTGCCTGAAAGATTTTCCCTCGGTAATAGTCGTAGGCCTCTCCTTCTTTTTGCGCCGGTTCATAGGCGATCAGCGCCATATCGAGGAGCCTCCAGGCCATGGTCACTTCGCTGAACGCCATGAGGGCCGGATACGTGTAAGATGCCCACTGCGGTGGGTCAGCTGTTCATTCTCTTCTTCATTTCCTCGGCAGACTTCCCACAGGCGCCCCGCAACTCCGGCGAGCGCGCGGACCCTGTCGCCCAGTTCCGGGTGCTCACGGTGCTGAGAGCAGAAATGTTCGATTTCGCTCTTGAACTCATTGAACAAAGCCCCGCCTTTTGTTGACATCTTGCGTCCCATCAGGTCCATGGACTGGATCCCGTTGGTTCCTTCGTAAAGCGACATGATTTTTGCGTCTCTCAGGTACTGCTCCAGTGGATAATCCTTGCAGAAGCCATAGCCGCCCAGGCACTGGATGGCCGTTTCGCATACGCGGAAACCCATATCCGAGCAGTAGGCCTTGATGATCGGGGTCATGAAATCCACCAGGTTCTGATAACGCTCCTTTTCGCTCGCCTTCGGGCAAGCTCTGAGGCAAGGTCCGACCAATAGGCTCCGGTGTAGATCATGGAGCGCATGCCGTCCACCGATGGCCTTCATCCAGAGCAGCATGCGCCGCACGTCCGGATGCTCTATAATGGGCACGTATCCGGACTTCTCTCCGGTCAGGCTGGACCCCTGGATCCGCTCCCTGGTGTAGGCGAGGGCGTTCTGATAGGCCGTGCTGGCGAGGGTCATGCCGCTGACGCCCGTATTGATGCGGGCGTGCATTCATCATCTGAAACATGTAGGCCAGACCCTTGTTTTCCTCGCCGCAAAGGTAACCGATACAGCCGTCATTTTCGCCGAAGACGAGTTGGCAGGTGGGAGAGGCGTGCAAACCGAGTTTTCTTTCAACGCCCACGCAAACCACATCGTTGGGCTCTCCAAGAGATCCGTCGGGGAGGACCCTGATTTTGGGCGACCACAAAGAGTGAAATTCCTTTTACTCCCTCGGGCGCTCCCTCGATCCGAGCCAAAAGAAGATGAATGATATTTTCGGTGAGATCGTGATCGCCCCAGGAGATGAATATCTTGCCGCCTTTTATCTTGAAATGATCTCCCTCTCTATAGGCCGTGGTCTTCAGCGCCCCCAGATTGGACCCGGCGTTTGGCTCGGTAAGAGCCATGGTGCCGGACCATTTGCCTCCGAACATATTCGGGATAAACCTCTTTTTCAGCTCCTCTGTCCCGAAGGTCTCGATGAGGTGAGCGGCGCCGTGGGTGAGACTCGGAGCCATGTTGAAAGACTGGCAGGCGCCGTACATCAGCTCGTTGATGACGATGCGCATCATGTGAGGGAATCCCTGTCCGCCGTATTCCGGATCGCGAACCGCCGCCGTCCACCCGTCTTCAGCATAAAGCCTGAAGGCTTCTTTGAACTCGGGGGCGCAGCGAACCTGTCCATTTTCATAGATGACGCCCCATTTCTCCCCGATTTCCTGAAGAGGAGCAATCCGGGTTCGGGCCAATTTGACAGCTTCATTGACCAACATGTCCAGCGTCTCCTCGTCCATCTCGCGATATCGCTCGAATCGGCAGAGGGTCCCATAATGAAGCTGTTCTTTCAAAATGAAGAAAATATCCTTGGTATTCACTTTATAGTACGCCATTGCTGTCCGGTCTCCAGTTCAAAAGTCGTAGTCCTTTGTCAACTCACCGCGCGGCTTTGCCAATGCATCCCGGCGGGGGCCTTATTTTTTCGTCCCATCCTCGTTGTATTCATACCACCCTTTTCCCGTCTTGCGTCCCAGATGTCCCGCCTTTACTTTGCGTCTAAGCAACAAGGGCGGGTAAAATCGCGGGTCGCCCGTTTCTTTGTACGTGGCCATGAGTGCCCCGTAGGTAACGTCCAATCCCACCATATCTCCCGTTTCAAAAACGCCCATTTTCCTGCCGGAAGCCAAACGCTGTCCTTTATCGATGTCTTCTATAGTGGCGACGCCTTCTTCCACCAGTCTCATCGCCTCTATGGTCGATGGAAAGTTGATCCGGTTGATGACGAATCCGGCGATATCGCGATTCACCATGATGGGTTCTTTGCCGATTTGAAGAACGAAGGCCCTCCCCTTTTGGAAGGTTTCATCGCTTGTGCAGGTTCCACGGATCACCTCGACGGCTTGCATCATGGGCGCCGGACTGAAAAAGTGAATTCCCAGCACTCTTTCCGGGTGACCGGTCACCGAGGCCAATTCGGTAATGGGGATAGCCGAAGTGTTGCTGGCAATCAACGTATGGGCGCCCGCGGTTTGATCCAGGCGCCTGAAAACCTCTTCCTTTATCTCGATCTTTTCAAACACGGCCTCGATAGCAAGGTCTGCTTCCGCCGCTGCGCCAAAATCATTCACCGTTTTGATCCGTCTCAGAATGGCCTCTTTACCTTCGGCGAGTTTCCCTTTTTCAACGAACTTGCCCACTGACCATGTGATGTTTCGAAGGGCTTTGTCGAGCGCTTCCCGCGATACATCGGTTATAAAAACCTCTATCCCCGCCTGCGCGCACACCTGGGCAATTCCGCTTCCCATCAAGCCCGATCCCACAACCATTACCTTTCGAACGGCCATTCTGATTCCTCCTGTTCGTCTTTGTTCGATTGGAAATATCTCCAGTTCTTTAACGGCCTGAAGCAATTACTTTGCCAAGAGGCCTTAGTGAACCGGACAGCGGCCTGAAAGCGAGAATGCGTGAGATGCCGCCTCTATCAAAGCATCAGAGGGGCATCGGGGCGGATCGCCCGCGCAGCCATCGAAAATACCGCCCGCGTTGGCGCACATCCTTGAATAACGCTGGAATAACCATTACTTATTGTGCATGTATAAATAGCCCTACATGTCTAGCATGCTATACGCCCCAAGTAATCTATCAATAATTCCGTATGATTCCGAGAAAAGGACTTGAGCCGAGGTTGCGTTTCTTATACGTGCTCAGGGTCCAACCAGGCTCCATCCGGAAACCTCGGATAAGAGACTGGCAGTTTCCGAGCCGGAAAGGAGACATTTTTCGTCTTGGCAAGGAAATAAAGGGGTTACGCGGAGGCGTACTCCGGTACCGCCTCGCGGAGCGTCGAGATCCTGCCCCTGCCACCGCCGAAGGCAGTGGCCAAATGGGCCGGCGGTCACACCGCCCCTTTCCGGATGGAAACCAACCAGGCTTAATAATCATCGAAGGACCGTCCAACCTGTCGGCCGCCGGTGGGAGGTCATGGCGCAATCAGTCAAATCGCATGGCAAAGTAATTGCACAAACCGTCAATATAGCGCATAGGCAGGAGAAATGGTTCATTAGGTCGAGCAAAATAATAACTTTCCGGAGGTCTTGAATGGAAAAGGTCGTTATCCTATCGGGGGCGCGCACGCCAATCGGGGCTTACGGCGGGAGTCTCAGGAACGTACCCGTTTATCAACTCGGCGCTCTGGTCCTCAACGAAGCGGTCAGGAGGGCCGGCATTCAGCCCGGCCAGGTGGATGAGGTGATTGCGGGACAATCGTACCAGAACGGGGAGTGCGCCAACGCAGGCCGCTTTGCGCTCCTTGCGGCCGGCTGGCCGGATAGCGTGCCCGCCATCACCATTGACAGGCGGTGCTGTTCAGGGCTTGACAGCGTAATCCTGGGCGCGCTTAAAATTCAGACCGGCAACGCCGGGGTTGTCATCGCCGGCGGAATGGATTCCATGAGCCAGGCCGAGTTTTATCTGCCGGGTGATATCCGATGGGGCATGGGTGGACGGAAGGATGAAAAATGGGGTCTCATGCCACGGGGGCATGGTTCGCTCGCCATCTGGGGCATTCCCTTTTTCGACCGTATTCAGCGCGCTCGGGTAATGTCTCAGCCTGTCGAGCGCTACGGCGAGCTCAATTCCATGATGTCCTGGGCCGAAGCCGCCGCCAAGGCAGAAAACATTACAAGACGCGCTGCCGATGAATGGGCCTTGCGGAGCCATCAGCGGGCCTGCGCCGCAAGAGCGGACGGTAAGTTCGCCGCAGAGATCGTTCCCGTCCCGCTCCCTGCTGTAAAGGAGCGGAAAACCACCTTCAGCGAAGACGAAACTCCGCGTCCCGACACCAGTCTGGAGAAATTGAGCAAGCTCGAGACAGTCTATCCAGGCGGCGTTTGCACGGCTGGAAACTCTTCTTCTGAAAGCGATGGAGCAGGCGTTGTAGTACTTGCAGCGGAAAGCCTTGCTTTGGAGCTTGGCCTCGAGCCGATGGCCCGCTTCATTGTAGGATGCAACGCGGCGTGCGACCCTACGCTCACCTATCCCGCCGTGGCTGTGGCCGTGGACAAGGCTGTGCGCAAATCAGGCGTCTCCCTCGAAGCTGTTGAACTCTTTGAAATCCAGGAAGCATTCGCAGCCCAGGTTTTGGCTGACATGAAGCTCATGGGCCTTACGAAAAGCGATTGTGATTCGAAGGTCAATGTCAACGGCTCGGGCATCTCTCTTGGTCATCCTATCGGGGCTACCGGCGCCATACGCATGGTCGGCCTGCTTTATGAAATGCAGCGCAGAAGAGCGGCTTACGGCCTCGAGGCCATCTGTGGCGGCGGCGGTCAGGGAGTGGCGGTCATCCTCCAGGGAATGGGATGATTTGGCCGTGCGCGTCTGCGCGCGCGGCCAAGCGCTCGAGGGTTCGGGGGGCAATGCTCCCCGAGCTTTTCAGCTTCTTTTGGCGCCCACCTGAACCCTGCTTCGTATCAGTAGTAGCCCTCGCGCGACGCTTTCCCTCTGAACACGTAATAGCAAAAGGCGGTATAAACGAGAATTACCGGCAGGATGACCAGGGTTCCGACGAGCAGAAATGACTGTGACGAAGCTGCCGCCGCCGCCTGGCGGAAGGTCAGGTTAAACGGGACCAGCCATGGCCATAAGCTGATGCCCAGCCCCAGATAGCCCATGAGAAAAACGCCGACGGCGAGGAAAAAGGGGCGATTCTCCACGCGCCTGTGCAAATCCAGCCATATAAAGATAAAAAGAGCTGCAGTCACAAGCGGCACGGGGACAAGGTAGTAAAAATTTGGAAGAGTGAACCACAAGTTCCTTACACCCACGTTCATTATCGGCATGCTGATGCTCACAATCCCCATGAACACTCCCACATAGCCAAGGACATAAGCGGCGCATTTTCTCGCCCAGTCCTGCGTGATTCCGTCGGTTTTCATCACCAGCCAGGTAGCTCCCAGCAGTGCGTAACCGAACAGCAGGGCCACCCCCGTCATGAAACTGTACGCATTGAGCCAGTCGAAAGGCTGGCCTGCAAAGCTTCGCCCCTCGACCTGCACCCCTTTGACGAATGCCCCCAGGATCATGCCCTGCATGAAAGCGGCCACAATCGACCCGAAGTGGAAAGCGTAGTCCCAGACAAAGCGGGATTTTACGGCCTTGAAGCGAAACTCGAACGCCACGCCCCGAAAGATCAGGCCCAGAAGCATCAGGATAACGGGCATGTAGAGCGCGGGCATCAGGATCGCATAGGCAAGGGGGAACGCCGCGAAAAGCCCTCCGCCGCTCAGAACCAGCCAGGTCTCGTTGCCGTCCCAGAAGGGTGCGACGGAGTTCATCATGCGGTCCCTGCATTCATCGGACGGCGCAAAGGCAAACAAAATGCCCACCCCCAGGTCGAAGCCATCCAGAAGGACATAGAGGAAAAGCGCCGTGGCTAGCAGGCCAAGCCATATGAGCGGAACATCCAGGGGTCCCTCGAGGCTAAACATGCGGTCCATCCTCTTCTGAAACAAGGTTCGTAATCAGAACGGGCCCTTTGAGGCCGTGTGAACCATAGACATCCGGTTCGGTCTCGGGACCTTTCCTGATAAGTTTCATAATGTAATAGCTCCCGGCGCCGAACACGACCGCGTAGGTGAGAACAAAAGCGCCAATGGATATGGCGACTGAAACGCCGTGCACGGGAGAGACAGCATCTGCTGTCCTCAGGACGCCCTGGATTATATAGGGCTGCCTGCCCATTTCCGTAACGAACCATCCCGTCAGAACAGCGGCAAATCCGGCCGGGCTCATTGCAATGCACCAGTGCTGAAACCATTTCGCATCAAACAAGCGCTTCCTGAAATAAAGAACCAGGGCCGTAACGCCGGTCAGGGTCATCAAGACTCCAATCCCAACCATGACCCGGAAGGACCAGAAAACCCACAGCACCGGCGGGCGTTCGTCTTTGGGCCAGGCCTTTAAGCCCTTGACCTCGCCGTTGAAGTCATGGGTGAGAATCAGGCTCGACAGCCCGGGAATTTCGACTGCATATTTAGTGGTTTCCTCTTCCTGGTCCGGCCACCCGAAGAGATTCAGCGGCGCTCCCCGCCGGGTTTCCCAAAGTCCTTCAATGGCGGCGACCTTGGCCGGCTGGTGTATAAACGTGTTGAGACCGTGCATATCTCCGAAAAGCAGTTGCAGGGGCGCCACGAAAACCGCCATTATCATGGCCATCCCCATCATCACGCGAGCCTCCTTTATGTGGCGGCCGCCCCGCAGGTAAAACGCGCCCACGCCTCCGGCGACAAACGCGGTGCTCAGGTAGGCGGCGGTGATCATATGAACGAAGCGGTAGGGAAAAGACGGGCTGAAAACAATCTGCAACCAGTTTGTGGGATGGAGCAGGCCGTTTTCAGCAATCCGGAATCCCTGCGGCGTCTGCATCCAGCTATTGGCTGACAGAATCCAGAATGCGGAAATCAGGGTCCCCGCCGCCACAATCACTGTTGCGGCAAAATGCATTCCACGGCTGACCCGGTTCCAGCCAAACAGCATGACCCCTAGAAATGAGGCTTCAAGAAAAAACGCTGTCAACACTTCGTAGCCCAGTAAGGGCCCGAGAATGTTTCCGGCCTTGTCTGAGAATACGGACCAGTTGGTCCCGAACTGGAATGACATGACCACGCCCGATACGACTCCCATGCCGAATGTGACGGCAAAGATCTTGATCCACATCTGGTATATGACCGCATAGACCGTATTGCCGGTTTTTAGCCATCGCCATTCGAGCACGGCAAGCCAGCTCGCCAGACCGATTGTGAAGGCCGGGAAAAATATGTGAAAAGAAAGAGTGAATGCGAACTGAATGCGTGAGAGCAGGACCGGGGCGAGGTTTTCAATCATGACCTGAGTCTCCGGTAATCGGAACCACGGATGGATATGGATAGAAATGGATCATCGGACCCACCGTCAAGAAGGAATATTTTTGCGCGCGGCGCCCGAGTCCGAACAACACATCCGGCCGGCCCCGGGTCCGGGCAGGGCTATTTCGGAATGCTGAAAGGCTTGATCGGTTCAGACGCTTTTTCGCCCCCTTCGTTTTCCTTGTCGGTGGATTCGAGGATAATTTCGTTTTCACGCGACCCAGCCAAGTTCCTGGCGAACAAGTTTTTCCTGTGCTTTGGGGCTGGTCTTGAGTGACTGAATCATTTCGAAGAGTTTCTGGTTTTCAATCTTGAGCTTGAGGACCTTTTCCTCGAGTTCCTTTACCTGTTGGTTTTGTTTCCTGTAGCCGGGAAGTCCGTTGGAGGAAAAAAGGATTGTGAAGATGAGAACGATGTTGAGAGCCAGCAGAAGGCCGACCAGGAGCCGGGCGACATAGACGCCCCTGACGGTGAATCTGGGCTTTACCTCGTTTTGCTGATACCTGTTGGTCTGTGTCGGCCGGTTCATTGTCAAACCCGGGTGTTCGCGATTGAGGACCGCTCTGCGGTATCCGCACGGATGGGAAAAGCTTCGGGTCGGTGTGAGGAATGAAAAGCGCCCCTCGAAACTCATTCATCAGCTCGACATTTACGTTGAGTTCAACGTAGGTGATCATGTTTCGAACCTTTTCGGCTTCCGCCAAAAGTGTTCGGTCGCACATGAGCATGGAGGCCCCGAGGAGGCTCGAGTTCCCGATCCCGTGGTATGTTTCCAGGGGCAAATCCGGAATCATGCCGATTCGAACCGCCATTTCGGGATCGATATGATTGCCGAAGTTTCCCGCGATGTAAATATTTTTTAAATCATCAAAGCTCAGTCCCACCTTTCGGCAGATGAGCGACAGTATAGTGTACATCGCCGCTTTTGACTTCAAAAAAACTCCGATGTCGATCTCGGATATGAGCATCTCGCGCCCGTCGCTGGTCTGAGAAGCAAAGAGCCAGCGCATAAGCCGGGCCGTCCGGGGTGTTTCTGAGGCGGGAGCAACTGAGTCCTGTGCTGAATTTGCCCTGGATGTTCAGGATTTTCGACGAAAACATCTCGGCCACAAGTTCTATCAGGCCGGACCCGCAGATGCCCGAGGCTTTCCCGCCTCCGATTACCCGAAAATCCGGATCAAGCGTCTTCCTGTCGATCCTTACCTTGTCGATCGCCCCGGCGACAGCCTGCATTCCGCGCTCGACGACCCCGCCTTCAAGGGCCGGACCGGCCGCGCCCGCGCAGGCCAGCAGCCACTCGCGATTGCCCAGCACGATCTCGGCATTTGTTCCGACGTCTATGAGCATCCGGACGTCCGGCCGATCTGTTCAGACCGGCTGCGATCACCCCTGAGATGATATCGCCCCCGACGTAGGAGCCGACATTGGGGAAAAGATAGAGCAGCGCGTTAGGGAAAAAATCGAACCCAAGCTCCGTTGCGCGGACTATCGGGAAAGTGTTGGCCGCAGGAATGTAAGGTTCACGGCATATGTTCGACGGGTCGAGGCCCCAGAAAAAATGGCTCATCGCCGTGTTTCCCGCGCAGGATAGGGCGTAGACGCAATGAGCAGAGACCCCTGAATCTTCGAGCATCTTGAGCATCGCATCCGAACAGGCTTCCACCAGCGAGTCCCGAAGGACGGCTAAGCCTTCCTGATCTCTGGCAAAGATGATGCGGCTCAGAATATCTTCCCCCCAGGCCGCCTGGGGATTTTTTACCGAGATCTCCCGGATGATCTTTTTGCGGGCAATGTCGATCAGCCGGAAAACCAGGCTGGAGGTGCCCAGGTCCAGCGCAAAGCCGAAAACGGCCGAATCGGGCGACCGGGCAACCACATCGAGGACCTCCCAATGCGTGCCGGTGTATCCCACTACCGCACGGAAGCGCAGATCGTTTCCGCGCATTTTCCTGACGAACTCATCCATTTTGCCGGGCGCGATTTGAACCGGGGAATACCCCATCTGACCAAGAGTTCCGGCGAGCCTGTCGAGGTCTGCGGTATTGTCGATCAGGCTTGGCGCAGGCAGATCGACTGCGATTGATTCAATCAGAGGCTGGTTTTCCGAGCTTGACCGGGACATCGAAATCAGGTTCCGAAACCTTTTTCGGTTCATCCGGCATATGAGCGCCTCCAATATTCTTCGCGTTATCCCGGTTCGACGTCGTCATTCCCGCCAAGTTCCGCCTAAGACATGCGGGAATGACGTTGTGCAATCCTTTCGCCCTCCGAACCGGTTATCGCCAGTGGCGAAAGACGGCGAGACGGGACGTGGAGCTTGTGATAAATTTCATTTTCTTAACATCTTATTTACACTCGAAAATCAGTTGACACCATAACCGATTTTTCATAATTTCACAAACACTTGAACAATTGTTAAGCTGTCAGGTTCTGTTCTTCCTGCTCCCGCTACCAAGCGCCCGCTTTTCCACCGTATTTTCCGCCTGACTGGCGGACCGATTCATCTTGCTGGAATCCCCCGGATTCCCGGACTTTTGGCAGAAGGCCATCAACAGGGAGCCTGCGTTTATGGAAGACATTCAAATCAAAGAGCTGGTTGAATACATTGCGCGTTGTCTTGCGGAACATCCCGAACAGGTTGTAGTTAAAGAGATTATGCGGCCAGCAGATATCCGTGATAGAATTGCGGGCAGCCAAAGAAGACCTCGGAAAAATAATCGGCAAGGAAGGCCGAAACGCTCATGCAATGCGAACGATCGTGAACGCGGCCGCAACGAAACTCAAGAAGCGCGCCGTGCTGGAAATTCTCGAATAACGGCGGTGCGCCGGAGGGCGTGCATGAAAGAAACACCATCGAGTTGTGCCCGACCAGGGGGCTGGGGGTTCTCCGAAGTGTTTCGGCGATGGGGATAAGGTGTGTCCCGTTGATGAAGAGGGGATAATGCAGCCTCAGAGCGGGTGCCTGCCATGCCCTTACCTGAGGGCCTGTCTCCAGAATGTGATGGTCCAGCGAGGAAAGCTCAGGATAGTTGAGGAACCCCCCGGCTCGAAAGTGACCGGTTTTTTCAAAAGGTGGTCGGATCGGAAACTGAAGAAGAAGGATTGAAGCGCCCGGCCGGAAAAGCCGCCCCTGCTTTTATGCAAGCGTTATAGGGGCATATGGGCGGGAACAAGCTGAAACTCTGTGTCAAGCCGTCTTTATCTAGTCTCCATCCGGAAACCTCGGATAAGAGACTGGCAGTTTCCGAGCCGGAAAGGTGGCATTTTTCGTCATGGCAAGGAAATCAAGTGGTTACGCGGAGGCGTACAGGCGCCCTCACTAAAGATCGGGCGAGAACAATAAGCATCTAAGCGCTGTCTGGAGTGTCAAGCGCGAACACGAGCTCAACGAGTGTTCGTACCGCCAAGCTTGCCCTGAGCCTGTCGAACGGGCGGAGCGTCGAGATCCTGTCCCTGCCACCGCCGAAGGCAGTGGCCAAATGGGCCGGCGGTCCCACCGCCCCTTTTCGGATGGAAACTTGATTAGAGACACTTCTACCTTCCTGTTAATTTCATCAAATTTCAGTTCTCTCCGGGTGCTCTGCGGCGAACGCCTTGGTTTTATGCAAGCGTTATAGGCATATGGGCGGGGACAAGCTGAAACTCTGTGTCAAGCCGTCTTTATCTAGTGTCCATCCGGGAACCTCGGATAAGAGACTGGCAGTTTCCAAGCCGGAAAGGTGGCATTTTTCGTCATGGCAAGGAAATCAAGGGGTTACGCGGAGGCGTACATCGGTACGCCGCACAAGAAACCCCGAAGATTGACGCCGTCAGGGCGGAAAAGGACCCTTTCCGGCTTGGAAACTATTGAACCCCACGCTCCGCGGGGGGGTTGCCGTTCTCGTTCACCTCTCATTCAGCGGCCCCGCCGGGTAGTGTAGGCGTTGATGGCCTGCTTGGTCCTGGACAGACTTTGGAGCTTGGCAGCCACCCGGTTGTTTTTCCTTTCCAGAATCTCAAGGCAGACCTGAGTGCGGGCATAAAGGTCCCGCATTTTTTCAAGCACTTCGTTTTTGGCCGCCGGCGAGTTTTCCCGTCTCGGCGGCATAAGTCCGCTTTAGATCATCCAGGCGCCTGATGCATGCGTCCGAAAGAGCTTTAGCGTCCACCTGCGGATCGTTTTCGAATTCCGCAAGCTGCGCGGTAAATTTCAGGAGCTGGTCCAGAATGGATTCAGCCTGATCCATCCAGCACGGTTCGTTGCTTTCCATTACTGAATCCTATGCCGAAGCCTGCCAGTTTCGAGGAAGAAGTCCCGTCTTCACCGAAGTCTGGCTTGGGCTTAGCTTGATCGCTTCCCAACCGTCCCTGAGTTCTGAAAGAATTTTGACCAGATGGTCATAGATGGAGGTATTCTCGCGGCTGTTTATGCCGATCAACTGCCTGAGGATGAAATTGTAAAGCCGATTGAGGTTCCGGGCTATATCTCCGCCCCTTTCGTAGTCGAGGCCCACCAGGAGTTCCGTGATTATGTCCTGGGCGTGCCTGATTTTCCGGTAGGCCTCATTCATTTCGCGTCTTTCGTGAAGCTCTTTGGCTTGCTTGAGGTCGTCTGATCGCCGCGTCGTAGCACAGAATGATCAGTTGGAGCGGATCGGCGGTTTCAATTGCTGTTCGGTGATAAATGTTCGATGCCTGGGTTTGGACCATCTGAACTCTCCTGGAAAAGGTGTTGGCTTTTTGAATAATCGGAAAAGCCTGTCTCTAAAACATTTTAATGAGCTCAATAACTCGCATTGATGAGTTCACTGTGGCATTGACCGTATCCTCTCCACGGTTGCCCAGTATTTAAAATATCGTCTCGGCGGCGGCAAATCTTTACGGTTTTTTCAGGCAGTATCTCGCTCGTCTCCTCCTGGCGCAAGCGCGATGTATTCCATCCCGGCCTCATCTTTGCAATTGACCTTATCTGCCCTCATTGGATAGATTACCTGATCATGAAAAAGACTCTCTACACCTATATTCTGCGCGAGCAGTGTCCCCCGGTGCTCATTTGCCTGGCCGGGGTCTGCTTCGTGCTCATTACGGGGCAGCTTCTCCAGCTCATGCGTATTCTTTTCGCCTCGTCGTGCAGCCTGAAAGACATTACCGAGTTAGTGCTTTTTGCCATGCCGAGGCTCATTTTGTATGCGGCCCCGATGGCGGCCCTGCTGGGGGTCATGCTTGCTTTCGTGCGCCTGAACAGCGATAACGAACTGATTGCCTTTCGGGCGGCGGGAACCGGTTTTCTCGGCTTTCTGCCGCCGGTGCTCGCAGTGCTTAGCCTCATAAGCATACTCGCGTTCGTAAACACCATTTGGGTCCTCCCCGCTGACAAACCAGGCATTCGAGATCGAAGCTGAGGTCGCTTGGCCGCGCCTCCATTCCGGCTCTTTTGGAAGAGGGCGTCTTTATTTCCGCCATTCCGAAACTGGTCCTCTTTTTCAGGTCGGTTGACCGCTCGGACCATACGATCAAGGGAGTTTTCATCCAGGACCAGAGACAGCCGAACGAAAAAGTCACAATAGCGGCCGAGAGCGCCCAGATCGATATTCCGCCGGACTCCCACGCCATCACTTTCAGGCTCGCAAACGGCATGATAACCCGCACCGCCAATGACCTGAAAGATGCACAGGCCGTCTCGTTCAAAAATTACGATTTTATCCTCTCGATGGACGAAATCATGGGGGCGGCAGGAAAAGGCAGCCAGGAAATAGAAGTGAGATGAACCTGGCCGAGATATACAATCAGATGAAAACCGCCGTGGACAAAGCAGCGTTCGTTGAACTGGAGTCTCGAGCTGCACCAGAGGATCGCTTTCCCTTCGGCCTGCCTGCTTCTCGGGTTGCTTGGACCTCCGCTTGGCTCCTTTTTCCGCCAGAGGGGCCGAATGACGGGAATTACGATCGGGGTGGGAATTTTCCTCGTCTTATTACATCTTGCTCTCCGCCGGCAGGACATTGGCGAAAGTAACCTGGTCTCGCCTTTTTTTGCCGTCTGGACCCCTAACCTGCTAAGCTTTGTCCTGGCCGTCTATCTGTGGACAAAAATGCACAGGGAGACGCCATTTTACATAGCCTCGCTCTGGCGGCCGCTTGCGCTTCTCGGGCGGGCCGGCGCCCGTGCGCCGCAAACATGGGGCGGTCGCGCATGAAAATAATTCCCAGATACGTCCTGAAACATTTTCTGCCCATCTTCGCGCTGGCCATTGTCGGCTTTGTCGGAATTTACCTCATCGTCGATTTTTTCGAGCGGGTGGACAGCATGCTGGAAAATCACCTCCCGTTTCGCGAGATTTACACCTACTTTTTGTGCAAAATTCCCATGATCCTGACCCAGGGCATCCCGATGGCGGCGATCCTTTCAGCGATCATCGCCCTGGGGATGCTGAAGCGAAACCGGGAGCTGATCGCAATGGAGACCGCCGGCGTAAATCCCTCCTATTTTGTCGCGCCGATCGCAGTTGCGGCGCTCGTGCTTTCGGTAATCCATTTTTGCGTGGCGGAGTTTGCCGCGCGTCCCCTCAATCAGAAGTTGGACGAAACCTGGGCGGTCAACGTAGAGCACCGGAAGCCGGCGCTCTGGATGAACCCGGAAAACATGTGGTTCCGCGATGAGAATACCATCTACCAGATCCGGCTCTACGACCGGGAAAAAAATGTCATGCAGATAGCGTCGATATTTTTTCTGGATCCGCAGCTTCCACTTGATCCAGAGGGTGGACGCGCGGCGCATAACCTGGACCAATCCGGGGTGGCTTGCCGAGGACGGCCTCATCATAAGCTTCCGCGACGGAAACAAGGAGCAGCAGTGGTTCGAGCGAAAACAGCTCGATTTGAAAGTTACGCCAAGCGACTTCAAGTCAGGCAAAACCGTTCCGCACATACCTTAGCTGGAAAGAGCTGCACCGCTACGTGGAAAAAATAGAGGGGGAGGGATTCAGCTCGACCCCTTACAGGGTTGACCTGCACTTGCGGATTGCATCGCCTTTTGCCACGTTTATCCTGACTTTGCTCGGCATCCTTGTAGCTCTGAGGCAGGGGATCCACGGAGGAATCGCAGCCGGTGTCGGCATTTCGCTTGTCGTAGCCTTCGTTTTCTATCGCCGTATCAAACGTCGGAAGCTCGCTCGCCTCCGCCGGCTCTCTGCCGCCTTTTCTGGGGGTATGGGCTGGAAACGTAATTTTTGCGCGCTGTTTTGTTATTTCTGGATCAGGGCGTAGCGAACGACGGATCAAACATGCAGTCCGGAATCGGATACCGCATCTTGGATCGCGGAACTACGCGCGCAGCGAGTGACCGCCAAGTACTCGTTGCCCTGAGCCGAACGGGCGCGAGCGTTAGGCTTCGCGCCCCGAATAGCGATTCGGGTCCGGACCGGATCACGCCTCGCCCTTGCCGGCGCCTGCCAGGATGGTCGTTCCGGGTGGCGGAGTGAAAACTCTTTGCGCGAGTTCCTGGTCCAGCAGATAGAGACCCCCACCCTCGCTTCCGATCAGCTTCAGTTTCTGCACGATGCTGTCTGCGCTGGTTTCTTCCTCGACCTGTTCGGTTATGAACCACTGGAGGAAATTGACTTGTCGCGTGGTCTTTTTCTTCCGTTGCGATGTTCACCAGGTCGTAAATCAGACCGGTCACCTTGACTTCATGGCTGTAAACCGCTTCGAAAGCGCGAAAGCGGCGAATCCCATGAAGTCCGGAGGACCTTCGATTGCCTTCAGGTCAACCTTGCCGCCCCGCTCGTTTACGAAGTTGAAAAACTTCATGGCGTGAGTCAATTCCTCGATCGCCTGCACTTCCATCCACCTGGCGAACCCGTCGAAACTCAGCCGCTTAAAATAAGAGGCCATTGAAAGATAGAGGTAAGAGGAATAAAGCTCCGCATTTATCTGCCCGTTCAACGCATTCCTTATTTTCTCATTCATTTTTCCCTCCTCCTCTGTGACTCAAGATACCCGGCCGGCGATCCGGAAAAATCCCGGCAGATTCCCCGGAGCACTTCAATTTAGGCATCATTGCAATACAGTCAATTCGGCAAAGACCTCCCGCTCCCGCCAGGATTTCGGTCTTGTGCGCTTAGCGCGCAAGACCGAGCGCTCGGCGCCGGCGGCGATTGCCTCGCGTTAAGCGGGGCGCCGCCGCCGGCACCATGTCGATCTCGAGGCCCCGCCAGGCGGAAGGGGGTGCGCCCTCACAAAAGATCGGGCGCGAACTTGAAGCGTCGAGCGTCGGTCCGATGTGTAAGCGCGAACCCGAACGGAGTGAGGGTTCGGGGCGCGAGGCTCCCCACGCTTTTAAGCATCTATCTTTTCGGATTCGCCGGTCCCGGCTGAATGCGTCCGGAAGACGTGGACCGTAACCGCAGCCCCGAGCAGCAGGAAAAGCAAGTCCCGCGCGAGATTCCATAGGGTGTGTGGTGACGCTGCGGCTTTGACGCTGAAACATCCGCAGTTGATATCGATTCCACGCGCAACGGCCTGGGCGAGTGCCCCGAAAAAAACCAGCAGGAGCAAATTGGCGAGGACGATGGCGCCCGAAAGCCACCAACCGCACAGGATGAATAACCCCAGGACCGCTTCGAGCCAGGGGAGCACGATAGCGACAATATTTATCAGGCGGGCCGGAAGGATTCGGTAATTGGAAACTATTGTGGCGAATTCCGCAGGATGAGCCATCTTGTCGATGCTCGCGGCGATGAAAACAGCCCCGAGAAGCAGGCGCGTGCATCGGGGAAAATATGTGCTGAGGCTGAATTTCATTTTATCTCTCATACCGGGTTGCGTTCAAGAAGGCGTCAAGCGATATTCTTCAAGAGCGTGGGAAACTGCGCCCCCAAACCCCCTCGCGGCTTAGCGGCCCATCCCATATGGCGCGGGCGGCGGCCGCCCCGCTTAACGCGGGGCAATCGCCGCCGGCGCCGAGCGCTTGGCCGCGCGCGCAGACGCGCGAGGCCAATCTTGCGGGGTGCGGGGAAGTCACTTCCCCGCTCACTTCCCCGCTCACTTCCCCGCTCCCCCGCTACGGCCCGCAAACCCCGCATCTTCTGCAATTTAGCTCCGGCCGGCATTCGGGGCTGTCCTTTTCCCTGAAGAGCGCGCTGGTATTCCTCCCACAGGAACTTACGCTCGATCCCGTGGTCTATAACCTCCCAGGGGAATTTTTCTTCACGCTCCCGCTCCCTCATGACCCAGAAATCGGGGTTTAGCGGCGAACTGCGCATCGCCTGGCTCCAGGTAAGCCCATCCAGTGCGACTTTGTCCAAAAAAGAGACGAAACCCTGCGGTCTCCCCTGGACAGGAGAGCCTGAACGTAGGCCCACTTGGGCAGGTCGAAATGGACCCGGATGTTTGGTACTTTCCGCAGGGCTTTCTGAATCCATTTGGCTTTTTCCTTAAGCTCCCCCACCCCGGCGAAAGCCGTCCACTGAAAAGGCGTAAAAGGCTTTGGGACAAAGGAATTTACACTTAGCGTAATGGTTCCAAGCCTTGTTTTACCTCGGCTTGCGCTCAGTACGTGATGGCGGATCCCTTTTGCAAGCTCGACGATCGCCTCCAGGTCTTCGGTGGTTTCGGTCGGAAGCCCGATCATGAAGTAGAGCTTGATATTGAGAATTCCCTTTTGGGCCAGGATTTCGGCCGCCTTGTATATCTGATCTTCCGACAGATTCTTGTTTATGACCCGCCTGAGTCTCTCCGAGCCGGCCTCGGGGGCGATAGCAACCGCCTGGTGCCCGCTCGATTCCAGCGCTGAAAGGATTTGCGCGTTAAGCGTATCGGCCCGCAGCGAAGAAAAGGAAAGGGAGGCGCCCTGTATCCAGCAGTGAAGAGCACAGGTGGACTATTTCCGGGTGATCGGATACGGCGGCGCTCACGAGGCCGATCCTTCTTGTGCCCGAGTTTGCGGGACCGGCGGCCTGCAGCAGCTCGTGCAGGCCGTGATAGCGGACCGGCCGATAGACAAATCCGGCGGCGCAAAACCGGCATCCGCGCCCGCAGCCCCTTCCGATCTCGAGCAGGAGCACGTTGCTGAATTCGGTATTGGCCGTGAGTACGGCCGTCCTGCACGGAGGACTTTTCGAAAGATCGGCCCGCCTGCAGGCGATCCTTTCCGGAAGGCCGCTGCCATCCGGGGGCGAATGGAATCCAGGGTCCCGTCCGAATTGAACATGGGCTCATAAAAGGAGGGAACATAGATTCCTTCGACCGATTTCCCCATCTCCTTTAAAATCTCGGAGCGGCCGACGGGGCTGTTTTCGAACTGTCTTCAAAAAGCCGATAAAATCGGGCAGCAGCGATTCGGCCTCTCCGACGAATATGAAATCCAAAAAGGGGGCAAGCGGCTCGGGATTGAGGAAAAGCGCCACTCCGCCTCCCGCCACCAGGGGGTGCGCTGCGGTCCGGTCTTTGGCCCGCGCGGGAATTGCGGCAAGCTGGAGCATTTCGATAAGGTTTGTGTAATCGTTTTCATAAGGAACGGAGAAGGCCACCAGGTGAAAATCGACAAGCGGTCTTTGAGATTCGACCGAGAGCAGGCCCCCCGGGAATTGCCTGACCATGGCGAGATCTTCGGGTTCCGGATAGAACACGCGCTCGCAGACAACGGTTTCAAACCGGTTCAGCGCCTCATAGACGAACTGGAACCCCAGATTGGACATCCCGACGGCATAGCGGTTCGGAAAGGCCAGGGCGATCCGTATTTTGCCTCCCCAGTCCTTGAGGACGGTCCCCTTTTCGCCTTCCAGCCATTTTTGCTGCCGCTGTTTGAGCTTCCAGAGCATCAGTTCTCCTCAAGAGCAGTATATCGCAGCCCGGACTCTTTTTCCAAAGGGCAAAAAGCGATTCACCGCAGAGACGCAGAGGACGGAGGGCCCACTGCGGAACCACGGATGGACACGGATGGACACGGATACCGATCAGTGGCGATAACTCCTCTTGGTTCTATCGCTACGCGAGGAATGGTGAAAGACCAACTTCTTGAACCACGGATGAACACGGATGGACACGGATAATGAGCAGTAACAATAACTCCTCTTGCTTCTATCGCTGCGCGAGGAATGGCGAAAGACCAACTTCTTGAACCACGGATGGACACAGATGAACACGGATTGGTGAATGAGGAAGATTGGATGGATTCAACCACTTGCGGTGGGAGCCTCCAGAGCGGCGAGGGAATTCGATACATCCCGGGGCATGCAGTTTGCCGGCTACTTCCTTATATCTCATCAGACGGCCGCCAGCCATTCAAACCAGATGGAATTGTGCTCTGAATCCTGCAGGAGATTCGCCGGAAGAGGCATCTTCATATCGTCATAAAGCTCCAGGGTCGCCTCCAAGGCATCCCGCACATTTTCCATCACCTGTTCCAATGTGTCGCCTTCCGTCACCATTTCGGGCAAAACCGGGCGGGTGACCGTATAGCCGCCTTCGGACTGCGCTGTAAGGACCAAGGGGACCTTGAGAATCCTTTTCATGCTATTCTCCTTCCGCCTCCAGGATCTGATCGACGCCAACGCGATGAAGTTCAAGCCGAAACAGCCTTTTGGTCCTCAGCCCAAAGCCAGGCGGTTATCGCTTCTTTGATATTCTCGATTGCCTCTTTTTCATCCTTCCCTTGCGAGACACACCCGGGAAGGGCCGGACACTCGGCGACTATCCAGCCATCTTCGGCCTTTTCAAGTGTGATATGAAAAATCATCATCCATCCCTCTCTTTCCCCGACTCCCCAGTCCGGGATAACCGGGTCCTGTTTCGCATGCATGTCCGGCTGGAATATAGAACTATATACAAGAAGTAATCATTCTGCAACCGTTCGAAATGATGAGGGGCCACTGCGGAACCGCGGAGGAACGCGGATAGACTCGGATAATGAGCAGTAACAATAGCTCCTCTTGGTTCTATCGCTACGCGAGGAATGGTGAAAGACCAACTTCTTGAACCACGGATGGACTCGGATAAACACGGATTGACGAAGTGAGACGTAGCCTATCTATGGCCCATTCACCCATGTACAGCTCTTTCACCCTTCATGCTCACCATTCACCCTTCCTTCTTCCCCTCCCCAGCCCGGAACTCGCAAGGGGTGGAGGGAGAATAACCGTACCGCCATTCTTCGGAACTTTGTGGTTTGATTCTTATGAATGTGATATTTTGGCGATGTTTGGAAGGCACCCAATCATGATAAACTTGATATGTGGCAAGGATCCTGTCGAATTGGGCATCAAGAGTTACGACGGCTGGAACATTTCCCGCTTTCTTGACCATCTGGATTCTTGTGACAAATGCCGAGAAGAGAAAGGGACTCTGATCAACGAACTTAACAATTTGATCGGTGGTGAGCAAGAGTGAGCATAGAACGACCCGAAAACGGAACTGACATCTTCTCAAAGGCTAAACGCAGTCAAATCATGTCGGTCGTGAGGAGCAAGGGCACGAAGCCTGAGAAGGTAGTCAGATCCAAATTACATGCAGCCGGATTTCGATTCCGTCTTCACAGACATGATTTAGCCGGAAATCCAGATATCGTTCTGCCCAAACACAGGATCGCGATTTTTGTCCACGGTTGTTTCTGGCATCAACATCCAAATTGTAAGAAGAAAACAATTCCCAAGCAAAACTCTGCCTTTTGGGAGAAAAAACTCTTGAGGAACGTTCAAAGGGATCACGCCGCGTATCGGGAACTAACGGAACAAGGATGGAAGATCGTAGTTATTTGGGAGTGTAAGGTAAAAAAAAGACCGGATGGAGTCATTGAGAAGATAGAACAGGCTATCATTGGGGATAATGGATAAGCCGACAAGGGGCATTTTGCTAGCAAAATAGAGGAAAGGGCACTACCCACATGAGGATGCCGGATCAATTAGAAGAATGCAGTATAGAGCGTATCAGGGAACTCACAGAATCCAAGGGGTATGGCGTAGTTGACTCTTTCTGCGGACCGGGAGGAATCAGCCTTGGGTTAGAACGGGCTGGATTCACCCCCCTTCTTGCTTTCGACAAAGATGCAATGGCAGTTGAAACACACAACCATAACTTGCGAAAAAATGCGATTGTCGCTGATGCAAGTCGGATTACCGGTCCGGAAATATCATCAATGATCGATATTCCACGTGGGGAATTGACATTGTTTACGGGAGGTCCGCCCTGTCAGGGCTTTTCTAAACAGAAGAGAGGCGCACATTTAGGAGACAAGAGAAACACCCTTATATTCGAGTTCATCCGCTTGGTTAACGATCTTTGTCCACGATTTTTCATGTTCGAAAATGTGGCTATTTTCGGACAAAAACGCGGCACCAAATACGTTGACGAAATGGGTCGTCAACTAGGCGATTACGTAACTTGTAGCCATTACTATAATTCAGCCGACTATGGTCTTCCCCAAACCAGACAGAGGTTTATCACTGTCGGAATGCGGAAAGATCAACAGACCTTTTTTATCATTCCACGTCCCACAACAAACCGATGGAAAACCGTAGGCGAGGTGTTAGCCGGTATACCGGAACCGCCAGAGGATTTTTCAGACCACCCGAACTTTCCAAATCACCAGAGGGCAAGGGTGACAGACATTAATATCAAGCGTTTTTCCTTTGTGCCGCAAGGCGGTGGCTGGCAGGATATTCCCGAAGAATACAGGCTGGACTGTCACAAAAAAGCGGATACCAGACGTGGCGGATGGCCCGATGTCTATGGAAGACTTGACTGGAACGGGCAGTGTCCTACGATCACAGGGGGGTTCGATAGTTTCACTAGGGGAAGATACGGACATCCACTTCATGACCGCCCCTTAACGCCGAGGGAAGCCGCAATGATTCAGGGCTTTCCGAATTGGTTTATTTTTAGAGGTACTCGCGCCGATATCCGTTCTCAGATCGGCAACGCCGTACCTCCACCTCTTGCAGAGGCAATTGGATTATCAATTGCACAAAGTTTGTTAATAGCGGATGGTATTTTAGATGGGGAAGAGTTGATCGAAAGAAGCCTTTCCAGTTCAAACCCGCTACAATTATCGCTTTATTCCAACAAGGAATCAGCCTCCAAAAAGAAATCACCAAACGGGCAGACCTTTATTTTCGGAAATGTTGCATTCAGGCGTGTGTATACTTGTGGCATGTCCAAATAGTAAACTCTTTTGAGTTGAGAAATAAACATTTGATATAAACGCCATTGAAAGGGGAGGCAGATCTCGATGACCTCCTTTTTTTTCTTATCCGTTTTTGTTTCACACAAGCAAACCAATGTTCCTATGAATCGTCCCATTCCATATACTCCGTCCAGAACACGTTGGTGTGCCCACACCTGTATAACTCGCTCTCGTGTTGATAATTTTACCGGGACATGAAATTTAAGTTGATCAGATCCACGATCAAATATGAAATCAGTCGGCAATGTCCCTTCCATGTCGAGGTTCAGTACAGGTAACTGTTTAGTAGGAGGTACTCCGATTCGCCTTGAGTATAGATGTCCTATAAAGTACTCAAAGAAAGTGCCGGGGGTTTTTTGATCTCCACTTTTCATTAAATCTATAATTGCACAGAAACTGATCGCGATAGCGTAACATGCATCTGTGTATTTGATAGAATTATCATATATTTGCGACTTGAGAGCGGAGAAGAAAGCGTCACCAGATTCTATTCCAATGCGGTACACATCAACATTTATCGCACGAGAGATACTGCCCTTGGTAGTGAAGGAGAAATAGTTCTTGTCGGGTACTTTAGAAATAAGGGTAATGTGCGGAAAGTTCTGCAAAAGAGAATGATTTAAAAAAATGGTCATGGCATACGGGTTGTTTCACCACAAAACACCCATCCGAAAGGACAATGCCATGACCAAGACTGAGTTTAAGCGCAATTTCTCAGATGTGAAAGCCCTTTTCAGCGAAGAAAAAGACGTTCTCAAAAAGATTTTACGCGAGGTAATGCAGGAAATTCTTGAGCAAGAAATGACCGATACATTGGGAGCTGCCAAGGGTGAGCGTTCACTAGGCAGGCTTGGGTACCGATCGGGCTATTATGAACGCTCTCTGGTCACAAGGGTTGGGAAACTCGAACTCAGGGTTCCGCAGGATCGCCAGGGCCAATTTTCCACCCAGCTTTTTGAGCGCTATCAGAGGTCTGAGAAGGCTCTGGTCTCCGCCATGGCTGAGATGTATATCCAAGGAGTCTCAACCCGTAAAGTGAAAGCGATCACGGAGGAGCTTTGCGGCCATTCCTTTTCGGCCTCGGCGATAAGCGCCGTAAACAAGACTCTAGATGAGAGCCTGGATAAATTTGCAAAGAGGCGTCTGGAGGAATCTTATCCTTATCTGGTTTTGGATGCCCGGTATGAGAAGACCAGGGAAGATGGGGTGATCCGGAGCCGGGCCGTACAGATTGCAATCGGGATCAATGAGGAAGGACGGCGGCAGATTCTCGCGGTTGAGCTGGCAAACCGGGAGTCCGAAGGCAGTTGGCGGGATTTTCTGTTAGGCCTCAAGGAACGCGGACTTTACGGGGTTGAATTCGTGGTCTCAGATGACCATCCGGGGCTTAAGCGCGCAATATGGGAGGTTTTGCCGGAGGCGGTTTGGCAGCGCTGCTATGTTCATTTCTTGCGAAACGCCCTGGATCACCTGCCTCGAAAGGCAAATGACGACTGTCTTCAGGAGCTTCGCTGGATTTATGATCGGCGCGATCTGTCCGAGGCCCAGAAGGACCTGGCCCAATGGCTGGATCGCTGGCAGAAAAAATATCAGAAGTTATGCGCATGGGCCGAGGAAAACATTGGAGAAACGTTTAACTATTACCGTCTTCCTCTCCAGCACCACAAACATATGAAATCAACTAACATGCTTGAACGATTAAACGAGGAGATCAAGCGCAGAACCCACGTGGTACGGATTTTTCCAAACGCGGCAAGCTGCCTCAGGCTGGTTCGGGCTCTTGCAGTGGAAACACACGAGAGTTGGTTGGAAGCGAGCCGTTACCTGAATATGGATCTACTTAAAGAGCATAAGAAGCTCGGATTGGAGATAAGGTCGGCTGCATGAGCCGCTCCGGGCCGCCTCCGACGAGTCTTGGGTGGACCCATTCTCGGCGGCCCTGCGCTCAAATCGATTGGTTGGTTCAGGTTTTAAAAAACAAAAAAAGTGAAACCGCTATGCCTGATCGAATTTGCAGAACTTGACGCACACAACTGAAATAAGACTAACTTCTTCACATTTGGACAGTGCATCCTGACACTGGGCGTATATACTAATCAATAGGTCCAAAACGTCATCGGACTGAATCATATTCTGATTCACTAACTGCTGTAATTTCCTATATAAAATGACCACCTTCTCCATTCCAAGGATCTCCGGATAAATAAAACAACCAAAGTGAGATTAAGGAACAAAGTCCCATGCATTCTGAGTGACTGCGGACGAAGTCTCCAAAGCCAAAGTACCATATCACCGGGAATCTCGAACCGCAAAGGTTAAATCCATAAAATTATTTTCTATCAGGCCGAGCGACGTAAGCGAACGGGGAACCCCATCTTGTAAGGCAATCCGCGCTCTGCCATGATCTTCTGAAAAAACACCAGTAAAAAAAAGGACGCCCTTTATATTTTATATTTGTCTGCTGAGGGCGGAAGAAAAGCTTCACCGCAAATGCGTATTGGCCTCCAAAGGAATCGGCTTTGAGCAACTGGCGCAATGGGCGTCGGAGTTGACGTCGATGGCGGGGCCGGGAAAGCAAAGGCCGGCCTGGCCGTAAGGGCGCGCAGCATTTTATGTTTCCTGGCGGTAAATGGACTGGGTATGCCGCCGACTGTTATTGCCGATAGGCTGGGGATTTCCCTGCCGACCGTTAGTGCGGCGGTGCGAAGAGGCGGTCAAATCGTGGACCGTGAAAAATTAGATATCGCGCCGCTTCGAATGTAAAATATAAAGGGCGTCCCCTATTTTACTATTTTAACAGAGATGGGCCATTCCAGGGCATTTGAACCTCCGTGTATCAAGTGCATTTACCACCATTGCCTTGCCCGGTCAGAATAGCGAAGACCTTCATATCATCGAGGGACAAGAGATTTGAACGAGCGTTTTCTTGCTCCCTTCCCGCTAATCGAATCACTTATGTTGACGCGACTGGAAGCCCTCCCACCGGCTCTCTTTTAGATTGTGCTCATCAATTGATACGATAGTACCGACTATCAAATGGCAGCAGTCATCACTTGCAAATTTCGTATCGGCAGGCGCCCGATTTGGCGAAGGAATGGCCGTGCGACCGCAATGGACCAATGGTGAGTGAGGTTTTCGGACCGCCATATCGCAAAAGGTCCTCAAGGGAGGCGGGGCCGTCTTCCAGAGATCATGTCACAGTAAAATTTTGAGAAGGGAGCAACAATGAAAGAGCTTTTGAGAAGAGATCTTTTGAGTCCGGGAGGTCGTATGTCCATGAAAGCTTTGTCATTAGTCCTTACGTCGCTCCTGGTCTGCGCGCTTGCAATGCCGGGCGTGGCTGCAGGCAGCCCGGCCGCAAGCGCCACCGGGGCGGCGCCTTCGCGAACCCTGGTCGATCTTGATCTCTCCTCAACCGACTCGAATCTAAACGCAGCGCATGTCGTCAACACCAGGCCCGCCACGATTTGCGTCGCTGGAAAGCCCCTGTTGGTCACCTCTCACACGCGCCTCACCGCTGCCGAGATGGTGGCTGTCTATCAAGTAATCGATTCCCGGCGACAGGCAATTCAGATAGGGGTTCACCGGAATGCTGTCGGCGGCAGCGTTGTCATCACCTCTCGTCTTGCGCGGAATTTGGGCTCGCTTGTGATACCTCGAGGCGTCACGGTAATAGACAATGCCTCGGCGCTTACGCTTGGCGGCAGTTTGATAAACTCGGGCACATTCTTTGCCGTTTCTACCGACCCCGGCGTTAAGGCGGCAAGCATAACAGCGACAAATATAATGAATCTGCAGGATGGGATCATTACAACCGAGCTTCCTGCGGGCGGATTGCCGGGGTTTACCGGCGCCAGGGCAAATCTCAGCCTGAACTTAACGGTCACCGACTGCATGACTAACAGCGGTGCCGTTAGCAGTGCCGGCAGGCTCATTATGAACCTGCGCGACTCACTCGAGAATCAGGCAGGCGCAGTATTGCATGCTGCCAATGACGTCGACCTGCACTCTCAAATGGGGGCATTTACCAACACCGGACTGATCGCGTCGAAATCCGCGAACATCAACTTATCGACCGCGACCACGATCGCCGACATCACCATCAATAATACAGGCGGCTCACTCCAAGCCGAGCAGGGAGCGATAAATATCCGCGACCGGTCCTTCAAGGGCCCGCCGAATACGACATTGTCCGGCGGTGATTTTATCTCCAGGGAACTCAATCTCAATTCAGGGTGCGGCGCCGTGAATGCCGGCATTCAGAAGGCGACAGGAGCAGTTAATGTCGCGGCGGGGTCCATTCGGATGCAGGCAAATGCAGCGGTATTGCGCGTGAACAATCTTGACGTTGCAGGCGACCCTATTCTAATCAACACTGGCGGCGACATCGACCTGGACTCGATCACACCAACGTCAGGAAATGAGTTTATTGCAATTGCAAGCGGAAACATTTTCTCAGCGAGCGGTGGGACCTCGATTGACACCAGCTCGGCAACCGGCGCCGGCGGTAATGTTATGCTTGTAGCCGGGGCTCGAGCCGTGGAGCGCGCGCAATCAACAATCATCGAAGGGCGCTCCGCTACTGGTGGTGATATTGATCTGGGTAACCTGACCTCAAGCGCCATTAACACGCAGTCATCCGCTAACGCTGGTGGGGCAGTTACAATTGTAGCTTATGCTCAAACCCCGGGAAGCTCGAAGGGCGGGCACATAACCATACCGTCAGGACTCACTGTAGAGACAGGCGGTTATGGAGCTGCCGATTCCGGCCGGATTGTCATAATTGGCGAGGCCAAATCCAGTGCCGCCTGGCCGGTGACTATACAAACAGGAGCATTGAATACTACGGGCGCTCTAAAGGCCTCCATGATTCTGGTTGAAACGGCAACTCCTTCAACTGATACCTGGCCGGTAACAATAGAAGGCGGCGGTTCAAGCCAGGGGCAACCCACGATCCCCCCTCTGAACGGCGCTGCAATCAGCGGCATATTTCAGCTTGGGACATTGCGAGAAGGAGCGATCAGTACAGGCGCACTCAGCGCAGCTAATGCCGGCGGGGCCGTCGTGCTTTTGGCAGGGTCCAATGCTGCCGGCGGTCCGGCGATTTCCATTCAACAAATCAGCAACAGCGGTCCATACGGTAGCGGGCGTGTATTGCTAATGGCGGGAGCAACTGCGACTCAAACGCAGGCCAACGGTTTTGATATTACTACGTGCACGTGCGCGAGCCCGGGCCAGTGCGCGTGCCCGGGCACGAGCCCGGGCCCCATAGATACACACTCCGCAACTGCGCAGCCAGGTTATCCCGTCACGGTGGTTACACCGGGGGCTATCACAACTGGTTCCATCAACACGGCCAACACGTCATCTGCATCTACTACGGTCGCCACTAATGGCGGCGGTGGAGAAATAACTCTCGTGGCAGGAAGTCAATATAAATCCAACTCCGGAATCACAGTCCACGGTGGCGTCAACTCTTCATGCAGCGTTTCATATACTCCTGCTAACGTTTCTTCGACGATACAGGGGGTTGGCGCTGCGACGGTTACGCTTATTGGCTTGAACGCCGGGTCTGACATTACTGTAGTCAACCCTTCCGGTGCGGCCATCGACACGTCAGCGCCAGGCTCAAACAGCGGGGCCGGCGCTGTCGTTATAGCAACGCCGGGGGCAATCACCTTGGAGGATAACTACTATAACTCAACAAATGTAATTGACACTTCCGGTTCTCTAAATAACACCAGCGGAAGCCAGGTGTTTCTTTTTCCTCCGGCAAGACGGCCGGCCCTGCGATTACGATCCTTGCCAATAGCGCGGCTGGAAATATCCGGACTAAAGGCACGAGTCTCGGAGACGGCGCAGTGTGGCTGTTGACTGCCGGAGGCGCTTACACTTCCGGATATACAGTCAATGGAGGAACCAACCCAAACAACTTTACCGATCTCTCCGCATGCAAATCTATTGGTCCCGGCACAAATTTGACAATTCAATTTCAGCCAGGGTCTAACCCTGAGGGATACTGTCCCGGCGGATACACTGCTATCAGCGATTCTTCTGCCCGGCCGACTCACATTAACATCGTGGAGAACGCAAACACTGAGCCGGTTGAAGTTCCTATTCTGGTGAGGGGCTCGGCAGGAATTCACCTGGCGAACAAAAAAAGTTTCATTAAAGCTACGTATACTAACGGGACCAGCACAAGTCCCTCCTGCACCTTGAAACTGTTCAGCGCCGGCCCGATTGTTGCCTCAATTGGCAATAGCACTCCCGGACAGCCGCTTGGACTTACAAACGCCGTCAGCACCACAGGCAATATCGGGCTTTCTTTCCTCTCTTCGCCGATTAACATATTTAATACGACCGCGACGCCAGGTACTTTGTCATTGAGCTCAAACGCAGCCATTACAAGCTATGGGCAAATGGTTGCCAGCAAATCAATCACCGTGAAGACAACTGCGGGAAGCAATGGAGGTTTCTCACTTTCACCCGTCACCGGGTGGGAATGTTTTAACATTGCAAATGCGGTTGCTATCTCGGCAGACGGTTCCGGGTCTATCGAGGGGGCTGGACAGGTCTATTGTGACAAACTTACCTTACAGTCACAGTCCGGGGATATATGCGGATTTTCAGGGCCTGAGTTCCCCTTCGGTGTTAATGCTGCGATGGTGCAGTTCAACACGTCCGGTGAAGTCAACATCAATGACGGCTGGCCTGCCGTTTTGGAGCCGTCGACTGGAAACCCGGCCCAGTTTACTGACGGTGTTACCGCACCTTGAAACTGTTCGGCGACGGTCCGGGCATCAAGGCAGCCGAGTGTCCGCCACTCGAGGCGTCAGTATCGCTTCTGATTCAGTAGTCAACCGTGGCGCCATTCAATGTATTGCTGCGGTCGGGACACTTGAGATCGTCTCGCCCACTTCCGGCGGATCGATCAACGGGGCGCATGTACCAAAACGGTGATGGGCCGGCAAGGGATCAAAGCCATGCGGGACCCTTTCACAGCTTCGTTATAATCTTTGCTTACTCCTGCTATAATCACCTGATCTTCTTGATCCACAACCAGCATGGCCCGTCCTTGGCGGTCTCGATGATGTAGTGTCCCTCCGACGATCAGGAGACGTTTTTCACAAATAGTCTCGTGGGCTTAGAGCGACAATTCCGGCATTGAAAATGAGGGGCTAAGCCTCAAAAACGGCCGTTTCTTGCGTATCGATCTGTGTTCCAGGCCGGTTTAGCGCGGCACGACCGGTCTGACCACGCTAAAAGCTTGCCGGCCGAGGAGAGAGTGGTCATAATCGGCCTTTTTACAGGCTTAGAATGTTTTTGACCCGGAAATGGCCCATTTAACGACTATCCGGTATACCTGCTTCTTCTCGGCGCTCACGCGCCGGGGTTGCCTCTCATGACTCGAACCCACTCTTGGGCGCGCCTGACTTCCCCCTCCCCTCTTCTCTGCGTCCTCTGCGTCTCTGCGGTGAATCGCTTTTCGCCCTTCCTCCTCAGTATCCGTGTCTATCCGTGTGCGTCCTCACAAAAGATCGGACGCGAACTTGAAGCGTTTAACCTTGGGCCGAAGCCTTAACGCGAACCCGAACATAGTGAGGGTTCATCCGTGGTTCCGCTGTGGCTTCTCCGTCCAGCATCCCCGCGTCTCCGCGTCTCCGCGTGAAATGATTTTCGTCCCTTGGTTGCGGCCCAAGGTTTCTCTGCGTCCTCTGCGTCCTCTGTGGTGAGCCAGTTTTTTTGCCGCTTCTATTGCCGTTTCTATTGCCGCTTCTATTGCCGCTTCTGGTTGCCGCTTCTGGTTGCCGTTTTGCAGACCAAAATCACTGTGTAGTACAACATTGCCGGATTAATAAATCGCTGAACTTAAAGAATTTGCTCGGGTTTTTGGTTTTGAGTTACTAAAAACTGACAACCAGCAACTAAAAACTCTTCAGCCCGTGGTTCAAGAAGCGGTTTCATTGCATTTGGATTGTATTTACAATGCGATCATTCAGACTTCACAGAATCGGAGGTTTAAAACATGCCGTTCCCAAAAGGGCGCTCGGGAAACCCGAATGGAAAGCCCAAAGGGGCTTTGAACAAGAGTACGATCATCGCACAGGCCTTACTTGACGGGCAGGCCGAAGCGCTGGTCGGAAAAGTGGTCCAATTGGCGCTTGAGGGTGATCCTGCCTGCCTTCGAATTTGCCTGGAGCGCCTCGTTCCCGTGAAAAAGGACGCTCCCATCCGGATCGACATCCCTAAGATCGCCGTCGTGGCCGACATTCCGAAACTCCTTGCGGCTATAACGGCAGAGCTTCGCGAAGGAGGAATCACCCCCTCCGAAACTCTGGCCTTGATCGATTTAGCCGAGGTTTTTCGCAAAACGATCGAAGTGGTGGAGTTGGAATCCCGAATCAGTGCGCTGGAACAAAAATCGAAATCGCTGAGGGAGTAAACGCTCACTCTTACTGCGAAGCACTGGTCCGTTCTTTGAAAACCGAATATGGTCTGAGTTTACCTCCCTCAAAGTTCGGGGTAAACTCCCTTGGAGGGGCGTCTGCGGTGAATCGCTTTTTGTCCTTCCTCCTCAGTATCCGTGTCTATCAGCGTCCATCCGTGGTTCCGCTGTGGCTTCTCCGTCCAGCATCCCCGCGTCTCCGCGTCTCCGCGTGAACCGCTTTTCGTCCTTTGGTTTCGGCCCAAGGTTTCTCTGCGCGTCCTCACACAAGATCGGACGCGAACTTGAAGCGTTTAACGCCCGGCGGCTACGTTAACGCGAACCCGAGCATAGTGAGGGTTCCCCTGCGTCTCTGCGGTGAGCCAGTTTTTTTGCCACCTCCTTCATTACCTGCTCGATCACAACCGGCAGCGCCTTTTGCGCCTCGGCGGAAAGTTCGAGCGACCAGCCGATTTTGGCCGGTTCGACCCCTATGACCAGGATTTCAGGGCTGGTTTTCCTGCCCGCAAGCGCAAGGACCCTCGAAAGATCGAAGCCGTGCATCGAGGCGATAGTCTCCTTATGGAGCATCTGTTCGAAAGGGACGCGGTAGACGGTCCCGGGAGCGCCTCCGGCCGCTACCGCGTCGATCGCTATGACAAAATCGGCGTCTTCGAGGTCGAAAAGCGCATCGAGCACCGCCGTGCCGACGTCGAGCACCTTCACGCCGTCGGGCGCCGCAGTTTCGAGAATGGCCCGGGCGGCGTGAACGCCTACCCCCTCGTCTCCCAGGAGCAAATTGCCCAGGCCCATTACAAGAATCTTGGCCATTTGCCCGACTACCTCTTCAGCCCCGCCTGGTGGACGACCACCGGTTTTCCGTTAGGCCTCATCACGTGGACGGCGCAAGAAAGGCAGGGGTCGAAAGAATGGACGACCCGCAAGGCCTCGATCGGTTGAGCGGGGTCCGTTACAGGCGTTCCTATGAGCGCCTGTTCGATGGGCCCTCTCACGCTCTTGTCATCCATTGGGGAAGCGTTCCAGCACGTCGGGGTAACGACCTGGTAGTGCGAGATCTTCCCGTTGTTGATCCGCAACCAGTGGCCGAGGGCGCCGCGCGGCGCTTCGGTCAGGCCGGCGCCCGTCCCGGTGGAGGGCGTCTTGTAGGCGCTGTAGACCGGTGAGCCGATGACGAGCTGGCTGATCCACGCGTTCATGGCCTGAGCAATCTTTAGCGCCTCTTGGGCGCGCGCCATGTGCCTGTCCATCACGGAGACGCCCGCGCGATAGTCGCCGTTTATCCACATGCGCGCAAGGGCGCCCGCTTCCATCGGCTTGCCGGAATATCTTGGCGACTTTAGCCACGAATAGGCCCCGCCTTTCGGGCAGACCGGTACGGTCACGCCTTTTGCGGGGTTTAGCGGGGCGGAATTGTGATACCAGGAATAGTTGACGGCTTCGGTAATGTCGCCCGTGTTGAGGGCCGAAACGCTCCCCGGCGCGGAATTGTACGCCACGCCTCTTTTGAGCAGCTTTGCGGTCCCCGCGCCGTTCTGGTCGAAAACACCGTATGAGATGAAATTGCCGGGACCTTTGCCTATGTTGAAGAAATCCGAATAGGCGCTCGACACCAATTGCACGTCGGGAATGTAGGTGTTTTGAATGAAGCCGGTCAACCAGGAAAGGTTCGTCTGGAAGGCGACGATCAGCGCAGCGTTGGGTACGGCAGTAAATCCGCCCGGAACGTAGGCCTGCGGGTGAGGCAGCTTGCCGCCGAAGACCGCCCCCATTTCATGTGCGCGACGCCGCGCCTGGATGGCAAGCGGCAAATTGGCGCCGACCGAGTCGAGCCCCGATCTCATGTCCACTTGCCATGCCGGGGTCCAGGGCGCGCTTGCGGGCGAGGGCACATAGTCGGGCGCGGCCAGAAGGTAAAAATTCAGGATGTGGGATTGGATGAAATTGGCCCCCTGAACAAGATTTCTAAGAATCCTGGCGTTATCGGGCGGGGTCAGTTTGGCTGCGGACTCGAGCCCGGAGGTGGACGCTACCGCGTGCGACACCGGGCACACGCCGCAGATGCGCTGGGTCAGAAATGTCGCGTCCTTGGGATCGCGTCCGTTAAGAATGATTTCAAAGCCGCGGAAAAGCGTTCCGGTGCACTTCGCGTCGGTTATTTGCGTTACGCCCCCCACAGAGTCTATCGTGATTTGAATTTTGAGGTGTCCTTCGACCCGGGTCACCGGATCGACTATGGTCAAAGTGGCCACTGTTCGCCTCCATCGTTGTCTGTTAGTCTTGAAACACTCTCACACAATGCAGCCGGCCGGGACCTAATCATCGCCTCCATCGCCGGAGGGCGAAGATCCATGACAGGTCGAGCAGGACTGAGTTTGCCTTTGATGACCAGGTGGAGTAGCGCCGACCGAGCTATAGAAGGGTGAGAAGCCGTCGGGAAAGTTGTTTTGCGTGCAGCCTATGCATATGCCGTTTGCCCCGACGCACCAGTTGGTTTTGTTGTTCCAGAGCCGGGTCGGACAGTCGCACATCGTTTGGCGGCCCTTGCAGCCAAGATTGTTCGTGCAGAGGCCGTCGACGCCCGGTTGCATCGCCCAGTCGAGGGTGTTTCTCGGACACAGGCTGTGAACGGTATTGCCGTAGATCGCGGTGGGCCTGGACAGGCGGTCCAGCGCAGGTTTAGTTCCCGCAAGAAGCTGGGCGATTGTCCAAACGATCCAGTCCGGATGGGCGGGACAACCGGGTATGTTAATGGTGTTTACTCCCGTTGCCGAGTTAACGCTTTTTATCTGGGTGGGATTGGGCTTCGAGCCGGGAATGCCCCCGAAGCTCGCGCACGAGCCGATGCAAAGGACCGCCGCCGCCTGCGGGGCAAGCTGCTGAACGGCCTGCAAAGCGGTTACGTCCTGCCCGCCCTGCGACCAGACCATGCAGGCCCGTCCCCCGAAAGCGGTGGGAATGCCGCCTTCCACGGCAAGAACGAAGCTGCCCGCAGATGCGTTTAGAAGGGTCTGGACCGCAAGGTCGCCCGCAGCTCCCATGAGGTTGGGATGATACGCCAGGTCGACCGTGCCGATAAGAAGGTCCGCGATATCGGTTGGATGGGAAGCGGATGCAAGATTGGCCAGCGAGACCGTGCATCCGGTGCAGTTAGCGGCGGTGAGCCAGATAATCGGCGGCCCGCCGCCGGCCGCAAGGGTTTTCTCCAGCGCTCCAAGTACGGAGGCTTCCAGGCCCAGAGCAGCAGCCGAACCGATGCAGTACTTAAGAAAATCTCTTCGACCTACCTTCATTTAGGACCTCCTGGCTGTAAGAATAGATTTCGAAGGAGTGACGCTACTGGCAGTTGGACGAATTCTCGATATGCCCGTTACAGGTGCAAGCAATATGCCCACATCCCTTAAGTGTTCGTATTGACAGTGAATTGTAGACCGAAAGAGTATATGAAAAGAGATGGAACCGTATTCCATCTCAGCGCATACAAGTTCCTAAAAGATAATTGTTCGCATCTGATAAGTCTAGTATATTTTCCCCCCATGTGGTTTACGTCATGATTAAAATCATCGCTAACCAACAAAAATAGGGTAAAATCTTCCCGCAAGTCGGCGGAACTCGATGAAGAGTTCACCAGAGATGTGTTTTCTATTTCCAAAAACCCGATCTGAAACTAGGATAGCAGGACAAGCGCAGAAGCGCGTTTCGATATCCATGCAGGGATTTTCCTGCACAGTGAAGTAAAAAACCTGCACATAAGCCCCGCCGCGCCGTACGGTGCGGCAACAGGGGCGCTAAGAGCGGTATTTTGAGAAAAGAGACGGCGGGCGGCCCGCGAGAAAAACAGGCCTTTCTGGTATGTGGAACGCACAGCGGGTGCGGCAAGACGACCATTACGCTCGGGCTGCTCGCCGCATTGAGGGCCAGAGGCCTCAGTGTGCAGCCTTTCAAGGTGGGACCGGACTTCATAGACCCGGGGCTTCACACCCAGATAGCCGGAAAGCAAAGCCGCAACCTGGACGGATGGATGCTCAGCCGTCGCTGGAACGAGGAACTTTTCCGGCGCCTTCTGGAAGGATCGGATGTGGGTTTGATCGAAGGCGTAATGGGACTCTTCGACGGCTACGAGGGCCAAACGGAATCGGGCAGCAGCGCCGAGATGGCCAAATGGCTCGAGGTCCCCGCCGTGCTGGTTGTGGACGCTCGGAGCATGGCCAGGAGCGCAGCGGCCCTGATATACGGATTCACGCGTTTCGATCCGGCGCTGAATTTTGCCGGGGTGATTTTCAACCGGATCGGCGGAGAGGCGCATCTGGAGTACCTGAAGGAGGCCGTGGCCTCCGCATGTCCCGAGGTTGCCGTTTTGGGCGGCATTCCCGAAGAAGACGCAGGTCCGAATACCCGAGAGGCACCTGGGGCTTGTAACCGCCGACGAAATGAGGCTGGACGCCGGGTGGCAGAAGACATTGGCCGAGCTTATGGAAAAGCGCCTCGACATCGACCTGCTCCTGGAAAAGACCCGATATCCCGGTGCGGCATCCGCAATCCCCCCGCCCCCCTTTGGAAAGGGGGAGAATTGAGCCGCGTCAGGCCCCCCTGCCCCCTTTGGAGGAACCGGCGGCGAGCGGCCCGCCAAACAGGCGGCGGCTCGCGGCCCGTGATTGCGGTAGCGCGCGACGCGGCTTTCTGTTTCTATTATCCCGATAACCTGGAGCTTCTGGAGAAGGCCGGAGCGCGGCTTCGTTTTTTTTCTCCGGTGCGCGGCGAGACTCTCCCGGAGGAATGCTCAGGGGCATATCTGGGCGGGGGATACCCGGAGCTTTTTGCCGAAGCCATATCCGGCGAATGCCGGTTTTCTTCAATCTCTTCGCGAGCGCGCCGCGCAGAGGATGCCGATCTATGCCGAATGCGGCGGCCTGATGACCCTTGGCCGCTTTATAGACACGATTGAAGGGGAAAGGCGTCATATGGCGGGGATACTGCCGTTCGGGACCAGAATGCTGCCCCGGCGCAAGGCGCTCGGATATACGGAAGTCGTCCTTCGCCGGCAATGTCTGCTGGGCGGTCCCGGCAGGGTTATCCGGGGGCATGAATTCCACTACTCCGAAATAGTCGAACCTGGAGGCAAACACGGGATTTGAGTTCGCCTATGAGCTGCGCAGGCGCAAACACGAAGCCGCCCGTCCCGAGGGCTACCAGGCGGGTTCTGTGCTTGCCAGCTATATCCACCTGCACTGGGGCAGCGCCCCCGAGGCCGCCGGGCAATTCGTAAGCCACTGCGCCGAGTGGAAAAACGGGAGGTAAACCGATCCGAGATGTCCAGCGCAAAGTCACTCATGTTTCTGGGGACCGGCTCAGATGTGGGCAAAAGCGTTCTGGCCGCTGCTTTCTGCCGCATTTTCAAAAACGAGGGATACCGCGTGGCTCCCTTCAAGGCGCAAAACATGGCCTTGAACTCCTTCATCACTCCGCAAGGCGGGGAAATGGGGCGCGCCCAGGTCGTCCAGGCCGAAGCGGCGGGAATCGAGCCTCACGTGGACATGAACCCCATCCTTCTTAAGCCGACTTCCCAAATGGGCTCCCAGGTGATCGTGCTCGGGACGTGCGATCGGGAATTTTTCGGCAAAGGACTATTACGAATACAAAAAAGAACTTGTTCCCGTAGTCCGGGGCGCATTTGAAAGGCTTTGCGCCCAAAACGACCTAATAGTCATGGAAGGGGCCGGGAGTGCGGTCGAGCTGAATCTCAAGGAGCACGACCTGGTGAATATGGCTATGGCCGAAATGGCCGACGCCAAATGCATCCTGGTGGGAGACATCGACCGGGGAGGGATATTTGCGGCCCTGCTCGGGCAGCTTCTCACTGCTGGAGGCCGGAGAGCGGGACCGGATTATCGGGTTTATCGTAAACAAACTCAGGGGAGACCCGCGCCTTTTTGAAGACGGGGTTCAAATACTGCAATCGCGCTCCGGTGTGCCGGTATTCGGAGTTGTGCCTTACTTCGAAAACATCTCCCTGCCCGAAGAAGACAGCGTGGCGCTCGGGCGGCGAATGGGCGGAGCGGATGCCAAAACCGCTCCCTGCGCCATTCGCATCGGCGTCGTCCGTCTGCCGTTCATTTCCAACTACACCGATTTCGACCCCTTCGAGAGGGACCCGAGGATCGATCTGGTCTATTTCGACAGGCCGGCCCAGATTTTCGGATTCGACGCGGTGATCATTCCGGGAAGCAAGAACACTATTGAAGACCTTGCCGCAATGCGCAAAAACGGCATGGCCGATGCGCTGTCCGCCTTCCATAAATCGGGCGGCACTGTCGTCGGGCTTTGCGGCGGATACCAGATGATGGGCGCCGTGGTGCGCGACCCGCATCGGAATTGAAAGCTCGATAGAGGCCATCCCGGGTCTGGGTCTGCTGGATATGGAAACCGAAATGTATCCCGAAAAGATAACCTCGCAGGTCGAAGCCGGCGTTATCTCCGAATCGCTGCCCTTTCCAGGGCGCCGGGAGGTGCTTTCGGGATATGAAATCCACATGGGCCGGAGCGTCTCGGGCGGGGAGGCAAAAGCGCTCTTCAGAATCGTGCGGCGGGAGGGCAAGCCTGTCGACATGGAGGATGGGCTCGCGCAGCCCGACGGAAGGGCATGGGGCACATACATACACGGCATCTTCGACAACGACGGGTTCCGGAACATGTTCCTCGAAGATGTTGGAAGAAGGTCCGGCAAGATTGTGGCCCCGGCTTCGGGTTCTTTTTCCTTCCGGCTCTGGAAAGAGGAGCAGTACGACCGGCTTGCCGAACTTGTGCGCAAGCACGTCGATGTGGGCCGGATTCTCGATATCCTTCTCAAGTTAGACCTGATGATTCGGAGTGAAATGGTGTTTCTCCCCTGGCATCTTGCTTCGGCTTACCTTCTCGACCTTGCGGCGGGCGATCCTCGATGGGCTGCCTCACCCGGTCCGATGGATCGGCCGGCTTATTGCCCGGACCGAAAATGTGCTCTATGCGGAATCGGCCTCCCCCGTTCTCATGCGGGTTTCGGGATTCGCTCTCTGGGCCATCGTGATTGCAGTTGTCCTGTGCGCGGCGAAGGCGTTCATCGCAATCATCCGCCCTTGCAGGCTCGACTATTCGGCAATCTTGCCCTGATATGGCTCGCATACTCAACTCTTGCCACCCGCAGTCTCCACAAGGAATCATCTCAGGTCGCCGAAGCCCTGCGGACAGGCGACCTCGCCCTGGCCCGCGCGCGCCTGTCATTTATCGTGAGCCGCGACACTTCGCAACTCGACCGGGACGCCGTCCTGCGCGCCCTGGTGGAAACAGTTTCTGAAAACATCTGCGACGCAATAGTGGCGCCTCTTTTTTACCTGGCGTTCTTCGGACCGGTTGGCGCTCTGGTATACAAAGCCATAAACACCATGGATTCCATGGTGGGGTACAAAAACGAGCGCTACCGCTACTTCGGTTCTTTTGCGGCGCGAGCCGACGACGTCGCAAACTGGGTCCCGGCAAGGATCAGCGGATGGCTGCTGGTGGGCGCCTCGGCCTGCATGGGCATGGACTGGCGGGCTGCGGCGAACATCATGATGAGGGATGCGCCGAAGATGAAAAGCCCCAACGCCGGCTATCCGGAAGCCGCAGCGGCAGGGGCGCTCGGCGTCCAGCTCGGCGGCGCCAGTTTCTATTTCGGGCAGCCTGTCGAAAAACCCCTGCTGGGCGAGCCGGTCAACCAGATAACGCTTGGAGACCTACGGCCGGATGATCCGTCTTATGTACCTGACCTCGGGGCTGGCTTTCCTCATGGCCGTTTGCATCAGGTTCGTCATAGTCCATGGATGAGGGCTTCCCGCTCTCGCCCCGTCTCGCGGAGCGTCGAGAATGAGCGGGGCGCCTTCCGCGCTGCGCGGGGGGCGCCGCTGAGGCGCGGCCGCTGTTACACTAAGTTGCGTCCATGACGGCATCAAAAGATAGATTCTTAAAAGCGTGGGGAGCTGCCCCCCCCCACATCCCCTTCCGCCTGGCGGGGCCTCAAGATCAACATGGCGCCGGCGGCGCCGAGCGCTTGGCCTTGCGCGCTTGGCGCGCAAGGCCAAATCTTGCGGGGTGCGGGGATCTTTAGAGTGAAAAATCACTTCGCCGCCGGCTATTTTCAAGGTAATGCGTATTAACTGCTCTATCATACGAGGGCCCCAAGCATGACCATCGTTCACGGCGGAAACATCTACGAGCTTTCGGCGCGCGCCGGATGCTCCCCCGACGACATTTTGGATTTCAGCGCAAGCATAAACCCGCTCGGTCCGCCTCCCGGCCTGGCGCAGGTCCTTTCCGGCTGCTTTCACCGTCTCTCGAGCTACCCCGACATACACAATAAAGTACTGACCGAAGCCATTTCAAAATTCCACGATATCGACCCGGAATGCATTGCCGTCGGAAACGGTTCGACTGAACTGATCTACTGGGCTGCCGCGCGCGCTTGGAGTGAGCAAAGCGCTGGTCGTATCACCCACCTTCGGCGAATACTCCAAGGCTTTCGAGCTTCAGGGAACGCTCCTGCAAAAACTGTTTTCGACCCCGGAAGATTGCTTTCAGCCCACAGTCGAACAACTGGAAGCCGCACTCCAAAAGGACGCTTTTGAGGCCGTTTTGCTCACGCACCCGGCAAGCCCTTCAGGGGTCGCTTCTCGAGCAGCGAGACAATTAACTGGATTGCCGAAAACAGCCGTAAATCCGGGCGCCCCTTCTTTCTGATCGACGAGGTTTTCATCGATTTTTGCGAGCAGGCTTCCCTTAAGCGTTTCCTGGACCGGTCTCAGAACCTCGCGATCATAAGGTCTTTCACCAAGTTCTACGGCGTGCCCGGCTTGCGGATCGGCTACCTGCTGGCCCCGCCGCGAATCGCCGCGCAGGTGAGAAGACATATTCCGCCCTGGTCGGTAAACACCCTGGCCCAGGCTGCGGGCGCCTATTGCCTTACGCAGGACGAATACAGGCGCAAGACCCTGGATACTGGTTGCAAAAGAACGTCAAAGGCTTGCAGGGGGCTTTCGGCCATTCCCGGCCTTGAAGTTTTTCCGGCACAGGCCAATTACCTGCTCGTCCGGATGGACCGCAGGCTTGCGCCGGCCTCCCGCCTGAAATGGGATATTTTCGAGCGCGACCGCATTCTCATTCGCGACTGCGGGTCCTTCGAAGGGCTTGACGACTGGTATTTTCGGGTGGCGGTGCGCCTGGAAGATCAAAACGACAGGTTGATCGCGGCCCTGCGGCGTGCGCTCTGAACGATCTCTTATCAGTCCTTTAGAAATAAGCGCTGATACTCGCTGTCGCTCAGGTGGTTTCGCATGAGTTGCGAAATCAGGTCGAACAACCGGTTTATTTCCTCATCGGAGAGACGGGGCGCAATGACGCTCAGCAGGTCATCATCGGAAAATTTTTGAAGGTAGTACATCAGCGATTTTTCATCCACTTCTCTTGAAAGCCCGAAGGCCACCATTCCGTCGTATTGCTCCACGAAGGCATGCTTGTGCGCAGGCATCAGGATTTTCCTTCCATTCGCAAACAGGCGGACCGGATATCGACCGGTCCCTGTTACGCTATTTCAAAGGAGGGACATAGGGTATGAGCTGGGCAAACAACCAGCATAAAAAGAAAACGAGAGGAACGTGAATGAACATCTGCAAAACCGAATAGCCGACCAAATCCCTTGCCTTTACGTGCAGCAGGCCAAGCAGGGGCAGCATCCAGAAGGGATTCAACAGGTTGGGCAGCGCCTCGGCCGCATTATATATCTGGGTGACCCATCCGAGGTTCACGTGGTGCAGATTGGCGGCCTGAAGAACATAGGGGGCCTCTACGACCCATTTCGACCCGCCCGACGGAATGAATACCCCCAGCACGGCCGAGTAGACAGCCACGAGGAGCGGATAAGTGCCTTGCGTAGTTATTTTGTAGAATAGATCGGTAAGCCATCCGTTTATGCCGGTGCCGATTATCATCCCGAAGATAACCGCATAGAAAGGGAATTGAATCAGTACGCCGCCGGTGGCGGGCACGGCCTGGGCGACAGCCTTAAGGAACCTTTTCGGGCGCCAGTGCAGGAGCATGCCGACGGTGATAAAAATCAGGTTATAAGTATTAAGATCGAGCGCGGCCAGCGCCCCTGCAGGTGAAGTGCGGAATACGTCAATCAGGTAGTAGACAAGGATGGCCCCCACGATGATTATCAGAATAGGGCTGTATTCGAGCCATTCACCCGGTTTCTGTCTTGGTTCGACGGACATGTCGAGCTGTTCGAAGGAAAGGCCGAAACCCTTGGCGTTCTTAGCCCGATCGGGCTTCGGCGCCGAAAAGTAGGCGACAAGGATCGACACGGCGACCAACGCCGTTATGGTCCAGAAATTCGCCCAGATGAAAAGCGTCTGGGTCATAGGGATAAGACCGCTGATTTCAAAGAGCTTGGGCGGAATGGCGCTCTTGGTGGCCATCATGAGCGCGGCTGATGAGGAAAGCCCCAAGGCCCATACTGCGCCCAGCCCCAGGTAGGCCGCGGCGCCTGCCGCCCGGTAGTCCATATCGTCGAGGCGGCGCGTCATCTCACGGACCAAAAGACCGCTGAAAATAAGGCTTAGCCCCCAGGATATCAGGGAAGTCGCCATTGAGAAGAAAGCGATCCAGGCGACGGCCGACTTTCCGTTCTTCGGGATCAGGGCGACTTTGCGAATGATCCAGTACACGGCCGGGGTCGAAGCAACCACATAGCCCCCGATGATTATCATGGCCATCTGCATCGTAAACGGTATCAGCGCCCAGAACTGTTTGCCGCCAGCCATCGCAAGATTCAGAGGGCTTTCTCCAATGGCGATTCCGAAAAGGAAAATAAAGACGATCCCGAGCAGCGCGAACACCCATGCGTCCGGAAACCATTTCTCGCTCCAGGCCGCAAGGCTCAAGCCGAACCTCTCAAGAGACGATCCCTTTTGGATTCTCAAGTCCGGGTCTTTATCATTTCCCATCGAACTTCCTCCCCTTTGGAACTGTTAGTTGCCGATGTTCTCCCCGGCCCCTATTTTGCGGATTTCTTCACGGGCCTTTTCGTAAAACTCGCTTTCTCCGATTTCGCCGTGCACGAACTGCCGCCAGGTAGCGAAATTTTTAAAAAAGCAAAAGCTCATGCCCGAATCGACACACGCCTTCTTATAAATCTTGTTGGCAATCCTCGCTTTTTCTGCCTGCGGACTGTCTTCGGCAGGCTCCGGGCGATCTTTGTCCCCCTCATCGCGCAGGTATTTGCCGAAGGCCTGATCGAGTTCAGTCAGCTCCTTTTTCGCTTGGACGGAAAGCTCGGTCTCGGTTATTTCGCCCTTCAGAAACTTTTGCCAGCCCGGCATGTTTTCCCAGCTACAAACCTTTATGCCCTCCTGCTCATGCCCATCACAATAAGTCTTGTTAGCCTTCTTTATGCGCTCTCGCATGCTCATCCCCTTTTCGCTTTTCAAAATTCCGTGTAGCGGCGCCCTTTTGGCGCCCATTATCCACCAAGTCATTCGTTTTCTCAATGCCTTACTCGGGGTCCTGAATGTGTTCTCCCTGACGCTATAGCGCAATTCCTCAAGTCCTTCTCACCCCTTTACCATTTCAAGGCGGCACATGATGCTCTCGAAGCTGGTCCCGCCATGTCTGAAGAGACTCGATTCGGCCAGGGACTGAAGCTCTTTCGAACTGAGAAACGGCTCCTCGAATGTGTGAAGCCAAAACAACGCCGCCCTGAGCCTCCCGAATTTATTGCTCAGTTCCTGGAATTTCTCTTTCGGGATATCGATCGTCAGGTCGTATATCAAGGCCCGCCCACCGGTCCGCAGCACCCTGTGAACCTCATTGAGGCAGCGGACCTGGTCCTTCCAGTGGTGAAGGCTTCCGGTGCTGACCACCGAATCGAAGAAACCACCCGGAAAGGGCAGGTGGCCCGCCGGGGCCTCAATTATCTCAATCCTTCCGCTAAGACCTGCTTTTTGGACATTCCTTCGGGCCACCGCAACCATAGCCGCAGAAATGTCCACTCCGGCCAGGCGCAGTTCCGGGTAAAGCCTCTGGAGCTTTATCAGCAGAAAACCGGGCCCGGTTCCGATATCCAGAAGTTTGCCTTCCCGGCACAGGCCGCCTATTTCGTTCGCCAACAGCTCATAGAGGGCCTCAAAGGGGCGCGATCCGGCAATCCGGTTGTAGAGCACGGTGCCTGGCCATGGGATTGCTTCCGGATGCAGTGCTTTAAGGACTCTTCGAATCGAGGAGATCATTTCGCTTCTCCGGGTGGATATGTTGCCTTACGCCAAAATATTACCATTCTGCGTTCAAGAAAGAGTTTATCCCTCCATGTTTTTATCTGAAATAAATCTTAAGATCTATGCAATATCTTCTGCCCTCCTCCGTCTTAAAGGCAGGAGAGATCAATGGCAGAGGCGCTCATGACGCAAAACCCGAATCGACTTCTGGAGCTTTGGATCCGCGAGAAATCGCGGTTCCTGAGTTTCGTCCGACGACGTTTCATCGATATCTCCGACATGGACGCCGAGGATATCCTCGCCGAGGTTATCTACAATCTGCTCGGCCGCGCCGACTTAATAGGCGAAGTGGAAAACCTGAGCTCCTATATGTACCGTTCGCTCGCCAACTACATAACCGACCATCAACGCCGAAGCGTGCCCGAGGTTCCAGCAGTCGAACTCCCGGACCCCGAGCAGCCATCGCAACTTGTCCTGCCTCCCGATCCGCGCCCACGGCCCGATCAGCAGCTTGAACAAGACGAGTTGCGCCAGCGCCTCTACTGCGCCATCGATGCTCTCAGTCCGCCCGAGCGCGCTCTATGGATCGCTACTGAAATCGAGGGCCGCAGTTTTCGCGAACTCTCGGAAGACTGGAACGAACCCATCGGCACGCTGCTCTCGCGAAAGAGCCGCGCCACCGCCAAGCTTCGCCAGATGCTCGCCGATTACAAGGATTATCGATAGGAGGTTCTATGATGCATTTTCATGATTGCAGTTTTGATTCGTCTCCTCGCGACCGCCTGCTGCACATCGCGCGGCATGTGTCCTTCGCTATTGTCATCGCAGCCGCGGTGTTCATGCTTTTCGGCACTATCGTCCTCCACCTTTGGAACGCTGTCATGCCCCAACTGTTCGGCGTGGGTCATCTCGACTTCTGGCGTGCCGTCGGCCTGCTGCTTCTCGCCCGCATTCTAGTCGGCGGTTTCCACCACGGAGGCTTCGCCCGCCGCCACCCCTTCGGCCGGCGCGACGCGTGGCGCCAGTACGAAGATTGGTGGCGTGAAGTCGGCCGGCAGTCATTTCGCGATTACTCCTCCACTCCTCCAACAGAGGAGAAGCAGGCCTAATTATTGATTATATTCTTATTGCATTGTTGGTCGGCCTAAAAAGACTCTTAGGGATATAAAACATGAATGAAATAACAAATGAGAAAGTTTTTTCGGCTGAAAAAGCGAGTATTCTCGAAAGCAGTATTAGAAAATTATTCCAGAATCCCAAAAGAATCCTAGGACCCTATATTCAAGAAGGCATGACTGTTCTGGATTTCGGGTGTGGCCCCGGATTTTTTTCAGTTGAACTCGCTAAAATGGTTGGTGCATCAGGAAAGGTAATTGCCGCCGACTTGCAAGTGGAAATGCTTAAGAAATTAGAAAATAAGATCAAGAATACCGAACTGGAAAAAAGAATCGAGCTTCATCAAACCGAAGGCGATAAAATCGGAGTCGTTGAAAAAGTTGATTTTGCTTTTGTTTTTTACGCGCTCCATGAAGTCCCGGATCAAAAATGTTTTTTTAAAGAGATCAAAACCTTACTGAAACCTGACGGAAAAGTCTTTATTGTTGAGCCAAAATTTAAAGTTTCGAAATCAGAATTTCAAAAATCTATAACCCTGGCTGAAGCGGCAGGATTAAAACCTGAGACAGAAACCAAAATATTTCTTAGCAGGACGGTATTATTGCGGATATCAGCAGGTTGCTCAAAAAATCACTAACACAAGTGCAATTTTGTCGAGTCTGATATAGCATCACGCCATTGACTCGCTTCAACGCATAGCCGAAAATCTTGGGGTAGTACTCATCGAACAAAACCCCGAAGGCCTCCGCGTTCTTCCGTGCGAAGGCAATTAACGATTTCTCGGTTTGCGAATTCATAAAAGATATAATGCCGAAAAGAAAAAGGGGTTGCAAAAAAAGGCTGCAAAGAAGGAGACGAACGCATTTCACCAGTATGTATCCAACCAGAAGCTTATGTCGCAAACATTAGGGCAGTGAGCAATCTGTAGTAGATATTTCCAGGTTGTTCATGCAGGGGCGGGACGCCCCTGCATAAGCCCCGGAGATTCCCCCTGGCAGCGCCATGATAGCTTTGAAGTTGACAATGCCGCAGGAGCTTATTACGAAAAGAATTGAGGGCGCTCAAAGTCTGGCGGGACACTTATGATTATTTGTCCGAAGACGGACTTGAGTTGACACATTGCATAAAAAAGGGTGGTCAGGTACCCTCTTGGAGATTGTCGCCAAACAACCCAAGAGAAAGGAACCTTTATGACCACCCAGGAAAAGCTCGTAAAACGTAAGTTAAGTCTACTGGAACTCGCCGAATTCCTCAACAACGTTTCACAGGCCTGCAAGATTAACGGCGTTTCCCGCCAACACTTCTATGACATCAAGAAAGCTTACGATGAAGATGGGTTGGAAGGTTTGGCTGAGAAGACCAAGAAAAAGCCGTGCATGAAGAACAGGGTTTCCCCGGAGGTTGAGGAGGCTGTGCTCACGATGGCCAATGAGTTTCCAGCTTACGGCCAGATGAGAGCTTCAAACGAGCTGAGGAAAGCCGGCACTCTAGTATCCGGTGGCGGTGTAAGAAGCATATGGTTGCGCCACGGGCTGGAGACTTTCAAAAAAAGGCTAAAGGCTCTTGAGGAGCGTGCGGCAGCCGAGGGGATCGTCTACACCGAGGCCCAGCTCTGCGCCCTGGAAGCATCCAAGAGGTCTCGTGAGTCCCATCCCGACGAGATCGAGACACAACATCCGGGATATCTCGTGAGCCAGGATACTTTCTATGTCGGCTACCTCAAAGGCGTGGGCAGGATTTACCAGCAAACAGCCATCGACACCTTTTCTTCGCTGGGTTTTGCAAAGCTTTATACTGCCAAAATCCCGGTGACTGCCGCTGATCTTCTGAACGACCAAGTCCTTCCCTTCTTCGAAAAAGAAGACGTGCCGGTGCTTAGGGTTCTTACCGATAGGGGAACAGAATACTGTGGCGCCCCGATCGCACCCTTACCAGCTGTTTTTGCAGCTAAACGACATCGAGCACACCAAAACCAAGGTGAAAAGCCCTCAGACCAATGGTATATGTGAGCGGCTACACCAGACGATGCTAAACGAGTTCTATCGGATTGCTTTCCGCAAGAGAATTTATTCGGACATCGAGACGCTCCAAGAGGACCTCGATCTTTTCATGGATAGATACAACAACCAGAGGACCCATCAGGGAAAACGTTGCCTCGGCCGGACGCCGATAGCAACATTTATCGAAGGCAAGAAATTGTACGATGAAAAGAACTTGAACGAGAGTTTTGGAATGTAGCTGTCATTGACAATCCCAAGGGGGAACCTGGCCCAGTGTCAAATCAAGTTTCGTTTAGGACAGATTATTCGAACCAAAGTGATTGTGTTGGAGAGCATCGAGTTCCTGGTGATAGCACTGGGGCTCTTTATACCGGCAGGAACGATCGCATGGACAGCCGGGTGGGTCTTCCTCGGTTTGCTCTTTGTCACAGGCCTGCCTCTTACTTGGTGGCTTCTCAAATACGAACGGGATCTCATCGAGGAAAGGATGCGGTTTCGCCCAGAATTGTCCTGGGACAAAGCGTTCATCGCTGCAACGCTTTTTTTTACTCTATTCTGGCTCATTCTGATGCCACTTGACGCAGTGCGCTTTCATTGGTCGCGGATGCCGGTCACGCTCAAAACCGCTGGAGCGTTGGCGCTTCTCATCTCGCTCTATATCTCCTTTCTTGCCATGCGGGAAAACCCGTATTCATCTGGAGTGGTGAGAGTCCAAAAGGATCGAGGGCAAACCGTGATCTCAACCGGACCTTACCGCTATGTTCGCCATCCCATGTACACGGCCGCGTGTCTCTTTTTCCTGGGGACAGCTTTATTGTTGGGGTCCTGGTGCGGGGTGCTCTGCACGCCGGTCTTCGTAGGTTTCTTTGCATTCAGGGCTGTCCGGGAAGAACTCGTGCTGCGGGAAGGACTGGAGGGCTATGCCGCTTATATGGCCAGAGTAAAATATCGTTTCGTTCCCCGCGTTTGGTAGATGGAGAGTCGGCTCCCCTGCGCTATGCCCTTTCTTTGCCCCCGTCACACATGGACACAACGCCGGATGGCCTGCCGTTGGTGGGAACTCCCCCCTTGCGCGTTTTCCCCAACGTTGCCTTCATAGGGTTCAATCAATGGGAGGGGTGTGGATTTAGTGTGGAAACACCCCCCTGATCCACACCCCTCCCAGATGGTCTCGATGTTACTGGACATTTAATTACGACAAAGCAAGCAGCGGAAACGTCTCGTTCCCGTCACCGGGAACATGGTGAGGGTTTTACCACACCGGACAGGTTGAGTAAAAATGAGTATTGAGTATAATGATATAAATTCTGCCTTAACGGTCTTGCGCGGGTGACGCCGCCATCTGAAATAGTGAGATGAACCTTGGACGATGTGAGGTTTTGCAGCATGAAAGTCCGTGTGGTCTTGGAACCAAGTGAGGAAGGCGGTTTCACCGCCGTGGCGCCCAGCCTTCCAGGTTGTATAAGTGAGGGTGAAACGGAGACGAGGCTCTGGCGAACATTAAGGAAGCCATAGAGCTTTATCTCGAAACTGTTGAAGACGACCTTTCTCCCGCTCCAGGGTCCGAGGTCATTGAAATAGCCATATGACCGGACTGCCGAGTTTGGGCTACGATAAGGTTTTAAAGGCCCTACAACGCGATGGCTGGGTCGTTATACGCCAGAAAGGCAGCCATATTCGTCTGCATAAGCACACCGGAGCGAAGTGTTCAAGATTACCGTCCCGGCGCACAGCCCAATAAAACGGTCGGCACTTGCCCACATTCTTAAACAGGCGCGGCTCACAAAAGAGGAATTTCAATCGCTGCTGTAAAACCCCTTTATTTCCTCGATTCCTCGATGGCCGACCTCATGGCCCAGACGTGGTGCCAGTTTGGCGTCATCGGATGATTGTTCCGCATTGAATTCACACTCGGAGGGTTCCCACATGGTTTCCGTCATCGAGTATCCATCGCCGGTGGCGTTTGAGGAGGAGTTCGCCAGCATTATTCCAGGACGGCGGGAATGTGAGTCGCAAAAGCGCATTCGAAGGCAGGGGAGGTAATTATCCCGGGCGCTAACAGCTAAGGGCCTTCGACGCCATACTCGGGATCCTGAATATGTTCTCCTTTGCATTCGGGACATTTTCCGGGCGACGTAAAACGGTTTCGGCCCTCGAAAATGAATCCGCATTCCAGGCAGACGGCCGGGGTTATTTTGAGCCTCATTTTCTGTGATTTAAGCGAACGGCCAATGTGCTCGAGGTGGTAGTAAACCTCCTTTTCGCTGATGCGAATGATTTTGGAAATGGACTTTGCCCCGTAATTCCCCCCCGACAAGAGGGCCATGATCTCACGCCTGATGGTGTTCATAACTTCTCCGGCCTAAAGATCAACATCGCGCGTGCCTGAAATATTGCTGTTTTATGGCAATTCGGTCTCAGCTTTGTGATTTCAGCGGCTCATAAAGATTCGCAGTTGCGCCTCATACGCGACCTGACTCGACGTCATAGTATGACTTGAAGATTTCGCCGATCGACCGGATTTCCGGCAGCACGTAGACTACGCCTCTCCTTCGGGTAAAAGTAGGACTCACGACATTATCAAAGAACTTTGCAGGAACGTTGATGCAACCATAGGAAATACGCTTGTCGAGCGGACCTGGAGTGGCGCCAGGCGCCGCAGCCGGCGCTCACCGGGATTGGTCGTAATCACCCGGTGCAGGGAAACGGCATTTATGTAGTCCACCCAGAAGGACGTCTTTCCCTTGAAATTGTATCCGAGCGAGGCCACGAAGCGGCCCGCCGGCGTGGTGCGCTCCTCAGGGCGAATGTCCGACAACTTCCGGTCGCCGATACCTGGAACAGCGTAATCGCCACGCGCGAGGCCCAGCAGAGCCAGGGCTGCGCCGCGAAGTCGTCCACGGGCGTCGAATACAAAGACTTTGGCGTCCACCTTGTCTACGATGGCAAACGGCATGCCGCGATTGTCGCCCGAGTCTACGACCCAATCCGCCGTGCAGGGATTGCTCGGACTAATGCTCCCCTTTGAAGTCCGCTCGTTTTGATCGCGGCCGCGGCAGGTTGCTTCTTAACAGTCCGGCGAGTCCTTGCGACTTGATGCGCAGATGACGATCTGCCCGGGTTGGAGAGTTGCGCGGGATACCTTCGCGGCAGCGACCTGGTGAGGATTGAAACTAACGGCCATCAGGCCAAGGCAAATCCATTTCGCGATACTCGCCGCGAGCGGGCGGGCGGGCCCTGAAATCTTTGTAGGCCTGAACGCCACCAAAAGGCGCAGCCTGATCTTTTCTGTCGTTCTCAATGATTATCCGTATCGAATCGGCATGTTTACCCTGCCATGGGATAACCGCAGGCATCCCTGCCTCGTGTTCCATCGACGTCAAGGCAGGGCGCCTGAACTAAGTCAATTGCGGTCCTGCTTATGCGCAGGAACCGGTTTGCGCGGCGCAGGCTGCGCTTGCCGTTTGACTACCGTGCGCGTGAAGGTGCGTGTAGTACGAAAACGATGGTAGGGGTAACCATAGTCGGCGGAACCATAGTATCGGTAACCCCACGCGCCCCAGTAATATGGCCATACCCCGGCGCCCCACCCGCCACGCCCCCGTAAAACCCATAGCCTCCGTGAAATCCATGACCCCCGTGAAATCCATCGCCTCCGTGAAACCCATGGCCTCCGCCACCTCTGAAACGAATACGCAGGGATGCAAGCAGCATCAGCACAGCAGCCGCACCAGGAACACCGAGAGGGTTTTAGTTAATTTCTTCATAGCTTTGCTCCTTCGATCCACATGGGACAGGCCCCGTACAATTTGCGCGACTTCGAGGTGCGCGCTGTCAGACGATCGGTTGCCGGTTCAGTCTACAGCTCAGTAATCTTCTCACCCTGAAAGATTTATGGAAAATCAGTCCAGACTCAGTCCTAAAAGGGAATAAAAACCATGGTAGCAGTCCGTTCTCTTAAATCTTCGCCTTGGCGAAATGCTGCTATTTTATATCAATTCGGCGCTTTTCCGCCAGTCTTTGTCACCCTGCATGGGCGCACGAATTGAAAAGGAGCGACAATGCTGAGCTGCTGAAAAAAGGTATGTTTGCGGGAATCGGCGCGGCTGTGCTGACTCGCGACAAAATTCGCGAAGCGACCGGATGCTGGTCGAAGAGGGAAAATTATCGAGCGAGGAAGCGGATAGCTCGCCGAAGACCTGGCCAGCAGCGGCGAACGGGGATGGAGGAGATAAACTCCAAATTCCAGTCATCTTTCAAGAAGATTTCCAGAACCTGGCGGTAATCCGCAAGAGGGTTGTGAGAACTTTAAAGCCAAGGTGGTTCTCCTCGAAAAGCGGCTGAACCTGCTGGATGAGAGCATAGCCGGCGAGAGCAGGGCGGTACCCGAGATCCTGATCCACGCCGGTCCGGCGAATGCTCTCACAGGTTGGACATGATGGACGAAGCCAATTGCAGGAAGCCACAAATCCACACCTCCAAGAACCGTACACGGAAAGAAGAAAGCCGACGTTCTCTTTCTTAACGGAGATCGTGCCGACCCTCAACTCGATTCCACAGCCTTCGATCCCGGAGGCATCGCCATTCGGGGGGGAAAGATCGACTCAGCGGGGCCTTCTCAAGAAATCCGATCGGCTTATAAATCATGGGAGTCCTTGGATGGTTTCAGGGAGTGTGTGGCCCTTCCGGGCTGATAAACACACATACGCACGCCGCCATGACACTTTTCCGCGGTCTTGCCGACGACCTTCCCTTATGGATTGGCTGCAAGGCCACATATTTCCTGCGGAAAAAAAACTGAACGAAGAGTGGGTCTACTGGGGAACGATGCTTGCCTGCGCCGAGATGATCCTGTCGGGGACGACCGCTTTTTGCGACATGTACCTTTTCGAGCACAAGGTCGCGGAGGCGGCGAAAAGAGCCGGCATTCGGGCTCTGGTGGGCGAGGTGCTCTACGATTTCCCTTCTCCCGCCTACGGGGAGGTCGACAACGGCCTGAGGCATACCGAATTGCTCATCGAGAGGTGGCGGGAAGATCCTCTGGTAACCGTCGCGGTCGAACCACACGCCCTTTATACCTGTTCGCCGGACCTTCTCACAACTGTTGCGAGTTCGGCTCACGGCGGGGTTCCCGCTTAATATCCACCTTTCCGAAAAGGAAACGGAAGTCCAACACGTACTGGGCCTGTACGGCAAGCGCCCCGTAGCGCACCTCGAAACCCTGGGTCTCCTGGGTCCGCACCTCATTGCGGATCACTGCGTCGCGGTGAACGAAACCGATATCGGAATGCTGGCCGAAAACCAGGTCAAAGTCGTCCATAATCCCGAAAGCAACATGAAGCTTGCATCCGGCATAGCCCCTGTCCCACGCCTTTTGAATCCGGCGTGACCGTGGCCCTCGGCACCGACGGTTGCGCGAGCAACAACAACCTGGACCTCTTCGAAGAAATGGATACATGCGCCAAGCTGCACAAGGTGGCGACCCTCGACCCGACAATCCTCTCGGCCTCAACGGTCCTGCGGATGGCGACGCGAAACGGGGCCAGGGCGTTCGGTTGCAAGGGGATGACCGGACAAATCGCTCCGGGCATGCTGGCCGACCTGATAGTCGTGGATTTTAGAAAGCCGCATCTCACGCCCCTCTACAAGCCTGTCAGCCACCTGGTCTATGCCGCCCGGGGTGCCGACGTCCGCCACTGCGTCATTTGGCGGGCAGCCTTGTGATGGAGGACCGCACGTTGCTGACGCTGGACCTGGATGAGATATTCGGTCATGTACGCGAATTCGCTAAAAAAGCCCGAAAATGAGCCGGTCCGGGAAGTCGATTGGCTGCTTTTTCAACGCCGATTGGCTTGTTGCATGCGACCCGGGATGAGCCGGTTTCGTTCGGGGGCAGTTGCAATCGAGGGCGACCGCATAGTCGCGGCCGGCCCTTCCGGGG
>CAVSIN010000015.1:0-65603 GCA_963727975.1 uncultured delta proteobacterium | reverse complement strand
TTATTTAAGTCATTTTAGAACACCGCCGAAATAATCTCTAAGCGTATAAAGCAGTTGTTCCGTTTCACAATCCGTAACTCAAAGCATCCAGTTAGCGTTCGGCGGACCAGCCGAGCGGATTCCTGGGAGGAGGAAAGGTGTCAACTATGCGAAAAGTTAAGTGTTTGTTTGTTCTTCTGGCGGGATTGGTCTTCATGCTCAATGCGGGTTTGGCGACGGCCGGGAATACGCCCGCCGAAGCCGAGGCCATGGTGAAAAAAGCGCTCGATTTCTACAATGCCAATGGTCTGGAAAAGACTGTTGCGGCGCTGAGCGATCCGAATGGAGGTTTCATGGAGGGCGAGCTTTATGCCTTTCTTTTCGACTATGACCTCAACTGCCTGGCTCACCCGGCAAATCCCAAGCTTGTGGGCAAAAACCTTGCCGAGCTCAAAGACGCTGAAGGAAAGACCTTCATGAGGGACATGGGCGACAAAGCAAAGGCCGGTGGAGGCTGGGTAGATTACAAGTGGACAAATCCGGAAACCAAGAAGATACAGGATAAGTCCAGCTACGTCATTCCCGTACCGGGCACAAACTATTTCCTGGGTTGCGGCATTTACAAGTGACAAGCCGGTCCTGAAGTGAACAAGGCTTTTTGTGAGCCTCCCCACTGATTCAGGAGTTGAGTATGCATAGGATGAACATAAAACAGAAGAGTGCGTTCCTCCCGACGATGACGATTGTGGCGGTTCTGATTGTCGGGACGTTTTCTTATCTTGGGTTTGCGCAGACTCAATTCCACGGCCGGAGAGCTTTTCACCAACCTCAACGCCTCTCAGGATTTCTCATCGGCCATGAAGAGCCTTGTTACAATCCAGAGCGAGACTTTCAAACTGATAGCCTGGACGGTGTCGGATTACCCTCCGGCAAAGACCGACAAACTGTCGAAGGATACCTTGGACTCCTTGGCGGACCTCGATACTTTTATCCAGCGCAAGGCCGAGTCCGCCACCAGCCGGGATGAAAAGGAGACATTCGCCAAGCTGGTCGAAGTGTCCGCGCAGTATAAGAAGAAAGTCGAAGAGGCTATCGACATGATATCGACCGATTCGGCCGCCGCCAGTTCCTATATGGGCTCGGTCGACTATCAGTTCAATTTCATGAACCTCGCCATGCAAAAGTGGAACAACGAACTCGTCAAACGCAGCAGCGAATTGCATCAGGCCGCCAAAGACGGGTACCGCAAGGCCATCGAGAGATTCATAGCGGCCATGCTGATTGCAACGGCGCTGGTCATTATATTCACTGTGCTAATCATGAGGAGCATACTGAGACCTGTAACGAGGGTAGCCCGGGGCCTGAGCGGTGGGGCCGGAGAGGTGTTCCGCGCCTCGGGCCAGGTGGCGTCCGGCAGTCAGCAACTGGCCGAGGGAGCGTCGAGCCTGGCGGCGGCCATCGAGGAGACCTCCTCCGCCCTGGAGGAAATGGCTTCCATGACAAAACACAATTCAGAAAACGCCAACGTCGCTAACAATTCCATGATTGAGACCACGCGGGTCGTCGAAGACACAAAAGGATCGATGAGCGCATTGACGGCTTCTATGGATGAGATTTTCAGGGCGAGCGAAGAGACCCAGAAGATCATAAAAACAATTGACGAGATTGCGTTCCAGACCAATCTGCTTGCGTTGAACGCCGCCGTGGAGGCTGCCCGGGCCGGGGAAGTCGGGGCGGGATTCGCCGTGGTGGCCGATGAGGTCCGCAATCTTGCGATGCGGGCGGCCGAAGCCGCAAAGAACACAGCCGACCTGATCGAAGGGACTGTAATAAAAGTCAAGGCCGGCGCCGAGATCGTGACACGGGCAAGCGGGGCCTTCGAGAAGGTGGCTACAGGGGCGAACAAGGTAAGCGAGCTGGTCCGGGAGATTGCCGCGGCGTCCCACGAACAGGCCCAGGGGATTGAGCAAACCAACAAGGCCGTTTCGGGGATGGATGGGGTGGTCCAGAAAAACGCCGCCAATGCCGAGCAGTGCGCGTCGGCTTCCGAGGCTATGAACGATCAGGCCCGGCAAATGAACGACTTTGTCCACGAGCTTGTCAATATCGTCGGCGGCGCCGATAATGCCGGGGCCGAGGGATCAGAAACCCAACAGGCAAAAAGCTACTGGAAGCGTGGAGCGAAGGTAGGTAAGCGGGCCTCTTCGGGTTCGCGCCCACCGGGAGGAAATGGGGCGCCGAAAATACTCACGGGCAGGCCCCGAGAAGGCTTCCCCCTGGGTGATGAAGAGATCATCGCAGATTTTTAGCTAACCTGCGCAACTCAGGTTTCCATAAATCGTAGCGAACCCTTTTGGCGCGCTGCGCTATCCGTACAAACCCCTGTCCCCGGGGCCGAGGCCGGCCCTGCGGGACAATTACGAAGGTCCCTTCGCCTCTTCTCCTTTTCCTCTCTTCGGCCCCCTGAGATGGAATATTCTTCAGCGTGTTCTTCCCTTCGTCTGACGTTGCTTACCCTGTCTATTTGTATGAGAAGCCGGTATGGAACAAAGAAATTTTCTCATTATAATGATTTGAATAATAGGCTGCATTACTTTAAGTTGCCGGCAAAGACCATTTCCCGAGCGCAAAAGGAGGAGGATCAAGTGAGAGTTGAGACGATACAAACCGTGAAGGCCCCTGCCGCGATCGGACCTTATTCGCAGGCGTCCGCGCCAATGGTTTTGTTTTCGTGAGCGGCCAGATCCCGATTGACCCTGAAACGGGGCGAAATCGCGAGCGGCGGCTTCTCCGGACCAGGCCCGGCAGTCGCTGGAGAACCTGAAGCAGATTCTTATCGCCTCGGGGGCTGGACTGGACAAAGTTGTTGCGGTGGATGTCTTTATAACCGATATTGCGCAGTTTGCGGCTTTCAATAAGGTATACGAAGAGTATTTTTCGGCGCACAAGCCTGCGAGGGCGGTCGTTGAGGTAAAGGGGCTGCCGAGGGGCGTGATGGTCGAGGTGAAGTGCATAGCGGTATGCTAGCGTCCGCAAACGGGGAAGTATTGACGAAGAACTGGACGCGAATAGATGTAACGTGCGGACCTGAAACAGCGAACATCCTTGCTGTGGAGTTTGCCGAGGCTTTCGGGGTGAGCGTGGAATACATTTCGGGCGGCATCCGCATCTATCTGGAGTCCACCCGATTCGCCGATGAGGAAGAGCGCCTGCGGCAGATTGTCGATTCCGCTGCGGTCCTGCCTGACGAGGGTGAGATCGGTCTTGCCGTCTCCCAGATACCCGACGAAGACTGGTCGCGGAAGTGGAAAGAACATTTCAAGCCTTTGGAGGTGGGCAGGCGATTTCTTGTCTCGCCTACCTGGGAGGCGGCGTACTGCGATCCGGAGCGCCTGCTCATTCGAATCGATCCCGGGCGCGCCTTTGGGACCGGCCACCATGAGACCACCCGGCTCTGTCTGGAGTGGCTGGAAAGTTGTCGTGAATTGGACTCGGGCTCCGCTCGGACGTCGTTGCTCGACCTCGGGACCGGATCGGGAATTCTCGCAATCGGGGCGGCCCTGCTGGGGTTCGCGGAAGTCGTTGGAATCGACAATGACCCCGAAGCCGTCATGGTGGCCAAAGAAAATATCATGCTGAACGGGCTGTCGGAAAAAATCCGTCTGTTGTGCGCGACCCCCGAAGGGGTGAGCGGTTCGTTCGACGTCGTAATTTCCAACATTGAGTCCAAGCCTCTTATCAGGATGTCGGAAACGATCTCATCCAAAGTGCGGGATGAAGGGCTGCTCGCACTGAGTGGAATTCTGATCGAACAGGCCGATGAGGTGTGCGCCGAATATGAAAAAAGGGGTCTTAGGCCGACCGGTTCGAAAACGGCCGGAGAGTGGGTGCTTTTGGCTTTTCAAAGGTGAAAGGTAGCGTCTATGGCGGTTGCTGAATTCACAGGCGAATGGATCACCCTGGACGCCCGGGGCGGGCTCGATGTTCCATCAAATCCAAACGTCGGTTTTATCGAAGGCGACGGGACCGGACCCGACATCTGGTCGGCCGCCAGGCCGGTATTCGATGCGGCCGTTCTAAAGGCCTATTCGGGGAAAAGAAAGATTCACTGGTTCGAACTTCTTGCGGGCGGGAAAGCCGTCGAGAGAAACCGGCGTCCCGTTGCCCGAAAAGACAATCGAGCTGATCAGGAAGAGCGTGGTCGCCATAAAAGGCCCTCTCACCACGTCGGTTGGCGCAGGCATAAGGAGTCTCAACGTTGCGCTCAGGCAACGCCTCGATCTCTATGCGTGCATTCGCCCGGTGAAGTATTTTCCCGGTCTTCCCTCACCCGTTCGCCATCCTGAAAAAGTCGACATGATCATCTTCAGGGAAAACACCGAGGACGTTTACGCTGGAATCGAATGGGAATCGGGATCTGAAGAGGCGAACAAGCTCGCGCGATTTCGTCGAGGAAAATTTCAAGGTCACACTGCCTGCCGGCGCCGGTATCGGGCTAAAGCCGATCAGCCCGGCGGGGACCAAGAGGCTCGTGCGGCGCTCCATTGTCCTATGCAATCGAAAGAGGCCTTCCTTCCGTCACCCTGGTGCATAAGGGAAATATCATGAAGTTCACCGAAGGCGCTTTCCGTAAATGGGGCTATGAACTGGCGCGGGAAGAATTCGGGGACCGGACCGTCACCGAAGCCGATGTCCGGCTGAAGTTCGGCGGAAAGATCCCCGAGGGCAAAATTGTGATAAAAGAGCGAATCGCCGATTCAATGTTCCAGCAAATCCTGCTAAGACCCGAGGAATACAGTGTAATTGCAACGTCCAACCTGAACGGAGACTACCTCTCCGACGCGCTTGCGGCCCAGGTCGGCGGATTGGGGATGGCGCCCGGCGCAAACATCGGGGACCATGCCGCTATTTTCGAGGCCACTCACGGCACGGCCCCCAAGTACGCCGGTCTGGACAAAGTAAACCCCGGATCGTTGATCCTTTCGGGCGTTATGATGCTTGAGCACATGGGGTGGAGCGAAGCGGCGGAACTCATAAGGGAAGCTATCAAGCGGACAATCAGGGATAAAATTGTCACTTATGACCTTGCCCGGCAGATGAGGGGCGCAAAAGAGGTGAGTTGTTCCGCGTTCGCAGGGGCCATCATAGAGCGTATGGGCTAGATGAGTTTCCAGTTTCGAGTTTTTGGTTTTGAGCTGTAACTGAAAACTCATAGCCGGCGTCCGTCCGGGAGCGCCGGATGGACCACTGGTAGTTTCGGATTCTTGACCTGAGAGAAGGGCGTTTTTCGTCCCCGATCAGAGCCTGCCCCGGACTTGATCCGGGGTCCGGGGAGGCTCCGGCAATGAAATCAAGCTCCCCCCTTTCTTAAAGGGGGGCACGGGGATTTTAGCGCGAAGGCGTACATGCGCCCTCACAAAAGATCGGACGCGAACTATAAGGATCTAAGCGCGGTCTAGAGTGTCGAGCGCGAACATGAGCGCAGTGAGTGTTCGATTCTGCCTCGTGGCGCGTAGAGAACCTTGATGGAGCCTGCCGAAGCCTCTGTGGCCACCGCCGAAGGCAGTGGCCAAGTCGGTCGGCGGTCCCACCGCCCTAGCAGCCGGGCTCAAGGACCTCTTCAGTTTCAGCGGGCATGCCTTTCGGTTTGATTTTGCGTTCGCCGATCTGGTTCAACGCCTGGTCGAGGTCCTCACGCAGGTCTTCGAAATCCTCGCACCCGACGGAAAGACGAACAAGCTCGTCCAATATTCCCGCCTCCTGCCTTTCCTCGGGAGCAATGGAGGCATGGGTCATCGAGGCCGGGTGTTCTATCAGCGATTCGACCCCGCCCAGCGATACCGCCAGTGTAATCAGCCGCACATTGTTCATTAAGGTTATTCCGCCCTGAAGTCCATCTTGCACCCCGAATGAAATCATCGAGCCAAAACCGTCCATCTGGCGTCTTGCCGTCTTATGCTGCGGGTGGTCCGGAAGTCCCGGATAGCTCACCCAGGTCACCTTGGGATGAGATTTGAGAAACTCGGCCAGCTTCATGGCGTTCTCCTGGGCCTTCTCGACCCTTAAGGGCAGAGTGCGCAACCCACGCAGGATGAGCCATGCCTGGTGGGGGTCCATCGTGGCGCCGAAAAGGCTTACGATCTTCTTGACGCGGTTGTAATGTTCTTCGGTTTTTGTTACGACCATTCCTCCGATCACGTCGGTATGGCCGTTGATGAATTTGGTCAGACTGTTGATAACGATATCGGCGCCAAACTCGATCGGCCGCTGGAGGTATGGGCTTGCGAAAGTGTTATCTACAGCAAGAAGCGCCCCGTGTTTTTTGGCGATCGCCGCCGCCCCGGCCAAGTCGGTGATTTTCATGCTTGGATTCATCGGGCGATTCCACGAAAATCATTCTGGTCGCCGGGCGCATGGCTTTCTCGATGTTGGGCAGCTCGGAGCTGTCCACAAATGTGGTTTCGACCCCATACCGGGTAAGCTCGCTTTCAAGAATCACGCGCGAGGAACCGTAAAGACAGTTGGCGGCGACGACATGATCTCCGTGGCTCAGAAATGATATGTAAACCGAACTGACAGCCGCCATTCCGGTGGCGGTCGCAACTCCGGCGAAGCCGCCTTCCAACGCCGCGACGCTTTCCTCGAGGGCGTTTACAGTCGGATTATTGAGCCTGCTGTATATGTATCCGGACTGCTTTCCGGAAAATCGGGCGGCCCCGTCGGCTGCGCTCGGGAAAGCAAACGCCGAGCTTTGAAATATAGGGACGGATATTTCTCCGTATATGCTATGTTCAAGGCTTCCGGCATGAATGGCTTTTGTGGATTTTCGCATCGCCGCGGGTTTCTTCAGATCGGTTTTCATCGGGACCTCCCTGGACGTTAGGCCTTGGCGCCGCGCGTCCCCGAAATGTGATCCATCCGGATGCGCCGGATGAGAACTCTACGCCCCGCGAGGTTTTGCGCCCTATGAGGCGCTCCGGCGTACGGAAACCGATTACGGTCTCCACGCCTCGCGAGGGCGGCCGTATAAAATGGATTTAAGGTCTTCGGCCGCGAAGTCAATATCGTGTCAAAGCTGGATACACGAAAAATGATCGTCAGCGTAAGCCGCCGGACCGACATCCCGGCCCTTTATTCACAATGGTTTATGAACCGGATGCGGCAGGGTTGGTGTCTTGTCCCCAATCCTTTCAACCCGAATCAGGTCTCATGGGTCTCCCTTTCCACTGCGGAAGTTGACGCTTTTGTATTCTGGAGTCGTAATCCTCGCCCACTGATGAGACACCTGGACGAACTCGACGACATGGGCTGTCGATACTACTTTCTTTTCACTCTGATCGGCTACCCGGACCGGATAGACCCCGGGTCTCCACGGCAGGACCTGTCCATAAGGACTTTCCAGGAGCTTTCAGCTCGAGTCGGGCCGGAAAGGGTCATCTGGCGATACGATCCTATTGTTTTGAGCAGCCTCAGCGGGACCGGGTTTCATGAAAGCAATTTCCGGCTGCTGGCTCGAGAGCTCAAAGGGGCTACCGGCCGGAGCGTAATCAGCTTCGTCGAGCCATACAGGAAAGCGCGCGCCCGAATGGAGGCCGCGGCCCGGGGGTCGGCCGACCCTGTTGATTTTGGCAGCCTGCCGATTCGGGGGCTTTTGAGCGCTATTTCGGAGGCTGCCCGCGAGAACGGAATGGAAATATTTTCTTGCGCGTCAAAGCAGGATTTGTCTGAGTTCGGCATAAATCCCTCAAAGTGCATAGATGCGGAGCTGATTTCGAAGTTGTTCTCAATCGAGATAGACGCTCCCAAGGACACGCGCCAGAGAAAGGAATGCGGGTGCGCCGCCAGCAGGGATATAGGGGTGTACGATACCTGTCTTTTCGGGTGCAGCTACTGCTATGCTACATCGAGCCTGGAGCGCGCCAAAGCTGAGTTCGCCCGTCACGATCCGGGATCTCCAAGCCTGGTGGGCGGGGGGAAAGACCAAGAACCTTGATCGGTTTAACAGCATTGACAGGAAGAGGCTAAGACCTCGTATGGCCGAGCGGAAAAGGTGGATTTGGATGGTGATATATTGTAATGTGCCGGCCTTGAGGGAATTCGGGGCAAGCCTGCCGGCAGGAGTGAAAGATAAAGATGTTTGACAGTAACAGGAAAAATAAATGCTGAAAAAAGACCTTTTGACCGAACCGATAGACCATATCGATATAACGGGTTTCAACCCCGTCGGGCTGATCGAATCCATGAGCAGGATGTCCTTTAGCGCAAGAGAGCTTGCCGCCGCATCCATGATTTTTGACCGTATGATAATGGACGAGTCCTGCGTGATTGTGCTGTCTCTGGCCGGCAGCACCAGCGCCGCGGGATGCATGGCCGTCTACAGCGACATGATTCGCTATAACATGATCGATGTCGTTGTGGCGACAGGGGCGAGCATCGTAGATATGGATTTTTTCGAGGCCCTTGGCTTCAGGCATTACAGGGGCAGTACGGAAATGGATGACGCCGTTCTAAGGGATGCCTATGTCGATCGCATATACGATACTTTTATAGATGAACTGCAACTCCAGGAGTGTGACAGTGCGGTGAAAGAAATTGCGGACCGGCTTCCTCCCGGCGCTTACTCATCGCGTGAATTCATCAAGGAAATGGGCCGGTATCTGGTTTCGAATGCAAAAAAGCAAAATTCGCTGGTTCAGTGCGCCTATGAAAACAAGGCGCCGATCTTCTGTCCGGCCTTTTCGGATTCCAGCGCGGGTTTTGGCTTGGTGAAGCACCAGAAGGAAAGGCCTTCGAGTCATGTGTCAATTGACAGCGTCAAAGATTTCAGAGAGTTGACCGAAATAAAAATCAGTGCGGGCGACACCGGTCTTTTGATCATAGGCGGCGGCGTGCCGAAGAATTTCATACAGGACGTAGTTATTTGCGCTGAGGTACTGGGGAAAGACGTCCCGATGCACAAGTACGCCGTTCAGATCACTGTCGCCGATTCAAGAGACGGGGCATGCTCGAGCTCTACTCTGAAAGAAGCGAGGTCCTGGGGTAAGGTCGATTCCGGAAATGATCAGATGGTCTTTTGCGAAGGCACAATTGCCGTACCCATTCTCGCAAGTTACGCATATCACCGTGGATGCTGGAGAGAGAGGCGGCGGCGAAATCTTGCCGATTTGTTCTGAGGTCCGGCATAAACCGACATCGTTTCCCTGCCGCACCTTAGCTTTTCCATCAGTGAAAGCCGTTTGGGCGGAAAATGAGGGCCGTAGATAAAAAGCGCGCCGTCCCAGCCGTCCAGGGCCGGCTCCAGGGCGTCGATGGGTCTGTCGGGATAGATGTAGAGGCAGTCGGCCTCTTGAATCCGCTGAGTCAGGAAATCGGCGCAGATGAACCCGACGCGGTTCAGCAGCTTCAGGTCTCGCGCAGCGCGGGCGGCGCGCGATACCAGAAAAGGATCGGATTCAATTCCGATTGACCTGGTGAACATGCCTGCGGCGCAGGAAGTAACCCCGTCTCCGCTCCCCAGGTCTATAAAGAGGCGAAAGCGGGACAGGCCTGCTCTTTTGAAGAAATTGAACAGGTGCTCGGGCCTTGAAGCAGCCCACGTGCCGGAAGCCGTTAAACGATAGGGCAGGGCCTCGCCAAATTCTCCCTCCCCGCTGTGGAGCCTCTGGAAATATTGGATAATCCCGGCCGCAGTCTTATCTTCGCGGCTATCCTCTGATGACTGAGTCAGGTTCATAGTAACCGGCGCGCACCGATGTTAGAGGAAAAACCTGGCAGCCTCTGCCTAAAACGGTTCCGGGGTTGGTGACTGAGTTGCAGCCTGTCTCCACGTGGTCTCCGATAACCGCCCCGAATTTGCGCAGGTCCGTAACTATCCGTGTGCCGTGAGCCATCACACGGATGGTCTGGTCCCCTATCTTGAGGTTGGCCAGCTTCGTGCCTGCCCCGAGGTTCGCGTCATGTCCCACCATGCTGTCTCCGATGTAGGCGAAGTGCCCGGCCTTGGCGCCGTCCAGCATGATGCTTGTCTTTATCTCGGTGGTGTGGCCGACCAGGCATCTGGCGCCGACTATACATTTGCCCCTGACATAAGCGCCCTGCCGCACCTCGGTCTGCTCCCCTATTATAGTGGGGCCCTTCACCAGAGCGCCGGGTTCCAGGACGGCCCCGGGACCGATGAAAATCGCTTCATCCCACAGCACGCTCCCCTCCCACAGCACAGCCGCCTCACTGGTCTCCTCGCCGCCGATGCTCACGCGGAACCGGCCTTTGGAGACCTCTCCGCCAATAATCTCGAAACCGTTGTCCAGAATCTCTCCATGCCACATTACCACCGTCTTGGGCAGCGGACGTCTGAAACACTTCAGGTCTCCAACGTTTGGCTCGAGGTGTTGCTCCAGATAGCCGGAAATATTGCCCAGGGCATCCCAGACGTACTTGCAGCCGGCAAACACGTCACGGTGGAGGAATGAAGCCATATCGAAAAACGCATCGGCTTTTAGGAAATCCATTGAGTTTCCCTTCCAACTTAAAATTAGTCCCGAAGGCCTAAAAATTGCATATTTTTATGGCCTGATTTGCTCTTCTACCGATTTACTATATAGCCCAAAAGTGCTGCGCATGGAATATATACATGGATTTCAGTTTTACAGACAGGAGATTTGACGGTGAGAGCTCAATGCAAGCGGTGCCGGATTGGATTCAACATACCCGAGGATAAAGCGCCGGAGGGTAAGGATCTCAAAGTTCTTTGTCCAAAATGCGGAGAGCCTGCTGAAATCAATGAAAAAACCATCCCTCCGGAACATGACGATCGGGTCCCGTATCTGACGGAAAGCCAGCAACACGAATTCGGCCTGGACCCCCTCATGGATTACACAAATGCAATAGACGTAGTCGATGAAGGGGTGAAAACCGCTTTGCTCTGCGACACCAACGTTAAACGCGCCGAAAAAATCGCGCAATCGCTCCAGGAACTCGACTTCTGGGTCGTCCATGCCTTGCGCCCTGCATTCGCCTTGGGCAAGCTGCACCACAACAGCTATGACCTTATAGTCCTGGAAGAGAACTTCAATTCCGGCAAGGAATCAGAAAACCTCGTTCTTCACCACGTTCAGGTTCTGCCTATGCACCTGAGAAGGCAATTCTACCTCTGCCTTCTCTGTCAGGATAAACCCACGCTGGATGTGAAGCTGGCGTTCAGGCTGGGAGTAAATCTCATTTTGAATGCAAAGGACCTTGAGAAGGCAAAAGTACTTTTTGCCCGCGCAATGAAAGAATACAAGAATTTCTACGGTCTTTTCACTGCAGAACTCGCCCGGAAGCGATAGCTGAAGAAGTGAGAAGGGTGAAGTTGAAAGGGTGAAAATTTCACCCTTTCAACCTTCCGGGCTCTGTTAATTAGTGATGTCCGCCTCCGCCGCCGCCGCCGCCAAAGCTGCCGCCGCTATGTCCCCCGCCGCCGCCAAAGCTGCCGCCGCTATGTCCCCCGCCGCCGCCAAAGCTGCCGCCGCCATGGTAGCCGCCGCCATAACCGCCGCTACGATATCCGCCGCCGCCAAAGGAACGCCCTGAGGGAGCGCTGCTGAAATTTCGCCCGCCGGAAGACGAATACCCGGGGGAAGATCCACGGCTCATCGTCCTCGTACGGCCGGTTGACGCGGAGCTGTTCATATTTCGAGAGGCTGTAACCGAATTTCGGTTGGATCCATTCGTGTTTCCCATATTACGCGTGGACCCGGAGGATGCGATGCTCCGGGGCGTTGTTGAACCGCCGGCCGTGTTCCCTGCTCTTGACGCCGCTTGCCGGTTCATTATGGACCTTGCGCCAGCCTTAGCGTTGGGGGAGTTGAGCCCGGAGCGCTGCGAGGACTTGCTCGCCCCGGCGAGGGTTGAAGTATTTCGGGTCCCCGTCGTCCCGGTTGCGCGGGTAACCGCATTGACCCTGCTCACCTTGCCGTTGGCATTCGTTACATGGTTGGTGATCCTGTGCCCGTTATCGCCCCCGTGATGGCCCCCGTGATCGTGGTGATGATGATGCCTGTCGAAATCGTTTAGTATGAAGTAGCCGCCAAAGCCGAATCCTCCCCACCAAAATGGCCATGGGACCCAGGAATAGAGATAGCCGTAGTCCCAGGGAGGCGCATAATAGCTCACCACGGGAGGTCCGTTATCCTCATAGTATTGCTCGACATCGGCGGGCGCCTCATCATTGGAATACTCGGGAGGAGCAGAGGCGGAGCTTGACCGGTCTTCGGAACTTGAACTTGACTGGTCTTCGGAACTGGAACTGTATTCGGAAGCCTGTTTCTTGTCGCCGACTTTGATGGGAATATTCATTGCGATGCTGACATTGTCCACGGCGCCGGCCGCATCAGCCTCTGAGATGCTCAGGCTGCCCGATGAGGCCGATCTTGCGGCGCTGTCCCTCACCTCGGCAATGATGTCGGGGGTCATAGGATAGTCGGAAATCCATCCGTTTCTAGGCGCCACGTTGACCGCTGACAGGGAGTTTTCCGCCGCGGCTTCATCGTGTGACGAGTTTAAGTTGAGGGCAGTCGCCAATTCTACGGCAAACTCGCCTTCACTGACCAGGGGTTGTTCAATAGGAGGACGCGTGGACGTTGAGCTTCGAGCGTACACCGGGGCGGCATATGGCGCCAGAAGCAGACCTGCTGCAAGAAATATCACGAGCACTGTTTTCATTTAGCACTCCTTTCCGGCGGACTGCCCGTAAGCGCAACGCCCCACCAGAAGCACAAACATTCAGGACCATTCCGGTCACACTCCTAAGATGCACGCACGGTCCTTTTTGTCTACAAAATAGTGAAGTATTTAAGCTGAATTCAGAGATCCAAGAATCAATTCCAGGATTATAGACCAAAGACCGGACCCTGGTTCCCCGAATTTGACCGCTATGCCTTTTCCCCCGCGTATCTGGCCAGCGCAAAGAGAAAATCGGCCAGGCGGTTCAAGTATGAATGGACTTCGGGACTGTCGATTTCACCGGCCTCCTTGAGGGCCGCCGCCACGCGCTCGGCCCGTCGAATAATGGAGCGGGCAAGATCGATGGAGGCGCTCGCCGAATTTGCCCCGGGGTAGATGAAGTGGCGCGGCATGGGGACCTCCTCCTGGATTTTTACGATCCAATCCTCGAGCCTTTGGATTCGTTCGGCTCCAATGCTGTATTCAGAGACCGGCGCAGTATCGGAGAGTCGGGCGCCAAGTATAAACAGGTCCTCCTGCACTGCCTGTATCATTTCCAGGATGGTCTCGTTGAGAGTGAAGGTCCCGGCGAGTCCCAGGGCGGAGCTGGCCTCGTCAAGAGTTCCATAAGCGTGGGGCCTCAGGCTCGATTTGGAGATGCGTTCTCCTGTCAGAAGACTGGTTATCCCCTGGTCCCCTTCTTTGGAAAAAATGAAAACGCTCAATTGAGTCTCCTTATGAGATTGAAAGCCCCGCACGGACGGGGACCGCATTGTAAGAGACAATTCCTGCTTACCTTGCCGGGCCCTCATGCGTTATACTTGGCGAAATCACTGCTTTGGAATCCGACCCTGCGCCATGTTAGGCGATTCGGGTTGCTATGAAAAGAAAAACCTTGTGAGGGTAAATGATGTATGCGTACCTTCTCACCGTATTAGGCCTCGTCTGTTTCATGGAAGGCCTCCCCTACCTGGCGACTCCCGAACAGGTCAAAAAATGGCTCCAATGGATCCTATCAGCTTCCAACCATTCCCTCAGACTTCTTGGCGCAGCTTTGATGGTCATGGGTCTGCTCCTCGTTTACCTGGGCCGCGGACATGGCGGATAACAGACAGATATCATTCAGGCTCGAAGACTACGATTACGATCTGCCGCCTGAACTCATCGCCCAGCAGCCCGCCTCGGCGCGGGAACACTCACGACTGCTCGTGCTCGATCGCTCCAGCGGCGCAGTCGGGCATTCGCGCTTCGATAAAATCCGACAGTATTTAATGCCGGGCGACTTGCTGGTGGTAAACGATACGCGTGTCGTTCCCGCCCGGTTGACGGGCCGCAAGAAAACCGGAGGCATGGTCGAGCTTCTGGTGCTCAATCCCTACGAGCCGCAGGCCTCAGGGTCCATCGAGGGCTACTGCTGCCTGGTAAGATCGTCAAAAGGCGTCCGCGTGGGGCAACTGATCGAGCTTTCGGAAGGTATTTGCGCTGAGGTGGTTGCCGCTCCGATAGAAGGGAAGGCTCAAGTTCGGTTTTCCGGGCCTTCCGGTATTGTGGATATTCTTGACCGAATCGGCCGGACGCCGCTACCGCCCTATATCGCGCGCGCATCCGGCAAAGACGCCCCCGATGATCGCATATGCTATCAGACCGAGTACGCAAGACGCCCCGGCGCGGTGGCTGCGCCTACCGCCGGTCTGCATTTTACCAAATCGCTTTTGAACGGGCTTACGGCCTCGGGAATAGAAGTCGCCGCGCTGACCCTTCACGTCGGCTACGGCACTTTTGCGCCCATAAGGCGCGTGGATATTCGCGAACACCGGATGCACCCGGAATTCATCGAGGTTGCCCAAGAGACCGCAGACGCGGTAAACAGGGCGAAACGCGAGCGGAGGCGGGTGGTCGCAGTCGGGACCACAGTCGTTCGCACCCTGGAGTGGGTTTGCGCAAAGCATGGCGAAATAACTCCGTTCCGGGGCATGTGCGATCACTACATCTACCCGGGCTGCCGATTTGCGGTTGTCGATTGTATGATTACCAATTTTCATCTCCCGAAATCCAGCCTGATACTGCTCGTATCGGCTTTCGCCGGGCTATCGCGGGTATTGCCCGCCTATCGGGAGGCGGTCCGGGAGCGCTACCGTTTCTTCAGCTACGGAGATGCAATGCTGATACTATGAAATTCGAGATTATTTCACAAGATCCGGGAGGCAATGCTCGCGCCGGGCGGATTGAGACCGCACGCGGCGCGGTCGATACTCCCGTATTCATGCCGGTCGGAACTGTTGGGTCCGTCAAAAGCATTTCCCCAGACGAACTCGAGTCCCTCTCAGCGCAAGTTATCCTCGCAAATACGTATCACCTCTACCTGCGCCCGGGGGACCAAAGAGTAGCGCGCCTGGGCGGGCTTCACAAATTTATGGGCTGGAACCGGCCGATTTTGACCGACAGCGGCGGGTTCCAGGTCTTCAGCCTCGCCAGGATAAACGAAATCGAGGAAGAAGGCGTCCGGTTTCAATCGCACATCGACGGCTCCCGCCACCTGCTTACCCCCGAGGCGGCTGTGCGCATCCAGAGAAACCTCGGCTCGGACGTCATGATGTGCTTTGACGAATGCACTCCTTATCCCGTTTCCTACGAGTACGCCTACGAATCCGTCATGCGCACGATCCGCTGGGCCGAGCGCTCGAAAGAGGCTGCCGCCGGCTGCGGCGCGGCCCTGTTCGGTATAGTGCAGGGGAGCGTTTTCAAGGACCTTCGCGACATGTGCCTGGAGAAGCTGGTCGGGATCGGCTTCGACGGCTATGCCATCGGGGGCCTGTCTGTTGGAGAATCGAAAGATGAGATGCTGGAGGTCATAAACCGGCTTGCGCCCGAGCTTCCCGGCTCGGCGCCCAGGTATGTGATGGGAGTGGGCGCCCCGGAAGACCTGGTCGAGGGAGTTCGCGCCGGGGTCGATATGTTCGACTGCGTAATGCCTACGAGAAACGCCCGAAACGGGACTTTGTTCACCTCGCGCGGTCCGCTCCACATAAAGAACAAAGCATACGTCGAAGACCCCGGGCCTCCGGACCCGGATTGCGGCTGCTATACATGCCGGCGCTTCTCGCGCGCATACCTGCGCCACCTCTACATCTGCCGTGAACTACTGTCTTATCGGCTGAACACGATACACAACCTCCACTACTATCTGGGCCTCATAGCGCAGATGCGCGCTGCAATAGGCGCAGGCCGCTTCGAACAATGGCGGGCCGGCTTCTATGAGCGGCTGAAAAGTGATGAATGAGGGTTACGCGGAGAAAACAAAAACTGACTGGGAGAAGGGGAGATGGCTTTATCCCCGGGTCGCCGGCTCTCCGCGTCTCCGGATAATCTAAGCCATCGCGCATGCAGTCTGCGTGTCCGTCTTTGATATTGACTGCATCCTGACTCAATGTTAGTCTGAACAGTTGTCGGGACGTGGCGCAGCCTGGTTAGCGCGCTTGCTTGGGGTGCAAGAGGACGGAGGTTCAAATCCTCTCGTCCCGACCACTTAGTCCAAAAAACCCCGAACATTAAAGGCCCATTCTTCGGAAGTGGGCCTTTTTTGTGGATGGATGGACAATGAGCATACATGCGGCCCAACAATCCCATGCAGGCTGCGCCAAATGGGCGCGCCTGCGCGCTGCCTGCTCCTTTCCCTCGCCGGCGAGGCGCCACTTTTGTGTCATAAACCTTGATTGTGATTACAATTGAGTAGAAATCAAAGCCGCGTTGGACTAAATTAGACAAAACTCGGGAAATTTCGCCAGAGAGGGAAGAAGGTGACGGCTGAGGAGCAACTAAAGCTCGCCAAAAGTCAGATGGCAAGAGTTCAGTCCGCTTGGTTCGGTGAGCCGGATTGGAATGATCTGTCATTATATGGTTTTTATTGTCTGGAAAACGCCGTCTGTGCAGCCGCTACACATGCTGAAATCAACTTTGCCAGGTCCCATCGGGGGAAAGTTGCCGCGGCCGAAAAGCTAACAGCTCAATATGGATTTCCGGATATTTCTGAGTTACTTGTCAATTTGAATGATGCCCGAAAAGCCTCTGCATACGGTGATATTGACGGTCCTGACCTGGATGCTGAAAGTGTTGCCCGGGCCATTGAAGAATACGTAGAGGCAGTGGAGAGTTTTCTTGCAAAGTGAGTCACCGAGGCGATGTGTTGTGAGAATGCCAGTCCGCAGGCGCCGTGTCCGGAAGCTGGAATTTGTTCGCGACTGGCCAAGTTTGAATGCCAAAAGATGGACTGAGGCCTTTGTGGAGGCTGCATGTTCAGACCCATCGTTGGCTGCTGTCGTGCTTTTAGGATCTGCTGTTCGTGCTGTCAAACAGGTAAACGATATTGATATCCTCTATATATTCGAACACAAAGGAATTACGTGCCCGGGACGTCCTATCGACATCGACCTGAGAAAGTATTCGCGAGAGGAGGTTCGGTGCTTGTTGGCTGAAGGGAATGACCTACTTGGCTGGGCCCTTCATTTCGGCCATTTGATTTGCGAGCGCGACCGTTATTGGACATCCTTGCGAAAGGAGTGGCTGGATAAACTGCCATTCCCCGATCCGGAGGTCGCCATAGACCGCGCGCGAAGAGCGGGGGAGTTGTACCGCAGGCTTTGTGCGATGGGTGATGTCGATGCAGCCAGAGAACAATTGTTGACCCAGCTCACGCACGAAGCAAGAGCGCGACTATTGTCCAAGGGAATCTATCCGAAATCCCGGCCCGAATTGCCTGAGCAGCTCAACAGCATCGCAGAACATGAGTTGGCGCACTCTCTGAGTCAGGCTCTTAGTGAAAGAGCGGCAACGGAAGCACCTTCGCGGTAAGGGCGCCACAAGGTCAAGGTCTCCTCAACGCAATATCGCTTTGACTGCCCCCCGCAGCATGAAGCACCTTCTTTACACTCGTATGATAGATCAGCTAACAACACTAAGCGATTACTACCCGAAACTGAAGCGGTGGCGTCTCAACGGTGTGCCCCCCACAGCGCGGAAGGCCGACCGGTGGATGTATCTATCATGCGCGTTGGGCTTACATAGGGAGGCCTTGAAGGCTCCGCAACGAATTTGGATGGAGGGGACCCGCTCCGAATCTAGGGGATGGGTTGCGACAAAGAATCCTTGCAATACCTCTTGGACCTTTTGCATAAACTGGACAGAAAAGATTAAGAATTAGTGTGGCGCGGAGCCTTGCGGAGCCGCCGCACAATTCAAGTTGAACTAAGCCGTTTAGCGTTTGGAAATTGAATGCTTACGGCCTTGGCGCGAGGGTCAATTGCGCTTGGTCAGAGTGGGACTGCATCGGTTGAGAAATCTAAAGACAGGGGGAATCATCATTTTCGATCTGGCGAAGGCGATATCTTCCAAGCTGCTGTCGCGCTGCGGAAGATGATCGGTTGGGTTGGGAGCGCAGGATAGCGTTGACGGAGAATCAGGTCTTTGCGCCGGTGTCCGAAACGAGTGTGGAAGCATTGTTGTTTTGCTCACGGCGGATCTCTGGAGGGAGCACGTCTGATCGCTATGAGCAATCTCAGGGGAGTACCGCAATGTGGACAAAGCAGGGCTTCGGGGCTTTGGGATGCTGAGGGTTTTTCCGCTTCAATCGGTTTCAAGATGGCTTCCAGGACAGAGCCTGTGGCCAGAATATGTTGAAGGAGTTTGAACGTTTTTCGGTTGGAGGGACTGAGCAGACCGGAATACCTAACCTTATGAAAGCCGTCCGGGAGTACATGCTGGAGGAATCTTCGGATGAACTCCATCGTGGTGAGGGTCATCAGGCGGGAGACTCCGGTATCGGATTCCCGGTAACCGAAGGTAACCGATGTGTCCCCGACGTTTTCAATGCGCTTATTGGAGAGGGCGACACGATAGACATAGGGAGCGAGATACTTTAGGGCCGCCTCTCCTGTGCCGACAGGTTTAGAGTGGACAACCCACGGTTTTTTCCAGACTTTTTGATCGACTGAGTTGGTGAGGTCAAGCTTTTCCATTCCGTCTCGAATCTTGGCTCGAAAAATGACGGAAAGGGCCTTTACCGGGACGAAGAACTTCTTGTTTGATGGGAGCCATCGGTTGTCCGGAGAGAGGCAGCCGCCAGGGATGATGTAATGGACATGGGGGTGATAGGAGAGATCACGCCCCCATGTGTGCAGAACGCCGACCATGGCGACGCGCCCTCCCAAAAACTTCGGGTCCAGGGCGAGTTTTTTTATAGCCTCTGCAGAAGCCCTGAAGAGCAGATCATAGACGGGTTTTGGATTGAACCGCGCCAGGCATCGAAGTCCCGCGGGTAGGGTGAAGGTTGTGAGGAAGTAGGTTTCGGGGAGCAGCAGGTCCATCTGGGTTTTGAGCCAGAGATCGGTGCTGTCGTTTCCACACTTAGGGCAGTGACGGTTCTTGCAGGAGTGGTAGCTGTAGCGGGTCTCCCCGCACTGGTCGCAAAGGTAGACATGGCCGCCCATGGATTCGGTGCGGCAGTTTTCGATGTCCTCCATGGCCTTGAGGTGCGAGAGGGGCATACGATCAGCGAAATTGGAGCGGTATTCCTGGCCATAGCGGCGAAAGATGTCCGCCAACTCCGGCATAGGGGTTCCCCCGGTCGATCAAAGATCGTTCATGAGCTCGTTAATCGACTGGAAGGCCCCATCCTCGGTCTTGGCCGTGAGGTGAGTGTAGATGGAGGTTGTAGTTGGAGTGCTGTGGCCGAGGTAAGCCTGTATAAGCCTCAGATTTACCCCCGCCTCCAGCAGATGAGTGGCGTAGCTGTGCCTGAGTGTATGAACACAGGCCTTTTTGTTGATCTTGCTTTTCTCTAATGCGTTTTTAAAAACGACCCATACAGTTGATCTTGGTATGGTTTCTCTCTCGGTTTCCTTAGAATTTTTGTGTTTTCTTTCGAATGCGGGAAATATCCATTTTGGATCGCGATGAGCTTTCCACTGTTGGCGTATCAGGTGGAGGGTCCTCTCGGGCAGTGGAACATAGCGGTCTTTGTTTCCTTTACCCCTGTGTAAGTGGATTAACCCCCTGGCGCTGTCAATGTCGTGAATCTGAAGATGAGTTCCTTCCTGAAGTCTCAGGCCGCAGGAATAGATCGTGCTAAGACAGACGCGGTATCGCGGCACACCCACATTGGCGAGGACGCGGCGCACCTCGTCGGTGCTTAGAATCACGGGGAGTTTCTTCTCTCGTTCGGCCCGAATGAAATGGAGAATGGGCCAGTCCCGTTTGATTGTATTTTCAAAAAAAAACTTGATGCCGCATAAAGCGATCGTACTGGTGCTCCGGGACCACTTCTTAACGTTTTTGACGTGGAGGAAATAATCGCGGAGTTCGTCTTCGGTGATCCGATCTGGGGATTTTTTGTAATGCTCCGCCAGCAGCCGCACCGCGCGGATATACCTCTGCTGAGTAAGAGCGCCCAATCCGTGCAATTGAAGGTCTTCGATCATGCGTTTCCGTAAGTAAGTCACGGCATACCTCCTTTAAAGGAAAGAGAATTTAACGGGACACCTTATCCTGTGAGGAGGTATACTATTGACCCATAGGGTTTTGGATAAATTACGGTGGGAAATGGCGTGGGCGTGTGATGCCCTGCCGAAGGCTTAGTTCAATGCCAAACCATTGGTGGCCATGATTTCCCTTTTTGGTGCAATTTCGGTGCAGGTTCAGAACGCTCCTTACCCCGTCTATGTTTGCGGGTGATGTCGGAGGTTCAAATCCTCTCGTCCCGACCACCTAGCACTACTACGTTAAGTTATCATGGAGATCGTGATAAACGGTCATGATTTATTTTTCTACGGCAGATCGGGCATGTTCCCGACCAACAAGCTATCAGGCGTTGCATCTCCCGTCTCACTTTCGGGAGGGTCAACCCAGAAGTTTTTTTTACTGCGTAAGGTTTCACGCAGGAGAAACCCATATGCCAACATGGTCATTGTGACATGGTGATGCCATCCCAAATAGCCCCTGCCTTCATAGTGATCGAGCCCCAACTCCTCTTTGAGTTGTTGGTAGCTTTGCTCGATCCGCCATCTCACCTTGGCAAAAAAGACGAGGCGGCTAAGCCCTGCATGCGAGTCCAAGTTGGAAAACCAATATTTCGTGGGCGCCGGCTCCCCCTTGGGCCATTCGATAAGCAACCACTGCCTGGGAGGGCGCTTTTTGACCTGAGCCGGCCGGTGAGCCGGAACTACTCGGACAGCGGCAAAACGAGAAACGAGCCTACCCTTGGTTCCCTGGCGCCATTTAATCGTCTTCCACATGTAGGCAGGGAGTTTGAGAGCAAAGTCTTTAACCGTAAAAATACTCACTTTGTCAGTCAGGTTATCGGGAGCCGGGTCGCCTACTCGGCGCCTTGTTTTCCGGGGTTCATAAAAGACAATGGTCTTGGCTTCGATTTCGGCTACATAAGAAAGCTCCCGATCAATGAGGCCCTGCCGAAAGGGGTTGCCGTTCCCGTAAGCGCAGTCACAGACCACGACACCTTTGGGGATGTCCCAGGAATGCGCCTGGTCAATCAGATCCAAAGCAATCTGCCATTTGGACCTAAAGGAGAATCTGTCTGGCACTCCCGCTCGCTTCAACCTTCCTGGATCGTCTGCCCAAACTTTCGGAAGGTAGATCTCGAAATTGATGGGCATGCAGACCTCGTCTGTGGCCAAATTGAGCGATACCGCAATTTGGCAGTTTCCAACTTTGCCCAGAGTACCCGAATACTGACGGGCAACACCGACAGAATGTTTTCCTTGTTTGGGGAACCCGGTATCATCAACAATCCAGGCAACCGCAGAGACCATTGCGTCGATCATCCGTTCGGCAAGCTTTTTTCGAACAGGGTTGTGGTCCCAAGGACTTTGACCCACAAACTGCTGCATCGCCTGAACATTGGCGTCTGGCAACCGAGCAGCCATAGGCTCAATGGACTTTCGTTCGCCATCCAGCAGCAACCCGCGAACGTAAGCGTTACCCCATCTGCGCCTTTCCGGACGCCCCAGAGGCTCAAGAAGCTCCGCAAGGAATGCTTCGAGCCTGCTCCGACACGATTGTAGTTCCTTGCTGTCCATAGGTATCCCTCCCGGTACCTCTATAGGACAACAAGAAGAAAATGTCAACTACTTAACGTAGTAGCGTTAGTCCAAAAACCCCCTAACATTAAAGGCCCTTTCTTCGGAGGCGGGCCTTTTTTGTGGATGGATGGCGGGATTCCGGGCAACCTGGAGATGAACGCCTGTGGTATGGATTTTTCCTGCTCCAAAGTGATTAACAAGTCTGCCCGGGCTCAGTCCTTTGCCTCGCTGGACCTCATCCCCGGAGCAAACCTTGGCGGGAATACGGTCATGACGCCAATAAGATCGATAACGACAAACGCTATTCGAACGGCGCTGATCGCTCCCTGCGGAATGAACTGCCGTCTCTGTCGCGCATATATGAGAGAAAAGAGGGCATGTCCGGGTTGTCGAGGCGATGACAGTGTCAAATCGAAAGCTTGCGTCATGTGCCGGATCAAGAACTGTGAAAAGATGGCGCGAGGTGGATTCAGGTACTGCTTCAGTTGTGAGAGCTATCCTTGCGGCAGACTGAACCAGTTGGATAAGCGCTATAGAGCCAAATATGGCATGAGCATGATTGACAATCTCGAGAACATAAGGAAGTCAGGCATGAGACATTTCATTAGAAACGAAAAGGCAAGGTGGACCTGTCCCGAGTGTGGCGAGATAATTTGTGTTCATAAGCCGCAATGCCTTTTTTGCAAACACAAGTGGAATTAATGTGCGATCCGATTATCTGTCCTTTATCCTCTCTTCCAGCAGTTCCTCAGCCAGGGATGTTCCCGCCTTCAACATACCCCGCACGGCCTTAACGGGGTCGCCGGGAAGAGGGATCATTTCGGCCATTTCGGCATGCTCCCCCGCAATGCGAAGCAAAACCTTTCCCCCTGGCTTGATTCCAAGTCTATCCCTGATTTCTTTCGGAATGACAATTTGACCTTTCGAGGATGTTTTAACTATGGGCATGCCGTTTTACCTCCTCAACATCTGCCTTACTTCGTAATCGTTAGTTTAACTCGAACTGAGTTGGTATGCAAGTCCCGCCACTCCCCGGGTCACCAGCGCAAGACAGCTTTGTTCAGAAGATTGCAATCCTGTTCTTTATCGTTTGAGCGCCCGCGCGCGTTTGAGCGAGGCTCGAAACCCCGGAGGTGTGGGGGTTTTTGGAGTGAAATGCTATTCACCGCCTTTTTCCTTACCGCTGAACCCCGCATTCCTTGTCCACGGCGGCCTTTAGCTCTTTGAGCATGCGAACGAGATCTTTCATCTGGTAGTTCGCGTTCAAGCCGCTCGGATTAGGCAAAACCCAGGCGGAAGATATCCCGCCGAGTTTTTCGGGCTGAAGTCCGGGCAGAGCCTTAGGACGCCTGAAGGCCAGCCGGTAGGCGCCCAGTCCCAGGATTGCGGCGTAGAGGGGTTTAAAATTTCGGACCTTTTCCTCGAGCAAAGCGCCGCCCCTGGCAAGTTCTTCGGCCGTGAGTTCGTCGGCCCGGGCGGTTGCGTGTTCCACGATGTTTATAATCCCATATCCGTAGTTCAGGAGTTTTTCTTCCTCGAACGGGGAAAATTGCCTGGGCGTAAAACCGGCCTGGTGGAGTCGCGGGCCAAAAGCGGTTTCCCGGCCTGGCGAAATGATGCCCGACCGCTGCCGTGTAAAGGCCGGGGTTTATTCCGCAAAAAAGCACCTTCAGCCCTGGCGCGATAACGTCGGGGACTGACTTGCCCCTTGCTAGCCGGACCTGTTCCTTCGTTGGTTTAAACGGCTGTTGCATGTGATTTCAGAGCCTCTTTCAGGGCTTTTTCCCGTTCCCACCTGGCGGTTACATCGCGGATGAGGGCCGCTGACCCAAGCGATTTCGCCCTCATCCGACTTCAAAATTACTATGCTGAACTCAATTGAAATCCGAGCGCCGTCTTTTCGAAGCGCCGGAACGGCCAGCAGTTCCTGCATATACCTGGAGACGCCCGTCTCCATCACCTTGCGATATCCTTGCCTGTGGCGCTCTCTGAGTTTTTCGGGGATTATGATATCGAGGTCCTGCCCGATCGCCTCACTTGCGCTATACCCGAAAATAGTTCTCCGCTCCCGAGTTCCAGAGACGAATGATACCCTCCGGCGTCGGCGAATATGATTGCGTCCGGGGCGCCGTCCACAATATTTCGGCAAATCCATTCATGACTGTATTCACTCATTTGCCCATCCTCCAACTTCATTTCCCTTGCATTTAAGACCTGGCGCCCTGGTTGTCCACGGAAGAGGGAAGCGGGAAGCTTTTGCTCCCTGTTCCTTGATTTTGTTGAATCGGGTCTCCACTTCCTGCCCGGACCATGTCTCTTGCCCGTGATGGAATCATGTCCGTAAACTAAAATCAAATCCCTTTCGTCTGTATTGTATATCGAGATTTGGCCGCTATATTAGAGGGGAGCCGTTCGACTGCGCCCATGGCAGCTTTTTCTTTACTTTTTCCCGGTTTTGGGCCATAAAGCGAATAGAGGCTTTACCAGTAAAGGGGCTGATAGAGTTTGATGAGTAAACAGGATGCACTTACCCTTACGAGAGGCTCCTTCCGAAAGGGAAGAGAATGCCGGTCACGCAGCTTACGAACAGGCACGGGAGCACTCTCCCCCGGTTCCGGGGGCTGCTGCTCTGCAGGAGATGCGATTCCTGCGGAACAAGGATCAGCGTCCATGGCGAAGGCAATGACAGAGTAATTATGAAATGCCCCGAATGCCAGCGTGAATATGTGTTCTTCCAGAGTCCGGATTGAAGAGCTTCCCCTAAACCTCGCTCTGAAATCCACTGTTACTCCTCGCAAATGATTGCCGGTCACTTTATCAGTTTGACAAAACTTGTCCGCTGTCTATAATGACCACCTGGTCATTTTCTCGGAGATGCGAGGACTCGATGTTTCCGCGCGATACTTTCAACAAGCTTGATGAAGGCAAAAAGAGCAAAATCCTGGATGCGGCCGTGGATGAGTTCTCGCGCCACGGGTTCCGGCAGGCGAGCGTCAATCGCATGGTGGAGCGGATCGGCATAGCCAAGGGGTCTCTTTTTCAGTATTTCGGCAGCAAGGAAGGCCTCTTCCAGGTCATCTTCAACTATGCGGTGGAGCTTGTAAGGCAATCGCTGCGGCAGGTGAAGAGAGAGACTTCCAGTGCGGATTTTTTCGAGCGAATAAAAGAGAGCATGCTGGCGGGAATCCGCTTCATCGAGCGCCACCCCAGGGTCTATCGAATCTACCTCAAGATGATTTTCCAGGAAGACTTCCCTCTTCGGACCGAGTTTTTGCAGCAGGTGCACCTTTTTTCGGCGGAATACCTGCGTCCCGTAGTGGAGGCCGGGATCGCCGAGGGGAGACCTCAGGGCCGGACACGGACATCGAAATGGCCGTTTTCATGCTGGACGCGCTGATGGACCGGTTCCTCCAGGCTTACTGCGTTCCCTTTCTCGATGCGGGGGCCAGCATATACCAGGCCCCGGCGGACGAACTGGAGCGCAAGGTGGATGAGTTCATAAAGCTGCTTCGGATCGGGATGGGCGCCTCGCGAGCTTGAGCGCCGTCCCGGGTGAATCGGAGGGACAAAGAATATGTTCGAACCACGGTATTTTAAGAAACTCGGCCTGGAAGAGATCGCCCACAAAGTTGCGGAGGGGGAGAGGCTCACGATTTCAGAGGGTGAGAGACTTTTTGCCTGCCCGGACATGAACGCTCTCGGTTCGCTCGCTCATCAGGTCAGGACAAGGCTTCACGGAAATGCGGCCTACTACGTCGTAAACCGCCATATCAACTACTCGAACATCTGCGTAAACGGCTGCCGCTTCTGCGCCTTCAGCAGAAAAAAAGGCGATCCGCTTTCATTCGAACTCTCCGAGGATGAAATCCTCGATAAAATCCGCGCGAACGGAAACGGTCTGACCGAGATACACATAGTGGGCGGCTGCCACCCCGACCTGCCTCTTTCCTTTTTTGAGGGCCTGCTCCGAAAGATACGCGACATAAAGCCGGATGCCTTTATCAAAGCGTTTACCGCGGTTGAAATCGCCCATTTTGCAAAAAATGAGGGGATCTCCGTCAAAGATGTTCTTGCCCGTTTGAAATCGGCCGGCGTTCAGATGCTTCCGGGCGGCGGGGCCGAGGTCTTCAGCGCGCGCGTAAGAGAGCGCCTTTGCCCTGAGAAACTGGACGGGAATGGCTGGCTGGATGTTATGCGCCAGGCCCATGAAATCGGAATAAAGACAAACGCCACGATGCTCTACGGGCATATCGAGACCGTGAGGGAGCGGCTCGAGCACATGGCGGCGCTTCGCGAGCTTCAGGACAGGACGGGCGGCTTCGTCTGCTTTATCCCTCTTACGTTTCAGCCGGCGAACACCGAGCTCAGCCATCTTCCGCCGACGACCGGGGTCGACGACCTGAAAACGATTGCCGTGAGCAGGCTGATGCTCGACAACATTGCGCACATCAAAGCCTATTGGGTGATGCTCTCGGTCAAGCTCGCCCAGGCCGCCCTCTACTACGGCGCGGACGATTTCGACGGAACGGTGGTCGAGGAAAAGATCGGGCACATGGCGGGGGCCGAGTCTCAGCAGGGAATGACCCGCCGGGAGATAGAGAGGATTATCCGGGATGCGGGGTTCGAGCCGGTGGAACGGGACAGCCTGTTCCGGAGAGTGGCGGAAGGGTCGCCGAAGCGCTTCATGACCGGTAGCTGCGAGCCATCAGATGACCGTACAGGATTAAGATCGGTTGAATTATGATTGAAAACGGCAGGTTAAATATCGATCAGGCCTGGGAGCTTTACCGGAGCGCCGATTTTCATACGCTGGGCAGGATGGCTCATGGCGTGCGCCTGAAAAAGCATACCCAGCCTGTTGTTACCTACGTTGTTGACCGCAACATCAACTATTCCAATGTCTGTGTGTGCGGGTGCCGTTTCTGCGCGTTTTTCCGGCCTCCCGGCCATAGTGAATCCTTTGTCCTGAGCCGGGAGGAACTTTGCGAAAAAATCGAGGAAACACTGAGGCTGGGCGGGACGCAGATCCTGATGCAGGGCGGGCATCATCCCGATCTGCCGCTCTCTTTTTACGAAGAGATGCTGAGCTTCATAAAGTCAAAGTATCCAATTCACATACATGCCTTCTCGCCCCCGGAAATCGTGTTTTTCAGCCGGCTGGAGGGGATCGGCGTCGGCGAGGTGATCTCCAGGCTGAGACTTGCCGGACTGGACTCGATCCCGGGTGGGGGCGCCGAAATTCTGGTCGATTCGGTGAGACGGCGGGTGTCTCCGCGCAAATGTTCAGCGGCCGAATGGCTGGCCGTCATGGAGGAGGCGCACGCTCAGGGCCTTCGCACAACCGCCACCATGATGTTCGGCCACGAAGAAACGCCGCAGGACAGGCTCGTGCACCTTTTCGCCCTGCGTGATCTTCAGGACCGCACCGGAGGTTTTACCGCTTTCATTCCGTGGGCCTTCCAGCCCCAAAACACCGCAATCCCGCGGGAACCTGAAACTGCCGTCTCATATCTGCGGCTCCTGGCAATCTCCAGGCTTGTTCTGGACAACTTTGACAACATTCAGGCCTCCTGGGTGACAATGGGTCCGAAAGTCGCTCAGTTGGCCCTGTTTTTCGGCGCAAACGACTTCGGGTCCACAATGATCGAAGAAAACGTGGTCGCCGCGGCAGGGGTCCATTTCCGCCTTTCGGTCGAAGAGATCCGCAGGATAATCGAATCCGCCGGTTTCGAGCCGCGGCAGCGCACGATGGCTTACGAGTGTTGAAGTGATGAAGCGGAGCATTTTCGAAGCCATCGCCTTCGCCAGTCCTGAACCCGCCGAGATCCACCGGGCCGAATGGGTCGTGCCGGTTTGCGCCCCGCCCTTGCGCAATGGCGCCGTGCTGACCCACAGGGGCCGGGTTATCGCGGTGGGACCATTTCCCCGCTGTCCGGAGGGACTCTCCTGCGGGCGCCCGGTTGGCCGACCACGGCCGAGCCGCTCTTTTCCCCGCCCTGGTTAACGCCCATACGCACCTGGAACTCTCGGCCCTTAGAGGCAAAATACCCTTTCCGCAGCCCGGCTTTCGCGAATGGATCGCACTTCTGTTGCCTCTTCGCGCCGGAATGGAATCGCACTGCGTCGATGAGGGCCTGCGGAGCGGCGAAGCAGAGCTTTTCAGCAGCGGAACGGGGCTTTGCGGAGACATAACAAACGGCGGGGCAGTAGAGCACGGAGGTACTGCGGACAACGGATGCCCGCTGCGGACGTCTGAGCGGGGATCCCGGATTGACCGCGTGCCGCCGCTCCCGAGCGGCAGATTTTCCTCGAGTTGCTCGGATTCAATCTCGACTCGGTTGCGGCGGCCATGCCCGCCTGGCGGCGCAGGCCGGACGCGAGGCTGTCGAGTTTGCGCCGCCGAGCGGCGCTTGCGCCATCCCGGTCCCCCACTCGGTCTATTCCGTTTCACCGGCGATCATCGCCGAATCCAAAGAATGGACGCGGGCGCGCGGGCTTCCTTTCTCGATTCACGTGGCCGAACATCTCGGATGAGATCGAATTTCTGCAGAGCGGGAAAGGTTTTTGCCGCGAACTGCTCGAGAGGCTGGGGCGCTGGGACCCCGGCGTGGACGCCCCCCGGGAAAACCCCGGTCGAGTACCTGGACAGCCTCGGCGCGCTCGATTCCCGCACTCTCCTGGTGCACGCAGTGCATATGACCGAAGCGGACTGGGCGCTTGCAGCGCAAAGAGACTGCACGGTGGTTTTCTGTCCGAGGAGCAACCGGAACCTGGGCTCGGGCCGCCCGTGGATCGAAAAGGCGCTTTCACTCGGCATAAGTTGCGCCCTCGGAACCGACAGCCTTGCCAGCAACACGGACCTGAACCTTTTTGCCGAAGCCGCCTTTACGCTCGATAACCATCCCTCGATCGATCCTCGAAAGGGTGATCGAAATGATTACGGTCAATCCCGCTCGATCGCTCGGCCGCAAGGGCGATTTCGGCAGCATCGAGCCGGGGGCGAAAGCTCATATGCTGGCCGTCACAATCCAATCCGGGGTTGACGAATCGAACCTGGCTGAAGCTCTTATTCAATCCGGAAAAGAAGGAGCATGGAAATGGGTGAGCAGTGCGCAAAGCTGAGGCTCGGAAGGATCGATTTTCTGAACGTTCTTCCGATCTATTATCCGCTGGAAGCCGGCATAATACCCAATCCCTTCGCAATAGTCCCGGGCGTTCCTTCCGAGTTGAACGAGCTTTGCGCAAGCGGGGCGCTGGACATAAGCCCTGTTTCCTCAATCGAATACGCCCGGCGGGCCGGCCTCTATTACATAGTGCCGGACCTCTCCATCAGCTCCGCCGGCGAGGTGAAGAGCGTGCTCCTGCTGAGCCGCATGCCCATTGAGCGGCTTTCCGGCAAGACGGTCCTGGCAAGCTCTCAGTCGCATACTTCGGTCGGGCTGCTCAAGGTCCTGTGCAGGCTGCGATACGGGGTGGACCTGCGGTTTGAAACGGGGTCCTGTTCGGACTATCTGGCGGGATCCGAGCTTCCCGACGCGTGCCTTGCAATTGGGGACGAAGCCCTGCGGCTTGGCCGAAGCGGTCTTTTTCCTCACGTACTCGACCTTGGGGCAGCCTGGTTCGAGTGGACCGGGCTCCCGTTTGTGTTTGCCGTATGGGTGATACGCAAGGAGACGGTTACGAAAAAGAACGGGCAGATACCGGATGCAATCGAGGCCCTTCTTTCTTCCAAGAGATGGGGCCGCGCCAATATCGGCAGAATCTGTGAGCAGGCCGCGAAGACCGGGCTGTTGGAAATCCCGGAACTGGAGGAGTATTACAGTTGCCTCCGATTCGATTTAAACGAAGGGGAGCGCAGAGGTCTCGAGCTGTTCTACTCCTGTCTTTTCCAGACAGGCGAACTGGAACGGGCGCCCCGGCTCGATATCTACACGCTCCTTGCCTCCGTTGCCTGACTTCGACCTCGAACGGGAGGTGAAGTGCGTGAGTCAGCGCGGAATCGGCAACTTGAAAAAGCAAAACCTGACAGTCGCAATCACCGGCGCGAGCGGCGCCGGATACGCGAGTAAACTGCTGCGCTCGATCCCGCGGGAGCAGTACGACGTTCACCTCGTATCATCTGAGGCGGGAAGGCTCGTCTACGAACTGGAAACCGGGGTGGCGCTGAGCGACGACCTTCCGCCGGAGGTCCGCACATACGAGGAATCGGACTTCACGGCCCCGTTGGCCAGCGGTTCGTTTCCGTGCGCCGGCATGGTGATCGTTCCGTGCACGATGGGCACCCTGGGAGCGATTGCCGCCGGGCTGTCTCAAAATCTCATCCACCGGGCGGCCGACGTCTGCCTGAAGGAACGCCGTCCCCTCATCCTTGTTCCCCGCGAAACGCCGCTCAATCGGATTCACCTCGCGAACATGCTGAAGGCGGCCGAAGCGGGAGCGATAATCCTTCCCGCCATGCCCGGCTTTTACCACAAGCCTCGTGGCGTTCAGGACATCATTGATTTTGTGGTCGCCCGAATCCTCGATCAGCTTGGGATCGAGCACAATCTCGTGGAGCCCTGGAAGGGGCTGGAGGGTGGGTCCTGATCCGATCAGGCCGGGTACGCAGAAAACTGATCCGCCACAGCCCACCATCCGCCATCTTCCTTAACGAAGAAAAACATGTCACGCCCTCCCATGTTGACCGTTTCCCCACCCAAGTCGAATGCCATGTCGAAATAGTAGGCGACGACCGCGGAATTGCCGTAAACATGGATTACCGGATCAACCTCTTCCCATCGGTGAATGCGGGCAGCATTGGCAAAGCCTTTCCAACCGGCAATGCACGCGGCGCCCCCATCCAGGCGATTACGGCCGGTGGCCGTTATGGCGACCATGTCCCGGTGGAAATAATTGGCAAGATCATCCGGGTTCCCTTTGGTCCAAGTGTCGTTCGATGCGCGAACAGTCGTCCAGATTTCTTGTTTGACCGGATCGTCAAAGCTGATAGTCATGAACACTCCCTTTGTTAGTCTATTGAGGTCCTGTGCGTGAATCCTGCTATAGCCTCATCATGGGCAGGGGACTGAAGGGATGGGTCTTGAACCGTTGTTTGGTCAAGGCGATAAGCCGCTTGTGAAATCCCGCATTCGGAAACATTGACATGGTTTCCGCCACAAAAATCGAGGGCAATCCGAACCTTAACACTCCTCCGGATACATCGACCCAGTCTGCTTTTCGGAATGGTTCGGTCAGCCAGTCCGGATTGAGTTTGTATTTAGTGAGTTTGTGGTGTTGCTCGATTGTTGCTTCAATTTCTTCGTTCCATGCGCCTTGATTGGTTTTGGCAAGATACTCGCGGGCAAGCTGTTTTGAAGGCTCAAGGTAGTCATAGGTGTTGTTCGCCCAGATACCCAAATCATGAAATGCCGCTGCGATCGAAACCTTGCGGATGGTCTCCGCGTTTCCTCCATGGAACGCGAGGCAGAAATTCAGTACGCGATAGCAGTGATTCCTATAGGCTGTGAAGTCCCCGCTGAGTGACGCACGCCAGTCTTCCAGAATGCCATCGAGGATAGGAGCTTGTTCGTGCGTCTTCATGGCCCGTTGACTACTCCTGTTCGGCCTGGTCGGCCGGAATGCGCTTGAGGAGCTTTGCGCCGATTTCACGCAGGTCGGGATCGGGCAGGCTTTTTATCAGGGATTGCTCTTCCGGGGTCAGCTTCCTGGCAGGAGCCTTGAGTTTTCTGCGCGAGGCGTATCGCCTGGCCCTGATCTTTTCGAGGTTTTTGTATGCGGGGTTTAGCACCGGCGCCGATTCGGGCAATTCGGCGACCTTAATGACTATATTCTCCACAATGGGCTCAGGCCTCTTGCCGTTTATTCTCTCCGTCAAGATTTCTTTGTACTGCTCGAGGTGGTGCTTCCAGACCGAATCGTGGGCGACGATCACCAGCACCTTGTTCTTCAACGACCTCGGGCTGGTAGATCGGGCTACCTGTTCGCCGACCAGCTCTTTCCAGTCTCCGATCGGGCTAGCTGTGAAGGCGGGATGCTGTTCCAGAAACTTTTTTAAAAGCGATCCCACCTTGATACTTGATCCCCGGTCCGAACGTTTCATCTCTGTTTCTCAACCTCAGATGGCGAAAGGACCTTGTCCTCGAGCCTCTTGAGCGCGGCGCTGAGGTCTCGGAACTGCTGCTGAAGCGTCTCCAGAATGAGGATGGTGTCATTGCTCCTTAGAGGCAGCCTTGAGAGCAGCCGATCGTAGATGAACGAATCCAGGCTGGAAAGATAAAGCTCTTCGAAATACCTCATCAGGGTGGCCGCCAGTTGGAAAAAGACGGCCATAGCCGCCGCCTGGATCAGGGGAAGCATCAGATTCAAAGTAGGCCTGATGGTGTCGAGTATTTCCTTTTGAGCGGTTAAGCCGACCATGGGTTTGGCGGCTTCAAGAGCTTCCTTTTGAGGAAGGAAGGCAAAACCGGAAGAGGTGACGTTGAACTGGGCAATGAGGAGCAGGGCGGTCTGAGCAAGTCCCAGGACGGGAAGAATCCAGAAGAGGCACCGGTAAGGCCCCCATGAACCGTAAAGAATGCGCCAGTCAGCCTCGACCACCCGGCGCTCTTTTTCGAACAGTTCCTCGGATGAGACGTTTTTCTGAAAGTCCGATAGCATCAGCCGAAACCGGATAAACGGATGCAGGATAAAACCGAGGGGACTCCGCCTGATCTTGGCGACCAGGGCCTGCGTAGAGAACGTCTTGGTGACTCCGGGATTGTGCGGTCCATGATTCTCGCTTTCCGACATGAAAATCTGGAGCAGGTATCTACCGGCATATTGAACTGCAAGCCAGATCAGGCGCAGTTCTAAAAAGATTATTCCCGCCCGGATGATAAAAAGAAGCATATGGCTGACCAATTCAATGTTGTCACGGGAATCGTCTTTCCCTGCTAAAGGCTCGGAAGATTGCTTCCTGCTGTCCGGGCTGGTTGACTTGCCGGTTTGCGGCTTGGCGACTTTGTCCGGTTGGGTCTGTTTCGCCCTCGAATGCTCAGGGTTGGCCGATGTCATGCCTATACCTTGAAGGCCGGTCCAGAAATCGATCTTCACCAGGTCCTTAAGCTCCGGACCTTGCCGGGGAACATGAGTGAAATTATTCGAGTACCCGGCTACTAACAGGCAAAGAAAGAAAAATACGAACCACCAGAGTCTGTGGAGTGTCTCATATCGACTTAATCCGTAAGACATTTAGTTACCTCATGTGAATGGAAGACCTTATTTTTTCAGCATCTCGTCAAGCGTTCGTCGAAGGATCGGAAGGACAGCCATATCTTTTTTAATCCCTCGAGTTATGAAAGACGCCTTACTCTGTTCTATCAGAAACAGCGTGGGATTTTCATCCTTTTTTCTACGGCGCAGTCAAGCATTTGGCTCAGCCCCCCGTGTTCCTCAGGAGAAAAGCCGAAGGATTCCTTCCAAATATCGTCATCTTCCATGCATAAGTAGGCGCACAGACCGGGGTCAGCCTGGCGGATCCTGTCAACCATGAAGGAATAGAATTCGGCCCTTATGTCCCGAAAGTAGCGCATCTTACCGTCCAGTCCGCGAATGAACTCTCCATAGACAATCCGGCTTGAAGGATGGCGTGTTCTGATAACTCCCTTCAGCGCGGGCATGAAGCGTAAAGCCCCCAAGCTGATCCAGACGATCCGGGCCGGGTCGACTCCGGCGAAGAGTCGATCGAGTGTCCGGGCGTAGCCGGTTTTCCAGCCTGGATAGTCGATAATCGGGTCGAAATGGAAGGCCAGAAAATACCCCTCGTCCGAGCAGGAGCGTGCTGCCTTGAGCCTCTCGGCGATCGTGGCCGCTAAGGGTTCCTCTCGCTTGCGGACCTCCTCAGAATTCAGAGACCAGGCTATGATCGTGTGGCCTCTATGATCGAGTCCTCTGAGGTTTTCAACAAAGTTGGTCTTGGTTTTCAGCTCCAGGATCGCATTGGGAATTCGGGCAAAATATGGAACAAGCAATCGGGACAGCTCTGAGAAACGGATCGAGTAGAAGGGAATCGGTGAATTCTCCCGTGCCGATCCTGTGCAGGCTGCTCCGGTTTTGAGCAAGGACCTCCGAGAGTTCGCGGAACATCTCATCGAGATTGCCGAAAAGTCTGAGATTCGGCTGGTTCAAGTAAGCTTGCAGGATACAATAGGAGCAGTCGAGTGTACACTGGGCGCCGAGATGAAGAATCCTGTATCCGCAGCAATGGTAGTGGCGCGTTCCGGGACAGGATTTCAGAAACCTGCCCCGGAAATCGACCACCTCGAGCACTTCAGGATCGTGGCGCCCCGTATCGGAGATTCTTTCTACGATTTCAAAACAGGCATCGGGCAGATTCTTGCGAAGCGAGGCGACAAGGACGCTTTCCTCTGCGGCGGATTCGACGATTACTCTTTTGGGAGCGCGGATTCTCATCAGCTTTGCCCTGACGGTTCACAGCCAAGATGCCCCGTCGAATGCTCGCCCGGCGCCGACCCGGGGCGGTCAGACGGCGTCAATCCCGTTCGCGCCGGCCGCCCGCCCCGAAAATGGCTTCCACTCGGTCTGATTGGACGAGTGACCCGGCCGAGTTGAGAATCTTTCGAAGCTCTTCGGGTCCCCTGAAACTGAGTTCCATTTTCCAATTGTCACCTTCGAAAGCATCCGGAGGGATGATCCTTACACCGGACGGCAGCCCGAGGGATTCGATCTCCCGGTGGAACCGCTTCTGTCTCGAACTGAGCCTCGGGTGGCGCAGTTCGCCAAGAAACTCTCTGAGCGCCTGTGTTTTTTGACGGTGGTTCAATTCGTTTGAGGCCAGGATTTCGCGTGGGCGGGGGCCCTCGATGATATCAGCGCCCGCCTTTTCATCGCGCATTGCGATTTCGTGTATGTGCTCGACTATTTCCACCTGGATGCTGGCGCTGCACCTTAGCGTCCTGCAGAACAGGCAAAAGGGAATCCCTGCTCCTTTTGTCCCATTCGGCGACCTCTATCGCCGCGCGCTCCGCTATAGCGCCGGAGGCGAGCAGTTCGAGGGTTTCGGGCCCATCGGCCGCAAAGCAACGCCCACTTGCGCAGAACCTCCGGGCGGTTTGCAACGTTCAGGTCGGAAAGAAAAAATCCGGGAATTTCCTCAGGTTGAAACACTCTGAGCAGGATGGATATTATTTGCGCTTTTTCCGCCAGGTTAATTTCCCGCTCGAAGATTTTCTTTTCGATCCTTCGCGTCCAAAGTTCGCGGGCATCGAAATCCTCGGGGAAAATGCGGCAAACTGCCCCCCGCGACCCCATGTTCTTTTGCCCATCGAAGCCTTTGGAAGCCGTCAACCACAATGTGTTCGCAGCCCTTTTTACGCAGCCAGGGAGGATCGAGAATTCCGAAGCGCGCCAAGCGATTCCAGGAGACGGGTCGAGTCTGCGAATCTGCGAATCTCGAAGGCGCTGTCGTCCAGGTCGATCTCAGTCAAGGTGACAAAGCGCAAATCCATCCTCGCTCAGATGTCCCTTCCCGAAAGCCGTTTGAGCGCCTCGATGTAGCGTGCGCGCGTATTCAGCACGACCTCCTCGGGCAGTTCAGGCGCCGGGTCTGTCTTCTTCCACCCGCTCGATTTCAAGATAGTCGCGCAGAAACTGCTTGTCGAAGCTCTCCGGACTGCTGCCGGGGCGGTAGCGGTCGGCCGGCCAGAAACGGCTCGAGTCCGGAGTAAGCACTTCATCGACGAGCATCAGCTTTGTATCGACGATTCCGAATTCGAATTTCGTATCCGCGAGAATTATTCCACGCTCTGCGGCATATTGCGAGGCTTTCAAGTAGAGTGCAATCGCCGCCTCTTTAACTTGGCCGGCAAGTTCCCGCCCGACGGCTGCGCCCATCTGCTCAAAAGAAATATTTTCGTCATGCTCGCCTTTTTGCGCTTTGGTCGAAGGAGTAAATAGGGGTTCCGGCAGTTTTTGCGCTTCGATAAGCCCCCGGGGAAGGGTTATTCCGCTCACCCGGCCGCTCCTTTGATAGTCTTCCCAGCCCGATCCTGCCAGATAACCTCTGACGATGCACTCCACAGGCAGCACTTTTGCCTTTCTCACCCACATCGTCCGCCCCTTCAGTTGAGAGGCAGTAAGGCCGGCAGACTTCGGGGAACCGGCTCGAATCGGTGCTTATCAGGTGATTGTCAATGACTGTCGTTAAGGTAGTGGAGCCAGAATTCCGAAAGTTGAGTCAGGATTATCCCCTTATCGGGAATCGGGTCAGGCATGACTACATCGAAAGCTGAAATCCGGTCCGTCGCCACGATGAGCAAAGAGTCGCCAAGATCGTAAATGTCTCTTACCTTTCCTCGTGACAGCGAGATTCAACCCCGGAAAATTTGTTTCGAAGATCGGATGTATCGAGCATCTTTTCTCCTCTAAAACGGACTTGGATTATTATATATCTTGCTCAAACTGCCTGATACACAAATTGGACGGATTAGAGCTAAATCTTGCCAATAACTACGACCATGCTGTATCACAGGAACATCTCGCATGCAAACCCTACCCAAGTGCCTGCTGCTTCCGATAGATGGGACAAACGAATCGCTTCGGCCTGTTGAATTCATCAGCCGGCTCTACCCCCCTTCAGAAGTCAGCCTGATCCTGTGCTACTTCTCTCCGCCGCCCTCCACCCGTTTATTCCGAAGCGGTGGTTTCGTCTCCCGAACTGCTGAGGAAAAAAAGGGAATTCTTTCGAGCAACGTCAGCAGGATGTGCGCCGCATTTTCGACCATGCCAGGAAGGTCCTTTTGAAGGCAGGGTTTCTCGGAGGAATTGATACAGGAACACATTGAGCAAAGAGAAATGAGCGTCGCAAAACAGGCCTGTCTCCTTGCCGACATCAGGAAAGTCGATGCCGTTCTTGTCCAAAAGCGGATCACAAGCTCCCTGGAGGGTTTCATCAGGGGAGATCCCGCATCAGCCCTTCTTGAGCACGTGCCTGTCGAGTCCGGTCTGGTTCACCGAAGGCGAAATCGACCCGAAAAGCGCCGCAATATGCATAGTCAATAAGGCCCCGCGTTGCGGATTGCAGACCACGCAGGCTACATGCTTGCAAACGCCGGCGTCGAAATCACCCTTCTGCACGCAGTGAAAAAACTTTCATATTCGGTTTCATGCCGCCCCTCGGAAGCCCTGAAAAAGTTGGCCGGACTACGCCGATACGCCCGTGAGACAAGACAAGGTCTCATACCTTTTAAAGGCTTCCGCAATACTGGCGGATTACGGAATCGATGAGAGCCGGATTGAGATAACGCTGATTCCGGACAGGGGCGATACTGCCAGCGAAATCCTTTCCTGGTGCGCCTCTAACGGGGTCGGAATAATAGGGCTCGGGCATTCTCAGCCGCGAAGGGGTCTGGAGCTTTTTGAAAAGTTCGGTTACCAGGAAAATCCTTGCCGATTTCAAGAATATGGCGGTCTGGGTAACACAGTGACTGAAATTCAAAGGGTGTATCTCACAGCCGCTTTACCCGCGCACACTCTTTCCCACATCACCCTGCCCGGCAGGTTGCTTTTTTTTGGACTTTTTCGGGTTCCGGAGCGGGTTGAGCCTCATCGGCCTGGACTCGCTGCTGCGTTTGGCGGCCGGTTTGGGCGCTTTCTTTTTCTTCAGATCTTCATATGCAATCAGAATCGGACTGGCCACAAACACTGATGAGTAACTTCCGGTCACCACACCTATCAGCATAGCAAAGCTGAAATCGTGAATTACGCTGCCGCCAAGAAGGAAAAGGCACAGAATCACGAAAAACACCGTCATCGAAGTAAGGACGGTCCGGCTAAGGGTCTGGTTTATCGCCCCGTTTATCATGTCGCTGAATTTGATCTTTTTGTCCTTGTTGCGGTTTTCGCGGATTCGGTCGTAGACGATGATCGTATCGTTGAGCGAATAGCCGGAGAGGGTCAGCAGGGCCGCAAAGACCTCCAGGCTGAATTCCTTGTTGAAAAGAGCGAAAATTCCAACCGTTATCAGAATGTCGTGGACCAGCGAGAGCAGCGCGCCCGAGCGCATACGGGAGCTTAAGAAACCAGCAGAGCACAAGGGTGACTACAAGCGCCCCTCCGATCAGGTACACCGCATTCAGGCCCGAGCGCCTCGAGCAGGTAAATTCCCACTACCAGCACGCCTCCCATTATGAGGCTGCTGGTCCATTTGAATTCAAATCGTCCGGAAATATAGATGGCGATCAACAGTAAAGCGTAAAAGATAGCATAGAGCGCCTTCTGCCGAAGGTCATGCCCAACTTTCGGGCCCTACCATCTCGACGCGCAGCACCTGCTGCCCCGGTCCGTAGGATTTGTTGAGTTCGTCCTCGATCCGATTCGACAGGCTTCCCAGTTCCTCGTGAATGGTGTCGGTGCGGATCAGGTATTCATTGTCGCCCCCGGCGCCTATCTGCTGGACGAAAGCGTGTGAGATGATTCCCTGGAGCGCGTTGCGGATTTCGTCCGGATTGGTCGGCTTGTTGAATTTAACCTGGATCAGAGTGCCCCCGGCAAAATCGACGCCCATGTTAAGCCCGCCGCGCGCGAACAGGGTAATCAGCCCCAGGAGAATGATCGCCCCGGAAAGCATGAAAGCCTTGTAGCGCATTCCGACGAAGTTGATATTGATATCCGGTCTTATAAGTTGCATTCTGTTTCCTTATGGTTTTGAGCTAAATGCTTAGCTCTTTTACCCGCCGCTCGGTCAGAAGATAGTCGAAAATAATCCTGGTTACGAAGATCGCCGTAAACATGTTTGCCGCCAGACCGAAAAAGAGGGTAACCGCAAAACCCCTTACCGGGCCGGTCCCGAACCCGTAGAGAACCAGCGCCGCGATCGCGCTGGTGACGTTGGCGTCCATGATCGTTATGGTTGCGCGCTGGTACCCGGTATCGACAGCCGCGCGGGGCGTTTTGCCCAGCCGCAGCTCCTCTCGTATTCGTTCGTATATCAGAACGTTTGCGTCAACGGCGATCCCGATGGTCAGCGCGATACCGGCGATGCCCGGCAGAGTGAGAGTTGCCCTATAACGGCCATCAGTAGCCAGTATCAGTAGAATATTCATGGCCAGGGCCATGTCTGCGATCACTCCCGAAAACCTGTAGTAAATCATCATGAACAGGATGATGCCCAGGCCGCCGATAGCCGAGGCCAGGATTCCCTTCCTGATCGAGTCAGCTGCCCAGCGCCGGTCCAACCGTGCGCTGCTCAAGAATCTTGACCGGCGCGGGCAGCCTGCCGGTGCGCAGCGCAATCGCCAGCACCTTGGCCTCTTCGTCGTGAATGAACCCTCGATGACGGCCCTTCCGCCCGGGATGCGCTCCCTTATAACCGGGTCCGAATAAACCACTCCGTCGAGAACTATTGCGAGCTTGCGCCCAACATTTTCGCCGGTGAGCCGTTCGAATATCTTGGCGCCCTGCGGATCGAAATTGAGCGAGATATGCGCCTCGCCAAACGAGCGCCCGCCTATCTCAACCCTGGCATCCGTGATATACTGCCCGGTGAGCACGGTTTTCTCTTCCAGAGGGATCTTGGTTTCCTGCGCGTTTCGATCCGACGGCCTCATTGGATAGAGCTTTACTCCCGGTGGGAGTTTATTGTCGTGGATTTCCTGTTCCGTAACGTTTTGGGCCACCAGCTTGAACTCGAGGACCGCCATCTTCCCGATGAGGTTGATGGCCTCCTGGGGGTTCTTTATCCCGGGGAGTTGAACCAGTATCCGGTCGCCTTCCTCGGGCCTGATATCCGGCTCGCTCACCCCGAACTGGTCGATCCTGTTCCGGATAGTCTCCAGACCCTGGTCTACGGCCATCTTTCGAAGATTGTTGACCTCCTTCTGGTCCATGGTGAGAAGCACCTTGGTCCCATCCGGCGTAGTCTCGGTCGAGGCCGTTTTTAGCCTTGGGAATTCATTTTTTAAGACCTCGTTGAATTGCATTCAACTGCTCGCTCGAGGGCAGGACAACCTCGATATCCCAGGCGCCCTCTTTGGCAACCCTGGTAAATCCAATCTTCTTCGTGCGCAGAGCGTCCTTGATCTCCTCAGCGGACCTTTCCGCCGCATTTTCGACGGCCTTGTCCGCCTCAACCTCGAGCACCAGGTAGATTCCGCCCTGGAGATCCAGCCCAAGATGGATCTTATCGGGCAAGATGCTCGACAACCCGGGCAAGGGAGTAGACAGGAAAGTCGGTAAAAGGCAAAAAATACCGCAATGAGAATTACCACAACTATAAGCGCACGAATTCCTATGCTTTTCAATTATGCCTCCAACTACTGGCTCGATGGCAGGACGTTATTCAGAACCTCCTGCAGGGAGGCCCCACCCTTTCGCCAATGCGCCAGGGTCAGGATTCCTTGGCCGATTCTTTTTCAGGGGCCGCTTCGCCCTTCGAGACAAGCCCGCCGACTGCGTTCCGGTTGACCTTTACGCGCACTCTTGTCGGCAATCTCCATGGTTATCACGTTCTCGTCAAGACCGGTTATCCTTCCACGGAGTCCGCCACCCGTAAAAATTGTATCGCCCTTCTGAAGGTTCGCCAGCATCTGCTTGTGCTCTTTCTGACGCTTCTGCTGCGGGCGAATCAGCAGAAAATAAAAGATCGCAAGCATTGCGATCATAAGAAACATGGGATTGCCAAGGTTAAACAATCCGGCCAGCCCGCCTGCGCCCGAGGTATCCTGCGCGAACGCTTCGGCCGCGTATGCCAATCCAGCAAAATTCATCGGTTTCCTCCAGGATTTTAATATCTTGAAGCTGATGCTTCCCTTCCTACCCAATCAATACCCCAACTCCAGCCTGAAACTTAAAGAGAAGAATTTAACGATATTCCCAAAGAAATGTCAATCCGTAACCGCGACTGTAGAGGGGGGGGTGCCGAAGGGGGCTTTTATTGGTAAGAAGCGTTGACGTAAGCCGGTATCGGACAGGAGTCCGGGAGGTCTAGATTCCGACTTTTTTCTTCATTTCCTGCGTTATTTCCTGTCTTATCGAAAAATACCCGGCCCAGGGGTCTTCCTTGAGACCGGCTAATCTGCGCCGGATATTGCGGATGTTGTAGCTGTCCGGATTTGAGGTCGGCCGTGAGTTCATCCCATGAGACCGGAGTCGATACGGGCGCCCCTAGCCTCCCTCTTGTCGAATAAGCCGCTATGCTTGTCGCCCCACGCCCGTTTCTAAGATAATCGATGAAAATCTTGCCCTTGCGCTTTTCCTTGGACATTGTGGCGATATATTCTTCGGGGCTCTCCCGGACGATACGCTCCGCAACCGCCTTGGAAAACGACTTGACCGTTTCCCAGTCGGCTTTGGGCGTGAGAGGGGTTACTACGTGCAGCCCTTTTCCGCCGGTTGTCTTCACAAAACTGGCCAGACCCAGGTCCGAGAGCCGTTCGCGCATGAGCTGGGCAGCCTTGATCACGCGTGCCCACTCGACTTCAGGGGCTGGATCGAGGTCGAATATCATCATGTCCGGCTGCTCCAGATTATCTTCCCGGCTTCCCCAGACATGTATTTCCAGTGCTCCGATCTGCACAAGCTCTATCACCCCTTCGATATTATCAGCCACGCTGTAGTATTGCGGGACCGTCTTTTTCCATTATCGGAATGGACCTGAGCGCCTCAGAGGCCGCATCCCCGAGGTGTTTCTGGAAAAAGCACTCCTTTTCCCATCCTTCAGGGCAGCGCACCAGTGTGAGCGGACGCCTGGCGAGGTGAGGCATGATCCAGTCGGCGATTTCGGCATAGTATTGGGCGAGTGCGCGTTTGGTGACCCCGATTTCCGGGTAGAACACCCGATCTGGATTCGAGAGGGCCATACTTGATGGATTCTGCACAGGATCCGTCGGGTTCTCCTCGGCGTCGCCGTTCGAAGCTTTTGCCTTCGGATGTTCCAGGACAACGTCCTTCGGGTCTTTATCCTCCCTTAATCCTTTAAAGACGGATGGCGAAGAATCCCATCCTGGGTCCATGCGCTGAATTCCACCTCTGCGGCCAGTTCCGGCTTAGTCCAGTGGACTCCCTTCGCCTCGTGCCCGGCAGGAGGATTGACAAACGGCGGTATGCCGGTTTCCATCCCCCTCAGGCGTTCCGAGAGAGTTCTAAGAGTTTGGTCATTGAAGCCTGTGCCGACTCTTCCGGCATAGACCAGCTTGCCTGGTGGACTGTAGTATCCGAGCAGCAGCGCTCCAAAGCCGGTCCGGGACCCGCCGGGATCGGTGAACCCTCCGATTACGAACTCCTGTCTCATGGTGCACTTCACCTTCCGCCAGCTCTTAGTCCTGGCTTGCTCATAGCGGCTGTCGGCCCGCTTTGACACGATGCCCTCCAGCCCGAGCCGGCACGCGTTTTGGAAAACAGCTTCTCCCTGTCCGAGGATATGGTCGGCGTAAATGATCCTGGGTTCGTAGGCCGAAGGCTTTCGGGCCAAAAGCTTTTTCAGTAAAAGCTCCTTGCGCTTTATAAGCGGAGTTTGAGTAACATCGTAGCCGTTGCAGAAGGGGATATCGAAGACAAAGTAAACAAGCCTGCCGGTCTTTAGCCCCTGGAGAACACTTTGGAGCGCCTGAAATTCAGTCCTTCCGCGCCGATCCACAACGACGATTTCTCCGTCGAGAAAAGCGCTCTCAAGCGGAATCCTGGCCGCCGCTTCGGCGATTATTGGAAACCGGTCGGTCCACTCCTTTCCGTTCCTTGAAAAAAGCCGCGCCTGCCCTTTGGAGAGTCTACACAGAATCCGGTAGCCGTCATATTTGATTTCATGGACCCAGTTTTCCCCCTGCGGCGGTTTGTTAACGCGCGCAGCGAGCTGGAGACGCATAAAATCGGGCTGCTCGGTCCGGCGGGCGCCGGGCAAGCTCGGCCGGGTCGATCCTGACCGGCTTGACTTCTCCATTGCCGCTTTTCGAACGAACGGATTTGGATTGCGAAACCTTGTCACGGATGCTTCCCTGCCGGACCGTTTCTCCTTCGACACTGAATTTGTCCGGCTGAGACGCAATTTCCTGCATGGTCCGCCCGCTCGCAACGCTTCGGTCCATGGTCTCGACCGGCTCGGGGTCCCGATCCCGAAATGGCCGCATCGTCGCGCTTCTTTATAAGCAGCCAGTTTTTGCCTTCTTCTCCCCGCGCTTTTCCTTTCATCCTGGCGAGCACCCAGCTCCCATTGAGCCTTTCGCCATGGAGCTTGAATTTGAGGTCGCCTTTGGCGTACCCCTCGCGCGGGTCGCCCTCCGGCTCCCAGGCGCCACGGTCCCAGAGCATGACCGTCCCCCCTCCATACTCTCCCTCCGGGATTATTCCCTCAAAAGAACCGTATTCTATCGGATGGTCCTCCACGTGAACCGCAAGCCTCTTTTCGACTGGCTTGAGGCTCGGGCCTTTAGGCACCGCCCAGCTCTTGAGAACCCCGTCAAGCTCCAGGCGAAGGTCGTAATGAAGGTGGCTTGCAGCGTGTTTCTGGATTATATAAAGATTGCCCGCCGGACTTGCCTCGACCTCCCCCTGTGGCTCCGAGGTGCGTTCGAAGCGGCGTTTTTCATGATAAGGCTCAAGTCCCATGCGCTTGAAGTCTCCGAGGTGGGTTCCATATAATTCCGCTTGCAGTATTTCTAAATACTTAGTAGGCATTGCCTGTACTGGAAGCAAAGACCCCGGGGAATTATTCCTCTTTATTTAGCGGAGTATCCGGCTGTTTTATATAATTAAACCTTTCTTCGGATTCGGACGAATATATGAATAGGCCCGGCAGCCTCTTGAGAATAGAGATCGAAAAGGCGTTTCGGCTCTACGAACGCTTTGGCGACGCCTGCCTCAACGACCCTGAATCGGGCCGGCTGCTCCGGAATCTCCGGGATTTGATTCGCAAGACCGATTCGGCCATGCTCCGCTCAGGGGTCGTGTCGGCATGCGCCAGGTGCGTCGCCAGTGGCAAAGGCAGTTGCTGTTTCAGGGAAATGGGTGAGAGCTTCGGATTTATGGAGCTTTTTGTGAACCTGCTGCTCGGATCGGTCCTTCCCTGAGAACGGACTTTCCGGGAAGCTGCCATTTTGTGGGAGACAACGGGTGCAAACTTCAAGGCTCGACAATCTTTCTGTCTGAACTACTTCTGCCCGGACCTCAAGAACTCCCTCGGGGAGGAAACAATCCTCAGGATCCAGCAACAGGTCGGAGAACAGCTCTTTGCAGGCTGGGAACTGGAACGGGCTATGGCGAGGCGCACGGCGGATGCAGATAAACAGTAACAAATTGGACCCCCATCTTGCAGGGAGTAAGGCTGAATCGGACGATGAGGGCTTCTGTTTCCCTATATCGCCTTTCATGATTTTTCCCGAAGCTTACGGTGAATTTGCAATCTATGTGAGGAAAGGAAAGAACCTCATTCTTTTCACCCGCCAGGGGGAGCAGTTTACCAGAGCGCACAAGGCCGTCCTGCACGAAAACGGCATCCGGGAAGTCTATATCCAGTCATCGCAAAAACCAGACTACGACCGGTATATAGAAGAACACCTGGGTACGATCCTGACAGATGAGTCCATTCCTTTATCTGTCCGATCGAGTGTCCTCTATCACCAGGCTACTCCCGTCCTGGGCGACATTTTTGAAACCAGCAGGCAGGGCCTGAATGCGGGCTCACTGGACAAGCTGAAAAACATAGTGCGATCCAGCTCGCAGTTCCTCTCCACCCGCGCAGCGTTCCGGGCCATCGCGCCCATGATGTCTCACGGCTTCGGTGTTCATACGCACTCGGTAAACGTCTTCATCTATACTGCGGCCATTCTGGGATCCTGGAAAATGTCGGTGGAAGAAAGGCTCAAGACGGCCCTGGGAGCTATTCTACATGATATCGGAAAGGCCACCATGCCACGAGTCATTCTGAACAAACATGGCAAGCTCAACAATGAGGAGCGGGAGCTGATGAAAATGCATCCGGTCAGGGGCGCCGCGATGTGTTCAATGCTCCACATAGGGCAAACGGTGATACATTGCATGCTTTTCCATCATGAAAAGCTGGATGGGAGCGGCTATCCCGCCGGACTGCCTGAATCGCACATACCTCTTCATGCACGCATTGTCGGCGTTGTTGACGCTTTCGACACGTTCACCTCAGAGAGATACTTCTATGCGGACCCGCTCTCCAGCCATCAGGCGCTGACATTTCTGGGGGAGGAGATGAGCGGCTGGTACGATCCGGAAGTAATCATTCAGTTCGGTAATAAACTTCGAGAAGCGGGAATAGAATAGCCTCTATGAAGTGTGAAGGGTGAAGCCGGGAGGTGCTCGCTCTTAGTCCTTCACTCCTCTCTCGGCCCCCATTCCAACGCGTCCATAACTCCGTGGCAACGGCAACTGGTCGCCACCAGGCGCCTGCCCGGTTTTGAACCTATCCCGGCAATCAGTTCGCGGAGGCTCCGCCCGGGGAAGCCGCCAACTCCCGGAGCAAGTTGCCAGCTTCTCAACACCGCGACATCGAATCCGGGCGCAATGACCCCTGCGAAAACCTCATAGAGGTTCCCCGGCCGCTCTTTTCCTGTGTGCGTGCAAATTTCCTCAGGCTCGCTGCAATAGTCGGGACAAACGAATGTTGCAAAGCTGGCGTAAAGAGTTCCCGTCGGAACGCGAATCGGGTTGGGCAACTGTGAATCGACCCGGTCCGGGACCGGAAGCCTGCGGACCTCTCCAAGCCTGTTCAGCTCATTTACGGCCCACTCGAATCCTACGTGCACCGGCACAGCCGGGATCAGCCATAGATCCTCAGACAGTTCAGAGCGGCTTATGCTTTGGATGCACTCCTCCACCTCACCCGGGATCCCCTGGTCCCGGCTAATTTCATCGACTTTTGCCGGATCGCGGTCGGTTATCGATAGAAGCGCCTCCGGAAACCGGCGCCTGAGCCTTTCGGCAGCAAGCTTTCCAAAACGGCCCGCTCCGAGAATTCTTATCCTCCGGGGCGGGAAAATGTCCTGGAAAAAGTCTGAAGCTAAATCGTGTGAAGACATCTTCCGTTTGTGCCGCCCGTGATATATGTTAAAAGCAAATATTATGAGCAGTATATTTGAAGCATTCGATAAAATCGCGGAGAAAAAGATCCGCGAAGCAATGGATAACGGCGAATTCGACGATCTGCCGGGTAAAGGAAAGCCCCTCGAGTTGGAGGACGACAGGCATCTTCCGCAAGACATCCGCCTGGCGCACAAGATATTGAAGAACGCCGACTGCCTCCCGCCCGAGCTCGAGCTCCGAAAAGAGATCCTCACCATTGAAGAGCTGCTCGACGGGGTCAGGGACACGAAAGAGAAGTACAGGCAGATCAAGAAGTTGAACTACCTCATCATGAAGCTCAACATGTCCCGCCGCAGCTCGTTGGACCTGGAGAAAAACCAGGTGTATTACGAAAAACTTGTCGAAAAAATGGAGAAAAAGTAGGACTCAGTCCTCAGTCCTGCTTTTTATAGCCCGGCAGTTCTATGGATGTGCACGATTGTCCGTGTCCGCATGAGCGCGTAGTGGCTGAAGCACTGTTGCTTCCGGACGAGCCTGGTGAACCCATGGCGTAATTTGTGCGGCTCAAAATGCGCTCCAGCTCTTCCCCTCCGCATGCGGCGCATTTCATCTCGATTTGCCGGCTCCCCACCAGGATGAATTCCTCAATATTGCCGCAACTCACACACCGAAATTCGTAAATAGGCAATTTTGCCTCCTCGAAGTTATCTGAATCCGCATTCAATGCGCCTCAATTGTAATCAAAGCCGGGAGCGAGTGTCAATCGGCGCCTTAACGTCCTCGCGCGCGGTGAATCTGTCTTGGCGAAGAACCGAAAATAGATCGTCAACTTGGAGCAGCGCCTCGTTCCGGCGGCATTCTTCTCTAAAGAATCTCTGTAGAAAGGAGGTTTGCCGGGCGCCCTTCGGGGTTCGCGACGAAGGACTTGGCGGCCAGGACATCTGGATTTCGAATTAATATGGAGATAAGATCTCACAAATTAACCTAAATACTTCGAGGAGAGCAAAAGGAGAATTGCATGGGACTGCAGGAAACTATGGCGGTCATCACAGCGAAGAGCGAGGCTGAGTTGACTTATACGGACGTGGTGGATGCCTATATTTACTATATCAGGCTGGATTTTGATCCTGTGGGCGTCAAGTTCTGCGCTGACGAGGCCGAAATCTCTCAGTATAAAGTCAATGCCAAAGCCAAGGCCAAACTCACTTACTGCCAACGCCTGGCTATGGCCCGGGGTTGGCGGAAGGCCATGTTTATGCCCCCTCACCAACTGTTATGTGAAAACGCGCAACCCGTATTCGGCTTCCGAGAGCTGGACCGGAGAAAAGATGCCAAAAGACACATGAAATATCTGCGGAACGAAAAGCTGGCATGGGAAGCGGCCCGGGGCAAAGCCAAGCTTGCTCCGGGGAGTTGTTTCGGCATCTATACCGCGCCCTTGGCCATGTTCGACGCATCGGGGGTGGATCCGGATATCGTCTTTTTTATGCTGTTGCCCTATCAGGCTTACCACGTCCTCAACGATTATATGGGCGCAACCGGCCGCAGCAATCTGACCTTTAATCACACTCCCAATTCCGCCGTATGCTCCGGTTCGGTCTGGGCCTTTAAGCACAATACGGCCAACATGACCACCATGTGCGCCGGCAGCAAAACTTCCGGCAAAACTGACATGTCCATGATGAATCTCTTTGTCCCAGGAAAGCAGATCAAAGACAGCGCCGCGCAATTGCTGAAGCGCGTCACTGAGATGGGCGGTCCTTCCGTACTCGGTAAAGGTGGCGAACCGTGGCCGGGAATGGACGTCTGCAAGGGTTGTCCGCTCTTCAAATACGAGGCGATGTAATTGTATCGATCAGTTGGCCTGTAGAAAAGTCGCCAGGCTCGCGTCGTCTTCCACACTCAACACTTTCACGTTTCGGTCGATTCTGCGCATAAGCCCGCGCAATACCTTCTTGGGGCCTACCTCGACGAAATGATTGAACCCGGCGCCGATTAGCCGCTCCATCGACTGCCGCCACAGAACCGGGCTGCAGATCTGGCGGCTTAGTTTGTCCGGGATTTCCGAACCCGTCTTGAGGATTTCCGCATCAACGTTGTTTACTACCGCGATTTGGGGGTCTTTGAAAACACATTCGCCTGGAGAACCGGGTCGAATTTTTCGCGCGCATATTCCATGCACCTGCTGTGCCACGGGCCGCTGACATTGAGCCTTATGCACTTTTTTGCGCCCGCTTTCTCGCACATCACCGCCGCACTGTTTACCTCGACTTCAGGTCCGGTGATTATGATCTGCTCAACGCAGTTTATGTTCGCTATCTCCGCTCCGGCAACCGAGCAAATCTCGCGGATTTTCTCCTCTTGCAGATCCATTATCGCGGCCATGCCGCCCGGTTCGATAATGGCGGCCTCCTGCATGAATTTCCCCCTATGCTGCACCAGCTTGAGCGTATCCTGCAGGTTCATCGCTCCCGCTGCGTACAAGGCGCTGTATTCTCCAAGGCTGTGTCCGGCAGCGGCGGACGGGTAGATTTCATGTAGCCTGAGAACGGTCAGGCACGCCAGATTCATCACGGTTATCGCCGGCTGGACGTTCTCAGTCAAAACGAGCACTTCGTCGGGGCCTTCAAAGCACAGCTTCCTGATATCCATTTTCAGGATATCGTTTGCATTTTCGAACAGTTCCCGGACTTCGACATAGTTGTCGTGAAATTCACGCCCCATTCCAACGTACTGCGATCCCTGCCCCGGAAAAAGGAACGCCCAGTTCTTCATTCAAAATCCTTTCGATCCAGGAAGGATCAGCCAATCGGAAACTGCTCCTGTTTCACATGGTGATCCCCGATGAACACAGATAGGGGATCCTGCCATGAACGCTTCTATTAATCTCTGATGTGGAAGTCAAGACCTGAATTCGGCGGACGAACCGGAAGCCTGATGCATCGGGCATCGGAGCAGCGCGTCGCCGTTCACTTCTCAGGCACAGCAGCATTCCGCAGCACACTCGGACTGAGAATCGTTCGGCGTCTCATTGATTGACGCCACCTCGACATCGAAACTAAGGTTCCTGCCTGCCAGAGGATGATTGAAATCGACTACGATTATCTCGTCATTTACAAACTTGATGACCGCAGGGAATTCCCGGCCATCCCGGGTCATGAATAAAATCACCTGAGCCGGGCAAGGTTCGAACCCCAACTCAAGGCTCTCCCTGTAGTATGTCCGCTCGAGTTTTTCGTCCCTGTAGCCGTATGCCTCTTCAGGTCTTAGGACAAAGGACCTCCTTTCACTCCGGCCCATGCCAATCAATGCATTCTCAAAACCTTGCACGAGACTGCCGTCTCCTACCTGGATCGCGACAGGCTTGCACTTATCGGTCTTATCGAAAACCACTCCATTTTTTAGTGTGCCCGTGTAACACAGTTTTATATAAGCTCCGTAATCGACTTTGTTCATTATACGGTCTCCAATCTAGAGTGACCCAGGTGAGGCCGCCCCGGACGCCTCCGCCGATCCGAATGCTTTGTCCCTGTTATACCCGTTGAATAGAATGTTCCTGTATTCGATCTTCATCGTATCCTTATCGTCGGGAACAATTGAGAGCGGCCCCGATCCACGGTCTCCAGGGGCAATGATGTTCGGAGAAAATGGGTTTTTTGCAGTGTCCTTATCCAGGTTCGGTTGCAGGACAAAAAATAATCCGGCGGCCAGAACCACATTAAGAGCAAACAGCCTGAAACCTTTCGCCAAGTTCATCGGAATTCTCCTGCGCATAACTGTAAATGACAATCAAAAGCGCCTGATGGCTATTCATTCATTTAAGACCTGGCAGGAGCAAATTCAATTTAAAATCGCAGAAGCCTCACCACGAGGATTTGCCTCGTATGGGTTTCCACCTTCACTCTATCATCCATTCTCATTCCAACCACCCAGCATATTTTTTCACTGTCGCATAGAAGCGGGATCTTTTGCCGCTCCTCCCTCGGAACCATGCAATCGGTGAAAAAATCCTGAAGTTTTTTCGAGCCGGTCATGCCAAGAGGGCGAAATCGGTCTCCGTTTCTTCGGCACCGCAACTGCATCGGCCATTTCACTTTGTCCGAGGTCCATGCGGATGCAGTCCTCGGCGGAATCCGTTGTGCAACAGGTTTTAGTTTCATCGCAAAAGCGGAACTCGAAGCCCGATTCGCCAAAAGAATAATTCCCGGGCCCCGGAACGTCGAGTAATCTCATCCATCGGACCTTCGGAGGCTGGGCATTCCTTTGAGCTGATGAGGAGCTTTGCCCGATGCCGCATGGCTTCGATCCCCCCTGGAATCATGATCGATTTCCCGGCCTTGCCCGAAGAAACAAGCTCAATTAGAGGTTCCAGGTGCACCAGGCCGACTCCTGAAAGATTCCCTTTGACCCTGTCGATAGCCAAACGCAGCACTCGGCGCAGAAGGGCCGGATGAAGCTGCTTCATGCGCTCAAGATCGAGCGTGCACCGGCCTTCCGAGAGCTCAAGGCACGTATCGCCCCAGAGCGTTAGGATTTGCGATGCCCACCACGACTCTTCCTCACGCGCCAGGTCGGCGCAGCGCGTGATGGTTTGCGCGATTTGGGGGTGAAACGCCTCCCGCAGGAGTGGAAAAACCTTCAGACGAAGAAAATTTCTCTGGCATGAGGGGGTGAAGTTCGTCGAGTCATCGCGGTATTGCATGCCGCATTCCTGTAAATACTCCAGGACCGCATCGCGGGTGGCGAAAAGAAGCGGTCGGATAATGCCCTCCGGAGTCGAGGGGGACATCGCCTGAATGCCCGCCGGACCCGTTCCCCTTAAAATCCTCAGAATCACCTCCTCAGCCTGATCGTCTGCGGTATGTCCCAGGGCTATTTTCCCGGCGTCGAGCTCGGCGGCGGTCCCTGTGAAGAAAGAGCGTCGCCACTCCCTGGCGGCCATTTCGACCGATATTTTCCGGCTTCGGGCAAAAGCGCGCACATCAGCGGCCCCGCAACGGAAATCAAGTCCTGACGGAACGCGCCAGAGCGCGCACGAACTCCCTGTCGCCATCAGATTCATCCCCACGGAGCCGTGGTCGAAATGAACGACGGTGATCCGCTCTATTCCAAGGGAGTCTTTCAGATTGACCAGTATAGACAGGAGGGCGACTGAATCCGGACCGCCGGAGACCGCTGCAAGAACGTGATCCCGGTTCGATATCAGGCTATTCTTTCTTATATACTCGGCTGCCCGCGCCGGAAGGGATTTAGGGGTTCCGCTCATGTCTCCAGATCAGCTGGGCGGGGAATCGATCTGCCGTAAGGGTCCTCGGCGGACTTACTCTCTATGGCTTTGCTTTCGCCGGGCAGCTCAGGCAGGAGCTGGAAGCGCCTTGCCGAACTTCCTGCCGTTCACGAGGAGCTTTCCCGAGCTGTTCAGGACCGTATTGTCTTCGAGAATTACAAGCCCGAACTTTTCGGCTACCTGGGTCTTGTACTGGTATTCCATCGCTGTTTTGCGGAGCCGGTAGTTGAGAATGATCAGAATCAACGCGAAGATGGAGGCAAGCAGCAAAATGACGCTCAGCGAGGTCAGCAGAATCTTTACCGATTTTTCACCTATGCTGCCGATAAGCGCTGCAATGGCGTCCAGCTTGTAGAAAAACGCTATTCCAACGCCAAGCAGCAACAGGAGCGCCAAAAACGGGAGCCTCTGGATCAAGGCGACCATCCGGCTTAACTGTTGGATTCTGCCGGTTCCAGCGCTTTCAGCAGCTTCGTTCTCTGCCAAATTCGCCCGCGCCGGTTTGCTCCGGTTCTGCGAAATACTTGTTGAAACCGACAACCACAGTGCCCATAAGGAAAGTGATAGCGATGGGGGCGAGGAAGGCGACAAGAAAGTAGAGACGCCAGGGAAAGGCGGACTCCCCATCGCGCCCGCTGTCGCCTATCTGGTAGAGCCAGCAGGTAAGGAGAATGCCCAGTTCGACCCAGCAGAGAAAATAGAGGTATTTGCGGAAAAGATCCTTGCGCTCCATATCATCGAACAGAGCGGCTATTCCCCGCAGGCCCTTTGGTTTTTCGCTTGCAGCGTCCATCCCGTTCCCGGCTGTTGCTCAATGGTTATCTATTATGCGAGGATAACAAATGGTGAAAACTTGGTCAATTCCTCAATTCCCCAATCCCTTAATCTTTCATAGGAAGCTCGCCTTAGAAAAAAGTTCCATCAATCTTTGACAATCGGTTGCCACCCAGTCGGCTCCCGCCTCCACGAGTTCGTCTCTGCGACTGCCGCCGCTGCATACGCCCGCAGTCATTATCCCGGCAGCCTTGCCGGTTTGAATGTCGAGCGGATGGTCCCCGATCATGATTGCTGTTCGCAAATCTGCGCCGAGGGATTCAAGAGCATGGATTAGATGAGCCGGGTCGGGTTTGGGCGATAAGACATGGTCGCGTGAGAAAAAGGCGGAGCAATAGTCGGCAAGGTCAGGGAAGACGAGTCGTACTGCGGCTTCACAGTTCCTGGTTATGATCGCGGTTCTAGCGCCTTTTTCCGCCAGGGCCTTCATGAGCGGCCTCGTGAATGGAAAGAGCGCCCCACTTCTGGCGCCTTCCAACTCCATTTCGGAGATCAGGGCCAGCGCTTTCCGCCGAAACTCGCCGGTTCGGTTTCCAGTTGACTCTTGAATGCTTTTGTCCAGCCAGGCAAGCCATTCCAGGACGTGGAAGAAAAGGCGGCGGAGGCGTTGGAGCAAAATAGCTTTCCGCAAGTGAGCTCAGCCGCAGCTTCATCTCCGTGAAATCCAGCCGCAATACGGCAAGAGTGCCGTCAAAGTCGAAAACGAAGGATTCTATTTTCAATTGGGACTCGATTTGATGGATTAAATCCTCTGTTACGAAAAGTCCATCGCGGGCAAGGCCCGCTCCTACAACGACTTTTCATGGTTCCAGGATGTCCCGAAGGGACGTGAAAAGCTATCATAGATGAATTGAACATAGTATTATAACCTGGATGGGGCAAACCTGCGCAAGCGCTTTCACTGCCGCTTATGTGGCCGCGCCCCCGATGAACTCTTGATTCCTGGAAGCCGGCATCTTAAATGATGTCTCCGGGATATTGCAGGATTGGAGTGAATAATATGTCCGTACCCGTATTGAGTTTCGACCAGGTAATCGACAGACTGCTTTCCATGAGGCAGCCTTATTTTACAAAATATCTTGCCGCCTACTCGAGCTGGTATGGCGGGGTCATTACCGACCCCGCCCTTATGATGCTGCCTCTTGACGATCATATGGTCCATCGGGGGGACGGGGTGTTCGAAGTCTTCAAGTGCACCGGCTGGAATATCTATGCTCTTGCCAGGCATCTCGAAAGGTTGAAGCATTCTATGGCGGCGTCTTTTCTGGAGCCGCCGGTCGATGAGAAGCGCCTCATCGAGATAGTTTGCGCGACGGTGCGGGCCGGCAACAACGGGAACTGCCTGGTGCGGCTTTTCATATCAAGAGGTCCCGGCAGCTTCTCTGCGAATCCCTATGAATCCGTTGGGAGCCAGCTCTTTGTTGTAGTGGCCGCCCACGAGCCTGCCGCCCAAGAAAAATATGAAAAAGGAGTAAAACTTGTGACCACCGGCGTTCCCATTAAAACCAACTATTTTGCGACCATTAAGAACTGTAATTACCTTCCGAATGTGCTGATGAAAAAAGAAGCGGTGGACCGAGGCGCGGATTATTCAGTTTCAATCGATGAAAAAGGGTTTCTTGCCGAGGGGGCCACGGAAAATATGGGCATTGTATCGGAGAAGGGAGAATTGCTCATCCCTCGTTTCTCGCGCATCCTTCGTGGGATTACGGTGACGCGCGCAATGGAGTTCGCCCGTGGACTGACAGGCGCTCGACTTACAGCCACGGCCGAAGCGGACATAACTCCCGAACAGGCCTGCGACGCCGCAGAAATTCTGATTTTTGGAACTTCTTTCGATATCCTTCCCGTGGTGGAATATGATGGAAACAGAATCGGAGATGGCCGGCCGGGCCCTGTTTTCAGACGGCTACTGGAACTTATGGCCGAAGACCAGGCGAAGAACCGGGAAATGTTGACGCCTGTTGAGTTTTGAGTTTTTGGTTAACTCAAAACCGACGGCTGTTGAGTCTTTTCGGGCGCAAGAGGGTTGCAAGGCAAGTGAGTCACTTTTTGTGGAGCCTGGGACGGGCATGGTCTTAGAAAAAGCCTCAGTTGAAGCATTTCCGCAATTGTTGAACCGGCTGGGGTTGGAGTTGGTTCGCGCCAGGACAACTGTGCTTCAGATCAACGTCGGCCTGGTCTGCAACCTGGCGTGCAGGCACTGTCACCTGGAAGCCGGACAAACCAGACCCGAACTAATGAACATGGAAGTCGCTCAGGCGGTAATAGACTTCGTCCGGCTGCATTTTTTCAAGGGTATCGACATTACAGGCGGCGCCCCGGAACTGAACCCCGTTTTGCCTCACCTCATCCAAAGCCTGTCCCCGCTCACAACCGAACTGATTCTCCGGTCAAATCTCACTCTTATGGCCGAGAGCGACTACGACTACATATTGGACCTCTGCATCGGCCGCAGGGTTGCAATTGTCTGCTCTTTTCCGTCGCTTAACAAAGATCAGTTTGAATCCCAACGTGGAAAGGACGTTTTCGCCAAGGCGATTGCAGCCCTCAGAAAGTTGAACGCTAAAGGATACGGCCTGCCGGATAGCGGACTCAGGCTCGACCTGGTGAGCAATCCGGCGGGAGCGTTTCTTGCTGCGCCACAAGATCAGGCGGAAAGAAAGTTCCGGCTGGAGCTGAAAAAGAACTTCGGCATAACTTTCACGAACTTATATTCATTCGGAAACGTTCCCTTGGGCAGATTCAAAAAATGGCTGGTTCAGACGGGAAATTACGAAGGCTACATGCGGAAGCTTTCCACCAGCTTCAATCCGTGTACTCTTTCCAGCCTTATGTGCAGGTCTCTTGTTTCGTTGTCATGGGATGGCTATTTGTATGACTGCGATTTCAATCAGGCGGCAAACATCCCGTTGGGCGGGGTAAGAACTCACATCTCAGAAATCGAAACGGTCCCGGCCGAAGGCAGTTCCATAGGCGTAGGCGACCACTGTTATGCATGTGCGGCCGGTGCGGGCTTCACCTGAGGAGGGGCGATAAAGACCTAGGGCATGGTCTCGTATTTGGATATTTGGACTTTAGATATAAATTCAACAGGAGAACTGTTCATGGATTGCTATTACAAGACCGGCGACCTTGCAAAATTCGGAGACATAACTGCTGAAGCATCCGAAATGGGGGCGAAATTCTTCGAATATTATGCAGCGGTATTCAAAGAAGGAGAACTCACGGAAAGAGAAAAAGCCCTGATAGCCCTGGCAGTTGCTCATGCTATCCAGTGCCCTTACTGCATCGACGCTTATACTCAGACCTGCCTGGAGAAAGGATCGAACCTGGGCGAAATGACTGAAGCGGTCCACGTAGCGACTGCTATCCGTGGCGGAGCTTCCCTGGCGCATGGAGTCCAGATGCGCAACGTAGCGCAGAAGATATCGATGTAGATGCTTTTTGCGGACGTGCTGCTTTCTCATTATGGCGAGGGTGGTCTTGGATAAAGGCTTCGGTAAAGACTCATGAGCCTATCCCGCGTCAACTCTCCTGGATGCCTTTACCCGCTCAATGATTTTGGGGATGAAGAGCGAAAAGACGAAAAGACCGAGTGAGAAGAATACCTTCCAACTAACCAACCCGCTCCATTCTCCGCTTGCCCATACATTTCTGACCGTCCCGACAAAAAAAGTGAAAATGAAGGTGCCGACGATGATACCCAGCGCCGTCCCGGAGAAATAATCCCGGAAACGCACACGGGTCAGCCCCATGCCGAAGTTCATCGGGGTAAACGGGAAGTAGACAAGGCGCAGGTAGAGTACTGTGGCAAAGCCGTTTCGCTCGATGGCCTCATCGTATTTCCCGAGCCTGTCTCCGATGACTGAAGCGGCAAAATCACGCCCAAGGTAGCGTCCGATGAAAAAGGCCAGGCTCGACCCGAGCATGGCCCCTACCCAGACGTAGAGAAAGCCTAAATAGGGTCCGAAGATGGCCGCCCCCAAGGTGGTGAGAAGGGTTCCCGGCACGAACAGGCATACCCCTATCGCGTATACGATCATGTACGTCAGTGGGGCCAGGAATCCCGTATTCTCCAGAAAGTGTCCGAATCTTTCAGCGGTAAGGAACTCTTTCACCGGCGTAAAGCGAACGATGACCACCGCCGTGATTACGAATAGAACCAAGACGGCCGCCTTTATCACTGCTCCCATCTGTTTTTTGCGAGATTCCATGAAACTCAGCCTTTCACCCTTGGGCCCTTTATTTAGCATCAAGGTTCAGTTGGCAAACATCCTGGCAAATCCGCTTCGAACCTGCGCCCGATATTTTTTGAGCTTCTCCATGAAATTCGACCGTCTCACGGCAAGCCACAATCGCAGAACTGACTTTGCCAATGGAGTCAATCGAGTGCGGTTGTACTCATCGGCCACCTGTCGGATGGCCTCAGCCTGAGTCGGATAAGGATGGATCACGTTGGCTATGGTCTTGAGGCCAAGTCCTCCCACCATGGCAAGACTGATTTCACTGATCATATCACCTGCATGACGGGCCACAATGGTGGCCCCGAGAATCTTGTCGGTGCCGCGTTTCACGTGCACCTTCACAAATCCCTCTTCCTCCCCGTCGGTAATAGCCCGATCCACTTCCTTCATGGGTCTGATGAAGGTGTCCAAAGGAATGCCTTTTTCCTGAGCGTCTCTTTCATACATCCCGACATGAGCGATTTCCGGATCAGTGTAGGTGCACCAGGGAATGTGAAGGGCGCTCAGTTTCTTGCGCCCCAGAAAGAGTGCATTCTGAATCACGATGCGAGCGGTGGCGTCGGCCATGTGAGTGAATTTATACTGAAGGCAGATGTCTCCGGCAGCATAGATCCGAGGGTTGGTCGTTTGGAGATAATCATTCACTTTGACCCCGTCTTTCCTGTCATATTCGACCCCTGCAGCCTCAAGATTGAGCCCTTCGACATTAGGGGCCCGCCCAACGCCAAGGAGAATTTCATCCACAATCAAACTCTCCTAATTGACCGTCTCGCTCGTAGGTAATCAGCTTTCCCTGCCGGGTGGGAGTGACTTTTGTGGGGCGGGTCTTGAGGATGAGTTCAATCCCTTCCCTGAGAAAAGCCCTCTGGAGTATTTCTGCTGCGTCTGCATCTTCGCGATTTAAGAGATGGTCAGGCCCCTGAAAAATGAAGACTTGCGATCCCAGCCGATGAAAGGCCTGGGCCAGTTCGGACCCAAGCGGACCGCCTCCGATGACGGCAAGGCGTCCGGGCCGCTCCGTCAGAGAAAAAACCGTTTCATTAGTGAGGTATCCGGCCTCTCTCAAGACCTTCGATCGGCAGTTCCACCGCTCGTGCTCCTGTGGCGATTGCAGCCTTGGTGAAGTGAAGAGCTTTGTCTCCCACAACGACAGAATCCGGTCCGGTGAATTGAGCCTCCCCCAGAAACACGTCGACTCCCAGACCCTGGAAACGCTTGACCGAATCGTGGTGGCTGATTCCCGACCGCAGTCGTCTCATGCGCTCCATAACGGCGGAGAAATTCACTTCAACCGTATCGGTCGGATGGACGCCAAATTCGGCGGCGGCACGCATATCCGCAGCGGCACGTGAGGAGCGGATGATGCATTTGGACGGAACGCATCCTACGTTAAGGCAATCGCCGCCGAGGAGGTGTTTTTCGACGAGAGCGACCCTGGCTCCCAGCCCGGCGGCGCCTGCCGCCGTTACCAGTCCCGCCGTGCCTGCTCCGATGACCACCAGATCATAGCGTCCCGAGGGTTCCGGGTTCCTCCATTCAGGTGGATGCAGATTGGCGACCAAAACGCTGTTGTACTGATCCATTGGCAGAACTTGTGGAACGGTATCCGCTTTCATCGAACTCTCCTTGGCGTGAAACGCAAATCAGCTCCGGATCCTGATTCCCTATTCTCTGAATGATTCACCAGCGTTTCTGAATCAATGAAACCATGTGAAGTCGATCTTGATCCAGTGTCCACCCGGAAACCTCGGATAAGACACTGGCAGTTTCCAATTCGGAAAGTAGGCATTTTTTGTCCTGGCAAGGAAATCAAGGGCTTGCGCGGAGGCGTACTCCGGTACGCCGCACAAGAAAACCCGAAGATTGACGCCGCCAGGGCGGAAAAGGACACTTTCCGAATGGAAACTAATCTAATACAGGTTGTCTCTCTTTGCCCCGTACACTTCAACGCTCCCCTGTTTTAGACCGGATGGAGGCGATGCAGGGACCCGTGGATTATCTCTCAAATGAATCTCGTCAGGCTATCGTTTGGTGCTCCCTGCACCGGTTTACTGCCGCTTCCTCTGCTAGTCCCTGGTTATTTTTTCTCTTGTTCGGCGCCACCTGCGCCCGGCTTCGAGCCACTTCAGCCGCTTTTCCCGGGTTCATGCTGGGCGCCACCTGCGCCCTGCTGAGTCCCGCTTCAACCACTCTTCCCCGCCTCTTTCTTTTGATCGGCGCCACCTGCGCCTTTCTTGTCGCCACTTCAAGAGCTGCACGAGGTGACAAGGGCGAGACAGGCGGCCGATGCCAGAGTGGCGAGGCACAAGCCGGCCAGCACCTTCCTGATTTCGCTGATGTCCATAATGCCGAATCCTTTATTAGACAGGTTCGATCCTTTGCATCGCCTCCATCGGCAAGGCTAACTTATTGACTGACGGCGCCGGTGTCAACGCAGTGGGTTAGCGATAAGTCGTAAAGAATTGCGATCTCCGCACCGATTGTCTAAATGTCGGCAAACCCATCCATAAAGGAGAATTGGTATGAAAAGAGCAGCATTTTTTTGCGGTCTGTCGGTGGCCGTGATCGTCGTGACGGCGTTATCAACCTCTTTAAGAGCTGACGCCTGTACGCGCATCTTTTGGAACGACAACAACCAGGCGATGCTCGTAGCGCGCACCATGGACCTGGCCACATACGACTTCCCTACCTTCTACCTCTTTCCGAAAGGAATGAAGAAGGATGGCGACGCCGGGGATAATTCGGCTGCATGGACTTCCATGTATGGAAGCGTCGTGCTGACCTCTTTTGGCAGGTCCAATTATGTTAGTGACGGAGTCAATGAAGCCGGACTATCATTCCACTTCCTTTTTTTAGGAGTCACTGAGTACGAGTCTCGAGACCAGAGGCCGGGGGTCCTTGGAGGCAGGTACGGGCAGTACCTTCTCGACAATGCAGCCACCGTGTCGCAAGCCCTGGACCTGATACAGCAGATTCAGTTGGTCCCGGAAGCTCTTCTGGGCGTCGTCTGGCCCTTGCATATCGCAATGGAGGATGCACTGGGCGACTCGGCGGTGGTCGAGTTTGTCAAAGGCCAGATGGTTGTCTACCACGGAGCGGATTACACGGTGTTAACGAACGACCCAACTTTGGATCTGCAGCTTCCAAACCTGTTGTGGTACAAGTATTTCCAACTGGGCGGCACGCTCCCTCTGCCTGGCGATGTCGATCCCATGAGCCGCTTCGTGAGGGCTTCAGCGTTTCTGGCGTCGCTGGCTCCGCCATCAAATACCTCGGACGCCATATATTACCTGTTAAGCGCAATTCGCGCTGAGGCCACGCCGTTCGGGGCCGCGGACTTTTCCGGACCGGAGCCTGAGCCTTCCTGGCCGACCCTTTGGACATGTCTTTACGATCTGACGAACAATGCGGTCTATTATCGCAACAGCGTTGCGATCAACAACTTCTGGCTCGATATGCACAAGCTCAATTTCTCAAAAGGCGCAGCCGTGCGTTATCTAAGAGCCGACACACCCGGTTTGGCCGGCGAAGTGTCGAAATTGTTCAAACGGGCCGGGAAATGATGAACGGGCTGTTGTGTAAGTCCGCCGCCTGTTTTATTGCGCAAAAAGCAGGTGAGCAGTTTTAATTATTAGAACCGTTGTGGTAGATTGCCCCTCACTTCGATCGCAGATCGCAAAGTTGGCCGGCCATATGCGGGATATGTCGGCGCATATGCTCGCGAGGGGTGATACACATGAAAAGTTTCCTTAAAATAGCGGCGCGCATTTTCAAAACAGTTCTTGTCTGCTTGGTTCTCATGGAGATCGCCAGCTTCCTCGTCATAACGATCAGTAACTACATCATTTATGGCAAAGTTCGAGAGGGCAGCGGGGTCTCCTACGATCCTTACGCTCTTTTCCTGAACCGGGAAGGGCGGCGCCCCACCGCACACAATGCTTCTGAACCGGGTGGCGGCAACGTCGCCATCTGGATGTTCGGGGGCTCGACCATGCGTGGTTCTACAGACTTCGATGAAAGGACCATTCCAAGTTTCCTCGTACGGGCCCTGAACGAGAAGGGGGGAAATCTCCACTTTACCGCTCTCAATTTCGGAGAAGACTCCTTCAACTCCCTGATGGAGACAAAGTATTTCCAGAAGATCACGATCGAAAATCCGGAGCCGAAGCCCGATGTCATAGTTTTCTATGACGGGGCTAACGATTGTTCCTACTTCTCCCAGTATCGAACCCCGTACGCACACCATGGCTACCGCAGGGCGCGCGGTCTAATCGAGAGCTACTACCGGAGCGTTTTCGGAATCTTCAAGCCCTTGAACGCCGCGCTCTATTCATCTTTCACAAAAGAGATCTACGACAAGATCGTGCTGATTTTTACGCCCGTAGAAATCGATTCGGACTCACTGCGCCAATTCTTGGACAAGACTGAGCAAAGGTACGATTACCTCAACTCCCGGGCAGTCGCGCAAAATGCGGTCTTTATCCTCTTCTGGCAGCCGGTGCTTTGGGTCGAAACTAGCGAGGCGCCTTTCGATGTAAGACAGATTGAGAAGAAACACTTCATCAATTCGGCGAGGTTCAAGACAATGAGACACAACTTCGAGGTCGTCTATGACGCCCTCGAGGACAGGCTGCACAATAAGCCATACTTCGTGAATCTGCGAAATGCGCTCTGCTCGAGGACCGAGCCGGCATACAAACCTGACGGCGTGCACCTCAACGATTATGGCAGAAAAAGAATCGCCGAGGCGATGAGGGTGGCGTTGGAGGAAAGGTTGGGCTCGGGCGCGGCTCATGATAAGTAGCGATGCCTGTAAGGCCCTTTCTTGTGCGCCCCCTAAAACAAAGTGTAGATAAAGGGCGCTATGGCGCTGCTCTCGGTAAACACAACCAGTGCGCTCAATAGTAAAAGGACAATGATTACCGGGAACAACCAATATCGCTTTCTGTACCTCAAGAACTCCCAGAATTCTGTAATAATCGATTGATGTCGCATCCTTACTTCTCCTTAATATCGCTTACGAAATCTTTCTTTTGGCTGAGCTGACTCTTTCCTGTCTATCCAATAAGAGGTCATATTGTTATCGGGCTGCATTGGGATAGTACGCCTCATCATCATGCGCCTTATATAGGCCGTAGGCGTGATCACCAAAAAGTAAGCAAGGGTAAGAGCAGTTAACGAAATCGTTTTGCCAATAAGATTTGATATCCCGATCCATGCTTTGAAAACCGGCCGCAATTGCCTGGGAAAAAGCAACATTGCCAATCCGAGGATGCAAAGAAAAGCTAAGAACCAGCAAAGTACGAACTTATGCCGCCAAATAGCTATGGCGCCAAATGTCCCAAATACTGAGAAGGCGGCAACGCCGAACTTACGTATAGTCTTATCGTTATCAGTCGAGGATAAGATCATCAGGCCGTTCCCTTTGATTACGCCGTGGAGGTTGCTCTTTTTTATAAAGTATAAAGTCCTCAATCACAAGAACATCCATATCTGTACTCATAAAACACTTGCAGGCATCTTCATAAGTACATACGATGGGCTCACCCCGGACATTGAAACTGGTATTGACGACCACTGGACAACCGGTCAGCTTTTCGAATTCAGAGATGACGGCATAATAGTCAGGTTTATCCTGTTCATTAACCGTCTGAATTCGAGCTGAATAGTCCAGGTGGGTGACAGCGGGCAAATCGCTGCGTTTCATCTTAAGCCGTTCCAGGATGCCCATGGACAGGGCTTCCGGATTCTGCGGATATCGTTTGTCTTTCCTGACATAAGCAATGAGCAGCATATAAGGGCTCTTGCCCTTTAAATCGAAATATTGAGACGCTTTCTCCTCCAGAACTGACGGCGCAAAGGGACGAAACGATTCACGGTGCTTGATCTTGAGGTTCATGATGCTCTGGATTTCTTCCCGCCTCGGGTCACCCAGAATGCTTCTCGCGCCCAGGGCGCGCGGGCCGAATTCCATGCGCCCGGCCATATAACCGACAATCTTTCCGGCGGCAATCTGTTCAGCGACGATCCTGGCCCTTTCATCCGGCCAAAGATCGTGGTGGACGTATCCGTTGGCTTCAAAAAAAGCCCTTATGTCATCAGAATGATAACATGGACCCAGGTATGACCCCTGCTGGGCGTCATGACCCTCATTGACACGGCGGTCTTCATCAAGATACCTGTGCCAAACGGACAGGGCCGCTCCAAGGGCCCCTCCTGCATCTCCCGCAGCCGGCTGTATCCATATGTTTTGAAAAGGACCTTCGCGAATGAGGCGCCCATTGGCCACGCAATTAAGAGCAACGCCTCCCGCCATGCACAGGTTCGGCAAACCGGTTTGCCTGAAGACGTGTTTCGCCATTTTTAAAAACGACTTCCTCGGTCACGGCTTGAATGCTTGCGGCTATATCCATCTCCCTTTTGGTGATTTCTGATTCCTGCCTGCGTGGGGGGCCGCCAAAAAGGCTGGAAAAGCGTTCGTTAGTCATCTTCAATCCGCCGATGAAATCGAAGTAAGACATATTGAGACGCAAGGACCCGTCCTCCTTGACATCCACGAGCTCGGACAAAATGAGCCCCTTGTAGGCAGGTTCTCCGTAAGGGGCAAGACCCATGAGCTTGTACTCTCCCGAGTTCACTTTGAAGCCGAGGAAGTAGGTGAAGGCTGAATAGAGCAAACCAAGTGAATCCGGGAAGTGAAGTTCCTTTATCAAGGCGATTTCCTTGCCCTTCCCGAAACCATAGCTCGCGGTCGCCCATTCTCCGACGCCATCTACGGTGAGAATTGCCGCCTCCCTGAAAGGCGATGGATAAAAAGCCGAGGCCGCATGCGCTTCGTGATGTTCGGTATAGAGTAGTTCACCGTCATAACCTGTCTGTCTCTGTATGACATTCGCCATGTGAAGTTTTTTATCAAGCCAGGGAGGCATAGCCTTGAGCCATGAGCGGATTCCCTTCGGGGCGACGGATATGTAGCTTAGAACAAGCCGTTCGAATGTCATAAAGGGCTTGTCATAGTACACAACGTGGTCTATGTCTGAAATACGAACCCCCGCCTCATACAGACAGTATTCTATCGCATGGGCCGGAAAACCTGGATCGTGCTTCTTTCGCGTGAATCGTTCTTCCTGAGCTGCCGCCAGAATGTGCCCGTCTTTGAGCAAACAGGCCGCACTGTCATGATAAAAAGCCGATATTCCTAAAACATAAATAGAATTCTTCATTGTTTCCCGGGATAAGCCACAAAATGAAGTTGTGCGTCGCTACATCACAAAAGTTGCGCATGATAGAGGTGCGGGGATGGAGTATACCAAAACCGGGGGTCTAATAGTAGGCCCGAATTCCGGGTGGCCTTCCAGGAACATCGTGACCTAGACCTGATACTGAGACTCGCATTGACGTGCTTTGAGCCAGGCGGGGATTGCAAGGCGCCCGGAAATGACTGTTTATCGGATGCAAAGAGAGCCGGTCATTGTTTATCTCGGGTTTTTGCCAGATGGGCACATATGACACTGATTTTACTAGTGCGCCCTAGATTCCATGCGGGTTTACAGCCCCGCAAACCTCGAAAAAGTTCAAAAAGTGTAGGCACACGAGGTCAATTTTTATTCTTGACACCATCGGGTAGTACATGCTAATCGAGTAGGCATGTATCTACGAACTACAAAACGCAAAAACAGAGATGGATCGGTGGTCGAGTACTACCAGCTTGCCCACAACGTCCGGCATTCCGAAACGGGAAATCCGGTCGCCGAGATCATCCACAATTTCGGGCGAGCGGATGAACTCGACCGGGACGATCTGGTCAGGCTCTGCCGCTCGATTGCCAGGGTCTGCGGTGTTGAGGTTCATGACCCTTTGGATTCTGCTGAAACCGCTACAGGTCCCATCCGCGAGCAATCACCCGCGCTCCCTGAAAAGGTGCGGCTGATTCAGACCTTTGATTTCGGTGTTCCTCTTGTGGTCGAGGCGCTTTGGGAGCGACTGAAGATCGGCCCCGCATTGCGCAAAGTTATGGAAGAATCCGGAGGCACTCCTTTACACGAAAGAGCCCTTCTTGCCATGGTTGCAAACCGGCTCTGCGAGCCCGACTCCAAACTCGGCGTATGGGATCGCTGGCTACATTCGGTATACATGCCCTCTTGCGGTACGGTAAAGCTCTACCAGATGTATGAGGCGATGGACCTGCTGCACTGGAACGTGGCCGAAGTCGAGAATGCGGTCTTTTTCCATGTGGCGAACCTTTTCAACCTCGTGGTGGATGTCATTTTCTATGACACAACGACCGCCTCCTTCTCTATTGACGAAGAGGACGAGGACACCGAAGCGGGATCGGGCTTTCGAAAGTTCGGCCATTCCAAAAACGGCACATGGAGTCCGCAGATCGTGGTCGCTCTAGCCGTAACCAGGGAAGGCCTGCCGGTAAGGAGTTGGGTATTCCCCGGCAACACCTCCGATGTTGATACAGTCAAGAAGGTCCGTGAAGACCTCCGGGGATGGAAGCTTGGGCGGGCGCTCTTCGTTGCCGACTCCGGGATGAACTCCGCCACAAACCGCGATGAACTGGCCAGAGCCTGCGGAAAATACCTTCTGGCTACCCGTATGGCCAGCGTTTCAGAGATTAAGGAAGAGGTAGTCACCAAGCCGGGCCGTTTTAAAACGATTGCCGAAAATCTCCAGGCAAAGGAAGTAGTCGTAGGAGATGGAGAACTCCGGCGCCGTTATATCCTGTGCCACAATCCCCGCGAGGCTGAAAGGGAGCGAAAGCATAGGGAGCAAGTTGTCAAAGAGCTTGACGAAGAACTAAAAGGCCATCCGGATCATCATGCCACTGCCAGATGGGCAATCGATCTTCTGGCATCCGGCAGGTACAAACGTTACCTGAAGGTCGATAAGCAGGGCCGTATCCGACTGGACCGTGAAACAATCCAGCAGGTGTCAAAGTATGACGGCAAATGGGTGCTCCAGACCAATGATGACACCATAACCGTAGAAGATGCAGCCGCCGGTTATAAGGGACTCCTTGTGATCGAGCGGGCCTTCAGGACCCTTAAGAGCACGCGGATCAAGATGGAGCCGATGTACCACTGGCTGCCCAAACGCATCGAAGCTCACGTGAAGCTTTGTGTCTTCTCGCTTCTCATCGAAAGAGTCGCCGAACTCAGATGCAAGCAGTCCTGGCCGAACATCCGGAGGACACTTTCCACGCTCCAGGCGACCGAGTTTCACACCCGAAAAAATCAATTCTTTCAACGCAACGAGCCATCATCCGAGCTTGTCCGAACACTTAAATCCCTAGAGATTCCAATGCCTAAGGCCGTCATGGATATTCAATCGGCACCCTCTCACGCGTAGGCACACGACAAATTTGGCCACCCTATGTAAGTCACTAGATTTATGGCCATTTTATGATTGTGTTTGCCTACCCCG
>CAVSIN010000014.1:0-176709 GCA_963727975.1 uncultured delta proteobacterium | reverse complement strand
GGGCATCCCCCAGGCCTGTTTCAGAAAGTTCCAACCACGGCTGAATGCTTCCATTTGACATCTCCTTGAATAATTATGACTGGATAGGACAAATTATAACAAACTAATCGGCTCCACTTCGACGCGCCAATCGTCGAGACGCAGACCGCGCAACAACGAGGCGGGATCAGGTCCGCGCAGGATCACCTGCCAGCGATAGACCCCATCCGATTTGGCGAAGAAGCACGGGACGGCGGATGCAGTCGTCTGTGTTCGACGCTCCGTTTTGATTTTCTCTTGCAGGATGTGGAGGACGCGCTGGGATTCGGACTCCGCTTTGGACGCGTCGCGGTGACGATATTCCAGCCGCGTCACGCGACCGAAGGGCGGGTAGCCCAACTGACGCCGATACTCCGCTTCGAGTTTTTGAAAACCGTCCACGTCATGTTTCGCCGCGGATCTGGATAACGTAATGTTCGGGCGTGAAGGTTTGCAGGATCACCTTTCCGCCGCGTGCCGAACGGCCTGCGCGGCCCGCCACCTGCGTCAGCACTTGAAAGGTCCGCTCGGCGGCGAAGGGGTCGGGGAGGCTGAGTCCCACATCCGCCAGCACAATCCCGACGAAGGTCACCAGCGGCAGGTCCAGTCCTTTGGCGAGCATTTGCGTCCCAACGAGAACGTCGGCCTGGTGATTGGCAAAGTGCGTGAGGATAATTTCGTGCGCGTCTTTTTGACGGGTGGTCTCCCAATCCCAGCGCAGGGTGCGGGCCTTTGGCAACATGGCTTGCACATCGGCTTCGACTTTTTCACTGCCGAGGCCGTACTCGCGGATCTGGTCACTGCCGCAATTCGGACAGGTCTTCGGCATCTGACGGGTGTAGCCGCAACGATGGCAAAGCAAGTCAAAAGTCGAAGTTGAAGGTTATTGACTTTTGACATTTGACTTTTGACCCCCCAAGATCCACATGGAAAGTCAGCGGCGTTTCGCAATTGGGACATTTCAACACCGTCCCGCAATCGCGGCAAAAGATGTAGGTGGCGGTGCCGCGGCGGTTGAGAAAGAGGATGGCCTGCTCGCCGCGTGGATGGTCTCCGCCAGTGACTCAGCCAGCAGACGCGAGAAGATGCCGCGGTTGCCCGATTTGAGTTCCTCGCGCATGTCCACGATTTGAACGGGAGGCAGACGCGATTCAACGACGCGATATGGCAACTCCAGCCGCTTCATTTTCTGGATTTCCGCCTGCTAGCGTTGCTCGACCGTCGGCGTGGCTGAACCCAGCACGCAGACCGCGCCGCACAAACGCGCGTATTCCTGCGCGGCAGTGACCGCGTGATAAAACGGCGGCTCGGATTGATAATACGAACTGTCGTGACACTCGTCCGCCACGATGAGACCAATATTTGGCAGAGCCCTCGTTTCCCGAATGACCGTAACCTTGATCTGGCCGGGATAGGTGAGTTCGCTCTCTATTTTCTTGGCGATGTCGCGGCTGAGCAGGACGACATCGGCGTCGGCAACGATATTGCTTTCGACGATAATTCGCAGTTCCCTGCCGGCCTGAATCGCGTAAGCTTTGCTGATTCCGTTGAAAGAACCCGCAATCCGCTCCAGGTCTTCCAGGCGCCTGACATAGGTTTCGAGCAGTTCTTTTCGAGCGCCCGGCCGAGCCCCCGATAGAGCGTCGGAGGCCTGGACGAGAATGGCGAGGATGTCCTCGGCCGGAATATCCTCATGGTGAGCCGCTATCGCGTGTACGATTGCCGGGCTCTCGCCGTATCTTCTGGCAAGGTCGGCCCCTATTGCAGCGTGAGGGCCTTCCATTTCGTGGTCGACAGCCTTTCCGATATCGTGCAGAAGACCGGCCCGCTTGGCGTGTTTTTCGTTGAGGCCAAGTTCGGCGGCCATTATTCCGCACAGAAAAGAGACCTCCCTCGAATGCTGCAGCACGTTTTGCGCGTAGCTCGTGCGAAATTTCAACTTGCCGATCAGCTTTATCAGCTCCGGATGAATGCCATGAACACCGACATCGAATGCCGCCTGCTCGCCGGCCTCGCGGATCGAGGTCTCTATTTCGGCGTTCACCTTTTCCACGATTTCTTCGATCCGCGCCGGATGAATCCTGCCGTCGGATATGAGTCTTTCCAGTGAAATCCTTGCCACTTCGCGCCGCACCGGGTTAAAGCCCGACAGTATGACCGCTTCGGGGGTGTCGTCGATGATCAGGTCCACACCGGTCGAGGCCTCGATGGCGCGGATGTTTCTGCCCTCCCTTCCGATAATGCGTCCCTTCATTTCTTCGTTGGGAAGGTTTACCACCGAGACCGTCTTTTCAGCCACGTAGTCGCCGGAGTATCTTTGGATCGCAAGCGAGATAATGTCTTTGGCCTTTCTGTCCCCCATTTCACGCGCTTCGGTTTCAATCTTTTTGACAAGCAGGGCGGCATCGTGACGGGCTTCGTTCTCAACGGAGCGCAGCAGCATCTCTTTGGCTTCCTGTGCAGACATTCCGGAGATGCTTTCGAGCCTTCTTCTCTCCTCCTTGAGTATGGACTCCAATTCCTTTTCGCGGCCGATCAGATCCTTTTCCTGCTGGGCCACCTGCTTTTCACGCTTACTCAGGGCAGCTTCCTTCTTGTCGAGTGCTTCGACTTTGCGATCGAGGTTTTCTTCTTTTTGCAGGATTCGCTTCTCGAGATTCTGGAATTCTTTCCTGCCTTCTCTTGGATTCCTTCTCGAACTCCAGCTTTCATTTGGAAAAGGCTGTCCTTGGCCTGAAGGATAGCCTCCTTTTTGATTGTTTCAGCCTCTTTTTTTGCCTCGGCGACCAGATTTCGGGCATCGCTTTCGAATTTCCGGCGCTTTTTTTCCAGCCAGAAGTACCTGAGAAGGTACCCCAGAGCCCCGCCTGCAAGAAGTACAACAATGAATAACAATGCCAAGTAGATATAACTCATTATTTCAGTTTCCTTTCGGGCTTCAGAAACCCGAAGGCACCGCCACCGTCGCCAAAAGCCGGATGCCGATCAGGCTAGAGCCGGCAGCGACTAGTCATAGTCCGAGAGAATCCGTTGGCTGCAGACTGCCAATAAATAGAGAGGTAAACAGGGATGAATGCAGATGGATCTGGAGGATCCCAGACCGCCGAAGACGTCTTGAAGCCCAAAAGAGGAGAGAAGGCAAGAAAGGCAATGCCCCCGCTTTGTGCCGTGTTGGCAGGTGGTCTTGAACCTGAAGGTTCAGGTGGGCGCCCTATAACTCCTTTAGGCTTTCAGCCGAAGCTGACCTGCACACCAGAGCCAGGCAGAGCTCCCGTTCAATATATGTTGGCTCAGAAACATTCTGCCAATCACGAGCACAGCAGGGGCAAACCGCAAAAATTCCATCAGCCCGATTTATTCTTTCGGCTCTTCCATGCCGCACATCCTAATTATAGTGCGGCAGTCAAGCCGGAGTCAAAAATTTTGGTATTTCTGCCGAATAATCCGGTAATGAATGACCGGTTAAGCCGATCTCACCTCTTCCAGTTTCAGACGGTCCGAAGCGTTTTCCTCCACGCTCGCCAGTTATATGGCTAAACACCTTAACGGCCGCATGCATCCGCCTTCTTCCTGCGGCTCTACATCGCACTTCCGGCCAAGAGCCGGCAAAGCATCAATATCCGCACTCAGCAGCATTTTAGTCAAAAAGTGCATAGATAGTCAAGTTTGATTATGGTTTGAGAGGCTCAGGCGAGGCTGACCGGGAGCATTTCGAAGAGGTGCACAGAACAAAAAAGGCCCCCCGGAACGAGGGGCCTTTCATGTTGAGGTTTCAGTACGGCTACTGTCTCTCAGCGACCTTCAGGCGCGCCATTGCTCTCTGCAGAGCAGCCTGGGCGCGCGCAAACTCAAGTTTGTCTCTGGTTTCGGCAATCCGCCTTTCAGCTCTTTCCCGGGCAGCCTTTGCGCGGATCACATCGATTTCTGTCGCCGCCTCGGCTGCGGTGGCCAGAATGGTAACCTGATTGTTCAGGACCTCGGCGTAGCCTCCCATTATTGCGACATGCCGGGAAGCGGCGCCGACCCGGTACCGAAGCTCTCCGACCTTGAGCTTGCAAAGGAAGGGGATGTGACCGGGGAGAACGCCAAATTCGCCCATCTTCTCCAGGCGCCACAACAATGTCGACCGTTTCGCTGAGAACTTTTCTTCTCCGGTGTAACGATTTCCAGCAAAATTTTTTCGGCCATATGCTCACCATCTTCTTATGCTAGGACGTTAGGCTGCTGCGGCCATCTGTTTGGCCTTTTCAACCGCTTCCTCGATGGACCCGACCATGTAGAAAGCCTGCTCGGGAATATCGTCATGCTTGCCTTCGCAGATTTCCTTGAACCCTCTGATGGTGTCTTCCATCTTCACGTACTTTCCGGCAACGCCGGTGAAGGTTTCCGCGACGTGGAAGGGCTGCGACAGGAAGCGCTGCATCTTTCTGGCCCTGGAGACGATCAGCTTGTCTTCATCGGAAAGCTCGTCCATACCGAGAATGGCGATGATATCCTGCAGGTCTTTGTACTTCTGGAGAATCTGCTGGACTTCGCGCGCCGTATAGTAATGATCGGTCGCCAAGAACGTTGGGGTCAAGAATACGCGAGGTGGAGTCAAGCGGGTCCACCGCGGGATAAATTCCAAGCTCGGCGATCTGACGAGAGAGAACGACCGTACCGTCAAGGTGGGCGAAGGTCGTGGCAGGCGCCGGGTCGGTCAGGTCGTCAGCCGGAACGTACACGCACTGAACCGAGGTGATCGATCCCTTGTTGGTCGAAGTGATCCGTTCCTGCAATTCACCGAGGTCGGTACCCAGGGTCGGCTGATAACCAACCGCGGAGGGCATGCGGCCGAGCAGGGCGGAAACTTCGGCGCCGGCCTGGGTGAACCGGAAGATGTTGTCAACGAAGAGAAGAACGTCCTGGCCTTCGACGTCGCGGAAGTATTCGGCGACCGTAAGCGCCGAAAGCGCAACGCGCGCGCGCGCTCCCGGAGGCTCGGTCATCTGGCCGTAAACCAGCCCGGCGCGAGGAAGAACGCCCGAATCCTTCATTTCGTGATAGAGGTCGTTTCCTTCACGGGTCCGCTCGCCAACGCCGGCAAAAACCGAGATACCGCCGTGCTGCATGGCGATGTTGTGGATCATCTCCATCATAACGACGGTCTTGCCGACGCCTGCGCCGCCGAACATGCCCATCTTGCCGCCGCGAGGAAACGGAACGAGCAGGTCGATAACCTTTACGCCGGTCTCGAGGACCTTAACCGAGGTATCCTGCTCGGTAAAGCTAGGCGCAGAGCGGTGAATCGGCATGTATGTGTCGGTCTCGATCGGGCCGAGCCCGTCCACGGTCCTGCCCACCACGTTGATAACGCGGCCGAGAACCGCTTTTCCGACCGGCATCATGATCGGCTTTCCGGAATCTTTTACCGCCATGCCGCGCACGAGACCGTCGGTCAGGTCCATCCCGATGGTGCGCACAACATTGTCACCCAGGTGCTGCGCCACTTCGAGGACGAGATTGTCTTCCTCGGAACTGATTCCGGGATTGCTTACAAACAGGGCCGTCAAAAGAGGAGGGAGCTTTCCCTCTTCAAATTCGACGTCCACAACGTTTCCAATAACCTGTACGATTTTCCCCATATTCATGGGCCTGTATCCTCCTTGATCCGGCTATTATCCTTGAGGGCCTCGGCGCCGCCGACTATATCCATCAATTCCTTGGTAATGCCCGCCTGCCTCGCCTTGTTGTAGGTAAGAGTGAGAGTTCTCACCAGTTCCTTACAGTTGCTGGTCGCATTCTCCATGGCAGCCATTCGCGCGGCGTGTTCGCCCACGGAGGTCTGGTACAAACTCTCCAGAACCTGGACATAGATATAATTTGGCAGCAGATCGGTCAGCAGCGCCTGATGAGAAGGCTCGAACAGGTACTCGAACGCTTTTTCCCCCTCCTCCTGCTCGGCCGGGGAGATGGGAAGGAGCCTGACAATCGAAGGCTGCTGCTTAGCTATGTTGATGAAATGACTGTAGATTACGTAAACCTCGTCCGCCCCGCCCGTTTCAAACAGCTCGATCAGCTCGCTCCCCAATCCGGCGGGCATCCTCGTAGGTGACCTTATTGAGCAATCCGGTATAGCTTTTTCGAACCTCAACGGGCCGCCGCCTGAAGTAATCACTGGCCTTCCTGCCTGCATTGATGAGACTTACCTCAATGCCTTCGGCATTTTTGGCCTTGATAAACCTTTCGGCTGCGACTATCAGGTTGGTATTGAAACTGCCGCAAAGACCCCGGTCCGCGGTAACCAGCAGAAGCTCAACCGTTTTCACTTCCTCTTTGGGCGTGAGCAGCGAGTATTGGCTGGCATCCTCCACCCCCGCCGCAAGCCGTCCGATGAATTCCTTGAACTTGAGCGCATAGGGGTGGAATTTTTCCATGTTCTGCTGGGCGCCGCGAAGTTTGGCCGCGGCCACCATATTCATAGCCTTGGTAATCTGCGAGGTCTTCCTGACGGCGTCTATTTTTCTCTTTATGTCTCTTAGAGTTGCCATGATCTCATCTGTCCTCTGGTTTATTCCGACGCCATTAAGCCTGGAAAACCCCCGCAAATTCCTTCAGGGCCGCACTCATCTTCTCATCGAGAGAATCGCCGATGATGTTCTTTTCCTTGATTTCGGCCAAAATCTCCGGATATTTCCGCTCGACGAAAGCCAGCATCTGCTGCTCGTACTGGCCGACTTTGTCAACGGGAATCGAATCGAGGAAACCCCTGGTGCCGGAATAGAGCGACATGACCTCTTTTTCCGCCGGACATGGGCTGATACTGGGGCTGCTTGAGCAGTTCGACCAGGCGCATACCGCGGTTCAACTGGGCCTGGGTCGATTTGTCGAGGTCGCTTCCGAACTTGGCGAAAGCTTCGAGTTCGCGGTACTGGGCCAGTTCGAGGCGCAGCTTTCCGGCCACCTGCTTCATGGCCTTTGTCTGAGCGGCGCCGCCGACGCGGGAAACCGAGAGGCCGACGTTGATGGCCGGACGCACACCGGCGAAGAAAAGGCTGGGTTCGAGATAAATCTGGCCGTCGGTAATCGAAATAACGTTGGTCGGAATGTAGGCGGAAACGTCACCGGCCTGGGTCTCGATGATGGGCAAGGCCGTGAGTGAGCCGCCTCCAAGTTCCTTATTGAGCTTGGAGGAGCGCTCCAGAAGCCTGGAGTGGTTGTAGAAAATATCGCCGGGATAGGCTTCGCGTGCAGGCGGACGGCGCAGAAGCAGCGAAACCTGGCGGTAAGCGGTAGCCTGCTTGGAAAGATCATCGTAGATGATGAGGGCATGTCCGCCTTTGTCGCGATAGTACTCGCCCATGGCCGTTCCGGCATAGGGAGCGATGAACTGCAGCGCGGCCGGGTCGCTGGCATTGGCGGCGACAACGATCGTATAATCCATCGCGCCGTGCTTGCGAAGCGTTTCCACGACCTGCGCAACCGTGGACTTCTTCTGGCCGACCGCCACGTAAATACAGATGATGCCGCTGTCTTTCTGATTGATTATCGCATCGACCGCGATGGCGGTCTTGCCGATCTGGCGGTCGCCGATGATAAGCTCGCGCTGGCCGCGGCCAACCGGAGTCATGGCGTCGATAGCCTTAAGCCCGGTGTACATCGGCTCGTTAACCGACTGCCTTGCGATAACGCCCGGGGCGATGACTTCGATTCTGCGGAATTCCGTTGCATCGATGGGGCCTTTTCCATCGAGCGGGTTTCCAACCGAGTCGATAACCCGGCCGAGAACCGCATCGCCAACCGGGACTTCGGCGATACGACCGGTACGCCTCACCTCGTCGCCCTCTTTGATGTGGAAGTCTTCGCCCATGATGGCGACACCCACATTGTCCTCTTCGAGGTTGAGGGCCAGTCCGTAGATGTTTCCATGCGCCGTAGGGAACTCAAGCAATTCCATGGACATGCACTTTTCGACTCCGTAAACGCGGGCAATACCGTCGCCTACGGAGAGCACACGTCCGGTCTCGCTGAGATCGACCTTCTTCTCGTAATCCTTGATCTGCTCTCTGATGATTTGGCTGATTTCTTCTGCTCTGATTTCCATTTATCCTACCGCACCCCTCTTCAAAGATTCTTTAAAATTGAGCAACTGACGCTTTACGCTGCCATCTAAAACAAAATCGCCGATCTGGGCAAAAACTCCTCCAAGCAGAGAGGGGTCCTGCTCAAATTCGACGACAATCTTCTTTCCGATCTTTTTCTCCAAAGCTGCAGCAATCTCCTCGATCTCGGCGTCCCCAACTTGAAGGCCGCTTTGACCTTTGCCCGCGAGATATTGGAATATTCGTCGATTAATCTGTGGTAGTAGTCAGCAATTTCGGGCAGGTGCTGTATGCGCTTTTTCTCGACCAGAAGATTGAGAAAGCTCTTCATGATCGGCGAGAGTTCCAACTGGGCGGCCACTTTCTGGAAAAGATTCTTTTTTGCGGCTTCCGGGTAAAGAGGATTCCGGAGAGCGTTTCCGAGATCAGGGAGATCTTTGAGGACCTCATTGAAGCCGTCCAGCTCCGTTCCATACTGTTCGATCGCCTTTTCCTCCTGGGCGAGATTGAACAGGGCCTTCGAATAACGTTTGGCAATGACTTGATTTTTCACTTCGCCTCCACCACCTTCGTCATGAATTCACGAACCAGACGTTGCTGATCCTCAGCCCGCATTTTCTTTCGGATAATATCCTGGGCGGCGGCTACGGACAGCTCGGCGACTTCGTCCTTGAGACTGTCGCGAGCAGCCTGGATCTCCTGCTGAATGGCGATCTGAGCCTGCTGCTGTATGTACTCCGCCTCCCGGTGGGCGGCCTCGATGATTTTTTTCTTTTCGGCTTCGCCTTCAGCAATCAGTTCATCAACAATTCTTCTTGTTTCCTCCTCCAGGGAGGCGAGCCTGGCCTGAACCCGTGACATGTTCGGACCTGGCTTCAGAGGTCTTGGCCTCCAGTTCGGAAAGCAAACGTTGAATCTCTTCCCTGCGCGAGTTGAGGAAGTTGGCAACAGGCTTTTTGAGAAGCTTTACCAGGACACCGACCACAATGACAATGGCGACCGTACGATATGCAAAGTCAGTCCAATTCAGGTGGTGGTGCCCCCTTCGGCCTCCGATGCCAAAGCGTTGCTCAGCCAGGCGAAATAGAGCACTATCCCCAAAAGCGGCGCAAAGTGCTTGGATCTCATCATCTTTGCCCTTAGACTCGCATGCATTTAAATCTTCCTCCCCAGAATCTTCTGCGCCAGATCGACAGAAAAGGACTTCACCTGCTGCTTCAGCTCCTTTCGAGCCGCTGCGATATCCTTCTGAATCTTTGCGCGCAGTTGCTGAACCGTTGCGGCCGTCTGCTCCGAAATCTGGCGCAGCAGTTCCTTCTCCTGTTCATAGCCCGCGGCCTTGAGCTCCTGAATTCTCTGAGCCCCGGTTCTCCTGGCATCCTGAAGCCTCCGGTCGTATTCCAGCAGCACGGCTTGGGCCTGTGCTTCCAGGCTTTCGATCCCTTCCTGTTTTTCTGAAATCAGCCTCTTTCTCTGCGCCACTATCCGCCGAATCGGACGGTACAAAACGAAGTTCATCAGGAAGAGAAAAATCAGGAAATTGGCCATCTGGATAAAAAGCGAGACATTAATATCAATCATCTTACCCTACCCTCCAGCGTTGACTGCCGGCAAACAACAAAAAATCACAAGCACATTTGGGCACGCCTTCTCGGCAGCCCAGATAGCTCAAACGGTCAAAACTGACATTTCAAACTGACACCGGAGCTTTAGCATGGGCGAGGTTACTAGCACAGGTCAAGAGCATTGGCAAGCGAAAAGCGAGAAGAATCACCTAATTAATAATGAGAGGCGATTGTGATATTTCGCACATTATTCGCGAGCTTTTAGTGCGTTTGGAACACGTAGCGACGCATGCTTACATTTTCTATCAACCCGATTGCCAGACACAGGGTAATCAGCGAGGAGCCGCCGTAACTTACGAAAGGAAGTGTAATTCCCACCACCGGGAGCACTCCGATCACCATGCCGATGTTAATGAACGCCTGCCAGAGAATGAGCGCGCTCATGCCGACCACAACGAGGGAACCAAACCTGTCCCGCGATCTTGTGGCAACCCTCAGTGTAAGAAAAATAAGCAGGCAGAACAAAAGAATCAGAGCGGCGCACCCTACAAAACCCCACTCTTCGGCCCAGACTGAAAAGATGAAATCCGTGTGTTTTTCCGGCAAAAAATGAAGTTTGTTCTGGGTCCCGTTAAGAAAGCCTTTTCCCCAGAGCATTCCGGAACCAATGGCAATCTTTGATTGCCTGATATGGTATCCGGCGCCAAGAGGATCGAGATCGGGACTAAGAAGTATCAGGATGCGGCGTTTCTGATAAGGTTTAAGGACGTGTTCCCACACGGGCACGATGAGGGGAATGACGGTCAAAATCAAAACGGCCAGGTATTTCCAGCGCACGCCCACAAAAAAGATCATCGTGGTTGCAATGGCCATCAGAGAGATTGCCGTGCCAAGATCGGGTTCGGCAAGAACCAGCAACACCGGAAAGAACAACGAAGCTCACGGGAGGATCAGTTTCTTCATGGCCGGGAAGCTGGTTATCTCCTGCGATGAAAAATAGCCGGCCAACTGAATCACAATAATCACCTTCATAAATTCAGAGGGCTGGAACTGAAAGCCGCCGATTTCCAACCACCGTTTCGAACCGTGCACCTCCTTTCCGGCCGCAAGGACCACTACAAGAAGAAGAAGAACCAAACCATAGAGCCATGGGCTGAGGGTCCTAAGCCGCTGATAATTGATAAAGAGCGAACCGCGTCAGGACAGCAAAACCAATGGCAAGCCATATAATCTGCTTTATGAACAGATTGTTGGTCGGCCGGGCTTGAATCTGGGGATAGAGGGCGCTGTAGATGCTGAGCAGTCCGATACAGATAATCGCCAGCAAAGCCCAGATTATCGACCAGTCAAAATTTTCGATCAGGCGCCTGTCCATCATAACGAATAACCACCTTCCCAAGTCCTGTAAAACAGGGTGTTAGAGCTGCCGGCGTCCCATCCGATGTTTGGGGATGGAGACCAGACAGGCAAGCCAATAGACCAGTTTCTACTCTTGGCCCTGTTTCTCCGTGTTTTTCAAATAAGCCATGATGACCTTCTGGACCAGCGGGGCGGCAACCGATGCCCCGTGGCCGCCATGTTCGATCAATGCGGCGACGCAAATCCTGGCGTCCGAAGCGGGCGCGTAGCCCACGAACCATGCATGGTCCCTGTCTTTGGACTTGGTCAGCTTTTCGAGCAGTTTTCTGTTCGCCCCCTGGGCCACATGCACGACCTGCGCGGTGCCGGTCTTGCCCGCAATATGAACGAGCGGGTCCCGTATCAGATGCCCCGTTCCCCTCGGGTCTTCAACAACACCAGACAAAGCCTTTTTCACAAGATCGAACCAGCGTTGTTCGATCGGGATCTTGCGCTTCAACCTGGGTTTGATTTCGTCTATTTCATTTGCGGAGCTGCCCTCGATTCTCTTCACGACGTAGGGCTGCCAGAGTTTTCCGTTGTTGGCGATTGCAGCATACCCCAAAGCCATCTGGAGTGGTGTGACCAGGTCAAATCCCTGCCCTATGGATATGGAGATAGTTTCACCCTTCTGCCATGGAACGCCGGTGGCCTGTTTTTTCCACCACGAGGTGGGGACGAGCCCCGGGTGCTCGCCCTGAAGGCCTATGCCCGTTCTTTCCCCAAGTCCGAACATCGTCACGTACTGAGCCAATCTATCAACGCCAAGTTTGAGGCCCGTTTGGTAGAAGAAAACGTCGCAGCTCTCGATTATGGCCCTTTCCACTGCCATGGAGCCGTGGCCGTGGTCTCTCCAGCAACGGTACTTGCGATCGGCGAACTGAAGGTAACCGGGACAGTTGAAAGTGGAGGTCGGGCTAATCACACCTTCCTGGAGCGCCGCAAGAGCTACGAAGGGCTTGTAAGTGGACCCCGGCGGATAAGCAGCCCCGCTGCCGCGGTTCAGCAGAGGATGACGCGGATCTTTGCTCAACGCAAGCCATTCATCCTTGCTCAGTCCGCGAATGAACTTTTCCTGATCGAAAGAAGGGCTGCAGGCGAAAGCCAGGACCGCTCCGTCAGTGGGATCTACAGCCACGATTGCGCCGGTTTTGTCCTCGAGCAGGGACTCGGCGGTTTTCTGAAGGTCCATGTCGAGAGTGAGCCACAGGTTTCGGCCCGCAATGGGCAGATGTTCTTCGAGCAGACGGATCCTCCTGCCGGCGGCGTCAACTTCGAGCTGCCGCCCTCCCCTGCTCCCGTGCAGGTACTTTTCGAATGCGCTCTCGATTCCGACTTTGCCAATGTCCTCGCCGGGATAATATCCCCGATATTTTTCGCTCTTGAGCTCCGCCTCGGTAATCTCGCTCAAATACCCGATGAGGTGCGCAGCCGTTGCATTCCATTTGTACTCGCGCTTGGGCTCGAGCTGAATCACCACGCCCGGGAGCCTGATGCGCTGCGCCTCAATCCGGGCAAGGCAATCTCTGTCCAGGTCAGAAGCCAGACGCAGGGGAACGAACTTGGGGGTGGCTTTGTTGGCTTCGATAATTGAGAAAAACTCATCCGGATCGCGGTCGCACAGGCGGGCGAGTTCTTTTATCGTCGCTTCCAGGTCGCTAATGTCTTCGCGGATGATCACAAGGTTGTAAGCCGGACGGTTCTCGACAATAGGCACCCCATTCCTGTCGAATATTATTCCGCGCGGCGCGGAGATCTCCTCGATCCTGATCCGGTTATTCTCGGATTGGAAGCGGTAGGATTCGCCCTGGAGCACCTGAAGATGCCAAAGCCGAACCATATAGATCATCATCAGCAGCAACATACAGGCGCAGAGCAGGATGTATTGCTTCTGGAACGAAACCGACTCGGCGCTTTCCCAGTTTATGAGCTTGAGTCCGTCGAGCTTTTTGCCTTTGGTTTTCATCTCTGTTCGAATCCGACCTGTTCAGCCGCTAAATCGTATTTCGCGGGTTCAGCATCGGATAGATCAAAAAGGGCGCGATTGTAACTGAAAGAAGTGTTCGAATGCCCAAGACCGATCCATATGGAAGTGAGTTCAGGAACATCCATAGGGACAAAGGATAAAAACAACCCAAGCGCAATGGACTGGCCAAGAGCGCACAGCCCGACCAAACCCATCTGATAGGCCGGGTTGCGCCAGTCGAACCTCTCCGATGCCATGTTCACCAGGCAGACGGTTACCGTATAGGAGCCGACATGCAGGCCCCAGAACTCCCCCGAAAAATTATCGACGACGAATCCCCAAAAGCCGGCCCAGAGCACGCCCGCCAGCGGGGACCATTCAACCGCGATTGCAAACATGAGCGGAAGGAGCAGGTCGACCCGCAGAGCCGGGTAGGGAAGCCGTGGGATCAGATGAGCCTGGAGCCCCAGCACAAAGAAGCTGTAAAGCGTGATTTTGATCATTTGTCCCGCAGTAATGCCCGGGGTAAAAGGGCCGGAAGCAATCATCTTCAATCCACTTTGGGCTTGGGCTTCGACTGGCCTTCAGGCTCAGTTTGAGATTTTTCTCGCGGCCTGTTCTGGTGCTTGGTCTGCCCTTCAGGCCTGGATTTGGGGTTCGCCTGAGTCTTTGGCTTGGGCCGCGGCTTTGCTTTAGAGGTTGCCTGAGCCGGCGGCTTTGCCGGCGGCTTTGTCAGAGGCTTTACCGATACTTTGGGCGCAGGCTTTGTTTCAGGACCTGCCTGAGGCTGAGCCCCGGGCCTTGTCTGAGTCTGCGATTGAGCCTCAGCTTGCGCCGCAGCCGGCTGGTCCTCCTCCCCAACACCCAGCCCAGCTCCGCCGCGCTTTATTATGAGCACCTCCTCGAGTGCGCTCAACCGAACCAGCGGTTTGACATCGATTTTCTGAAAAAGATCGACCGGGTCCTTATAGACGGCCTGTACGACACCCAACCGCAGCCCCTTGGGATAAATACCGTCTTTGCCGGAACTGATCACCAGATCACCTTCTTTTATGTCGAGGTTGCCACGAACGTATTTTAAAAGACATCCGTTTGCGTCTTTGCCACAAAGAATACCGCGTACGCGATTGCGCTGGTCAATGGCGTCCACAGCGCTGCCCTGATCGGTTATAAGCAAAACCCGGCTATTTCGGTCAGAAACGTCGAGAACACGGCCGATCACCCCTTCGTCATTGACGACGGGCATATCAGGGGCTATTCCATCTCGAAATCCCTTATCGACCATCAGTGTTTGAAACCAGCCGGTCAGATCGTGCACTATGACCTGAGCGGGAATCGTTTCAGCCTTGGTCGAGGTCTTGAAATCCAGCAGCCGTCTCAGCCGCTGGTTTTCGACATAAGCCTCCTGGTAAGAGGTTACCTTGCCTTGCAGGTCGGCAATTTCTCTTTTCAGCGATTCATTCTCACCGCGCAGATTCTTGAACCAGATATAATCCTTAAAGAACTGTTCGATGAGCGGAAAACAGTCTGCCGAACAACCGGATCGGAGGGCTTACCGTTTCCGTAACGGAGCGCTGCAAGACGTCCATTTTGTTGGGAGTTCGGAAATTGAGGGAAAAAATATACAAAAAGACACTGATAAAAACGAGGATCAGGAGTGCGCCACGCAACCGGCGAAGCCAAACGCCCGTATTGAAAAATCTCATATCCGGCACTTCGATTTTGAAAACTGAGAGCCTGCCAAGCTGCTAACCTGCCCGGATAAGGCATCGAATATGGACATAATGACAGAAGCAATAAATCCAGTCTGGGCACAGGCCGCCAATGAAGCGCGAGGTTGGCTGACGCGCCTGGTCCCAGGCCGAAAACACCAGCCGCGCATGTCCGGCTCCGCCTCTCAGGATAGCACGTCCTTTAAGATTGCAATCTCGTCCAAAGCCTTACCAGAACCGAGCACGACAGTGGAGAGGGGATCCTCGGTCAGCATTATCGGCAATCCCGTCTGAAGTCTCAGGAAGTGATCGAGGTTTTTGAGAAGCGCTCCTCCACCGGTCAGCACGATCCCGCGGTCCACGATGTCGCCCGCCAATTCGGGAGGCGTCTGCTCGAGAGCAACTTTTATGGTTTCCAGGATGGAATCGATTTGTTCCTGGATCGATTCCCGGATCTCATCCGAATTGACCTCAACGGTTTTGGGAATCCCCGTTACGAGATCGCGGCCCTTTATCATCATAGTTTCAGTTTCACCAAGAGGATAAGCATTCCCGATGGTGGTCTTTATAAGCTCCGCGGTTCTTTCACCTATCAGCAGATTGTACTTGCGTTTAATGTGCTGGAGAATGTCCTGGTCCATCTTGTCGCCGCCAACGCGCACAGACCGGCTGTAGACAATCCCTGCAAGCGAGATGATAGCGACTTCGGTTGTTCCTCCGCCAATGTCCACAACCATGTTGCAAACCGGCTCGGTTATGGGCAGTCCAGCCCCGATTGCGGCCGCCATAGGCTCTTCTATCAGGTATACCTCATGGGCGCCGGCGGATTCGGCGGACTCCCTGACGGCCCTTTTTTCGACCTGCGTCACGCCCGAGGGAATACAGATTATTACTCTTGGCCTGATAAGGGTGCGCCTGTTGTGCACTTTGCGTATGAAGTATCTCAGCATTGCCTCGGCCACTTCAAAATCCGCAATCACGCCATCTTTCATGGGCCTGATCGCAGTGATATTGCCGGGAGTCTTGCCGAGCATCATCTTGGCGTCTTTGCCCACAGCCACCACCCTGTTGGCGCCGCGCTCATCCTTGCGAACCGCGACAACCGATGGCTCGGTCAGCACTATGCCCTTACCCCGCACGTAAACAAGCGTATTGGCAGTCCCGAGGTCTATTGCAAGATCATTTGAGAAAAGCCCGAGTATTCTGTTGAGGAACATCCGTTAGATATTTCTCCTTTCGGTCCAATTTTAAAGTGCTCTATTCATAACATGTGAATTGCCTGTGCGCAATGCCTAAGAGAAAGGAATACACAGCACGCGGATAATTTGCCCGAACCGGAGGCAACAGGCTCAAAATCCTCGAATCTCAGTTCCTGTGCCTTTTCGGCAGTCATGGAATCGGAGCGATCCTGGGGAGATGGTTTTTTGAATGCATTCGTTTGCGATGCTTGACAAACAATGAAGATTTCGATTAAAAGTAACGTTTTGTGTATGCCGGGTCGTTTCAGGGAGCCTTTGGGCGCTGCTTCCCGGTGCTTGATCCAGAGCGGGAAAATATATCTTACGAGGAAGTTTAATGTCCAAGAGAACATTTCAACCAAGCAATGTGAAAAGAAAACGCACTCACGGCTTCCTTGAGCGAATGGCGACCAAGGCTGGCCGCGACGTACTGAAGCGGCGGCGCGCAAAGGGCAGAAAACGCCTGTCGGTTTGAGACGAGATGGGCTCCCGGAATCTTCGGATGAGGAATCTTTGAGGGGCAAGTACAGTTTCCGGCCTCATGAAAGAATTCGCTGCTCCGCCGATTTCCAGCGCGTCAAAAAAGCGGGAAAACGCGCGAAAACCCCCCATTTCGGTCTGAATTTCATTCCAAACGGTCTTGAATATCATCGATTGGGCCTGATTGTGCAAAAGCGGTTCTGGCCGGCGGTAAGGCGCAACCGCATCAAAAGGGTCATTCGTGAATGGTTCAGGCTGAACAAGGGCCGAATCCCGCAGCCGGGGAAAGACATCGTCGTAATTGCCCGCCCTGGAGCGGAAAAACTCTCACCGGGAGACCTCCTTATGGAGTTCTCGACGGTTTTTCATAAACAGGAAGAATAACTGATGATCCGGTCGATATTTCTGGGTCTGATTCGATCATATCAATATTTGATCTCGCCGCTGTTTCCCCGGGCCTGCCGCTTTTCGCCCGAGTTGTTCCCATTATGCCCATGATGCAATCAGGATGCACGGCATTTCCAAGGGAATTTACCTGGGGTTGAGGCGAATTCTGCGCTGTCACCCCTTCAACCCGGGCGGCTATGATCCCGTGCCACGACCCGCGCCCGTGGAACGACAAGGATTAATGGAGAATTCCTGAATGGATTCAAAGGCTCTTTTGGCAATAGTATTATCTTTCCTGCTTTTTCTGGCTTGGCATTTTTATTTCGGTCCCACGCAGACGCCTCGCACCCCAGCAAAAACAGGCAGCCACCACTACGACTCAGCCCCAAACGCCCGCCGCCTCCGGCCGCACTTCCACCGGCGCCCCCGCCGAAGGTGGATCTTTCAACCCAGAAGACCTGGTCGATCGGGGATTCGCTCTACAGGATGAAGATCATTGCCCAGGGAGCGCGCGAGAGTTCTTTCGAACTCCTCAAGTTCAAAGAGGAGCTCAAACCCGATTCCCCTCCGATGCAAATGATTCGTGACACCGGCATACCTTCCGCTGGATGTCGAACTCCTTTCTCATAAGGATTGGGATCTCTACAGGCAGCCTTTTTCGAGCGATGCGCCCACCGAGATCAAGGTTGCTCCGGGAGAGCCTCCCAGAAGCATCCCCTTCCAAACCGAGATTCCGGGCAAAGTCCGCCTGACAAAGATTTTCACGGTGCAACCCGATTCCTACGCCATGGACCTGGAAATTCAGATTCAGAACCTTTCGGCCGAAAAACTTTCCGACCAGATGGGGGTCAGCTTTTATTTCAAGCCATATTCGGAACCTGCGCACGAGACCTATAACCAATCGCGGCTGACTTTCTCAACCAACGGGTCCAATCATGATCTTCAGCCCAAGGACTTTGCAAAGCCCGACGCAACCCCCAAACCTCCTTACGACTGGGTGGGATATCAGAATAACTTTTTCATCCAGGCGATCATTCCGCTGACACAGGGCGGATATCAGATAATCCCCAGCCTAGTAAACGATGAGACTCAACAGACCCAAATCACCAGGTTGGTTTATTTGACAGATAAGTTCGATCTCGAGCCGAACGAGTCCAGGTCGTTCAAGCTCAGGCTCTACAACGGCCCCAAGGAAATAGCCACTCTGAAACAGGCCGGCCATAACCTCTCTGCCGCAGTTGATTACGGCTGGTTTTCCTTCCTGGCAAAACCGCTCCTGGTGGTGCTCCGGTGGTTCTACTCCTTCACCCATAACTACGGGATTGCAATTATTCTGCTGACAATCATCATCAAGATAATTTTCTGGCCTCTGACCCAGAAAAGCTACACCTCGATGCAGAAAATGAAAAAGATTCAGCCCAAGATTCAGCAAATCCGGGAAAAATACAAGGATGACAGGGAGAAGCTGAACCAGGAGCTGATGCAGGTCTACAAGACCTACAAAGTGAATCCGATGGGCGGATGCCTGCCGATGGCGCTTCAAATACCGGTTTTTTTCGCTCTCTATCGCATGTTGAACTCGGCGGTCGAGCTCCGGCACCAGCCGTTCGTGCTCTGGATACACGATCTCACCGCTCCTGACCGGCTGAACCTGGGATTTTCAATCGATCTTCCGATGATTGGCCATTTGGACGGGCTGCCGGTTTTGACAATCCTTATGGGCGTAACGATGTTCCTTCAGCAAAAAATGACGCCGTCATCAGGAGATCCTCGCCAGGAAAAAATAATGCTCATAATGCCGGTCATGTTTACCTTTTTCTTTATCAACTTCCCGGCAGGTCTTGTGCTATACTGGTTTGTAAACAATATTCTTTCTATTGCGCAGCAATACTGGATCAATCGTCATGCCGGCGCTTAGCGGTTGTCTCTCCGCAAACCATCTTATCTTTTTACCGTGAATGACGGAGGAGAGCATGTCCACTCTTGAATTCGAAGAAAAATCAGTCGAGGACGCAATAGACCTTGCCTGCCAGCAATTGAAGCTTCCGCGCGAGAAGCTTGAAATCGAGATCATTTCGAAGGGATCTTCGGGAATTTTCGGGATTGTCGGGGCGAGGAAGGCCAAAATCCGCGTAACCGACGAAAGTTCCTCCCGTCGGACTTGCGGCCGAGAGGGCGAAGGAAGTTTTGGACGAGATACTCAAGCACATTGATTTGCCGATGGTCGTCGAATGCGAGGCAAGAGAAGGATACTACTACCTGAACATAATCAGCAACGGTTCAGGGCTGCTCATCGGCAAACGGGGCAAGACGCTCAATGCGCTCCAGTTCCTGGTGTCCAAGATAGTCAGCAGGCAGGCTGGAGAAAATGTTTCCGTCATCGTGGACACCGAAAACTACCGTTCCAAGCGTGAGTTAAGCCTGAATGAACTGGCGCGCCAACTGAGCGACAAGGTCAAAAAGTCCCACCGTTCCCTTACAACCGGCCCGATGAGCGCTCAGGACCGCCGGGTCATTCACCTGGCGCTCAAGGAGGACCACGAAGTCAGGACCAAGAGCAAGGGCGAGGGAAACCTCCGGCGCGTTGTAATTTACCCGGTAAAGAAGACAAAGACCTCCCGGCAAAGCCGCGGAAAAGACGGATTAGCAACCGTCCAGCCTTCATCATGGACTTCAGACTGCTCCAGGATACCATTTGCGCCATAGCCACCCCCATTGGCGAAGCAGGCATCGGTTTGATCAGATTGAGCGGGCCGGAAGCGCTCAATATGGCCCGAAAGATTTTCACGCCAAAGACTCCCGACTCGAAGCTTAAGGTCCCACACCCTCACACTACGGCTGGATCAAAGACCCTGTTTCAGGCGAACTGGTGGACGAGGTGCTGCTGAGCTTCATGGCCGCGCCCGGGACTTATACCCGCGAGAACGTCATCGAAATTAACTGCCACAGCGGATACGCAGTGCTCAACCGCATCCTGGAGCTGGTTCTGGCAACCGGCGCCCGGCTCGCCCAACCGGGAGAATTTACGCGCCGCGCTTTTCTGAACGGACGAATCGACCTCTCACAGGCTGAAGCGGTCATAGAGATAATCCGTTCCCGCTCCGAACAGGGGATGCTTCTGGCAAACCGCCATCTTCGGGGGGATTTCAGGGAACTTATTGAAAAATGGCGCGAAACGCTGATCCAGGCGCAAACGCGTCTCGAAGCCTTTATCGACTTTTCCGAAGACCTTGCGGAAGAAACGGAACAAGAAGCCCCCGAGTATGAATCGCTTCTGGAGGAGGTGCTGCGAGGGAGTCACAAGACCCCTCAGGGCCACCTTGAACAAGTACGAAGAAGGACGCGTGCTGCGCGAGGGACTCACTCTGGTGCTGGTGGGAAAACCAAACGTAGGCAAATCCTCGATGCTCAACGCCCTTCTCGGCAAGGACCGGGCCATCGTCACAGCGGCCCCCGGCACGACCAGAGACGTCATCGAAGACAGCTTTCTGCTCAAAGGGGTACAGGTCCGGATTCTGGATACGGCCGGAATTCGCAATCAGCCCGATGAAATCGAATCGTGCGGGATCGAAATGACGATTCGCTCCGTATCCGAAGCCGACGTGGTGCTCTGGCTCATTGACAACAGCAGACCTCTTACCAGTGAGGACCAGAAGGTCTACGAGGCTGTAGGCGGGTCGCGCTGCATCGTGCTGCTCAATAAGAGCGATCTTCCGCCGGCCTTCCCGATCGAAAGAGTTCGGCAACGCTTCCCCGGCCCGGGTCCTGTTTTCAGGCTATCGGTAAAGAATCCCTCAGACATCGAGCGCCTCAAGACCTACATGGCCGAAGCGTTCATCATGCGGCCGCTGGAGAGTTGCAGATCGCAAATCGTGCCGAACATGAGGCAGAAAGAATGCCTCGAAAAGGCAATGAGCGCCTCCTGAGGGCTGAAGAACTCCTACGCTCCAACGCCTATGGCGAACTGGTCAGCCTCGAGATCGAAGGAGCGCGAAGACAGCTTGAGGCCGTTCTCGGCTGGGAAAATGACGGCGAATTGCTCGACAGAATATTCCTTCAGTTTTGCGTCGGGAAATAGCCCGCCGTTTGTATCTGAATTCACGCACACCCATTGAAGATATACTTGAAGTTGCATGCTGAGCACACTTGTGGGGACCGCCTTGGACAATGAATTCGCCAATCTTATCCTGAAATTCACCGACAAAGCAGGGATTGCGCTCACTCAAAGACAGGCCGGACTCTTGAGCCTGCATATTCAACTCATGCTCGAGTGGAACCTCCGCCTCAATCTCACCCGGATAACGGGCAGGGAAGAAATAATAGTTAAGCATCTCCTTGATTCCATTCTGCCCGCGAAATTTCTTCCCTCATCCGGGTATGCCCTGGACGTTGGCACAGGCGCCGGATTTCCTGGAATTCCGTTGAAGATTGTTTATCCCGATCTCCAAATGGTTCTACTCGACTCGAGCAGGAAAAAGGTCAGTTTTCTGACTGCTGTGGCCGCTGCGCTGGGGCTGAAAGGAATACGGGTTTTGCACGGGAGGTGGCAGGACTTCCCGAAGGTTGAAGAGCATGCCGGTAAATTCGAACTGATCACCATGCGCGCATTAAGGTTGGAGCCGGAACACATCACCGGTCTTGCATCCCTGGTGTTGGCTCCCGGCGGAGTTTTGGCGTGGTGGGGAACTGGAAAAGCAGAGCGCCTCGCTGAGTGCGGAGGTCCTCAAACCGCTAAGACGAACTATCGCGATATGGAATTTCAGGACGATCTTAAGTATTTGCTCCCCGGCATGAAACAGCAGAGAGCTGTTTGGTTATGGAGGAAAACCGGCGCCGGCGGGCCGGGAACGAGCGTCAGATCATCATGACTCTCAGGCGAGCCTCATCTCTTTGCAACCATACGGTTCCCAAGCCTCCCCTCGACCTCTTCACGCCATTTGAGTCGAGCAACTTCACTGTCCAACTCCTTAAGCGATTGGCAAACTTCAACAGGATAAACCTGCCGGGGGTGAACCGCCTTGAATATTTCCGGAAGCTTGCGCCACTCCTCCGAGAAACGCGCCCGGATTTCCAGTAGAGACTCAGACGCCCGAACCCTTTGCCCTCCCTTCAACGACCAACTCCATCAGAGGCTCCCCTTCCTGCCTTCCGGAGTCGAGCAGGCACACACGGTCAAAATCCATCTTCCCATCGGCGCCGTAGAAGCGATAGACCTGCTTTTTGCCGATCCAGGTCTTTTTCCCGGTGGAGAGCTTGAGTATGGGCCTGCCTTCATATTCGACCAGCTTGTAGGCAATATCGAGGCAGGGGGCGTCAGCGGAGACGCCCATCCGGGTGCCGACAGCGTAGAAATCGATTTGCAGCTCCACCGTTCAGGAGACTTTCAACCTGGTATTCATCCAGGTTTCCGCTCGCCATTATTTTTACATCAGGCAAACCTGCTTCATCCAAAATGAGCCGCACTTTCCTGCTCAAGTCGGCCAGATCGCCGCTGTCCAGTCGGACCCCCAGCAGTTTCTTTCCCTTTTCCCGCAAGGCCGTCGCCACTTCGACCGCCTTGAGTGCGCCGGCGATGCTGTCATAGGTGTCAATCAAAAGGACCGTGTTGTCCGGAAAGGCGCGTGCAAAGGCATGGAAGGCGTCAAGTTCGCTGGGGAAACTGGTGATATAGGAATGAGCCATGGTGCCAAATACGGGGATGCCATATATTTTTCCGGCGAGAAGATTGCTCGTACCCAGTAAAACCAGCCAGATAGCTTGCTCGTGCAGCTTTTACCGACGCGTCAACGCCGTGGGTGCGCCTCATCCCGAAGTCTATGAGTCCCTTGCCTGAAGCAACCGCGGAAACCCGCGCCGCTTTACTGGCCAGCATAGTCTCAAGCTGGATCACGTTTAGAACCAGAGTTTCGATGACCTGGGCTTCTATGATCGGAGCGGTTACCTCCAGGATAGGCTCCTGAGCGAAAAAAATGCGTCCTTCCGGAATAGCCCGTATGCTTCCGGAAAAACGAAAACCGCGAAGGTAGTCTATGAACCGGGAAGAAAACTTCCCGAGGGAAACAAGGTATCGGAGCGATTCATCGCTGAAACGGAAATCGGGCAGAATCTGCAGAAGGCTCTCAAGTCCGGCTGAAACGAAGTAGGAGCGGTCCGCCGGATAATCCCTTATGAAAAGGCTGAAGGTCGCCTCGCCGATCATCCCTTCCCGAAGATAACTCTCAGCCATCGTGAGTTCATAGAGATCAGTGATCAGTTCCGGCGCGTACTGCTCCCATGGATTCATCTTCCCTCCTTCAGGCTGCAGTCTGGAGTTCCTTGTCTTCGTGCCTCAGCTCTTGTCAGCCTGGCGCCGTAGACCTTTTCCATGCGCTTCAGGGCGAACTCATGCCAGACCGGATCAATATCGGCAACGGCGTCTACGGGGATCACCGCCGCATAATCCCGGTCTCGCAGACGCGCCGGTCGTATCCATGACGCAAATGGAGGTCAGAACGCCGGTAACCCATACCTCATCGGGCTTCATATCTGAGCGAGCAAATCGGCGAGTCTGTTTCCAAAGAGCCCTGAAAACCGCGTCTTGTCCACTATAGAACTATTCGGACCCGGCGCAAGCTCGGCAATTACGTCAGACCCCCAGCTCCCCTTTATCGCGTGCGGCGGAAAGAGTTCGAATTCCTTGTCGTTCTGAGCGTGGGCGTCCCTCAGAAAAATGACCGGTTCTCCCCCGGCGGTAAACTGCGTCAATGAGCGACCGGATTACGGGAATTATCTTCCTGGCCTCTTCGCCGCAATAGAGGGCGCCGGCCGGATCGAGGAAATCATTTAGCATATCAATGACCAACAGAACCCTTCGTGTCATCTGTATTCCTCCCTTCCAACCAGCGGCGGCCGAAAAGTCTTTCCGGCGAAACTGCAAAGCGAAGTTATGATTCGGTTAGCTTTTACTTATATAATTATATATTTTCCCAAGTCCATCTTCCGAAGATTCAGCTCTCAACAGTGAGCCCATTTAGCTGGACATATGAGGATCGGGCAAAAAAGATTAAAGCTAAGTTGAAGTATTTCCGATCTAATTTTGCCAGAACAACTAAGTGATTCTATTCTGAGACGCCAGCCTATTGGAGAGCCGCAAATTGAAAGGCCAATCCGAATATTTGCGAACTGCTGAGCGAAATCGGGCAGCCAAATCCGCCAAATTCCTTTATGGCCTCCTCTCCCAGGATTTTGATCATAGACGACAGCCCGACAATTCGATTCGGTTTGAAGAGGGATCTGGGGCAAATGGGGGCAATCGTAACCGAAGCCTCGGACGGCAGCGAGGGTCTTAATATCGTCGACTCTCAAGATTTTGATTTAATTATAACAGATGTCGAAATGCCGCGGATGGACGGATTTACCTTCTGCAGCAAACTTAAAAGTCATCCCACCAAGAATTCAATTCCGGTTGTCATATTAAGTTCCAAGGAAAAAGAAGAAGACATTGAACTCGGTTTCAAGGTGGGCGCCGCCAGTTATATAATGAAATCAAATGCAAAGAAATGACTTGCGTGCGCGTGTCAAGGAGATACTCGATAAGAATTCATTGTTGAGGGGAAGAACGATCCTTGTCGTAGACGATTCACCGGCTGTCCGCAATCTGATAGAGAAAGCTCTTACAAAAGCAGGATTTCATGTAGTATCTGCAGAGAACGGCCGAAAAGCTCTCGAATTGCTTAGCCGATGCATTCCGGATATGATCCTGAGTGACTTGCACATGCCGGAACTCGATGGCTTGGGCCTATGCAAAAATGTCCATGCAAATAAGGACTTATCTCAAATCCCTTTCATTATCATGAGTTCGGACGGCGATCGAGCCACCATGCGGCGGCTACTCCAGTACGGGGCCTCCGCTTACCTTGTTAAACCTTTTAATATCGACCAGTTGGTGGTCACCGCAGAGAGATTTCTCTCGGATCATTTCAGCCGGATTGTTCAGGAGAGAGAACGCCTCGAATCCGAACGGCAATTCCTGATTGGAAGCATAACAAGTCTGATCCTGGCCCTGGAAGCACGCGATCAGTACACACGCGGCCACTCGGAATCGGTGGCTGCATTCCTGGTGGATATCGCCCGGGAGATGTCCCTGGACGAGGACCGGATCGAAAGGGTGAGAATCGCCGGGAAATTGCACGACCTTGGCAAGATAGGCATTCGTGACGACATTCTGCTCAAGACCGGCCCGCTAAATGAGGAGGAATGGAAAATCCTGAAGCTGCACCCGCTCATAGGGGCGGAAATCCTGGCGCCCATTCAGAGCCTGGCCGATATCATACCGGCGCTCTCAAGCCATCACGAAAGAATTGACGGTAAAGGCTACCCTGAGGGGCTCAAGGGCGACCGAATCCCTCTTCTGGCCCGAATGGTCGCCGTGGCTGACACATATGACGCGCTAACGAGCGACCGCCCATACCGCAAAGGGTTTTCCAATGAAGATGCGCTCGCGATCATCGAAGACCTCAAAGGGTCCCAGCTCTGCCCGGACTGCGTTCAGTGCTTTCTGAAATCCGTCGCAGAGGCAGAACGCAAATTTGATGTCCGGTTAAAGCCAACGTTTTCCGCTGCTGACCTTTTCGATTCCCACTTCGAGATCAAAGCTCCAACACGATGCCAGTCAGAGACAGTCTCAGGCGCTCATTTTTTATAATTTCACAGATTCGCCTGCTTCATTGAAAAAAACGAAGCAAAGAAGTAGTATCCTTAAGAACGTGAACAGGGTAGGAAAATGGAATTCGAGAAATATCGAAGTTTTGACCCGCGACCAATACAAGGGTGCGCAGGAACCGGTCTCTTTCGTATGGCGCGGCGAAAAGCACCAGGTCGAACAAATCGTCGACAGGTGGTATGAAGGGCGAATTGATTCCACCCGCATGCCCATGCTCTATTTCCGGGTAAGACCCAGTCGGGTGAGATTGTTTTGATTAGGTATCATGAGTTTTTCCGAGCATGGAGCATCCGTATGTGAGCCAGGAGGGAAAACGCTTACCCATTCATGGAGGAAAGTTTCTTGATCCGAATTGCTGTCATAGATGGACAGGGTGGCGGTATCGGGACCACCATAATAAAGAGGATAAAAGAAGTTTTCGGCGAGCGCACCGAAGCTATGGGCGCTGGGAACAAACGCAATTGCCACAGCGCAAATGATGAAAGCCGGGGCGAACAGGGGCGCGACGGGTGAAAACGCGATCCGCCACAGCGCGGCACAGGTCGACGTAATAATCGGGCCTATTGCCATCCTGCTTGCAAATGCGATGATGGGCGAAATGACGCCTTCGATGGTACGGGCAATAGGCGAATCAAAGGCCGCCAAGCTGCTTTTGCCTCTTACCCAGGAACCCATCACGATCGTCGGAACCATAAGGGAACCCCTCCCTCACATGGTTGACCGGCTTGTCTCCGAACACCTGTCGCACTATGTGGCCCCTCCGGGTGAAATGCTAATGATTCACCCCAGCCAGGATTTCAGAACACCTTTGCTCGTACTGGGCGGCGCCAGAAGCGGAAAGAGCGCTTGGGCCGAATCGGTTGTGAACCGCTTGCCTCCGCCTTACGTTTATGTTGCAACCGCCCAGGTCCTGGACGACGAGATGAAGCTGCGAATAGAGCTTCACAGGGAGCGCCGCAAAGACCTGTGGCAGACCATCGAATCGCCAATCGATCTTCAGCCGTGCTCAAAGCCTCAAGGGCTTGGGGAAGCCTGTTCTGGTGGATTGCATAACGCTTTGGCTCAGCAACCTGCTCTGTTCCGCGCTCCACTGAGGTCGAAACCGGCCGTTGATGGACTGTGCGAGACGATAGAGGCTGTGGACTATCCCCTTGGTGATAGTTTCCAACGAGGTAGGCGGAGGAATTGTGCCGGACAACACTGCTCGCACGAAAGTTCCGGGACCTTTCCGGATTAACCAACCAGAGGCTCGCTCGAATCTGCGCTTCGGTTTTCCTGGTTACAGCGGGTTTGCCTTTGCGCCTGAAGTGATGATGACTTTGTAAGAATCGGTTCTTTGAAGTGCTTGCACAACCAGGGAAATGAGCCCGATGGGATCGACGAAGCCAACACAGTTGGAAATCCTGAAAATCCTCAAGGAGAACGAGGGCAGCTTCGTATCCGGTGAGGGCCTTGCCGAAAGGCTCGGAATCAGCCGGCCAGGGGTCTGGAAGCATATAAACAGGCTCAAGGAGATGGGCTACGAGATTCAGAGCCAATCCAGGATAGGCTACAGGCTCGTGGCCGTCCCGGACTCACTTGCCCATAAGGAGATCGTCCCGAATCTGAAAACCAAGTGGCTCGCGCATTCATATCATTACCTCAAGACCATTGGCTCCACAAACGATTATGCTTTGCTCCTGGCCGCCGAGGGCGCCCCTCACGGGACCCTGGTCGTCGCGGAGGAACAGACAAGAGGGCGCGGTCGCCTCAGGCGGGAATGGATATCCTATCCCAACCGTGGAATCTATCTCTCGATCCTGCTCAGAAACCCTCTGCCGGTCCGGATTGCACCCCAGTCAACCTATATCGGATCGCTTGCCCTCGTGAAGATGCTGCGCGAAGAGTTCGGCATCGCCGCCTCGATCAAGTGGCCAAACGACGTATTGATAAATGGGCGGAAAGCGGCCGGAATCCTGACCGAAACGCAGTCAGACCAGGACTTCTCACGATTCAGCGTAATGGGAATAGGAATCAATGTGAATCACAGCAGGGAGGAAATGGCGGGACCATTTCGATACCCGGCGACCTCGATAGCCATAGAAGTGGGGTTTGCCGTCAAGAGACAGCGAGTGCTTCTGCAGTTTCTCAACCAATTCGAGCGGGACTACGACCATCTTCCTCCAAAAGGGGCTCTCGGTCCTGATTCCCGAATTCGAGGCGCACTCGGGGGTCCTGGGCAAGATCATGACGGTGGTATGCGGAGACCGTGAAATTACGGGGAAGGCGCAGGGATTCACTCCCGAGGGAGCGCTCCTGCTCCTCAGAGAAGATGGATCACAGGAAACTGTCTGGGTAGGCGATGTCTCGCGCGTTGAAGGCGCGGTCTGATAATTACTATTTACTGAAAACTATGCGCCTCTGGCGCGCTCCGTGGCTTCCTGCTTGCGCTTGCACTCTATGCACAAAGTCGTGACCGGCCTGGCGTTAAGACGTTCTATCCCGATATCGTCACCACATTCGTCGCACTGCCCGAAATGGCCTTCCTCGATCCTTTGGAGCGCCTCGCGTATCTTTGATGATCAGCTTTCGTTCCCGGTCGCGGATGCGGAGCATGAAATTCCTGTCCGATTCAAGGGTCGCGCGGTCGGTAGGATCAGGGAAATTTTCCTCGTTATCGGTCATCCCGGCCACTGTTTTTTCGGCTTCCGAATAGAGCTCGTCCAGCCTCTTCAGAAGGACTTCCTTGAAATATGCTTGGGTTTCCTTATCCATATTCAAACTCCGCTGGCAGATTTAAACGTTATCGACTAACATAATCGCCATCAAGAGTAAAGGGAAATCATATTCGATTTCACTTAACCTACGCTCAAACAGCCCGCTCTTTCCGCCTGTCTTGAAAGTCAGGCGTGTATCGCGGATGGTGATTCCACGGTCGATGGCCTTGCACATGTCATAGATGGTCAGGGCCGCATTTGTGACCGCAACGAGCGCTTCCATCTCGACGCCGGTCCTGTCGTTGGTTTTGACACGTGAACTGATCCTGATCTCGCTTTTCGACTCATCGGGGAAGAAATCCACCTCGACCCCGGTCAACTGAAGCTGATGGCAAAGCGGAATAAGCTCCCAGGTCTTTTTTGCAGCCATTATTCCGGCAAGCCTCGCAGCCTCGATAGACATTGCCTTTAGGAATGTCACCGGAGCAGATGCGCCGCAGAGTCTCACCCGAGAGGCTGACAAACGCCTCCGCGCGGGCTTCCCGCCAGGTTGGCTCCTTTTCGCTTACGTCCACCATCCTCAGGCGGCCCTGCGAGTCGATATGAGTCATTTCGCCGGTTGACATCTCTTTGCCTCAGCACCCCTCTATTATCTGCACGAACAGAATCAGGTCCCCGGCCGCCAGCGGCCGGAAAGAGGGCATCACCTGCGCCGGCCACCCGGATCCTTGTTCCGTCCACGATTTCCGCCGGAATCCAGACCCGCAGCGAGCAGGTCTCCTCACACTCCCCGATCCCGCCGCACAACTGGCATCCGGACCTCCTGGTCCCATTATTACAATGTCGGCAGAAGACCATCCTCTCATAACTGATTTCTTCGTGAAAGCCTCCGTTGTGCAGAGAGCTTCTCGAAATCTGCAGGTCGAACCTGAGGTCACAGCCATGGTTAGTCCGGACCTGGCGCTTGCCTATCCCGAACAGGTCCTGAAATATCTCGTCAAATGAAGAAGCCTCGCCGCCCTCGCTGTGAATGTCTGTCCAGGAGGAGTCGGAGTAGTTATTCCTTGACTTCCGGTAGCCGCGAACCCTATCGTATTTTCCGCGCGCGGCGGGATCTTTCAGGGTTTCATACGCCTTGCGGACTTCCCGAAAACGTTCGGCCGCCATCGGATTGCCTGGATTTCGGTCCGGATGCAGCTTCATCGCCAGATAACGGAAAGCGCTCCGTATCTCCTCCTGGGTGGCCCGAACCGATATTCCCAGGATTTTATAGTAGCAGGTCTTTCTTTCTGGCTTTTGCTTGTGGTTCCAAGACGCATCCTCGCGTTTTCCCTGAATTGAAGCATTAATTTTATTAGGAATGGAGCCATAAAACAAGAACCGAGTTATCTTGCTGAATGTGTCTAATAAAACGTGCGATTGTTAAGGGCTGACCGAACATGCGCGAATGCTGGGGGACATCGCGCCCAACCCCTTCGGCTCCGGAGCATCGAGATAGAGTGGGGTCTGCGGGGTTGCGCCGGAGGCCTGCCCTGAAGGGCGCCCGAATGTGCGCGTCGACGCCTCCTGCGACGAGCGCACGGCGGGGTCTGGAGATTGCGAGGAGTCTTTCAGCGAAAACGCAGTGCCTCGCTCTTGAGCTTTCACATTTTGCAGAACCTTGCCGATCACGAATTGAAGAAGCTTCCGTTTGACACTGATGCTGAGCCGGAACGTAGCGGAAGCAAGAAGTTGAATTGTCTGAGATTAGCAATGAAACAAAGGGCCGTTCACATCCCATGGCTCAATTCAACATCTTCTGAAGCATGTCAAACATAGACTACACCCGGCGCCTCGAACTACTTTCGAACGTGGCATTCGCCGCAGGTAACCGGCCCGGTTTTCATGTTCTCATGGCAGCTTTTGCACTGAAAGTGGAAGGCATCCTTGAGCGAAGGCTGGCCATCATCGGCTTTCTTCTTGTGGCAGGAATCGCAGGTCTGCCCCTCTCCGCCCCGGTTATTCAGGTATGCGTCAAAATCATGATGGCACCGGGTGCAGTCCAGCTTGTTTTCTGCGTGCAGCTTGTGATTGAACTCGACCAAGGGTCTCTGATGCTTTCCAATCTCTGTATGATTGAGCACGATGGTATCATCCTGGGAATGAGCCAGCGGGACGAAAGCGGCAAGAACCAGGACAACCAGCAAAAGTTTTATGTATGTCATCGAGAATTCCTCTCATTCCAACTCCTTTTTCGAAAACTGTCTTCCGCGCAGATTAATCCTGGGCCTCCTCATCGTCGGTCTCAACGGGTTTAAACTTCTCCGGAATGATCATCGCCTCGGTGATGACCTCCTTGAATGAAACCACCTTGATCCCGAGTTCATATTCCTTGTTGAGGTCCCTGATCTGATCGAAACAGTTGTGGCAGGGAGCGATAACGAATCTTTGCGCCTGTCGCCTTTATCTGCTCGGCTTTTATCCTTCCGGACTCCATCCTTCTTTTCTTGAACTCGGCCCCCATCGGAATAAAACCACCCCCGCCCCCGCAGCAGTGATTGTAGATGCCGTTGGGCGTCATATCGCGGAAATCCCTGGCGATGTACTTCATAATTGCCCGGCCCTCTTCCCAGAGTCCGCCGTTTCTGGAAACATTGCAGGGGTCCTGGTAAGTTACGGGTTCTTTGAGCATCTTGTCCGGATCGATTTTGATCCGGCCGTCTCTCAGGTATTCATAAAAAAGACGCACTGAGTGGACGACCGGAACGGGAGGTTTGCCGCTACGGTAGCCCAACATGTATGGGCCTTCGAAAAGCGCCGACCTGTAAGCGTGCCCGCATTCGGTGATCGCGATCGCCTGGACCCCGAGTTCCAGGGCCTTTGTGTACATGTTTTTTACGATCTGGCCTCCCAACGCCTTATCCCCGGCAAACATGGCCAGATTGGTACAGTCCCAGCCGGTGCTGGGCATTGTCCAATCTTCCTCGGCCACAGTAAATATCTTGGCCGCCATCGCAATATCCTGCGGATAGTACATGGGTTCGCGGGCATTTACCGTGTACATTATTCTGGCGCCCGGCTTGTCGATCGGGATCTCGAGACCTCTCATCTCTTCGGCCGTCTCCTCGGCCATCCATGAACAGGTATCGACGAAGTCCTCTGTACTCATGCCCATCTGATTGCCGGTAGCGCGGTAGTTCTCCGAGGTCTTGAGCAGCCCTTCCGGGACGATCCCCTGCGAGTTGCAGATCCCGCGCATAGTGGCGATCATTATGGATATATCGATACCGAACGGACAGAAGAGCGAACATCGCCTGCAGGTCGTGCATTCGCCCCAGATAATGTTGTAGCATTTCTCCAGAAACTCGCGGTCCACCTCGCCTTTTCTGCGATACAACTCGCCCAGCGTCGCCCTGACCTTATATGCCGGACTCAACTTGGGGTCCTTGTTTTTTGCAAGATAGAAAAAGCAGCTCTCGGCGCAAAGACCGCAACGCGCACAGATGCTCAGCCACGTCCTGATCCTGGCGCCATCGTTTATGTCCAAAAGCTCTTTTATCACTTTCGTATTGATCGGCTTTTGAAGCGCGTCACTCATTTTTCCGGTTCTCCTCTCGAATATATCCAAACCTCATTCAGACTGGTCTTGAATGGGCGACTACCAAGTCCGCGCCCCTCGCCTTCCCATTTCGAATCCGAAAGAAGCGCGCGAAAAAAAGAAAAGCACAATATGGCCGAGCTTGCTGAATGGAATGATGATCAGCAGTATTTCGGCGAAAAGAATATGCAGAATCAGAGTCAGTTTATAGGGGCCGATCTGGTGATATGCGAGAAAACCGGTAACGAAAGGCGCACTCGTCAAAATGAGCAGAAAATAATCCCAGGCTGTGGACAGAAATCGCACTTCCGCACGGACTATTCTTCTGGCCAGCAGGCACCAGGGCGGCCAGCAAAAAGACCACCGTCAGCACGTCGGCAGACAGAATCCGGCAGCGAAGGAAGCACTATGCCGAATGCTTCCTGCCAGAGCGTATTGTGAGCAAGCAAGAAAGATAGGAACGCCAAACAAACAGAGATGGAACAGGAAAAAGGCTATCGCGAAAACCGGCTGTGCCCGCAACCCTACGCTTCCGAGCGGGATCAGCCAGTGGATGATGGAACGAAGCGCCCATTTGAGATCCACGTGGTTGTACAAAACCCTGTCGCGTTCCTTGCTCAATCCATAAAGATGGGTCACCCGCACAATGAGACCCACGATAAATATTATAAAAGCGGCCCAGAGAGCAGGCCCGGTGAGGAATTCATAAAAGTCGTTCATGCGCTGCGCCCCCATGATGTGGACAGATCGTTAAAAATTAGATTTGTACATGCATTCACTAAGTTAGCTCAGATTCAGTAACTAATTATCATATTCATGCAAGGCAGAAAAGACAAAAAACAAAGCTTGGGTCTCATTTCCCACTTTCAGACAATTCATGCAATCAAAAAGTACCCGGAAGCGTTGCGATTTTGGAACAACACCGGAACAAACCCGCGATCGAGAAGCAAGATCGGAAGAAAATCAGGCGAAAAGCGGTTCAGAAGCAACAAGGGATTAGTTTGGCATAAAAACAGATCGGGAGGGCTTTTTCAAGAGAATTGTTCCAGTATTGTTGGTTAGAAATTCAATACGAACTCCGAGAGCGGTTACAACCTCCTCGCGGTTTGAGTTTTTTTTGCACATCGACAGGTGAGCAGGGGAATTTGCAAAAATCATAATTACCATTGGAAAAGATGGCTTGACCAAGGGCGACCTCTGATTCACAGGCGCCCCCCTTTTCATATTGCAGCCGACGACGCACAGGAGAACAGATATGGGCGTCAGCCCCCTGGCCGGGAAACCCGCCCCGCGATCAATTTTGGTGAATGTTCCCAGACTCGTTTCCGCTTACTACGCCAATCATCCGGACCCCTCAGAGAAAAGCCAGCTTGTCGAATTCGGCACCTCCGGCCACAGGGGGTCGTCTTTCAAAAACACTTTCAATGAGGATCATATACTTGCAATAACCCAGGCCATCTGCGAATTCCGCAAGGCAAACGGCGTCTCTGGGCCCCTTTTCCTCGGAAAGGATACTCACGCGCTTTCAGAACCAAGTTTTATCACGGCAATCGAGGTGCTCGCGGCAAACGGCGTTGACATAGCGGTCCAGTCAGACTGGGGATATACGCCAACCCCGGTGATCTCACACTGCATTCTGGCCCATAACCGCAAAAAGGACTCCATGGCTGACGGTATAGTAATAACTCCATCCCACAATCCGCCGGAGGACGGGGGGTTCAAATACAACCCGCCTGACGGCGGGCCCGCCGACACGGAGATCACCACAGTGATTCAGGGAAGGGCAAACGAACTGCTCCGGGGGAAAAACCGCGAGGTCAGACGGATTCTTTACGAGCGCGCCCTCAAGAGCGGGCGGATAAATTCGCGCGATTTTATCGGATCGTTTGTGGGCGACCTTCGAAGTGTAATAGACATGGATGCGATTCGTTCAGCCCGTATTCGAATCGGCGTTGATCCGATGGGTGGCGCCTCCCTGCCCTACTGGGAACCGATCGCGGAAAAGTATGGCGTTTTGATCGAGATTGTGAACCGTTCCATCGATCCAACCTTCGGTTTTATGACAGTCGATAAGGATGGGAAGATCAGGATGGACTGTTCTTCGCCTTACGCGATGGCAAAGCTCATTGGACTCAAGGACTCCTTCGATGTGGCTTTCGGAAACGACCCTGACAGCGACCGGCACGGGATCGTAACCAGGAGCGCCGGGCTTGTGAATCCGAATCATTACCTTTCGGTGGCTGTCTGGTACCTTTTCCAGAACAGGCCGGGCTGGAAAGAAGATGGAGGCGTTGCAAAGACGCTCGTCACCAGCGCAATGATAGACAGGGTCTCCGCACAAATCGGCCGCAAGGTGTTCGATGTCCCGGTCGGGTTCAAGTGGTTTGTGGGCGGCCTTCTTGACGGCTCTTACGCATTTGCGTGCGAGGAAAGCGCCGGAGCCTCCTTCTTGAGACTGGACTCAACGGCCTGGTCGACTGACAAAGACGGCATTATTATGGATCTGCTCGCCGCCGAGATCATGGCCAGGACCGGTAAGGACCCGGGGGAAATCTACGCCTCTCTGACCCAGCAGTTCGGAACTCCTTTCTACGAAAGAATTGACGAGCCGGCAAACCATGACCGCAAATCCGTACTAAAGAAACTCAGTCCTGAAACGATCTCATGCGACACACTTGCCGGCGAGAAAATTGAGGCGAAGCTGAATCACGCGCCTGCCAACGGGGCGCCGATCGGCGGAATCAAGGTAGTGGCCAAAAACGGTTGGTTTGCCGCCCGTCCCTCCGGCACCGAAGATATTTACAAAATCTACACCGAAAGCTTCAAAAGCAGAGAACATCTTCTCCGGATACAGCAAGAGGCCAGGGAGATCGTCAGCAACGCATTCAGGACGGCCGGAGTATAAACGGACCTCGGAAGCTGGACCTGAGATTGCCACAGGATTAGCGACTTCCAAACTTCCGTGTCGCTCGTCCGCCAACCCTTAAACCGTCCTCACTTCATTCCTCTTCGATTGTCTCGACGGGTTGATTCGGGTCCGCGTTTACTGCGGGCGGGTACACGTTAGGCCCAACGTTTCTCTGGGGCGCAGGGAGGGCGCCAACATTAGGGGCGCCGGGAAACGCCGGCGCCTGGCCGGCAGCCGGCTGCGGCTGGTTTGCCGCCGGATCGAAGCCGGGCTGGACCTGGGCGGATGGAGGCTGGGGCTGAACAGGAGCGGCGGCGGCAGGGGGCGCCGATGCTGGACTAACCACTTTATTATCGGCAAAAAGACCGACTACAAACGTTTGACCATCCTTTTCGAGCGTGATGCTTTTGGCTTCGATTTTCGATACACGGTAATCGCTCACCGTCTGACCCTCCCGAACCGTAACGAAAGGGGACCCAAGTGGTCCATTCTTGACGGCCGGGCCGGCAGGCACGCTCTTCATCCGCAACACCGCCTTTTTTGTATTGCTCTGCATTATTACTCCATCGAGCTGAATGTTTCCGATCGCCATTGCAGGCTTAGGGCTTTTGGGAGTATCTGCGGACTCCGGTGGAGGCGGTTTGCGGTCCGTTGCGAACAAGTTTTTCTCAACCATCAGCGGGGCGGCAGCGCAAAAAGAGTTAAACACGGCGCCCCATACCAGAATCAAGAAAACCGGAAGAATCCTTTTCACAAACATTTGTCTACTCCTGTGTCTCTCGGCCTGGATAGTTCCCATCCGGATTTTTCTCCTGATTCTTTGCCACTCTAAATTTACCAGATTCCGGGCTCGAATTCCACCACAACGTAAGTTTCCCCAAAATTCCTGAGAAATAATAACGGCTCGCTGCGCTCTCTGCGACACTACGGACAATGGTTGCACTTTTTCTGATTGAACAATCCGAATCCGAGAGCGATAATTACAAACTGGGCAACCGTAAAATGAAACATTCTTAGAGGTTTTCGCAACGATCATCGAATGAAAGGAATTGAACATGCAAACAGGACTTCTTGCTCTCGGCGCTCTGCTTTTTTGGTTCGTCCTAAGCAAATGGATATTGCCCAAACTGGGTGTCCCAACCTGAATATCGGCTTCCTGTGGCGCTGGAAGTCCCACTAAAGATAAAAAACAAGGTGAGTAAGACTCCTCAATATCAAAATGAGGCCATAGGAAGCTATACTTTAAAGCGCATGCAGAAATGAACTAGCTCCCGTATCTTGGAAATCTCTTCAGCCGGCGCCACAAATCTGGCGCCAATCTCTGTCTTCCTGTGGATCTGGTTATATTTCACGGTTGTTATCGTGCATTGTAAATCTTTTATCAATTGATCGTTTGGAAGCGTGAACGTTGCGATAAGACCAAGACCCTTAAATAATGAAATAATCTTTGGTAGTTCAAGCGAACAGCCGGTCTCGCTGAAGTCTTTGACAAGCCCCGAAAGCTTCATGTCGCTTATACTCAATGCCGCCTCAAGGTTTACTCTTACTCTCGGCTCCGTTCTCAATTGCTCTACTTCGAACGTGTCAGGATAGTCGATACAAATGATATTCTTTATAAGTTTCTTGTTGAATCGACTCTTGAACGTAAATAAATATCCTTCATATAAATAAGCCACCAGGAAATCATCTTCAACAATCGCGGTGATATTGTCGCTTATCGCAAACACAGGGTTCTCGATCATTATAAATTCTTTTTCGAGCACTCCGATTATTTTGCTCTTTGCTTTGTGCGATGGGTTGGATGACGAGCGTATCAGGATCTCCGAACCGAGTTGAAAGGGTACCTTCTTGTAAACGATCATCCTTTTCTCCCATCCATTTTTTGCGCTGCATGCCGCCTTCGATATTTTCGATATTTAGGGATAGCTATATCATTTATAAAGCGGGGAGTTCAAAAAAGAAATACCTTCTGAGAGGTGGGCGGGGAGCAATTATTGGAAGCAGGGCGCCAAGGTCGCCCTTTTGCTTCTCACTGCTGTCTTTTCCGCTTCATGCTTAATGCTTTCACGCCGCGTTTCTATCAGGCCAACCCTTCGGCTTCAAGCAGCTTCCCGAGTATAAGAGCGGTGTCGCCAACAAGCTGCATGCAAATTTTCCTTCGGCTTTCCGGATTGCTGTAAAATTGTTTCACCATCTCCTTGTCCTGCCAATCCACTCCGGCAATGTCGCGGCAATCGGAGCCTCCGTGTTCCCGGGTCAGCCTTTCAAATTCACTGATGAATTTACGACTCACTGACCACATCCTGGGGTCTTCTTTGCTTTCCAGATTTCCCCTGCTAAAAAGGCTCGAGATCACGGCAACGCCACCGGTCAGGGCCCCGCACACGCGGCATGTGCCGGCGATCCCGCCCCCGAACGCCCCTAAAGCCTTGATTACTTCTTCATTGACAATCCCGAGTTTTTCCTGCCCTACCGCAAGGACCGCCTGACTGCAATGGAACCGCTTCCTGAAAAGATCGAGTGCTCTGTCTTGCATTTGTTCCGGGTTCATAGTGACTCCATCTGGTTCGTTATTGCATCACTTCTGAATTCCAGGTGATTTTATTCTCCGGAAGCCTTATTGTCCAGAGTGAATTCGAGTAGCCCGGCGTGCGAACCGGCACGAAAGAAACAAACTTGTAAATTTCGAGGACCGATTATGACTCAAGCTCTACGGCGCTTATGCATTGGGCTCCACAAACCGGCAAATCGCGCTCGGCGTTCAATAGCCGCGTTATGCCCCGTCTGCCTTGCGCTCTTCCTGGTGGCTGGTTGCTCCACGGAAGGCGCATTGCCTCAGCCGCCCTCTGCGCGGCCAGGTCCGGCGGAGCTTCGCATCGGCGCCGTGGTCGAGACCGCCACTGGCAGTGTGATCGACATGGACGAGCTTATAGGTAAGCTTTCCAATGTGTCCGTCGTCTACGTGGGGGAAACGCACACGAGCGCAGAAGATCATAAGATTCAGCTAACACTCCTTCAGAAACTCTCTCAGGGTGGACGATGCGTCGAACTGGCGATGGAAATGTTTCCCGAAGAAGCGCAACCGGTTCTGGACCGTTACATCCAGGGAGAAATGTCCCAGGAGAACTTTCTTAAAGAGGTAGGATGGGATGAAGTCTGGGGATTTCCATATTCTTTCTACCAGGACCTTATCGACTGGCAGAAACAAAAGAGCATGCCCGTTATCGGCCTCAACGCCCCGAATGAAGTGGTTGGAAAGATTGCCCATAACGGCCTTGGTTCTCTCACGCCCGACGAGCGCTCGCGCGTGGCCCTCGAATTTCACCTCGACGACCCCGCTAATCGGGACCGTATCCGCAAGGAGTACACGGTGCACCAAAAACATGGGATTAAAGATTTCCAATCCTTTTTCGAAGCGCAACTCGCCTGGGAGGAGACTATGGCTCAAACACTTGCACAGCGGATCGGTCAGACAGGGGCGAACTGCATTATTGAGGTAGCCATCGGAGAGGGCCATATAAACGGGCGTCTGGGGGTCCCGTATCTCACCAGTCTCCGAAAGCCGCACAAGTACAGCACCATAGCCCCGGTCCCCATAGACTATCAATTCAGCACACTGGATCCGAACCTGGCGGACTACGTCGTCATAACAGACAAATCTGAACAGTTCCACCGGCCCCGGCTCGGCGTTGCGATTCAGCCTGCGGCTTCGGGCCGGGGGGTCGAAATTCTCAAAATCTTGCCGGACACCCCTGCTGCTGCAGTGCATTTGCGCAAAGGAGACATTATACTATCGGTAAACGGCTCGGAGATAAGAAGCGTCGAGCAGCTTCAGCAGGCGCTGGCCGGGGGAGGTCCCGATTTCACGATCCTCGTTGAGCGCGGCACGAAGAAAATAACAATTACTGTGACGATTGGGCATTAATCGGGTTGAGTTGGCGTTCAGCTTGATGCGTTATTCGAACAAGAATGTAAGCCGGCCACCCACTTCAGAGATGACACAATCCGCCCGTTCCTTACCATTAGGATGCGCCGGCGCCCGTGAAACGGAGCGACCTGACAGTTAACTTTACCGGCGGACCCGTTACGATTTCGGGCACGGTAACGTTCAATGGCGCAGACGGATGAGCGCTTTTATTCTGAGGCCGCCACTACGAAAAACGCCGGAGGCCCGCCCTAAATTCCTTTTAGTCTCCCTTGTTTTTCACAAAAAATGAATTAAAAAGGTAGATTACATTGTTTGGTTTTTCAGGGCATTTTTCTGTTCTTCATCCCAGTGAGTCGTAATGACGACGATACAGAATCCAAGGGGGATCTCCCGGCCTTCGCAGCCCCTGGCGTTCCTTTTGATAGACGGGGGAAAGTAAATGCCGCGTCCCTATCGCATCATGCTGGCTGAAGATCACACAATGTTCCGGGAAATGATCAGGAAATGCCTCAGGGATATCCCCGGACTTGAAATAGTTGGGGAGGCCGGCGACGGCGAAGAGCTGTTGAAGTCCATAGAGGTCTTGAAACCTCATCTCGTTGTTCTCGATATTGGAATGCCACATCTTTCCGGTCTGGAAGCGGCCAGGAAAATCAAGCAAACTCATCCCGAAATCAAAATTTTGCTGCTGACTATGCACAAGTCGACAAATCATCTTACCCATGCTCTGGATGCCCGGGTCGACGGCTATCTGCTTAAAGAAAACGTCTTTCACGACCTGGTCACCGCCATCGATACAATTCGCCAGGGGAGAACTTACCTGTCCAGCCTCGTCACACAACAAGTGCTCGACGCCTTTGCAAAGAAGTCTTGGCTTAAGCCCGGAGAATCCGAACCCCTGTCCGCCAGGGAAATAGAAGTCCTGAAACAGCTCGCCGAAGGGAAGTCGAACAAAGAGATAGCCGAACTGTTGCTTATCAGCAACTCCACGGTGCGCATTCACCTCGGACACATCAAGAAGAAGTTATTCCTCAAAACGCATGCCGAGTTGACAAGATACGCCATTAAAAAAGGTTATGTCACTTTACCTTGATTTGACTTCACCCAAAACGGCCTTGCATCATCGTTGCTTTCTGCGCGCCCTCAGGGGCTATCAATCATTTTATTTGCAATAACCCCGGCATATAGCCGATCTGCTTATAGCCGTTCCGTTTATCAAGACCATTCGACCTACCTGATAAATCAGTTCTTTACCCCATTGCTTTTCATTGCCGGTGGTTATTAGCTGTTAACTTGGAGGATGTATAAATTATGCAGCCCTGCAAAATCGCGATTGCATGTCCGCAAGGCTTGGTTCGCGCGTTGCTCAGGAATATCGTCACAGAAGTAGCGGGAGCGAAGATAGCGGGGGAAGCGTGCAGTGCTCCCGAACTGCTTGAGTTGCTGAAGAATTCCGTGACCGACCTCATTATTCTCGATATTGGCCTTCTCAAGAAGCGTGGAGTCAAAACAATATCACAAATTAGAGACCTCTTTCCCAAAATCAAAATCCTTGCCATCCAGAAGTCAAAACCAGATGTCTCACGGGCTCTTCACGACTGTGTTGACGGCTGCTTTTCAATAGAATGCGCACGCAAGGAACTGCACAAGGCAATTAAAGCGATCCAACTGGAAGGAGTCGAAATCTCCACCTCTGCGCCCGGGCCTTCGTCCGGCTGATACTCGACCGTTATTGGAATCCTTTTATTTTGTTATAGAGACCCGGCAAATTTCCGTCTTCTTTGCCTACATCTTCGAGTAGCCGCTTTGTTTATAATAAGCCCCAGAATAGCCCATTTGTTTATAACCGATTAGTCTAGCAGCACATAGGGACCTACATTGAGAATGGGTGTTGCACCCTATTGCGTACGCACACTAACGCCTATTAGTATCTGCCTCAAGCATCTCTGTAATTTACGTTAATTAACGCACCGAGTAACCTTCGACAGAATCAAAAGGGGGAAATACAATGAATAGGCGAAGATTTTTGACATTTATGAGTTTGTTATCGGCAGTCGCCGCCCTTTCCTGGGGAATCGATCAGAGCGCGGCATATGTGGCCCCGCCGCAACTGGTTCCGGGTGTTAACTACCTGCTGCCCAATTACAATCTCAGCCCGATAGTGAGGAAGTTCGTGGACTCGCTCCCGCAGTTGACCGCTGCCGGGGCCAACAACCTTGGCAACTACCTGCCGGTTGCCGTGCCAATGGGCGCCGCAACCCCTGCCGGCGTGCCTCTGGACGGCGATTACTACGAAATAGCGGTTGTAGACTACACTCAGCAGATGCATTCTGATCTGCCGGGCCCATGCACTACCTCGGCCCTCGGCGTCACTACATGCGGCGGCGCCACTCCCGGCGCCGAACAGCGCGGTTACGTGCAGATTTACCCGCCGGGGACTGCTCCGCCGGCCGGCGCTGTTGCACTGACAAACCCTGACGGCTACCGCGGTCACCTTCAACGGCGCCCAAGTCTACGGCTACGACAAGCCTCGTTACCTGGGGCCTGTAATCGTGGCCACCCAGGGCAGCCCTGTGCGGATCAAGTTCTATAACCTGCTGCGCACCACGGCCAATGGCGGCGACCTTTTCCTTCCGGTCGACACCACGATCATGGGAGCTGGAATGGGGCCGCCCAGCGCCGCCAATCCCAATGGAGCCATGTACTCGCAGAATCGCGCCGTGCTCCACCTTCACGGCGGCGACACCCCGTGGATCAGCGACGGGACCCCCAACCAGTGGATCACGCCTGCGGGCGAAACCGCAGATCCTGCCTATGCGCAAGGCCCGAGCCATCAGAACGTGCCCGATATGCCCCTGCCCCCCGGCGGAGCGGCGACAATATACTACAAGAACGCGGAGAGCGGACGGCTGATGTTCTATCACGATCATGCCTATGGTACGACCAGGCAGGACGTCTATGCCGGAGCGGCCGCCGGCTACCTGCTGACCGATCCGACTGAAGAGGCGCTGACTGCGACCTTTGTCACCGGGGTTGGCGGAAAAGATATCCCCCTCATCATCCAGGACAGGTCCTTCGTGAACATTAACAACCCTTTGCCTGCGGGTTATATTGACAGTTCGCTTACGCCTTACAACACTTTCTATAACACCCTTGCGTTGGATCCCCTATGGAGTTCCACCGCAAATCCTGACGCTAAATTCTGGGGTCAAACTAACGGCAGCCTCTGGTTCCCGCATATCTACATGCCGAACCAGAACCCCAATGACCCAAGCGGAGCAAACCCGATGGGCCGATGGGACTACGGCGCCTGGTTCTGGCCCATTTTTCCCGTTGTCGGCAACGTGCCGGAGACCTCCGCCGTGCCGGAATCCTTCGTGGACACGCCGATAGTAAACGGACAGGCATACCCGTACCTCAATGTGCATCCCACGACCTACCGGTTCCGCGTCCTGAACGCCTGCAACGACCGCTATCTCAACCTGCAGCTCTACGTGGCCGCCAACATCGTCAGCGGCATTACCCTTACTGGTGGAGGCAGTGGTTATACCGATGCTCCTGCCGTGACAATCACCCCTGCAGCGGGCGACACTACCGGTAAAGGCGCCTCCGCTTTGGCTACAGTGGACCTGAGCGCCGGGAGCCCCACCCTTGGTAAAGTTACCGGCATCACGATGACCTCTGTTGGCAGCGATTATATTGCGGCCCCTACTGTCACCATCTCTCCACCCAATACGGCTGGCGGCTCGGCGGCAAGCGCTACAGCTACGCTCTACACCTCCCTGACACCGGCTGCGCTACCCTCGGAAGTAGGCATGGTTCCGGCTTCGAAGTCATTTCCCGTAGCCTGGCCGGCAGTCGTGGGTCATCAACGATACCACCGGCTTGACGCCGGACATCCTGGATGGCAGGCCCGGCGGCGTGCCCGATCCCTCCAATATCGGGCCCTCGTTCATTCATATTGGAACGGAAGGAGGCGTTGCGCAGCACGCAGTAGAGCTCTTCAACACGCCTGTCGGCTACGAGCAGAACAAGCGCAGCGTAACGGTCCTGAACGTGCTCGAGCACACCTTGTACCTGGGACCTGCCGAGCGGGCGGAAGTCATGGTCGACTTCTCCAGGTTCGCGGGCAAGACGCTCATCCTCTATAACGACGCCCCCGCGCCTCTCCCGGCCGACGACCCGCGCAACGACTATTACACGGCCGACACCGACAATACGTTTCAGGGCGGAGCGCCCACCGACACAGGCCGGCTTCGGCCCCAATACCCGAACCATCATGCAGATCAGGGTGGCCAACGCCACCCCGGCGGCCGCCCTCAATCCGGCTGCGCTGGACACGGCGGTGAACGCGGCCTTTACTGCTACACAGCCTCCACTCATCGTAGCTCCCAATGTTTATTCCCGAATCTCCGACACCTCCCTGGTCACCAACGGAGCGGCTGCCGCTGTTGGCAGCGTCATTCTCACGGCCGGCGGCACAGGGTATAAGTCCGTACCCGCCGTCCAGTTTACCGGTGGCGGCGGCACAGGCGCCGGCGCCATAGCAACATTAACGAACGGCGTGGTTACCGGCGTCTTTCTTTCCAGCGGCGGTTCAGGGTACACGTACGCTCCTGCGGTCCAATTCGTTGGCGGTAATCCCACAACGCCCGCTGAAGGTGTGGTGGCTCTTGCCGGATCGACGCCCATGCTGCCGAAGACCATCCAGGAGCTTTTCGATCCGCTGGGACGGATGAACGCCACGCTCGGCGTCGAGATACCGTTCACCTCGGCGTCGGTCCAGACGACGATCCCATACGGCTACATCGACCCGGAGACCGAAATTATCCCTGATGGCGCCATCCAGCTCTGGAAGATCACACACAACGGCGTCGACACCCACGCCATCCATTTCCACCTGTTCAACGTGCAGGTGGTCAACCGGGTCGGCTGGGACGGCATGATAAAGCCGCCGTGGCCGGAAGAGATGGGCTGGAAGGAGATTGTGAAGATGAACCCGCTGGAGGATATCATCGTAGCTCTCAAGCCCAAGACCCCGACGGTCCCCTTTAAGCTTCCCGACAGCGTACGGGCTCTTAGCACGACGATGCCGATTGGCTCGACTGTAGGTTTCTTCGGCGTTGACCCGAACGGCAACCCGGTCACCGTCACGAATGCTCTTGGCCAACTTCGGCCATGAATACGTCTGGCACTGTCACCTGCTGGGCCACGAAGAAAACGACATGATGCGCCCGCTGAGTATGGCTGCAGCGCCGCCGGCGCCCTCCAACCTCAAGGCCGACAGGCGCAATGGCAATGTGGTGCTGACCTGGACGAACAACGCCACTGCAACCAAGTACACCGGCGTCACTATCCAGAGGGCGAGGGACATCAACTTCACAACGGGCGTTCTAACCTTCAACCTTGGAAACGTCTCAACTTACACCGACAAGGCCTTCTCGTCGGTCGGAGCCTATTACTACAGGGTGGGCGCCACCGATACGGTCGGAAGCGGCGTGACCGGGTATCCGTCAGTAACTGCAGTCGGTTACTCGAGCGCAGTTAAAGTAATTAATGCCGGTCATGCCGGCAAGCCGACCGCCGTCGCGTCCCTGAACGCGGTTTATCAGACGGCTGCAGGAGCTCCGATTGTCCTTAACTGGTCGGTCACTGCAGGAGACGGTCAAACGGGCTTTACAGTCCAGAGGTCGACCAATGCCCGCTTCACGACGGGCCTGGTTAATTACAAACTCGGTAACGTCACAACCTATGCCAATACCTCATTTGCGGTCGGCAAGACTTACTATTACCGTGTCATCCCAACTAATGCAGCGGGCAACGGCGCGCCGTCGAACGTTGCATCGATTACAGCGCACTAGGCATTGCCGATCTCCGGGGAGGGAGAGGGATCTTCCTCCCCTTTTTTGCTTCATCCGTCCCCCTCTGGCCAGGAAAGGAATGTCGCTCATGAGCTTGAAGTGGATAGCGGTAGCGGTCTTGGGGGTCGTGTTTGTGGCCGCTCAGGCGAGCGCCGCCGATCGGTCTGACCTCAAGACCGATCAGGACAGGGAAAGCTACGCCGTCGGGGTCGACCTGGCCAAAAAAATCAGGCGCCAGGGGATCGCGCTCGATCCGAACTTGATGGCGCAAGGCCTGCGGGACGAGCTTTCGGGCGCAAAGCTCCTCATGACCGAAGGGGAAGTGCGTGTAACCCTTAACGCGTTTGAGACCGAGATGAAGCAGAGATTGGCCCGGCCCGGGACGGCCATGGCGGAAGCCAACCAGAAACAGGGCATAGCTTTTCTGGATGAGAACAAGTCGAAGCCGGACGTGGTGACCCTGCCGAGCGGAATCGAGTACAAGATCATAAAAGAGGGCGGCGGTAAAAGGCCGACTGACGAAGACACGGTGGTAGTCAACTTCCAGGGCGCCCTCATCGACGGGAGTGTTTTCTCAAACTCTTCGATCGGCGGCAAGCCCGTCGCCTTCAAGGTCGATGAGACACTCCCCGGCTGGAGGGAAGCGTTGAAGATAATGCCTGTGGGCTCCAAATGGCGGCTCTTCATCCCTCCTCAGCTCGCCTACGGGGAGCACGGATCGGGCCGCTATGTCGGACCGAACGCTACGCTTATTTATGAACTCGAGCTGCTCGCCATAAAATAATGCAGTGGGGCCCGCCTGGCGGGCGGGCTTGCCTGGAATAATGCCGCCTTTCGTTGTCTTCGCCCCGCCGCTGCTTTTTCGGTAAACGATCCCCGGGTCTACCTTATGGGGATCGAAGAGGAAACATGATGTCAAGCACCTTTGATACTTCGAAAAGACCCGATAAGGCGCCTGAAGCCGGCAGCACGCGGCGCAGTAGCATTGCGCCTTCCTCGGGGAGGAAAGAATCGAGAACAGGGACCGGCCCCCCTTATCTGGTTGCGCTGGCCCTTGTTTTCAGCGCCGGTATGCTGCTTTGGCTTCTGCGCCCCGAGCCTCCGGACAAGGACGCCTACCCCATGAGCGAACCGGTTTCACGCGGACAGCTTCAATCTGCAAATAAATCTAGGCTGCATTCTTTCGCCGTGAGGGATCAAAAGCCTGCGCCGTGGGAACTGGATCAGGAGGGGGAGCTGGTTTATCCCATGGCTTTGGAGGGCGGAAAGCCTCTCGATCCGCCGCCCGAGCTTTTGTATGTAGCCCCTTCTCTCGAAAGGGCAAGAACCGTCACGTTGGAATTGGAAACTCCTTATGTTTCCGAACCTGTTCCAAGGGCGCCCACGGCTGAAGAACTCGCCGGCTTGCCGGGCAGGCGCCTTAACCGCTCGCAGGCTCGCAGCATAGCCCTGGCTGACCTGACCGAGCATTTGCCTCGCAATTATTTGACCGCGCAAAGTCAACCGGCAGTTGCAGTAAGCGCCGGTACGCCTGACCGCCACGAGTGGCCCGACTTCGCAAAACCCGACAAATCGGCCAAGCTCCCCACTCAACCGGCTACTGATGAAAAGGGCGCGAAAAAACCGGATGCGACCGCTTCTGAGGAGCCGCTTAGATTTGAGGAGATTCCATCCCGGATTCGGGATTCCATCCCCATGTCCATTTCGATGCTCGTCTATTCCAAACGTCCGGATGACAGATGGGCGAATATAGACGGGTCGAAGATGCGGGAAGGGGATCAAATGCCCTCAGGCCTGAGAGTGGAGCAGATAACCTCGGAGGGGATCGTTTTCAACTACCAGGGCCACAGCTTCTATAAGGCGGTGAAAAATTAGAACCGGCTTGCAAAACAAAAGAAGGCTGCGCCGAGGAAAAACCGCGACGGTTTTCAAACGGAAAAAATTATATTTATTTTAACTTCATTTTCCGCCCCCTCTAAGCTCTTCGCGTTCAAACAACGCTCGCGCAGCAGGCGTCAACCTGACCATGGCGGCATTTGTTATCATATCGGACGATTTCGCATATCAGACATAAGAACCTGTTTTGATAACCCTTTATCGTATGCCTTCCGGGAGGTCCGCAAATTCTCCTCATGCTTACTTACATCCTCGAATAGTCAATCTATTTATAATGAACCCCGGAATAGCTCATTCGTTTATAGCGACTTGGCCTAGCAGCGTATAATCACCTACATGAAGAATGGGTGTTGTGCCCCATTGCGTGTCGGCGCCAATGCACATTAGTATCTGTCCCAAGCATCTCTGTAATCTTCGTTTCTAAACAAACTGCAGGCCACGATATGCGCTGTAAACACTGACTAAGGGGAGGATCAGCATGAAGCTGGAATTTGGATGAACTTTTGACGGAGGTTTAAGCCTGACCCGCGCCGGCGGGGCCGTGTTCAACCCATCTCCGGGCGCAGTCACTGGGAATACTTGAATCTATGGAAGGAAGAAAAATGAAAATCAAAGGATACTCAATCTTTACGATACTGGCATTGGCGCTGGTTGTCATTTGCCTGGGGGTAGGTCAGACCTCGGCCGAAAAAAGGAAGCCCTCCCCCGAGCAAATAGGCAAAGCGATTAAAGCCCGCACGCAGTACGATCCCAACTGGCTGAAAAACTTTACGCCAGGGGCGGAAGTAATGATCCAGGCGACGCCGCAGCGCGGCGTCGGAGCGGCCCTCCACTCGACTTCACGTTCCGACGAGCGGCGGTTGAGGCTGCTCCACATGCACCGGCTGTCCGCGCTCAGACTGCCGGTCCACCGTATACTTACCCTCCCATTATGGGCATTCCCACTCCGGCGTTCGGGTTCAACGAGTATGTGAACTACGGTCCGCCCCTTTATGCCTACAGCCCGCCCATCCAGAAGTTCACGGACACGCTGCCGGGTCTGGGAAAAGCCAACGCGAGCACTACCCCGAGCAATCTCGCGCTTTCAACCGGGGCTTATATCCCGGTGGCCATTCCGGACAAAACAGTTTACAAGACGGCATTTAGCAGCAGTGCCGACGATTACTACGATTTGACCGAAAGCGAATATACTCAAGTCCTTCACTCGGGAATGCCTCCGACCTTGCTCCGCGGTTATGCGCAGACACTCGGCGCCGCACCCGGCCAGACAAGTGATGCCACCGTAGGCGGCGTCAACCAGTACCTTGGGCCGGCCATCATAGCCCGCAGTTCCTACAACCCGACCCTGGCGTCGGGCGCAGCGTTGCCGAACGTAACGTATAAACGGCAAATCCTATGGACCTTATGTAACGGCGCGCCGGTGCGGCTGAAGGTCACCAACAGTCTTCCCACTTCTGCCCGCCAGGTCCCCCCTCCAGACCCGTGGCGGCGCCGCTGGGCGGAAACCCGACATTCAAGAGCAACTGGTTTCTGCCCACGGACGTCACCCTGATGGGGGCGGGCGCGGAGCCCAGCGGCCACGGGCTATGCGCGACCGAGATGTACGCCAACAACCGCACTTCGGTTCACCTGCACGGCGGCTTCACCCCGTGGATCAGCGACGGGACGCCCTTCCAATGGTTTACTCCCGCCGGGCAGACGGCCCTGATCCCCAAGGGGCGCGAGCTTCCACGAACGTTCCCGACATGATCACCGGCGGCGCATGTAAAGGCGGGGCCGCATGCCTGCGTCGCGAACACCGCGACCGACGGCATGCAGGGCCTCTACTATACGAACCAGCAGAGCGCCCGGCTGATGTTCTACCACGACCACGCCCACGGCATCACCCGGTTGAACGTCTACGGCGGCATGGCCGCCCCTTACCTGCTGGTGGACCAGTACGAGGAAGCCCTGATCGACTCGGGCATCCTGCCGAACCAGGCGGGCATCGACAAGACGTCCGGGCGGCGCAACGGTCGACGGCGGCCTTTACCGCTACGGCATCCCCCTGGTCATCCAGGACAAGACCTTCGTAAACATGGGCAAGGCTTACGGACCTGCGACCATTCCCTCCGCCCATCACCCTGTTGGGTACTCCGTCGGCATCCATCTGCCCGGTGACCACCGCGTACAAGATGAACGACCTGACCCTCAACCTGGACCCCGGGTGGAACTCGGTCATTCCCGTTCCCTATCCCGCTTATACCGCCCTTAATACCAAAGGGGCCGCAATTTCAGCCACCGGCGAGGGGTGGTTCTGGTACCCGCACGAGTATCAGCCCAACGAGAGTATCTACAGCGACGACAGGTGTTAACGGCACAACCTGCTGGGGCAGGTGGGACTTCGGTCCATTCATGTCTCCGCCCCTGTCCCCCATCTACAATGAACCTGCCGAGCCCCACCATCGTGCCCGAGGCTTACATGGACACCATGGTGGTAAACGGGGCGCCGTTTCCGACCATAACGCTGCCGCCCGCAGCGATACGGTTCCGGATACTTAGCGTGCCCAACGAGCGCGTAGTCAACCTGCAATGGTACTTTGCGTCCGACCGGTACGGCAACATATGCAGGGCCGACGCGAGCGGCCTCATTCTGGCGACGGTTGCTTCCGCAGACCCGAACGCGCCTTCGCAGGGGCTGTCATTCCGACGTCCGCGTGTACGGAAGTGAAGATGGTGCCGACGATAAACCCGCCGGTTGCCCCCTGTGCCGCCGCTACGAACCTGGGCGGCGCCTTCATGGCCATCGCGGCCCCTTACATCACTGATATAAATACTTCCTGCACAGCGGCAGGAGTTCCGTTAGCATGCTGTACGGGAGCGGCGCCGGCACTTGCACCGACAATTCCACCTGTAGCGCCGCCGGGAGTCCCATCCGCATGCTGTACAGGAGCGGGCGCCGGCAGCTGTAACGCTCCCGGGTCCACCGAGTTGGCCTATTTCAAAACAGCCGGCGCCCCGCTCAACGGGACCGGCCTGCCCGGAATGGCCCTGGACGGGACCGGCGCGGCCTGCATGCCTTCGACCTGGCCCACCGACGGAAGGGAAGGCGGCATACCCGACCCTGCTGGGTGTCGGCCCGGCCTGGGTGCAGATCGGAAACGAGGGCGGCTTCCTGCCCTATCCGGCGATTATCCCCGATCAGCCTATCAACTTCGACTATAATCGAAGAGATGTCACCCTGCTGGACACCACCGGCCATGCTCTCATGATGGCCCCGGCGGAGCGCGCCGACGTTGTCGTCGATTTCGGCACCGTCCCAAACGGCTCGGTCCTGATCATGTACAATGACAACCCCGCACCCACGCCGACCATCGATCCTCGAACCGACCTCTACACCGACGCTGTTGATTATAGCGGTACAGACACGTTGCCCAGCACGGGCAACAACCAGGGCGGCGCGCTCCCGACACCGCCGGGCTGGGGTCCCAACACCCGCACGATCATGCAGGTAATGGTAGACCCGACCAAACGAACCCGGGGACGACCTGGAGCGCAACCAACCTGGGTACCTCGGCAACTTTCGCGACCGCTCCGCTCAACGTGGCGCTGCCGTAGGTCTTCGGGATGTCGCAGGCAAAGCCGGTTGCGGGACATACGATTTATAACCAGCCGTTCACCATCTGCGGCAAACCCGACGCCTTATCCCGGCGACGTTCACGTGATGAACCCGGACCACGTTCTCAACACTTCCGGCGGGTACGCAGCAATTCGACCATGTCCAGATGATCGCGGGCGGGACCAACTACTCTATGGCCACGACTCCTGTCGCCTGCCGGCGCTACCGCCCCGACAATTCTTCTCGAGGTTAACGGGGGCGGGTGCGCACCAACGCGATCTGCACGACAGCCGGGAATACCGGCCGCATGCTGTACCGGAGCGGGGACCGGCACCTGCACGGACCTTTCGGTAATGAACGCAACGCAGACCAACTACACCGTAGGTTATAACGGCATAGGCGGGGTCACGCTCACCACTAACGGCGCGGGCTGCACCTCTCCGCCGACGGTAACGTTCGGCGCGCCCGCCACCGCCGGCGGAACGACCGCCATAGGGGTAGCGACCGTTTCGGGCGGCATTGTGACCGGCGTTGTCATGACGAACTTTGGTTCGGGCTATACGGGTACGGTAGCCCCGACGGTCACCTTTACAAATCCCGCCGGGGGCGGCTGCACCACGCTGCCCGTGGCCACGTCGACACTGGCTCCGGGGACGGTCGGCACCGTCACCTTTACCAATGCTGCCAACGGCACCAACCTGTACTGCCTGAACGCGCCATATGTTTACATCCTGGGCGGCGGCGGCACGGGCGCCTCGGCGGCAGTCATGCTCAAGGGCACCACAGTGCTCGAATCGATAGGGATCACCGAGGGTTTCGACATCGAGTACGGGCGGATGTACGTCATCATGGGCACGGCCCCGACGCCTCTTCTGCCCACCGCGCCCTCGGCGGTGGCGCTTGCAAATCCCGGGCTACCACGACCCGCCAACCGACGTCTGGAATCCCGGAGTGCCCAAGGCGTGGCGCGTGACGCACCTTGGGGTGGACAGCCACGGCGTCCACTACCACCTGGGCAACTACCAGATCGTCAACCGGGTCGACTATACCAACACCATACATGCCGCCCGACCTGAACGAATTCGGGTGGAAGGAAGTGATTCAGGACCTACCCGTTTACCGACATGATCCTGGCGTCGAAGATCGACTACATGTGGCTCCCATTCCAGATTCCGCGCAGCACCAGGCTTCTGGACCCGCACAGCCCGCAAATGTCGCGTTGTCGGGACCCACCGCGGTGGCCGGCGGAATAGTTGCTGCCGGCGTCAACAACACGATGACCGACTTCGGGTGGGAGTACGTCTACCACTGCCATTACCTGGATCATGAAGAAAACGACATGATGCGGCCGATGGTGTTCGACGCGAAGCCGCCGGGAGTACCGACGGGTCTTGCCGGTACATTCACGGCCCCGAGCACCGTTAACCTTAGCTGGATCGCTTCCAATCCAGGGGGGGCGGGCTATACTCTCCAGAGGTCGACGACTTCCACCTTCCCGGTGGGGGCAAACACGGTGAGCTTCAATATCGTCGGCAACAGCTATACGACTTACGCCGACATCACCGCAGTTCAAGGCGCCAGGTATTATTACCGTATTATGGCTTCCAGCCCTGCCGGCAACTCCGCGTGGAGCCCGACTGTGACCATCCTGGCGATCTCGCCGCCGGTTATTACCGGAATAACAACGACCCTGACAGGGCGAACGGACCGTATGGTGGTAACATATACTTATGGTCCGCCAAACCCAACCTCCTTCACTCTCCAGAGGTCGTCCACCGCCGCGTTCACCACTGTGACCACCAACACCCTCACAGCGGCGACAAGGTCCGTGACCATCAACAACATGGTCCGGACACCGGTAGGGAGGACGATCTACTTCCGGATAAGGGCCAACATCACGGGAGGGTCCTCGGCATGGTCCACGACGGCGACGGCGACGACAAAATAGCCGCTTGTTAGCCGGCACGATGACGTTTGGTTGATGCAGTTACTCTTTCCCGGGGAAGGCGATTTTCGCCTTCCCCTTTCTTGAGCGCCCGACGGGGCGCGTTGAACCTTTCACTAACAGAAGCTTCGTTGATCGAATTGGACTTGCGTCACCGGCCAGTCAATTATAAAAACTTAAGATGCGCCTGACGAACCCCAGTACGGGACCGTGAGCTGCGGTGGGAGGAGGGGAAGGCGATTGCGCAATCCCCTGGATACAGTGACTTGAATTTCACAGAGGAACACCATGAAAAGAAAATGGATGAGAAACGAGATGGCGTGTTTGGCAGTTTTGGTTCTTGCAGTGCTGGTGGGCTTCACCGCATCGGTTGCGCCGGCCCGTGCGTCTGAAACGGAAAAGACAGGGCAGCAGGCGGTGAGTCATGATGATGCTGCTCGTTCTCCGGACGCCAAGAAGACATGGCAGGAGACAAATCCCGAAGAAGGTTATAACGCTCCGCCGGTGAAGATCCCCCGCCTCGACAATCCGCCTGCCGCGATCAAAGACAGAATGGAGGAGCAGAAGAAGAGGCAGAGTTATGCCGTGGGGGTCGAAACGGGCAGGAACTGGATTCACCATAAACTGGCGCTTGACCCGGACATGGTGGCTCAAGGAATAAAGGACTCCATGACGGGCGCAAAGCTGATCATGGAAGATGACGAAATATTGGAAGCTGTGTACTCTCTTTCCGGCGACTGGAGGACGAGGGACTCAATTTCGAAGAGGCTGGAGGGCCATGACAACAGGGTGGAGGGACAGAAGTTCATGGCTGAGAACAAGGCGAAAGAAGGAGTGGTTGCTCTTCCGGACGGACTCCAGTACAAGATCATGAAGCAAGGCAATGGCAAGAAACCGACAGACAAGGACGTCGTGGAGATCAATTTGCGGGGCACGCTGGTCGACGGGACCGAGTTCGTCAGCACCGCCGGCGTCCCGGAGACGTTTAGGGTGAACGACTCGCTGCATCTGGTTGTCGGCTTGAGGAACGCCATCAAAATGATGCCGGCCGGCTCCACATGGCAGGTTGTCGTCCCCGACTCACAGGCTTTCGGCTGGCGCCCCGCGGGCACGATGATAGGGCCGTACTCGACGCTTATCTACGAGGTGGAGCTTGTTGCCATAAAATAGTCCGGGGCCGATCTGATATAGAGGAGGAAAGTTCACATGGGAACCGGAAACAAGCGTAAGAGAATCGAATGGGTCCCTGTATTCGCGATCCTGGCCATGTTGGCCTTGTTCACCGCCCTGCTGAATGGTTCGGCCCCCGGCGCCGATGACTCGTCGGGCGCCGGCGCACAGAAGAGCAGATCTTATGTCGTGCTGGCCTGGAACAACCTGGGCATGCACTGCTACAATCCCGACTTCAGCAATCTAGCCGTCCTGCCGCCGTCCAACGTGCTTTGGGCCCAGGTAATTAAAGTCGGAGACCCGCCTCAATTTGTGACCGACGGCATAACGGTCGAATATCGATTTCCAGGCAACACGTACTCCGTGGGCAAGACCAACTTCTGGGACTTCGCCCAACAGATTTTTCACCTCAGCGCGCCGCTGCCGCCCAACATCGGACTCACGGGCAAAGGGCTGAGCGGCACGATGGACCTTGTCCGGGACGCCACCCTCGGGGACCACTTCGTGGCCGCAGGCATTCCCCTCACCGAATATTACGACAAGGACAAAAAACTTCGTGACCCGGATCCTTACCAACTGGCCCAGATCACCGTGCGGGACGTTGAGGGAAAAATCCTTGCCAAAACTCATCGCAGTTACCCCCGTATCGTCAGAGCTCTGTTGCTTTAACTGCCACATGGACACCGGTGACGCCACGACCCGTTATCCGATCAAACCGACAGGGAGGGTGGACACCAATATCCTGGCCCTGCACGACTATCTGAATCAGGGCGACCCCCTGGCGCCAACGCCTCTGATGTCCTCCCGGCCCGTGCTCTGCGCTGAGTGCCACTCTTCGAACGCCCTTGGAGCGCAAGGAATCTCCGGCGTAGAGAGCCTGTCCTTCGCCATGCACAATCACCATAACACGGCCAATGCTCCCGACATCAAGCCCGGCACGACGGCAGGATGTTACAACTGCCACCCCGGCCCCAAGACCCAGTGCCTCAGGTGCGCCATGTCCCAGAACTACGCGCTAAACTGCACGACCTGTCACGGGAATATGGCGGACGTGGCTTCCACAATAGCCACAGGGCGTGCTCCATGGCTCACCGAACCACGGTGCGACAACGCGGCATGCCACGGCCCGGGTTACGCTTTGGATCAGCCTTTGTACCGTAATTCTCGCGCCCACGGGGGCGCCTACTGTGCAGGCTGCCACGATAGTCCCCACGCTATCGCTCAAAGCCGCGAACCCAACGACTCGATCAAGTTTGTTCAACTCCAGGGGCGGCCCGATGCTTTGCGTAAGTGTACGGTCTGCCATGCGACCCAACCCTTGCAGGCGTTTCAACACTCATGGGCGCAAGGGAATTGAAACGAGTCGGCTTCCATCCGCGAACCCTTTATAGCAGGCGGACCGTATCGCCGCGCCGATGATCGGAGGCATCTTTAGGTTCTTTGTTGAAAACACAGGCTGATGCTGGAGTCAACGCGAGAGGTGGGATTCTACTTTTGCCAGCCTTTCCTCGATTCGCGAGATGAATCGGGTGAGAGTTCCCGGTGGGCCTGCCTTGCAAACATCGCGTTATCCGTCCACCAGTCCATGCCCATTTCCCTGGCCTTGTCCACCGAACAGATGACCAGGCGAATCTGCAGGGTCAGCAACTCGACATCCACCAGCTTGATCTTTATGTCTCCGGCAATGACAATGCCCTTGTCCAACACGCGTTCGAGCAGGTCGGCCAGGTTGGTGCTTTCGATGGAATGTTGCGCAGTCCGCTGAATTGCCACTTAAACACCCTCCTTACAGCAGTTTTCCGAGAGGTCCGAGGTCGAGATTGAGGTCTTGCTCCTCCAGGTGGAACTCCTTTCGGAGCCTGTCGATTTCCTGGGCTTGCCTCATCAGGGTCAATCCAACCCTCTCTATTTCAGCATCGGTGAGATAACCGGCGTCGACTTGCCTTATCGCCTGCCTTTCGAGCAGTTCATGAAGGAGTTTGACCAGAGTCAGAACCAGCCTTCCAAGCCCGTTTTTCACATTTTCGCCGTCCAGATTCACCCTGGGTGCGCTCGGACATCCCCTCCGGGTTCACCGGCGCATAGATCCGAGGGGGAACTGACTCCCGCACCCATTATCCTCGCAAAATCATTTAAGTTACGTCGACTCCACCCTTTCTCTGATTCAACCCAATCCATCGGCCGCTCCATTTAGGTCAGTTAGCATTCAAATCGACCGTCACCTGATGTCGATATCATTTCATCGAGCACATCGTCATCGCAAGGTCTTAACGGATGAGAGCACAATCTGGAGGCCCAGGTAAATAAGATCGATGTTTGCCACCGAAATCCTCACTTCTCCCACTATCACGGCGCCCTTGTTCAGAATACGGTCGAGCGCCTCGCAAAGCGAGACATGTTCGGCATCGGCGGGTGAAAAATCAGGCATCGGCCATTTCCCTTTTCCAAGCAACTCATCATAGTGCGCCGATCCCTGACGTTCTTCGATTTCCTCCAAGCCGGTCAAGCAACTCTTTTTCCCGTCGCGTCGAATGCTGCGCTCGTGATCTTGCCCGCTCTCGAGCAGCATGTGAAGATCCATCAATTCAGCGGTGATCGTCTCGGTCTCGGGCGCCAGTTCCTGCTGCGCGGCATTCGTAGACCTCGCGGACAATCCACAGAATGCCGGAGATTGGAGCACACAGGATGTCGTCAACGATCAACATGTCGCTTCTCCTGTTAAGCCACTGGACCTAGCTGTTGCGAGGTGGAATTCCAGTTTCGCGGACCCATCGTGCCGCATCAGAGCTTCAGATCGATTTGGACGAAGTTGTGCGGCGCCCAGGGGCCGTTGTAGTCGAAGGCGAAATTGTTGTCGAAGAGCTTGGCGGCCCTGAATACGGCGCTTTCAAACTCCGATGTCTCCTCTCGCCTCACAAGGCAGGCCAGGTTTAGCGCCTCACGTTCGTTTCGCGGACTGTTCCTCTTGATTTCGGCGCAACATCCGCCTAAGACCTCTTCCACTTTTTCCGCATAAGCTTCGACGATCTTCCGTTGAGGATACGCTCAAAAGTGCGCCCGAGCTCTATCTTGTCTTCCTGAGAGCGGTTCGCGCGCGGCTCCGCGAGAAATCTGTCGCGAGCGGCCCGTAGTTGCCGGATGGGTGAGGACAAAGTATTCGATGATATTGGGCACATCCCAGGTGACGCGCAACCCCATTTCCACCTTGCCGGCAACCTTTGCGAGCTGTTGAAGAAAAGCCCTCCGATTGAGGGAAAGGATTTTTCGAACCGCTCTCGGACCGTCGGCAATAATGCCGAAGCTCATTGGCAAAGGCGTGGTTTCCTCCATGAGCCGGCTGATGACTTGCTGATGGGCCGCGAGGTTGCGCCGCTCCGGACGTATCCTCGTGTTCGCAACATCGCTGACCACGGCCTGAACATGTCCGTCTGACAGGCCGTAGACAGCGCCTCCATCAATCCCGAGCAGGCCGTACGTTCGCTCATCGCTGCCCCGCAATAACGGCATATATATACCTTCCCATGGAGTTGGCCGTTTCTTTGGCCATGCGGTCCATCCTTTCAATGCGCCCGCTGTCACGGCGCGCCTTGTCGTCTTATCGCCGGGCGGGGTTCGCCGCCCTCCACCAACTGAACGGACTTGAGTTTGCCGTCGATGGTCCTGATCTGAAGAAGCCGGCTACACGTACAGCACTTTGCCTGCCCTTCGTAATCGACGTAAGCATCGTCATCGAGTTCCACCTTGAAGCCGCATGATAGGCAGTTGATTTTCATTCCGTTTCTCCCTGATCATCGAATTCCATCCTCCTCATCCGGAAAAGCCGGTCCTGAGGGAGGGCGATATTCCAGAGCATGGAAGGCAGCGAACAGCCCATCTTCATAGATGTCCCAGCTTCCGTTGCGGCCAGACACACCCCTTCAATATTTGAATCTAAACCCCGGCTATTTTTCGCTCACGAGCTGGTTATAGACGTTGTCTTGTCCCGGAGCGTCAGCGGGACCGGTTTGCTGCCCTGTTTTTTCATTGCACGCAAAATCATGGCCTCCTCGGAGTCGATTTCCCGAAAGCGTGCATCGATATTTCTTACCCGCACCATAGCGCTCTCCCTTTCCCTGGCACGGCGGAATTTCTCCATCTCCAGGCAACTCAGCCGCATATAGGCTTTGTGCGGTATTGCCCCTTCCCTTGCCCTTCCCGAGTGGGAGCGAATGTCCTGCAGACCTTTAATGGTCCTGGAAGGAATTGCCATACCCCTGCTCCTCTTCAAACCATGTGGCCGCTACGCCTGCCCTGGCACCGCGTTGCGGTTCCGGCAGACCGTTTCGATTATCTCATCCACTTTTTGCCTTATGACCGGATGGCCTCCGCGCGTGACTTTTGCCGTATCCATTGTGAGCACATCCCGGCAAACCCGCCGGAACACCGGGTCGTCAACGCGGGCGCTGCCGCCGCGCATGGCAAGGACCCTGGCGATCACTATGCAGGCACGGATGGTAGGCCGATGATTGTTCACACCCACGCCGCGCAACTCTCTCACGATATCCACGATGGTGGAGGCATCCGTCCCTGGATATGCCCGATTTCGCCACCGCGATCTCGATCTCGGTCCGGCGGTCATAGTGCTCCAGGTGCACCGTGATAAGCCGATCCAGAAGCGCGTCCTGGGTCTTGTGAACTCCGGCGTACTCTTCCGGATTCGAGGTAAAGATCGCGGTGAAATTCGGATGCACTTCGAGGTAGCCCTCGCCGGACCTGCGCAGCCTGTGGCAAATTCAGGATACGTTCGGACAAAACGCTCAGAAAAGCGTTGTTGGCCTCCGGTCTCGAACGATTAAACTCATCGTAGATAAGGGTGTCGCCGTTCTGGCAGGCCATGGTCAGCCGATTGTCAACCCAGAAACTCTTCATTTCCTCTTCGGTTTTGAGGACGGAGTGAATGAAGTTGTCGATCAATTTGGACTTTCGATACCCCGCATCCCGGCCCACAAGATCGGAACCTGCGAACTCGTCGTCGCCGTGGATGAGGGTAACCGGACGACCCAGCCTGGCGGCCACATGAAATGCAAGGGTCGTCTTCCCCGTGCCGGCCGGACCGGAAAAGTGAATCGGATAGCCGGCCTGGATATAGCAAAGGGCCCGCTCGGTCACCTCCTCCACGTAAGGAGTCGAAACAAACCCGTCGCCCGGCTCGGGCAGAATGTTGTCTCCCTCCGGTTGAACTCTCACCGTGGCCGACAAGACACTCAAGATTTTCGTTGCGCATCTTTGAGTTACTCCATTTACGGGTTTTCGAGTTCGGCAGCTTCAATCCGTCGGGAATCGCATCCTGCCGCGGTCGAGGCAATCCGCAACAGGGACTCAAATCGATATCAGTCCCCGGCCGCCGCACCTCAGGCATGCCATCGCCGAGGCGGAGCGGTCGTCGCCTGTGCCCGCGCACTCCGGGCATTTCCTGGTTGGGCCGGGGAGCACTGCCACAACCCCTTTCCCTCTACAAACCGTGCACGTGAGAGTTTTGACGGCGCCTGTGCCTCGGCAGTGCGCGCAATGCGTGTAAGGCTCCGGCACTCGGACAAGGCCGCTGCCTCCGCAGACACAACAGGTGGAGAGCAGTGACATGATGCCGAAGGGGTCCCTGCCCCTGCCGCCGCAGAAAGAACACTGAACCGCAATCTCTCTTTTGAGCTCGACAACCATTTCACTCGTCTCCGTGACTGTTGCGCCCTGTTGGACTCTTTGCGCCGGCTTACTGGTGGCGTTTGTCCTTCTTCGACGTCCTCTTTTCTTCCCTGCCGGGCGTTGCTTTGCAGCCTCGATGGGGCGCATCTCTTCCCGCCCGGCTTCCAGGGCAACAGCCTCCGGTCCGGCCTCCGGGGGTTTAAACTCAACAAACTCTTCCGCCATCGGTTCGGCCTCCTGGTGCTCCTCCTTCCATTGAACCTGCTTGCTCTGAGCGATCTTCATACCCGAGCTGCCCCTCGATCCCTGTTACGCCCAGCCAGGCAAGACGGGAGGCGGCGATTTCCGATGCGAATTCCTGCCGCATGTCGGCAACCACCTGTTTGAGCCCCCTCACAAAGGTCGATCGCTCCGCCCTTGCCTTTTTGACCACCGTCCGGAATGAGCGGCGGCAATCCGCAAGTTCTTTGCGAAAGCCCGCTCGCATATCCGACAGATTCGCCTTCAAGCCCAGAGAGGAATCGCAATGCGGATGTTCTTGCCGCTTATTGCCATCTCGTTGTGATCATGGCGGAAGTCCGCCCGCATGCTCGAGACGCTGTTCTTTTGATCGGCGATGAAGGCAAGACGCTCGACTTTTGTTTTCCTCGCCATCTGTGAATGAGCACTGAGAAAACCAGCCCGCATGCCGCTTCACTTCGGTTTTCAAGCCAGAGACGAATGAGGCGCATTCCTGTCTGGTCTGGCAGGCCCTTCGGACATTCGCATCGTGCATATCCGCAAGGTCCTTGTGAAAATCTGCCTGCATCGAACACACATCCGCCTTGATACCCGTCAAAAATGCCCACCGCTCCTTCCTGGTCGTCCGGGCCATTTCGGCATGCGCGTCGTGGAAGTGCTTTCCCATCGACCGCCACGGCATTCCGGCGCTCCCTTGCATCCCGGACCATGTTTTTCAAAAGTTCCCTGCGCGCACCCCTCAAACCTGTTATCTCGCCGCGCAACCGGGCCATGTCCTGAGGCGCCATACCCATAATCTTCCTCCTTTTCTGAACCCGGTCTTCCAACTCAGGGTCCCTCGCCGGGCAAGGAACGCCCGGCAATCAGGACCCTTCGAGGTTCGGCATCAGGCCGGCGCGGCGGCACTGGCCGTAAGACCGATGGCTTCGGCATACTTCAGGTAGGTTTCGACCGAAGCGATCACCACGCGCGCTTCGATAGAGAGCAGTTCGATCCCGACAAGGGACACCTTGGCCCAGGCATCGATCACGATGCCTTTGTCCAAAATGCGGTCCACCACTTCAGCCAGACTCGATGAATCAGTTGATTTCTGAACTTTTGCCATGATAAAATCCTTTTCTCTCGTCAGCTCGATGAGAGTCCTTCCCGGAAGTACAGCCTATCAGCGGCTCCCGGGGGGGAACCTCAGGTCCGAGACAGACGCACGCCTTCAGGCGGGCGCTGCGGCGCTGGCCGTAAGCCCGATGGCTTCGGCATATTTGAGGTACGTTTCTACAGAGGCGATCACCACACGGGCTTCGATGGACAGCAGTTCGATCCCCACCAGAGACACCTTGGCCCATGCATCGATCACGATGCCTTTGTCCAAAATGCGATCCACCACTTCAGCCAGACTCGATGAATCAGTTGATTTCTGAACCTTCGCCATACTTAACCTCCTTTTAAATCAACGGTTTATGCTACTGCTTCCCAACCGCCCGCCGAGCGGGCCCGGATTGCATCCGGCAGGTTTCCTTCGGCAAAGAGTCCTTTCCGAATCGAAACCGCCGGCAGGATAGACATGGCTAAAAGCATGCCAACTTGCACAAAGCCTCTTCCGTTTTTACAATGCCTGGATTTTATTGCGAAATAAGCAAACGGCCTCGAGCACATGCCGTGAAGGACCTTCCATTCGGGAACGAACTCTATGGAGAAGGTTACATAGTTTAGGGAAAGGCAAACGGGTTTTCGCACCCGTAGATGGAATCAGGCAGGATCAAAGAGTTTGATGATTCCGAGGATCTCGTCGTTTTGGAAGGGTTTGCTGATGAAATCGCTGATCAGGCCGTCTTCAAGGGCTTTCTGCACACTCGCATCGTCCCTGTAGAAGTATCCCGATATCATTACGATGCGCACGTCGGGAGTCCATCAGGCGGATGCGCCTGGCCAGTTCGAGTCCATCCATGTCCGGCAGCTTGGCGTCCAGAAAAGCCATCAGAAAGCCGTTCGAGGCCATCTGCGCAAGCGCCTCCTGGGCTGTGAACCCCACCACGGCGGCAAACCCATTTTTCTCCAATATATGATGCAGCGCCCAGCACATGTCCGGTTCATCATCTACAATGAGAAATTTCGAGATTGTCACGCCACATCCCCTGCTTGATTAGAGCGCCGGCAGTCTCACGGTAAAAGTGCTTCCTTTTCCCTCGCTGCTCTCCACTTCGATCGAACCAAAGTGGTGCCTCAGTATTGAGTAGCATATCGAAAGCCCCAATCCGCTGCCTTTTCCCACGGGCGAGGTCGTGTAAAACGGGTCGAATATCTTATCGATGTCAGCCCTGTTGATGCCGCTTCCCGTATCCGTAATCCGAACCAAAGCCTCTTTTCCCCTGGTGACCACGGAGATGCTCAGAGACCCTCCGTCAGGCATGGAGTTTAACGCGTTCAAAAAAAGGTTAAGAAAGACCTGCTGCAGAAGGCTTCCAACCCCGCTGATCATGACGGTTTCCTTCGAGAAGCTGCAGACGACCTCGATCTTCTGTATTTTAGCCTGGCTGGCGACCAGGCAAAGCGTCTCCTCTATAAGCGAGCACAGGTTTACCGGTGCCACGTCGGTCTTGGTCGATGGGTGGGCAAACTTCAACAGGTTCTCTATTGTGACCGACGCCCTCTGGATGCCGGCGTGAATCTTTTGCGCGCATTCCTGTCGAAACTCCGCATCGATATCGTCCTCCATGAGAAACTGGGCGCACGAGGAACAAATCGCGAGTGGATTTCGAATTTCGTGGGCTATCCCTCCCGCCATCACCCCCAATGCGGCAAGCTTCTGAGACTGGAGGAGCTGCATTTCCAGTTTTCGCCGTTCGGTAAGATCTCTTCCCACCATGACAAGCCCCACCGATTGCGACATCTCGTCCCTCAAGGGCGACAGGACCCAATAGACGGGGATGAGACTTCCCTCTTTGGTAGTGATGTCCCATTCGACCATGATAGAGTTCTGCTGGGTGTGCATCTCGGCCAGGACCCTTTTGACTTCTTCCCGCCGGTCTTCGGTGCAATACTCGACGAAGGGTTTGCCCTTTGTCTCCTCGAAACAGTAACCTGAGATCGTCTCAGCAGCCCTGTTCCATGTGAGCACCCTGCCGTCGGTGTCCGTGGAGATTATGAGATCGTTTGCGCATTCGACAACGCTCGCCAGGTGGCGTTCCAATCGACGGACGTCTTCGCTCAGCCGTATCTGCTCCGTCACGTCCTCCATCAAAAGCATTGCGCTCTCAACGACGCCCTCCCATGTAAAAGGAAGGATGATGTAATAATAGACCCGCATCGGCAGACCGGGCGCCCTGTAAGTAAGGCGCTCCCCGCGTGTCGGCCGGTTTTCGCGGAACACCTGCCCGATGCGGCGCCCGATGTCCATACGTTCGAGAATGGTGGAAGGAAACACTACCTCCAGCGGATGCCCGATAGTATTGGACTTGGAACGCTTGCTCTTTTCAAGGAAGTTTCTGTTTGCGCTGACGATGCGCATATCCCGGTTGATGAGCAGAACCGAACTTGGGATGGCGTCCAGAAGCATGGTGTAGAGCTTTTCATACCGATTCAACGGACCCTGGCGTGGAGCCTTGAAAGCATCACTGTCCATTCTCCACTCCTCTTTCTGCAAACCGTTCGCCGATATATAATATCCACACCCGCACGGCGCGTGGATTGCGCGCGCACGGCGCATCTTTACGCACAGCATGAGTCCCTCAGGAACTCACAAAGTTATAGGGGGCCCATGGGCCGGTCAGCAGAAGCCCCGCGCCTTCGCTATTTATTTCATGGAACCTTTTGCGAAACGCTTCCACCGATTCAGCGGGCACCAGAAAATAAAGAGAAAACAGCGGGGCCGGCATGATAGACTTCCCTGCTCCGGGGGCGCGGCCTTCCACCTTCCACTTGACGAAAAGTCCGGCAAAAGCGCGCGAACACTCTTTCGACAAACGCCCTGCGCGCAGCCGTAAATCCTTCGTTTTGCGCATAGCGCAATTTTTGAGCGGCCAGGTAATCGCAGCCGGGGCAGCCTGAATGCCGGCTCGGCACAGTGGGGACGCCAGACGGCCCTTTGCGCTTCGCATGCTTCCGCCTCATTTCGGCCGGGCAGAACGCGGACCCCCATCTCCACACAGCCCGCCAGTTCCTTGAGAAGAGCGCTGAACTGGTCGCGGCGCTCCTCGAGCAGCCGCACAACCCTGCATTCTTCATCCAGCACGCAGCCGTAGCGCATGGGGATCACCGTATAGCGGCAATGCAGGCGTGCGACGATCCTTTCATAGGCGAGGATTCGGGAAGGGTTCAACGCCAGTTCCGAAGGCGACGACGCGTGACACGGCGCCGCTAAGACCTTGGGCGCGTGATGAACAGGACATGCTCGCCGTTTACCCCGGTTAGCTCGGGGGGCTGCCTTCCGGGCAGAGCTCCGCAAAATACAGTAGAGCAGAAAACTCACGGCCGCCTCCTCCTCTTCCAGGCAGGGACGGAAGCTGTATGGAGGCCAGGGTCCCGAAATCTCGAAGACCAGGCCAGGAACCGCGCACAGCTCATTGGCCCTGCGAACGCAGGCGCAAAAATCCGGCGCAATATCCTGCGAAACCAGAAAGGCCCAGTTGACGATCATATCCTTGACGCCCCCCAGCGCCTCGCCCGCAAGCGGTTTACGCACGCTGACATCGCTGGCGATGCGGCCCAGTTCCACCCCTGTGCTTTTGCAGATTTCTTCAACCGAGCGGTTCACTGCATCTTTGCGCAAGGCCCGCATTCGGCGTTCCTTTAGATAGAGGGCGCCCGGGGATATCGAAGTTTCTTTGCCCCGAGCGGCGAGGGCCTCCTTTGAGTAATTGCTCGCAGGCCCCGGCACGGTTCAAAAACGCCTTGACCGCCCATTCATCCTTACCCGACGCCATGTCAAGAAAAAGCTTTATTCCGTCATAGTGCTTTTTCAACCGCACTTGCAGGCTTTGCATACGAGTCAAAAATCGTCCCGAACCGCAACGGCAGAACAGGCGAATGAATCATCGCCCGCTCCACGACCTCTTCGTGCCGGCAGGCGAGCAGCCCCACCCAGGCAAGCTCCCCTTCCCGTTTTCGGCCGATATTCCCGCTGAATTCATGCGCAGCAAACAAAACTGCACAACCGCGACAACATCCATGCAGGGCAGCAGGAAAACGGGATTTATTCCATCTACGCCCACTCCTTCCACAGTGGACAGAAGGGCGGAACTGGCGAAACAATAGAGGTAAATCGCCTTGGAATCCACGTCATTGCGGCATTTCACTGCTCTCTTGCTCTGAATCCGCCCGGCATAAGCCCCCCCTGTCCGGTGTCAGACCGGGGACGCGACGCTGTTGCCCGGATCGGTTAGTCTTCGGCTCTCAAGGCCGCAACAGTTCGCCGTCTTCGCCTCAGGCCCCTCAGCCCTCAGGCTCGCTCACCTCCAGCAAACTCTCCTCCACATCTTGCTCTTCGACAAGGACCCTCACCTTGGCGGCCGGATTCGGCCTTCAAAAGTTCCACTGCCCGTCTGACCGCCCTGAGGCCGGCCAGGTTGCACGCCGACTCGATTTCGGCCCCGCTTAGCCGCTCTGAGTTGCGGGCCAGTTCTCGATAGTCGATCTTGTGCGCCAGAGGTTTTTTTTGAAGATGCACATTGAAGATTTCCTCGCGATCATTCAGTCCGGCAGGGGGATTTCGATAACTTCGTCGAACCTGCCAGGCCTGATCACAGCCGGATCGAGCATGTCCAGCCGGTTGGTCGCCCCCAGCACCAGCACACCCTTTCAATTCTTCTATTCCGTCAAGTTCGGTCAGAAATTGGCTGAGCACCCGTTCAGCAGACGTTGGAACTGGTCGAGCCGCCGGCTCGCAGGGGAACCAGAGCGTCTATCTCATCAAAGAAAACGATACAGGGTGAAGCTTGCCTGGCCTTTTGAAAAACCTCACGAACCGCCTTTTCCGATTCTCCCACATACATGGACAGAAGGGCGGGTCCTTTGACCGAAATGAAATTCACCCTGCTTTCAGTGGCGATCGCTTTGGCCAGCAGGGTCTTGCCACAACCCGGAGGACCCGAAAGCAGAATGCCCTTGGGCGGCCTGGTCCCGGCCTGCTCGAAGAGATGAGCATATTGCAGGGGCCATTCGACCGCTTCCAACAGGCGCTGTTTTACTCGCGCAAGGCCTCCGACGTCGTTCCAGCTCACATTCGGCACCTCGACGAACACTTCGCGAATGGCCGAGGGTTCGACCTCGCGCAAAGCAGCGAAAAAGTCGGACATACGCACCTCGAGGCGGGCGATCTGCGCATCGGGAATGCTGGACTGGGAAAAATCGATATCGGGCAAGACACGCCGCAAAGACACCATTGCCGCTTCCCGGCAAAGAGCTTCCAGGTCGGCCCCGACAAAGCCGTGAGTAATCTCGGCCAGATGGGGCATGTCCACATCCTCGGCAAGGGGCATGCCGCGGCTGTGTATTTCCATGATCTCGAGCCGGCCGTTGCGGTCGGGGATAGGAATGGCTATTTCTCTGTCAAAACGCCCGGGACGCCTGAGCGCCTGGTCCAGAAGATGAGGAAGATTGGTGGCGGCGATGACGATGAGGTTTCCCCGCCTGGCCAATCCGTCCATAAGCGCAAGAAGCTGCGCAACCACCCGTTTTTCCACATCGCCTACCACCCGTTCCCGCTTGGGAGCAATGGCGTCGATCTCGTCCAGAAAAATTATGCTGGGACCTTTGCGGCCTGCCTCCTCGAAGATCTTGCGCAAGTGCGCTTCGCTTTCTCCGTAGAATTTGTGTATGATCTCCGGGCCGCTCACGGAAAAGAAATTGGCATCGGTTTCGCGGGCAATCGCCCGCGCGATGAGGGTTTTGCCGCACCCTGGCGGGCCGTGAAGCAGCACCCCTTTGGGGGCATCGATTCCCAGCCGTCGAAATACCTCCGGGTAGCGCAGCGGAAGTTCGATCATTTCCCGTATCCGCTGGAGCTGCGGCCTGAGTCCCCCGATATCCTCGTAGGAGACAGCCCGGCCCGTTTGCTCCTGCTGCGGCTTTCCGATCATGAGCAACGTCGCCGGGTTAATCATCACAGGCCCTCTGGGAATGGTGCTCTCCACCTTGAAGTCGGCTGAGCGACTCCCGAAAAGAGTGGCCCGTATGCGGTCGCCTTCGAGCACCGGCAAGCCGTCCAGGAGGCTGCCGATATAGTTCAAATCCCGGTCGGAAGGCGTGATATTGGTCGGCGCGATGGCGACCCGTTCGGCCTGCCGGCAGAAGATTGCTGCTCACGGTAACAAACTCGTCGATCCCGGCCCCGGCATTCTCCCTGGCAATGCCATCCAGTTGAACCCGCGACTGCCCGCGCATCTCCTTGTATGCAGGCATCGCTTTGCACACCGTCTTGCGTTTGCCGGTAATTTCCAGGGTATCGCCCGGTCGATACCTGCAGCATCTCCATGTCCTCGGGACCCATCCGCGCAAAAGCGCGTCCAACGTCCTTGGTGAGGGCTTCGGTTACCTTGAGTTTGAGCGCAGGTCTTTTGGTATCCGGCATAGAACCGCCTTTGCGTCTGGAGGCCGATGTCTTTAGCCACCCCGCCGCGCTGCGTGCGCCGCAATCTTTATTGCATACATCCGCTGCGGCCGGGGACCCGTCTTGACTACTGTTTCATGCACTTGATCTCCACAATTCCGTGTTTGCATGAAACCTCGATCTTGTCTTCTCCAAAGCTCCCGGGCAGAAGCACCTCCTTGCGGTATTTCTTTTTCCCCTTTTGCGCAGACAGGGTCAGGATATCGTCCTCGAATCTCGATCTCAATATCCTCGACCTCTATTCCGGGCATCTCCGCCACTATCAGTACATGGTCCTCTTCCTCGAAAAGGTCCGTTAAGGGTTCCCGCACCTCATGGACTGTCGGATCTGCCGGTTGCTTTGTCGGTGCTGACGTTGCCGAAGGGTTCCACTTTGACTTCCTTGCCCCCGAGGCCCGTCTTCACCGAAAAGCCGAAAACAGCTTTGAGGTCCTTTTCGCTTATCTTCCCATTGCATATCGCCTTCGCGCGAAAGTTGTTCGCCCTTTTGGGCCAGATCGGCCAGTTTTTCTACAAGTTCGCCAAAGCCCCGGAAGATCCCCTCAATTGCCCCGCCGGCCTGTGCACCCTTGTTCGTCTTTTTCTCCTGCGCCATTTGGTTCTCCATTTGTGTGGATTGCGTATCGTTTCACCTTTGAAATCACTGTCTTGTAGTCCACCTTGAGCATCCGGGCCGCTTTGGCCTTATTTCCTCCCGTATACTTCAGCGCTTGGGCGAGAACCTGCCGTTCAATCGCCGCTGCGCCGTTTCGCAACAGCTCTTTTAGCGGCATTTCCTTCCACCCGGCGACCGTCATTTCTATGGGAGTTCAGCAATTGGCGGGCCCGCGTCGGTAATCTCAAGGTGCGCCTCGGTAACGACCCGGTCTGCCATCAGCACCGCACGGCGAATAACCGAACGCAACTGCCTGACGTTGCCGGGCCAGTCGTGCGCCAGCAATTTTTCGATGGCGCACGTCGGAAAACTCCCTGACGTTTTTGTTCAGTTCGCGGTTTGTGGCGTCGAGGAAAACTCCTGCAAGATAGGGAATGTCTTCCTTGCGCTCGCGCAAGGGTGGAACGGTGATGCAAAACTCGTTCAGCCGATAGAAAAGGTCGAGCCGGAAAGCGCCGGTATTGGTCAACTCCAGCAGGTCCACGTTCGAGGCCGCCAGGATACGGACATCAACGCTTATCGGTTCCCTGGCCCCCACGCGATAGGTTTTTTTCTCCTGGAGCGCCCGAAGAAGTTTGGCCTGCGAAGACAGGGGCATATTTGAAATCTCGTCCAGAAACAGGGTCCCGCCTTTGGCCATTTCGAACTTCCCCGGCTTGCGCGCAATGGCGCCCGTAAAAGCCCCCTTTTCGTGACCGAACAATTCGCTTTCCAGAAGGGTTTCCGGTATCGACCCGCAATCGATGGGGACGAAGGGACCCGTTCTGGAACTGCACCGCTCGATGGCGCGAGCGACAAGCTCCTTGCCCGATCCTGTTTCCCCGAGAATGACCACACTGAAATCCGATCTCGCCACCAGGTTCACCTCGAGGATGAGGCGGCCGATCGCATCGCCGGGTCCCATCGTCTCCCTCAAGCCGCAAGAGTCCGCCTCACCTGAGGAAGGATACCTGCATCGTTCTTTGAGCCTGCGCTCCGCCAGCGCCCGGCGCACAACTCTAACCACTTCATGGTGATTGAAAGGTTTGGCCAGATAGTCATACGCCCCGGCCCTCATCGCCTCCACGGCCCCGGGAATATCTGCGTAGCCGGTAATCATGATGGCCGGAATATCCAGGTCCTTTTCCTTCACAAACTCCAGGACCTGCATCCCGTTCATGCCAGGCATCATGAAGTCCAGGAGAAGCACATCGGGCCCCTGCGAAGCAATTGAATCGAGTGCCTGCGTTCCGTCATTGACCGTCAAGACCTCAAAACCTTCGTTCTTCATAAGTCGTGAGAGGATCGAGCAGTGGGTCGGCTCGTCATCGGCGATGAGGATTTTGGCTTCCGAATCGCTCATTTTCGCTATTTCCCTTTAGCGATAAGAGGGCTAGCCGGGGCACGTACACAACCTCAATGTCTTCCGCCAGAAGATTGTCCAACGAGTGAAGCATTCCCAGAAAAAGAATCCCCGTTTCGCCTTCGCGCAAGGTGCTGTTGATTCGGGCGGCGATAAAACTGTCGCGCCTTGCGAGCAAAGAATCTCCGGGCGGACCTTCCCGGTCCCGGCCAGAGGGCCGAGGACCCTTGGCTCGCCGCGCATGACTCGCGCTTGGCGGCCTGGCGGCCTCTTTGGCGCGCTCGTATTCCTCGATGAGCAATTCGGCGGACTCGGTCCCCATAAGGGATGCACCCTTTTCGATCAATCGCTGGAGGAGGCGATGATTCAGGCTGCCCTTCTTCGCAAGCTCGGCAACGATCTCCAGTTCCCGCCCGCAAACCGGCAGCCCGTCCTGGTAGAGGCGGACCCTTTCGTAGCAAAGCCCCCAACTGCTCGATGGATCGTTCGATTTCGGCCCACATGGCGTCTATGGCCTTTAACTTGCTCCGCCACGCCCTTGTGCCCAGCATCCGGAGTCCCGCCCGCTGCACCGGCCGGCTAAGGCCGCCCAGGTCGGTTTCGGTGTGGACGATCGGGATGTGGACAAGCCTCCTGCGAAATGCCTTGATGCAGCATTCGGCATCCGTTTCCACCATGACCCAACCTCCTGCGGGAAATGCTACAACATGCAAAGAGGGTATTTTGCTCTATTGGAAAAAAAGTTGAGGCAATCTGGAAAAAACTCTGATCAACGAATGAAGCAGACACTAATGTCCCCACGGGACGCCCCACAATTCCCACGCTACGCCAGGGCCTGCCTCGAACCAGGTCCGAGGTGGGCCGCGCCTGCGATGAAATATTCCAAGCGGCTATTCATGTCCCCTTGTGACACCCGAAAACCATGAAGTTGATTATATTTTTACCACGAAGAGCACGAAGCATACACGGAGAGGGAGCGCGGAGGGGTTAAGCCGAAGAGAGAAAAAGATGGAATTTGACGACCTTTCCAAACGCGTGATTGGATATGAGATAGAGGTTCACGGCGCTTTGGGTTCCGGGCTTTTGGAATCAACTTGCGAGCAACCTCGCTGCGCTCCTCTGGCCCATGAACTGACGCTAAACAGGATCGCCTTCAAACTTTAATGTGATAAAATCATGTTCACGCCGAACAGCCTTGCGGAACAGGAGATGGTCCACCCTTCGCAGTTGGGAATATCTCGACGCTCCGCGAGGCGCATACTCAAACTCCAGGCTCTTCGTGTTCTGTATTCGCAAGCGAGCTGAACGCGGACTCACCACGAAGGGTGGCGCCTAAAACTACGCGCAACGTACGGTGAACGGTTACTCGGTTTGTTGATATAGGCCACGCCGGATTTGCCGGGGCAGCCGTGTTCTGAGGCGGATTGCGCTGGACCGGCCGCGCGCTTCAGCATCAAAGGGCTTGTCCGTTAACCACTTGTTTCCCGCAAACCCTTGTGATATAAGCATTTGCAAAAACGGGCTGGCGTAGCTCAATGGCAGAGCAGCTGATTTGTAATCAGCAGGTTGGGGGTTCGACTCCCTTCGCCAGCTTCAAGTAAATTCAAGAAGTTTCGGGGTTTGTCCTGTGACCTCTTTTGTATTCCTATGCACGAATTCAGGTTAAAGGACAGTGATAATACAGGTTTTGAGGACTATTTCAACGCGGTGACGAATTTAAATCCATTAACCCGCTCAAAGTGGCGCACATTGTTCGTCAGTAGAGTGAGTTCGTGGGAAAGACACGTGGAAGCAATGAGAAGGTCAAAGTCACCGATTAGGCTGCCCTCCTTTCTCAATCTTCCCCGCTCTTTGGCGAACACCGGGCAGATATCTTCGTCCACGCTAAGGATTGAAACCCCTTCTAGAAAATCTGCAAAGCCTTTCTGGCTGGTTTCAGGATCATGGGAATAGAATACCCCCTCATAGACTTCAGCAAGCGAGATAACGCTTACTGCCAGACCTTCCGGTCTCAGTCGCATTAGTTCCTGTGTAATGTGCTTCTCACCGAGCAGGTAGTGAATAATCCAATCGGTGTCGATCAGATATGTGATTTTCATAGCTTTACCTCTGGCCGGGGAGAAATCAGCCGGTCAGCGTAAATATTGCGGATTAACTCCTCCCCGTCAATGAGGCCATTCCAGGAACCGGCGCTCTTTTCAAAACTATACCCTTCGCGTTCCGTCATTGTCTCCATCGCTTTGCGCCGCTTGGACCTGAGAAGTTCGGCCAGGGACTCAAGGAGCCTAACGTCCTCCTCCTCCAAGTCGCGCACGTTGATGATGTTGGCAGGCATAGACTTTCCTCCTTCTTCTCGATTATTCGAGACAAAATAACTCAACATCTTGATCATTTAGATGATTATGCCCACCACCAATCTAGAAGATCGGATGATTACTGTCAAGGCATCCCGTTAACACCCAACGCCCATGACAGACGAACCGAGCAGGATGCCTTCCGCGCTACCGAAGTACATCGCAAAGGGATGCCTGGAGAGCATTTCACCAAATGATCGCTTACTTTTGTTAACAAGTCTGTCATACAAGGAAGGCTCTTCTTGCGGGTGCGATTAGAAGTGAGATGCGGCTGACCGACGCTTACGGAAAATCCGGACCCAGGCGCTCATTTGCCGGATGACCCCGAAAAAAGCCTCAGCAGAGCGTTTCTGAATTCCAGGCAAAGTGCGTCGGACGTCAGGTGGCGAAATAGATGTCCTTCCGGGCTTACACCGTAGATTACTCCATCCCGAAGGAAGATGCTCAGCAGTGTTTTGCCGATCTCACGCCTTCGGGCGGCGTGAGTCTCGACGCTGCGCGGCGCCTTCGCCGCCGGTATTTTGACCGCAACAGTTTGCGTCGTATGCTCTTTCGCAAGATTCAGAACATCCCGTCTTTCCGCTTCGTCAAGGGATTTAAAAAAATTGAGGGTCCTCGCCAGTCTCAGGAGCGTGATCGAATCCTTCCTCGCAGTCGCCCCGGAAATAGGGAGGGCAGTCGAGCGCAATTGAGAAAGCGCGGGGGGGAGCAGACCTCGATCTTTACATTTTTCAAAATCGGCGCTGCCCGGGGCCGGATAGAAAACGGATACTCCTGCAATCGCGGTCTTACCGGCCAGGTACGCAAGGTCCGCCACGGAGTCCATCGGGTCTTGCTCCGGCGCGCCCACAATGATGTATGCAACAGCCTCAAACCCATATTTTTCAGCGTACAGCAAACACTTTTCAAACTCCTGACGCACGTCGGGACGTCTGAATTTCTTCAACTGTTCACAGGAAGTTGTACAAAGCGAAAGATTAAGAGCGCTAAAACCGGCGGCTTTCATCGCGCAAACCACTTCCTCATCCAGAGTGGGAGGGAAAAGGCCGTTCATGGCCCTCAGCTCCAGACCGCAGCCCTTGAACTGCGACTCTATTTGACGAAGCAGATCGAGAAACCATTCCCGCACGTATGAAATGTTTTCATCTTCAAAATCTATGAAACGCGCCCCGATGCCAAAGACCGCGCGTTGCATCTCTTCGATGACCCGGCGCGCGCTCTTCATGCGGAAACGGCTCCACGACGAGCATCCGACCGAGCAGTAGCTGCAACCGAGCCTGCACCCTCTGCTGGCTGCAATCACCGCGCTCGGCATTTTTCTGCGCCGGTAGAAGTTATTGTCGATCAGATCGATCGCCGGAAGGGGAACATCGTCAAGGTCCGCCATAAAAGCGGGCGGTCTTATGAAAAGCTTTCCACCAGAGGTTCGAAACCCTATCCCGGGGACGGATTCGAGCGAAGTCCCACTGTGAATTGCCCCGGCGAGAAGAGCCATGGAAGCCTCACCCTCGCCCCGGATGATAAAATCCACACAATCGCTCTGCCTCAACGCCTCTTCGGGCATCTCGGTCGGATGATGGCCTCCAAGCACGATCAGGGCCTCCGGGCGCGCCTGTTTCACCACTTCTGCGGTCCGCAACGCCTCAGCGCTGTATGCAGTGAAAAGAGACGATATTCCCACCAGGAACGCGCCGGAGCTTTGGACCCTCTCACCGATATCCTGCTCACTCAGTCCGAAATGCCGAAAATCGTGAAACATTGACAAAGGGGAAATATCCGGCCCTGAATAATAATCCCGCAGATACGACATTTCGGCCGGAAGCCCCACCTTTTTTGACCTGGTCGAGGCAAGAGCGTCCAAAATTTCCACCGAGTAACCTTGTCCTAAAAGCGGCGAGGCGACGCATGCAAGCCCGTAAGGGATGGTCCTTTTTGCCGTCAGATAGAAATCGCGGATCGGGGGCTGTATGAGGATTATGTCCGGCATAACGGGATATATCCTGTCGGCCCGCCGCGAGCGGGAAACGCCACATTGTTCTGATTGTTTAAAGATGTGCCGGGAGCCGCGCGAAAGCCATTCAGGCCTGGCCCTTCACAGGCGCGAACGCCTGCGCTCCATTTTTGGGCAGTGATATGTCGATGAATTCAGCGAGCCTTCAGCCGGTCCCCGAGCCTCGGAGAGTCTGGATCTCTACAATCCTCCGTTTTGCACGCGTCCCGGTTCCGAAGATATGAAGACTGTCTATGCAGGGTTCTTTATTTCCCCTTCAAGAAAATCCGTACAGTGTTCGATGTATCTCTCTCCTGTTCTTGCAATAATATTACACAAGCCGGCAAAGAAAAACCCAAGAATGACGCCCCCAAAGAGCCCTATCAGAAACCACATCGGCAACCCCCTTCTTCCCTTCACTGAAAATAGCCCTTTTTTCACTCACGAGACGAACTTGCCACCCTTAGCTTATAATACAGTTAACATGCCAATCAATTCAACCGGAAAAACAAAACTTCAACATAATCGCGCAAAGGCTTGTGGAGGTGGCTTTCACGGGTCCTACCGAACCAATTTCCGACCCTTAAAATACCGGAAATATATGACCCGCATGCAGCCTCTTGACTACACTGCTGCATGCCGGAGCATACACTCTGAGGCAGAGTTAATGATCGGGTCATATCTCGGTTGCCGGATCGCGGTCTACAGTGACCTGCACGGATCGAAAGGCGGGATCGCCTTTGATGGATTCGAGCACGTACTCAGTGAAGCTCTGCATATCCGAGCTTGTCCATGTCTTTATGAACAGATGATGCCTGAACCTGTTCCTGAGCTTTACGTGGGCTGCGGGCGAAGGCCCCAGCACGGCGACGCTTCTTCCCGTATTCCTGAAGAAGTCCGCCTTTTCACGGCAAACGACGGCAAGCAGACGAGCCCCCTCGCGGGCCGATTCCTCACTCGCCGAAGTAACCAGCACCTTCAGCAGGCGGGTAAACGGTGGATATTGAAGGACTTTCCGCGATTTCAGCTCTTCCCGGCAAAAACCCTCATAGTCAAGATTGAGTGCCGATTCAATGGTAAAATGCGATGGATTGTAGGTTTGAAGAATGACCCGCCCGGTTTCTTCTCCGCGCCCGGCGCGCCCGGCAACCTGTATGAGAAGCTGAACCAGGACCTCTCCGGCCCGAAAGTCCGGCGCCTGAAGACCGGCGTCAGCGTTGATTATGCCTACAAGCGTTATATTAGGAAAATCGTGGCCTTTCGCCACCATCTGCGTACCGAGCAAAATATCGGCTTTGCCCGAGCGCATCGCGTCCAGTGCGCTCACCAGCCGGTCGTAGCTGTTTATCGTATCCCGGTCCATTCTCACTACCCTGGCGTCGGGGAAAAGTCTTTTTACCTCCTTTTCCACTTTTTCGGTCCCAAACCCATGCGGAAAGAGCGCAGCATGGGCGCAAACCGGACACTTCTCCGGCAGAGACGTTTCCCATCCGCAGTAGTGGCAGCGGAGGCGGTTATCTTCTTTATGGTAGGTAAGAGTCACGCTGCACGACACGCACTGGAGCGCCTGACCGCACGCGTTGCAAAGATAGTACTTGTCGTAGCCTCTTCTGTTCAAAAACAGGAGCGCCTGCCGACCGGAGCGGATCGTCTCGCCGATCTCCTCCCTGAGCTTGAACGAAAAAATGCCATGTCGCCCTCCCTCCCTTTTCATATCCACAACTTCGAATTCCGGCAGAGGCCTGTTCATCACCCGGCTTGGGAGGGCAATCGAGCGATACCGCTTTTCAGCGCATCCGTGCACCGTTTGAATCGACGGGGTGGCTGAGCCCATGACCACGGGCGCGTCCACGATCTTTCCCCTCATCAGGGCCACGTCTCTTGCATTGTAGCGCAGGTTGTTTTCCTGCTTGTAGGATGTGTCGTGCTCCTCGTCCACTATGATCAGCTTAAGGTCCTGAACGGGCGTGAAGACCGCAGACCTTGCTCCCAGCACTATTTTCTTCCTTCCCGACAGAATGTCCGCCCATGCGCGCTTGCGCTCCCTTGCGGGCAGGGCGCTATGCCACACGGCAAGTCCGGCCCCGAATCGCTCTCGGAAGATCGATTCCATTTGCGCGCTGATCCCGATCTCGGGCACCAGTACAAGAGACCCGTTTCCGCATTGAGCGGCCTTTTCAATCAAACGAAGATAGATTTCCGTTTTCCCGCTGCCGGTTACTCCATACAAGACGAAGGGCTGGAAAGAGGGATTGTCCAGGAAAGGAGATGTTTGATCGAGGGCCGCGCCCTGGTCATCTGTCAATTCCAGGGCCCAAGGGTTCGAGAGTCCCTCCTGCCCCTCTTTGGACAGGCGGAGGACCGCGGTCCCGGCTTTACAAGAGGCTGGACGGTCACTCTCCGGCCTTGTCTGCGACTCTTCGACTGAGATTATGCCGGCCTTGATGAGCTTTTTGAGCGAATAATCCGGATTCTCGCACAATTTGCGCAAATCCCGCAAGCAGGCCACGCCGCCCGCCAAACGAAGCAGTCGAACTATTTCCTTTGATTTCTCGGACTTTAGGCTGTCGCAGGCTTTACAATCGATCAGGCGAACAGACCTTGCGCGGCGGTTCGGCGCCGGCAGGATCGGCTCGTGTCCACCGAACGGAATTACCAGATCGAATACTTGGCCAAGAGGATAGAAATAATACTTGGATATCCAGAGACACAACTCGAGAAGGTCGGGCGGCGTTGCCGGCAGTTCATCGATGGCAGCCACGATTGGACGGATCTTTATTGTCTCGGGTAGCTCCGGAAGAGAATCCACGACGCGCAGAACGATCCCGGCCGCTTTCCTCTTGCCCAGTTCGACCGAAACCCTGCTCCCGGGATGAATGTTTCCGGCAAGGCGGCTGGGAATCGAGTAATGAAGGCCCTTATTCAAGGCCGTTCCAATTATCACGACTTCAGCAAACAAATCCGCCATTTTCAGTCTCTGCCGGACAGCATCCCATCATTTTGTCTTTCGGGGCTTTCTCTGATTCTTATCACACGCGTGAACTAGGGTCAAAATCAATCAATCCCGCTGGAAATCCGCTGCAAGCCGCAGTAGAATAGCTGATTTGAGAACTGAGGACTGACTCTCATATGCCTGCTGAAAAACACTCATGTGTGATAGAACCGAGGAGGGGCAAACACGAAGAAAGCCTGCCCCACCTTGCTATCCTGGTTTTCAGTCCGGAAGACCTGGCTTCGTTTTCGGCCTTTTTTCCGCAACCTCTCAGGCGCTCGCATAAGCTTTATCTTTCCGAGGTTTTCACCGGCAGCTATGAAGGCGCGCAGATCGCTCTTGCCGGTCCGATGCTGGGCGCTCCCCAAACGATTCTCGTTCTCGAGAGGATGATCGCCCTCGGGGCAAAGAAATTTATCGCGGCGGGCTGGTGCGGCTCTCTGCGCAATGAAGTGCGAATCGGCGACATTGTCCTTCCTTCAGGGGCAATTTCCGAGGAAGGGACTTCCGGTCACTATCCAGGGGTTATGTGTGCTCCCTCATCGGAGTTGTTCAATTCGCTAAAATCGGCTCTGACCTCGACGGGTCAGGCAATCCACGAGGGGACCGTCTGGACGACCGATGCGCCGTTTCGCGAAACCTGCGCCAAAATAAAAGCCTTCCAGTCGCAGGGCATTCTGTCGGTCGATATGGAAACCTCCGCGCTTTTTTCAGTATCGCGGTTTCGAGGGGTTGATCTTGCGGTGGTTCTGGTGGTTTCCGACGATCTTTCGAGCCTGAAATGGGTACATGGATTTAGAGATCCTGCATTCCATGAATCACGAAAAAGAGTTATAAAATCAATATTGATGTCTATTTGCCGTGTTTGACAGGTGATTGAAGACGGATGGCCAGATGATCGACAAAGAAGATACTTTCGCAAGGATTGAAGATCTTCGCAGACTTATCGATTACCATAATTATCGTTACTACGCCCTCGATCAGCCTGAAATCAGCGACGCTGAATACGACAAAATCTTCCGAGAACTGGTCGATCTCGAAAACAGGAACCCCGAACTCATAACGCCCGATTCGCCGACGCAGCGCGTCGGGTTTGCGCCGATCGAGAAATTCCTCCCCTTTCGGCATGAGGTACCGCTGCTCAGCCTTGAAAACGCGATGAACACCGAAGAGGCCCTCGATTTTGACCGCAGGGTCCGCAAGCTCCTTGGAGCCAGCCGGGAAGTTGACTACGTTGCAGAACTGAAAATGGACGGACTGGCCGTCGAACTTGTTTATGAAGATGGGGTGCTTATCGGCGCAGGCACTCGAGGTGACGGATTTACGGGCGAAGATGTTTCACAGAATGTCAAAACCATTCGCTCGGTGCCGTGGCGGCTTTTCTCTCATTCGGGGAAAGGAGCTCTTCCGGCCAAACTTGCCGTCCGTGGCGAAGTCTTTATAGAAAAACACGATTTCGAAACGCTCAACGAAGAACGAGGCAAACGCGGCGAGCCTCTTTTCGCCAACCCGCGAAACGCCGCCGCAGGGTCTCTTCGCCAGCTTGACCCATCCATTACGGCCAGCCGGCCGCTTCGCGCCTTCTTCTACGGCATCGGAACGTTTCTTTGCGAAAAGGAGTTCGTCACACAGATCGGAGATGCTTAGACCAGCTTCAGCGCTGGGGACTTCCGGTAAATCCCCAGATCGCGATTGTGCCATGGCATCGGAGAAGCCATCAGCTACTATGAAAAACTGGCTGAAGAACGTGAATACCTCCCCTACGAAATTGACGGGGTGGTAATAAAAGTAAATAACCTGGCCTGGCAAAGACAACTCGGCGACAAATCCCGCAGCCCTCGCTGGGCGGTCGCCCTGAAATTCAGTCCCGACGAGGCCCAGACTCACGTGCTCGGATATCGGCGTAAACGTCGGCAGGACTGGAATTATTACTCCAGTAGCTTTTCTTAACCCCGTCCTGGTAGGCGGGGTTACTGTCAAGCGCGCAACACTCCACAATATCGATGAAATCGAAAGAAAGGACATCCGAAAAGGCGACGCCGTTATCGTTCACAGGGCCGGCGACGTAATCCCCGAGGTGATCGAGGTAATTAAATCGAGAAGAACGGGAAACGAAGAACCTTTCCAAATGCCGGAACTGTGCCCGGCCTGCGGCGCCCGGGTAGTGCGGCTGCCCGATGAGGCCTTCCACAGGTGCGTGAATCGTAACTGCCCGGCTCAAATCAAGGGTTCGATCGTGCATTTTGCAAGCCGCGACGCCATGGACATAAACGGCCTTGGCGAGCGGATAGTGTCGCGGTTCATCGACGAAGGGATCATACGTAACGGTTTCCGACCTCTACAGGCTCCGGATGGAAGACCTGCAAAATCTTCCCGGTTTCGGGAGCAAATCGGCCCGAAATTTGCTCGATGCAATCGAGGGAAGCAAACGCACGACGCTTTCCAAGTTTCTGTACTCGCTCGGAATAAGCCATGTGGGAAGCTTTATCGCCGACCTTCTCGCCAACGCTTTCGGCTCTATTGAGAAGGTCCGTTCGGCGCAAGCCTGAGGACTTGCAGCAGATACAGGGAATCGGAGAAAAAGTTGCGACTGCTGTGGTGACTTACTTTTCAAACCCGGAGAACGGCAGGCTGATAGACGACCTGCTGGATTTCGGAATGACAATTGAAAATCCACAGCCTGCCCGCCCCGTTCAGAGCGGTTTCTGGTCAGGGAAGACAGTTGTCTTCACCGGGACGCTTTCCTCAATGACCTCGACAGGAGGCGGGAGAGAAAGTCGCGGCAAAAGGCGCACGGGTTACGGACAGCGTCAGCAAGAAAACCGATGTGGTCGTCGCCGGCGCGGACCCCGGTTCCAAACTGGCCAAGGCTCAGAAGCTGGGAGTAAGGATAATGAACGAGGATGAATTCATCGGGATGCTCGATGAGTAGACTCTTCCGGCGGAGGTCTAAATGAAAAAACGTCGGGCGCACGTCTGGATCACGGGAAGGGTCCAGGGCGTTTTCTTCCGGGCATATACCCGTGACGCCGCGCAACTGATCGGAGTCACGGGCTGGGTTCGAAATCTGCCTGACGGCAGAGTGGAAGGCCGTTTTCGAAGGAGAGGCGGACAAGGTCGAAAAGATGATAGAGTGGTGTCGCGAGGGAAGTCCGATGAGCCGGGTCGACAAGGGTCGAGGTGCTTGAGGAAGTCTATACCGGTGAATTTGACAGACTTGCGATCACACACTGAGAGGAGACCCGGTGAAAGAACTTCTGAATCGAATCTATGATTTCTCTGGTGACCAATGATTTCCACACACTTGCTCGAGTGCATTTCAGCAAGCTTGAATGGAGCCAGATAGCGAGAAGCCCTTACACATGGCTTATAGTCCTGCCGCTTCTGATTTACCTGCTCTGGACCAAGAGATTCAAAACAATCATCGCCATTGTTTCGTTCTTCCTTTTCTTGCTGCTGATTCAAAAGACCATCTCGCCATCCGTCGCGGGAACTTTGTCTTTGCACGATTTGCTGATTTTTCTGTCAGGGGCGGTAGTCCTTATTGGATTAAACCTTTATTTGCTTTTTGTCAGGCAATGACGGCAAATCCCATCAACGTGGGCCGAATAAAGCAAAGTCGCGAATTAGAAAACCCTGACGCAATTCCCGATCGCCTTATTCCACGAGGCTCTTATTCATTTCACCTTGACCGGGGCGTCGATATCCTCAGCGCCGTTGACTCTTTCCTTGAGTTCCTTGCCGACTTTGAAGAAGGGCAATTTCTTTGACGAGACTTCGATCAGTGCGCCGGTTTTCGGGTTTCTGCCCTTATATCCCTCGTAGTCCTTCACCTTGAAGCTGCCGAACCCGCGGATTTCCAGACGGTCCGAGCTAACGAGCGCCTGTTCCATACTCTGAAACGTTACGTTGACAGCGGTTTCAGCAGCTTTCAACGTAATCCCCTCAGCCTTGGCCAATGCCTCGATCAACTCACTCTTAGTCATGATAGGGACTCCTTAGAAAGTAAATCAGCGTAGCTTTTCGATCACCTTCATATTTCCCATATATGGACGCAAAACTTCAGGAATAACGACAGTTCCGTCCTCCTGCTGGCAGTTTTCAAGAATCGCCACGAGAGTTCGCCCAACTGCCAGCCCCGACCCGTTCAGCGTATGAACCAGGTCCGTACGGCTTCGCCCGTTTCGGCGGAAACGGATATTGGCGCGCCTTGCCTGAAAATCCTCAAAGTTGCTGCAAGATGATATTTCCCGGTAAGTATCCTGGCCGGGAAGCCACACCTCGATATCGTAAGTCTTGGATGCGGAAAAACCCATGTCGCCGGTGCAAAGCACAACGACCCGATAGTGGATTCCCAGTTCCTGAAGAATTGTTTCGGCGTTCTTGAGAAGTCTTTCAAGCTCAGGGTATGAATCCTCAGGCCTGGTGAATTTGACGAGCTCAACCTTGTTGAACTGATGCTGCCGGATCAGACCGCGGGTGTCTTTCCCGTGAGAACCGGCTTCGGAGCGAAAGCAGGGAGTATAGGCCGTATAGCACCGGGGCAGAACGGACTCATCGAGAATCTCGCTCGCTGTGAATATTGGTAACGGGCACTTCTGCGGTTGGAACCAGCCAGTAATCCCATCCGTCGAGCTTGAACAGGTCATCCTTGAACTTGGGAAGCTGCCCGGTGCCCCTCATACTCGTGCTGTTCACCATGAATGGCGGAAGAACTTCGGTATAGCCGTGGCGCTTTGTATGAATGTCGAGCATGAAGCAGATCAAAGCGCGCTCCAACGCAGAGGCGGCGCCCCAATAGAGAGTGAACCGCGCCCCGGTAATTTTTGCGCCACGCTCGAAATCAAGAATTCCAAGCCCCTCCCCGATTTCCCAGTGAGGCTTGGGTTTGAAATCGAAAGCCGGTTTTTCCCCCCAGGTCCGGATTTCCCTGTTGTCCTTCTCATCCCTGCCAACAGGCACCGAGCTGTCCGGCATATTCGGGATGATCAGGAGAAAGTCCCTGAACTTCTGCTCCACTTCGGCCAACTGCTGATCGAGAACTTTGATTTCCTGGCCCAGTTCCTTCATTTCCTCAACCAGACTCGAGGCGTCTTTTTTCTCTTTCTTCAGTTTGGATATTTCCTCGGATGCAACATTTCGCCGGTGCTTTTTCTGCTCCACATCGACCAAAATGCGCCGCCTTGTTTCATCCAGTTCCAAAAGGGGCTCGAGATCCAGGTCAGACTGGCGGTTTTTCAGCATCTGGCGCACCAGTTCGATGTTTTCTCGGACGAATTTCACATCCAGCATGATTCGAGGCCTCTCGGAAATGATTTTTACCTATTTTTTCAGGAGCTTGGACAAGGGCCTTTTTACACTTAAACAGGGCCTTTGTCAATTCTTTTCGTTACTTCAATAAGTTGGCTTAAAAACAAGAAAGGAGTCTGAAAAGGCCTTTGGATTAGTCAAACTTCGAACTGATAACATTGACACTGTAGTTGCTGAGGGTGCTCATCTCGGGAAGATTATGGAAAACGAGCATGAAAGGCACCTTTCCGGCCGGAGGAATCCGGACGTTTTTGAGGTTCTTGCCTTCCCGGTTCATCATTTTTTCCTGGATTTCAGAGAGCTTGAGGTTGGCTATTTCCTTGCGCGTGAAAGAATTGCCCACATAGCAGCGCTGGATTTGTGCGACCGTATCCTTGCTGTTGAACAATTTTCCTTCGATCATTACGAAACTGACGGGCTTGCTCGATTCGTTGAGCACTTCGCCCTCGATTACGAGCACCTGCCCGGAGTGCACGTTTTCCAGGTAGTAAGCCTGAACGCTGTCAGTGATCGTTACGACAGGCTTTGCAGGCGCTGTGGGAGGGCTTTTGCCCGTGAGAACTCAGAAGCGAACTGCCCGGCCCGAAAACGAAAGCGAGAATGACGAGTATCAGAACGGCGGCGGCTCCGGCAATCAAGATCTTTTTCTTTAAAGACCACCCTTCCCTTTTTGCCGGCGCGGCGGCCCTGTCAATCTCCTCAGGGATGGTCCCGGGAATGAAAGCGCTTTCCTCATCCGAAATTTCGATATGAATGAGGCCGTCTTCATCGGGCTGTTCGACTATGAATATGTTCTTACATTTGGAACACCTCACCTTGTTGCGAGGTTTGTTGAGTTTTTCGGAATCGAGTCGGAACCTTGCTCCACAGGATTCACAGGTTATCACCATTATGGCCATGTATCATTTTCCTTCCGCAGACGAATATTGTCCGGAGAGGGTCTTGTCGAACACAACTTCATAGATGGCAGGCAGGTTCCTGTGATTCTCGGAGAAATCCAATCCATAGCCGACCAGAAAACCACTGTCCACCGTCATTCCCACATAATCGATGGGAACTTCGACCTCGCGGCGCTCAAGTTTATCCAACAGAGCGCATACCTTTACGGATTCAGGGCACAGGTTCGAGACATGATTAAGCAGCCACTTGAGAGTGATACCCGAGTCGACTATATCCTCGACGATCAGCACATGGCTTCCCTGTAGAGGAAGCTCCACGTCCTTCGTAATCCTGACATTTCCACAGGTCTGGGTTTTATCCCCGTAGCTGGCCAACCGCACGAAGTCCATCTTGACGGGAAGATCGAGACGTCTTGCCAGATCGGCCATAAAAATAAAGGCCCCCTTCAGAATACCGATCAGGACAAGATTTTTGCCCTTATAGTCACGGTTTATCCGCTCCGCCAGGTGCTCGACACACCTGCTGAGCTGCTCGGGTGAAATAGCGCTCCAAAAGTTGATAATCAGCCATACGAGTCTGCCTCTGAATCAGGTTCGCAAAACACCTATGTCTTTCAACGATCTCGCATTCTACTGAAAACAATACTAAATTTCAATTCCATTCCCAGCGTAGGCATTACGAAAATAGTCTGCATTCGACAGGCGCGAGAATGAATAAGTCAGGGAAAACTACCCGCTTTATGGACAGGATTTTGTTTTCCCTTCTTCTCTTATATGTTATTTTGCGCCGACATGATTCGATGCTGACAATCATCCTGACTGGAGGAAACAGATGCGTGAGAAAGTCGAGCAAGCGCTTGCCAAGATAAGACCCATGCTGGAGAAAGACGGCGGGAGTGTTGAGTTGATAGAGGTAGATGGTTCTGTGGTCAAAGTGCGGCTGACCGGGGCCTGCCGGGGCTGCCCCATGAGCCAGATGACTTTGAAATCGGGTATCGAACGAATCATTAAGCAGGAAATCCCCGAGGTCACCGAAGTTGTCGCCGTTTAGCGCGTAAGCGGAGCTGAGGCTTTCGGGCATAGCCTCAGCTTTTGCTTTTGGCCGTCGGCACACCCTGGTTCACTTATTGTAGGGCTCACCTTTTATAATCGTTAAAGCGCGATAGAGCTGCTCAACGAGCACCAGGCGGGCGAGGTCGTGGGGAAGGGTCATCTTCGACAAAGAGAGCACGTCGTGGGCGCTCTTGAGCAATTGGCAGGATACCCCGACCGGTCCGCCCACCGCCATCCAGAGGTCGGATATTGCCGAGGCGATCAGTTTTTCCATCAGCTTTGACAGCCCGGTGGAATCGAGTTCGCGCCCTCTTTGGTCCCACACGATCAGATGTCCCTGGCGTCCTGCCAGTTTCAGGATACGCTCGCTCTCACGCTCACGGACGAACTGGTCCCCAACAGCCGCTGTGATCTTCTCCGCCTTTATGTAGTGAGTCTCCACCGGACAGTAGTGCCGAAGTCTTTCCAGGTAACGACCAATGGCCGACTCTATGTCGCGAAAGCCGTCTTGCCGACGAATACCAGATGAATGCGCATGCCGTTCTTACCGATCTTTGGGCGCAACCGCCGCCATCAGGAATTCCCGGTTTCCCTTCGGCCCCAGTATGGGGGATGGAATTATTCCAATCACCTCAAATCCAAGCCCGGCTGTAAATTCAGCCAGCGCATTGCACACCTCTTCGTGTATGCGGGCGTCCCGAATGACCCCTGCGCCCTTTGACGCCTGCTCACGGCCTGCTTCGAACTGCGGTTTTATGAGTGCGACGAGCATCGCTTCGGCTTCCAGGAAATTGAGCACAGATGGAATCACCAGCTTGAGAGAGATGAAAGATGTATCGATGGTGGCTATCTGAACAGGCTCGGGCACGAGTTCGGCAGGCAGGTACCGGATGTTTTTTCTTTCAAGCACGATCACACGGGGGTCGTTCCTGCAGTTTGAGCGCAAGCTGGCCGTATCCGACGTCAACTGCATAGACCCTGCGTGCTCCGAATGAGAGCAGGCAATCGGTAAAACCTCCCGTTGAAGCGCCGACGTCCATAGCGATCCGGCCGGAAACCTCGATTGAAAACGTTCGGATCGCATGTTCGAGCTTCAGACCGCCCCGGCTGACGTAAGGAATTCGCGTCTCCGATAATGCGGATCTCTGAGTCTTCGGGGACTTTTTGTCCGGCCTTGGTCAGAATCCGGCCGTTTACGAGGACTTTTGCAGCCAGAACGAGCGACTGAGCGCGTTCGCGAGTAGGGGCAAAACCTTTATCGACGAGCAGTTTGTCCAATCGCTCGGAGGACTTGGCCATGATTGTAATCTAACAATTTAAGGGCAGCGCTCTCAATGGCATCGGCGTCGATACCGCAGAGATTTCTCAATATGGCCTGGCTTCCATGGGGAACAAAGAAATCCGATACTCCCAAACGCTTTAATGCCTTCGGAAAAAACGATTCTTCCTCGAACATTTCAAGGACCGCGCTTCCAAAGCCACCCTGCAGCGTATTCTCTTCAACAGTAATAACCCTGCCCGTCTTTTCAGCCCAGGTCAGGATCAATTCACGGTCAAGAGGCTTTACAAACCGGGCGTTTATGACTGCCGCTTCGATTCCTTCCGAATCGAGCCGCTCAGCGGCTTCCATTGCGCTCTGCACCGTAGAGCCGATGGCCACTATGGCCAAATCCTTCCCCGGCCGTAGCAATTCGCCCTTCCCGATCTCCAGGGACTCTGAGTTCATCATCGAGCGTCACGCCGATCACGTTTCCTCTTGGATAGCGCACTGCAGCCGGACCGTCGTGATCGACCGCCGTCTTCAACATATGCTGAAGCTCGTTTTCATCCTTTGGGGCCATAATCACCATATTGGGCATGGAGCGCAGATACGACAGGTCGAACAGCCCGTGGTGCGTCGGTCCGTCTTCGCCCACTATCCCGGAGCGGTCCATCGAGAAGACACAACCGGAAGGTTCTGAAGGCAGACATCGTGCAATATCTGGTCATAAGCTCGCTGAAGAAAAGTGGAGTAGACGGCCACCACCGGCTTGAAACCCTCCGTGGCAAGACCGGCCGCAAAGGTTACAGCATGCTGTTCTGCGATGCCGACGTCGAAAAACCGCTCGGGAAAGGTCTGAGCGAAGCAGTCGAGCCCGGTGCCCTCGATCATTGCGGCCGTAATGCCGATCAATTTGGGGTTGGCGTCGGCCAGCTTCTTCATCGCCCTCCCGAAAATTTTGGTGTAGGAGAGGCCGGAGGAGTTAATGCTTCTGCCGGTTGCTATATCAAAGGCCCCCACCCCGTGAAATCTCGTCGGGTCCTTTTCAGCAGGCTCGTAGCCCTTTCCTTTTTCGGTCAGCACATGAATCAAAACGGGACCGTCCACATTGCGCGCTATTTCGAAATGTCTCTATCAACCTGTCCAGACGATGCCCGTTTATAGGCCCGATATACTGAAACTCGAGGGCCTGAAACAGCATTCCAGGGGTAAAAAAGCTGATCAGCGAATCAACGCTGCGCCTCAATACCTGCAGAATATTCGGACCGATTCCGGGGATCGATTTGAGGAAATCCTCCATCTCCCGCTTCAGATACATCAAGGTTTTTCCAGAAAGCTTGCGGCTCAGAAATGAAGAAAGAGCGCCAACATTGGGAGAAATGGACATCTCATTGTCGTTTAGCACTACGATGAGGTTTCGGGAGAGGTCCCCGGCGTTATTGAGCCCCTCGAAAGCCATTCCTCCAGTCATGCTGCCGTCGCCGATCACGGCAATCGCCCGAGCCTGACTGCCCTTGAGATGATTGGCGACCGCAATACCCAAGCCGGCGGAAATCGAGGTGCTGGAATGGCCTGTCCCGAAAGCGTCATACCTGCTCTCGGAGCGCTTGGGGAAACCACTTATTCCGCCGTACTGACGCAGAGAGCCAAATTCCTTTTCGCGCCCGGTCAAAAGCTTGTGTGCATAAGCCTGATGGCCAACATCCCAGATGAAACGGTCATGTGCGGCATCGAATACGTAATGAAGAGCTATTGTCAGCTCCACTACACCGAGACTGGGAGCAAGGTGTCCGCCGTTTTCGGCGACAGTGCCTATGATTCGAGCGCGGATTTCATCAGCCAAATCGAGAAGTTGCTGATAAGATAGACTTTTTAGCTGATGAGGGATTTCAATACAGGAAAGGTGCCCTTTACCCATAGTTTTGTTTTTCAATTTAATCCCTCTAATTAGATTGCTTGCCTTGTCGGTCTACGGGTCTATGTCAATTAATGAAAAATCCCGATATAAGTCAAGATATTTTATCCGAATTATCCCCTGCGCACCAACAAGTACCGGGCGATGGCCCGCAACGGTTCAGCCCTTAGTCGAAACCCGTCAGCGCTTCAAGGGAACTCTCCACATGCTCTTTTGCCGCCTCCCTGGATTGGGCAATGCCCAGCAGGGCAGGATAAGTCATTTTGTTTTTGGCGGCGTCCGATCCCGGTGTTTTGCCCATCAGCGCCGGGTCTCCCTCAACGTCAAGAAGATCGTCGGTAATCTGAAACGCAAGCCCGATGTGATGGCCGTAATTCTTTAGCGCATTTATGTCCCCTCGATCCCCACCGCCAAGAATGGCCCCGATCTCCAGTGAGGCCGAAAGCAAGGCGCCCGTTTTATGAATGTGCATATACTCGACTGTAGCGAGGTCCACCTTTTGGTTTTCACATTCAAGATCGATAACCTGTCCTCCTATCATTCCCCTGTAGCCGGCAGCCTTGACCGCAACCCGGATCACTTCGATCACCTTGTCCGGACTCACACCGCTTAGCGCGAAATATTCAAAAGCTTCCGTCAAAAGAGCGTCTCCCGCCAGAATGGCGATCGCTTCCCCGAATACTTTGTGATTGGTGGCGACCCCTCGCCTGAAATCGTCATTGTCCATGGCGGGCAGGTCATCGTGGATCAGAGAATAGGTGTGAATCATCTCAAGGCCGCAAGCAGCCGGAAGGACCGACTCAATATCGCCGCCCACCACTTCCGCCGAGGCCAGACACAAAATCGGACGCAGTCGCTTTCCCCCGGCAAACAGGCTATAGCGGGCTGCTTCGATTACCTTTTTTTGAAGCCCGGAGGCGACGGGGAAAATCTTCTCCAGCGCGGCCTCAACAAGCTGCTTTCGCAGGCTCAAATAAGTTTTCAGATCGAATTCACCCATAGATGGCCCGCGTACGGGTTAAGTTAATAAGAACGTGGAAAATATTAACAAATAGTAACATGGGCAAACTGCAACTTCCAGCAGCAAATTGGTCAAGCTTTTTCCAGGCCCGGCTCGCCCGGGTCCCGGCGTCACTCTTTCTCCGCCAAGTTCGTCTGAACAGCCTCGAATGGCGCGGATTCCCACCCCCCCTGCTGGTCTTTAAGGAGCATCTGCACCTTGTTTTCGGCCTCTTCGAGCTTCTTGTGGCAAAACTGGGCAGTTCGAATCCCCTCGGAGAAACATTCCATCGCCTCTTCAAGAGGCAAATCCCCCTTCTCCAGCTTTTCCACCAGATCCTGAAGCCTTTTCAGAGCCTCTTCAAACAGATCGCTTTTCTTCTTAGCCACGGAGTCACCCTTCCTTTTCGGTCTGAACGTTTTCGGCCTTATCGACCATACACTCCAGCCGGCCGCCGGCAAGCCGCACAACGACACGATCTCCAGGCCCGGTATCTGTATAGCTCCTGATCACTTTCCCATCCGCGATTCTATAGGTGATCGAATACCCGCGCAAAAGAACGGAAAGCGGACTGAGCGCCTCCAGACGCGAGACGTTATGCTCATACCTGAGCCTGTACCCGTCTAAAATCCGGTGATGATGGAGCATAAGCTCTTTGCACAGGCGGTTTAGCTCCGCCCGGCCTCTCTGGATGCGGGCCTCCGGATTAAGATAAAGCAATCTGCCGCCCAGATGGCTATAGCGAAACGCGCATGCTCTCAAGACGCCTCTCGACGGCAAGAGTGAGACGTTCCAGACGATCATCGAGAGTGAGCCTAAGATTCTCGAGGCGCCTTTTGGGATGCGTTATCCGGCTCTCAAGGTATTTGAGCCTCAAGCCTAGATTCCCGAGTCTTGCCTTCATGACCTGGACCAACCGGTCTCTGCAGCCATGCAGGTCACGATGGAACTGCTCGAGCCTCTTTACCACCCACTCCGCCGCACCGGTCGGCGTGGGCATTCGGAGGTCCGCAGCCATATCTGCTATTGTAAAATCAATTTCATGGCCGACCGCTGAAATCACCGGAATCGAAGACCCCGAAATCGCCCGCGCGACAATCTCCTCGTTAAATGCCCACAGGTCTTCCATGCTTCCCCCTCCGCGCCCAACGATCACAACATCCCACTCATGTCGCCAGGTGAGCATGTTGGCCGATCCAATAGCTTCGGCAATTTCAAGTCGGGCATCGGGTCCCTGCACCGCCACCGGGAAAAGTGTGACCGAAACAGGATAAGGGCTTCTATCGAGCACCTTGAGGATGTCCCTGATTGCAGCGCCGCTCCTTGAAGTAATCAGGCAGACATTCTGCGGGCAAAGCGGAAGGACTTTCTTTCGGGCCGGGTCGAAAAGACCTTCGGCCTCGAGCTTCCTCTTCAGCGCCTCGAAAGCGAGCTGCAGATCGCCGACCCCGATGGGCTCCATGACCTCCACGATCAACTGGTATTCGCCCTTGGGTTCATAGACGCTCAGGCGGGCCTGGCAAATGACCTGCATTCCCGATTCGGGAAGAAACCTCAGAAAGCGGTTCTGCGCTCGAAAAAAGACCGCATTGATCTGGCTCTGCGCATCCTTGAGCGTAAAATAAAAATGTCCCGAAGCCGGGACCCGAAAATTCGATATCTCACCTTTGACCCAGACAAACGGGAACCTCTCCTCCAGCAGCGCCTTTACCTGCTGGTTGAGCTTGCTGACGGTAAGTATTCCGCTCTCGTCTCCAATGTGCAACTGGAGCATATTAATGTCAGCCTTTTCTCATACAAAGACGCCAAAACGCGAAAAAGAAAAACCAGAACCTGTTGCTCTCTCATCTGTAGTCTACAAAGATGGCGACGCCCCCGATCTTTGCCTGTTTTCTTCCTCATCTCTTCCTTCGCGGCTTTCCATGCCCGGACCTCGCAATCCGGCTTCGCGCGCCTCCCCGGCCTACCGGAACAATTTCGGGTCCATCGCGTCCCGCAGTCCTTCACCGACCAGGTTGTAGGAGGTGATGCTCAAGAATATCGCAAACCCGGGGAATACGGTCAGCCACCATGCAAATTCAATATAGTCACGGCTCTGGGAAAGGATGTCGCCCCAGCTCGGAGTCGGCGGTGGCACGCCGAACCCGAGGAAACTCAAGCTCGACTCGGTTAGGATGGCCCCCGCAATTCCAAAGACCGCTGAGACCAGGACCGGGGCCATCGCATTCGGAAGCATGTGCAGAAAGATTATACGCCTGTGTGAAGCGCCAAGAGCGCGCAGCGCCGTTATGAAGTCGAGCTGTTTGAGCTTTAGGAATTCGGCGCGCACGAACCGCGCGAAGCCGGTCCATCCGGTCAGACCGATTACCACCATGATGTTGTATATGCTTGGAGGCAGAAATGCAATTATGGCGATAATCAGGAAAAATGTGGGAATAGTGAGCATGATCTCGATTGCACGGCTGATAACTATATCGGTCCACCCGCCGAAATAACCTGCGAGCGCTCCCAACAGGACCCCTATGATCAACGCTATTCCCACGGCAACGAAACCCACCTGAAAGAGAAATGCGCGCGCCGTAGATCATTCTGCTCAGCACGTCCCGGCCGCTGTCATCGGTGCCGAACCAGTGCCTGGCGTCCGGGGGAGAAAGGTACTCCAGCAGGTTGTATTCGGTCGGTGAATACTTCACCAGGGGCCATATGGCTATCGCCTCTTCTTTTCCCGTAACGTGCTGGTAAATGAAGGGAGCTTTTTTCTTCAGGTCCTTCCAGACAAACGGACCAATCTTGTCCGCCCGGAAAAGACAGGAAAGTATGACTTTGCCGTGGTGATAAAATAAGATGGGTTTGTCGTTCGCGAGAAAATTTGCAAAAATGGCGACAAAAAATAGAAAGATTGTTACCCACAGCCCGAAGACGGCCAGCTTTCTCTTTTTGAAATGATAGCTGACCATTTTCCAGTAGGTATTGGGGACCTCGCCCTTCTACCTCTGATTGTGTTTCCAGAATTTGCAAATCGAGAGTTCTTGCCGGATCAGTCATTGTTCAAAACCAGTTTCACCTCATTTATTCCAGCTTGATACGCGGATCGAGCGCTGCATACAGGATATCGGAAATAAGCAGCCCTATCAGCGTGAGAAACGCCGAGATCGCGGTAATCGCCATTATAACGGGATAGTCGCGGCTCAGGACCGCCTCGAACCCGAGCTGCCCCATTCCGGGGACCGAGAAGATGCTTTCTATGATCACGCTTCCACCGAACATGGAAGGTAAAAGAAAGGCGAAAAGCGTTATAAGCGGAAGCAGGGCATTGCGGAAGGCGTGTTTGAAGATCACCACACGTTCGCTCAGACCTTTTGCCCTGGCCGTCCTCACATAGTCCTCCCGGATAACCTCGAGCATGCTCGCCCGCGTCAGTCTCGAAAGGTAAGCCAGCCCGCCGTAGGTTAGACAGACAACCGGAAGCACCAGATGCCACATCCGGTCGACCAGCCAGGGCAGCAGACTCATCGTCTCGCTGGTCCATGGACGATATGCCGTAGACCGGGAAGATGTCCCAGAAATCTCCACCTCCCAAGAGCATTATGAGCAGCACGGCGACCCAGAAACTCGGAAGCGAGTACAGGAAGAAGAACCCGAGGGTCAAAATCTTGTCCGCAAACGACCCCTCGTGAGTCGAGGAATAGATGCCGCAGGGAATGGCGATCAGATAGACCAGAAAGATCGAGATTATGTTGAGTTGAATCGTTATCGGCAGCCGTTCGGCGATCTTATCCCACACCTTCCGGTGGTCTTTGTAGGAGAAGCCGAAATCGAGGGTAAAGATGCGCTTGTACCCATAGAGCGTATTGGACGTACAAGGGCTTGTCCAGCCCGTAGAGTTCTTTTGTCTGCTGGATTATCTGCTCGGAAAAAGCTTTCTCGCCAAGCGTCTCCCCCCCTTTGCCCATCTGGAGTTTGAGCATCGCTGGATTTCCAGGCGCCAGTTGGATCATGACAAAGGTAATAAGAGTTATCCCCAGAAGGGTCGGAATGATCTGGAGCAGCCTCTTGATCAGATAGGCTTTCATTTTAGGGCAATGTTATCCTTGATCTACTCTTCTTTTCGAACCACTAATCCCCGGCCCGCAAAGTCACGCAAACAGAACGGGCTTTCAGCGTCAAACCAGTCTTCGATCAGCCGATAGGAAATCGAAATCGGCGTGGGGAGCTTTATTACGCCGTTTTCTACTGGCTTCACGCAGTTCGCGGCGTCCAAACCAGCGCGCGTCCTCCAGTTCTTCATCTCCGAGGCTTATCCGACTCGTCCTGGGCTTCGGCCGTAAATCCGAGCATCAGCGAGCAGGGAAACGGCCACGGCTGCGAGGAGTAATACCGGATGTTTTCGACACGAAGCCCCACTTCCTCGAAAACCTCGCGCGCAACGGCGCCTTCGGCGCTTTCGCCCGGCTCGACGAACCCCGCCAAAACGGAGTGCATACGCTCAGGCCAAATGTGCTGCCTTCCGAGCAGGCACTTTTCACCGGACTTTATCAGAACGATTATGGCCGGGTCTGTGCGCGGGAAATGCACAACCCCGCACTGCGGGTTCACGCAGGCGCGGCAGTGCCCGCCTTCCCTGATTTCGTTTCGGCCGCCGCAAACGCCGCAAAAATGATTGCGCTTATGCCAGTACGCCAGGGTTTTGGCATAAGCGAGAAGCGCTCCGTCATCTCGCGAAAGCAAAGGCGCAACGGCTCGCAGGTCTCGAAACCGCCCGACATGGTCCAAAGCGCCGGTGGCTTTTTCATCCAGGTCAACAGCAAAATAAGAGTGACCGTTCTCCTCGCCAAGAAAAAAAGTTGAATCTCGCTTCGGCGCATCCCTCCAACTGCTTCCACTCCAGCAGAACAGGCATGGGCGCCTCGCCTTCGGTGACGAGCATCTTCGATCGCCACACGGGCACGAAAAATGACCCCGGCTCGCGCATTCGCCGGGCAATCCAGTCAGGGTCTTTGCGCCGATTGTTCGCGCGGTCAAGACCCTGAGCCACGAACATGTTTTTCAAAGACTTTTGGAAATTATTCATCACAAGCGCTCTTGCCGTTTCATTAGTCCCTGTATTTCTGAAGCGCTTTCGGCGTCCACCAGTACAGCGGCGCAAGCCCCATGGGGTAAACTACGACGTTTTGGAACCTCCTGGAGACAGCCTGCAGCGCTTCGTCCGTGAAAAGAAATGTGTAGGGCTGTTCGTCGTGAATGATTTCCTGGAGGCGATAATACATCTGACGCCTTTTTTCCCGGTCGAATTCCCTGCGCGCCTCCTCGATCAATTTGTCCGCCTCCTCATTCTTGAACCCTACAAAATTAGAGCCTTTTTCAACAGCCTGGGAAGAATGCCAAATCTGATAAGGATCGCTCTCCCATCCGCCCCCCCAACCCAGCGTGCAGGCGTCGAAATTATGCTCCTCGATTCTCTGAATAAAAACTGCCCACTCCAGCTTGCGTATCGACAATCGTGATGCCGATCTCTTTCAGATTCTCCTGGAGAATCGTCGCAAGTTGCTCTGAAATTTTTCTCCCTGCCGGGATCAGGAATTCGAATTCAAACGGTTTTCCATCTTTTTGCAGCGACTCCTCACCCGGGCGATAGTCCCATCCGGCAGATTTGAGCAGCGCCAGGGCGGCTTTCGGATCGTAAGGATAAGGCTTGATATCCTTGTCGTACTCAGGACTGTTCACATAAAAAGGACCGTTAACGATAATTGCAAGCCCGAAGAGGATTTTCTTCACGAATGAGTTCCCGGTCAACCAGCATGGTCATCGCCCGCCGAACTCTTTTGTCCGAAAAAATCGGCCGCCGGGCGTTCCATCCGATGTACCTGTAGAACGGCTCATAATAAGCAAGCTTTTGGAAATTTTCTTCAAACCGCTTGGCTCTGGGTCTGCTTCTCCCATTGAATCGGCCTTAGGCCCATCTCATCCAGCCCGCCCTGCTTCAGGACCTGCAGGGCAACGGTCTCACTGGTGATAATCTTGTAAACAATCCGGTCAATGGCCGGTTTTTCACCCCAGTAATCCTCGTTTCGAACCAGGACGATTTCTTTTCCCGTCTCCCAGTGGAGCAGCTTGTACGGTCCGGTGCCTACCGGATTGCGCCCGATCGGGTGTTGATTGAAATCTTCCCCTTCTTTGAACAGGTGCGCAGGCACTATCGGGATGCCTCCACAGAACTCAAGGGCCTTGAAATAAGGTATCCTGTAATGGAAGCGAACCGTATGGTCGTTCAGGGCCTCAACTTTTTCAATATCCTGGTAGTAGTTTCGCAAGTGGGCGGCATCCACCTTGGGGTCTCGTATTCGATCGAATGAAAAAAGAATATCTTTCGCCGTGAATGGATGCCCATCGCTCCACTTTATGTGCTTTTTCAGGTAAAAAGTATACATGAGATGGTTCGGAGAAATTTCCCATTTCTCTGCGAGAAGGGGAATTTCTTCCATAGACTTTTCGTCTCTCCTTATGAGCGCCTCATAAACATAGCCGTCGATGGCTCCCGCATAGGCGTCGGTTGCTGTGATCGGGTTCAGGGTGGAAGGTTCTGCGCCGAGCTGAGTGACCCGCCAGTCGCCGAAGACCCTGTCCTTTGGCTGTTGCACCTCGTCGAAAGCCTGCACGGGAAGCGCAAGGCAGCTAAAGGCGAACGCCAGACTGAAAAAATGAACTGTAAAGGATTTCAGGGCCTTCATGTTCATCGGTCAAACTTTCCTTAAAACCGGTCGCTTTTCATGTCCCAGTTGCCTCAAGAATCTTTTCATATCCAAAGTACGCACTGTTATCAATTGCGACTGCGGAAATCAACCCGATATTAAACCTCGCCCCTCCACGCTCATATTAAAATCGATACACAATAGACAAGCTCAGGGCGCAAAAAAACCCCTTCCGCAAAGATGGATTGTAAAAGGGGGTTCCCGAAGGACTGCGGAGCCAGGGCAGTTGGCTCTCCTCATATGGCGAGCTTAAATACAACACTAAATCGGAAAGACCCAGCGCTGCAGGCTCCTTGGCGCACAGAGTCTATCAGGCGTGTTGGGCGCGGCGCCGGGGGCATGGTGAGAACCGGAACCGTTACAGCGATTTGACGTCGATATTGCGAATGAATTCCTTTATATTCTTCATCAGAAGATCGAGCTTTTCATCGCCTTGCTTATGAGTTGCTTCCTGAGGTTTCCCGCCCTTGGCCGAAGTTTGAGTCCGCTCGACCGAAAAGGGTTCGGCCGGCTTATCGGGGGTCTCGACGTTCACCTCAAAATGCCTTGCCCCTGAGTTATCAATACTTCTTCCAACATCGTTCATCGTCTCTCCCTCCCGAACCCGCGTTCTCTGGTGCGGCAATTTTCCCGAAAAAAATAACCATCATTGTTTGATATGTAAACTGCAAATTATCACTATCTACTCGGAAACTGAGCCGATTATACGACGGGCCGCATCCTGATTTCACTTTGCCCTACGATCAAATAGTTGTATCCTATTTGAGAGGCCCAGTAGTCAATTCGGCCGATTATCATTTTCTCTAAACAGGAGTTTTCATGATCCTCGTCGACGGCCGGACGTATCGCCTTCCGAACGGTGAAAAGGCCACCGCCAGGCTGATAGAGGGAAGATTCATCCTCGAATTCAAACGGCGCTATAGAGCGCCCCTCTCAGTCGGCGCTGACGGGACTCTTTTTTTGCGCGGCGAGTCGACCGGTCTGACCGTCGGCTCTCTTGCGCTGATCGAACCTGAATTGGAACCCGATAACGCGGACTGATTCGGCGGGATGTCAGTTTAGCCGTCCGCGATTCTTTTTCTCTCCGAGCATTGTTCCCGGTTTTGGAGGACGTGATTGACACCGTTTTAAGATACGGTTAATCTTTGCAAAATCTGTTTTGCAAGTACCGGTTTTAACGCACGAGGGGACTTTCCCTGAACTCTAAACGGAGTGGAAACCTTATGTTCTGCACAAACGCAAACCCCAGTCACGCAAAGCGCATCTGCTCACGAAAAGGATTCACCCTTATAGAACTGCTGGTCGTAATGGTTATTCTCAGCCTGCTTGCCGCCTTCGTTGGAACTGACTTTTTCAAGCATATCGGCACTTCCAAACAAAAGGCCGCAAAAACCCAGATTGAAATGTTCGGCACGGCATTGGATTCTTTCAGACTTAGCGTGGGAAGATATCCGTCAACCGCTGAAGGATTGCAAGCCCTTCGCGCAAATCCGGGACTTGATCTCTGGGACGGCCCGTACCTTCGCAAAGAGGTCCCTATGGACCCGTGGGCAAGGCCCTATATTTATACCTGTCCCGGCCAGCACTATGATTATGATCTTGTTTCCCTGGGGGCCGACGGGCACGAAGGCGGGGAGGGAGAAAACGCAGACGTTGTGAGCTGGAAATAAGGCGCGGTAATCCTCGCATCACAGACTATGCACTACGCTAATGATAAAAAATAGAGCGTCTGTCAACCGCGTTGGGCCGGAGGCGGGGGGCCTCATGAGCCGTACCGCGCTTGCTCCCGCTCGAAAGAAATACCGTTCTGAAGCATCTGCAGGTGATGGTAAAGGCCGGCCTTCTCCATCAGGTCTTCATGGGTCCCCTGCTCAACTATGCGCCCCTGGTCGATAATAACGATCTGATTCGCCCGTCTGATCGTGGATAGCCGATGTGCGATAATGATGCTCGTACGGTTGGCCATGACCGCCCTGATCGCCTGCTCGATCAGCATCTCCGTTTCTGTATCCACATTTGAAGTCGCCTCGTCCAGAATAAGGATTTTAGGGTCCCGGGCCAGAACTCGCGCAAAGGCCAGCAGTTGTTTCTGACCTGCCGATAAATCCATGCCGCCCTCCCCTATTCTTGTTTCGAGTCCCCGTGGAAGGCTTTGCACCATGCTCTCCAATTGCGAGAGCCCCACGATTCGGCCTATCTCGGGTTCCGACAGCTCACGGTCAAGCAGAATATTTTCCCTTATCGATCCGGGCACTATGAAGATATCCTGCATCACCAGCCCGATGTGCTCCCGCAACCAGTGTGGCTCGAATCTGCGCAGATCCACCCCGTCCAACAAGTATGCCGCCCTGCTGCGGATCGTAGAACCTTTCCAGCAAATTTATTATGGTGGTTTTTCCCGATCCGGTCGCCCCGATAATGGCAAGAGTATGGCCCGGCATAACTTCGAAGGAGATGTTACGCAGGATCGGCCGCCCTGTTTCATAGAAAAACTCGACATGGCGAAATTCGATGTGCCCCCTGATTCCGTCGATCCTCGCCGGATCGATTACCTGAGGCATGTAATCCTTTTCTTCGAGCAGTTGGAAAATCCTCTCTGCCGAGGTCATTGCGGACTGCACTATCGTGTATTTTTGAGAAAACTCCCGAATGGGCTGAAAAAAGAGCCGCATGTAGGAAATGAAGGCGGTAAGGACCCCTATCGTCATGTACTTTCCAATTATTCGGCCCCCGCCGTACCATATTATCAGTGCGAGCGCAACTGAACTCATCACCTCGATCAGGGGCACAAAAATACCGAATACCCGAATCTGGTGCATCGCTGCTTGAAAATATTTTCCGTTCAAGCGCGAGAAACGGTCCCGCACGTCTTTTTCCCGCAAAAAAAGCTGAACAACCGACATCCCCGAGACAGCTTCCTGCAAAAACGCGTTAATCCCGGCAAGGTGAGAGCGTATTCCGCGGAAGGCCTGCCGGCTCAGTTTGCCGAAAGTCAGCGTTATTAGAGTCATCAGCGGAAAAGTGAGGGCAAGAAGAAGCGAAAGTCTCCAGTCCATCCAGAACAGGACTAGAAGAATGCCGATAAGCCTGATTCCTTCGTTGAAAAGAGTAATGATGACCGATGTGAACATCTCGTACATGTTCTGGATATCGTTTGTGTGCCTGGTGACCAGCCTCCCGACCCTGTGGGCGCTGAAAAACGAGAGATTGAGGCGAATGACATGGCTGAACAGACGTTGGCGCAAAGAGTGCATGATTCTTTGGCCGGTCCACTCCAGAGCGATGACCTGGAAAAAATTCGCCACGAAGCCGACAGCGATAACGGCCATGAAGAGAAAAGCGATCCAGGTCAACCCGTCCATCCGCTCGACGACCGGCAGGGAGTCGTTGAGGATGTACTTGTCGATGGCCAATTGGACGAGTCTGGGCCACACAAGACTTGCGCCTGTAATGACAAAGGCGAGACTAACGGCCGTAAGGACCCACTTCCACTGCGGAGTTATGAATTTGAGCAGCCGCCCCCATAGTTTGAAGTCGCTGAGATAGCGTTTTTGTTCGTCTTCCAGAATTTCCTGATCGTGATTCATTGTTGACCGCCAGTGATGCTGTCCTCACCATACCCGCTCAAAGTTTGATACCTGTAGATGCTCGAATAGAAGGCGTTTCGCTCGACCAGTTCCTTGTGCGGCCCCAAGTCCACAACCTGCCCCTTTTCCATTACTACAATTTGGTTGGCGTCGGCCAGTGGCGCTATTCGGTGGGACACGACTATGCAGGTGCGTCCTTCAAGATAGGAGGCTATAGAGCGGATTATGGAGTGCTCTGTTTCCATGTCCACTGCTGAAAGACCATCATCAATCATAATTACCGGCCGGTTTAAAAGGAGCGCCCGCGCTATAGCAATTCTCTGCCGCTGCCCGCCGGAAAGTTTTATTCCCTTCTCCCCTATTCTGGTTTCATATCCTAGCGGCATGGCGGCTATCTCGTCATGAATGGCGGCAGCCCTCGCAACTTTTTCGATCTCCTGGATGGAAGCCTCCGACGCCCCGAAAGCGATATTGAAAGCTATTGTCTCGGAAAAAAGAACCACATCCTGAGGCACGTATGCAATTGCGCTTCTCACTGAATTAATCGAAATGGAATTGACATCGAAACCATCGAAAAAGAGCCGCTCGTCCCGAACCGCAAAAAGCCGCGCCAGAAGATTGCATAATGTGGTCTTCCCTGCCCCGGTTCGGCCCACAATCCCCAAGAAGGTTCCCCCGGGAATATAGAGGTCTATTCCCTCCAGACTCAGACCAGCTTGCCCCGGGTAGCTGAAGGACAGATCCCTCACCCGGATTTCGCCTCGACTGATCGACACAAACGGCGCACCGTCGCGTTCACAAAGAGAAGGTCTAACGTTCATAACCGCCTCGATCCGGGAAAGCGACGTAACTCCGCGTTGAGACAAATCCGCCACCCAGCCCATAGCCATCATCGGCCAGGTCATTATGAAAAGATAGCTTATAAATGCGACTAAATCCCCCGCAGTAATAGTCCCCGATATGGTCAGGCGTCCCCCGAAAATCAACACCAGCAGCATGCAGGAGTTACCAATGAAGCCTGATATCGGGAAAAGCGCTCCATAGACAAACGCCAGTTTGAGATTGTTTCTAACATAGGTTTCACCCATTTGAGCAAAGCGCTGGTCTTGGTGCTCCTCCTGGTTGTAGGCTTTTACCAGACGAATTGAAGACAGCGTCGAGCGGACAAATTCGGTCAGGACCGAAAATTGTTCCTGAACTTTTTTGAACCTTCCGTGCAACCTCGATGACAGCGTCCTTGTCAAAAAGGCGAGTATTGGCATCGGCGCAAGGGCTATAACGGTCAGAAGCGGGTTGATGTAGAGCATGAAACCAAACGCCGCAAGACCCATGAAAACTGCATCGACAAAAGCGACCACACCCATCCCGGTTGCAAGCTGCACCGAAGAAAGATCGTTGGTTGCAAGGGCCATCACCTCGCCCGTTGTGGTTTTCTGGAAGAAAGCCTTATCGAGGGTAAGCAGATGGGAGAACATCCTGTTTCTCAGGTCTATTTCAACAATGCGTGAAAATCCAAGGATAAGCTGACGCCAAATAAATCGAAAGCCTGCAATCGCAATCGCGATCAGGACGATATAGAGTCCATACTTCGACAGGTCACGCGGGGTCGCAACGCCCTTCTGGAGCGAATCCACCGCATACTTGACAACTCTGGGAATAAAAAGTTGAAGCAGGTCGACCAGAATGAGGGCCAAAAAACCCCCTGCAAGCCTCAGAAGATGACGTCTGAAGTAGGGCTTGAGCAGTCTGATCGAACGCCACGAACCCCCTTCACCCGAATCTTTTGAAACCGTGCTCAGACTTTTACTTACTAAACCGCCTCTCACCGAATATTTTCTCCACCCCGATCGGTTTCATCATAACAAGCGACGCAACTGGAAGGCGCGATACCCCAAAAATTAATTATAAATCAGTCGATTTTAAGTCGCCTTAATTATATTGCCCACATCTAATAATTGTCCCCTCTCGACCTTCCCCTCCCCTTTGCATATCGCGGCGTCTGAATTAACTTTAAAAGCTTAGGAGGAGCTAATGTGATGAACTCTAACGGTTGCGACTACGATCTCATTATACTTGGCGGAGGGCCCGCAGGGCTTACCGCCGGACTTTACGCCATGAGGGCCGTACTCAAGACCGCCCTGATCGAAATGGCAACTCCCGGAGGCCAGGTAGCAATCACCAAAGGCGTTGAGAACTATCCCGGGTTCGAGGATATCAGTGGTCTTGATCTCTCGGATAAGCTGCTTCACCATGCTCAATCCTACGGCCTCGAGGTTATTCAGGACGAGGCGGTCTCCATAGACCCGGGGCTCGACTTCCACTCAGTGCGCTTCAGCAGCGGGAAAAGTCTCAAGGCCCATGCCGTAATTATTGCTACAGGCGGAAATCCCCGCAAGCTCGGAATTGCAGGGCGAAATCGAGTTTTTGGGCAGAGGCGTCTCCTACTGCGCAAAATGCGATGGCTTCTTTTTCCAGGACAGGGTTGTCACAATTGTAGGTGGAGGGGATACGGCGCTCGAAGAGGCGCTCTATCTTGTAAAGCTTGCCTCAAAAGTTTACCTGGTCCACCGCCGGGACACTTTCAGAGCAAGCAGAATACTTCAGAAAAGGGTCCGTGAATCTGGTATCGAGTTGATTTTGAATTCGGTTGTCACTGAGATATGCGCCAATGAAGACGGGGTTCATTCGATTGTCGTGCAAGAGCTGCCTGCCGGGAAGCAAAGGACCATCGAGACTGAAGGGGTTTTCATCTTTGTCGGCCTTTTGCCAAACAACCGGATTGTGCCCCCCGGAATAGAACTTGACGGCTCAGGCTATGCGATAACCGATGATAAATGCGCCACCAGTATCCCGGGAATCTACATAGCCGGAGACCTGAAGACAAAATTCGCCAAACAGATAGTGGTTGCGGCGGCGGAGGGTTGCACGGCGGCCCTGGCGGCGGCTGATTACATCGATCAAAAGAAAAACGAGATGGGAATCTTTCATACCCGCTCCCGATGAACCTCGCATCAAACCAAGCCTTTAGAAAATTCATCGATAGTTCCTTTTTAACTTGTCCTCAGTTCAATTCGCTGTATTATTGCCGCCTGTAGCAAACGCCGATCAGCCGTCGGACATGAACAGCGCTAGAGAGCCTGGCAATCCCTGCTCAGCGCTTTGGAGCCTTGACGCCAATCTATTCGGATTTAAAGCCTAAGGTCATGACATCTCAGAGGCAAATCGTTCTGCTGTCGTTTGTGCTGGTTGCAGTTTCCTTACTGATGGCGGGCTGTCTCAAGGTTGGGCCGGATTTCAACAAGCCTCCGGTTTCTGTTTCTTCGAACTGGCTGGAAGCCGCTGATGACCGTGTGAAAAAGGAGCCGGCAAACTACCGGGCATGGTGGGAAGCTTTCGATGACCCGGCTCTGAACAGCGTAATTGACAGGGCCTATCGTGAAAACGTTTCGTTAAGAATCGCCGCTGTCAGGGTTCTGGAGGCCCGGGCCCAGCTCGGCGTTGCTGTTGGAAAACTCTACCCGCAAACTCAGCAGTTGAGCGGTTCGGTGAACATACAACGTTGTGAGCAACACATCCCCTTTAACTGGAGGGGCCCCAGTCAGTCTTTCCCGAACTACTGGCAAGACCAGACTAACTTGAACGTCGCGTGGGAACTTGATTTCTGGGGAAAATTCAGAAGGGCGGTCGAATCAGCCGATGCAACCCTGCGCGCCACCGTTGCCGACTATGACAGCGCGCTCGTGAGTCTCACCGCCGACGCGGCTAATTCATACATCCAGATAAGGACCCTGGAGAAGCGGCTCGATATCGCGCGGCAAAACCTTGACACCCAGAGAGAAAGCCTCAAGATAGCGGAAGCTCGTTTCAACGGCGGCGCGACCTCAGAGCGTGACGTAGAACAGGCGAAGAACGATTCTTTTCAACACTCAGGCAGCCATCCCGGTCCTGGAGGCGCAGCTAAGACAGAGCAAAGACGCGCTCAGCGTGCTGATTGGCATCCCGCCCGATAACCTTTCGGATATCCTAGACCGCCCCTCGGGGATTCCAGTTCCTCCACCCTGTGTTGCTATCGGGATTCCCGCCGACCTGCTCAGGCGCCGTCCCGACATTCGCAGCGCTGAGCTCCAGGCGGCCGCACAGTGTGCGCAAATCGGGGTCGCCAAGGCAGACCTTTTCCCCGCGTTTTCTCTGACAGGCTCTTTTGGGACTTTGTCCACCGACCTGGGAAGAGGCAAAACTCTCCGACATATTCCTTCCCCAGGCGGCAATGGTGACCGCCGGTCCGTCTGTTCAATGGAACATTCTCAACTACGGAAGGATCACCAATAATGTGCGCGTGCAGGATGCGCGTTTCCAGGAGCTTTTGCTTACCTATCAAAACACGGTGCTCAAGGCGCAACAGGAGGTCGAAGATTTTCTGGCAGGGTTTCTGCGGTCTCAGGAAAACGCGGAGAGCCTTGCTCTGAGCGCATCGGCTGCAAAGCATTCCCTGGATTTGGCTTTCATTCAGTACAGCAACGGCAGCACGGATTTCACTACTGTCCTCATCGCCCAGCAGTCGCTTCTCACTTCCCAGGAAAATCTTGCAACCTCGATGGGCAATATCTCCTTGAACCTGGTGGGGGTCTACAGGGCGCTTGGCGGCGGATGGGAAATCAGCAGGGAGAGGACATCCTCCCGCCTCAAATAAAGGAAATGATGGAAAGACGCACTAACTGGGGCGGTCTGCTTTCCCCCTCTGTTTACATGCCTCTCTCCCGGCGACCGATCCGATATTCGCAGTCCGGACTGGTAAAAACCGGCTGCCAATTCCGAGAAACAACACGCAATCGTCTGGAGAAATAATGATCTCACTGGCCGGCTCCATCCGATCTTTGGCGCAAATGAAAAACGGCCGCCGCTGCATTACTCGGCTTAATCCTGCTTTTCCCCGCAGGCTGCAAGCAAAAGCAGCAGTCCGCTCCAACCTCCCCCCCCGAAGGTTACCGTAAGCCAGCCCGTGCGTGAGGACATTGTCGACTACCTCGAATTCAGCGGCAATACACAGGCCGTCAACACTGTCCAGCTCCGCGCCCGCGTGGAAGGCTATCTGGACGGCGTGTACTTCAGGGACGGGGATGTGGTGAAGAAAGATCAGTTACTTTTTCTCATCCAGCAAAACACATATTTTGCAATGCTCCAGCAGGCCGAAGGCAACGTTCAAAACCAAAAAGCCCTGCTCGAGCACGCCAAAACGGAGTTCGCACGTTTCACCAAACTCTATGAGCAAAAAGCCGCCGCTGACACGGATGTCGAAAATTGGCGTTATCAGCGCGACACGGCGCAGGCCGGTCTGCTCTCGGCCGAAGCGCAGCGCGATCTTGCAAAGCTCAATCTCGGATATACCTGGGTAGTCGCCCCCTTCACGGGACGTATTGACAGAAGGCTTGTCGACCCCGGAAACCTCGTAGGCTCCGCTGGAAGCAGCACCGTTTTGGCCGAACTGACCCAGATCGACCCGCTGTACGTCTATTTCAATATCGCCGAAACCGACTATCCCGCCTTACATACGGGATTCAAGGGCTGCTTCGCTCAAGTCCTCGAACTCAAACGCGAAAGCCGAAAAAATTCCTGTCTTCATGAGCCTGGCCAATGAAGAAGGATATCCGCACGAAGGATATCTGGATTTCTCATCGAGCTGCGGTAAACACATCAACAGGGACACTGCTTGTCAGAGGAGTTTTTCCAAACCCGGACGGCAAAATGCTGCCCGGCCAGTTTGCCAGGGTCAGGCTGCCGGTCGGGAAAAAGAGTCGCGCCATTCTCATTCCGCAGTCTGCGGTGCAGCTACGACCAATTGGGCACCTACGTGCTGATCGTAAATGAGAATAACACGGTCGAACGCCGTAACGTAAAAACCGGCGCTCAGAAAGAATTATTCCTATGTGATCGAGGAGGGCCTTACCGGAGATGAGTGGGTCGTTACAATTGGTCTGCTCAAGGCAGTCCCCGGCAAGCCGGTGACTCCGGAACGCGCTCCGGCGCAGGGACGCTGCGGAAAAACCCGCTCAGGGGGCAGCCAAATGATCTCAGAGTTTTTTGTTGACAGACCTATTTTCGCAAATGTGATCGCCTTCGTTACGATCATAATAGGCCTCGTCGCGCTATACGAACTTCCGGTCGCTCAATATCCGCAGATCGTTCCGCCTACGATACAGGTTACGACGCGCTACCCCGGAGCAAGCGCCCAGGTCGTTGCCGAAACCATCGGCGTTCCCATCGAGCAGGCCGTCAACGGGGTCGAAGGCTCGATATACATGTCGTCGGTCAGCGGCAGCGACGGCTCTTATACGCTTACGATCACCTTCGACGTCGGCACTAATCTCAACACCTCCCTGGCGCTTGTCCAAAACCTGGTAAACAGTTCGCTTGCCCAGCTTCCGGGCGGCGCTCAGCTACAGGGAGTAACTGTAAAGAAAGTTTCTCCCAACATCCTGCTGGTAGTGAGCCTTTATTCGGACGATGACCGGTTCGATGAGATTTTCCTTTCAAACTACGCGTCTCATAAACCTTCAGAATCCGCTCGCCCGTATCCCGGGCGTCGCCCAGGTGAGAGTTTTCGGCTCCGGGCCTTACAGCATGAGAGTGTGGCTGGATCCAAACAAGCTCCAATCGTTCGGAATTACAACCGCCGACGTGCTCACCGCCATCCAGGGGCAAAACGTCCAGGTCACCTCGGGTCAGCTTGGCGCGCCTCCCGTACCCCAGGGGCAACCCTTCCAATTTACGATCAACACGCTTGGCCGTCTTTCCGACGCCGGCCAGTTTGAAGATATAATCGTCAAGACGGTTGACCGGCCAGGCTCCGCAGATCGTGCGCCTGCGCGATGTGGCCCGAGTGGAGCTGAGCCAGCAGAGCTTCTCTAATTTCGCCAGTATTCAACGGCCGCAAAGCTGCCCTGATCCCCATTTTCGCACTTCCGGACGCAAACGCCATTACGGTCGCCGACAGCATCTATAAGGCGATGGCGGATATGAGCAAAAATTTTCCGGATGGACTCAAATATGAAATCCGCTATGACACGACCCTGTTTGTCCGCGAAGCCATCTCGAAGGTCTATGAAACTCTCTTCATAGCCGGCATCCTGGTGCTTATCGTGGTGCTTTGTTTCCTCCAGAGCTTCCGGGCGATGCTCGTTCCGGCGACCACTGTGCCGGTCACCATTATCGGCGCTTTCATAGCGATGGCCGCACTCGGGTTTACCGTGAATCTGATGACGCTTTTCGCTCTTATTCTGGCTATCGGCATCGTAGTCGATGATGCAATCGTTATCGTTGAGGGCGCCTCCTACCACATAGAAAAAGGAATGGCGCCCAGGGAAGCCACCATAAAAGCAATGAGCGAGCTGACCGGCCCCGTCATGGGAATCACTCTCGCCCTGGTTTCGGTTTTTCTGCCCGCCGCCTTTTTCCCGGGCATAACCGGGCAGATATTTCGCCAGTTTGCGCTCGTGATCGCTTCAACAGCCGTAATAAGCGCCATCAACGCCCTGACCCTCAAACCCGTCCAGTGCGCCTTCTGGTTGAAGCCGCGAAGCAAAAAGCGGCCCAACTGGTTCTACCGCGCGTTCAACCGGGTTTTTCAATGGATGACCGACGTCTACATGGTTGCTGGTTGTCAACATGGTGAAGCGGCCGGTGATGATGCTAATCGTATTCGCCAGTAATCATCACCGTTTCCTTCTGGCAATTCCTCAGCCGCCCGACAGGATTTCTTCCAACCGAGGACCAGGGATTCGGGGTTTTGTTCTGCCGCCTGCCGGAAGGCTCATCACTGCCCCGCAATCATGAGGTGGCCGACAAAATAAACAGTATCCTCAAACGAATTCCCGGCGTTGCGGGCTGGGTTACAATAGGAGGCTTCTCTTTCCTGGATTTTGCAAACAACCCCAGTGTTTCATCCACATTTGTGACGTACAAAGACTGGAAGGAACGCGGAAGCGCTCTCAACCAGGACGTGATACTAGCCAATATCAACCGGGAACTGGCCGGACTTCAGGAAGCACAGGCGTTTATAGTCATTCCGCCCCCCATCCGGGGACTGGGCCAAACGGGGGGCTTTCAGATGATGGTCGAGGACCGCGAAAATCTCGGATTGGAAGAACTTCAGCGGGCTACCTACGGGCTCATACAGGCGGGAAATTCTCAACCCTCTCTGCGAACGCCTGATAACCTCATTTAGCGCAAACAGTCCGCAACTCTATTTGAACATCGACCGGACCAAGGCCGAATCGCTGCAGGTCCCCCTGGCTAATGTTTTCAATACGCTCCAGGGCTACCTCGGGTCGTCATTTGTAAATCTTTTCAACAAGTTCAACCAGGTATTCCAGGTCTATATTCAGGCTGAAAGCAATTACCGGATCGATCCCAGGGACATCAAGAACCTCTATGTCCGCAACCAGACCGGGGGCATGGTCCCGTTAGGCACCCTGCTGAATGTTCAGGCGCACACAGGGCTCGGAGTTGATCACCCGCTACAATCTCTATCCGGCCGCGCCCATCTTTGGTTCGGCAGCCCCGCAGTTCAGCTCCGGCGAGGCCCTGACGCAAATGGAAAAACTTGCCGCGCAAATACGCTGCCTCGCGGCATAACCTACGACTGGACCTCCACGAGCTACCAGGAAAAGAAGGTGGGCTACCAGACCTACTTCATTTATGCCCTTTCCATCTTCCTGGTCTATATGGTGCTTGCGGCCCTCTACGAAAGCTGGACCTCACCGGGCGCGGTTATTCTCGTCGTGCCCGTGGCCCTTGTCGGGGTCCTCCTCGCTCTGCTGATCCGCGGATACGACAGCAATCTCTATACTCAGATCGGCCTCATCCTCATGATCGCCCTGGCAAGCAAGAACGCCATCCTGATCGTGGAATTCGCCCGTGACTTGCACCACGGCGGCATGTCCATCGACGGAGGCGGCCATCGAAGCCACCCGCAGGCGGTTTCGCCCCATCGTTATGACCTCGTTCGCCTTCATCCTCGGGGTTGTGCCTCTTCTGGTTGCTTTCGGAGCAGGGGCCGCCGGCCAGCGCGCCCTTGGGACGGTCGTTTTCGGCGGCATGATTTCATCTACGCTTCTGGCCATACCGTTTGTACCCGTTTTCTATGTGCTGCTCGAGCGGCTGAGCGAACGCTTCAAAAGGCAGAAGCCGGCCGACAGCTTCGATTAACAGGCGCCTTTTGAGCTAAGACCCGACATTATCCCTCCTTTTATCAATCGCGCCGATCCTGGTTCAAATTTGCCCGGAACCGGTCTCATTGGCCTGTCATTTGCACCTTCGATGGCCATTCGGGTTGGAAATACGTACGGACCGAACCGTAGTTTCACCACCGAAAGGGCTGACCATGGACCTGCTGAACCAATTCGCGGCTCACTTTTCCACCTCTGACTCTCAATCGAATATCTATCTGGATACTGACGAAGCCGGTCGCAAGAAAGCCCGGAGGGCCTACGATCATCACGTCTTCCAGATTCCCGTGCTGCGTGCGTTCGGATTGAGTCTGGTCGCCCTGTTCGTCCTCCTGCACAACCTCTATCTTGCCCCGACGCCCTCCGCCTGGGTGGATTTTTGGCGCCTTCTCGCCGTCTATGCCGTCTACTCCGTGGCGTCATGGCTCATCCTCCTGGCCTGGTACGGCAAGGTGCAAACGGTCCACCTCGGAACATTCTTCCTGCTCTTCGATATCATGCCATTCCTCATGGCCATTTATTATTCCGGCGGAGAGAAAAGCTGGCTCTTTTTCCTGCTGATGGTCCGGACAGCCGACCAGGCAAGGTCCACCTGGCGAAACGCGCTGCTTTTCGCCAACGTTTCAACCCTCGGTTATGTGCTCCTGCTGCTCTATCTGGGCTATTTCGAGCAGCACACAATGTCCCTGCCCTCCGAACTGACCAAAGTTTTTTTCATCTATGCTTCAAACGTGTATCTATCTTTCGTCTCCAAGACCTCAGACAACCTTCGGAACAGCATGAAAGCAGCGATCCGTGTTTCCAGGGACCTCATCCTGCGGCTCGAAGCTCAATCCAGCGCTCTGCAAGCCAGTGAAAGCGACTATCGAGCGCTGGTCGAAGGATCGATCCAGGGCGTATATATCCATCAACAGGGCGTCATGAAGTTGGCAAACCCTTCTCTGGCCAGAATCTTCGGCTATGAGAGTCCCGATGTTCTCATCGGCTTGAACCACTTGATGCTGGCGGACCCGCACGAGCGAGACCGGTTGGAGGGATGCCTCGCCGCCCGGATCGAGGGCCGGCAGACCCCTGACCGCCACGAATACAAAGGGGTGCGCCGGGACGGAACGTTAGTCTGGGTCGAGTGTCAGGCTACGGATATCTCGTGGCGTGGCGCGCCCGCCATCCTGGCAACCCTCCAGGATATTACGGCGCGCAGGCAGGCCGAAGAGCTGCTGCAACATGCCCATGCGAAGCTTGAGACACGGGTCCGGGAACGCACTGCCGAGCTGCAGCACGCCAATGAGGCGTTGCGCGCAAGCGAGACCAAGTACAGGACGCTGGTCGAAAACATCCCGCAAAAAATCTTTATCAAGGATAAGAACTCTATCTACCTGTCCTGCAATGAGAACTATGCCCGAGACATGGGCGTCCAGTCCGGGGAATTTGCCGGAAAAACCGATTACGACTTCTTCCCCGAACAGTTGGCCGACACGTATCAGGCGGATGACAGGCGAATTATGGAGTCTGGCAAAACGGAACAGATAGAGGAAAGATCCCTCCGGAACGGAGAGGAAGTCTGGATACAAATGATCAAGACCCCAATCCGGGGGGAAGATGGCGCGGTCGCAGGCGTTCTGCGCATCTTCTGGGACATCACCGAACGCAAGCAGGCGGAGAATGCTCTGAGGGAGAACGAGGCAAAGTTTCGCTCATACATAGAATCAGCCCCATTGGCCATTTTCGTAGCGGACCGGCAAGGCCGGTTGGTCGATTTCAATCCTGCCGCCATAGACCTTCTTGGCTGTGAACCCACGGTCCTGATGGACATGAACATCCTGGCCCTCCATCCGGAGGAGGATCGCGACGAGGCTCTGAAGGATTTCGCCGCCCTTCTGGAACGCGGGCATATGGAAACAGAGCGCCGGATGAAAATATGGAACGGGCAACTGATCTGGGTTTCGTTGCGTGTCGTCATGACCCCGGATCAACTCTTCTTTGGCTACTGTCAGGACATCTCCGAACGTAAGCTTCTTGAAGAGGAGCGGGCGCGTACTGAAGCTCAGTTGAGGCAGGCTCAGAAGATGGAATCGCTGGGCACGCTGGCAGGGGGGATCGCTCACGATTTCAACAATATCCTGGGAGTCATCATCGGTTACTCTGAAATAGCTCAAGTCCATGCAGATGATCCTGTAAGGGTGCGCGGAGACGTTCACGAGGTGTTCAAGGCAGCCTACCGGGCCAAAGACCTCGTCCGGCAAATCCTGGCTTTCAGCCGCCGTGGCGAACAGGAAAAAAAACCGGTGCAGGTTGGCTTGATTGTTAAGGAGGCCTTGAAAATGCTTCGGGCCTCCTTGCCCTCGACCGTTGAGATCAAAAGAAAATGTGGCTTCTCAATGCTGTCGTCATGGCCGATCCGACCCAGATTCACCAGGTGCTGATGAACCTTTGCGCCAATGCCGCACATGCCATGCAGGAAGACCTTGGCGTGCTCCAAGTCTCCCTTACCGATGTTCGCCTTGGGCCGGAATCCATCCCGCCCCATTCGGGGTTGCAGGAGGGACCCCATGTAAAACTGACAGTTGGGGACACAGGGCATGGGATCGATCCATCCATTATCGATCGTATCTTCGATCCCTTTTTCACCACCAAGGAGCAGGGGGTCGGAACCGGATTGGGCCTTTCCGTCGTTCATGGGATAGTGAAGAGTCATGGAGGAGCTATAGAGGTGGAGAGCCGCATCGGGAAAGGGACCACATTCCAGGTGTTTTTCCCCGCGATCGAAGCTGCTGCGGAACCGCCGCATTTCGAGGCGGCCGCTCTTGCCTGCGGACGGGAGCGAATACTCGTTGTTGATGACGAGCCTGCCCTGGCGGAGGCCACAAAGCAAACCCTCGAACAATTGGGTTACCAGGTTGAAATTCGAACGAACGCCATCGACGCGCTGGAGGCGGTCCGCCATCACGCCACAGGCAAACCCTTCGACTTGGTGATAACCGACATGACCATGCCCCATATGACGGGACTGGGGCTCACCAGGGAGTTGCTTAAATTCCAGCCGAATCTTCCCGTTCTTCTAAGTACCGGCTTCAGCGAAAATATGGATGCCGAAAAGGCAAGAAGCATCGGCGTCCGGGGGTTCCTCATGAAGCCTGTCCTCATGAGGGAGCTTGCTGCAATGATCCGAACTGTGCTGGACGAAAAGAGAGCACAGAAACCTTAAGATCCACATTCATCCGCATAAGAGAGTCGCAACCGCATTTACCGGGTGCAACGCGTACACCCTGCTCCTTGATCCATTTTTGTATCAGCCGCACTTACCGGCCGCGCACACACCTGTTATAAGCCCGATTGTAGAGATAATTCCAATCGTTAGCCGATGCGACTCCGCCTCCCAGCGCACCGACTCCGGCGCCGATTCCCGCACCGGTGGCGGGCGCGCCGGCGATCGCTCCAAAAAGTGCGCCTAAAGCGGCCCCGCCCAATGCGCTGCCCAGCACGTTGCCGCCGGGGTTCGCATAATGGTCGGCGTAGTCCCTGGCGTAATCATCGCAATATGTGGCGGACTTGGCGAAACTCGTTCCGCCCCCTGCGAAAAATAGGCCGGTTGATACAAAAGCAACGATCAAACCCCACGTAATCAGGGAATTTCTTCTAAATCTCATCGATATCCTCCTAAGTCATAGCTTGACAGGCCGACCTGAGATGGTCCAATATGGCCTCAAGCCGCCAATATCCTATGATTACAGACAGATAGCAATAATATGATAAACACTTATTCACAGGTTTTCAAGCACGCGCAGAAATGAAGGGAGCCAGGAGTGAAAGGGGGGCTTTTCTCCTGGCTCTTCGTGAGGGGTAGATTAAATGGGGGTTTAATCTCCGATAATATAATCGGAACAATGGGCCTTTCGCTTGAACTAAAGTTTCATGTCATTACTATTAAATTGGCGAAAAATTCATGAGTGATCTTATCCGACTTTGTGAAAGGAGAGCGCAGGATGTCCGTAGAACATATGCCGGCGTCACCCGAGATCGGCGTCGTGAGCATGCCGAGCCCCTATTCCGTCGCCGATGCGACTGAGCGGGTCGTGCGCGTGCTCGAGCAAGCCGGAATGACGATCTTCGCGCGCATTGATCAGCAGGGAGCGGCGCAGACGGTGGGTTTGTCGATGCGGCCCATGATGCTGGTGCTGTTCGGCAACCCGAAGGGAGGCACGCCGCTGATGCTGGCGCATCCGACGCTGGCGATCGACCTCCCGCTCAAAGCGCTTGTGTGGGAAGACGCGGACGGGCGGGTGTGGGTTAGCACGAACAGCCCGGAATATCTGCAGCGCCGCCACGGTCTTGCGGAAACGCCGTTTGAGGGCGCGCCCGGGATACTGGCTAAGGCGCTTGAGTCGAGCAGGACGGGGCTGTGAGATACATTTTCAAGGACTGTGAGATACATTTTCAAGGACCGGGGCTGTGAGATACATTTTCAAGGACTGTGAGATACATTTTCAAGGACTGATCCGTTTATTGCTCTTAAGCGTAGCCGTTCCCCGGATGCGTCCGGGATTGAAATTTTCAGGGACCAGGACCATGCATGCCTTACTACAGCTCGTTCTTGCCTTGTTGCCGTGCGCCCTGCAAATCCGAAGCCGCCGATAAAGCGGAAAAAGGCCCCTTCCGAATGACGCCTACTGCTTGGCGCCCATATTGGTCAGCCTGGAAACGATGGAACTCTCGGTCATTAACCCTTTGTGGCGATACACCTCCTTGCCGTCCTTGTCGTAGAAAATCTGAGTGGGCAACTCCTCGATTCGGTATTTTGCCACTTGGCCCACGTGGGTCGAAATATTGATGAAGACAATCGCCACCTGGTCGCTGTCTCGATATTTTTTCTCGATCTTCTCGATGATTGGGGCTTGCATCCAACAGCCAAAACAGCCGCTTTCCCCGAAATCCACCATGGTGATCTTGCCTTCCACGGGGACCTGCGGCGAGGGGGAGGAATCCACAGCGCCGCACAAGCCGGCCCACAGGCCGATCGCAGCGATTAACGCCAACGTTTGGATCACGATCGAAACACCAAGACTTCTCTTCACATCTGCCTCCCTCTAGGCGGTTCAGGGCGTCATCGGCTACAAAGCCGTTTCCCATCGTGTTGTCGCGCAAGTGCGACCTGCTGTCGGTCGTCACGACCATACCACATTGTCGAGAGGTTTCACCCTAAAGAATGCATCAACTTGACCATCGGCGAACGCCGAACCGCATTGCGAGGCCGTTCTGGGCGTGTTTGTCCTTCGGTTCAAGGAGCCCTACCTCAAAAGACCCTTCAAAACATGGGGCTACCCGTGGTTCCCGCGCTCTATCTGGCGGTCAACGGCTGGATGCTTTGCTACCTTGTCATCCAAAGGCCTCTGCCTTCCGCATTTTGCCTTATGACCGTTGCATCTTTATTGGTTCTCTACAAGTGGCTTACGAACAGGCAAAGCCAATCTACTTTGCTCCAGGAGGAGAAGCGATGATATCGGACAGAAACAAACGGCACGGCCGGGCGATAATTTTCATTTTATTGATACTGACGCTTTTCTCTATAAATGATTTTGCGACGGCCCGGCAGCCGGACGCCATTGACAACCCGGCCTTCCCGGCCGGGAAGTAGCCCCGACTATGGCGGAGTGTACAACCATTACGCCCGGTTCATCGCAGGAATGGCAGTTCCGCAAGGCGCATTGGCCGCATTTCAAAGCAGGCCGGCATGGGTGGAGTATTCCCGGTTTTTCGACCGAAGCTGGAGGAATCTGAACAAAAGGCTGCTCATACCCGAACGTCAGTGGGCTGAGACGGGAACTTGGAGCTGCCGCCTCATCGAACAGCACAGTCTTCTATCCATTCAGCGGGCCGGATTTTGCCAATGTCAATGCCTTTTTCCCTCGAGCCCGGACATACGTTCTGGTCGCCCTGGAGCCGCTCGGAGAGATCCCCAAGTTTGCCGCCATGAGCGATGGGCAGTTCAAGTCCTATCTCCAATCCATGAAAAATTCCCTCCATGATCTCCTGAACATCAACTACTTCATGATCCTCCCATATGGAGGCTGAGATTCAGGAAACGGAAATAAAGGGCGTTCTTCCGATTCTCCTGTTCATGCTGGCGCGAAATAACGCACAGGTGCTCGACGTCCGGTACTGGACAATGGGGCTGGACGGGAGGATTCGGGAATTTCCCGCCCTCGGGACCACCGTTCGGGAGTTTCCTGCCCTCGGGACCACAGACCTGGACCTGAATAACATCCAGGGCATTCGAATTGCCTTTAATGCCGCCGGTTCCGAGGAGAATCACCCTCAAACCCTTTACTACTTTCGCCTCAACCTTTACAATCAGGCCTTCGATCGAAACCGGTACTTTCTCTCTTTTCTCAGGGGGCTGGCGCCTTTCACCACCTTTATAAAGTCCGCCTCGTACGTGATGTTCGACACCAAGGCGTCGACCGCGAGGCAGTTCGTGCTGGACCAGAGCCGCTACATCGTCCAGGAGGATTCGGGAATTCCGCTGAAATACTTCGAGCCATCGCTCTGGAGTCTCCGATTCTACGGCCATTACGTCAGGCCTATTTCAGCTTTCAGTCAGGACTACCAGGAGGCTCTGGCCTCGATTTACAAGGCGGATAAGAAGATAAAACCTTTGCCCTTCGGCTTTGGCTATTATTTCAACCCTGGCGAGGCAAATTTGATGTTTGCTGAAAGAAGGTCTATGGATCGAGGAAGAGATGAAGCTCCTTTTAACAATTCTGATGACAAGCATTTTCTTTATAACAACGCAATATTCCAGCGCCGGCACTGGGGCTCCTGAGCTTTCCGGGTGCCTGCCTTTACAGGTTGGACAGTATCGTCCTTTTGCGGAGACATGGGACGAAGGCCTTCAGTCGGCGCTCGAGCGCGCTCTGGACAAGAAGCGGTCCTGGCGCGCCCTGATCGAGCAAAATAAAATGGCTGTCGGGGTGGTGGACCTTTCAAACCCTGCAACTGCACGTTTCGCGAGCGTAAACGGCTGGACGATGATGTATGCGGCGAGCCTGCCCAAAATCGCGGTTTTGCTGGCCGCCTATCAGAGCGTTGAAGATGGCGTGCTCCAAGAAACGCCCGACCTCCACGAGTGGTTGGTCCAGATGATTCGCCGCTCGAGCAACTCTGCCGCTTCCTACATGATTGATCTCATAGGCCTGAAGCGCATCGAGGACATCCTCCAGTGGTATCATTTCTATATCCCCGAAAACGGCGGGGGAATTTGGCTGGGCGCCCGTTATGCGCACGGTGGCGAACGAAATCCCGAACCCATTAAAGGCCTGTACTCATGCCGCGACGGTTACGCAAATATGCCGCTTCTACTACATGCTTGCAAACGGTGAACTCATCAGCCCGGAACGCTCGCGCCAGATGCTGGAGATACTTTCAAGGCCGGCCCTTCACGACAAATTTGTAAGCGTCCTCGAAAAGCATGTCTCTCCGGACAGGCTGTTCCGGAAATCCGGGGATTGGGACGTCTACTTTTCGGATTCGGTCCTCGTCTGTGATGACGGCTGGCGGAAATATATACTGGCAGCCCTGATCGAGGACAAGAACGGGGAGCGTATACTGCGGGATCTCGTTCCTGTCGTGGAAGGACTCCTGAAGCCTTCCCGCATTAAAGCACGCTCTCGGCGGCAGAACAAGGCCCCCCTCGCCCAGGGCTCCTGGTTCGGCTTAAAACGGAGTAACCTTTCAATATTATGCAGCGCCTGCTCGACGATGCTCCGGGGATTCCACGAGAGTTCCTTGACGTACCTTCCCGTCCTATCCAAAGGATATGAAGTGCCGTTGAGGGCGCCAACGCCAACCCGATTTTTTCACTTTAAAGATGCCCCGCACCCGCCAGGCTCTTGCGCGCTAAGCGCGTAACTGGCCATGTTCAGTGTTGCATATAAGTCTATCATACGGGGACCAGGACCATGCACGCATTACTACAGCTCGTTGTTGCCTTGTTGCCGTGCGCCTTGTTGATGCATCTCATTCTCTACATGGATCGAAGCGAGCGAGAACCCCTGGGCCTCGTGATAAAGATTTTTGTGATGGGCGCCCTCTCGGTTATTCCTGCCGCATCGATTGAGTCGATGGTGGAAGGGCTGCCGTTCATGAAGGCGGTGGGGTTGAAGAATGCATTTTTTCAATCCTTCTTGAGTGCGGCGCCAATAGAGGAATTGTGCAAGTTGATGCCGGTAATGCTGTTCGCCTGGAACCGGCCTGAATTCAACGAGGAGAACGACGGCATCGTCTATGCGGGCGCCGGCGCCCTTGGTTTTGCTTTGCTTGAAAACGTCTTTTTTGTTCTGAGCAAAGGATTGGGGGTGGGAGTGATGCGGGCCGTAAGCTCTATCCCCCTGCACTGCTTTACAGGTGTCGTGATGGGGTATTATTTAGGTAGAGCCAAGTTTTCCACAGGCAAACAACTGCCCCTTCTGCTCACTGGTTTCGCATGGGTCTATTTTGTTCACGGACTCTACGATACGCTGTGCTTGTCCGGTTCCGGCCTCGTAATGCTGCTGCCGCCCATGATGGTGACGGTCGCATTGATTGGAATGGCGGTGCTTAAGAAGGGCAGGCGTTTATCGCTCAACCGCGCCGCGCCAGGTCCGGCAGCCGAAGGCGCCATTAGCAACGTGCAAGGCGCGCTTCCCGGGCATCCCCGGAATATTGCCTTTCCCGAACAGGTTTCCAGCCACGTCTGGAAAGCCGTTATCGGCCGTTTGCTCCTGGGTGCCTCCTTTTTGTTCCTGGCAATGGCGTATTTAGGCGCTGAAGCTCAAGAAAATAATGGAAATATCCTTCAGGTTCTGGTTGGCGCGATCATCATTGTATGCATACCCGCTACGCTGGGCAGCCTGCTCGAAATCTCCTACCGGCGCGCCAAACGGGCGCCGGTCCATGGTTCACGGAGATGAAAAACCGCCGGCAGATTCTCATTTCAAAGATCCATCTCGTGCCGGGAACATCAACAATTATTAGTTTAGTGTCCATCAGGGAAATCAGCGCTCGCGTTGCCGCCGGGCCGGCGCTCGTTGCATCACATGAGAAGGTCATATAACTCCGGCGCCTTGGGGGCCCGACAGTTCGGATAAATGGCCTTGATATAGAGTGGACCACAACTGGCGTCAGATATTAAACAATGAGGGATGTGCATATGGACAACGAACGCTTCAATATGAAGATACACCTCTACGGAGTGCAGGGCAGCGTATCCGTCTTCCCGTCGCGTGCAGAAAGGCTCGCCCTTCAAGAACTGATGGACATTCGCCTGCTCGAGCAAGTTTTCGCCGACATGGCGAAGCGTGCTCAATCCGATGGACGAATGGGTTGCAGCATTGAGGATATTCTGGGTGGGAAGGTGAACCGCCAGACCCTTAGGTCATACCGTAAACAGTTCCACATCGAAGAGGCGCGCATCTACGGCGGCTGGACGACCTGTTTTCGCGTCGAAACCGGTGACGATTACGACATCATCTTCGACCTCGGCAGCGGATTTCGCAACTGCGCCGTGGACCTGCAGCAGAAGTGGGCTGATCGCGCACAGCGCAACCTGTTCATCTTCGGGTCCCACTCGCACTACGATCATATCGAAGGTTTCGACCAGGCCGCAGTCTGTTTCGATCCTCGTAACCACATTCGCGTCTACGGAAATCGACAGTACCTCCGGGCGATCGATCAGAATCTGGGCATCTTCAGTCACAAGGTTGACGCGGGTTTGCTCGGAGTGCAGACGCCTTTGCACTACGAGCTTATGCCGGCGCGATTTGAGTCGTGTGAGATCCGCGACGTCCTGCATAATCCGCCGCTTGAGACCGATGAGGATCGCCTCGCTCATTCATACCATCACGTGAAAGAACCGCTCTGGGTAGGAGCCACAAAGATCACCGCCTTCGAAGTGTGCCATCCGGCGCCGTGTCTTGCGTATCGAATCGAAAACGGGGGAAAGGTGTTCGTCTTCTGCACCGACCACGAACTCCGGCACGGAGGCGAGCCCGACGATCCTAAGCAACGAGCTAGCCTGCAGTCTGAGGAGAGACTCAAGGAGCACACGCACGGAGTTGACGTTATGTACCGCGACGGTCAGTTCTTCCGCGCGGAGTACGACGGTCACCTGGGGATCGGCCTCTCGCCAGGCGTTCCGCGGATCGATTGGGGTCATAGCTGCATAGAGGATATCATTGACATGGCCGAGATGTGCCGGATCAAGGCCACCTATATCGGACATCATGATCCTAACCGCGACTGGTCGGAACGCAACTGGATCGACGAAACGCTCAAACGAAAAAGCGATCAGACCGGGCTTCAGTTTGAGCTCGCACGCGCCGAGACCCTCATCACACTGTAAGCGGGCCTCTTCTCGCGCCTTGTGACGGTTTGGGATGGTCTTTTACACAAGCTGTGCGGCCAGGGCGTTGAATGCCTCCTCCACGCCTTCGCCGGTTAAGGCGCTGCTTCGGATTACCGGACAACCCAGCGCCGTCAAAGACAGGATGTGCTCGTCTTTAAGTTGCCATCGGTCTACCAGGTCCGCCTTGTTCAGGATGGCTATGAAGGGGATTTTGCCAAGATTGCTCTCGACCTGGGCAACGAGATCGAGCCCTCGATCCAGGCTCTCAACGCGTGTCCCGTCAATCACCAGGAGGTAACCCGCCGAGCCGCGGATGAAAGAGTTCGGCACGGTGAAGTGATCCTCTGCGCCCGCCACATCCCAGAGCATTAGCATCACGTCTTGATCCTTCACCTTGACAACCTTCTTGTCGATCTTGACGCCGATCGTCGTGTGGTATTTTTCGTCGAAAATACTGCTAATGAAACGTTTTACTAACGACGTCTTACCGACAGCGTACATTCCAAGCATCGCGATCTTCTTTTGGATCATTCTCGCCCCACTTGAGTGGCCGCAAACTTGGCCTAAGGTTTGGATTGGTTGCCTCACAGGGCTTTTATCCAGCAGTTTTATTAAGGAGAACAATACATTTCTTCAATATGGCGTGTCAAGTCAGATACCTGCGGCAAAGTCGGAAGAATATGCGTATCTGGCTTTCAAACGGGCGGAGGCATTTCAGAAAGACATCGGAGGGGTGATTTTTCGATAATTCAGCGGGAGATTTTCCTGTTGTCATTGTGAAAGGACTGGACAATTGCATGAACGAGATCAATCTTGGGGGTAACGGATTCTTGGATGCCAGTTGCAGGGCTGTGAGAATTGGCCTGCAGGCTTAAAATTAGACCATCCGGCACACGACTAAGGTCAGCACCTGCTTTATTTCCCGGCATTACGCGAAACACGACGGAGGAAATCAAATGAGCAAAGTTGAAGAAAAGTACAAGATTCTCTCTCCTGAGGAAAAAACAAGAGCAGGTGCAGCCGATGCTCTCAGCCAGTCTCAAGTTCGCGGCGATGAGGAGGTAGGAGCTGGAAACATTGAAAAAGTGAGGGATATTCTCTTTGGCGCCCAGATGCGGGATTACGAAAAACGCTTTGCCCGCACGGAAGAACGAATGGTTAAAGAGGTTTCCAATTTACGCGATGAAACAAAGAAGCGCTTTGATTCCATAGAAAGCTACACAAAAGGTGAGATCGAGTCTTTAAGCGATCGACTTACGGCGGAACAAAACGAGCGGACGGAGTCGCTCAAAAGGGAAGTTGAGTTGTTGAGCGACCGTTTAAAGACCGAGCAAAATGAGCGTGCTACATCGATAAACGACCTCTTGAGGGATACAAAGGAGGCAAACAGGGCGCTTGAAAAGAGGCTTAGCCAACTGGATGACCACCTCAACAAAATGTCAAGGGAACTCCGGCAGCAACTTCTAGATCAGTCCAAGGAGTCGTTGGACATAATTCGTTTGAAATATGAAGAAACCATGGCGGCGCTCGAAAGGGTCGCCAACGAGCTTCGCTTGGATAAGGTTGATCGCTCCAGGCTTTCAGAACTTCTTACTGATATGGCTCTGCACTTGACGGATGAAACGGCATTGAGATTGAATATCGAAACAGACGATTCACTCCATGAGTAGTTCATCGGCGCCCGATTCGTCCAAAGTGGTTGACGAGGATCAGCCTCCTCGAAGGGAGGATGACTTGGTCGAACTGCGCCGTTTGCTTCTTGGGTCATTGCAGATGGAGGTGGGCGGACTAAAGCGGCGCCTTGACGACCCCGGTCTTCATGCCAGGGATGTTAGTGGGATCCTCCCGGATGCTATCGTTCTACGCTCCAGCCAGGATGAGAAGCTTGCCACGTCGCTGGCGCCCACTGTGGAGGAGATACTCAAAGCCTCCGTCAAAAGGGATCCCAAAACCCTCGCCAATGCCCTTTTCCCTGTATTGGGCCCAGCCATTAGAAAAGCTATCTTTGAGACTGTCAAACGGATGATTCAGTCTCTTGATCAAATTATTGGACAAAGTTTTTCCTGGCAGGGTTTAAAGTGGCGTGTAGAGGCTTTCAGAACGGGCGCTTCATTCGGCGAAATTGCCCTCCGTCATAGTCTTCTCTACCAGGTTGAACAGATCTTTCTTATCCATAAAGAAACCGGGTTGGTGCTTCAGCATGTCCTGGCCGAGTTCGCTACCGCCCATGAGCCCGAAATGGTCTCAAGTATGCTGACAGCAATTCAAGATTTTATCCACGACTCTTTCAAGACCGAAAGAGAAGACACCCTCGATACAATTCAAATAGGGGAACTAACCATTTGGATCGAACAAGGGCCGCTGGCGGTTATCGCAGGGGTCATCCGCGGGAACCCTCCCGAGACGCTCCGGCTGGTTTTCACGGAGGCGATTGAAAAAATCCATCTCGAACAACGTCAGGCGCTTGAATCCTTCAACGGGGATGCCGCCGGCTTTGAAACCGTAAGACACTATCTGGAGTCATGCCTTCGGGCTCAGTACAAACCAAGCGGACGGAAGATCTCGCCCATTTCGGTGGTGGCTCTCGCGGCCTTGATTCTAAGTATTGGATTGTGGATATTTTATGCTGCTCAAAGTAACCGGCGCTGGATCGCATACATCGAAAAATTGAGCGCCGATCCGGGAATTGTAATAATCGAGGCAGGAAAGCGCGATGGGAAGTACTTCATTTCCGGTCTGCGTGACGCCCTCGCAAAGGATCCGTCAGTTTTGCTGCAAGAGGCGGGAATAGACCCACAAAAGATCGTTTTCAGGTGGGAGCCATACTACGCATTGAACGACGCGCTTATCCTTATGCGCGCCAGGCGACTGCTCAAGCCCCCGGAAACTGTGTCGCTCAAACTTGAGAATGGTGTTCTCATTGCAGATGGATCTGCGCCTCATCAGTGGATTCACGAGTTCCGAAGGCGTCTGCCGGCTATCCCCGGTATTGTGGAATTCAAGGAAAACGGTCTCATTGATAAAGATTTTGAGGAACTTACGGCTCTTAGAGAAAAAGTTGAGAAAACCGTCCTTCGCTTTGAAACGAACTCCACCCGTTTGCTCCCCTATCAAAGCGAGACCGTGGGAGATTTAGCAGCACAGGCGCAAAGACTCCTGACTGTCGCCATGTCCGTCGGCGTTAGCCTCCGTATCGAAGTGGTGGGCCATGCTGATACCTCCGGGCGGGAAACGAAAAACGTGAAATTGAGCGAGAAGCGCGCCGAGCGAAATTCTTGCTTTACTTATTTCCCGGGGGGTTGATCCTGCCGTTCTCACTGCTGTAGGAGTGGGCACGAAACAGCCTGTGCGCGAAGAGCTTGCCGAACAGGACCGCGAATACAACCGCAGCACAACTTTCAGGACGATACTGGGGCAATTGATCGAGCAAAAGAGCTGATCCGCAATAACAAAACGGGGCAAGCTTCAAGTGATTTTATACGAAGTTGCGTTCAAGTGAGTACCAAAAGAAGCTGAAAAGCTCGGGGAGCTTTGCCCCCCGAACCCCCTCGCAGCTTCGCTGCTCTGTATGGCGCCGGCGGCGGCCCAGCAGGTGCTGGGCAACCGCCACCGGCGCCGAGCGCTTGACCGCGCGCGCAGACGCGCGCGGCCAAATCTTGCGGGGTGCGGGGAAGTCACTTCCCCGCTCTTTTCGATTACTTCAATCTTTAACGCAACTCGGTATTAATGCTCAAAAGCGCCAACTTTTGTGGAATGTAGCTAACTTTTCATTCAAGCGGGCAAAAATGTGCATTTTACTCCGCTGCGATTAGATGGAACGAGAAGAAAAGAAGCCTGAAGAGTTAATTGACGTGAAGGAAGGACAACCCGCTCCGAAACACATCTACGCATTCTGACTGTGGTCCAGCCACCGCGAATTATGATTCGTAGCTGACCAACACGACGTCGGCGGCCTGCTCCCGAATTGGAATGATCGCCTGGTAAGCCGGGGAATGGTACCATCCCGCTGCGGACTTCGCGTCAGGGAATCGAATAACGACACTGTCAGGGTACGAAAGTTCGCCGCTCAACGCGCCGACACGACGGCCCCTAAGGAGCACTTCGCCCCCCCATGGAACGAGAGTTTGAGGGACTTTGCTGCGATACTCGCCCCATTTGTCGTTATCCTTGACTTTGATAAGACCTATTACGAATGCAGACACCTTCGCGCCTCCTTCCTGAAGCCGGACCGATCCTTTTAATCCGGCTGGGAATGTTCAATGATTTATGTCGGGAACTCTGAACTAAAATGATCGAAGACTTACCCTATAATCACTTCGTAAAAATGGGGTGTGGGATTTCCGTCAAATAGTGGTCTTACACGCTCACCTGCCTTGTCATGCTCAGGACTGCCATGCATTGCTTTGAAGTCCTGCTGATTTTCAAATTCAACGATAGCCGCGTAGTTGCCGGCCTCCAACGGCTTCAAAAGCCTCCTCCTGATAAAACCCTTATGGTTGGAGAACTTTTCGTTTGACCAGGCAAACCACTCCTTAAACTCGGCGTCTTTGCCTTCTTTTATGGGCGGGAAAGAGATCAAAACCACAAACATAGTATCACCTCCATACAGTTGATCGTTAAATGTGTACTGGTTTTGCTGCGCACCTGACTTGAACGGCCAAAACTAAATGTCAGCATTCCGGCCATTTTCCTCCGAACCGCTGTTTTCTGTTATCCTTTCGATGGCTCCATTTCAAGAACCGGAGTTTGCCAAAGGTCGAAGATAGGTCGATACTGCCGCGATCACCATCGGGATGACGCCAAATAAGATAAAGACGGTGTCACCTGGCAGACGAGCCCATTCGATGAGCTTCACAAACTCCTGGTTCAAATAATCGAGTCCCGCGTGCATGCCAGTATCCGTGGGTCAAGACATCATAGAACTGCATAACGCCCCCGGGGAAAAGACTTCCCGCAATCATCAGCGCCAGGCCCGTGTTCAAACCCCAAAATGATACGCGCACGTATTTTTCGGTGCGTGCCCACTGCGCGTCCGACGACACCTGGCGAAAGGCCAGGACCATCAGGGCAACCGCCTCCATGCCGAAGGCCCCCATGAGCGCGGCGTGGCCGTGATTCGGTGTGAGCACCGTGCCCACCTCGAAATAGCTTACGATGGGCAGGTTGATCAGAAACCCGAAGACGCCGGCCCCGACGAAATTCCAGAACCCTACCGCCATAAGGAAATAGAAGGTCCATTTATGAGGGATGGAAATAGGCTTGCCGTAGGGGTCGCGCTCGCCCCTGCGTCAGTTTGATAAAATCCCAGGCATCCAGCGTGAGAAGCGTCAGGGGAACAACCTCCATGGCCGAGAATATGGCCGAGAGGGCAAGATTGACATTGGACTGGCCGGTCCAATACCAGTGATGCCCGGTGCCGATAATCCCGGCGCCCAGAAAGAGAATGGCGTCCAGGTAGATGATTCGTGTCGCGGTGAGGCGGGAAACCACGCCCAGCCTGTAAAAGATGACGGCCACCATTACCGTCACAAAGAGTTCGAAAAAGCCTTCGACCCAGAGATGGATGATCCAGAAGCGCCAGTTGTCAACTATGGAATACCCCGTGGTGCTGCCGAAAAAGAAAGCCGGCAGATAGAAAAGCGGGATTGTCAGGGCCGAGAGCATGAAAAGCCACGAGATCTCCTTGCGTTCCGGGTCGCGCATGGCGGAGGCAAGCCCTCGAAACAGCAGAACGGCCCACAGCACCAGTCCCAAGGCGAGCATGACCTGCCAGCCCCGGCCAAGGTCGAGGTATTCCCACCCCTGGTGTCCGAACCAGAACCAGAGGTTGCCGAGGAGTTGATTGATGCCCAGGAATTCGCCCAGAAGACTCCCTGCCACAACCACCACCAAGGCCCAAAACAGCAGGTTGATTCCCCACACCTGCCCCTTGGGTTCCGTTTCTCCCAAGGCGCGGGTCAACAGCAAACCACCCCCGACATAGGCGGTCGCGATCCAGAAAAGAGCCAACTGCAGATGCCAGGTGCGCAAAATATTACTCGGAAATACCTGGTTGAGATCGATTCCGTAAAAGCTCCCCGGTTCGGCCCGGAAGTGCGCGGTGGCCCCGCCCACCAAAACCTGCGCCAGGAAAAGGAGGGAAACTATCAGGAAAAACTTGATGGTTGCTATTTGGCTCTCACTTCCGCTGCCTGGCAGCATGTGGGGATGGATGGCCGGGGCCGACCCCTTCCAGCCCAGGTAGTCGAATTTGCCGAAAGCAAACAACACCAGCCCCGTGCCCACCAGGAGCGTGATCAGGCTGATGGCGCTCCACAGAACGGCGTCGCCGGTAGGGGTATTGCCCACCAGCGTGTCGTACGGAAAATTGTTCGTGTAGGTTTGATTCTTGCCGGGGCGATTGGCAACCGAGGCCCACGCCGCCCAGGCAAAAAAAGCGGTCAACTGCTCCAGTTCCACGCGGTCGCTGATATAGTTGCGCTTCAAGCCCCCGTTGCCGGCCGGCGTCGAGAAGTAGCCGGTCCATTGGCCTATCTGTTTTCGGTAAGATGCTGTTTCCGGTTCGGTGAAGACCAGTGTTTTGTTCGCGGGATCGTAGCGATTCTGTTTCAGCAGGAGCCGGACTTCCTCTTCGACGGTCCCCTGTTCCCCACGGTTCAATTGGTGCATGCTGCGGCCGAAGAGCTTTTGGGCCTGGGCTTCGGCGGCGTCAACGCCCAGTGTGTGAAGGTATGCAGCAGAAAAATCAGGCCCGAGATAAGCTCCGTGTCCCCATACGGTGCCGTTTTCCATTAGCCCGTACTTGAGAAACACTTCCTGGCCGGCCAGGATATCTCCCCCGGTCAGCAGCACTTCACCGGAGGGGGTGATAATTGCGTCGGGAATCGGCGGAGCGTCACGGTAGGCAAGCACTGCCACGAGAATCAGAACGGTAAATCCGATCAGCATCGTAATAAGGACCGCTCGTTTCCACCAGGGCGACAATTCTTCCACAATTTTATTTTCGGGTTCCATTCTTCCCCCTATTTTGATAAATCTTCTTACCGGCTTTAGCCGAAGTTGGTCATTCCGCTCACCGGCTTTGCATGAAGCTCTCCGGTGGATTTTTATTTCGCGTCTTCGCGTCTTCGCGTGAAAAATATTTGAGCTGCCGCTCTTTGATTCCCGCTGCTCGATTCCGCTGTTCTTCTCCTTCTCTTTCTTCGTGGCTTCGCATGAAAAATATTGGTGGCGCCAGTTTGCCGGATGAACCGAAAAAATTCCCGGCGCCCTTACAGTCTCCCCTCATGGGATTGCTTGCAGGCGTTTCGTAAGGTGCTCTTTGGCGCCGCCGCATTGTTGTGTGTGGCGCCATAGGCGCTCGACCAAAAAGCGGGTCCTATCACCCGGTTCGGGAGGCTCCTACACGCGCTTTACCCTGATCGTCAATTCACCTTTCCCCCTTAACGTTCAAAAATCCAGCCTCTGTAAGCCCTTTCAGCAACAGGTGGAAATAGATGAATCCACCGTAAGGCCTCCAGGGTGCAATCAAATGTCGCATGCCCTCGTAGTCAAGGGGCTCAGCAAGATCCAGCCAGTGCTGAAGCCTGTTACGGGCGCCCACGTCGTCCCCGGGAAAGACTTGCAGGCGCCCGAATCCCCGCAGCAAAACGTACTCAGCGCTCCAGCGGCCCACCCCGCGCAGTTTGCGCAATTGGTCGCAGGCGGCCTCGTTGTCTAGATTCTCCAGTTCTTCGAGCACCAATTTTTTTTCAGAAATGGCTGATGCCAGTTCGATTATCGCACGGGCTTTCTGACGGCTAAACCCAAGGGGCCGCAGCGCCTCTGTATCCAGTCTCGCCAGATTCTCCGGAGTTGGAAAAGCGTGAACGAGCGCGGCTTGTTCCGGGCCGGAGGGGCCAAAAGCCGCAGTCAGCCGATTGAGCAGAAGGATTCCTACGGTGAGACTGAGTTGCTGGCATGCCATGGCATTTACCAGGGTTTCGAAGAGCGTTGGGAATCGCGGAGGTTTAACTCCTCGGAATTGTCGCGCAAGCGCACCCAGTTTCGGTTGGCGTTCCGCGAAACGATAGAACTCGCAAAGGTCCGTATTAATTCCCAGCATGCGGGTCAGAGCGGATATTACAAGGGGCTTTGTATCAGGGCGGAGTTCGGTTCCGGTCACTGTTATCGAGAGAAGCGGCGTGTCCGGTGGACCTGTCTGAAAGACCTCGACTTCCACTGGCTGTTCTCGTGTAATCAGCACCCGCCGATAGGCGCTCCCGTCCCAGCGGTCGATGATGTTTTCGGCTCGACGGCGCAGTGTCCATACCGTGAGGTCCAAACGGAATGGCGCCACCGGTTCAACTGAAAAAGTGATACGCTCCATGGTTCGCACTCTGTTTTAGATCAATGTTCAATTTCACTCTCTGTCGCCGGGAGATGAAACGGCGTCCGTGTGGTGAGTCACCCGTTCATAGCGTCCTCCCCGGGATACGTAACGCGTGCGCCCTGCACCTGGGCGAAAGCTGTCAATTTATGTGGGATAGAGCGCAAGAGGCCGGTGATGTGCTCGACGCGCCCTCCGCGCGCCGTGAGCGCATCGGCGACGAGTGAGCGGTGGCAGCGCCACGGCGCGGCTTCCGCGCACATCAGCGCGATATTGCTCTTCGCGGCCAAGGCGTGAACCTCCGCGAGCCCGGTCTCGAAATCCTCTGTCAGCATGTAATCGGCGAAGCCGCGGAAGCCGGCGTTGCGCCAACCCGTGTTCGGAGAATCCTTGCGCACGTGGCGCAGTCCGCCAAGCTTGGGAAGATGCACGTAATGAAGACCTCGCGAGCTAAGAGCGGAACGAATCGAGTCGCAGTTGAACTGCGGGTTGTGGCGTGATCGGGGGATCGTCCGGATGTCGGCCAACACAGAGACATCGAACGATAGGAGCATCCCCGCGAGTTCGTCCAGCGTTCTCGTTGAGTGGCCGATCGTGTAAAGCTTGATGCCTCTCCAGCTCTTCAACCCTCCACCGGCGGGCGCCTGCAAAGTCAAATGTGGCCTCCCCTGAGACCAAGTTGCGTTCAAGATTGAAGTAATCGAAAGGAGCGGGGAAGTGACTTCCCCGCACCCCGCAAGATTTGGCCTCGCGCGTGTGCGCGCGCTACCAAGCGCTCGGCGCCGGCGGCGGTTGTCCAGCACCTGCTGGGCCGCCACCGCAGCGCCATATGGGCCGCGCAGCGGCGATGGGGGTGCGCCCTCACAAAAGATCGGGCGCGAACTTGAAGCGTCGAGCGTCGGTCCGATGTGTAAGCGCGAACCCGAACGGAGTGAGGGTTCGGGGGGCAAAGCTCCCCGAGCTTTTCAGCTTCTTTTGGTACTCACTTGAACGCAAATTCGCATGAGACGGGTCCGCGCAGTCCTTTCATCAGCTATGAATCGCCACCTGCGAAGTGTTACGAATTCTTTCCAGAAGATCTGCAATATGCTGATAGCGTTTCAATCCGGAAAGCCACTCACTGGGAATAGCCTCAATGCCGAGGTGCGCCCCCAGAATCATTCCCACCGCCAATCCCCGTGCGGCGGAATCTCCTCCGGCCATGACGTTTTCCACGAGGGCCTCTCTCGGATTTCCTTCATACTTGCCGATGAGATGCACAACCGATGGGAAGGCGCGCTCGACATAACAAGGTTGGCCAAACTTGAGAATGGCGCTCCGTGTGTCGCTTCGCGTACTTTCGAGGCCTTCCGCCGTCCATTGTCCAAGAAGGGATTGACTGAAGCGCTCCTCCCTTACCTCCCGCATGGCGGATATCGGTGTTTCTCCCTCGAGCACCTTCCAGGCGACCCTGGCAAAAAAGTCAGAAGCTTCGATCACCAAAGGGTTGTCGTGTGTCATGGCCGTTTGAGTCTTGGCGCTTGAAAGGAGTTCTCCAAGATCGTTGCGGTAGCGGTAGACCAGTGGGGCAATGCGAGCAGCGCCCGCAAGGTCGGAGGAAGAGGACCCGGATTCTTGGGGGTTTCTCCCGGAAGCGAAGTTAGCAAGGGTATCCTTGGTCGCCTTATCGACGTAACCGTTATAGGTCGCAAAGAGTTTTTTCCATCTGCGGGCAAAATCATCGATGTCAAAGCCCGAAGATGCGGCAATGGATTCCAAAAGCACGAGTGTTTGGTCTCCATAGTGGGTGAACTCGCCCAAATCCTTTGTGGCGTGATAGGAGTTCTCAAGGGGTTTCAGCAGGCCCTCAACTCTTCCAAACTTGCGGTCGATTTCGCCGGTATCGTAAATCCAATGTGCTCCCAAGGCCAGTGAATCGGCTGCAAAGGATGCCAGGACCATCGCTTCAGCTTTGTCTTGCATCGTTTTTCCTCGAACCTCGGTGGAATTCCTTCATGGTATTCACTGCATCATTGACTGTGGACGCCTTCCCTCAAACTATGCGCGCAGTGCAATGGGCTTGCGCATCCAAAGCCATCGAGCGTCCATACCCTGCGAAGGGCCTCTATCTGGAATATAAGAGCCATAGAGTGCGTGTAAACTCTATTCCCGGCGTTGACTATCGGTTAAGGAAGTTTCAGCAGGTTGCGAGCCGCAATTACTACAGGGTCCCAAACTGGAGAGTATGGAGATGCGTAACTTAAATCGAGATCGATCGTTTCATCGACCCTAAATCCTGCATGGAGCGAGGTTGCAAGGGCATCTATTCGCTTTGGCGTCTTCTACCATCGATGTAGAAGCTGGTAAGGAATACTATATACGGGGAACTCTTACCGTTTGGCTTTCCAGATGCGGAGCCACGCATCGAGATTGTCGATAATGCTGAAGGCAAAGAAGCAATTAAAGGGCTGAAATATTCGACACTGGAGTGAAGTGAAGTGAAGATCCGGCGCAGGCGGCTTTTATATCAAGCCAGACCCTGAATCCAGCCAGGATCTTCTTGTCATAGAGGCTCAGCGCGAACTTGCCCCAATCCAGGACCTTCGTCCACCCATTGCCGTAGGTGCAGGGCGTAAAAAGCTGGACGGCATCCGGCAGGCAATGACAAGGCTCAACAAACGCATCCGCCTCAATGCCGGGACCGATCGGTTCCTGCGCCAAATCGACCATGAATCCGCCGATAACCAGTCCTGGAGCTTTCCACCCGTGAAATTTTTCATGTCCAGGAATTCCTACATGGACCTTCCGCAGACATTAACCTGACCAGTCATCAGGCTTCTCCCCCGTTGAGCAATTCGGTGCAGTGATATCCCAATGCCGGCATTCAGCGCACGGCCCATCCAGCAGGTATCCATGCCGCAAGCGGTGCAGGCGGACGCGACGCCGAGGCAATCTTCACCAACTTCACCCGCGTTCCGGTGAAAGCGCTGTCGCCGGCGATAGGGTCCGCCAGGCACACATCTTTCAGGTACCCGTCGACAGCCATCGCTGCATTGGTCAAAAGCCCTTTACCGCGCGCCGGCTCTCCAGGAATCCGCCGGCCATCTATTTCCACATCACGAGATCCATAGGCCCAGTGCCCGTAATGATAGGAGACACTGACCACCCCTGGCCGAAGCCCTTCGATGATTCGAACCTTGCCTTCGGCTTTGCTGGGCGCTTGGCCCGGCCCCAGTTCGAAGCTCCCGTTGGAACTCGCGCTCTCGACCCTTACCGTATCGCCGTCAGTCAATCCCTTGCGTTTCGCGTCGACTGCATTCAGATAGACGAAATTCTCCGGCATAATAGCCATCTGCCCTGCGTAGTTGCCAACCGTGCGCGACTGACCACCATAAATATCCTTGTATGTGATCAACTCCAGATCGAACTCATCCCCGGAGGATACCGGCTTTCCATCGAAGGATTCAAGTGCCTGCCAAGTCGGCACACCTGAGAATCTTTTGCCCTGCACCGAGTGAATGCCTGAGCCAACGGGTTCGATATAAATGTTAAGCTGATTGGCCCAGGGGTGCTTGGCAAATCCTCCCTCATACGCGCCCGATGCGGCTTCAAACCTTCCGCCACGGTTTAGCAGATAGGCCACCCGCCGCCAATTGGCGCCAATGGCGGCCTGCCATTTTTGCTCGTCAAAAACGGCCTTGGGCAGATGTAGCCTTGATTTACGGAGTATCTCCATCTCTATATCGTCTGCCTCAGGCGCCTCGTTGCCGGGCTTATCGCCCGCGGCGAGATTGGCGATCATCTTGAGGTGAAAATCCTCCGGTCGGTTCAGATCTTGGCCTGGTCCGAAAGCGTCTTTGCCGAATCCGGACATTCCAAGCTTTTTTGCCAGGGCGATCATGGTTGCTTCAATGCTGATCGGCATTTCCTCCCCCTCGATAGTGACAATCTCAGGGATCGGTGATGCGGCGGGTTGTCTGAATTTGCTGATCTGTGAGAGGACAACAGGGCTTGTGCCCAGAGGGTTTGACCACCGCTCAAGATACGACAGGTCAGGAAAAATGTAGTCCGCGTACATGCTCGTCTCGCCGATCACTATGTCCGTGGCAATGAAGAGGGGAATTTTCTGGGTATCCTGAAGCATTTTGATTTGGAGATGCCCGGCGGGCGATGACAGCACCGGTGTGCCGTAATGAAGCCAGAGTATCTTGAGCGGATAAGGGTAGCCGGCGTTTGCGGCAGGGATGATCTCCTGGTACACATCATCGGTAAATGGAAACCACGGGCGCTTCGCCGGATAGCCGTCACGCTTGAAAAGTGTGCTGGCCTCGTAAGGACCTGAGCTTTCGCGGGTAAGCTTGATGCCAAACGGCGTGAGCGCGTTCGGATGAAGCTTAGCCACAGGGAACGGTTGGCCTGGCTTACCGCCGGCGCCGTCCCAGGCTCCGCCTCCTTTCATGAATCCGCCGACATGATCCACATTGCCGATTAGGAAGTTAAGGACGATTATCGCCTGGGCTGTATAGAAGCCATATGTCGTTTTGATCGGACCTCGGTAGAAGTCGATGCCCGCCTTCTTCCCGTGGCTTGTGAACTCTTTTGCCAATGCTTCAATTTGAGTAACTTCCAATCCGGCAATTTCTGAGTATTCAGCAAGACTTTTAGCGGCTGCGGCCTCCTTGAGCAATCTAAAGCTTGACGATGCATCGATCCCATGGATTGTGGTAGCCACATCCAGATCCCCCACTATCGGGACCTTGGTGTCCGACGGATTTACGGCTACCGGTGTGCCCTCAGCCAGCGCCACGAACTGGTTAGCGGTTCCCACGCCCGCATCGGAGGCTCGGAGAAACTTGCCGGTCTTGGTGTTCACGAGCCACGTGGCGTTGGTCCAACTCTTCTCGCCTAAAGCGTTGGCTGCGGCCTTGTTCGCAGATCGCAAGAACTTTTCGTCATAACTATTGTTCGCGATTATCCATTGGGTCATAGCCAAGGCCAGAGCCAAATTGCCGTTGGGATGCACGGGAATCCACCACCCCTTGGCTGCACTCTTCGACAGCCGCGGGTCTATAACTGCTATCTTCAGTTTGCCGTCTACAATGGCTTGGGATACACGTGGGCTCATTGGAGTAGGTCCGAAATTCGCCTCGTTGAAGCCCGTGCCCCAGAAGATCACGAACTCTGCCCGCGTATAATCGGGCTTCATATGATTGGGTCCCTTGGCCCAGGAAAACTTGCCGTCTTTTTCTTGCCATTGGGCCAGACAGTACATGAAAGCCACATGGTGAGCCTGCTCACAAATTGTAGTGTGTCCGAACCAGTTGACCGATCCCAAAGCGCCGAAAGTGAAACGTTTGGTGATCACTTCACGATCCGGGGCTATGCGCCCGCCCTGCAGAACGAATTGGTTGTTCTTTGGTCCGAAATCGGGATGATCCGGGTCGATCAATACATCCAGGTTTGCAGAGTTTTGTTCTTTGAAAGCCTCCACTGTCATCTCACGCTTACGAATGGACTCCACATCCGTGGCGAGGTCTTTAGCCAGCTTGGCGTCGCGCAGCCTGATGACGTCCTTAAACCCGGGCGCCACATGGTTTTCACCGATCCCGACGAACAGTTGGCCGCCTTCCGTGATCTCCTGGGTGGCCTGCTCAAAGGAAATGGCCTGCCATTTGTTCGAACCGCGAGGCCCGGCGCGTTTGAGGACTTTGCGCAGGCGATAAGGGTCGTAGAGTGTCTGCACACCCGACTGACCCTTTGGGCAAATTGCCCCATCGACGGCCACGGCTTCCTTTGGCGGTGTTTCGTACGGCAAATGTGGGAACAACGCCATAGGGCTATAGGGGTTTCCGTCTATTTTGGCGACCAATCCATCCTGGAGCTTGACCTTGAGCGTGCATTGCGTGTTGCACTGCAGGCAGGTTGTGTAGATGACGTTCTCTGCGTCAGCCAATGGATAGGGACCTGGGATGGTCCCATCCAATGCCTGTTGTTCATGGCCCTGACAGCCCAGCGCACTAAGGGTCACTCCACCGGCCAGGGCGGTACAGGCATTAAGGAAAAATCGTCGGGTTACTCTTTGTGTCTCATGTTTCTGATTCATGAGCCCACCTCACTGGATTGCGAAGAAGGAGGGAAAACACCCGGGAACAGCCTTGTCCCGACGAACCAAAGGGCAACGCCAACTGCAATGACGCCCAAAAGCAATTGCCACTCAAACCAGGACGGCATGTAGGCGAAGGTGAGCCTGTTGCCGATTGGATCACTGTACGCCTGCTCCAGGCCGCGGAGTTCCGGTGTGATCAGACCGGGAATCACCAGATTCAACCGCACAGCAAAGAATGTGACCGCCACAAGGGCCGCACTCAGTCCGATAATCCCGGGGCTGCGCGTTTTAGCCAACAGCAGAACCGGCACGAGGACTCCCGCCAGCATGTGCACCAGCCAGAACACGTACCAGTAAGGGCCAAACAAAACGTATCTGATGAGATCGTAGGTTGATCCAATCTGGTACCATGACGGAATCGAAAACTCCGCCCACTCAAGGATAAATTCGATGAGCACCAGCATTAGCACGATACGACCAAGCAGAGTCATCAGATCTTTCCATGCTGCGTCGCGTGAAGGCCACAGCAATGAAACAACCGCTGTTAACAAGGCCGTGCCTGAGGTGAGTGCCCCTACCAGGAAAAAGATAGGAAATAACGAGGAATGCCAATACTCGCGTGCTGCAACTGTCGCAAACAGAGCGCCGACGCCACCGGCAAACCCGATTACGAGAGGGATGCCAATAAGTCCCAGCACGCGGAGCGTGGCCAGGTCGCCTGTGACGGCCGATGGATTCCTGCCTGCCTGCACGCTTTTCATGCTAAACCACAGCATAGTAAACAGGAGGATAAGATAAGCCGTATAAAGCCAGACCATCCAGGCCATCATAGAATGAAACTGAGGGCGCACGAAGACCAGGTAGGCCCTTTCAAGATGGCCAAGGTCGAAGCCGATCATCAGCAAGCCCATGGGAAGCGTGACCGCAGCAATGAGAAGGGATAAGCGGCAAACCGGTTCGAGCACACGAATCCTGAAAACATATGTGGCGGCTGCAACCAGGAACGTTCCTGCGGACAAGCCGCTAAAGTAAATATAGGCGGCAACCCAAAGACCCCATGGGACATAGCTGGAAAAGTCCGCTGCCCTGTCGCCGTAGACAAGACGCTCGTAAAAGCCAAACCCGCCTATGATTGCCGCCAGGACCCACAAGGCCCATAACAGCCGCTCCCGGCCGGCGCGATGCTTAGTTCCAGGTGAAGAGACAGCCATTGTGATCTCCTTGACTTTAAATAAGGTAGATGACCTTAGGTGCTGTACCGAGTTCCGCCTTCAAGCTAACGGCGTTGTTGCGTATGACTTGTTGGGATACGAGGGTCCCTTGGTCATTGAGATCGCCAAAAATGGTCGCCCTCCCGATGCATGTCGTTACGCACATGGGCAATTGACGATGCGCGAGCCGATGGACACAGAAGGTGCACTTACGTGCGTTACCGACCGGACTTTTGGGGATGAGACCCTCGCCTCGGCGCCATGTTGCGCCGTACTCAAAAGAAGGCTCTTCCTCGTATTTTCTACCCGTCTCCAGCGCCAAGCCGCCATCTCGTCCCGAAGCTGCATTATCGGCCCAGTTCTGCCCGAAATCGAACGTGCGCGCCTGGTACGGACATGCGGTGATGCAGTAACGGCATCCGATACAGACGTTATAGTCAATCACAACCACGCCATCGGCGCGCTTCCAGGTTGCTTTGACAGGGCATACCGGAACGCATGGAGGATTATCGCATTGCATGCACGGGCGCGGCAGAAACTTGCGGCCGACATTTGGATATCTGCCAACCTCCAGGTCAATCACGGGCCGGTAGACCACGCCCGGAGGGAGCTTGTTTTCCATGATGCAGCCCACGTTACAGGAATGGCACCCGACGCATTTGCGAGTGTCGATGACCATCCCCCATCGCCTCTGCTCGATGGGTTTGTTCATAGCTCGGACCAATTCGCGTTGCATGCGAATGAGCACGTCTTCGCCGGGCTCAATTTTTACGCGATCCAGCACGGACAGGTTCGCGACGCGGTCAGCCGTCGGGTTGGCAAGCGCCTCTACATCCAAAAATTTGCCCGCGCCAAGGGCGCCGCCTAACAGGCCGCCAACCTTCAGAATTGAACGTCTGTCCATACTCATATCTCCTCTCCAGAGCTGGAGACCCTCGGAACGTTTGATGCCGCCTCTAGAGGCCATTCCTTAAAGCTGCTTTGAGTCGATTTTATAGCGGAATTTTTGGTCGGCGCCCTCTTTAGGTCCCGCTGCATCCTGATCAGATGATCTTGCAAAGGTAAAGCTATGCTCATGAGCGGCCATCCTTTCTCGGTGTCCAACTTCGATTCCAAGACACTTAAACTTTGCTGATGTTTCACGGCGAATTCTCTATTCATATTCCCATTAACAAATAAACCAGTTCGTTCAGATCGACGGGCTTTGAGAGGCAAGCCGCAAGACAGGTGGCCATGGATTCCTTGAGTTGAGAATGAAAAGTCCGACTGGATATGGCAATCAAACCGTAAAACTTTTTATCCAGGCCCTAAGAGCTGACAACGGCACATCGGCCGTTTAAGCGCGCCTCACCGAAAACGAAGGTCAGGACGGAATTATATGGCTTTATGCGGTAGCGTGCAGCAGGCTCGCATCACCGGTTGCGCGCTGGCCGCTGTAGCCCTCGCGCCTTGGAATTCGTTCCGGGTCATGTACATGTGGCAGGCACTTTGACGATGTGAGGCATGGTAAACCGATCGCCGATAAACGCCCTCTGCCCCCTGCCCAGGGGTCTCCTGTGCAGGTTCAGGCTCTCACGATAAGCCGTTTCATCACATGTCGTGATATCCTGCACAGGACGCGCCCTTCTGGACTTGAACCCTACATCGGATAGAACCGGAAAGATGTCATGATGATATTCTCAGTGGCGCGCTGAGTGACTCCAGCGTCGTTGCTGAAGGCGGTGCGGCGCGTGACGGAGTCTGACAAACCGACTTGCACCTTGCCGAAAGGACCTTGATAGATACGCTTCCAAAACCCGGCCGTAAACTGCCAAACGTTCGACGTCTGTTCCTGGCCGGTAATCAGGTTGAAGTCTCCGTAGCCGATGCTCGGGGCATTCGCGACCGTAGTTGTATTATCCGCGCGCAAAACCCCTTCATAACCGCCATAGAGGTAGGCGTCCCAAGTCGGGGTCGGATGACCGACGAGGCCCACCAAACCGGTATATCCGGTCAACATGCTGAGGTCCCCGTTGGCTTTGAAAGCAAAATCGGGCAACTGACAGGAACCATAACGGCCAATGCCCTGGCCCCCCATGAAGTTGGCCTGAATTTCCAGTTTTTCCGGGCAGATGGGCACAATCGCCGCAGCGCCGCCGGCGAAGCTTGTTGCGTCGTTGTTGCCAAGATGCGCGCCCACAGGTGCGCCGTGCGCCAGGACATAGTCATGGAAAAAGCGCGTGATTCCGAACACTTCATAATGTCCCCAACCCGGGTCGAACGCGGCCTTGGCAATAATGTCAGGAGCGAAATCGGAGGTATAGTTGTTCGTGGAGCTGAAAAGCGACCCACCGGCGTTGAAGCCGTTGATAAAGGCGGGCGGCGTGCCGATGCCGGAGAGGACCGCCTGTGGGCTCTCAACAGAAACGCCAAGCCAGACTCGCTTGTCAAAGAAATCTTCGACGACTCGAAGCTGGGGATTGCGTGTCCAGTTAAACCCCGGTACGTACTGGGCGTCGATTGTCAGAGGGATGTTCTCTGAGCGGGGAATAATGCCGATCCTGTCGGTGGTCAACAGGCTCCATTCCTGTCCGGCAAGGATATGAAGCCCGCAATCGGCCATATCGACCGTTCCATAGACGACCCGGACTCGCGGATTGTAGCTGTTGCTTTCATTTGAATTGGCCGTCGGCGCCGCGCCCAGAAAGTCGCTTTCTACATAGGCCGACACCAGCGTGCTTGGATTGACGTTGGCTTCAGCCAGCGCAGTGATACGGGACTGGCGGGCGGAGCCGCGGAATTCCGATTGATATGCGTTCGGGTTTTGCGCGTTGGTCGCTCCGGTGATTCTGAAGGGTAGGCCTGTGTTGAAATTCGATCCAATGTCGGCAGTTTCGTTCTTACTGCGGTAGAAGCCCGCGGCTTCCATGAAGCCCCCTACTTTGACCTTCACGTGGCCCACTTTGAACTCGCCCCGTCCTGTGGGTTCAGCCGCTTCGGCCGTGGCGGCCGCTGCGGCCGGCGCGGCTCGAGCTGCCTTGGCGGCCTCGGCTTGAGCGGCCTTTACGTCTTCAAGTTGCTTTTGCAATGCGTTGATTTGAGCCTGGAGAATCTTGATCGAATCCTGCGAAACGTCCTGTGCGTGAGCGCGGAACGGACCGATGATCATGGCCAGAGCCAGTACGGCCAGACAAAGTTTAGCCTTTGACATTCTAAACATGAAGCCCCCCCTAGGAATGAGTTGTGTTGTAAAGCAAGGCGTTATACGTGGAAAATGACCACGGCAAAATCTCCTTCTCCCTGCTCGAAATCTACAAGGGATGGGAAACCCGCCACTTGGAAAGATGCCCCTGAAGCATCGCACATAGGTCTTCGCATTCTTCATTGTTCCCGTGCACAACGGGCTATGCGCTTTACCATTTTTTTCCCCTGGGAAGTTAATTATTTTCCTTTCAAGGCAAGCACCATGCCAATGGGCGCAGAACTCACGCTGAGGCGAATCGAAGCGCAATTTGGGCAGGTTTAAGGGAGCAGCAGTGTATGGATGTAGGACTGGATAAAAAGGTAAATCCGGATTTTACTTGGAATCATGGCAGGTTATATGTTGTACGATTTCCGGTCACTGTCGGAAGGATTCAATCATTTCGGACAGGATGGCGCCTCTAATGTGTTGTCGGAGGAACGATCCTGTGTCTTTTTAGTTTTTCATACAAAGTGCTTCGGCTGATGCCCAAGCGATTTGCGGCTTCCTTTTTGTTCCAACCGCACTCCTCCATCGTCTCATGGAAAAGATTCCTCTCATTTTCCTCGATTGTCGGAGATCTCTCGACCCGACTCTTGAATGTCTCCGTCCGAAAAGCTTCGGGGAGGTTGCACGGCTCGATCCGCGGCCCTTTGGCGAGCACCACCGCGTGTTCGACTGTGTTTTCAAGTTCCCGAACGTTTCCAGGCCATGAATAGTCAAGCAAAAGCCGCATAGCATCCGGACCGAATGTCTCGATTGCTTTGCCGTGAGCCACTGCGAATCGATTCATGAAATGATGCGCCAGCAAAGGAATATCATTTCTTCGCTTTGAGAGCTGCGGCAGGTCGATCGGGATAACACTCAGCCGATAAAACAGGTCTTCGCGAAAACGGCCGTTCTTAACTTCGTCGAGCAGGTTCTTATTTGTGGCGGCAATAATCCGCACATCCACTGTAACAGTCTTCTCACCTCCAATCCGCTCGAACCTTTGCGTTTGCAGTACCCGGAGAAGCTTGATTTGGGCAGAAAGCGGAATATCGCCTATTTCGTCTAGAAAGACCGTTCCACCATGTGCTTGCTCAAACCGTCCCGGGTTTTTGCCGTATAGCGCCGGTAAAGGCGCCCTTTTCATGGCCGAAGAGCTCGGATTCCAGAATAGTGGCCGGGTAAGCGGAACAATCTATGACGACGAAGGGCTTGTCTTTTCTCAGACTCTGCAGACGGATTGCCCTTGCCACAAGTTCCTTGCCCGTGCCGCTCTCGCCCTGAATGAGTACGGTGGCGTCAGTTGGGGCAATATCCTCGATAAGCCTGAAGATCATCTGCATCTTGGGGTCTTTGGATACTATACCGCAAAATTCGCATGAACTCTCAAGACGGCTCTGAAGCGCGCGTACTTCCTCCTCATGATGAATAGCCCGTCTTATCACCCCGTCCGCATGGCTAAGCATCGAACCGACAACATCGAATTCTTCACTTTCGCACCTTAGAGGTGCATCGCTGCCGATGAACAGAACTCCGAACGTTCGTCGCTCATGAAACATGGGAACAACACACTGGTGAGTTGCTCTCGCCAGGGTCTTGATCGACGAGTTGGACAATCCCGAGATCCTTCCCGCACATCGGCTTCGGATTAACACTAAAGCTCTCAATCGTTTTGGAGAAATGCTCGATAAGGGCGGGATCCCTGATGTCTGTGGCCATGGATTCCCGAAGGAGATACAAAGAATTTCCGGCATCGTCCAGGATGAGAAAAACCATCTTGAGCATCGCCCACAATCGCCTGGCATTGCCGAATAAGGAAACTTCCAATTTCACGCAGACTCTGAAGTGATCCCACCTCCTGTACAACTCCGCAAAAGGATCGCGTCTGCTGCTGGGCACGCTCCAGTTCCAAGGATTTATCTTCCAGTTGTCTGGTGTAGTTATGCAGGCGGGAGACCATATTATTGAAAGAGGTGGCCAGATTCGCGACCTCGTCCTGCCCCTGGACGGGAACACGTATTCCCAAGTTCACCCTTATCCACTCTGTCAGCGGCTTGGGCAAGACCGGTCAGAGGTTCTGTGATCCGTCTAATGAAAAACAGACTTGCGATCAATGCGAGCAGGAGGATTCCAAGCGTAAACAGGCTCATCTGCAACCATAGCTTTGTGATTTGCGCTATGATAGGGCTTCTCCGAAAAACCCAGGCGAAGAGTGCCCGCCTTTCCCCTCAAAGATCGGCATAGCCACATCAAGAAAGTAGTCGCCATTTGTGGACGCGATTTCCTGTGGGTGAGCTCCATCCGAAGGCGGGGCTTCATTAGCAGTCAATAAATCTGCGGGCATACCGCCGCTGAAAGTATGTGCCAGAACCTGTCCATCTTTGACTACGAATAGATAGGAAAGAGACGGGTTACTCCGCAGCAGGCGATCCAGGAGCTTCTGAAGAGCAGACAAGGTCGTTTATAAGGACCAGGTCCGCAGCTTGCAGTGCTACAGCATGAGTCAAATATTCGGCTTGTGCGGACATCGATTCAGAGAGACTGCGGCTGTACCTGTCCGTAACGAGCAGCGAAATGAGCAGACCACTGCAGATAACCAGGGCTGAGACGCCCACCAGCAACTTGCTCTTGAGACTTCGCGGCTGCATGATTTTCATTTCCTCGCCTCAATTTCTCGCTCTATCTGTCGAATCGCATCGTACCACTCTTCCCGGGGAGCAACAAAGCGGTCGATCATTAATTCCTGTAGATATTTTGCTCCCCTCCGGGTCTTTGTGCATGGCGAGAAGTATCTCTCGAACCCGGATTTTCATTTCAGAGGGAAAAGACTTTGAGGCCACCACTGGAGGTATGCCGAAGGACTCAGATTTTCTGATAATCCGTGTTCCTGCGGTCAATGAGGGATTTGTCTGATTGTAATATTCCCAAATAAAACTATCGACAGCAGCACCGTCCACCAGACCCCGCGATACTGCCAGAATAGAGTTGTCATGACTATATGTGTAAACAGTCTTTCCGAAGAAGGTGTCAGGATGTTCGTGGATCTCGGATAACCAAAGAGTAGGAACCAGCTTCCCGGAATGGGAATCGGGATCTGTGAAGGCGAATACCGCCTTTTCAGGTCGGACAGGCTTTGAAATGGACTGTCGCTATTGACGATGAGATATGATTGATAAAAATGGCTTCCCTTCACCTCTGGGATAGCCAGGAGTTCGAAGCCGTATTTCTCCCTGCCGCTGACATATGGCCCGGAGCAGATAAACGCGACATCGATTTCACCCTTCCCGATGAGTTCGCTCACCTCGGAGTAAGTCTTACGCTGGACCAGTTCCACGTTCCTGTCCAAACCACTTGCGATATAATTCAAGATTTGACGATAATAGATGAATGTCTCTTTGGGAGAGATCATGGCCCCCACAGCTACCCTGAGAGACGGGCGATCCGGATTGGCTCCATCTGGACGAGACACCTGGACGGTTTTCGAAAAATCAACAACCTTGGTGTCTCCGTTGCCGCTACACGCCGTCAAAAGCAGCAGAACAAGCAGTATAGCGGTGTCTGTGAAACAATGGCGAGCAAATATGTAGAAAGAGTTTCTCGATCTCATGACCGCTTTCGTCCCAAATTGCGTCTACCTCGCAGGTGTGAGCTGTCAAATCGGTGAAATCCTTATAACCTGCGGCCTGGTTTTGAACAAGTCTGCACAATCATGGACTCTAGCATCTCGGATTATCCTTAATGTATGCATAGCTTAGTGAATCGGGCTGCCAGCAGTCCAGATCGTTCGAGGTGAAGGCAGCTTGCCAAACTTAAGCCCCTGACCCTGATGCGGAGGCCCTTTTGGTGTTATTCCGGCGAAGCCGGGCGAAAGCCGGAATCCCGTGTTTTCAAGCTTTTCCGGCCTCCAACTTTTTCCGGGAGACAGTGCAGTCCAACGGGATTTTCCTTAAGTTAACGGCATTAGGTCGGACCAAGCTAATATCTCGCTATTAAAAGATCAGTTTTCCAGAAACAGGCATTTTTCGTGCTTAGCAGGCCATTTTCGGCCTCGAAATCACTGCTGCAAGAAACCCTGAGTTCGCTGAGACTTGATTCCTCATCCGTTCCCAAAATCCTTCGTTCCTTCGCCTGCATCCCAAGTTCTACCTCTATGATCTCACCATAAATCGGCTCGATTCCCGCCAATCCGCAACCCCACCGCAACCATTTGCAAGGATTTGCACTTCCTAACGAATCGCGCTAAAATTAAAGCGCTTCCAAAATTCAAATTGAATGCAATAGCCTATGAAGAGTGATAAGGGGAATCGACCATGGACATTCAATATGTAACCGATAACGAGGGAAAGCGTATTGCCGTTCAAATCCCCCTTGACCAGTGGGAAAGAATCAAAGCCGAACTTGAGAGTTATGACGGTGAAATTGAAACGGCTGAAATTATGGCGGATAACGAATTTATGAAATCAATTGAAAGGGGAAAAGATCAGGCAAGGCGAAGAATCGGTCGCCGTATTGAAGAGATTGATATCTAATGGTGTGGTCGGTTTATTTCACTGAAGAAGCCGAAGAAATGCTTCTGCGGGTTGATGACCGGCGCGTACGAAAACTTATCAAGACGAGAGCCTTACGTCTGAGCGCAAGTCCTGAAATGCAAGGCAAGCCGCTTAGCGGTGAACTCTCCGGCCTAGAAGCGTGCGTGCGGTGGACAGCGTTACCGTATCATTTACGAGTTATTAAGTGAAGAGTGTGAAGTGTGGGTCGTCACACTGGGGCTGCGCAAAGCCGGTAGCCGCGAAGATGTGTACGAATTGGCAAAACGTCTACGTTAGAGTGCACCCGAAAAATAGGCTGACCCATGGGCGACCATTGTCCACAATAATATCCTCTATTCCAGATATCTATTCCGTTGGTTCAAGTCTTCTTCTCCAGATCGCGCTCGCTCTATGCAGCCACTCCGTAAAACACAGAACAAAAGGGATTCAGCCCGAAGACCGAATCCCTAATCATTTCGCTTGAATGCCGAAGCGGGGACTCGAACCCCGACAGCCGTACGGCCACTAGACCCTGAACCTAGCGCGTCTACCAGTTCCGCCACTTCGGCAAATTACTTGTAAAAACAACCACAATATCGTATTTTAAAAGTCTTTGCCTGTCAAGGCGTTTCAATTACTTCCCGGAGGGTGTCTCAGCAGCATGCAGGTGTTTCAGGGAATCGAGGCCGTCCAGCGCAAACTCAAAAACCCGGCAATAACGATCGGCAACTTCGATGGGGTCCATAAGGGACACCAGGCGCTCTTCAAAAGTAGTCAGGCAATGGGCGAAAGAGCTCGACGGCGAATCGGTTGTGGTTACATTCGACCCGCATCCCCTCGAAGTGCTTTTCCCCAAAAAGGCCCCTTCATTCATTACATCTCACCGGCAAAAACTCGATCTTATCGCAAGTTGCGGGATCGACGCCGTGATAGTGATCCCCTTCGATCACAAGTTTGCGCAGATGTCGGCCCGCGAATTTGTGGAGGCCGTTCTCGTTGAAAAAATCGGCGCCCGGGCGATAGTTGTCGGCCATGATTACCGGTTCGGGCACAGCCGTGAGGGCGATATCGCCTTTTTAAAGCAGTTGGGCCGGCAGTACGGCTTTGAGGTCCGAACCGTCACCGGGGTAAGGGTGAACGATTCCGTCGTGAGCAGCACGGCCATCCGGCAGATGATTGCAAGCGGCAATATCAAGAAGGCCAACACTCTGCTGGGACGTTTTTTCGAGGTGAGCGGCGCCGTAATTCCCGGCCGAAAGAGAGGGGTCGGCCTCGGCTTTCCGACCGCCAATATCCGAATGCCCGCGATTACCCCGCCTCGAACGGGCGTCTATGTGGTCGAGGTCGAAGTGGATGGCAAAACGTACGGAGGCGCGGCCAATCTCGGATACAATCCAACCTTCGGAGATACCGACCTGTCCCTCGAGGCCCATCTTTTTGACTTCAACCAGGACATCTACGGAAAGCCCATCACCGTCAGGTTCATCGAACGGCTTCGAGATGAGCTGCGCTTTTCCGGTCCCGATGAACTCATCGCGCAGATAAATAAAGACGTGGCCGCCGCGAAGAAGATTCTGGCGAAAATGAAAGCTCCTGTGATCGGGTGAACAGGTGGGTGGAAAATCGTTCACCGCAGCAACCCACCTCCCGTTGGGCCGGCCAAAACCTCTGATACCGATTTGCGTTCAAGATTGAAGTAATCGAAAAGAGCGAGCATCACAGAGAACGCAGAGAAAACATTTATTGGCCGTGATTTACTGGGAACGCCGTAGATGTCCGAAGACGGACTTGAGTTGACACATTGCATAAAAAAGGGTGGTCAGGTACCCTCTTGGAGATTGTCGCCAAACAACCCAAGAGAAAGGAACCTTTATGACCACCCAGGAAAAGCTCGTAAAACGTAAGTTAAGTCTACTGGAACTCGCCGAATTCCTCAACAACGTTTCACAGGCCTGCAAGATTAACGGCGTTTCCCGCCAACACTTCTATGACATCAAGAAAGCTTACGATGAAGATGGGTTGGAAGGTTTGGCTGAGAAGACCAAGAAAAAGCCGTGCATGAAGAACAGGGTTTCCCCGGAGGTTGAGGAGGCTGTGCTCACGATGGCCAATGAGTTTCCAGCTTACGGCCAGATGAGAGCTTCAAACGAGCTGAGGAAAGCCGGCACTCTAGTATCCGGTGGCGGTGTAAGAAGCATATGGTTGCGCCACGGGCTGGAGACTTTCAAAAAAAGGCTAAAGGCTCTTGAGGAGCGTGCGGCAGCCGAGGGGATCGTCTACACCGAGGCCCAGCTCTGCGCCCTGGAAGCATCCAAGAGGTCTCGTGAGTCCCATCCCGACGAGATCGAGACACAACATCCGGGATATCTCGTGAGCCAGGATACTTTCTATGTCGGCTACCTCAAAGGCGTGGGCAGGATTTACCAGCAAACAGCCATCGACACCTTTTCTTCGCTGGGTTTTGCAAAGCTTTATACTGCCAAAATCCCGGTGACTGCCGCTGATCTTCTGAACGACCAAGTCCTTCCCTTCTTCGAAAAAGAAGACGTGCCGGTGCTTAGGGTTCTTACCGATAGGGGAACAGAATACTGTGGCGCCCCGGATCGGCACCCTTACCAGCTGTTTTTGCAGCTAAACGACATCGAGCACACCAAAACCAAGGTGAAAAGCCCTCAGACCAATGGTATATGTGAGCGGCTACACCAGACGATGCTAAACGAGTTCTATCGGATTGCTTTCCGCAAGAGAATTTATTCGGACATCGAGACGCTCCAAGAGGACCTCGATCTTTTCATGGATAGATACAACAACCAGAGGACCCATCAGGGAAAACGTTGCCTCGGCCGGACGCCGATAGCAACATTTATCGAAGGCAAGAAATTGTACGATGAAAAGAACTTGAACGAGAGTTTTGGAATGTAGCTGTCATTGACAATCCCAAGGGGGAACCTGGCCCAGTGTCAAATCAAGTTTCGTTTAGGACACCGTAGATTTCCAACATATTTCATTCTTTGTTGCGGTCCCCCGGCTTATGGCGCCTCCGGCGTCCCCGCTCCCTGCTTCCCTCTCCACCCTCCCTCTCCTTTTTACTGCTCGGTATCCGTGTCTATCCGTGTGCGTCCTCACAAAAGATCGGACGCGAACTTGAAGCGTTTAACCTTGGGCCGAAGCCTTAACGCGAACCCGAACATAGTGAGGGTTCATCCGTGGTTCAACGGTTGCGCTCAGTCCCTGCGTCCCTGCGTTTTTAAAAGAGCAAAAGCATTCACCGCAGAGGCGCAGAGGAACCCTCACTATGCTCGGGTTCGCGTTGAACATTCTAGAGTAGAGTTGAACGATTCAAGTTCGCGTCCGATCTTTTGTGAGGACGCGCAGAGGGAAGAAAATATAAAATTCCCACTTTCCACCTTTTCTTGACAGCCGGCTCTCTCCCGATCGGGCGACAAGCTGCTCTATTTTTGAACAATTTTTCCCACTTTTGCATTTTCTCTGCGCCCTCTGAGTTTACCCCGACCATGGAGGGGCCTCTGCGGTGAATCGCCTTTCGCCCTTTCGATCCCGCCCAAGGTTTCTCTGCGCCCTCTGCGCCTCTGCGGTGAATCTGTTTTCCGTCCTGTCAGTGTTCATCAGTGGTTGATGGTCCAGGGTGCTCGCGCGTGTTATCTATTAATTACGTCCTGCCTCTGCGTCCTCTGCGGTGAATCGCTTTTCGCCCTTTCGATCCCGGCCTTGGGAGGGAGCCCTCTTGCTCCCCGCTCCCTGCTTCCCTCTCCACGCTCCCTCTCCTTTTTACTGCTCGGTATCCGTGTCTATCCGCGTGCGTCCTCACAAAAGATCGGACGCGAACTTGAAGCGTTTAACCTTGGGCCGAAGCCTTAACGCGAACCCGAACATAGTGAGGGTTCATCCGTGGTTCCGTTAGGGCTTTTCCGTCCCGCATCCCCGTCTCTCTGCGTCCTCTGCGTCTCTGCGGTGAGCCTGTTTTTTTTGCCGCTTCTATTGCCGCTTCTATTGCCGCTTCTGGTTGCCGTTTTGCAGACCAAAATCACTGTGTAGTACAATATTGCCGGATTAATAAATAGCTGAACTTAAAGAATTTGCTCGGGTTTTTGGTTTTGAGTTACTAAAAACTGACAACCAGCAACTAAAAACTCTTCAGCCCGTGGTTCAAGAAGCGGTTTCATTGCATTTGGATTGTATTTACAATGCAATCGTTCACACTTCACCGCATAGGAGGTTTATAACATGCCGTTCCAAAAAGGGCGCTCGGGAAACCCGAATGGAAAGCCCAAGGGGGCTTTGAACAAGAGCACGATCATCGCACAGTCCCTCATCGTATGACAGACCAGTTAACAACACTAAGCTATTACTTCGTGAAACTGAAGCGTGGGCGCCCCAACGGTGTACCCCGCGTAGCGCGGAAGGCCGACCGCTCATTCTCGACGCTCTCACTGACCTGTCTATGACCAGAGACGGGGCGAGAGCGGGAGGCCTTGAGAGCCAGGCCGAAGCGCTGGTCGGAAAAGTGGTCCAATTGGCGATCGAGGGTGATCCTGCCTGCCTTCGAATTTGCCTGGAGCGCCTCGTTCCCGTTAAAAAGGACGCTCCGATCAGGATCGACGTCCCCGAGGTCGCCGTCGTAGCCGACATTCCAAAACTCCTTGCGGCTATAACGGCAGAGCTTCGCAAAGGAGGAATCACTCCTTCGCAAACCCTGGCCTTGATCGATTTAGCCGAGGTTTTTCGCAAAACGCTCGAAGTGGTGGAGTTAGAATCCCGAATGAGCGCGCTGGAACAAAAATCGAAATCGCAGAGGGCGTAAACGCTCACTCTTGCTGCGGAGCACTGCTCCTTTCTTTGAAAACCGAATATGGTCTGAGTTTACCCCGACCTTGGAGGGGCCTCTCTGCGTCCTCTGCGTCTCTGCGGTGAATCGCTTTTCGCCCTTTCACCCTTTCACCCTTCACCCTTGCTCCCCGCTCTCTGTATTTCCCGCTGTTTTCGCAGAAAATGAAATGCTAAATATCAATGAAATCAATTGGTTGAGCTGCCATCAACTGTATTTCCGCTGTATTAACAGCAAATATGCTCCATGGATTTCGCTTCTTCGCGGGTTAGGATGATATTGCAGCTCATCCTTTCAGCAATCTACCCTCTCGCCCATTTCCACGCTCTGCGGGACGGCCCTCTCCATGAAATCGGCGATATGCTCCTGCATGGCCGCAATGAGCGGTTCGAGGGTGCGCGGATTCATGGCTGATATGCCTATCCCCCTGTGTTTTCTCACTTTGCGCTCGACAAAGTCGGCGGGGACCAGGTCGATTTTGTTGAAAACCGTTATGACCGGCTTTGCGTGCAGTTCCAGCTTTCTCAAAGTCCTTTCCACTGCGTCCATCTGCTCTTCAAACTGCTCGTTGCTTATATCGATTACATGAAGCAGCAGGTCGGCGTCGTGCAACTCCTCCAGGGTGGCCGAAAAAGCTTCCATCAGGTCTTTTGGCAAATCCCTTATGAATCCGACGGTGTCGGTTATTATGACCTCGAAGTCTCTGGGGAACCGCAGCCTGCGGCTGATCGGGTCCAGCGTGGCGAACAGCTTGTCTTCGACGAAAACCGAGCTGTGAGTCAAAGAATTGAGCAGGGTGGATTTACCCGCGTTCGTATATCCCACAATTGAAATAGTGGGCATTTCTTTTCTGGTCCTCTTTGTCCGCCTTAGATTCCTTCTTTTGCGGAGACTGCGCAGGTCATCCTCCAGTTGAGCTATGCGGTCTTTGGTGCGGCGCCGGTTCACCTCCAGGGTTGTCTCTCCCGGCCCTCTTGTCCCGATGCCGCCGGTCAGTCTGGAAAGGGCGTCATCTTTTACCCCCAGTCTCGGGAGCAGGTACTTCAGTTGGGCCATCTCGACCTGAATCTTGCCTTCCCTGCTCTGCGCCCGTTGAGCGAAGATATCCAGGATGAGCTGGGTCCTGTCCACTACCCGCAACTCCGTCGTATCGGTTATCGCACGCACCTGTGAGGGATTAAGTTCCTGGTCGAATATAAGTAAATCCACGCCGCACTGAAGCGCTCTCAAAACAATTTCGCTCAACTTGCCCTTGCCGATGAAGTACTTGGGATTTTTTTCACGCTGTCTCTGGATAACGGTGTCGGCAGCGATAATTCCTCCCGTGCGGGCAAGCTCGACCAGTTCATCCATTGACTTTTTGGCGCTTTCCATGTCTGAACCGGTTACGCTGACCAGAATGGCCCGGTCTTCTCCGTGGGCGGAGGCGGGAATGGCCAGCCGATTACCTTCGAGTTCGTCTTCAAGAGAGCGGACAAGGGCCTGAAAATCGAGCCGGGGGTCATGGCACGGCATCGGCGCCAGCACCTCCCAGCCTCTTAAACCCTCTGCGGCGCCGGGGCGTATGTGCGCAACTTCGAGTTGAGTGGCCCCGCCATGCCGGTCCACATAAACCGCCCCAACACAGTCGAGCCGCAGAAACACCAGGTCCATAAGGTCGTCCTGCGAAAGCGGCTCGGAGTTTAGATGAGTATGCACCAGGCGCAGCCCGCGAAGACGCTGCCTTCCGCCTCGGCTCTTGGGCAGGTCGGGTATGTAGAGAGAGCGGGGCCCTCCAACGAGCACCGTTTCGACGGCGCCGTCGCGGCCTATGAGCAATCCTATCTGTCGTCCGGATTCAAAAGAAATGTGCGCCAGGTCACGGGAGAGTTCAGGTGAGATCACCTGGTATGCGGGGACTTTCCGCCGGCCCAGGCCCTCCAGGCGCCGGCGAACACCGGGCTTAAGTCCGGTTACACTCAATCCAACGGTTCTCGTATGACTGCTCCTCAAATCATCCGCTGATCGATAAGCCGCAACGCCTTTCCTTCGCTTTTCGGCAGGCCGTCGGGTTCGACCAGCTCCACCTTCGGGGTGACAAGCAATTCGCTCTTCAAATCGTGGGTTATTCTTTTTCGAACGCGCTCCAACTCGCGCATGTCCTCAACGAATACCGAGTCGGTCACCTCGACCCGAACCACCATATCATCCACGTTATCCGTCACGCTTGAGCACGATCACGTAATTATTCCCGACTTCAGGGATATTCATTAAGACCTGCTCCACCTGCATCGGGAAAACATTGACTCCCTTTATGATAAACATGTCGTCGGTGCGGCCCTGAATGCGGTCGATCCGTTTGTGGACACGGCCGCAGCCGCATACGCCCGGCAATATCCGTGTGAGGTCCCTTGTCCTGTACCGCAATATGGGCATGGCCTCCCGTCTAAGGGTCGTCATTACGAGTTCGCCGAACTGTCCATCGGGCACGGGCGCCAGAGTATCCGGATCGATGATTTCCACAAGGTATGCATCCTCCCAGACATGCAGCCCGTCCTGGCAAGGACACTCGAAGGCGACGCCAGGCCCGTTCATCTCCGAGAGACCATAACTATTATACACTTTTACGCCATAAAAGTCCTCAAGCCGCCTCCTGACCTCCTGCGAATAAGGCTCGGCCCCTACAAAGGCGATCTGTAGCGAAAGCTCCTTTTGCGGATCGACCTTCATTTCCTTTAAAACATCCATGAGAAGAAGTAAAAAACTGGGGATGATATGGATGACGCTTGGTTGAAAAATCGCGCATTATCTGAATCTGGCGTTTGCTGTTGCCCGCGCCCGAAGGGATGGTCAGCATGCCGAGGCGCTCGGCCCCGTACTGAAAACCGAGGCCGCCTGTAAAAAGACCGTATCCGCTCAGGTTCTGAAAAGTATCCCCGGGGCGCGCTCCCGTCATGTACATGCAGCGGGCAAGCAAATCAGCCCAAAGTTCCAGGTCGGCTTTCGTGTAAAAAACGGCTATGGCCTGGCCGGTTGTCCCGGAGGAGACATGCATTCTGAGGAGCCGCTCCTTCGGCTCGCACAAAAGCCCGTAAGGGTAGCTTTCTCTCAGGTCCTGCTTGACCGTAAACGGGATGCGGCCAACGTCCTCAAGGCTGGACACCGACCCGGGATCGAAGCCTGTTTTTTTGAAACTTTTCGGGGTAGAATCTCGAGCGGCCGACGCGCTCCAGAGTCGATTTCAGCAGGCGCGTCTGAAGCTTCTCGATGCCGGCTCTGGTTAGAGTTTCAGCTGATTTATCCCAGTATTCGCAGTTATCTGTCATACTCTGAGTTCGAATCCTCTTTGAAGCTCTGAATCAAATGAATCTTCAAGTTTGATCATGCGCTAACGGCCAGGTTTTCGAAACGCGTATATGTGCTTATATACGCCAGTTTAACAGTTTCACCGGAAGGGCCGTTTCTCTGCTTTCCGATTATGATTTCCGCGACCCCCGGTTCTTTGCAGCCTTGCTTGGCGTAAACTTCATCACGATAGATGAAAGCGATTACGTCCGCATCCTGCTCTATGGCGCCGCTTTCACGAAGGTCGCTCAGAAGAGGCCTTTTGTCGGTGCGCTCCTCAACTTTTCGGTTCAACTGAGCGATGGCGATCACCGGGATATCCAATTCTTTTGCCAACCCTTTGAGCGAGCGGGATATCTCCGATATTTCCTGCTCTCTGCGTTCCGCAGTCTCCCGGCCTCTCATAAGCTGCAGGTAATCGACGACGACAAGCCCAAGCCCCTGGTCGGCCATCATTCTGCGCGCTTTAGCCCTCAGTTCCAGGGGAGAAATGGAAGGGGTGTCGTCTATATATATCGGCACATCCATAAAAAGCCCGGCAGCCTGGAGGAGCTTGCCGCATTCCTGCCTGCTGAGGAAGCCGGAACGGATCTTGTGGGAATCCACCCTGGCCTCCGAGCACAGAAGCCGCATCGCAAGCTGCTCCTTGCTCATCTCCAGTGAAAAGAAGCCCACCGGGACCCCGCTCTCCTTTGCAGCATTTCTGGCGATGCATAAACCAAGGGCGGTTTTCCCCATGCTCGGCCTGGCGGCGATTATGATAAGATCGGATTTTTGAAACCCAGCGGTCAGCTTATCGAGCTCCTTGTAGCCGCTTGGAACGCCCGTCACGCTCTCCCGGTATTCCTGGTAGCGTTCGATTGTCTCTATGTTCTTCTTGATGACTTCTTTCAGGGGAAAATATGAATTGCGGATTCTTCGTTCAGCGATCCTGAAAATGGCGGCTTCGGCGCTGTCCAGGACTTCTTCGGAGCTTTTTCCTCCGCCATAGGCAAACGATATGATTTCGTTTGCCGACTGGATGAGCCTGCGCATAACCGCTTTTTCGTTGATGATCTTTGCATAAGCGGCAACATTGGACGAGGTGGGCATCGCATCGGTAAGGGCAGGCGATATAGGATGCCCCGCCGACGCTTTCGAGCTGTTTGCGCTCATCGAGAAGATTCGTAACGGTCAGAATGTCAACCGGTTCGTTTCGTTCGAAAAGATCCTGAATTGTCGTGAAGATTATACGGTGGGATTCTTTGTAGAATTCGTCGCCCTTCAAGACCTCGAGGGCTGAAGGCAGACCCGAAGCTGTCCACCATGATTCCCCCCAGCAGCGATTGTTCAGCCTCGATCTGCTGGGGTGGAATTTTGCGGAGTTCCGCTGAGAGGTCCTCCATAAACTACTCTTCTTTTTCAATCACCACGCGAATGGTTGCGCTAACCTGGGCGCCAACCCGGACAACAACGCTGAATTCCCCGAGCTGTTTGATCGGCTGATCGAGAACTATATCCTTCCTCTGGGTCTCAAACCCCTTTTGCTCGAGCGCCTTGCCAATGTCCGCCGCGCTCACCGAACCATAGAGTTTATTGTCTTCTGAAACTTTGCGGCGCACTAAAACGGTGACCGAGTTCAGCTTCTCGGCATAAGAGAGCATCTGCTGGCGCACTTGTTCACATTTTTGCGCAAGAAGGCGCTTTTTATGTTCCAATTCCCGCACATTCCTGCCGGTGGCTTCCATCGCCAGTCCTTTGGGAAGAAGAAAATTTCGGGCATATCCCGGCGCCACATTCACCATGTCGCCAATTTGCCCGATGGATTCGACAGTTTCAGTCAATATCACTTTCATTGTGAAACTCCTGGTGAGATGAGCCCGAAAGCCCATCCAGAATACATCATAACCGAGTATGGAAGCAAGTCGATTGCCGACCTCTTGCGCATGGCCTCAGGCCGGTTTTTTTCCTCGGCTTTCGAAAATCGAACCAGACGTCAAAAAGCCCCAGGACTGCTGTGGCCATCGATGCGAACTGCTGCAGGAACAACACCGCATAGACGAAGCCCTTTCACGTAAAAGGGCAATTTCCATTTTTCAAGATAGAAGGCCACGATTGCAAGACCCTGGAGAAAATAGATAGTCCCCACGACGATAAGCAAATTTATCGCCGCACAGTTTCAAATCGCTCACAGGCAAAAGCAGCATCAGGCCGCCTGCTATGACGAACCAGACGATAAACTCCGGGGCCTTCCAGAGGTTCAGCTTCTCTCCTGACGCAAGATTCAATCGCACCAGCCCGGCAATACCTGCGCGAGACGAGCAAATTGAGCCATGAAATTCCCAAAGTGCAGGATATGAGCACCCCGGGCATGATTCTCACTATCAGCGGAACGGTCTCAAGGAGTTTGCTCTCCAGTTCCTGAGTCTCCGGCGAAGAACTCCCGAGTTGTTTCAGGGTGGCCGATATCGCGCCTCGAAGGTCCTGCTCCATCAGACGAACAATCTCACCCTTTGTCTCGGTCAATGCCAGAATCGCAACCAGCCCGGCCATCCCGATTACAAACAGACTGCAAAATCCGACTATCTTCTCCGTGGACCATTGGCGACTGAAACCGTATCCCATAAGAGCGCCCATACCGATCAGGGCCAGGAGGTAAGCAATGCTGTCAGGCAGGTTCAGCAGGTAAAGAATCAGTGAACCAATGACCGCCGAGCAGCCCGGCACGAGCCAGGCATTGGGAAACCCCCATCTGATAACCGCGAACGCTGTCGGCGCCGGAGTCAGTATGCCCGGGAAAAATCCCACCACCGGCACGAAGGTGATCGATAGAAAAAGACCGACCGTCAGTACGATCAGCAACAAGAAATCTTTTCCCGCAGAATGTGGCCGCAAGACCGGTAAATCTCCCCGGGGCGCATTCATTGTTCTATTAAGATATACTCTCATACGCCGGCAAGACCCCTCTTATAAGAGGGGTTCACCCTGCTAAAGCATGTGTATGGCTGTATACGGCAGAAGTGCAATCTGGCGCGCCCTTTTTATGGCAAGCGTGAGGACGCGCTGATGTTTTGCGCAGTTGCCCGATATTCTCCTCGGAACTATCTTCCCGCGTTCCGTCACGAAGTAGCGGAGCGTCTTTGAGTCTTTGTAGTCAATGTGCAGATCGGAATCCACGCAGAAACGGCAGATTTTACGCCGTGCGAATGTGCGCCTCTTACGCCTGACTGTCATCATTTTTGCGCTCTCTTTCCATATCATTTATATTCTTGGGTGTTTTAGTCTTTCTCTTCGTCCTTGAGACCTTCAATTTCGAAATCCTCGGGCATCTCCTCCTCTTCTCCACCACCCAGAGGGATCTCCGTGGATTCTTCATCCTCGGCAAAGGGGACAAGGGCCGCCTGTGCTATGCGCTCCCTTTCCCTTGCAGGGTCGAAGCGCTCCGCAAGCATCACGGTGATGAACTTGAGAATACGTTCGTCGATTCGAAGGTTTCGTTCCAGTTCGGACACAAGCTGGGGACCTCCGGCGTATTCCATCAGCACGTAGAGTCCGCGTGTGCGCTTTCGGATCGCGTAGGCCAGCTTTCTTTTGCCCCATGGAACATAGGTGAGCACCTCTCCTGCATTAGAGGTAACGATAGACTGGATTTTGTTGTCAAGGACCGTGATTGTTTCGTCAGGCAGGTCTGGATCGATAATGAAAAAAGTTTCGTACTTACGCATCAGATCTCCTCTCGGGTTAATAAGCCCCCCCACGCTGGAAGGAGCAAGGAGTTTGGGTAAACGGAATCGAGATTGATAGCACCTTTTTCCCAACCGGTCAAGTAGAGGTTTTCGGACACAGGAGGACTTTGAGGCGCCCGGCGGCGGTCAAAAGTTGCTTCATCATCTTTGCAACATTAAATATACTATTAATCCGGTAATCTGCATATTCTTGCGCTCAGAAGATATATAATGGGGAGAACGTCCGAGTGGACTCCAGACCAACGTCTTTTTATAAACATCGGATGAGACGCTTGCAGTTTCCGATTCGGAAAGAAGGTATTGCCGTCCTGCCAAAGAAATCTGCGGCTTGCGCGGAATCGTATATGCGCCCTCACAAGAGATCGGGCTCGAATTAGAAGCATCGGACGCGGGCTTGTCCGGACAGCTCGAATTCGAACGAAGTGAGGATTCAGCATCTGAGCGCGGTCTGGAGTGTCGAGCGCGAACATGAGCGCAGTGAGTGTTCGCGCGCCTCACAGGAAAGCCCGAAGATTGACGCTGCCAGGGCGGAAAAGAACCTTTTCCGGACGGAAACTGCACCAGGGGTTTGTCCCCGAACACGTGGAGGCGGGAGAGTTTTCATGAAAATCGGCTGCCCGAAAGAGATCAAGAGCCAGGAGTTCCGAGTGGGACTTATCCCTGCTGCTGTCAAGGCCTACGTCGATGCCGGCCATCGGGTATGCGTCGAAAAAGGCGCCGGCGTTGGGTCGGGAATACCGGACCTGCAATACGAGCAGGCGGGAGCACGCATTTGCGCGACCGCTCAGGAGGTTTGGGATTCGTCTGAGATGATCGTCAAAGTCAAAGAGCCTCTTGCCGCAGAATATGATTTCATGCAGCCCGGCCAGCTTATCTATACTTTTTTCCACTTCGCAGCCGACGAGAAGCTCACCCGAGCTTGTCTGAAAAAGAAAATAGTCGGCCCTCGCCTATGAGACGGTGCAAAAACCTGACGGCTCTTTGCCCCTGCTCAAACCGATGAGCGAAGTAGCCGGGAGAATGGCCCCCCTTATGGGCGCCTTCTATATCGGCAAGATGTTTGGAGGCAGGGGGCTGTTGCCGACCGGGGTCCCGGGAGTCGCGCCCGCCTGCGTGCTCATAATCGGGGGCGGCACAGTTGGAAGCAACGCTGCCAAAGTTGCTGCAGGACTTGGCGCCAGGGTGACCCTGCTCGACGTAAACCTGGACACCCTCGAGCACCTGGGCAACGTCATGCCGCCGAACGTTTCTCCGATTTACGCGGACGCCTACACGCTCGACAAGGGCCTGAGAGAAGCGGACATAGTGATCGGGGCCGTTCTGGTAACGGGTGCGAAGGCCCCTAAAATAATAAAACGCGACCACTTGGGCATAATGAAACCGGGATCGGTTATCGTCGATGTCGCCATAGACCAGGGAGGCTGCGTGGAAACCTCTCGGCCGACGACCCACAGCGATCCCATATATACTGTGGACGGCATAATTCACTATTGCGTCGCGAACATGCCTGGCGCTTACGCCCGGACCTCGACTTTCGCCCTCAATAACCGTACGGGAAAGTACGGCCTCCGGCTGGCTAACCAGGGCGTGGAGACCGCCTGCCTGAACGACTCGGCGTTAATGAACGGACTCAATATGTACAAGGGCTATATCACCTTCAAGCCGGTGGCGGATGCGCTCGGCCTGGAACAGTTCTTAAACCGGCTCCCGAAGTCATTGGCCGCGCTGCCAAGAAAAGGAAAGAATCGATCACCGGCGGCGCATGAATTGCGGCGGGTTTGCTCATCCCATGCAGGATAGACTTCCAGCGCCGAGCGCCAGAGGCCGATTCAGGACGCTTCAGGCTGATCTAGACAGTGATTTAGGACTTGCCTCGGGTTTACGATTACTATATGGTGATACGCGGTAAAGGCAGGGCTTAACTCCGGGTCCCGTGGAGGCGTATTGTCCAGTTTGGACGCAAAATCATCCCGGTTCCATTTCTCCTAATATCAAGGGGAGAACCCGAGAATGTTTATGTCCGACCGCATAAACAGGCTAAATGCCACAATCGACAACCACATCCACGTCTGGTCCTCTATTCCCTCCTTTTCCCCGCTGGCCAAGATTCTCCAAAATGATCGGGAAATACTGGTGGAAAAACTTCTGACCCTGACCGCTCGAGGGGTCCCCAAAGACCAGGATGGACGTGATGCAGTGCGCCTGTTTCTGCTTGACTACGCGCTCGAGCGTGTCAGCGGCCGAATCACTTCGGAGCATTTCACGATTTTCCGGGATGCGGAAACCGTCCAGGTTATTCTGGAAGACTCATTCGGGATATCTGAGGACGACTGGGACGAAGTTCTCATCCCTCATCAAAATGAGGCGCTAAAAATCCTTATAAAATGCCTCTTTCGCAGAGTAAAACCAGCAGACAAAAAGGACCTCTTATGTTTTCTCCACCTTTTTTCCCGTGAAAATGCAAACTTATCCACGGACCAGGACAGGACGATGCGTTTTCGGTCAATGATCTGGTTCGTCTACCTGGCGATCGAAATTGCAAGAACCGATCGGCTCGTCTGCATGAAGGGCTTGGAATACTTCAGAAACAAATTCAGAGATTTGCTCGATCGCACGATCGAGGGAACCATCATTAACGAAGACTCCAGACTCCCGGGGTACGAAGGCGGGAAATGGGAGCACACTCTTTTCGGCTGGCTCCAGGGAGAGGACCGGAAACAATTCGTTGAAAAACTCAAACGCCAGTTCAACATGGAGAACAGGATCGAGCATGCCAACAGGTGTCTTCTTGCCGAGCACAGAAAATGCGTGATCGAGCAGGTGCTGACTTTTTTTTGCCAATAGTACAGCGCACCCGGAATACGAAATCTTGGAGCTTTTTACCTTGCCGTCATGGCAAACGTTTTGCACGTTAACTAGTTCAGTGTAATTCGAATCCTTTTTTTGGGCCCGTTGCGCTACAGTGCAGTTTCCCCTGATTCTGGATTAAACCGAGTTCAAATCCGTCGTCAAGCCGGGAACTGCAAGGGCCCCTTATCGGAGGAGTTACACTAATGCTTGTGAAGCTTAGCCGTTTCGATTGGATGCCAGGCGCCTATGAATACGCTTTTTCGGAGTGCAAAGTGAATTCCGACGAATTATTCGAGAGGTTTCCCGAGCTTCTTTTTTCGAGGTCGAGAGACCAGATGCTCCTGGGCAAGGTCCCGGCAGAGACGGTGCAGCGAATTCTGGAACCGCTTCTGTCCAATTTCTACGAACTTATGCTCCAGATCCCGGCCCACTTGCAGACCGATTTTGAAAATATCCTGAGGATTTATCCCGACGTCGCCGAATCCTTCGGCGTGTGGATCAAACCGCCCATCTTAAAGTCGTTGCAGTGTTTTGCCGAATACCGGCTCAGGCTTCGAGCCCCTGATACTCTGAGCGATTTGCCATTCGATGTCGCCGCCGAGCCTCAGCAAAAGATGGAAGGCCCAATAAGGGCGTTCGTCAAAGAAGGGCAGGGATTTTTCACTACCGATAAGGGCAGCCCTGTCTACCTCGAATTTTTTTACTCCGAAGGCGACGATTGCGCTTCATTTGAGTATAAGCCACCCAAATTCGAAATAGAAATTCACATCTGCGGAATTTGCATTGCGACCCTTAACCCGGGCAGACCCAAGCAGAAGATCCCGGTCGATAACCTTTTTGAAATTCTTATCAAATGCGTCCGGGATGTGGACATCAAAGTCATCGAACAAACCGTGACTTGAGATTCGACGGGCTGCGTCAATTCCCTGGATTCACAATCCGCGCGGGAAAGAATGCAAAAAGATCACTCGATTTACTGCCTGCTGGCCTCGGTTTTTGGACTCGGCACAATACCGGTGGCCCCGGGCACTGCGGCGACGCTGGTTGCAGGAATTCCCTGTTTTCTTCTTGCCGGGCGCTTTCCCTGGCAAATTCAGTTGGCTTTTGCCGCCACCGTATTCTGGGCCGGATGGGTTCTTTCGGGGAAAACGGAATTGGAACTGGGCAGGACGGACCCGGGAGAAGTCGTTATCGATGAACTATGCGGCTATCTCGTGGCCATGGCCGGTCACCCGGTAAGCTTTCCTTCAATTTTGACGGGTTTTTTGCTTTTCCGCCTCTTTGATATCTGGAAGCCGTGGCCAATACGCTTGGTTGAAAGCAAGCTTACCGGCGGGGCCGCGATAATGCTCGATGACGTCCTTGCGGGAATTTACGCAAATGTTTTGGGACTTGCTGTTTTGAAGCTTATGAGTTCATGAGCGTTGTTCGGGCCTATTCTTCCACTTTTTCCATCCGGCGATCACACCAAAATTATTTCTTGATCCGACTGGCGGTATTTAAAAAACCACCGAATTGAGTTATAGATAAAGAATGCCCATTTTATCCCGCACCGAATGCATTGAATTGCTCCGGCAATTTGATATGCCTCAACATATACGCAGGCACAGCCTTCTCGTTGCCGAAGTAGGCGATCTTTCTGTCAACCCGGTTGAACCAAAACAGCTCAAGACTCGATACCCGGCTGATAGAAGCCGCGGCCCTTCTGCACGATATAGGAAAAATGCACAGCCTCAAGACGGGTGAGAACCATGCCGTCTTTGGAGCTCAAATGCTCGAAGGGATCGCGGCGCCGGCTATTGCCCGTATTGTAGAGGAACATACAACTCTTGACTCTTCGCAAGTTGCCGGTCCTGTTACCGAATCGCTGATCGTCAACTACGCCGACAAAAGAGTGAGACACGACCGGGTCGTCTCGATCGAGGAACGCTATCACGACCTGATCGAGCGCTATGCAAAAGCGCCGCAGCAAGTTCTATTCCTGCGCCGCAAGCTCGATCTCTGCTACGCGCTTGAACGCACCATTTTTTCTCACCTGAGCATAGCGCCTCATGGATCGGAAATCATGGGGATCACAATTGACCGCATCGAAGGAGCGTGAGCCGGTAAAATGGGAACCAAAAAGCTGACACTAGCCTTGCTGGCGGGAGGGAAATCGGCTGAACGCGAAGTTTCCCTGAAAAGCGGTAAACAAGTTTTTGAAGCGCTCGATAAATCGCGCTACGACGTTGTGAGGTACGATCCCGCAACCGACCTGCCGTTGCTGGCGAGCGACGCCAAAGCGATAGACGTTGCTCTCATCATTCTCCACGGGCGAATGGGCGAAGATGGGACCATCCAGGGATTGCTCGATTCTTTGGAAATACCATATCAGGGCAGTGGAGTGCTAGGGAGCGCCATTGCCATGAATAAGATCTTGAGTAAGCAGCTTTATGTTCAGGCAGGACTGCCCACCTCCCCCTACATGACGGCGGACAGGTCCAACCCGCCTCAACTCTCGGACGTTATCGACAAACTTGGCCTGCCGGTCGTCATCAAGCCGGAACACGAGGGATCCAGCATAGGCATGACGATCGTAAGAGATCAAAAAGATCTCAGGAGCGCTTTCGAAAAAGCATGGAGCTTCGACAGGCGTTGTGTGGTCGAAAGATACATAAGCGGAATTGAGATCACCGCCGGAGTTTTGGGAAACAAAGATCTGATGGCTCTTCCTCTGATTGAAATCTGTCCGGATGAGAGGCACGAATTCTTCGATTACGATGCCAAATACACCCCCGGGGCCACAAACGAGATTTGTCCCGCCCGAATTGCCCCTGAGCTGACCGAAAAAGCGCAACAATACGCCAAGCTCGCCCACAACGCCCTGCACTGCAGAGGCTACAGCCGGACCGACATGATCCTTTCCGAAGACGATTTCTACGTACTTGAGACAAACACCATTCCCGGGATGACCGCCACAAGCCTTTTCCCGCAGGCGGCGGCAAAAGCGGGCATAGGATTCTCCCAGCTTTTGGACAGGTTGATCGAGCTTGCGATGGAAAAGTGAGACGGTCCTTGGTTCGGTTTCGCCGCCCCGAACCTCAGAGGTGCGCTATTATCCCTTCCACTTGCGCCCGTCTTCTTGAATAGGCTCCGGATAGAATTGCCCTCAGGTTTGCTGCGATCTCCGTTTCGGTGTTTATCCTGGCGTGCAGCTCGGGGGCGAGATCGTCAACACTCTCAAATTCATCCACAAGTCCCTGCAGGTGTTCGGCTCTTGCATCCGATTGGCCGTCTTCGCCTTCCCGGCGGCGCCCCAACCTATCCAAAATAGTGTCCCGCGAACAAACACATTCGAAAAACAAGATGTTGGCATCCAGGTCTTCAGCCAGCCTTACCGCCTCCTGGCGCCACTTTCGCCTTGAAAAGGTGGCGTCCAAGATCGCAGAGCGCCCCTTTTTGAGTTCCTCCTGAGCCGTCGAGAGCAGTCTGGAGTAGACCCACCCTCGCATCTCAGGCCGGTATATACCCGTGCCGAAGGGCACAGGGCCAGGGCGTGAGCTGTATTCCGCAAGTTCTTTGCGAGCCGCGTCGGACCTGAAAAGAGCAATGTCGAATATCTCATGCAGTCTTTTGGCGTAGGTCGACTTGCCAGTCCCCGGCAGTCCGCACAGAACATATAGTGTGGGCCTGGCGAACTGCACCGCGTACCGGAAGGCGAGATCGAGATATTGGCCGGCGCGCACTTGCATTTCTCGTCTTCTGGGGCCTTGCACCAGTTGGGTGGCGCTCAGACAGGAGATTTTCATCTTCACGACCGCGCGATAGCACGAGTAGAAATCCAGCAGTGTATATATGCCGTAATCGCCGCTCGATTCGGTATAGCCGTTCAATACCTCGATGCTTAAGTCCGGTCTGGCGAGCCGTTCGATGTCCATGTGAAGGAAGGCGAGGTCAACGGCCCTGTCCCCGTATCGGAAACGTTCGTTGAATTCAACGCAGTCGATTATCTGAATCCCGTCGATAAAATAGACATGCTCGGCCCTGAGGTCTCCGTGACCGTCGCAGATTCGGCCTTCTGCAACTCTGCGCCGGAAAAGGCCCCCGCGATCCCTGAAAAACCCACGGCTCGACTCGATTACAAAATCGAAGCGCTCCTTGCCCACCAGGCTTCCCACGAACGGCGTCAATTGGCGAAAATTCTCCTCAGTGTTGAATTCAATGACCTCATTTCCGCCGTACCTGTCGATCTGTTCGCTGTGTTCGGCCATAGCATAAAACTCAGCCAAACGGCGGCCAAGCCGCAGTATCTCATCGGAAGCAGCTTTCCCACTCAGAATCCGGTTGGAAAGAGAGGCGTCATCCGGAAGCTGTTTCATCTTGACAGCGTATTCCACCAGTTCGCCGCTATCACCAAAATGAAATTCGCCGTCTTTTCTGCTCAATGTGGCCACACCCAGATAAACGCCCCGTGACAGCCGCTCGTTGAGCTTGACTTCAAGTTTGCACATCTTCCGCCTTGTCTTGAGGCCGGTGTAATCAAGAAAACCGAAATCGATGGGCTTCTTCAGTTTATAGACGAGGTCGCCTGTTAGAAAAACGACCGATATGTGCGTGTCGCGCCTTTCCAGTCTGGAAACCCGATGAGGATAGAAGGTTGGATGGGCCATGGCCCGGCATAGCTGCTCAAAGCTTTTCAGATCGCTCACAGGATTTCTCCTCAACTAAATCCACGAGCTTGAATATATGCACGGGGGGCTTTTTTGTGACAAGGCAGGCGTAAAAAGCGTCCAGGCAGAATCCGGTCCGAAAGCTTACTTCTGCCTTTCGATAAACGCATAAGCGCTGTGGTTGTGAATGGACTCGAAATTCTCGACGTCCACCAAAAACCAACAGACATTCGGATCGTGTTCCAAGTCGTGAGCTATGTCCCGGACGACATCTTCGACAAATTTGGGATTGTCGTAAGCGAACTCGGTAACGTATTTTTCATCGGGCCTTTTGAGCACCGAGAAGACATCGCAGGAAGCGGCCCTTTCCACCAGATCGATGAGGTCCTCGATCCAGATAAAGCGCTTGAAGCGAACAGCGATTCGCACCGAACCCCTCTGGTTATGAGCTCCGTGATCGCTTATTTCTTTGGAACACGGGCAAACAGTTGTGATGGGCACATTTACCTCGACGACCAGATCGTAGCCCTTCTCCCTGTCCAGGGAGCCGGCGATGCGGCAGCGGTATTCCATCAAGCCGGCGCTCTCCGTCACCGGTGAGAGCTTTCGAATGAAATATGGAAAGTTTATCTCCATATGTGCGGATTCCGCCTGGAGATGCTCCTGAAGAGCTCCCAGAACGGAGGAGAATTCCCTGATATCGAGGTGGCCGTGAAATTCATTCAGAATTTCGATGAAACGGCTCATGTGAGTGCCCTTGAACTCACGCGGCACATTGACGTACATGTTTATCGAGGCGACCGTATGCTGGACCCCGTTGTTTCTGTCCATTACGGTGACCGGGTAGCGGATATCCTTTACGCCAACCTTATCGATACTGATGTTCCTGTGGTCCGCCTGATTCTGCACATCGATCATAAGAGATCACCCCGCGCCGGCGCCCAGCCGGCTTTCGCCGCCTCTACCAGATTCTTTACTATTTTGTCAAGACCGGCCGTGGTTTGATCGCTCACTTTTTCCGCAAATTCCGCCCGGAGGTCTGCTTCGATAATCAGGTCATCGTAAGGAATGAAGCCAAGAATCAGTTGGCCGCTCAGCACTTTTCTCAGAAACGCGCGATCCCGCTCGTTACGAACCTTGTTGCCGACCAGTCCGATCCTGGTAAGCCCGATATCCCTGCCGAGTTCGCGTATGCGGGAGGCTGTCTCAATGCTGCGCTGGCCCGGTTCCACAACTGTGATCAGCCAGTCGACGGATTTCGAAGTCCCCCGACCCAAGTGTTCAATCCCGGCCTCCATATCCATTATCACCATTTCATCACGTCTCAATATCAAGTGCTGAACCAGGTTTTTGAGCAGAATGCTCTCCGGGCACACGCAGCCCGTTCCGCCTTTTTTGATTCCACCCATGACCATAAGCCGTATGTTCTCTCCCTGGCGAACGGAAAGTTTTTCAGGCAGGTCGTCAACCTTCGGATTGAGCTTAAAAAAACCGCCATAAGTGCCGGGCACCGACTCGGTCCGCTCGGCGACCAATTCCCGCATTTGCGATACGGGCGTGATTTCCGAGGCGTTCTCTATCCCCAAAGCATGCGCCAGGTTGGCATCCGGGTCCGCGTCGATGGCAAGAACACTTGTGCCCTGTTCGGCAAACCACCTGACAAGGAAAGCACTCAAGGTGGTTTTCCCGACCCCGCCTTTTCCCGTTACGGCTATTTTCAAAGTATTTCCTCCAACAATATCGTGGATCAGGCGCCCGACTGGATTTTTCTTCCCAGACCGATAAGCCGATAGACCAGGCTACCGCTCATCACTGCAATATCTTCGACTGGAAGAATCCGCTGGATACTTTCGTCAAAAAGAATTGTGGCATCGGGAGGAAACTCTTCATCCCCCGTCCACAGGACAAGTTGAACGTGAATATGTGGAAAGACCGGAAAACTCCATGCCGAAATCTCCAATTTCCACTGGAGCTGCTCCCATCATCTCGGCACATTTTACAAAAAGCGGCGCGTTATTGCCGAAAAAACTTGCGAACGGGTCTCTAGCGCGCCTCTGGAACGCTTCGAAATAAAAATGGCCATCCGGAATCTGGCGAAAAGTAATGAGTTTTCCGGTGGATTTATTCTCTGCCGCGCCGAGCAAATAATGCGCTATCAGAATTTTGTCCGGAAGCGAAACTTCTTCGCTCGAATCGAGCTTACGAATATCTGTCTGAGGATGGATTTCAACTCTATAGTTAGTACCGAGAAAGCAAACAGTCAAACCTTGCTCAGGAGAAAACACAGCTCCGGCGGCTTTGGCCAGAGTGGCGGCATCCTTTTTTCGGAGTTCCACCGAAGCCAGGCGGAATGATTCTTTGTAATCGTCTATTCGAGCCACTCCCCCTGGAACTCGCCTCCGCTTGAGGCTCTCAGCGAAGCAGCGGCTCGTCGCTTGCATGGAAAAATATCGTGATTATCCGTTGGTTCATCTCCACCGAATCCGGACTTATCATTCTAAATTAAATGGAGTGCTAAGATCAATGGCGCAAGACAGTTTTATAACCCGATGCAACCAGTGCGGAGCAAAAAACCGCATTCCGCGCTCACGGGCAGGACAAAAGGGCTGTCTGCGGCAAGTGTCGCGCGCCGCTTCATTTCACCGCAGCCTATCCCGAACACGCTATCGACGTGGACGAACGTACATTCGACGCCGAAGTCATCAGGTTTTCCGGACCCGTGCTGGTGCTCTTCTGGGCGCCCTGGTGCGGCCATTGCCGGCTCTTGCTGCCGGTTGTCGACGAACTTGCCTCAGAGTACTCCGGGCTTATAAAATTCGCAAAAATAGACCTGGATAAAAGCCCGGGTCTGGCTTCTCAATATCAGGTCCAGAGCGTTCCCACAATGATTGTGTTCAAAAACGGCCGGCTTGTGAATCGCCTCCTGGGCGCTCTGCCCAAAGACCAGATCGTCCATCACCTGCGCACAATGCTCTAGACGGAACTATTTCAATTGTAATATTTGAAAAAATCTCTAAAATCACAGCCTTTCGACGAACATATTCCTGATGTGAAGGTCTCTATGGAAGTCAGCATTCTCGGGTCTGCAGGTTCTGAAGCCCCGGGGCTCAATCCCCCGGCTTTTCTCATTGACGATTTCCTTTTGCTCGATGCGGGCACCGTCGGGTTCACACTGAACAGGATCGCGCAATGCCGCCTGACTCACATATTCCTTACTCATGCCCATTTGGACCATTTAAAGGGCATACCCTTCCTGCTCGACAATCTCTATGCCATTAATCCAACCTGCCAAATTCTGGTACTCAGCGGCAAAGAGGTGATCTCAGATATCAGAAGGCACATATTTAACAACAGGATTTGGCCCGATTTCACCACCATTCCCGATGCTCAAAAATCCCCTGATGCGCTATCAGGTAATCTCGACGCGCAAGCCCGTAGTAATTGGCGACTATACAATTCTGGCCACTAGAGTCAATCACTCGGTCCCTGCTTACGGATACCTGGTGGAACATGCTTCAGGGGCGTCTTTGCTTTATACGGGTGATACAGGCCCAACCGAAGCGATCTGGAAAAAGATGCGCGGCCATAATGTAAAAGCCCTTATAGTGGAGGTTTCATTCCCCGATGAGTTGAGCTCGCTTGCTCTGGCCACAGGCCATCTGTCTCCATCTCTTCTGGAAGCAGAGCTACTGAAGATGCCGCGCACAACGGTGAAAATCTATATTTCACACGTGAAACCCCCTTACAGGCGGCAGATTGAGGCTGAACTGGCGCGCATCCCCGGTATATGCCTGGAACTGCTGGAGGAGGGCAAATCATTCACGGTCTCCTGAGAGCTTTGCGGGACTCGTTTGGTTTGCCGTCCGGACCGGGCGCCCTCTTTCTAAAACAAGCTCATGCCAGTAACATCCGATGAGTATATTCCGAAGAATCACACCCCCGATCCTGCTCTTATCGATATGCGAAGTCCTGCTGATCCTGCTCTTCCCATGGTCCCTTATCATTGAATCGACTTTAACCGCCGGAGGCGATACGCCATCCCATTTCATCTCCGCCATCGTCATGAGCAGCGGGATCCTGTCTCTTTTTTCGCCGGTCACCTGGATTCACGGCGCCTATGCCGGCTTTCCTCTCTTCCTACAGTATTTTCCGCTCCCATTTGCGCTTATGGCGCTTATCTCGAAGGCCGTTTCCCTCCAGGTCGCCTTCAAGCTCGTTACGCTGCTGGCCGTCATCCCGTTGCCGGCCGCCGTTTATCTGTGCATGCGGCGCCTGGGCTACGGACAAAACACCCCAGCAATCGGGGCTGTGCTTTCACTCCCTTTTCTTCTAATGACCGAGAATTCGATGTGGGGAGGCAATATTTCCAGCACGCTTTCCGGCGAGTTCGCTTTCGGTATTTCGTTCATTCTCTACATCATCTTCACAGGAAAACTATACGCCGACATTTCCGCGCGTAAATCCCCGTGGGGCAATTCGGCCCTGGAAGCCCTTATCGCAATGAGCAACGGATATCCTCTTCTCCAATCCATAATGGGGAACTCCTATTTCATTCTGCGCGGCGGAAACCTGCGATACATACTTCAACTCCATGCTGCGGCGGCCGGACTCGCCGCATTCTGGCTGCTCCCGGTCCTGTGGCGGATGCCCTGGAATACGCCGTTTGCCTATTCCTGTCATTTCGAAAGATGGGCCGAAATAGCTCCGCCACTTCTGTGGCCCTCGTTTGCCGGAACATTTATGGTCGCCTTCCCGGCAGTGCGCAACCTCTTTCGGCCGGGGCGGAAATTATCCGAGATGCTCAAAGAATCGGCCGACTGCCCTGAACTTTATCTATTGTGGCAGTTTGGAATTGCGCTGCTCGGCTTCGGCCTGGCTGCTTCCCTGGGACTAGCGGATATCCGCTTTTTGCCTTTCGCCCAGATAATGCTCGTGCTGCTCGGCGCCGTCGGATGGGGCAGGCTCCTGTCGCGGCTTTCACGCCCCAATCTGTGGCTGGGCGTCTTTTGCGCCGCAATTATCGCCCTTGCGCTGACCAGGGCGCCGACAGTCGATACGTGGATTCAATGGAACTATTCCGGCATGGAATCCAAGCCCCTATGGAACTCTTACCGCCTGGTAAATGAATACCTGAGCGGGGATGAAAACAGTTCCAGAGTGGTTTACGAGCACAATAAAGTAAACGATTACGCCGGGACCACCAGGGCCTTCGAGCTGCTCCCCTACTATTCAGGCAGATCGACCCTCGAAGGGCTGTACATGCAATCGAGCTCGGACGCCCCGTTCGTCTTTTACATTCAATCGGAGTTGACTCAAAACCCGTCCTCCCCTCTTTCGCAGTATTACTATTCACGGCCCGATCCCGACCGAGCGGCGGCTCATCTGCATCTGTTCAACGTCAGCCAGGTCATAGCGGTCTCGGACAATACCGTCAATGCGCTGGACTCCTCGCCCGATTACGAGCTTACAATAACGATTCCGCCCTACAGCATTTATCGCCTCAACGGCCGTAGCGATTCCTACGTGGAGCCGCTGAGATTCAGACCCTTGCGAACGCCGCCTCAAAACTGGAAACAAGTTCAGTTCGACTGGTTCCGTAAATCCACCCTCAGGGCGCCCCTTGTCGTGGCGTCGGAAGGTTCTTCCGGTGATTTCTGGAAAGACCTGCAGGATTATGGCGGCGACCCCGAGCACATTCCCGAGGTCCCGATTCCAGGATACGACACAGTTCAAGCGCAGGCCATCCTGGGCGATGGGAAGATTGCCATCGATACCTCAAAGCCGGGTCATCCGCTCTGGATAAAAGTTTCGTATCACCCGGACTGGCGAATAACCGAAGGGGCGGGGGAACTCTACCTTGCATCTCCGGCTTTTATGCTTCTCGTTCCAAAGACCTCCAGGGTGGTCCTCACGTTCGATACCGGCGCCGGGGTTTATCTTTGGGGAAAAATCCTGTTCTTTTTCACCATCACGGCTTTCATATTAAGAACCCCTACCGTAAGGAGCGCCTATTTATTGCTCCTTTCGAAATGGCGGCCTGGCGGCAGGATTTTAGAACGCCTGAAGCCCCATGGACGCGCACGCCTTGACCGCACGGAATCTCGGCCCGCCCAGTCGAAAAGAATTGGGATAGAGGCCGCGTTATTTGCCGCATTTGTGCTTATGGCTGCTATCATCCTGGGAGCAATATCTACGAGAAATCATCGCGACCCGGTTCTTCTCTACGACCTCGCATCCGAAAAGTTCCAAAAACTCAATAACCCGGAATCCGGTCCCGGCGAGCCGACGTTTCAAGATACGCGCGATCCGTGGAGCCGGCAGGCTCGGGCGGACCTTGAGCTGCTGGACGAATGCATGGCAAAATTCGACCATTCCTCGGTATTCGATTTTTGCATGTTGTGCAAGGCGTCTTTGATGTCCGCCCAGAAAAGATGGGATGATTTGCGTCCGATGCTGGAGCAGTTCCTGGAGAAGAACCCGGATAATCGCATCTATGCGGAAGCCCTCACATGGATGGGAGAGGCCTCACTCAACAACGGCCGAAAAGAGGAGGCGGAGAGGTTTTTTCGGCAGGCGCTCTTGTGCTGGCCTGAAAGTGAGGCTACCAGGCGAGCAGGTTTGCGCCTGGCGGAAATAACCGGAGCAGACGCCCTCCTCGATACAGCCAAAGCGCTTCTTGCATCAGGCAAGTATCTCGATGCCTACAATATTTACCGGGCGCTCTCCTTTTCCCCGGATAAGCAGATTCAGAACAAAAGCGTTTTTTCCCTTGCCTACTGTTCCTTTTACATGAACAGAAGCCAGGAGGCCTCAAACCTTTTTTTGCAGTGGCTGAACGACAATTTCGAAGCGCCCGAGTCAGCCCGGGTCCAGGCCGATTTAAGAAAATGCCAGGTTATCATTGCTCAGAATAAAGAATGGGCCACCCGGCCTGATGCCCGGTCAGCCTCCCCTCCCCGCTCCGGGTTGATCGTGCGTTTTTTCAACTGGGCCGGACAGAAGCTGCATTAGAAGACGTTGAGAATGTCAAAATACAAGACCCTGCCCCGAATGCGCCTGGTTCTGTCGCTACGGGAGGAGTGGCGAGCAACAGGACTAAGGACAACCACGGATGGACTCGGATAAAGACCAGAGGCCAAAAAACACGATCATCATTATTCTGTTTTCAAAGAACGCTTTGCAGGGAGCAAGGAGCGAAAAGCGATTCACCGCAGAGGCGCAGAGGACGCAGAGATGCTGGACGAATAAGCCACAACGGAACCACCGATGAACGCGGATTGACACGGATACTGAGGAGGAAGGGCGAAAAGCGATTCACCGCAGAGGCCCCTCCAAGGTCGGGGTAAACTCAGAGGACGCAGAGACGCTGGACGAAGAAGCCACAACGGAACCACGGATGGACGCTGATAGACACGGATAGACACGGATACTGAGGAGGCGGGGAGCAGGGACTGGGGACCGGGGACTGAGGACTGGGGACTGAGGACTGAGGATTGAGGGCGGAATCCAGAAAGGTGCAAAGCCAGGTTCCACGCGGAGAGGCCCCTCCAAGGGAGTTTACCCCGAACTTTGAGGGGGGTAAACTCAGACCATATTCGGTTTTCAAAGAACGGACCAGTGCTCCGCAGTAAGAGTGAGCGTTTACTCCCTCAGCGATTTCGATTTTTGTTCCAGCGCACTGATTCGGGATTCCAACTCCACCACTTCGAGCGTCTTGCGAAAAACCTCGGCTAAATCGATCAAGGCCAGGGTTTCCGAAGGGGTGATTCCTCCTTCACGAAGCTCTGCCGTTATAGCCGCAAGGAGTTTTGGAATGTCGGATACGAAGGCGACCTTAGGGATGTCGATCCTGATCGGAGCGTCCTTTTTCACGGGAACGAGGCGCTCCAGGCAGATTCGAAGGCAGGCAGGATCACCATCGATCGCCAATTGGACCAGTTTTCCGACCAGCGCTTCGGCCTGCCCGTCAAGTAAGGCCTGTGCGATTATCGTACTCTTGTTCAAAGCCCCCCTGGGCTTTCCATTCGGGTTTCCCGAGCGCCCTTTTTGGAACGGCATGTTTTAGACCTCCTATTCGGTGAAGTGTGGATGATCGCATTGTAAATACAATCCAAATGCAATGAAACCGCTTCTTGAACCACGGATGGACACGGATGGACACGGATGGACATATACAAAACCTTGATTGAAACCGCCTCTTGAACCACGGCTGGAGGACCCCGGCGGGGTGGATAAAAGGCTCCAATCAAGGGACCGATTAAGAGACAATTCAGGAATTCAGGAATTTAATCCCTCCATCCCCCAATTCATTTTAATCCAGCACAATTTTACCGCGAAGTGACTTTGGTCTGCAAAGCGGCAACCAGAAGCGGCAATAGAAGCGGCAATAGAAGCGGCAACCAGAAGCGGCAAAAAAACAGGCTCACCGCAGAGGGCGCAGAGGACGTGCAGAGGAACCTTGGGCCGCAAACCAAAGGGCGAAAATCATTTCACGCGGAGACGCGGAGGACGCAGAGGAACCTTGGGCCGCAAACCAAAGGGCGAAAATCATTTCACGCCGAGACGCGGAGGACGCAGAGGAACCTTAGGCCGCAACCAAAGGACGAAAATCATTTCACGCGGAGACGCGGAGACGCGGGGATGGTGGACGGAGAAGCCACAGCGGAACCACGGATGAACCCTCACTATGTTCGGGTTCGCGTTAAGGCTTCGGCCCAAGGTTAAACGCTTCAAGTTCGCGTCCGATCTTTTGTGAGGACGCACACGGATAGACACGGATACTGAGGAGGAAGGGCGAAAAGCGATTCACCGCAGAGACGCAGAGGGCGCAGAGGAACCTTGGGCCGCAAACCAAAGGACAAAAAGCGATTCACCGCAGAGGACGCAGAGGCACGGGGATGGTGGAGCGGGAAGCGCCTCCAGGGTCGGGGTAAACTCCGAGGACGAGACGGGGATGCTGGACGGAGAAGCCACAGGGGAACCACTGATGAACGGGGAAGAGGGAAGGGTGAAAGGGAAGTAACCCCGGCGCGTGAGCGCCGAGAAGAAGCGGGTGTACCGGATGGCCGTCGTTAGACGGTCTATTTCAGCCTTAAACACAGCATTTTAAGCCTGTAAAATCGCCGATTAGCCAGCAAGCTTTTAGCGTGGCCCGACCCCGAACCCACGAACTCAGCGCTCTCACGAAACGGGAGAGAACATTTGTGCCGCTTGATCTGGTCGTGGGAGCAGTCAACGCCACCGTGCGCGGCTGGGTTGGTTATTTCCTCGTAATGACAACCGAAAAATCACCCGCCTCGGGCGTCCAAAATTCACCCACCCTTGTTTAGATTTTGGCTTCTCCGATAGTGAGTTGGTCCACGTCTGATTTTCGATACTCTCATTTGGCCAACCTTTTCGGCAGTCCAACCCTCGTGGCGCGATTTGCCGTGGAGGGGGCAACGGAGGGAGCCTGTAGGGCGACTGGAGTTTCCCCCTCCACGGCAAATCGCGCCACGAGGATTTGCGGCATTAGGTCTGACTAACCCAAGTTGTCGTTTTTCCAACGATATCGCGAATGTCATGTACTCTAACTATTTGAAATCATAAGTTCAGTAATCCGGTTTTGCCCCTGGTTTGACCTTTCTTGCCGTCACTTGCAATTTTGTCAAGGAGGCCTCCGGCAAGTTCTACTCATAAAACAGCACCTAGCGCACTACGTTTCCCTTTCTAATATCTCATGGATCTCCTGTCGAAGCTGCGGAATCTTATTCTGAACAACATCCCATACGATATCGTAATCCACTCCGAAATAGCCGTGCACCAGCCGGTCTCTCATCGCAGTAATCGCGCGCCATTCTACATTCGGATACCGTTGTCTCAATTCACTGGGAATCTTCTTGGATGCCTCTCCTACTATTTCGATGCTTCTAACGAACGCCCGCTTCAGAGTTTCACTATGCAAAAAGGAATTCTTGTCCAACTGTTCGGTCTGCGACAGCAGGTAATCGGCCTCATCGAGAATGTGTCGCAGGTATTCAAGCGGCGATAGCGGCAAATTCAACCTCCCTTATGACGTATGGACCAATGTAGGGGCTGAGAGACTCCACGGTAACAAGTTCAACCTTGCGCTGCATGATTGCTTCGAGGCAAAAAGCAAGTTCCATGAACGCATCGAACGATTTTCGGCCAGCTTCGAATTCTACGAGAAGATCGACATCGCTTCCGGGATGTTGCTCTCCACGGACGTAAGAACCAAATAAACCGATCCTCTTCACTCCAAGAACCTGAAGGCGATCACGATTCGCATGGAGAATGTTTAGTATGTCTTGTTTATTTTCAATACGACCATGTTCCATTAGGCTGCATCCCTCCCGAGTGTTCACGATAGAATTCAAACTCTTGACACTCTAAGATTATGCTGCTTTATACCACACCTCAATCCATCAGCGACGGGCATTTGAATTACATCAATAATATTAAACGGTTGTGTTAGTCAGACCCAATGCCGTTAACTTAAGGAGCGCCACGAAGCGCTGTGCAGTAACACGATTTGTTAAATTCCAGCAGATTGAGAGGTATCTGCCAGGGTAATTGCCAGTTCACCCTGAAGCCTGACCGGCAGCAATAGCTGAAGCCCGGTGACAAAGGCCCATTAGGGTCGAGGCAGGGTGCAGGCCGCAGCATAAAGCGAATCCAGTTAAGCGTCGTAAGCGAAGTGAAGGAGGGGAGACATTCTTAAGTGGCGAACCCTGACATGTACCGTGGAGAAACTGGCGTGTGCGGCGGTACATCCTTCCGGCGTAATATGGAGCGGCATGTATTCAGGGAAGCACAGTGAACGTGGGAGAGCCTGTCTGTCGGGTGGTGGTGACACCCTGTGATTTCCTATAAGGCTTTGCCGAAGTGGAAATCATGGCAGGCAGGATGTCGGATGAGCCAATAGTACTGAGGATGGTGAAGACAGCATAACTTCACCGGAGGGAAGGGGCTCAGTTTGTCTTGTGCTTTTAGAGAAATCGCGGCGGAGATTGCCAAAATGGCCAGCACTCAGTTAAAGGTCCGCGCATTTCAAAGGAAGCTTTACCTTGCATCAAAGCAGAAAAAGGACTTTCGGTTTTACAGTCTTTACGACAAAGTCTGTCGGTTCGACATCCTGATGGAATCCTACAGGCAATGCCGGGCCAATGGAGGCAGTCCCGGATGTGATGGAGTAACGTTTTCAGACATTGAGGAAAAAGGCCTTCTACCCTGGCTTGAGGAGATATCCGAATCCTTGCGGAAGCGGCAATACAAGCCACAGGCGGTCAAGAGGGTATTCATAGCAAAGCCCGGACAACCCGGAAAGTTTCGCCCGCTTGGGATTCCAACAATCCGGGACCGAGTAGTGCAGGGGGCCTCCAAGATAGTGATTGAACCTATTTTCGAGGCAGACCTGAATGATGGCAGCTATGGATATCGACCCAAACGCGGCGCAGCTGACGCGGCAAGACGCATCGAGAGTTCAATAAAAGAAGGTTTTCGCTGCGTTTACGATGCGGATATCAAGGGGTACTTTGACAACATTCCTCATGATAGGCTGATGGCGAAGATAGAACGGCGGATAAGTGATAAGAGCATGTTAGCACTTTTGCGCGAATTCCTTCGTGCACCGGTTCTTTTCACGGATGAAAATGGAGCTGTCACCATCACGAAACCGGAAATGGGAACCCCTCAGGGCGGGGTAATTTCACCACTTTTCGCTAATATCTACCTCAATGATTTCAGTAATCTGATCATGACCAAGACGCCGTGTCGTATCATCTCCTATGCAGACGATTTTGTGATTCTGCACAGGCAGCCTTATACGGAAAGGCAGGTCCAGTGGTTCAAGGAGAAGCTGGCATCGGAGGGCCTTACCATTAACGAGGCCAAGACCCGTGTGGTAGATATGAGGACGCAAAAAGCCGAGTTTGACTTTCTCGGGTTCACTTTCAAAATGGTCGCCAGTCGCTGGTCCAAAAGCCGCACTTACCTTAGGGTGCAGCCGAGTAAGAAAAGCCAGGAAAGATTCAAGGCAGCCATACGGGATATTGTCAAGCACCGGACATCTCTCACTTTGAGCGAATTGATTGCCAAGGTGAATCCGATCGTTCGCGGCTGGCGGAATTACTTCAATTCCTGTGGGTATCCTAACCACATCTTTTTCAAGATGGGCTGGTTTGTTGTTGGGAGGTTTTATCGATGGGCCAGAAGGCTCAGTCAGCGTCGGAGCAAGTGTCTTACACCGGACCCTTTGAAGAAGCTCATGCAAGCCGGATTGAAGCTCTTTAGGCCGCCGTTGCTCAGCCCTGTGAAGGGTGCATAGTGAATGGACAAAACAGAGCCGGATGAGGGAAAACTTCATGTCCGGAATCGACGAGGGGAGGCAGGATAAGCCTAGCGAAGCCTGCTTCCTACTCTACTAAATGGGTGAAATTACTGATATTTATAGCACACTTAAGTGTCCGCCCCCTTAGCCAACACGCCAGGCCCCAGCCAACAGAGCCGATTAACCTCCTCTCTGCACTTATTCTTTTTGAACCTCATTTTTTCCTTGACAATAGGTCAGTAGAGTGACAGTAAGACCTATATAATACTGAGCGATTTTACCCCCATCTCAGAGAGGAGATATCTTCTATGAAAACTGAAGAATTCAAGGAAGTCCTTCTTCAAGTGCTTGAACTTCGGCTTGAATATCAGTTGCGTGCTGTACGGCAACTACGGGGAAAACCACAAACGGAGCCTGCCCTCGCACCCCGACGGGGGAGAAGACGTCAGTCTCTGGTAGATTTATCCGTCCAAATACTTACTGAAGGACACAAGCCCCTCCATGTCGATGATCTTGTCCAACTACTCCAGAAACACTTCGGCCGTCTCACCGACAGGGACACCCTCTCAAGCGCTCTTGCAAAGAAGGCGCGTCGGGGCATCCTGCTGCGTCAGAGCGCTCCTGCCACCTTTGCTCTTATAGATTCCGAGGAGGAATAGTGATGACAAGACCTGATCTTGGTCTAATTGCAAAATGGTTGGACCCCTCAATGGTAGAGGCACTTGACAAAAGAAGGCGTCTGAAAAAGGAGTGGCGCCGCTATCGCAAGTTGGGTACCTTGGAAACTCTTTGGCTGATGCTGGCGGTCTCGTTGGACACGGGCCGCTCCAGCCTTCATGAGATTCTTCGCCTGGCTACCGGTGAGCTTAACATACGATGGTCAGTTTCTGTGGCCGGGTTCTGCAAGGCTCGCGCGCGTTTTTCCCCCGGACGCGCTCTCCTGGTTGCACGGTGAACTGGTATCACGGCTGCAAAAAGTCTGCAAAAAACAGCGCACCCTTTGGAACGGATTGCGACTGCTTGCCGCCGACAAGACAACGCTTGCGTTACCCGAATCTCGATCTCTTTGGGAATGCTTCGGCGCACACAAGGGATCCCGGGGATTGGGGCCTGTTGCCGTGGACCTCTGCTGCCTCTTTGATCTGATCAGCCGCGCCCCTCTGCGCTTTGTATACGATAAGGTATGCACCTCGGAACATAAGCTCATTAAAAAGATCATAGTGCACCTTAAGAAAGGCGATCTCCTACTGTTAGATGCAGGTTTCTATTACTGCGGCACTCTCAAAAAGGTTATGGCGCGGGGAGCCCACTTCATCATTCCTGCCACGGAAAACAAACGTCCCAGGGTTCTAAGCAAACTCTCGGATAGTGACTATCTCTGTGAAATTAAAGACTATAGCCGCAAGACAACAGAAACGGTCCGAGTAGTCTTCGTCTACCGAAATGGTTTTCGTCGCCGCCGCCTGGTAACCTCTCTGCTCGACCACATTTTATTCTCTGCCTCGGAACTGGCCCGTCTCTACCATATGCGTTGGGATATTGAGACGTTCTATCGCGATGTTAAGTGTAGCCTCCGTGCAACTTGTTGGCATTGCCAAACGCCGAAATCTTTTCACCAGGAACTCCTGGTGCACATGGTTGCCCTCTGCCTGATCCGTATCGCCATGCTTGAAGGCAGTCGCCTCAAAAACGTCGCCATCGCTCGGATTAGCTTTGCACGTGCGCTCACGGAGACACGATTATTCTTGAAACTTTTGATGTCCAGCGATGACTTGGACCTGTGGCCTTCCATCTGGGAAGTGTTTGTGCAATGCTGTGTACGCTACTACGTAAAGTGCAAACCGAATCGTCAATTTCCCAGAGATCAGCAAGAATATCGGAGGAAGAGTCGCGATTTGGAGAAGCGTGGTCCGCATCACAAATGTAAGTACAAAGAAGCATCCCCACTGCCCCAACCCGAAACCCATAAGGATTTGAAAGGACAGGTATTTCTCTTAAGTTAGCGGCATTGAGTCAGACCCCGTTTGCGTTAGCAGACCCCGTTTGCGTTTAGTCAGACCCCGTTTGCGTTTGTTGCCGTTTGGCCCTTTTCTCCGAGCCTGAACTGGCGCCTGCTTAACACTACTACGTTAAGTAGTTGACATTTTCTTCTTGTTGTCCTATAGAGGTACCGGGAGGGATACCTATGGACAGCAAGGAACTACAATCGTGTCGGAGCAGGCTCGAAGCATTCCTTGCGGAGCTTCTTGAGCCTCTGGGGCGTCCGGAAAGGCGCAGATGGGGTAACGCTTACGTTCGCGGGTTGCTGCTGGATGGCGAACGAAAGTCCATTGAGCCTATGGCTGCTCGGTTGCCAGACGCCAATGTTCAGGCGATGCAGCAGTTTGTGGGTCAAAGTCCTTGGGACCACAACCCTGTTCGAAAAAAGCTTGCCGAACGGATGATCGACGCAATGGTCTCTGCGGTTGCCTGGATTGTTGATGATACCGGGTTCCCCAAACAAGGAAAACATTCTGTCGGTGTTGCCCGTCAGTATTCGGGTACTCTGGGCAAAGTTGGAAACTGCCAAATTGCGGTATCGCTCAATTTGGCCACAGACGAGGTCTGCATGCCCATCAATTTCGAGATCTACCTTCCGAAAGTTTGGGCAGACGATCCAGGAAGGTTGAAGCGAGCGGGAGTGCCAGACAGATTCTCCTTTAGGTCCAAATGGCAGATTGCTTTGGATCTGATTGACCAGGCGCATTCCTGGGACATCCCCAAAGGTGTCGTGGTCTGTGACTGCGCTTACGGGAACGGCAACCCCTTTCGGCAGGGCCTCATTGATCGGGAGCTTTCTTATGTAGCCGAAATCGAAGCCAAGACCATTGTCTTTTATGAACCCCGGAAAACAAGGCGCCGAGTAGGCGACCCGGCTCCCGATAACCTGACTGACAAAGTGAGTATTTTTACGGTTAAAGACTTTGCTCTCAAACTCCCTGCCTACATGTGGAAGACGATTAAATGGCGCCAGGGAACCAAGGGTAGGCTCGTTTCTCGTTTTGCCGCTGTCCGAGTAGTTCCGGCTCACCGGCCGGCTCAGGTCAAAAAGCGCCCTCCCAGGCAGTGGTTGCTTATCGAATGGCCCAAGGGGGAGCCGGCGCCCACGAAATATTGGTTTTCCAACTTGGACTCGCATGCAGGGCTTAGCCGCCTCGTCTTTTTTGCCAAGGTGAGATGGCGGATCGAGCAAAGCTACCAACAACTCAAAGAGGAGTTGGGGCTCGATCACTATGAAGGCAGGGGCTATTTGGGATGGCATCACCATGTCACAATGACCATGTTGGCATATGGGTTTCTCCTGCGTGAAACCTTACGCAGTAAAAAAAACTTCTGGGTTGACCCTCCCGAAAGTGAGACGGGAGATGCAACGCCTGATAGCTTGTTGGTCGGGAACATGCCCGATCTGCCGTAGAAAAATAAATCATGACCGTTTATCACGATCTCCATGATAACTTAACGTAGTAGTGTTAAAGGGTCTGTTACCTACAGCGGCAGTTTAATCCCAAGCTCAGATGCCCCAAATCTTCGTCGTTATCGCGAAGAGAAGTTCAGATCGTTTCTCCAAGGTATCCCGAGTAAATTGCTGTGCTTCCGAAAATTGGAGGCCTGTTTGTCCGATGAATTGGTTCATGGCCGAGTTAGACTTATAGAAGTCTGGAACCAAGGTCTGAGCAAGATACGGAGCACTCCCGGAATAAGTCTTAAGTTTATCGGCATATGGCTCGTTACTTGACGACGTGTTGTCTTGCCCCTTGAGTAGAAGCAATCCGCCGAAACGGTTTCGCTCATTCTCAAAAAGCGCTTCATCAAAATCGCCAGTAGTACCGATGAAAAGACCCCTACTCTCATCATTGCGAGCAAGAATATGCTCTACATGGTATGCGTTACCTTTGCCAGTTCCAGATACGTAATTATACAATGAGTCCTTTAGATTCCATCCAAGGCCATCAGAGATGAACAATTCAATACGCGCTAGGAAATATCTAAGAAATCGAGAATTATAATCTCCGTATCCCACTTGTTTAAACTGCCCATAAGACAATAAGTCTTGAGCATTGGCATTTCTACGGTTATTGATCTCAGCAAGCACCTGCGAGTCGATTCGTGCTTCGATATCATTGGTTGGGCTTTCACGGAGCAGGGGATGCAGCGTGTACAGGAGTTCCTGAAACTGGTTGCTATCATATT
>CAVSIN010000013.1:0-47599 GCA_963727975.1 uncultured delta proteobacterium | reverse complement strand
AGCCTGGGGCAGCCGGCCGAGGCCGTTTTTCAAAACGGGGTGGTCACAGGCTTCGAATACAATCACCTGAGCAACCGCCTCCAGGAGACGACCACGACCACGCCTTCCCAGTCCGTGGCGAAGGACTTCAACTACAGCTACGACAATAACGGCAACGTCCTGTCAATTACCAACAACGTCGATTCGGCCAAAAGCCAGGCATTTGCCTACGACGGGCTTAACAGGCTGACGACCGCAACGAGTCTCTCTTATTATCAGGCCTCTTACCCGTCCACCACCGTCAGCCTGACCTATGACGAGATCGGAAATATCACTTACAACTCCATGGCCGGTTCGTATTCTTATAACGGCGCGGGCCCGCACGCGGTCACCTCCGCAGGTTCAAATACATACGGCTACGACGCCGACGGGAACATGACGGCCAAAAACGCTTCCACCCTTACCTACGACTATGACAACAGGGTGAGCAGCTTCACGACAAGCGTCACGACTTCTTATTCATACGACTTCCAGGGCGCACGGGTAAAAAAGATCAACGACAATACTCAATCGACCACAACTTACATAGGGAAGCTCTACGAGACAACCGACGGCTCGGCGACCAAGCACATCTTCGCCGGAAACCTGAGGATAGCCTCGAAAACGGCCTCCAATACCTACTATTACCACCTCGACCACCTGGGCGGCTTGAACATCGCCACGGACAACTCGGGGAACATCGTGCAAACCGCTTTCTACTATCCGTTCGGTGGGACCTGCGTAAACACGGGGACCGTCGATCTGCGCTACAAGTTCACCGGCCAGGAAAGCGACCCCGAATCGAGCCTCTACTACTACGGGGCAAGGTATTACGACCCTGCGATGGGGAGGTTTATCAGTCCGGATTCGATTGTTCAGAGTCCGGGAGACCCGCAGACGCTAAACCGCTACAGCTACTGCCGCAACAACCCGCTGGCGTTCGTTGACCCGACCGGACATGGTTTTTTGAGTTTCTTTAAGGATTTCATTTCCGCACTCCTTGGCGCTGCGGTAACGGTCCTCTCCTGGGGTGCCGCAGGACCGGTCGTTGCGGGCATGCTGGGGGGCATGATGGCGGGCTTTACCAATGCCGCAATGCACGGGGGCAACCTGATTGCTGTCGTAGAAGGAGCAGCCTTTGGCGGTATAGGAGGAGCCATCGCGGGTGGTCTTTATATGGCCGGTGTCCAATGGCCGGTAATGGCTGCGGCAGGCGCAGGCATCGCAGGCGGGACCGGTGGGGTGAAGGGATTGGAGAGTTTTGCTGCGGGCTTTGCCGGAGGGCTTGCCGGGGGCTTGCTTGGCGGTTATTTGAACCAAGCCATTAAATCATATACAGCGGATTACCAGTCGAATGTTACCCAACTTCATGACCAATCGAATGTCAATAACATCCAGGTAAACGGTGAGTCGGTGGATGATGTCAATTCGCAGTCCAGATATAACCAACTAGCTCTCCGGACAGAACCCGCCCCAGATCCATTGGAAAATCAATTCGATGACAGCCCTAACGCCCCAGGTAGGGCGCCTCGCTATTTCGACCACTGTGGCGACATATATTGTGGTGATTGGAAATGCATACCCGACTATGGAGCTGGCATAATTCAAGCGCCAGGCTCGGACTTTTCACTTGAATACCCGTGTAATTGGCGTTGCATATTCTGGGTAAAGCCATGCCCTGGCAGTGACATTATTATTCCTGGAGGTCGGTAACCAAACATCGAGGGCCTTACCAAGGGCGATTAATGATGAATCGCCCGATTGTGGAGCAATTTATGAAGCATATTTGTGGAATACCCTTCATAATAATCTTCATGGCTAGTGTTTTGCACTTGCATGCTTACCCAGCAGATGGTGAATTGACTTTTCATTTAGTGCACTGTGTGCATGAGAGGTTTTCTCATGCACAGCGGCCACACGCCCGTGTACACAAAGGGCGATATGAATGTCTTGTGAAAGACGATGTCGCATTCTGGATAAATAAGAAAGTGGAGCTGAGTAATAGAGATATCACGGGTGTGAAAATTATGGTGATTGAGCTGGATGTATCATCTCTTAAACCAAGACAACGGGAATTTTATCCCGACTTAGAAGGCGGCTTCTCTGCGAACACTGATCCTACAAATCGTGGCTATGCTGCAAGAATTTTGTTTAACTCGAATGGATGGACTAAACTCACATATCTTTGCAAGAATAACATAGGAAAGAGGTTAGCTATAGTACTCGATGGGAAATTGATCTTGGCGCCGGTTATTAAGGAGCAAATCGTCGGTGGAGAGATGGAAGTCGCTGGCCTCTCTTTCGATGAAGCAAAAAGGCTGAAGGAAATAATAAGCCGATCATCTCAGTAGTTCCAAGGATTTGGACATGACATTATATTATGACTGCATCCGTCGGAGGAATATAGGCATCTCACAGTAGCACGGGTGAAATTGTGCTGAGAGCGGTAAGTTGTGGCAACACCGTGCATGCTGTAGAGAGACTGGTTCCAAATGTATCTGTTAGATATTATTTCTTCAAAATGAAAGAGAAATCATGTACCTTATTTATAGGATTTGCCTCCTTATAATATTTTGTGTTTTACCTGGTCTTATCCTCAACGCGCATGCTGAAGAGGGCAAAATAACCTTTCACTTGATACGCATCGAACACGAGAAGATGTCGTGTACACCCCGGTCTGAAATTAGTGAAGGAGGTGAGCTATATGAGTGTTTCAACAAAATGGACTTTGATTACTCGATGAGCAAGGAAACCGGTTCACTGTTAGTGACTAAAGAAAACGCCTATTATTGGGTGAACAAAAAAGTAGAACTAGATAACAATGATTTTAGAGACGCGAAGATACTGTCGTTAGGATGGGACCCAATTTCGCGTAAACAGAAAGAAATAGATGTCGAATCTATTCAGGGACAATATGATGAGGAGTATGAATCTAACGATCCCGTGCGCGGCTTTAGGTTAAGAGTATTGTTGAATGAGGAAGGAAAGAGGATTGTTCAAAATCTTAGGAAAAATCATGTGGGGGCAGATTTGGCGATTATATTCGAAGGAAAGTTGTTCATGGTTGAGCCCATTCACGAAGAAATGACTGATAGGGACTTAGTGGTGAAGGGCCTTCTTTATAAAGAAGCAAGGTCTCTGAAAGATTCAATCCTGAATCCGTGAAAACGAGGGTGAAAACGAGGGGTACGCCCTTGAAAAGAGAAAAATGTAATGTTGGTCCCCTCACTGAGGCGCCCTGCATATATTTTCCCTTGGACGCAACAATGACGACATAGGCGGCGACGCGGCGCGGGGCCGCCTCCGCAGGAGCGTAAAGAGAGGAAGGGGCATAATCATGAATAAATCGCTTGGAAGAATTTTAACGGTTGTCGCCTTCGTATCGGTCCTGGCGGCGCCGGCATGCCCGGCCGCGGCCAAATCGCTCTATGTCATAACCGACGAGGACACCTATTCACCGCCTACGCCCCTCGACGCCTACCACGTAAACGCCGACGGCTCCCTCACCTACCAGGGGCAGGGCCTCATAACGAATATCACCGGGGCCGTGGGGCTGAGCGTTGACTCCGTTACCGCGACCCTGTTCATGAGCGTCGAGTTTTCGAGCAATCTGGAAATAATCGACGCTTCGAGCATGGCCGATCTCGGCTCGCTCAGGGCCCCCGGGGCCTACAATCTGGCCGGGATTGTCATGGACGGGAATAAAAACCTCCTTTACGCTATAGAACGCGGCAGCGCCGAGCTTTACGTCTACCAGTGGAACCGTCCCGCCAAAACGCTCACCCCCGTGAACGGCGCCCCCTTTACGCTGCCCACGCCTGCCGGATGCCCTCCCCCCAACGGGTACGGGATCGCCCTGGACACGGCAAACAATCTTCTTTACGTGGCCAACGGGACGAAAAACCTCTACGTTTACAATACCGGCAATTGGTCCCTGTCCGGCGCCGGAGTGTTATCCATTACCACGCCTGCCGTCCAGGCCGCGATCAGCGTGGCCTTCGATTCAGCTAATCATTTGCTGTATACCGGCGCCGGGTTTTACGGCGATTCCCTGCTGCTGCAAAAGAACATGCTCAGCGGCGCAGAACAAACAGTGGACGTCTCAAACGGGCAAAGCGGGTTCGGGGTGCTGGGGCTGGGGGTCGATAACGCCACGGGAGACGTCTATCTCACTACCGGAGACGCAATGAACAAGGGCGGCGGCCTTGTAGCCTATAACGCCTCACTGGGTTTGCTGCAAAGGGTCCCCGGCATCGGACCCGCCCCGGTGGGCCTTGCCGTCCCCACCAGCGGCGGAGTACAGTACAGCAACGGCCTGGCCGTAAACTTCGGAGCGTCCGGCCTTTGGTATTACCGGAACGGGGCATGGAGCGAGCTTACCCCGCTTACGCCTACCATAATGGCGGCTTATGCGAACGATATGGCCGCCCTTTTTCAAGGCTCGGGGCTCTACCGGTATGACGGCTCCAATTGGCTGCAGCTCACTCCAACCACCGCCATCGACCTGATTGCCGGGATGCCGGACAGGGTCTATGTGGCTTTTACGAATCAGGGAATTTGGCAATATAAGGGCGCATGGACTCAGATCACGCCGCTGAACCCCAACCGGATGCTGGCGTTCGGCAATAAGCTGCTGGCGAACTTTCCGGGGTACGGACTCTACCAGTACGACGACGCAGCCTGGGCGCAGCTCACGCCCCTCAGCACGGCCGACAGCATGGTCGCAGGCGCCACGGCGGCTTATGTTGATTTTCCATCCTTCGGCCTGTACGCATACAGCAACGGCGTGTGGACCGGACTTACTTCCGCCAATTCCACCATGATGACGATGTTTGGAAACGCGCTTGTGGCGAACTTTACAGGCTATGGTATATACAGTTGGAACGGCTCTTCCTGCACCCAGCTCACCCCGACCTCCGCGCAGGGCTTGATCGGGACCCCTGCTGATCTTTACGTCAATTTCGGGGCTTCAGGCCTCTATAAATACAACGGCGCATGGGCTCAGATCACCCCGCTCTCTACGAGCCTCACGGGATTGTTGCAGTCCTCGCTGATCGCCAACTTTGCGGGCTACGGGCTTTATGCATACGACGGGTCCGCATGGAGTCAGCTTACCTCGCTCAGCAGCGCAACCGCTACGATCGAGGTCCCTTTCTCTTCGCCCTGATCGAGCTAAATTGACCCGGCAATGACTCCGCAACGATTTGCGGGGTCGGGCCTTTAATGGATTAATTCACAACTATTTATAATCACTATTCTATCACCCCGGTTGGGTAGATAACGTTGCCCCATCCATACCTCCCAAAATACCCCTTGTATTGTATGTTCACAGTGATAAAAATGTGAGAGTCGCTTGAAGTTTCGAAATTCGGAAAAATCTTCCGGCGATTGGTTTACCCAAACCCGTTGATTCATTTCAACCAACCCCTGAGTCCATGGAAAGACATGAGATAAAAGGGCCCTTCAGCGCCGAGGCAAAAAAAGGAGATGGAGAAACAACCATGAACAAATTGCTCAGAACAATCCTAACGGTTATCGCTGTCATATCAGTTCTGGCCGCCGCCGATCCATCCGCCGCCAAATCGCTTTATGTCATTACCGACCAGGACACCTATTCGCCGCCAACTCCTATCAACGCGTACCTCATAAACGCCGACGGCTCCCTCACATACCAGGCGCAGCACCAAATACCGGGTATTACAGGGGCCGTGGGGCTGGCCATTGACACTGCTTCGGCAACCCTGTTCATGAGTGTGGAGTCTCTTAAAGGCGCTTTTGAAGTAATCGACGCCTTGACCATGACCGATCTAGGCTCGGCAACGGCCCCGGACGCCCAAAATCTCGCCGGGGTTGTCATGGACGAGAAGAAGGCCCTGCTTTATGTGATAGATCGCAGCAGCGCCAACCTTTACGTCTACCAGTGGGACCGCGCCGCTAAAACCCTCACCGCAGTGACCGGCTCCCCCTTTACGTTGCCGACGCCCACGAACTACTCTGCCCCTAACGCATTCGGGATCGCTTTGGACACGGTGAACAATCTTCTTTATGTGGCCAATGACACCAAGGACGTCTACGTCTATAACACCGGCAATTGGTCCCTGGCCGGCGCCGGGGTGGTGTCGATCACGACGCCCGCCGTTATTAGCGTGATCAGTGTGGCCTTCGATTCCGCCAATCAGCTCTTATACACCGGCGACGGCTTTGGCAGCGATCCGCTGCTGGTGCAAAAGAATATGGCCGGCGGCGCAGAAAACACCGTGGATGTGTCAAATGGGCAATCCGGGTTCGGGGTCATGGGGTTGGGCGTCGATAACGCCACGGGTGACGTCTATCTCACTACCGGAAATGCAATGAACTCGGGCGGTGACCTTGTAGCTTATAACAAGTCGCTGACTTTAATACAAAGAGTTCCCGATATCGGACCTGCTCCCGTGGGTCTCGCCATCCCCACCAGCGGCTCGATACAATATATCAACGGGCTGGTTGTAAACTTTGGAGCGTCCGGCCTTTGGTATTACCGTAACGGGACGTGGAGGGAGCTTACCTGGCTTTCGCCCGGCAAAATGGCGACTTACGGGAGCGACATCGTCGCCCTTTTCCAAGGCGCCGGTCTCTACCAGTATGACGGCGCCGCCTGGACGCACCTCACCTCACTCTCCAGCATCGATCTGATTGTCGGAATGCCGGACAGGGTCTACGTGGATTTTACGGGCGCCGGACTTTGGCAATACAATGGCTCATGGACACAGATCACGCCGTTAAACCCCAACAAAATGATCGCGTTTGGCAATACTCTGCTGGCAAACTTCCCGGGCGCCGGACTCTTCCAGTATGACGGGATAAATTGGACGCAGCTCACTCCCCTTGATTCGGCCGATAGCATGGTCGCGGGCCCCACGACGGCTTATGTTGATTTTCCCTCCTTCGGTCTGTACGCATATAGCATCGGCGCATGGACCGGACTCACTTCCCTCAATTCCAGCATGACGCTGATGTACGGAAACGACCTGCTCGCCAAGTTTGCAGGCTATGGTCTATACAGTTACAACGGCGCCTCCTGGACACAGCTCACCCCATTCGCTCCGCAGGGACTGCTCGAGATATCGACTAATCTTTATGTCAATTTCGGGAATTTAGGCGTCTATAAGTACAACGGCGCATGGACTGAAGCCACACCGCTCACTCCGAACCTCATGGGATCGATGGGATCTTCTCTGATCGCCAACTTTTCGGGCTACGGACTCTATGCATACGACGGATCGGCATGGAGCCGGCTCACCCCGCTCGGAAGCGCAACCGCTACGATCGAGGCGTCTTGGCCCTGATTGTGTGAAATCGGCCCGGCAATCGCTGCACAACGATTTGCCGGGCCGAACCAGGCCGACCATTTCGCAAGCATGCCATAAGCTCTTGCAAACGCAAACGGCGCCGGGTCTCTGTTTTACGTTTGCTCATTAACGACAGTGCATCATTGGTTCGTTCCCATGTTTTTCTTTTAACCAACCAAACCTGCAGCGAATTTTTTTGGAGGGGGGGAGCAATGTTTTGGAGTGAACGTTCTAAAGGGTTTCTTGGCCTATTTCACATTCTTACGCGATTGACCGTTGGGGTCTATTTCTCGTTGAGTGTTTTGGCCTTGGCGGCTGTGGCCCAAGCGAGCCCATCCAGCGTGCGGGAACTGCCCGAAGAGCTGCAGGGAGCTGTTTCCGGCGCGATCGGGCTGGACGACCCCTCGTACCATGTGGAGCGGGCTGGCGAGAAGTGCCGTGGAGTTAACGCTGCGCAGCAGTTCGAGGCTGTCTGGAGCGAGGGCGGCCTCGCCGTTCAGGCTGGGAAGCTGAATTGGGGGCTGCGGCTGGAAGCCTGGGGCTACGGCGAAGAACTTGCGCCTGCAGGAGGCGCCGTCCCGCAGGCAGGCGAGCATCGAGTGGAATACCAAAGGTGCGGCCTGACCGAGTGGTACGTGAACGGTCCCATGGGGATCGAGCAGGGCTTCACGGTGTTGTCGGCGCCCAAAGGCGCCTCTTCCGGCGAGGCGCTTACATTGAGCCTGGCCTGGTCCGGGGAGTCGCAGGTACAGATTGAGCAAAACGCGGCCGTGGTTTCCAATTTTACCGGCGAACCGGTCCTTCGCTATAGCGGTCTTAGCGCCCATGACGCTTCCGGAAGGGACCTTGGCGCATGGCTGGAGCAGCGCGGGGCCGCCATCCTCCTTCGGGTGGATGACCGTGAAGCGACATATCCCGTGGTGATCGATCCCTTAATCCAACAGCAAAAGCTTACCGCCTCGGATGCTTCGGCAGGTGCGTTTTTTGGCGCCTCGGCAGCGCTTAGCGCCGACGGCGCCACCGCCCTGATCGGGGCGGACGGCAACAATAAAGGGCAAGGGGCCGCCTATGTATTTGTTAAAAGCGGCGGGACCTGGAGTCAGCAGCAAAAGCTCACCGCCCCGGGTGGCGCCGGTGGTGATTCTTTCGGCATTTCGGCGGCGCTTAGCGCTGACGGCGCCACCGCCCTCATAGGGGCGAACGGCAACAATAACGGGCAAGGGGCCGCCTATGTATTTGCTTTAAGCGGCGGGACCTGGACCCAACAGCAAAAGCTCTACGCCTCGGGTGGCGCCGTAAATAATTATTTTGGCTGCTCGGCGGCGCTTAGCGCTGACGGCGCCACCGCCCTCATAGGGGCAAACAACGCTTCACCTGGCGGAATTACGCAGGCGGGGGCCGCTTATATATTTGTTAGAAGCGGCGTGACCTGGACCCAAAAGCAAAGGCTCACCGCCTTGGATGCCGCCTTATGGAATTGTTTTGGTTCCTCGACAGCGCTTAGCGCCCACGGCGCCACCGCCCTGATCGGGGCGCCCGCGGCTGGCGGAAATACACAGTCGGGGGCGGCCTATGTATTTGTTAGAAGCGGCAGTATCTGGATCCAGAAGACAAAGCTCACCGCCGCGGATGGTGTGGAAAGTGATCAGTTAGGCTGCTCAGCAGCGCTTAGCGCTGACGGGAGCACCGCCCTCGTCGGGGCGTTTTGGGCTGCGGTTAGCGGCCGTGCGCGTCAGGGGGCCGCCTATGTATTTGCATTAAGCGGCGGGACTTGGGGCCAGCAGACGAAGCTCACCGCCTCGGATGGCGCCGTAAATAATTATTTTGGCTGCTCGGCAGCGCTTAGCACTGACGGGAACACCGCCTTGATCGGGGCATACGGTGGGGAGTCCGGCTATCTATTTTATCGACAGGGCGTGAACTGGACCCCCCAGGAAAAGGTCCGGACCTCGGATCGTGTCACAGGCGATGAGTTTGGCTACTCAGCAGCGCTTAGCGCTGACGGCGCCATTGCCCTGATCGGGGCATGGGACGCGACGGTTAGCGGCAATGCGCTGCAGGGGGCCGCCTATGTATTTAACAGCCATGGGCTGGTTGTAAACTTTGGCGCATCCGGCGTTTGGTATTATGGAAACAGGCCATGGAGAAATCTTACCCCGCTTACGCCCAGCCTGATGGCGGTTTATGGGAACAACATAGTCGCCCTTTTCCAAGGCGCCGGTCTCTACCAGTATAACGGCGCCGCCTGGACCCAGCTTACTCCTATCCCAAACATCAACCTGATCGTGGGGATGACGGACAGGGTCTACGTGAGTTTTACGGGCGCCGGACTTTGGCAATACAACGGCGCATGGACCCGGATCACCGCGCTGAACGCCAACCGGATGATCGCGTTTGGCAATAAACTGTTGGCGAACTTCCCGGGGTACGGACTTTACCAGTATGATGGCGCATCCTGGATGCAGCTCACGCCCACCAGTACGGCCGACAGCATGGTCGCAAGCGCCTCGACGGTTTATGTTAATTTTCCTTCCGCCGGTCTTTACGCATATAATGGCGGCACGTGGACCGGACTTACTTCCTTAAATTCCACCATGATGACGATCTACGGAAATGTACTTGTGGCAAACTTTGCAGGCTATGGCATATACAGCTACTATTATTCCTGGACGCAGCTCACTCCATCCACCGCTGCGCAGGGCTTAATTGCGGTCTGGCCTAATTGTTACGTTAATTTCGGGACTTCAGGCCTTTTTAAATTCAACCAAAGCTGGACTCAGGCCACCCCGCTCGCTCCGAACCTCATGGGATCGATGGGACCTTCTCTGATCGCCAACTTTTCGGGCTACGGACTCTATGCATTCGACGGATCGGCATGGAGTCAGCTCACCTCGCTCGGAAGCGCAACCGCTACGATCGAGGCGTCTTGGCCCTGATTGTGTGAAATCGGCCCGGCAATCGTTGCACAACGATTTGCCGGGCCCCGGGCCTTTAATTCTCCCTTCACCTTTCCCACCCGATCTGGTATTTGGTATACCTTGCGTTGCTTGAAATCGCGGATTTTAGAAATATCGCTGACAGGGCGTTTGTCTTAACAGTTTTGTCCTCTGGAAGGTAATCCATGGAACAAAAATATTCCCCCGGTCCATCGAAAAAAAATGGCAGCAATACTGGGATAAGTCCCAGGTTTTCAAAGTGGGTGAAGACAGGGGCAAGGAAAAATATTATCTGCTGGAGATGTTTCCATATCCCTCGGGCCGCATTCATATGGGTCACGTCCGCAACTACACCATAGGCGACGTGGTTGCCCGCTTTATGCGGATGCTGGGATACAACGTGCTCCATCCGATGGGCTGGGACGCCTTCGGAATGCCGGCCGAAAATGCCGCCATAAAGGCTGGGACCCACCCGGCGAAGTGGACTTACGACAATATCGACTACATGCGAAACCAGCTCAAGCAACTGGGTTTTTCCTACGACTGGTCGCGGGAGTTTGCAACGTGCGATCCCAGCTACTACAGGTGGGAGCAGCTCTTTTTCCTCAAAATGTATGACCGGGGTCTGGCCTACAGAAAGAGTTCCTATGTGAACTGGTGCTCCAAGTGTCAGACCGTGCTGGCAAACGAACAGGTGGAAGGCGGGCGCCTGCTGGCGCTGCGACACTCCGGTCGTACAAAAGGAGATGGAGCAGTGGTTTTTCAAGATTACCGACTATGTCGACGAACTGCTCGACTATACATACAAGCTGCCCGGCTGGCCCGAGCGGGTGCTTGTCATGCAGCAGAACTGGATAGGGAAAAGCACTGGAAGCATGTTGCTCTTTCCGCTCGAATCGGGCGAGGGAAACATTGCGGTCTTTACGACCCGCACGGACACGCTTTTCGGGGCTACCTTCATGAGCATGGCCCCGGAACATCCGATGGTCGCCGACCTGTGCCGGGGAAAGCCCGCAGGAGGCCGCAGTGCTCGATTTTGTCGAAAGGGCAAAGCGGTCGAAGCGCGATGAGCGCGAAGCCGAACTGCTCGAAAAAGAGGGCGTATTTACCGGAAGCTACTGCATCAACCCGGTCACCGGGAAAAAGATGCCGATTTACGTGGCCAACTTCGTTGCTCATGGCCTACGGCACCGGCGCGGTCATGGCGGTCCCGGCGCACGACCAGCGCGACTTCGAGTTTGCGAAAAAATACGGCCTGCCGATCAAGGTAGTCATAAAACCTGCTGAGGCAGAGCAAGCCCCTTTGGCGCAAGATCTCACCCATGCGTTCGAAGAAGACGGTGTTCTGGTTGACTCCGGCGAGTTTACCGGAATGGACTCCGCAGCCGCCCGGAATGCGATAACCGAGGCCCTGGCAAAAAGAGGGCTTGCAGAACTGACCGTGCAGTACCGGCTCCGCGATTGGGGAATTTCGCGGCAGCGCTACTGGGGCGCGCCCATTCCGATCATTTACTGTGAAAAGTGCGGTGTTGTGCCGGTCCCCGAGCAGGACCTGCCCGTTGTGCTTCCGCTCGATGTCGAGCTTCTGGAAAACGGCGGCTCGCCTCTGCCCGTCCACAAGCCTTTCTACTCGACCACCTGCCCGAAATGCGGGGCCGATGCGCGGCGCGAGACCGATACCATGGACACCTTCGTGGAATCCTCCTGGTACTTTGCCCGATACGCCTGCCCTGACTTCGACAAGGGTCCGCTCGACAGGGAACGGGTCCGCTACTGGATGCCCGTTGACCAGTACATCGGCGGAATAGAACACGCCGTCCTGCATCTGCTCTATTCGAGATTTTTTGTGAAGGTCCTGCGCGACATGGGATATCTCGAGGTCGATGAGCCTTTCCTGAACCTTCTCACACAGGGAATGGTCATAAAAGACGGCTTCAAGATGAGCAAATCGAAGGGAAACGTGGTAGACCCCGATGAGATGATTCAGGCATACGGCGCGGACACGGTGCGCCTCTTCTGCCTGTTCGCCTCGCCGCCGGAAAAGGACCTCGACTGGAGCGACCAGGGCGTTGAAGGTTCTTTCCGGTTTCTTTCCAGAATGTGGCGGCTGGTTTCCGAAAACCTGCGACGCCCTGAAATCCGCTGATCCCTACCGGGGTGGAAGCCCTCTGGCCAAAGATCTTGCCCAACTCCGCCGCAAGACGCACCAGACAATAAAGAAGGTTACCGAGGACATTCGCGAAAGGTTCCATTTCAACACGGCCATCGCCGCCATTATGGAACTTGTGAACCAGATCTACCAGGTGCTCGACAGCCGGCCGGCGGACCCCATGCTATGGCCGGTCGTAAGGGAAGCCGTCGAAGCCGTAATAGTTGTCTCATCGCCCATGGTTCCGCACATTTGCGAAGAACTCTGGAGAATCCTTGGCCATGAAGAGCTTCTTCTGAATACCCGCTGGCCCAAATGGGACGATCAGGCGCTCAAAGCCGAGGAAATGCTCATCGTCGTCCAGATAAACGGAAAGCTGCGAAGCAAGATAACCGTTCCGGCGGACGCCACCGATAAGGAACTGGAAGATATATCGCTTAAGGATTCCAGGATCAGGGATTTCATCGGGGGAAAACAGGTCAGGAAAGTGGTCGTGGTGCCGAAGAAGCTGATAAATATTGTCATTTAGGGCAGTTACGGCAAATAGTTCCCGGAATTTCAGGTTTGCAGCAGAGTGCGGGGTGCTCGCCATGGTTGGACGAAATCTCAAACTGATATCTGATAATAAGCGCCATGTTATTATGCCTTGCCTCATGCGGCTATCACTTCTCCGGTGAGGGCGAGGGGCCGAAACCGGGGCTGAGGTATATCGCCATTCCGGTATTCGAGAACAAGACATCCGAGCCGAACGCCGGGGCGATTTTCGCCGGGGCGCTAAGACAGGAATTTATCCGGAAGGGCAATATGAAGGTAGTCCCGGTCGAAGAGGCTGAAGCCGTATTCAAGGGGACCATCACGAGCATCGCTATTCTGCCGGTTGCACATAATCCCGTTAATCTTGTATCCAACCGGGTTACAGTGGAAAACCGGCTCTATATAACCCTGGACATTCGATGCGAGGAAAAGAAATCACACAAAGTACTCTGGAGAGACCCGGCTTTCCGTTACTTCAAAGTTTACCAGGTGAACGATAATCCGCTGCAGCCCGATCCGATCACCGGCTTTGAAAACAGGCAGGCCGCACTCGACTTTCTGGCCCAGGAGATGTCCACACGCATCCATGACAGATTTCTGAGCAACTTCTGATGCATGCCGAAGATTTCCTCAAAGCGCTCGATGCCGGCAAAATCGATCCGGTATATCTTTTCGTGGGGCGGTTCCGCTTTCCTTATGGAGGAAGCCTGGAAGAAGCTGCTTTCAGGCGTGCTCCCGAAGGGGGGCAAAAACTTCAACGGCGAGCGGGTCCAGGCAAGGGAAACAGAAGCAGCAGATGTGATCGAGCGGCTTGCCACCACTCCCATGTTCGGGGGGCGAAGACTTGTCATGGTGGACAATGTCGAGGCATGGGGAAAAGAGGACCGTGCAGCCATGGAAGCTTTCGTGCAGCGCATTCCTCCCTCGGCATGTCTCGTCATGACCGCTTCAGACAGGAAAAACATCGAAGGACTTGCAAAAGCGGTCGAAGCCAAAGGCAAGATCGTCCAGTTTCGATCTCCCGGTGACAAGGAGGCCCCGCGCTGGCTGATCGAAAGAGGCGAAGCAACTCGGGAAAATCCTTTCCCATCGGGCCGCTTTCCTCCTGGTCGAGATGGTCGGCGGCGATTTCCAGACTCTCGCATCCGAGTTGGACAAGATTTGCACCTTCGTCGGCGAGCGTGATCGGATCGAGGCTGAGGACATTCTGGAAGCCGCCAGTTCTCAGAGAAGTTTCTCCACGTTCGACATGCTCGATCACCTCAAGGCGCGGCAGGCGGACAAAGCCGTAAGGTCCCTGAGAAGCCTGATTCTCTCCGGTGAACTCCCTCTTAAGATTCTCTCGACTCTGGCCTGGCAGATTCGTATGGTGTGGCAGGTTAAAGACGGCCTGCGGCAGGGCATATCGGAAGCCGAACTGGCTAAACGGCTGGGATCGCATCCTTTCGTGGTAAAGAAGGCGCGGGAACAGGCAGTTCGTTTTTCGGACGCGGACCTGTACAGAATGATTGAGGCTATCGGTCAGACCGACATCGCAATCAAGAGCACGGGGACTCCCCCCGAGCTATTGCTCGAAGAACTGGTGCTCGATCTTTGCCTGGACAGCAAAAAGCCCCCGAACACACCTCGAGGGCCTGAAAAAGCAATGCGGCGCACAGGGACTAAAGAGCGTTGACTCTGCGGGTCAGGCGGGAAATTTTCCGTGAGGCCGTATTCTTATGGATAACACCTTTGGAGGCGGTTTTCGCAATCACGGAGACTGCCTTCTTCAATTCCTCAGCAGCCTTTTCGGGCGACTTGCCGGCGATGACTTCCTCGAGGCCCCTTATCACGTTTTTCATTCTGGTCTTGCGGGAGCGGTTTCGCACCCGCTGCTCCTCGCTCTGTCTCGCCCTCTTGATAGCTGACTTATGGTTTGCCAATCCAAACCTCCTTGGGATTCACTTCTCTAAATATCCAAACTGCCTTGTCTAACGGCCGATTTCAGCAGTGGCCAAAATCCATAAAGAAAAAGTATCTATATACACCTCGATCAGCGAAAACGATGTCAAGCCAGGATTCGGAACTGCCAGTCAAGCTTCCAAAGCGCATACCACATCCTGTCAATTCAACACCCTGACTTCAGGCGACCTGTTTTGAACCTTTTTCGGCTATCCCGGCCTTTACTTCGTCCAGGAATTTCTTCAGCTCCTCACCGTCTATGGATTCTTTTTCAAGCAGGATTTTGGCCAGTTTCTCGAGCATGTTCCGCTGCTGAGTCAGAATCTTCCTCACATCCTGGTGCGTTTCTTCGATTATGCCGGCAATCTCCTCATCGATCTGCTGGGCGGTCTTTTCGCTGAACTCCCTCTCTCGTGAACCCAAACCAAGATCGAGGTGCGCAGAGCGCGGCTCGCTGACGTAGGTAAGGGGGCCGAGCTTCTCGCTCATTCCGTATTCCATGATCATGCGGCGCGCGATGTCGGTTGCGCGCTGAAGGTCGTTCTGAGCGCCCGTCGAGATGTCGCCGAAAATGATTTCTTCTGAAACCCTGCCGCCGAGCAGCACCTTGAGTCTGGCAAGAAGTTCGTCGCGCGTCATGAGGTATCTGTCTTCGGTCGGAAGCTGCTGGGTGTACCCCAGGGCAGCGATACCGCGTGGAATGATGGAGATTTTGCTGACCGGATCGGTGTTGGGAAGGACCATTGCGACGAGCGCGTGGCCGGATTCATGATAGGCGACGATTTCCTTCTCTTTGGGGTTCATCGCCCTGTTTCTTTTTTCGAGCCCGCCGATTATTCGGTCAGCGGCTTCTTGAAAGTCGGCCATCGTAACCTCTTCCCGGTCGCGTCTTGCCGCAATCAAAGCCGCCTCATTGATGAGGTTGGCAAGATCGGCGCCCACGAACCCGGGCGTCATGGCCGCGATTTTCTTAAGATCGACGTCCGGACCCAGTTTGACCTCTTTTGCATGAACACGCAAAATAGCTTCTCTGCCCCGAATGTCGGGCTTGTCGATTGCAACGTGCCGGTCGAAACGACCGGGCCGCAGCAATGCCGGATCGAGTATTTCGGGCCGGTTTGTCGCGGCCATTATGATTACTCCGGCCCTTGGATCGAAACCGTCCATCTCAACCAGGAGTTGGTTCAATGTCTGCTCCCTTTCGTCATGACCTCCGATCGGATTCAGGCCGCGTGCCTTCCCCAAAGCGTCCAACTCGTCCACGAAAATGATGCATGGAGCGTGATCCTTGGCCTGGCCGAAAAGATCGCGCACACGCGCTGCGCCGACGCCAACAAACATCTCGACGAACTCCGAACCGCTCATGCTGAAGAAAGGCACTCCGGCTTCTCCCGCCACGGCGCGCGCAAGCAGAGTCTTGCCGGTTCCAGGTGCGCCGAGAAGCAGAACTCCCTTGGGGATTTTGCCTCCAAGCTTCTGGAACTTTCCCGGGTCCTTCAGAAATTCAACGATTTCCTCGAGTTCGGCCTTTGCCTCGTCTATCCCGGCCACATCATCGAAAGTTACGCCGATCTCTTTTTCGGCGTAAATCTTCACCTTCGCCTTGCCAACCGAGAGCACTCCCTGAGGTCCGCCTCCCATGCGCCGCATCAGAAAACTCCAGAAAAAGAAAAATATAGCCAACGGCAGCAGCCAGGAAATCAGCACACCCAGCCACTTGTTGTCGGAAGAGCCGCTGAATTTTATCCCCTGCGCTTCGAGGTCTTTTACCAGATCGGGGTCTTCGACCCGCACGGCGGTGATGGATTCTGTTCGGCTCCTTGGCATCTTTTAGAGTAGCGGTGACTTTATCGGGACCGATGGTTACGGACTCCACTTTTCCGGTCTTGATCAACTGCTTGAATTCGGAATAGGAGACCCGGTTTGTCTGCTGCTCGGTCACGAAGGTTTGAAACCACATGATCACAAGCAGGGCCACGATGAAGTACCAGATTGAAAAATGCACCTTGCGCTGATCCTGTTTTCGATCTCCATCTCCCGACGGACCTCTGAAACTGATTCATAAATTTATTCAGCGGGTCTTTCTGTTCGTTATTCGCCATCTTTGTCAGTCCCCTCTTTTCAGGTCGCAGAAAAGAGCCCTCAACTCTTAAGGAGTCGTTCCCTCGCATGACAGACTTACATTAAACACTAAATCAGAAAGACGCATCGCCGCTCACAGCTCCCCTGGCTAGTCTCCTCCAGGAAACCTCGGATAAGAGACTGGCAGTTTCCGATTCCGAAAGGAGGCATTTTTCAGCCTGGCAAGGAAAGAACTTGCCCTGAGCCTTTCGAAGGGAACTCCCCCCTTTCCCAAAGGGGGGCAGGGGGGATTTCAGCGCGGAGGCGTACATCCGTACCGCCTCGCGGAAAAGGACCCTTTCCGGATGGAAACTAACTAGTACCATGTAACATTTACAATTTCGGATAAAGATGTTTCAACTTTATCCGTGCATCGGTAGTAGAAAATCGCCATTGGATCTTAGCTTGCCTATTGTTCCTGTCGTTTTCCCATGTGGCGATATGGCTTCGCAGTGTTTCAAGATCGGGAATCCGCCGATCCAGGCACTGTCCATTCAACGCGCTCAGTTCGATCTCCGCCATGTTGAGCCAACTACCATGCTTGGGTGTGTAATGGATCTCAAGGCGTTCTGCCAGGCGCCGAGCCTCTTTAGGTTCAAACGTTTCGTAAAGGGAGGCAACACAGTGTGTGTTCAGGTTGTCCATGACCAAGCATACTTGGACAGCATTTGGGTAGCGTTCGTCGAGCATACCCTTGATCCACCACGCTCAGTCCTTTCTCGTTCTATGTTGAGCGGCCTCTACGTGGCGTTTGCCGGTCAACGGCTCCACTTCAAGAAAGATCTGGACAACTCCGTTGCGGACGTATTCATGGTCCACCCGTGCCGGTCTTCCTGGCGCGCAAAAGATCGGGTCGTGCACTTCCCCGATTAGTTGTTTGCAAGTTTCATCCATACAGACCTGCGGATAGTCGGGATCGTAAGGAAAATGGTAAACATCAATTACATCTTCCATATTGGCTACGAACGCTGCGCTACCTTCCGGCGGGATTTTCCAGTACTTCCGGAGGTGAGGCTTAAGTTCGTTTTTTTAAGTGTGCGTTGCACTGTCATATGCGACACGCTCGGAGCTAACTTCAATTCGACTGCCTTCTCGGCCAGCAGTCGTACGGTCCATCGTCGCCGACCCTCCGGAGTTTCTGAACAGGCCAATGCAATTAGTCGTGCCTCAAAAGCTCCATCGAAAGTCACCTCGCGTGGCGGCTTTTCCGGTTGTTTGCGTTCCAGCGCAGCAGACAGCCCATCTTCCACGAAACGCTGCTTCAGGTGTTCGATTGTGCGAGGCGTAACGCCCATAGCCTCGGCGACGTCTGCTACAGCCCAGGCAGGCCCCTGCGGCCCGGCATCACACAGGAGCAAAGCGCGTGCATAAAGGAACCGTTTCGCACTGGTCTTACCTGTTTTCAAGGCATCGAGTTCCTGGCGTTCTTGCTCTGTTAACGTCACACGGCATCGCGGTTTCATGGCAAATCCCTCCCCTTTGGAATTTGCATGATTTTACCACTATTCTACGAAAAAAGCAATGTTACGTGGTACTAGTCTCCATCCGGAAACCTCGGATAAGAGACTGGCAGTTTCCGAGCCGGAAAGGAGGCATTTTTCGTCTTGGCAAGGAAATCAACGGTTTGCGCGGAGGCGTACTCCGGTACGCCGCACAAGAAAACCCGAAGATTGACGCCGCCAAGGCGGAAAAGGACCCTTTCCGGATGGAAACTAACTATTCACCCCGCGTAGCGCGGAAGGCGTCCCGCATTCTCGACGCTCCGCGAGACGGGGCGCCGAGCGGGGCGCCTTCTATGATCAGAAACGGGACACGGTGCGGGGGCCGGGTAAGAAAAAACCCGGGTCCCGGAATATTCCGTATCAAACTCACTAAAATATATTACAGCTCAGGACCCGTGCAATCCGATATATACAATTAAATACGCGTGGCTGCACAACGCATCTGTAGACGGGGCTGTCAAAGATGCGCTGCAGCATAATAATTTGCTTGCACTCGTGGATTGTCATATTAATATAGGCGCCTCGACCGCCATTACAATGAGGAGGCATACTTTGAAGACAAGCGGCACATATCTCAGGGTTGGGTTGATTTCTTTTTTGATCTTCACCTTTTTGGGTTCTCCCGATCATGACCGGTAAGTCAGGATTCAACCTGGCCCTTGCCTCTACGGAACAAACCGCAGGACCCGAAGAGGCTCAAAACGGACAGAAGGTCAATGATCCTTACGAACATTTCAACAGGCAAGTCTTCGATTTTAACGACAGCCTCTATTTTCACGTGCTCAAGCCCGCAGCCCGGGTCTACTCAGTCTTTTTGCCCACCGATCTTCGCGTGGGGATCAAAAACGGGTTCCACAATTTGCTCTTCCCCTCCCGTTTCGTCAATTTTTTACTCCAGCGAAAGGGGGAGAAAGCGGGATATGAACTGATCCGTTTCGTCATAAATTCGACATTTGGCATGGCCGGCTTGATCGATATCGCCCAGGCCCGGTTTCTAATCGAAAACCAGGAAGCGGATTTTGGTCAGACCCTTGCCATTTGGGGCGTCGATATCAGGCCCGTTTCTGATGGTGCCGGTGCTTGGTCCGTCAAGTCCAAGAGACCTTTTCGGCTTTGGAGTGGATTCCGCCATGGACCCGGCTACCTGGTTGCCCGGGCCTTGGTGGGTGAGCTTTTCTGCTCAGACCGGAAAATTCATAAACGGTGTTTCAACCAAAATCGGTCAATACGAAGAATTGAAAAAAGCTTCGCTGGATCCCTATATCGCTATGCGAGATGGTTATATCCAGTATAGGGCGCATATCTCAAAATAAATCCGCCGAAGCTTTATGCAATGTCACTGTATGCTTTCGTGATCCTAAATTTCCATCGCTTGTTTCTGTTGATTTTTATCTCACGGAAACCTAGGATGAAATGATCTGTGCATTTGAGGTCGGTATTTGGGGTTTGCCGGAGAATCGGTCTTTCGCCTTGCAAGACGTTTCCGCAAAGTTGCTCCAATAACGCACCAGGCTCTGAATCTATCAATCATGTGAAAGGAATCTGCAATGGCGGAAGGTCGAGTGAAGTGGTTCAACGAGCAAAAAGGGTATGGCTTTATCGAAATAGATGGCGCGCCGGATGTTTTCGTTCATTTCAGCGCCATTGAAGGCCAGGGTTTCAAGACCCTGAGCGAAGGCCAGGAAGTAGTCTTCGAAATAGAAAAGGGACAGAAGGGACCACAAGCGGTCAATGTCAGAAAAGTCTAAGAGACGCCTGAAAAGCAACGGCGTCAGCCGAATGTGACTTATCGCTCAGGCAGGGCCGGTCCTTACCGGCCTTATTGATTCTACAGTTCGTATGATAGATCGGAAACAAACGCCATCCCTGCCTGTTTGCACTCTCTCAAGGGCCGTGGGATGGCGCCGTATGGCTCCTTTTTCATCTATCTGCCGGAAACAGACTTCCCCGGCGTATTCCACGTCGATCGCGTCGAAGAAATACCTTACGGTCAAAACGGGACAATCGAACAGCCGTTTGCCTCGAGTCGCCCCCGCGCACAGGAAAAATCCCTTCCTGTCGGCCGGGGTCAACGGTGCATGGCCCTCGGCTTTTCTTTTATACTTTCGCATATACGAGGCCTGGCTGCGGTCCACGAGCAGCTTTGTCTGGCCGCTCAGCCCGTAAAAGTAGATGGGGCTTGAGATAACGATCCTGTCAGCCGTATCGAAAAAGGGGTAGACCTTCTGCATATCATCCTGCTGCACGCAAACTCCATGTTCATCGCAGTACCCGCAGGACTGGCAACCTGAAATCTTGAGGTCCCTGACATAGATCTTCTGCAGTTCAATATTGGCGGCCGATAAAGCCCCATCGAGAAAACTTTCCATCATAAGATCGGTATTGCCGTTCTTCCTCGGTGATCCGAATATTGCCAACAAAAGCATCTTATCCTCCTGCTCAAACACCCCATTGAATCGCAAGGCCGTCCTTAAAACCCGGCTTTACAGAAAAAAGCTTCTTTGTTACTTTACCATCGTTTGTGCGGCTGGATCAGCCAGAATTTTCCTGAAACCTGCACGTCTCAAAGTTCAACCGCCGAGGAGACTGAGTATGGCTGACTGTATTTTTTGCCAGATAATAAAGGGAGAGCTTCCCTGCGCGAAAGTCTACGAAAACGAACGCGTGATCAGCTTTCTGGATATAAATCCGATCAACGCGGGCCACACTCTGGTCCTTCCAAAAAGACATTATGCGACTCTTTTCGAAATTTCGGAAGAAGATCTTCATGCCTGTACGGCCGCATCCCAAAAAATCGCGATGGCCGTCTACAAGGCTACTAAAGCCTCAGGGTTGAATTTCTTCCAGAACAATTACCGCTCGGCGGGACAGCGTGTAGACCATATTCATTTCCACCTGATACCACGGTTTCACCAGGATAGCTTCTGGAGCTCATGGCCGAGCAAACCCTACCCTCAGGGGGACCTGGACAAGATGCTCAAGAAGATAAAAGCCGAACTGTAATCGGCTCTGCATCAGGGCTTGGCGCCCGAACCGCCTGCGAAATTTGGACGCCTTACCCACCCGAATATATCTTCTCTTTCGCCGTACTGGATGCCGAGGATTTCATCGTAGAGCTTCCGCGCCCACTCGCCCACGCTTCCGTCAGAAATCCTGTACATCCGGTCACGGTAGGAGATTTCTCCAACCGGTGAAATTACCGCTGCGGTCCCGGAGGCAAACATCTCCTTCATCTCGCCGGACTTGGCCGTCTCGATTACTTCGTCGATTGAAATCTGGCGCTCGGTTACCTTGATCCCCCAGTGCCTGGCGAGCTGCAATCACTGAATTGCGGGTAACCCCCGGCAGGATCGAGCCGGAAAGAGGCGGGGTTATAAGTTCCTCGCCGATCCTGAAGAAAATGTTGCTTGTTCCCACTTCCTCGACATAGCGCCGCTCGACGGCATCGAGCCACAGAACCTGGGTGAAGCCCTTCTTCTTTGCGATTTCCGCCGCGTAGAGGCTCGATGCATAGTTTGCCATCGTCTTGGCCTCCCCAACCCCACCCCGGACCGTCCGGACGTATTCCTCCGAGACATATATCTTTACCGGGTTGAACCCTTCGGCATAGTAGGCGGCCACCGGCCCGGTGATTATGAAATAGAGATATTCGTCGGCCGGACGCACGCCCAGGTGAGGTTCGGTCGCGATCATGGTCGGCCTTATGTAGAGCGAGGAGCCAACGCTGTGGGGGACCCAGTCCTTGTCCAGCTTAAGGAGCTGTTCGACAGCCCGCATTTGGAAGGCGGGATCGATCTCGGGCATGCACATCCTTCGCGCCGAACGGTTGAAGCGCTCCCAGTTCTGGTCCGGCCTGAAGAGGCAAATCTTGTCGTTTGGCCACCTGTAGGCCTTCAGGCCTTCGAATATCCCCTGTCCGTAATGGAGCACCATTGCGGCCGGGTCCATCTCCAGGAGATGGTAAGGAACGATCCGGGCATTCTGCCAGCCCTTCCCCTTCGTAAAATCCATCATAAACATGTGGTCGCTGAAAACTCGGCCGAAAACCAGGTTCTTTTCATCTTTAGGCTTTGGATGCCTCTTCGCCGGGTCAAGGGGGTGAACGGAAATGTCCATCTGAATTACCTCCTGATTATTTCCACCAACGCCAAAGAGTCAATTCCGGATGCGATTGCGCCAGCGCTCTGAGCTCTTATTGCAGCGCGAAATGGGGAGAACGCAGAAAGCGGCTTATCTGTTTGCTGTAAAACTGGATAGCAGCGCGGCTTTCCGTTCCCGGGTGCAATTGTTCCTCGTCTTCTTTATCTCCGCTCATGGTCTTTACAATTATGTTCTTTTCGATATAAAGCTTCAGCGCGTTGTCGAATATTATCTTGGATACGCACTCGGGCCTCTCGACCAGCCCCAGCTTCAGGGCTTTCTGACCTAAGCCCAAGGATCTTCTTAATGAAATCCTTTTCCGAAAAGCCGTTTTTCTGAAGATAGCGCAAGCCGCGCAAGACCAGCCAATAGCCCTCGAAATAGTTCCGCAGCAGTCCGTGAAAAGCATGTGAGGCCTCGAAGACCCTTGTGAGCCAAAATGAATGGCTGGTCGCCTTCGCCAACGCGGTGCAGGAATCCCAGATCCTCAAAGATATGGAGCACGTCCCCCACGAGCTTTTCGTCACTCAGTTCGTTGTCGTAAACGAACTCGAATTTAAAGAAGTTTTTCATGAAAGTTACGTCTTCGAGCACCTGGCTCACACTGAATCGGAAAGTCTGCTGCGCAAGGATCGAAGTCGAGACATAGGCCGCAGGAAGCAGGAAGTGGATGATGTTGTTCTTGTAGTATTCGAGGGCCAGCCGCTTATTGTCCTCCAGAGTGAAAACTTCTTCTTCCAGATCGTCGTCTTCGTCCTTGAGCTTGCCGATGAGCTTGCTGCGCTCCATATTGCGGAGCGAATCCTGAAGGCTTGCTCCAAGGTTTTTCATGGTCTTGGAAAGCCCGACCCCCCGAGCTGCGATGAAGTCGTGAAATGTCTGCGATATTTCCAGAAACTCGGCTTTGGAAACCCCGTGGCGGGGCAGCGCCAGAAGGGCGGAGGCGGCCAGGGCGTAAGGCGTAACCATCGATTCCTGGTTTATACAGTTTATGATCCGGTAAGCAAAATGGCGGTACATCGCATGCCGCTCTTTGGGGGCCATACTCGCCCAGATCGTGGTTGTGGCGCTCAAGGTAGCGCCTGAGGGAAATAGGTTCGGCAAATTTGATGTACGCCCGCCCGTATCGCTTCCGCAGGACTCGCCGCACTGCGCACGAGTTGGCCGAGGTTTTCCTCCTCCTTGGGTCCCCCTGTAATCTCCTTCAGATAGGATTCCACCTCGGGAATACGATCGTAGCATATGGAAGTGGGCACGAAGACCAGATCGTCGCAAAACCCTTCCTCGACTGCCTGGATGAGGATGGCCAGCAGTCCAAGCTTTGGCAGAACGAGCTTCCCGGTCCGGCTGCGGCCGCCCTCTATGAAGAATTCGATGTTGTGGCCCAGTTGGACCATTGTCTTGACATAGAGCGCGAAGACCTCGGCGTAGAACTTCAGTCCCTTGAAGGTGCGGCGTATGAAAAAGGCCCCGCCCATGCGAAAAATCGCCCCCAGAGGCCAGAAGGCAAGGTTCTTTCCCGCTGCTATAAAAGGCGCGTAGAGGTTGTTCGTATACAGAAGCTGAGAGAGCAGGAGGTAGTCCATGTGGCTCTTATGACATGGAACATATACGAGCGTGTGGTGGCGAGCTGCGCGCTTGACTTTCTGCAGGCTTTCGGAATCCAGCTCGACGCCGTCGAACAGATTGTTCCAGACCCAGTTGAAGATCTTGGCCGCAATCTGAATGAAGGTGATGTTGTAGTTGGCGGCGATCTCATCGAGGTAACCGTCGGCCTCCATCCGCACTCTCCAGATTTCCTGCGAGGTGGCGCGGGCGCGCCGCTGCATCAGGGCCTCGAGCCTTGGATGGTGGAGGATTATCTCCTTCATCTCCAGCTTGCTCTTGATGATCGGGCCGACGACCGCCCTTTTGATTTCATCAACCGAATCGATCAGGGTCCGGCGAAGTTCGAAAATCTGTTTGCGTTTTTGCCAGAGGTCTTCCGACAACTCGGGCAAAATTTCCAGCACGTTGAGCGGCTCCCCGGTCTCCATTACCGCATAGGGATTCCCTCGGATAAACGAAATCATCTTCCGCAAAAAACCGAAATGTTTCTTCTGGCCCAGAAAAAGCTCCAGGGGCGCCCCATCTCTGACGCCCCTCCGGACGCCTGCTGTAGAGAAGCACCAGAGGCACGATAAAAATCGGCCGATCACATGTTTTCTGGATATCTATCAGATGCTCCAGCGGATCGTTTCCCACAAGGACCGTGCTGCGATAATAGCCCCGCTTGCCGACAAGAGAAAACAGACCCGGACTCGCCTCCCTTGATCTTTTCGGCGTAGTAGCCTCCGGCGTAAGGGTCCGGGAAACAGCCGTGGCGCAACAGATGGACGAAGTGGTAGACAAGGGTCTTGAGCGCATACCATCGGGGCTGCCAAAGATAGGGATGATGGTCGAACATGAATACGGGCGAGGGCAGACCCAGTTGATGCAATCGCATGCTGACATAGACGAAGTCGATCTGCGATGACTCTTTCATGGTATAGACTATGATGCCCTTGCCGGACAGTTCCTCGAGCGATTTCTGCTGGTCTTCGGGAACGGTGACATGGCGCACCATTCGCTCGAACCATTTCTGGAGGGGAAATCGGGGTTTTATATCGACCGAATAGCCGTAAGGGTCCCTGCGGAACATCTCTGAGGTTTTCGCGCCTATTCGTTTCAGCCAGTCAATCACGATCTGTCAGTCTTCCTCCTGAACCGGGATATGCAAATCTGGAAGACTAACAAAAATAGTGCTCAAAAACCAAACCTTTTTCAAGGAAAGCGAGGCCGGGAGAGCAGAGTCGACCGGCGCCGGAATCGCGCGTCAGCTTCACGCGAGTGCAAAGATTGACTCCAGGGTCGGAAAAGGTGCATTTCTTGACGTCGAGGCATCCGACGTGAAACCCTTCGGCATCGGTCAGTGCGGCTCTTCCCCTGCCGTTCCAGGGCGCAAAGCGGGTAAGAAGCACAATGCCGGGAATGGCGCCCAGGATGCTCAAAGAGAAGAAAACGGGCCATCCGAGCGCCTGGGCGACAGCCCCGGTAGGCGCTCCCGCAACGATCCTGCCAACTGCCATGAAACTCGTCAGGAGCGCATACTGGGTCGCCGTAAAACGCTTGTCGCAAAGGCTCATCATGAAGGCGATAAAGGCTGCGTCACCCATCCCGACGCATATGTTCTCGATCCCGATTGCGGCAATCATCGCGGGGTAGCTTTTTCCGATCAGGGCGAGCGCCGTAAACGAGAAATTGGATACGGCCTGCAGGAAACCAAAAACCCAAAGCGAGCGGTTTATGCCGATTCTGGATACGATGCTCCCGCCCACCAGAGTGCCCACAATCGTGCTGATCAGCCCGAAGACCTTGTTCACCATGCCGACATCAGAACGGCTGAAGCCGATATCCAGCAGAAAAGGAGTGGTCATCGCCCCGGCTATGACGTTTCCCAGTTTGTAAATCATTATGAAAAACAGCATCTCGACTGCTCCCGAGCGTTTGAAGTAGCCGGTCAGCGGCCCCCAGACCGCCTCCTTCAGGCTTTTGGGAGGGATGACCCTGATTTCAGGCTCGGGTGCTGCGAGCGTAAAAAGCGTGTTCACGAGCATTACGGCGGCCATCAGGGTATAAACGGTGCGCCAGGAAACGTGATCGGACAGAATCAGCGCGAGCGCTCCGGAGACCAGAAGGGCGGACCTGTAGCCAACGACCGCTGTGGCGGCCCCCGGCCCCAGTTCCGTTTCGCGCAGAACATCAGCCCGGTAGGCGTCGATCGCGATATCCTGGCTGGCGCTCAGAAAAGCTGTAACCAGGGCCGCAAAGGCCACGAGGGCGGGGAAAGAAGCGGGTGAGGAGTAACCGAGAAAAAGGATTGCGACGGCCAGCAGGACCTGAATTGAAACGATCCAGCCGCGCCTTCTTCCGAGCCACGGCGGGCTGAACCTGTCCATGAGCGGCGCCCAGAACACTTTCAGGGCATAGGGGAGGCCGACCAGCGAAAAGGCGCCTACAACGCTGAGGTCAACCTTTTCGGTCACGAGCCAGGCCTGGAGCGTCGAAGCCGTGAGCGCAAGGGGAAGCCCCGAGGAAAAACCCAGGCCGACCAGGCTCAAGACGCGCCTGTTGCCGTAAATTTTGAGCCAGTTGCTCATTATTAAACCTGTTTGGATGCTGCTTCGCAGATCGGAATCCTTGGCAATGTATCTGATATGGCAGGCAGGGACAATCAAAATCGAGCCGCTTTGGGTACCCGGCGCAGCGCTTGAGCGGAGCAAAACGGCTGCCGTGATTTCACGGCTCGCATGAAATATCCGTTTACCTGCAAGCCTCGCTCGTGTTTAATTTAATGTTTTCGCAATCCTTTTTCGGAGATTTCATGCTTTCGCTAGACGACTTCGCCAGGAAATGGAAAATCGACTCCGCTCCCCTGGGACCTGTTGTCCGCAAGTATCCCTTCAGATTGAATTCCTATTTCGAAGGGCTTATCCGAAGCGCCGGGGACGCTGTCTGGAAACAGGTGGTCCCGGATACAAAAGAGATTTCGGACCCGTCCGGTCTTGAGGACCCGCTCTCGGAAGAGGGCCTGGCGCCTGTTCCAAACCTGGTTCACAGGTATCCAAATCGCGTCCTGTGGCTGGTGAGCGACCAATGCGCCGTCCATTGCAGGTTCTGCACGCGTAAGAGGAGATGGCGGAGCGGGCATTCGCGGCGATCGAAAATGCGCGCGCCGACCTTGCGCCTGCCCTGGACTACATCGCGAGGCATGAACAAATCCAGGACGTGCTCCTGTCGGGCGGCGACCCTCTTCTGCTTACCCGGGAGCGTCTTCGGGAGATTCTGAGCAGGCTGCGGGAGATAAAGCACGTGCAGATAATCAGGATCGGGAGCCGGGTCCCCTGCGCTCTTCCCAGCCGGATCACTCCGGAGCTGGCGGGTATGCTTTCGGAGTTTCACCCGCTGTTCGTAAATATTCATTTCAACCATCCCGCCGAACTTACGGCCGACTCGGAACGGGCCTGCGCGATACTGGCCAACGCAGGCATTCCCCTCGGCAGCCAGACGGTCCTTCTGCGCGGCGTAAACGACTCCGAAGCCGTCCTCGCCGAGCTGTTTCACCGGCTGCTCTCCATCCGGGTCCGCCCCTATTACCTGATGCAGATGGACCTCACCAGGAGCACGGCCCACTTCAGGACCCCGATCAGCACCGGCCTCCAGAATTCTTCGCAAACTTCGAAACCGGATTTCCGGGCCGGCGATGCCCCATTTCGTCGTCGATCTGCCGGGTGGGCGAGGGAAAATGCCGCTCCTGCCCAATATGATCCGCGAAATCGGCAGCGGGAGTATGATCGTCAAAAACTACCTGGGAGAATTGTGCCGCTACCCGCTTCTTGACGGCGAGGAGCGCGGGCTGAGGACAGAGGTCGGATGGGGATGGAGGACAGCCGAACTCGATGCCCTCAAGTCGGACAGCGGATGCAGGTTTTGAGCAACAGGCCGTCCACCCCGGCCGGGGGCAGGCTATCGCAGGGCGTGGGGTTTGACGAAAGAGCGAAATATCCTCGGTACCTATGCCCACATGGGCAGCGGCCGCCCTCAGTCCTCATCGCCAATGCCGAACCCCCCGCCCTCTGCGCTTTCCTTTTCCGCCATCGCCTCATCCATCATGGCGTCCACGTCGAAGTCCTCGCCCAGGTCGTCTCCCATTTCCCGGCTCATGGACTTCATCCATTTCGCCATGCTCTTCGGGTCGTTTTCATCGAGGCCTGAAAAACGGGATGGGTCGGCCAGGCGCTCCATTCGGGTCTCTTCGGACATCCGGACCCTGACTCGAGATGGAATCCGCTCGACCTCGACGCTGCCGCAGTGGCTGCAGTCGGCGGAAACCTCCTCGGAGACCCGAAAGGTTATTATCTCGGATTTTCGATTGCACTTCCGGCACCGGTATTCGTAGATCGGCATTTGAAAAGACCTCCCTCAATCAGACGATTACATATTTTTTGATCGTGTGGACCACTTCGTCCGGATCATCCAGAAGCGTAACAAGATCGAGATCATCCGGCGAAATGTATTTGCCGCGAACAAGGGTGTTGCGAATCCACTCCAGCAGGCCCGTCCAGTATTGAGTTCCAACCAGGATCACCGGAAAAGGCTTTATGCGCCTGGTTTGGATGAGAGTAAGCGCCTCGAAGATCTCATCCATTGTCCCGAACCCGCCCGGCATCCCGATATAGGCCTGAGCGTATTTGACAAACATCACCTTGCGGACGAAAAAGTACTGGAAATCGAGCTTCAGCGTGGAATAAGGGTTCGGGCGCTGTTCGAGCGGAAGTTCGATATTGAGCCCGACCGATTTAGCGCCCCCTTCCTTTGCGCCCTTGTTCCCGGCCTCCATCACCCCCGGCCCCCCGCCCGTGATTATATTGTATCCGTGCTGGGCGAGTTTTTTGGCGATCTGGTATGTTTTTTCATAAGTCTCATCGCCAGGCCTTACTCGAGCCGATCCGAAAATAGTGACAGCCGGGTACAGATCGCCCAGGGTTTCGAACCCATCGACGAACTCCGCCAGTATTTTGAAAAGGCGCCAGGAGTCCTGGATGGTCATCGCATCGATCAGGTACTGCTTCTCGGACATAAAAGTGGTCCCCTGTCCAAAGAGTTGGAGTGCTGCAAAAATGATGAGTTTTCGTTGAAATCACCTGTCTTGTGTATTGAACCTAGAATTATATTAAGTGAGCTGTAAATTGAACAAGAAAAGAGTTTGCGAGCGACATGTCGTCCGGAACGCCGTAGTTCTCATGAGTTCACGGATAAATAGGGTTGAACGCATGGCGCTAATGAGCTATTTTGTCTGGCTGAAATGCCTTTTTTAAAAGTTTTCAACCGTTTGGTTTCCTGTTGGGAACAGGCCGTTTGCATAGAGGAGGGTGTTGAATGGAGATGAAAGAATTTGTCAGGGCGGCCCTTAAGAAGGTTGGACAAAAAGTTCGCGACGGCAGCCTGGATAAACGCGAAGAAGGTTACAGCGATCCGGAGGAAATGCTTCTCGACTGGATATGGATCGAATTGAAAGAGGAATCCCCTGACAAGGACGCCGTCGTGAACATGGACCTGGACGACCTCTATGAATTAATCGAAAGTTCGGCCGATACGTATGAGGATTACTATATACTGCTGGACTCCGTAAAAGCCGGAGCCGAACATCTGAAAAGCGGACCTGCCGCCAACGAAGCGCTCTTCGCGGAGCGCTTTTTTTATTGCGGTCGAACCGGAGGTGGATGCATTCATGAAAACCTTAACCCTTCATCCCGGGCGCGAGCGGCGCATTCTCCATGGGCATCGCTGGGTATTCAGCAACGAGATAGCCGATCCGATCCATGATTTTGAACCCGGAAGCTGGGTCGAGGTACTCACTGCAAAGGGCCTCTCGCTCGGGGCCGGCTATATCAATCCCGCATCGCTTATCGCCGTGCGCCTCGTTTGTCCCCCCGGCAAAAAGCCCGATGAGAAATTCTTTCGGCAGACGCTGCTCGAGGCGGCAAGTTTTCGCCAATTCCTTTACCCCGGCGCGGAAAGCTGCCGTCTCGTCTTTGGCGAATCGGACGGCCTTCCCGGCCTTGTGGTCGACCGGTACGGAGACGTTCTCGTCTACCAGGCCGGAACTGTTGGGATGGCCAGGATGGAGGAGCTGATCAGGGAACTGCTGGTCGATCTTTTCAGGCCCGCGGCCCTGGTATTCCGAAATGACTCGCCCTCTCGCGCCCTCGAAGGCCTTGCGCTGGAAAAAGGGGTAGCCTTCGGAAGCGTGACCGGCGATATCCCCGTCCGCATTGACGGTATCAGGTACCTGGTTGACGTGCTCGGCGGGCAGAAAACCGGCATGTATCTCGACCAGCGCGACAATAGAAACGCCGCCAGGCATTGGATGAAAGGCAAAAGGGTCCTCGATCTTTTCTGCTACAACGGAGCATGGAGCCTTTCGGCGGTTGCGGGAGGGGCAGCCGAAGCGATAGGGGTCGATCAGTCCGCAGACGCTGTCGATCAGGCCCGCCGGAACGCGGAGCTCAACGGATTCGGCGACCGCTCATCTTTTGTTGCCGCAGATGTTTTCGATTACCTGAAACGGATCGCGCGGGCGTCTTTCGACGTAATCGTCCTTGACCCGCCCGCATTCGCCAAGACCAGGTCGGCAGTCGCGGAAGCCACGAAAGGCTACACCGACATAAACCGCCGGGCGCTTCTTGCCCTGAAACCCGGCGGAATCCTGATCACCTGCTCCTGCTCCTACCATATGAGCGAAGAGCTTTTCCGGGAAGCCCTGATCTCCGCCGGGCAGGCAAGCGGAAGAAAGCTCCGCCTGCTCCAGGTCCGCGGCCAGTCGCTCGACCATCCGGCCCTTCTAGCCATGCCCGAGACGAGATATTTGAAATGCTTCGTAGTGCAGGCGCTGTAAGAACTTTGCTGCAATATCGCCATTATAGGCGATGTGTCATTATCACCCGCGAATTGTCGGGCCACTTTATATGACAAGCGGGATTCAAGACTGCTGTGCAACTCGCGCGCATATCTATGCAAACAAAGTTCCTGCGCTGGAAGTCTCGCCGTCTATCTCAGCGATCAGGTCGTGCGCGTGGTATGGAATATCCATATGCCTTTTTTTCAGCTCCTTTTGCAGCGCGGCCGCAAAAAGCCCACTGCCCTGCGTTAAGCTTTGTCGAATAATGGCGTTCATTTGCTCAACGGTAACGGACTTTACGTCCATGCTTGCGGTCAATTCGAATGATCTTTCAAAATCCAATGTGTTATTGACGCCGCAGGATGGTGAACCATCAATTCCTACCACCCCTATGACCGAGTAGCCTGAGACAAGATAATCGTTGATTTGGTCCGCCGTCGTTTTGGCCAGTCGTCCATAGATCAGTTTGGTGTATAGTAGAATAAGCGGAAGAAAAAGACGGAGCATGTAATAGAGGAAGCCGCCCCTGGCCCCATAGGCCATGAGTAGCCATCGCTTGGTGACGCCGCCCCAGGCATGTTGCTCCGGACAAGGCATCTGTACGATGCCTGAATCGTTATCCAAACACCATTCGACAATATCTCTTACGCAACATCGCCGGCGCGCCCCCCCGAGATAACGGACATTCTCATTCAGAATGCAATGAGACAGGAATATCACTTTCCTGCTTCTGCTGTCTTTGAGTCGCTGCTCTAAGATCAGGGCCTTCTTCATTCAATGCCTTTTTGCCGATTGCAGACGGCGCAGTGAGTTTAACGCACCGAGGATGCCTGAAACCTGGCGGATTGAAGCAGGGCCTGGGCGTCAGGCTAGCCGGGAATATCCAGCGCGATGAGTAAGGCTTGGTTCAGGGCTTCCAGCTTCATGGGCGGGAGATTACCAATGAAGTTGGTCAGCATGGCCTTTGGCAAACTCACCAACTCATCGCAGTGAACACTGCTCTCATGTTTCAAACCCTCATCCGAACCGATTGGGACTTGGGTCGCCAGACCATCGTAGGCGCCATAGATCGGGGCTCAGATAACAGTTGAAAATCGCGAGTCGATCAGCGCCTGACGGCTCACGATCACGAATACGCGGTATTTCTTCGGATCGCGCGCGGAGGGGTGGGATACGCGGTAAAGTTCACCCCGTTTCACAAAAGCGCCTGATATTCGAGCACATCCTTGGCTTCCCGATTAAGGAAATCTGCGCGTCGGTTGATGATTTCGAGGTCGCGAGCGTTCTGTTCATCCCGAACCAGTTGCCCGATGAAGTCGGAACGTGTCTTCTTATGCTGCCTGGCGCGTTTATCAACGGCCTCAAGCAACTTATCCGAAAGTGTGACAGATGTCTTGACTTTCATGCTACAAATATACCCCCATCCTGCTCCTCTGTCAATTCGTCAACTTGTCGGTCGAAGGCCCAAAGACGTTGCCCTCTCTCTTCGTGTCAATCACACTTTCTCCTCGCATGACAGACCGGCTGACAACAATGCGATTACTTCGTGAAACTGGAGCGGTGGCGCCTCAGCCGCATCCCCCCGCAGGACGGGAGGCCGACCGCTCATTCTCGACGCTCCGCGAGACGGCGCGCTGAGCGGGGCGCCTTCTATGATCAGAGTCGGGGCGAGAGCGGGGATGCCTTAACTCGAGGAACAACCTGGACTTTGAGCATGACCTCGCCGTAACCATAGCACTCAACGCCGCTGTCCAGGCAACGGAGATAGCGCATGAAATGAAAGTCGTTTGGCTCGAGGCCTTCGCTGAGCCTCTCGTTTATCAGCGCCACCGGGATCGTAAGTTGGGATATCAGATACACGCACATTCTCTTTGGACATAGCCCGGTTATGAAATTGCCGTCCACGTCGAGAATGAACGTCTGCCCGGCGGCATAGCCGGAATTGCAGTTCTTTGAATCAACCACCTCCGCCTGGATCGAATACTTTGCGGCCGCCCGCGACAGGCGCGACACCTGCCTGATCCTGTGGCCTCCTTCATGGAAGCGTTCGACTTCTTTTTCCGTGTATCCCACTCTTTGCCCATATCTCTGTATGACCTTGTCCATCATCTCTTTTCCTTCATGGATATGCAGGCTGACAAAAGGCTCAGCGGCCTCGCGCCGGGGGGCTTTCGGAAAGGCGTGGCTCCCGCTCTCGCTGATGGAGATACTCGTCGTGCTTTCCTTTTCTCACCGGGTCGTGCTCGGGAATCTTAGGTATTTGCCGGTAGAAATCGAAAAGATCGCTAACGATTTTAACTGCTTTCTCTAGCCTCGTCATTTTCTTCAAGCTCCGATATGTCCACACGGTCCTGGTCTGAGCCTCGAGACCTTTTCAGCCATATCACATCCCGTTTAGCAGCCACAGGCGCCGTCCCTATCGCCGATTCAGCAAGCTCGGCATCCCGGATTATCCTGAAGTACTCATCTGTATTGGCCACAAGAATATCTATCATGATTTCATCCTGCCCTTCAATCTTCAGAAATCGATGAAGTGTGAGGGTCGTATTGGCGAGCACCCGGGGTTCGGCCGTCTCTTCATAGCCCAATCTACCCATAGCCGTCTTCAATAGACCCATATCATCCTGATGCGCCAGGACATCGATGTCCCTGGTGAATCTTGGTCTGGCATGAAAGGCCAAAGCGATGCCGCCTACTACCGCATACCTGATCCCAAGCTTGTTGAATAACGATATCATCGAGAAGAATTCATCGTAAAGATTCATGGACTGTCAAACCTCGCGTCCCTAACCACCCGCCCCTTTCAGGCATGCCCGAAACAAGATATTTGAAGTGCTTAGTCGTGGAAGCTGCGTAGCGGACGAGTATCGGATGTCGGAGAAAGCTATGCAGCTATTCTCAGACTCACACGCTTGCCGGCTCTGGTCGCAAGACTTATGAGCATTTCAAGACTGAATCTGTCCCATTTCCCTCTTATGAGGTCGGAAACTCTGGACTGGCTTACGCCGAGGATTTCAGCGGCCTTAGCCTGCGTGAGTTTCCTGCTTTTAATGAATTTCCGGAGATCAATCATGAGGTCCGCACGCATTTGAAGCACTGCGGCTTCATCGGGAGAAAATCCCAGATCGCTGAATACGTTGCCGGAAGAGTTGAAAATCTCCTCACCCACGGGTTACCCCCCAATCTGTCTATATCTTTGGCGAGCCAATTCGATGTCTTGACGGCTCGCTTTTTGACTCCCTTTTTTGAATGAATTTCAACGGCTTCATAATACCATTGCATTATATATGTTTCGCAAGCTCGAAAGTCGATATTGGAGCGTAAGGTGTGAACAGCTTTCCCATCATTGAGTGTAGACTCCATTATGATTCGCCCCATTGGCACTTCTGGAGGTGGGAGAAACTATAAAACCAATTCTGGATAGTTCGGCAGCTACAAGCCGGCCGCTGGAGCCAATTGTAGGGATTTCTCTTTTAAAGTTTTCCGAATCGCTTCATCGCAAAATCAATATCGAGTACTGTAAGCGCACCATCACCGTCAATATCGCTGAATTGAGACACTGAGTGCATCGCGCCAGGCATTGATAAACAGTCTTGATATATTTTTTCTCAACAAGGGGAGGAATATGATCAAAAAACTTCTTTTCCGTTGGAAAACGGTTTTTGTAGAATGAGTAAAGTCCCTCTGTTCCCTTCTCAGAGTTACATCTTCTGCACGCCCATACTTTGTTGTGTATCAACTGGATCGTATCACCCATAGGACAACGATCGTTGATCAGAAGCGATCCAGGGACTATGTGCTCGCGAGCGAGAGTAGTCGTATCACCACAATACGCACACTCCTTGTCCGATTCTACAAGCTGCCAGTCCTCACGTTCTATGTCCGACCAAGTCTTCCTACCGGACGAAAGATCCCGAAGTGTATTCTTGATGAACCCATAGTGTTTCTTTTTCGCCTCAACACCATTTGCGCAGCCGAATGCACTGCAAGCAACGATCTTCGCATACTGATAGTTCATGAGATCGTTCAGTGTTCTGACCTCACGATCCGGCACGGCTTCCTCCTACCTTTCTCAAACCTTTCTCAAATACCCCAGCGTCGAGTTCAGCGGCCCGCGAGTTTTCGCGAGTCCGCTGGAACGAAAGTTAGGTCTCAGTTCTCCCCGCGCAGCGAGCTAGAAGTTGAATTGCCGTCTGAGCAGCGGCCCTTGCGCCAGTCTGTATATGGCGAATTCTTGTTATGAAGTCGCTCGTAGCTTCAACAAGAATCTCTAAGCCTTCACCTTCGCCGTCCCATACAAAAGCGTACAAGCCACTCCTTGGCTTTGTTGACGAATTCAAGATGACTCTTCCAATCACATATTTGCTATAGACAACCTCCCAACTTACAGTACCAAAAGAAAATTGCTCTACGGATATATCTTCATATTCAGATATAACATGGTTCACATAATTTGCCGCCAATACTAGAGGTCTAAACAGGAAGTCTAAAGACAATGGTCCATTGTCTTCGATCCATTTTTCAATTTCCTCACACCTCAACTTCGCAGAGCACCATAGGAATGCTAGCTCATCAGCAGACAACCTATTGTAGTCTAGCCTAGTTACAAGTAAACTCAGAGTTTCTGCTTCTGGCACAATATTGTGTACCAGCCAGCTTTTTCGTGAGTCTAGAAGTAGTTTAGTTTCTTGGTCAAGGAAGTACCGAGACACTATCTCTGAATAGCTCGCCATAAGCTTTTTCAGGGCTTTGCCTTCTACAACATGAACGGAGTAAGGCTTTTGCTGTGCTACTTTATCTAACCAGATCCTTGCGCCATTTGTGAGGTATGAACTCGTGAGTATTACAAAGTGGTTGGGTTTCTCGGCGTCAGCCCACGCTATTTTAGAATTAAGCTCCTCAGGTGGAACCCCTTTTTCGTACCTCTTACATTCAAAGAACCATTTTTCGTCATAGGAACCGACCAAAGCGCTGTCAACCGTTCGCCTGCCTTCAATATCCCTCCCGCTATCGGGGCCTCCGCGCCGCCAAATCAGGCCTTGATAGTCAAGACTAAGCAAGAACTCAAAACAAGCTTCCTCAAACTCACGATCCGAGAGCTTAAGGAAATCAATGTCGTCTTGGTCGAATATCATATGCAATTCCCCCGGCGAATCTTCGTCGCAGGCCTAACAATAATTAGATTGATCCTGCATAAAATGCGGGCATTGGTCTTGCTAGCCGTTTAACATGCCGTTGGGTCAATGACAACGGAGCGTTTATCCTTAAACCTTCAGCCGGTTACGTGCCGTCCAATGTTTTATCATGGCCTATTCTGCGGATCAACATATGTACCCCTGTTCGCTCATAAACCGTAAACCGAGCTGCGAACTCCGGCTGGTCCACGATTGAGGACATGTGCATAAATAATGGTCGTCTTGACGTCGCTTTGGCCCAGGGGTTCATGGAACGGCCGAATGGGATCGGACCCTTTCGCCTTTGGCCCAATGGCATCTGCCTCCTCCGATATGGATCGGTGCGCATTATACACAACACAACCAGACACCGGCATAGCGTTCGCTCGATCCGATAAGTCTCGGTTGTCCATAGGAATTCTGAGTCGGCTATTGAACTTTTGGTCGATATGTGTATACAATCCCAAGGTGTTTACACGGTCAGAAGCGAATACCCAAGAGGCATCCCTCCGGGCTCTCGTCAGTGAGGGCAAGCCTGATGTGTTTTTTCAGATCAAACTCCTTTGAGAACTCCTCCCAAGGGACATAATCGCTGTTCAAAGTGCATATGTATTGAAAACCGCATTGCCTGGCCTCGGCTGCTGCAATCTCAAGTGCAAGTGCTCGTTGACGTTCATCGACGCCGTCGAAGATTGTGCTGTCATGGACACACAGTTTGGGAGATGGTTTTCGGTCTGCCCACAAACTTGAGAGCGTTAGATCGTAGCAAAATACTTTCATATTGCTGATTCCGGAACTTCCTGAGCGTTCAATCTCCACGTCAAATCGAAAACCAGTAGATCCTATATCAATAACAAGTTTGCCCGGGGCGTTATAGAGTCGCTCTGAGTAGGTATTGAAAAGCGTGATGGCACGTTCCCTGAAAGTGGCGCGTTCATCATAGTCTCTCCGTGCTTTTTTTTGCAGTTCCTCTTGGGCGATCTTGATGTCACCGAGCCCGCTCTCAAAGGTCTTTAGATTTTCAATCGTCGTAGAAATCGTGTTGAGCCTATTGACCGTTTCCATGTGGCGTGTTTGCAGGAGAGTATACTCCTCTAGTGCACCGTGGGTGCGCAGGATTTCCATGACCGCTGCACGTTCCAGTGTCTTGCTCGAGGTCAACTGTTCCCGCTTGGCAATTCCACGCTTGATTCGCTCGATCTCGGTGGCAAGAAAGGTTCGACGATTCAAGATAATGCTCTTATGAAACTCGCGTACTTCCTCAAGGTGACGTAGCGTCACCCCTGGCAATGCGACGCCCGCTTCTTGGTAGACTCGTTCGATGGCGTCCGCCGCGGGAGGCTTTTCCTCCGTAAGGCTCTTCTCATAAAGGTCCAGTATCCTTTTGTCTTTCATGCTGGCATTGACTAGTTCATGAATCTCCTCTGTCAGTAGGTTTGCTTCAGTCTGGACCTGCTCATATTGCGGATGAACTTTGAAAGATTGAAATTCCGATGCTTCCCGGTCACACTGACTCTTTACTCTGTACTTCTGAGCCTCCAAATCGCCCAATGACCCCATAAATCCCTTTACAATCCCAGCCTTGGTGGCCTTCTTGAACTCCTCCAGTCCTTTTTTCCGATCTTTTAGCACCTGAAGATCGGCAGCGTCTTCCCACGCCAAACCAAGCAAGAATGTGTTGTTGACCTGTTTATCCCATTCTTTTTGTTTCCTGAAATGTTCAAACGGCGTGGAGAAAGCATCCTTGCCACGTCGGATGAAATAGGAAATGAGGCTACGCAATGTGGGCTGATACTTCCCCTCGCCATCCGATACCGACAGGCCGAACAGCAAATGACCCAACAAAAGGTCCCATTGCTTGACGCTGTAGGTAAGCTGCCCTTTCTGCATGACACCTTTCATCGGCCAAGAGGATACGTCGCCATCAATTGACACAACACGAGGCTCATCCACGGCTCGCGTAACGGCGACTTCGCGATCTCCAAGCTGCAGTAACAGCGAGAATTCCCAACCTTTCAGGGCTTCGACCAAGAGCCCCCTGCCGCGGGAAGCCCTCGCTCCGAGGCAAAAGTGGATGATCTCAATAAGAGTTGACTTGCCGAGCCCGTTGCGGGAATCCCTCTTGGTGGATTCCTTCGTTCGGTCGGCCCAAACTACATTAAATCCTGCCTGGAACTCGACTGTTTTGAACGATGACTTGTTGGCGTAGACCTTATTGATCATGGCTTGCACCTCACAATCAGGCCATCCTTCAAGTCCACAGCAGCGATGGCAAAAAGAAAATCCAGGGAGAGAACGAACCGCCAGTATACGCCAACCTCCGGTGTACTCCGGACGCGCTCCCATAGCCCGGTCACCGTTTGCGACGAGTCGAGGTTTCGCAGGATAGCGGCTCCCGCGCCAATGACTGAGTATTGGACCGAAACATGTTTGGTAGGCAGAATCACTTCTTGAACACCTCGCAGCGTTCGAAAAGGTATATCAAGACGGCAAGCCCTGCGGAACGCTTTGACTGCTCTTTCATTCCACGTTGCGCAAACTGGCACATCAAATCAAATAGCACATCACCCTTGTGCCCGTTCTTGCGCAGGCGGAAGTACTCTTCAAGGAAACCTGATTTGAGGCGCTCTGGGAAATCGGGATCCAGAACAGCTTCCTGTTGCACGAAGGAGTGTACCTCTCGAACCACCCCCATCCCCATGGTGATGGTGACCCTAGAACCATATGATAACTCATTCTTCTGAATTTTCTCATCCGGCGGTATAATAGAAAAATCATGGGAAGGCTGGCCCGCTGGTATTCTGGAAATCCATGCTGTCGCCTGTGCCAGTTCTGGAAAGCCTACCTCTGCAAGGGCAGCATTCATGGCCTCACGGACCTTTCTCTCATGATCTTGCTTCGTTTTCAGAAGCCAATTGACAGGAAAGTTCCGCTCCTGCTTATCGATCCGTGTATGGTCATCACCGCACAAGTAGATAAGGTTATTGTAATGATTCCTTTGCTCATCCGTCATGGAGGGATCATAACGCGCAGCATCCGGTCGTTCCCCAGCGATATGTGCGGCCTCTCCAGTGATAGCGTGATTGGTACCACTCTCGCTAACAACCGTCAAGGCACGTTCGCATCCGGGGAATGCACATCGGTCCCCAGAACGAAACGCCAGTTGAAGCTTGGTAGGATAGGATACTCTCATTGTGTGCCCTCCGCATACCTCTCCGCGTATTTGATAGGAAATGCGCCCGATCCGACCTAATGGGCCTCATGCTCTCGTTAGCCCCTGCCGTTGGTGGAATGCATCTCCTATTAAGCCGCTGCAGATCGAGACGATCCTGGAGCAGGCGCTCCTCTAAGCAGTCCATGGGCGCTCAAGTCCTCATCGATGTCAGGACAATGAATGCCATAGCCGCCACCGGCAATACGGCAATTGGCCCTTTGATCGACAGTAGCGTGCAGGAGGCGTGGATACCACGCCAAAGGCGCAGCGATTGTACGCCCATCTATCAAGTCAACGCTAATGCTGTCTTCCGAAAAGCGGACGCCTTTGACGCGCTCGCCAGCTTTAGGTTCGGAAGCAGCCATCCCAAGCCTCCAGAAGTTGTCGTCGGTTTTCCCGCTCTCTCACAGCTTCTCAAGCGGCTCGCCCCGATTGCCGTTCGCCCAATAGCGAACGGGATTTCCGGTCCGCTTTCCGGTTGAGGCAAGGTTCCTGGCCTTTCCTTCGCGTTCCAGCTCCAGAAACGCCCTCTGAAAATCCTCCATGAACCATCCGGTCTCTTCCAGCATATCGGCGAATTCGGTAACCCCGAACCTTTTCGGAGTTCGTGACAGTTTTGTCAGCCAGTACTCTTTCGCTTTTGTTGAATCAGCCGCCGGCTCATCTCCAGCGAACTTGTCAGCCGAAAATAATCTCGAGCTGACGGCTGCGCTTGACCTTTTTCGATTGCCTGGCCAGGGCCCTCGCCTTCTTCTGTTCCATTTCCAGTTGTTCCGAGGTTTCCATAAAAGTCACTAACCCCAGCGGGTCCCATGTCAGATAGACAAGGTCGTAAACTGTGCGGTCTTTTGTGGGATGCACGACCCTCATATGCGCGCAGCGCGGGATTGCGTCTCCGATTATCGGCGCGGAAGCCTTCAGTTCCCGGCAGTACAGGTCGAACAAGAATCTTTCTCTTTCTTCCGGACCGATATGCGAAGTATCCGGCGCCTCGCCGAAAATTGCCTTCATATGCTCTTCGAAGCTCCGTTTGAGCATGGGCGCGAACAATGGAATCAAACATGAAACTGATGAGAAACTCGGATGAGGGCCTTGCCCAGAAGGGGCTGCCAGGGTTGGAATCGCGATATGCCTCCATTCCGTCGCGTCGATGAAGAAAAAACAAAAATCGCGATTGCCGCACCACGACAGTATTTCGCTTCCCAGATCGCAGAAATCGCCCTTGAGGCATTGGGCATCGACGCCATCCCAGGATTCGGATTTGAGGAAACTCTCAAGCCTGCCAAAAGACTCTTTGTTCTTTTCAATGAATAATCCGCGAAATTGGACGTTTCTCCTGAATTTTTCCGACAACTCGTTATGGCACTTTTCCATGATGCCCAGAGAAACGGCGATTGAAGTATCGCCGGGATCCTGGCCGCCTTTCCGCCAGGGTCCGGAAGAGCAGTCAATGTAGCCGATCCTTAGTTCCCGCTGGCCGATGATCATGAAGAGAGGCTCCAGATATGCCTTGAGCAGCTCACCTTTAATGTATGCCGCTTCTTTCCCGGTATAATTTGCAGTGCTCATTCGTCTCCCCCCGGGTTTTAATCAAACTCCTTCCCTGCCCATCGCACGCGCCCCAGCACGTACGACTTAAGGCTTTTTTCCGGATCCAGAGCAAATTCGAACGGCCGGTAGTCTGCGGTATTGTCGGACAGACAGGCCAGCTTCAGGCCGCCCTCGTCTCCGCTCAGGACCAACCTTTTGAGAGCTGCCGTCCCCTCGGGCAGGATCACGAGGTATATGCGCCCCGCGAGCACCTCCAGGCGCTCCGCCTCACTGGCGTCCACCAGGGCCATCTCACCCTGGTTTATTGTGGGCGACATCGAATCTCCCCTGACTCGTATCAGAAAAAGACTCCCCTGCCGTTCGGAGCTTGTCCCCACAAGCTTTTCGATCCACCATTTCTTGAAAGGATAACGGTCCGCGATTTCGCCGTACAGGATTTCGCCTTCCGGACCTGCAGTCACACGCGATTCAAGGAGCGGAATGAGGGCGTAGTCTCTCACTTCGCTCTCCTGCCGATTCGCAGTGTGGCGGCGCAAGCCCCGGCGCTTGCCTCTCCCAGGAGCAGCCAGCCCGGATCGGCCGAGAACGTCCGGCACACCGACTCCAGAAATGGGGCTGCAGGTGATGTCACCCCGTCACGGTAGTTTATCAGAGTGTTCTTGGAAACGCCGGTTTTTTCGGCAAACCGCCCGAGCGGCAAACCGGAGCCACGGATGATCTTTTTCAGTCTGTCATGCAGCACTTTGGTCGCCTGGTTCAAATAATTGGTGGGTTCACTTATTTTGTCCCTCTTTCGAACCAGATTCCTATGCCGGTTTGATCCGCATGTCAAGTGAAGAGTGTAACAGAATGGTTGGCAGGCAAAATTTTTTCAAACTTCACACAAGAATTTGTTACAATTTAAACTCTATCGAAACCGTTTTTTGATTCCGCATTTGACATATTTGCTGTATAGACCATCTGAAACACTCTGACAGGAGTCAAAGATGCTCGATCTCCTTTGTGGGAAGGACCCGATTGAATTGGGATTGAGAACTTACGAAGGATGGAACATCACCGCGTTCCTGGACCACCTGAGTTCATGCGAGAAATGCTCGAAGTCCCAGGATAGCCTGATAAACAAGCTTAACAGCATCATAGGGGGAAAGGACCTTGAAGAGCGCCCCTGAGCTTCGGGGCGCCTTTCCCGAACAAAGATTCATCCGCCAAAACCCCGCGCAGAGAGCACTTCAGCTAAACCGGGCGACGTTCATTGCCCCATTTTTCCAAAGCCCATTGCTCGTACCGATCGTGATGTTTAGTTTCAAATGCAGCGTTTCGGCGCAGCAGAGAAATGAATCATTTCGAGAAGGACTTGCGACAATTTTCGGGAATCTTCAGACGAAGGGAAAATGAAATGGCTGAGAAAAAAATGCCCCATCCTCACCACGAGGAGCACCTGTGTTATCTTCAAAATATCGGGTTTGTCGAATCGAATCTTGATGAATACAAAAAATTGGTGCGCAACCCAAAATACGTTTGCGGTAATTGCGGACGGGCCGCCGCCGAAGAGAAGAACCTCTGCAAGCCGGAAAAGTTATAGATTCGGGCTTTCGAGAATGTGTCATAAAAGCGGGAATAGGACTCTGGATGCAGGCTTTCCTCCTCAATGACGAAAGTATGAGCCGCTCTTCAGATCCTTCCCGCCACCGCTCCCTTCCTCATCAGCTTCTCAGAGCAGCCTGAAAGTCTCCAGCCACTTGGGGCGCGCGGCGAGGGCCGACTCGATGGCTGCCTGCGACCCCAGCACTTTAACGATTCCGTCCCTGTTAACCTTGTCGAGTGTGTCGGCAAAGGCCCTGAAATCACTCGCCGTAGTGCCCAGAATCTGGTCGCGCATCTGTTGGCGGACTTCTTCGGAGTCACCGGTCAAGCAGCGCAGCGTCGAGATATAGCCTTTCATATCCGGAAGCATGTAGGAATCGATATCTCCAATGGCCCCGATTATTGCCTTGCGAACCTCATCGTCGGGAAGATTGGCGCTGCGGAGGAATTGAGCTGCGCCGTCGAAGTTTTCAATTGTTTTGAGCAGGTTCGGGTCGCGGTAGGAAATAAAGGTGAAGACCCCGGACATACGGTCGAAAAGACAGAACCCGCCGTAGGCGCCTCCCTGCACTCGCACCCTTTCCCAAAGCCAGGAAGTACGAAGATACCCGGTTATGACCTTGCTCGATCCGTGCAGATCGTATCCCTCACTGTACAGGTCTGCGCCTTTACCCACGTAGTTTACCTGCGAGGGAATCATTATTCCTTCGAATTGCGGGAAAAGCCGGAGGCTGCCATGTCTCTATCGCTGCCGCGCTGTCCGGAAGCAGAACGCAGAAATTGGCCCACGCGAGGCTCGATCAAGTGAAGGTCTTTCCTGTCTGCGGTCAAATTGAAAGTCATTGCCGAACGGTTGGCAAGCAGCTTGCGGACCTCTTCCAAATCTGAAACCACTTTGTCCCAGTTTTCGTCAATCTCCCCGGCAAGCCGTCCCAGAAAAAGAAAATAACTTATTCCGTCCGTCAGTTCCCTTACCCAGTCCGCCTGGTTGAAATGAGCGCGGATACGCTGATTTATTACCTGGTGGCCGTTCGGAACAATTTTTCTTTCCTGCCTCGCCTTTTCCGCCAGAACGATTTGCCGGAACCGCTCCCTGTCATCCAGTTTCACGGCGCCCAGCACTTCAGAGAGGATATCCGCAAGCTCCCCGATCTGCGGGCTCATGCTTTTGCCCCGCAGGAAAAGCCACGTGGCAGGCTCGCTGTCTCCAATCACGGCGGAAGTGAACACCTCCGGGCGGATGCCTCCGGTCTTCCGGCTGATTCTTTGCGATAGAGAGACAAAATCCTGAAAGTCGGTCCCCATCTCGAGCAGAACCCGGCCGAAAAGAGGCGCGTAGGGCAAATAATCCTGAGGGAGGACCTGAAGATTGAACCCGATGTCCAGGTAGGCTATGCCGCTTGTAAAAAGATCATGGTAAAAACCGGCCACTCCCTCGACAGGCATCGGTTCCATTGGAGTTATTCTGTTTCTCCTGTCCAGGTCGGAAATCTTGAGGACCGGGATGGTGGCGAGAGCTTCCGGTGAATCCGGACTCGATTGAATCCTTTGCAGCGTTTTGGCGTTTTCGATCACCCCGTGCGAATCTCATCGACCGAAAACGACCGCTTTGACTTCCTCCAGCTTCTTGGATTCCTCTTCAATTTCCTTTTCGGCAAGTCCGGGCTCGGGCCGCAGCACAACAACCGTCCGGTGCGGGTTTTCGAGAAGATGGCGGCGGATGAGGCCCTCGAGAAAACCTCCTGATTTCAGATTTTCCTTTACCTGGTCAAGAGGCGATTCGAAAGCCAGCAGGCAGGTCGGATCGGCTTCATGGAGCCAGGTGGAAAGCGCGCGCAGCATGACCGCCAGCCCCTGCGGGAAGTTTCCGTAGTTGTTTTCGCGAAGCCGGAATTCAATCGTATTCACCCCGGCTTCAATGGTTGCAGGGTCGATGCCGTCCGCAGCAAGGGCTGACTAGAGTCTCGAAGATGAGATTTTCAACTTTTTCGGCATCCTCGGTGCGGATTCCCTTGAGACCGGTGGAGAAGTAGAACTGGCGCAGCTCGGTCTCGAGGCCCCCTCCCGGCAATATCTTCGCCCAGCCCGGATTCTATCAGCGCCTTCTTCAGCGGAGAACCCGGCATGCCGATAAGGACGTATTCCAGGATTTGAAAGGCAAGATTGAACGCGGCGTCGGTCACCTCCGGAAGAAGCCAGTTCACGGTCACCATGCCTTTGAGTCCACCCGCGACTGCATCGTCGAGCACCGGCGGCAAACGAGCGAACAATCCGGGAAGGCGTGGCTTTCAGCGCCTGAAGAGACACAGCGGATTCGGGCTCGATCCGGCTGAAATCCTTGAGGTATTCCTCGATTATTTCCAGCCTTCGGTCCGGATCGTCATTGCCGTAAAAATAAATCCTGGAGTTGGAAGGATGGTAGAACCTCTCGTGGAATGACTTGAACTGTTCGAAAGTAAGGCTGGGGATTACCTTGGGATCGCCGCCCGAATCCAGTCCGTAAGTGGTGTCCGGGAAAAGAGACTGCTGCGAAAGCTCCGAGAGCAGGCTGTCCGGGGAGGAATAGACCCCTTTCATTTCGTTGTACACTACTCCCTTGATTGCAAGTGGGTCCTCGGGCTCATTTAGCTCGTAATGCCATCCTTCCTGCTGGAGAACAAACGGCGTCAGGCGCGGGTAGAAAACCGCGTCCAGATATACGTCGATCAGGTTGTAGAAATCCCTGGACGTTCTGACTGGCGACCGGATAGCAGGTCTTGTCAGGGTAGGTGAAGGCATTGAGAAAAGTCTTGAGTGAGCCTTTTACGAGTTCTACGAAAGGTTCCTTCACCGGGTACTTTCTCGAGCCGCAAAGGACCGAGTGTTCCAGAATGTGAGCTACTCCGCTCGAATCGGACGGCGGGGTGCGAAAGCAGATGCCGAATACCTTGTTATCATCATCGTTCATTATCGAAAGGACCTCGGCGCCGGTTGCGATGTGCCTGTAAAACCGGACCAGGCCCTTTAGTTCTAGAATTTCCCTCTCGAAAATCAATTCAAATTTGTCCCTGGTCCCCATTAGCTCTCTCCATGAGTAAGATCCTTTGCGAATGTATTAATTCCGAGGCGCCGGGGCTTTCCCATGCCTGATGAGAATAGACGGCTCATCCCACTTGAAAAGGACCCCTTCCCTACCTGACATTATCAGCTCGAGATGCTCGGGTCTTAGCAAGCCAAGAGAAATATCCCGTCCACGCCATTCTCCCGGCAATACCTTTTTTTCAAAAACCAGTGGCTTGAATTTCTCGGGGTCTGGAAACCAGACGATTATTTGCCGGCCTTCAATGTTTTTTACGCGCACCGGGTAAAAGCCGGTTTCCCCTTTGACCGCGGCGTTTGCGAATATCCAACCGCCGGCCTCCCGCAGGTAGCACTCATAAGATTCCACGGCGCTTCCGGGGCTGGTTTTGACCTCAGTCAGCCTGAGCATGCCTTTGTCTTTGTCGACTACTTCTATTCTGATGATCTCTTCGCCGGAACAATCCGAAGACCATTCTCCAGCCCATTCTTCGGTCTTGACGACATAGGGCTTCTGTCCGACAAGATATTGACTTGACACGTTTTCACAGCCCGAAACGAACAGTATGAAAATTAAAACCGGGAAAAGATGCCTGGACTTCATGAACCCTCCCTTTCAGCCCCTCCATTACAACCCTGCCCGAATAATCTAAGACGCGCGGTATTCTAAAACAAATTTGGTTTACCGGTATAAGCGTCTGTTCTAAATTAGATTAAAAGAGTCTTTGGCAAAACTCTTTTTTACAGGCGGGGTAAACTGTGAAGATTAAATTCATCGGTGTCGGCGAAGCGTTCGACGAGGACCTTTCAAATACTTCCATCTGGGTCCGGGCAACAGATGGACGCAATGAAAGCTCTATTCTGATGGACTGCGGCTTTACCGTTCCTCCTTCGTTCTGGAAAACCCGCCAGGGTCCCGACGACCTCGACGCAATCTGGATATCTCATTTTCACGGGGACCATTTCTTCGGCCTGCCCGCCCTGCTTGCCAGATTCTGGGAAATGAAACGTAGAAAGCCTCTACTTATCCTTGGCCAGCGTGAAATAGACAAAATAGTGGTTCAAACCCTCAGGCTGGCCTATTCGTCTCTCCTGGACAGGTTTGCTTACGATATCCGTTTTCAGACGGTCGAACCCGGAGAGGTTGTGGAAGTCGCCGGTTTTACCTGGCGAAGCGCCGTGAACGGGCACCCTCAAAGAGACTTGGCCGTGCGCATGGAAAGGGGCGGCAAGTCGCTCTTTTACTCCGGAGACGGGCTCCCAACAGATGAAACACTCTCGCTTGCGCGCGGCGCAGACCTCGTTATTCACGAGGCTTATCGCCTGGATGCGGACACCCCGGGACATGGAAACATCATGAACTGCATCGATTTCGCCCGTGCGGCCAAAGCCCGCGCGCTCGCCCTGGTGCACATCGAGCGAAATGAACGGCGCCTGATGTGGGAGGACATTTTGCGGGTGAGCAAAGAGATCAAAGATTTCAAGGTATTGGCGCCTGAACCTGGAGACGAAGTCGAGATTTAAGGACCGTGCCCCGCCCCGCCCCACCCATCCTCAAATGCCCTTTCTTTGTTCCGAAAGGATTACTTTTTCTGACAAAAGGTTACTTTTTCTTGACAAGCCGGTGGGCTTCCATTAGGTTTGTCGCGCGCGTGGGAAGCCATTGTATTTTATGGTACTTCAGCAGTCAGGCAAAACTCTGGAAGGTTTTGACGAAATATGTCTACGTAGTGCGAGCCTGCATCCGCCTCATTTCCGCTCCCACCTGGCTAATCAGACTGGATCCAGTGCATCTATTGAACCTTGCCGGAACGAGACGGAACAACCCGCGTAAAAAGATTATCGTTTATCAAGTTAAAAGGACGGAATGG
>CAVSIN010000012.1:0-60542 GCA_963727975.1 uncultured delta proteobacterium | reverse complement strand
CATTTTTGCCTGCAAGCTCGGGGCGCCGGTCATTTCCCGGCCCCAACCCCGGAGAAGCCAGGGGCGCCGAACGGAGACCCGCAATACCGGGGAATAAGTGGATCGTCTCTGGTAAAAGCCTCTTTGCTCAGTTCTTCAAGCCTGTTATCGCTTTCAAGCCCGCGGGGTTGGCATTGGTTCACGCGGCTTGGGTGAAACAGGTAATTCCAATCCTGCTTTAAGTTTTGGCAAGGCCACCCGCAATTATCCGAGGCCGCCGTTGAAACTTGAGCGAAGCCTGTGTGGACAAATACGGCGTGGAAAAGCGCCGTGGCCGCAAAAAGCAACAGCGCCGATACGATTGGAGTTCTCGAAGAATTCATTTTTGATTCCCTCCTGAATGCAAGTTAAACATACCTCAGAATATCCAATGAATCGTGAACTCCGCACGCTTCTCGGTACCGGAATCCGGACAGATAAAGGTTTCAAAACTGGAGTAAATAGTAGCGCGCCCGCATGGAATCTTTGTTCCGTACAGGCATGCTTTTTGATTATGAAGGTATTCAAGCGAAGATGAGTATGAAATACCCGGCCAGCGATGGTCCTGTCGGAGATGGCTTTGAATCAAGATCGAATAGGATGTCAAAGTAAGGTTAGGGCCTGAGGCCCTAAGGGAACAAAATACACCCGAGCTGCCCGAGTAAGGTGCATTTTGTTTCCCTTAAACAGCCCATTCGCTATAATAGAATAACCGGGTTTTGCAGCATATTCAGATTCAGACCGCTCAATCACAATTTGAATGGAAACACTGTGGCCAAAGACTTAGACGCGACGGGATCCGCTCTATCGCCGCAAACTGAAATTATTTTGAACAGCATTGCAGACGGGGTATTCACGGTGGATCTGGGGTGGCGGATTACGTTTTTCAATCGCGCTGCCGAAAGAATCACTGGGATTCCTGCTCCAGAGGCGGTTGGCCGTCCCTGCTGCGAGGTGTTCCGTGCAAATATCTGTGAATCCACCTGCGCTTTAAAATCCACAATGGAAACAAGAAAGCCTGTTGTAAATAAACCCGCAATGATTTTTCGGGCTGACGGCAAAGAAACCCCGATCAGCGTCAGCACGGCTTTGCTTAAGGACAAATCGGGTCGAATAATCGGAGGTGTGGAGACATTTCGCGACCTGAGTCTTGTTGAGACGCTACGTAAAGAAATCGACCGCCAGTATCGTTTCCAGGACATCATTTCGAAATCCCCGGCGATGAAGCGACTTTTCTCGATTCTTCCCGAAGTTGCCCAGAGTGAGAGCACCGTACTGATTCAAGGAGAAAGCGGCACAGGAAAGGAACTTTTTGCCGCGCCGTTCACAGCCTGAGCCCAAAGGCCAAAAGGTCCTTTCGTTGCAGTGAACTGCGGGGCTCTTCCCGACACTCTACTTGAATCCGAGCTTTTTGGCCATGTGGCGGGAGCATTCACAGACGCAAAGCGGAACCGGATAGGACGCTTTGCCATGGCCGAGGGTGGCACTCTATTTCTTGATGAAATTGGAGACATTTCTCCCGCTCTTCAGGTGCGCCTTTTGAGGGTCCTGGAAGAGCACGCTTATGAGCCCCTGGGGTCTTCAAAAACAGTTAAGACGAATGTAAGGATAGTGGCTGCATCGAATCAGGACCTGTCTAGGATGGTTGATGAGGGGCATTTTAGAAAAGATCTTTATTACCGCATCAATGTTGTAAAGCTGGAATTGCCGCCCCTTGCGCCCAGCGAAAGGAAGATATTCCTCTTCTTTCCGAACACTTCATCGAACGCCTGAATAAGCTGCGGAACAAAAACGTGGCGGGACTTAGTCCCGAAGCCCTGGCGATCTTCATGCGCCACTGATTGCCGAAACATCCGGGAACTGGAAAATGTGATAGAATATGCATTCATCCTTTGCCGTGACGGACTGATTCAACCCAAATGCCTGCCCGAGCATCTCAATACCGATGCATGCCGGCTTGCCGATTTTGCGGGATTCACCCTTCTTGACGCCGAGCGGCATACAATAGTGGCCGCCCTTGACCGGAATGATTGGCGCCGAATGGCTACCGCGCGAGAACTTGGGATAGACAAAAACACTCTGCGGCGCAAGATGAAAAGACTAAATATCGTTGCGGGAAAAAACGATTTTGGGAAATGAGAGGAATCGATCTAAGACGAATGATTTCCAGCGGATGCAGGCTGGTAAAGGGGGAGTTCTCCACGCAACGTTGTCCCCCTGTTGCTTGTTTCCTTGACCCAAATGTTGCCCCCACTTTCCTTGAGTATCCCGTAAGCGGTGCTCAACCCCAGGCCCGTTCCTTTTCCCGGCGCCTTGGTGGTGAAAAATGGATTGAAAATGAGGGAAAGGTTTGCCTGCGGAATGCCGCAACCCGTATCGGAGACTTCCAGGTACACTTTCCTTGCGGGATTGTCTCTATACGTGCGAAGAGTAAGTATTCCTTTCCGGTCCATGGCATCGACAGCATTCATAACAAGATTGAAGATTACCTGGCCCAGTTGATCCCTATCGCCTTCAATTAACATCATATCCTCTGAAAGCTCTTTCCTGATCTGTATATCCATGAAGAACTTTGTGTCACGAATAAGATCCAAGCTGTGCTCAAGAAGCATATTGACGTGGAGGATTTCCTTCCCGGGAGTTTCCTGTCTACTATAGGCAAGGAGGTTCTTTATGATTTTGCCGCACCTTTTGGCGTCTTCATAGATGCACGTTAGACTGTGCCGCCGGGGATCATCCTCTTCGAGTGTCTCCAATAAAAGATTGGCGTAGAAAATAATTCCAGTCAGGGGATTGTTTATCTCATGACTGACCCCGGCTGCAAGCTGACCCAGGGAAGCCATTTTTTCCGATCGCGAGAACCGGGCGGTCATCTCTCGCATTGCTTGCTCGTGTTTGAGCTTCTCTCTTAAATCATTGAACAATCCAACGGTGGCAGCTTCCTGATCGCCCTCGTAAATGATCGCAGCAGTGAGATCCACCGGGATCTCCTCACCTCGAGCATTAACAATGGTAAACCTGCTGAGGTGCAGCTTGCCTTTGCCTCCTATGCCTTCATCCCTCAGAATTCTCATAACCTTCTTTGCCTGCCCGGGGAGATAAAGGGCCTCGGTGGTTATTCTCTCACGCGCCTCTCTAAGCGAATATCCTGTCAGTTCCTCGGCAGCGGGGTTCATAGTCAGAATTTTTCCTCGTAGATCGGCTGCAATTATAGCAGTGGTTGAACTTTCTATGAGCTTTTGGGTGAAGTCTTTGGCGCCCGAGAGTTCTCGCTCAAGCATCTTGTTTTTGGTGACATCATGAATACATTCAACAACATACTGAACCTCGCCGGCCTCGTCCAGGACCGGTGAGAAAACACGATTATCCCATTTTTCTATTCCAGCATTGGTTGTCACATACTTCATAACGGAGTGTCCATGACGGTCCGCAAGCACTTGAGCGATAGCGCAACTTTCCAGGGGACAAGGTTCCAGTGATTGGTAGAAAAAGTCGTGACAAGTCTTCCCAATTACATCCCCTTTATTGACCCCGAACTTCTCCAGAAAATTAGCGTTCACGTCCACTATGATCTTATTGGCTTTCAGGATCAGGGTAGGAATAGAAAGGCAGTCGAAAAGCCTTGTTTTCCAATCTTTCAGAGTTTTCATTTTCGGTCTCTTGCCGCGCCCACTTTCGTTGGAGTTCAAACTTGCGAGCCACCGGTCCTGTCGATAGTAGTACTAATGTTGTAATGTTTAATTTTGCTGTGCAGCGTAACTCTGCTAATTTCCAGAGCCGCCGCCGCTTTGGAGATGTTCCACCCATGGAGATTGAGAATCCGCTCTATATGCTGTTTCTCGTTCTCTCTTAAAGATTGAGGGGTATCCTGGGCTGAGGATCTAAAAAGAAATGCAAAATCATCTTTTGTAAGGTAGCGTCCTTTGGCAAGCACGACGGCGCGTTCAACAGCATTTTCCAACTCACGAACATTTCCGGGCCACGGATAATTTTTAAGAGATTTGATAGCTTCCTGCTGAATCCCCGCAACCGGTTTGTTTGTTTCTTTTCGGATACGTTCCAGAAAGTGCTGTGCCAACTCGGGAATATCATCGATTCGAGCCTGAAGAGGCGGAATTTCCAACTCAATGACATTCAACCTGTAATAGAAATCCTGACGGAAGGCGCCGCGCTCGATCTCCTTTGCAAGATCCTTATGCGTGGCGCAGATGAGGCGAAAATCAACCGGAATATCTGCTATTCCGCCGACACGATGAAAGGTTTTTTCCTCCAGAACACGAAGAAGATCGATTTGCATCTTTAAAGGGATTTCGCCGATCTCGTCCAAAAAAAGGGTCCCTCCCTGCGCCATCTCCAGCCGCCCTTTTTTGGCCCTTCTCGCCCCGGTAAACGCCCCACTCTCGTGTCCAAACAACTCGCTTTCCAGTAGCGTCTCGGTAAAAGCTCCACAATTTATCGGGATAAAAGACCCAACGCAGCGCTCGCTTGTCGCATGGATCGCCTTCGCCACCAGTTCCTTTCCGGTTCCCGTTTCTCCTCGCAGCAGAACGGGTGAATCGAATGTTGCGACCTGTTGGATCAATTCAAACAGTTGCTGCATGCAACTCGATACTCCAATCAAATCCTCGCAGCGCACCCGGCATGCCACCTGCTCCCTCAAAATCACGTTTTCATCAAGGGTCCTTTTTTGTTGCAGGAGCCTTTCCAACAGGCAGGCCAATTCACCAGGTTCGAAGGGCTTCGTGAGATAATCGCAAGCTCCACGTTTCATTGCGTCCACCGCAGTTTCAATCGATCCATAAGCTGTAATCATTACGACCATTGAGTACGGGCAGTTCGCCTTTACGTAATCGAGCACTTCCAAACCGCTCACATCGGGCATCTTGATGTCAAGGAAGATGTAATCGTAGTCCTTCACGTCCACCGCGTCGAGAGCAGCCCGGCCTCCATCGACGCCGTCCACGTCATAGCCCGACTTCTTGAACCAGGCCGCAAGGGATTCCCGTACGATCATTTCATCATCGACAACCAGGACCTTCAATCTTCCGGCCATACATCCCCTTTCTTCAGAATGTTGCGAACCCAGGGGAGAATGGAATGACAAACTTCGAATCGCCTCAGTATCAGGTGCACCCCGCCTGAACAGGAGTCATTCCAATGGATAAATTTGATTGTAGATACTATACGCCCAGTCTTTGTGCAAAATCGATACCCAATAATAACCATCATGAATAATAAATGGCCCAGCGCCAGTGCGGCGCAATATTTTAGCAGCTTGCTTTCCCATCCGGTGTACAGATTCTTAACACCCTTGCACAGAAACTGTACACCTTATGAACTGGCGGCAGAGAAGACGTTAAAGAGGCTCAAAGCGGAGCAGACAAAGAAGCTTAACAGTTGGAACATTCCCTCATGGAGGTTAATGCAGATTCCTATGACGCTACTTTCTTGTCGTGTCCTCAATTTGCGGCATCCGAATTTCGTACGGTGCGACAATGCTTGCTCCATTTGAGCGTGGCATGGATCTTGTGAATAGAAGAGGTATCGCGCCAACCAATGCAAATTGCTATTTGGCAAATTGGAGAGAGCTTGCTGTATTGCGGTATCCGAAATGAAGGAGGCTGGGTATGAAAACGAAAGAGGAGGCGAAAGGCCCTGGAGTGCGGATTATCCCCACGACCGAGAGCCAGTGTGTCTGGATGAAGGCCGGAGTGGTAAATTTCAAAACCTGCGAAAATGCATTCGACTGCACTTCCTGTGCATTTGATAAGGCGATGAGCAGGGGATTGGCTAAAAAACCAACTGCCCTGGTCAGTTGGACAGAGGTCATGCGGAATAAACCTTACTTACAGAGGGAATGCAGGCACATGCTGACGGGCCGCGTCCAGTTCAAATTATGCGCCCACAACTACGAATGTAAAGACTGTGGTTACGACCAACTTCTGTATGAAGAGGACCTGTTGCCTCAGGATTTCACCGTTCAGGTTAAAAAGGTTGCAGGCTTTTTTGTTGCCGATGGCTATTACTACCACAAAGGGCACAGTTGGGCGCGTATCGAGCATGGAGGATTCGTACGCCTGGGCGTCGATGATTTTGCATGGAGGCTGCTGCTCGGGGGGCCTACTGAGATTTCCCTTCCGAAAATCGGTTTTCAGTTGAGGCAGAGCGAGAAAGGGTGGTGTATTAAAAGGGAGGAGAGGAGCGCTGCGGTGCTCTCGCCCATGAATGGCATCGTTATGGCGACCAATCGAGACGCTTTGAGGCAGCCTCATCTTTCTAAAAAAGACCCTTACGGAAAGGGCTGGCTGATCGTCATCGACCCGCGCGGCGGCCTGAAAAAGAAAATAAAGAGCCTTCTGTTTGAACAAACAACAGTTTCATGGCTTGCTGCCGAGGTAAAAAAGCTTGAAGAAATGGTGATGAATGTCTATGGAGTACCGCTTGCAGCCACAGGCGGAGAAGTAGTCGAAGACATATTCGGGAACCTGCGCAGTCTCAAGTGGGAAGACCTCGTTCATGAGTTTCTTCTTACATGAGGGCTGGAAAGAACGATTTGCGGTGCGGCGCGGGCAGCTATTTATGGAAGCTTCTCATATTCTGGCGAAGTACGAACCTGCACCGGTCACAAAAGAAGATGTCCAACTCGTCGAGGTGGCTGAGTCTGGGGCTTAATCGCATGAGGCATTTGGGAGTCTCGCAATGGTAAAGGGAAAGAGTGTGAGCAATCTCGTGCAGGGCCACCTTGGCCAGGCGTTCGTAATAGATGTCCTCTGAGACCGGGATCCCATCTTCCCCGTACTTTAGGCGGAAATCGGAGACGATTGCCAGCCTTAGTCCCAACTCCGCTTCACCGAATACATAGGTTACAATTGGGTTGCAAAGGTCCACGTCCGTAATGGCAAGGATGCGCAAGTGATGTGGAAAGGAAAATTCGGCGATGTACTTCAGGACCAATCCGGCATCATACTGACAACGATTGGGTTCAAAAGCTTCTTCAGGGATTGCAATGGCAGCCAGCATTTCGACAGGAACTTCCAACATCGTTTGAATGTTCGCTGCTATCACGCGAACCGCCGTCTGCGACGTCCGGCCCATATTTATGAGACCGACCGAGGGTACATGTTGCTTTTTTCGCTGTGCTGACGGCATATCGACTAGCGGAGAAAACTATGGTCGAGCAATTGCTTGGGCGCCGGCCATACTTCCTGATGATGATGTGAGTTGCACTAGAGATGACCGGAACATCGGCCGCCTTGCCCCCCGGAGCGGTCAAGCCCCGAATAAGCCCAAAAAGCAACACCACTTTTCGCTCAAGATACCAAATTTTTTCAAAGAGAGCAAGGGCTCGGGACAGGGCTCGGGACGGAGTACAGGAACAGACAACTGAATCTATACCGTTTGAGGCCCTTATCCCACCAGAGGACCTTTTTTCAGTAACCTGCTGAGTCTTAGGTTCTTTCTTTCTTCAAAATTAATCAGTTTATCTTGTCCTTTTGCTGGATTCAACTTGTCATTTTCTACAGCTTTCGAGTAGCACTGGTTATAATATCTTTTAGTGGACCTTATGTTTAAAACTAAAGGAATAACAGACACTATGAATAAAACAAGCCAACGCCTCCCCGACCATTTGTGCCTATACTCGATTTCTGAGTTGATTTTTGCTTTCATGTAGTCGGTAATACTGACTCCAAGTCGCCTATCGTAATCTTCGAATATTTCTATTACGACACCAACTGGTAAAATATCCCGTACTTCTTCTCGAATCGTTTCATATTGCTCAAAAGTTTCAAATGCCGATCCTCCCTTTAGCCATAATTTATCCATAAGGAAGGAAACATCATGCCTATCCCATTTATTGTAAATGCCGCCAGCCTTTATCAGGGCAACCACGCCAAAAGTCGCCAATGCAAAGGAAACTACTAGCAAAGTAAACAATCCTGGGCGGAGCCACCTTTTCTTCGCCATTTCACCTGCTCCATTGGATTCCGGTTACGATCATCCAGAGCAAATCTTTTGGCATCTTCCAAATCCTTCGGGGCACACTCCATAGCTGGCAATCGATCAGGGTCTTGGGCCTACTGATTCCCTTCTGTTCCGGATTCCATTTTTTCTATTCGCCGTTTGATTTCGTCCAGGGCTTCTTCCAAATGTCCGGCCTGGATCTTCAGGATTTCCAACTGAGATCCCGGAACAAAGCCCGGGTCGGAAGTGGAAAACCCACGAAGTCCACGCCCGAAGCCAAACCCGGCCGAACGCCGCCACCCGGTTAGTCCGGTATCAAGAAACCTGTTGCGCCGGCCTTGACCGCCACCGCCTCTGCCTGGGGAAGCAAAATCTTGAGAACGGTTGAAAGTCCCGGGGATACCGAAACCCATGCAAAAGCCTCTCATCCTGCCTGTCCCGGGGCCAGCCCCAGTTGGTCCTGTTCTGTCACCACGCGGCATGTCGAATACCTCCTTTTCTCTTTGCGGCTTTCCGCCAAATGAGACCGGCCATCCGGCCTCACCCGCAAAACCCTGGATTGGTTCATCCTGGTTATCAGGGATTCTCAGTATGCAACTCCCTGAACATTTTCCCGTCATCGGCCCTTTTCCCGTCGGCCCTGTACCATCGCGACCGGGCATGGCATTCCCTCCGGCAAATGGATTGCAGTCTGTACCCTTCAACTTCATTCTGCGGCTAAGAGGCTACAATCTCTGTGCCATGCCCCGGATCTGCCGCAAATGGCTCGACAAAGCGATGTCTGCCCTTGGAAAAGAGGGAACAATCTGCATCTTTGTTCTGCAGGCAGAGGGAACGATAAGCACCTGTCCAGGCCTGCTCCATTTCTGGAAGGAGATGAGGAAGCAGTGCTTGAGCTCGTTTTTGCTGAATGGTCCGGTTTTTGAAAACCTCTCGAATAGCTCCACGGTTTGGATCGGCCTGACGAGGAAAAATGGATGAGGAGGAGGCCATGTTAGCCATTCCGGTTTTTCGCGCCCGCGTAGCGCCTGTACTCGATTGGTGCTCGAAAATCATCATTGTCCCGGAAGAAGGGGCGGATGCCGCATCAGGTCGACAAATCGATGTCATGGAGGAAAACATATTCAGACTGATGCGAACGCTGCGGGAGCAAGGGATAAAAACTCTCATCTGCGGGGCCCTGAGTCCCGAGATGTTGAACTATGGCGAAAGCATCGGTTTGAGAATCATCCATGGGATTGCGGGCGAGATTGAAGAAGTCTTGCAGGCTTATCGTGAAGGAAAACTGGACCAGCCCCGATATTGGCTTCCCGGATGCCGCGGACAACGCCGGTACAAGGGTGGCGCGAGGTGTACCGGCAAAGGAAAGGATGGAATCGCAAGCGGGGGAGAGTCGGGTGGCTCCGGAACGGGTCCGGCCCGGAAGGGTTCCGGCCGTCTGTCACGTGGACAAGGCGGCAGGGGGTCCGGGAGGATTCTGTGTCTGCCCGAAATGCGGATCGAGAAAAGCAGCACGAACGTGGAATACCATGCTCACAGGTCCGTTGTCCGGCATGCCACAGCTCAATGACCAGGGGATAAGGGCCTGCGGCTATCTTTTCGGTGATGCCCTTGCCGTTGCGATACCCGGTTCATTTTGTTCCCTCTACAGCGGATGAGGAGTAAAGCATGAGTAAGATTGCAATAACGAGTGAAGGTCCCGCTCTGGATGACCTGGTGGATCCCAGGTTCGGCAGGGCGGCTGGTTTCGTTGTAGTTGATCTCGAAAGCATGGAGACCCGCTACATTGATAACGGACAGACTCAGGTAATGGCCCAGGGCGCAGGCATACAGGCAGCCGAATTGGTAGCCAGGGCCGGAGTCAGTTGTGTTCTCACGGGGTTTGTAGGGCCAAAGGCATTTCAAGCGCTTTCCGCTGCGAAAATAAGAGTTGTGCAGAACCTGGAGAGGCATGACCGTGCGCCAGGCCGTCGAGCGATTCCAAAGCGGGGCCGTGCAGCCGGCCGATGGGCCAAACAGGAGACCGGGGCGATGATTGTTTCCATTGCCAGCGGCAAAGGAGGCACAGGCAAAACCACGGTAGCCGCCTCTCTTGCCAGGGTCTGGGAAAAGCCCTTGATCGCCGTGGACCTGGATGTGGAGGAACCCAACCTGCATCTGTTCCTCCGTCCGGATATCGAGGAAAGCGCGACGGCCTGGCTGGAGGTGCCCGGTCGTTGACGAATCAAAATGCACTCTTTGCGGCGCCTGCTCCGAGCTCTGTCAATTCAAGGCAATCAGCGTAATGGGCACATTGCTCCTGACATTTCCGGAAATGTGCCACGGATGCGGCGGCTGCATCGCGTTATGCCCCGAGAAGGCGCTTTCCCCGGGCAAACGGGAACTGGGAGAGATAAGCCGGGGCCATGTGAATGGAACCCAATTTCTCATGGGCCGTTTGCGCGTAGGGGAAGCAATGAGCCCGCCCTTCATGCGACAGGTTAAATCCAGGCTCAGGGATATCATTGCCGCAAATGGTCACGATGCAATCATCGATGCGCCTCCGGGGGTTAGTTGCCCGGCCGTGAACGCAGTGATCGACAGCGATGTTATTGTCCTGGTAACGGAGCCCACTCCCTTCGGTTTCCATGATTTCAAGCTTGCCTGGGAGGCCTTTTCCCCGCTGGGCAAACCAATGGGCGTGGTGGTAAACCGTGCCGGGATCGGCAATGGCGAGGTGTACCGATTCTGCGAAGAAAAAGGAATACCCATTCTGGCCGAAATCCCTTTTGAGCGGGCCGTTGCAGAGGCCTATGCCCGAGGCAGGGTCATCGCGGACCTGTCGGCGGAATTCAGGGAGATCTTCGTTTCCATGCATGCAAAGATTTGCGAATTGGCTGTAAGACCGGCTCTCGGGGAGGCGGCCCATGCGTGAAGTAGCTCATTATCAGCGGCAAGGGAGGGACCGGCAAGACCTCGCTCACGGGGGCATTTGCTCACCTGGCCTCAAACAAGGTCATATGCGATCTGGACGTGGACGCCCCGGACCTTCACCTGCTGCTGCATCCCACGAATTATCAGAGTGAAGAATTTCATTCCGGGTACGAGGCTCAAATCGTCGGTGAACAAGTGCACCGGTTGCGGGCTGTGTGCATCGATGTGCCGGTACGATGCCGTGCGCAGTAACGGCAATGGTTTTTCGGTTGATCCTCTCCGTTGTGAAGGCTGCAAGGTCTGCGTCGCGTTCTGCCCCGCAGGCGCCATCCAGTTTCCGCAGAAGCACTGCGGCCATTGGTACGTATCATCCACGCGGTTCGGTCCCCTGGTTCATGCTCAGCTCTTTCCCGGGTGAGGCAAACTCCGGGCGGCTTGTCATGGTTCTAAAGCAACAAGCCCGGGAGCTGGCCAAATCTCCGGGAAAGGACCTCATTCTTTGCGATGGAGCGCCAGGGATCGGATGCCCGGTGATCAGCTCGCTTTCCGGAACCAATCTGGCGGTTGCGGTAACCGAGCCGACGCCCTCGGGGCGGCACGACCTCGAGAGGGTGGCCGATCTGTGCAGCCATTTTCAGGTCACTTTCGCGGTCATCATCAACAAATACGATCTTAACCATGAAGAGGTGGACAAAATCGAAGCCTTTTGCCGGTTGCGGGGCTATCCCGTAATCGCAAAGCTTCCGCACGATCCGGTTGTAACCAAAGCAATGGTGCAGGGGCTGGTCGTTACGGAATTGCCCGAAACAGACTTCAGCATGGAAGTTCGGCGAACGTGGCTGAGGATTGACGAGCTTGCACGCTTTCGGCGGTGAGTCTTCCGGCAGGTGATTCGATTCCATGTTTATAGGTTGGCGGGCATTTGCCCGTCGTATTTCGCGTCATATTCGATTGTAAGGAGAAAAAATGAAAAGCATCACTGTAGCCGTTCCATCAACCCACCCGGGAGGGCTGGACTCACTTCTTGGCGCTCACTTCGGGCACTGCGATCTCTATACCATCGTGGAAGTCACGGACGGACAGGTCCAAAATGTCCGAACTTTGCCGAACGTACCTCACCAGCAGGGCGGATGCATGGCCCCGGTCAATCACCTGGCCCAAAACGGGGTACAAGTCCTTATTGCAGGCGGAATGGGCATGAGGCCGCTCATGGGTTTCAACCAGGTGGGAATCAATGTTCTCTACGGCGGTGGCGCTCAAACGGTGGGAGAGGCTGTCGATGCTTTCCTGAAAGGAAACCTGCAGCAGTTCACGAGTGATTTCACATGCGGCGGTGGAGGGGCTGGGCAAACCGGCAGGTTTTAATCATCGGGAAAGGAGAAGATTGCGGTGTCAAATGGCGATTTCCCGCTGCCGGGCCAGGTCGGAGAGCATTTTCTCCGCCTGGCGAGGCAGCCTCAAAATATCGGTTCCATAGAAAATCCCAGCGGCAAAGGTAGTGCTGTCGGCCAGTGCGGGGATTCAGTTGAAGTCTTCCTGCAAATCACCGGGGGGGTAATTGCAGATATCAAGGTAGCCCCTCGTGGCTGCGTCTACACCTTGGTCTGTGCGAGCGCGATGAGCGAACTGGTCAAGGGGAAGGAGCCTGGACGATGCGCTCTACCTTGAGCCCGATGAGATTGCAGCGGCCCTTGGGGGCTTGCCCGAAGACCACATGCACTGTGCTCGATTGGCGGTCAATACATTAGGAGAAGCCATAGCGGACTATTATAAAAATATTTCAGACGGGAATGAGCAAAGGCGATAGCGGATGCCTCAAGCTCAAATAGGTCTGAAGCATGAGTGCAACATGATGATCAAGTTGCATTCCTGGTGACTCGTCACGGGACGGATCGCAACGATGGAATGGGTTCGTGATTCGGTCTGCTCGACGAGAGGTTCGAAAGATTTGCTGAAATTGACCAAAGCTTTGGAAGCAAATCGAGAGCAGTGTTAGCCGAACCAGATGACCTGAAGGACAGGAGACGAAACAATGGAATGCAGAATTACGGTTCTTTGTGAGAACACGGTCCAGGGCCTGGGCTTGCTTGGAGAGCACGGATTCTCCGCATTTATTGAAATCCCCGGGCAAAACATTCTTTTCGATACCGGCCAGGGTTTCAGCCTCATCCAGAACTCACTGCGGCTTCAAAAAGATCTGAGGCATGTTTCAAAGGTTGTATTGAGTCACGGCCATCTGGATCACGTAGGAGGACTCCTGGCCTTCCTGGGAGTAAAAGGCGCCTGCCCTGTCGCCGCTCACCCCGATATTTTCAATGAAAGGTTCTGGCTCATGCCGGCGGCCGGCGGAGAGGAAAAACCCGTATCTATCGGCATGCCATGGCCTCAGGCATATCTTACGACCCGGGGCGCCAAGTTCGAATGGCGCAGGGATTTCACGAAGTTGCGCCGAACGTTTTCGTAACGGGCGAAGTGCCCAGGAAAACACTTTTCGAGCTGGGATCTCCCAAATTTGTCGTCGCTCGGGACGGCGGATTGGACTCCAGATCCTTTTCTCGATGATTTTTCGATGGTTTTGAAGACCTCGCGAGGGTTGGTGATCGTGCTGGGGTGTGCGCACGCCGGAATCGTGAATATTCTCAATCATGCGATAGACCGGACGGGAGAAAACCGCATTTACGCAGTTCTTGGCGGCACTCATCTTGGTCTTTCCCCTGAGCCGCAGTTCGATCCGACCATTCAGGCGCTTAAAGAATTCGACATCCGGATGCTTGCCGTTAGCCACTGCACCGGCCAGGGCCCGGTGGCGCGGCTGGCGTCCGAATTTGGCGACAAGTTCGCCTTCGGGCGTGTGGGTTTCGTGCTCGAGGTTTAATGAACATTGCATCAAACGGAGAATAAATGCTGCACATTCTTCTGGTTACCGCCCGGCGGGAAATTTTCATTCGTTTGCCGAAGGCCTGTCCTCAGACCCGGAGGTTTGCCTCGAGCAAGTAACTTCAGGAGCCGAGGCCCTGAGTATTGTGCGCACCAAATGTCCTCATCTGGTTATCGTTGATTCCGGATTGCCCGGACACTGAATCGCTCGATTTGGTAAGGGAAATCATCAGCGTCAATGCCATGGTGAATACCGCCGTGGTCAGTCCCCTCTCCGAAGCGGACTTTCATGATAAAAGCGAGGGCCTTGGCGTTCTCTGCCGACTGCCGCCTGAGCCGGGCAGTAATGATTCAGAGGCTTTGCTGCAAAAACTGCGCGGAGTCCTGGGATATCATCATCCCCTTGCCCGACCTGTCAATCGGAAGACAAAAGCGCATTCCAGTTTAAAAACTCATAACCATGCGGGGAAATCATAATGCCTATATTCGAGTTTCTTTGTAAGTCATGCGGCAATGTCTCTGAAAAGCTCGTATACGACAGCAGTGAGCAAGTATCCTGTCTGAAATGTGGGAGGTCAGAACTGACGAAACTGCTGTCCAAGCCTTCCAGTCTCTCGGGAGCTAAGCCGGAGAGCAAAGTTGCCGGAATCGGCGATACCGGATGCTGCGGGTCTGCCCCTCCATCAAAAGGGTGTATTGCCGGAAGTTGCTGTGGAAAAGCCAACGTCTGAATAAGCTTGGCATTACTATGGGTGCTGTTTTCAATGTGATCGATTTATGTGGAGACCAAGTTGATTGAGTGAGAAGGAGAAAAACTGATGAAAGATGGAATTCGCGTCCTGATAATCGGTGGTGTGGCCTGCGGGCCAAAAGCGGCATCACGTCTTAAACGCCTTATGCCAAACGCAGATGTCACCATGATCGAACGGGGCCGCATCTGGTGTCCTATGGCGCATGCGGACTTCCATATTATGTGGAGGGTACGTTTCCTGATGTCGAGATGCTCTGTGAGACACCGGTAGGGGTCAAGCGAACACCTGCCTTCTTTGAAAAAGTGAAAGGCTTTCACACTCTCACCAGAACGGAAGCCGACTTGATAGACCGCAACAGAAAGATCGTTCGGGTACGGAATTTGGATTCAGGAATCGCAATCGGAGCTTCCGTATGATAAGCTCGTTCTTGCGACAGGAAGCCGGCCCGATTGTGCCGCCCATCGAGGGAATCGATCTTAAAAACGTCTGGTTCATGCGCCACCCCGATGACGCCGAAAGCATGGTTGAGCAGATAGAGAACCAGAAACTTCGTCATGCCGTACTGGTAGGCGCCGGATACATCGGCGTCGAGATGGCGGAAGCTTTGAGAAGTCGTGGTCTCGAAGTTACCATGATCGAGATGTTCGATCAGATTCTGCCTCAGTTTCTTGATTTTGAGATGGCGGAGTTGGCCGCCAAACACCTTCGGAGTAAAGGGGTCAGGTTGATCCTGGGCGAAGGGGTCAAGTCGCTTGAAGGAAACGGTTCAGTTTCGGCCGTCGTTACTGAAAATAAGCAGAATTCCCGCCGACCTGGTCGTGATAGGCGCAGGTGTCCGTCCAAATGACGAACTGGCCAGGGAAGCCGGGCTGGCATGTGCCCCAAAAGGCGGAATTATCATTAATAGCTATTGCCAAACCAGTGACCCGGACATTTATGCTGGTGGAGACTGTGTTGTCAATCAGTGTATAGATCCGCGTAGTCAAAGACCCTGTATTTGTCCCTTTGGGTTCTACTGCAAATAAGCACGGCAGGACTATCGCCGATCATATAGCAGGCATCGCCGCGTCCATTCCCCGGCATTTCGGCAACCGGCATATGCAAGGCGTTTGATTACAACCTGGGGCGTACCGGCCTTACCGAAAAGCAGGCAAGACTTCTCTATCCGGATGTTGAAACAGCTATCTGGGCCGGTCCTGCACTACCCCATTACATTCCCCAGAGCAAGCCGCTGATAATCAAAATGGTTGCATCCCGCCGCGACCGAAAGCTGTCTGGGCGTGCAGGTCGTAGGTATGGGTGATGCCGCCAAGCGCATTGACGTTGCTGCAACTGCCCTCTTCTTTGGAGCAACGATAGATCAATTGGCGGCTTTGGACCTGGGCTATGCTCCCCCTTATGCTCCTCCCATAGATCCCATTGCTGCGACAGCACACCTTCTTGCAAACAAGCTCGATGGTCTGGCGCGAGGCATCTCTCCCCTGGAGGCCAGAAGACCGTATGCAAAACGGCAATGATCTTAGTTCTTCTCGATGTGCGCACTCCGGATGAATTCAGGATGGTGCGCCTGCCGGATGACAGAGTCGTTCATATCCCGCTGGGCGCCCTTCGCGAAAAGGTTTCGCAACTTCCGCGCGACAAGGACATTCTCGCTTTCTGCAAAGTGAGCATGAGGGGGTATGAGGCCCAGAGAATCCTGAATGCAGAAGGTATGGATCGCGTTTGGTTTATCGAAGGAGGATTGGTGGGCTGGCCGTTCGAGTTGGCTGAGTAAGGGGCTCGGAATATAGGATATGGTGTGTCCAGATTTGACGGGTGGTCTGTCTTCGCTTAAGATTCACCCACATCAATCTTGGGCAAAAGGATCGGCGATGAGCAAATGCGGGAAATGCGGCTCCTCAACGGAGGCCGGTGAAACTTATGAGTTTGCGGGTGAATCTCTGTGCGAGGATTGTTACCTGGAGCAAAGGGTAAAACCCGTCACGTGCGATCCTTGGGCCGTGTACAGCGCCAGGAACACCATGGAAAAAAGCCGCAACTTACCGACATTCAAGGGCGGATATTGAACCTGATCAAAACCAAAGGGCCCCTGGAAGCCCCTGAGATTTGCGGACAACTCGCCATAAGCGAAGCGCAGTTCCAGAACAACTTCGCAACGTTGCGGCACATGGAGCTCGCCAGGGGCTTCAAGGATGGTGATAAGGTTCGTTACACACTCTTCTGATGCCAGTCACGCTCTCCCCTAGGGCCCCGACTTCGCCGTACCTTTTCGAATCGCATCCTGCGAAACACTTACGGGAACTCCTTCGTAGGGCGTTCTTCTCTTGCTTTTGAGGGTCTTCGGGTCTCTGAGTTGCTTCAATACCTCGATGCTGTCCTTCAACCCTTTATAAAGTCTGGCCATCTCGATTGCCATACCAGCCATGGAGGCCATGGCCTGAACAAAATTCACATCATCCAGGGTAAACTCCCACGGTTCGGCGGTGTAAACGCGCAAAGCCCCAATCGACTGCCCGCCTGCCACGATGGGTACAGAAAGAATGGAAGCAATTCCTTCCTTTTGTGCCTCTTCAGGATACTGAATTCTCGGATCATCGGTAACGTCGTAGATTGCCACCGGCCCCCCCTCGAGAGACTGAGCTATTGAACGCAATGCGCTCAGCGGGCCTTTGCCGATGTAGTCTTCACTCAAACCGAACGACGCGGCCAGTTCAAGTTCGTCAGTTTGGCGATTGATAAGGAACACCGCGCAGCCTTTGACATCCAGAGCTGTTTTCATACTCTCCACGGTCATCAACACAACTTCTTCGGGGTCCTTGGAATGCGAGATGGCGCCTGCAATCTTCAGCAAAGTGTCATAGTTGAGAAGCTGTCTTTTCATTGCTTTTCCTCCTTGCCAAAATTTGATCACCATCAAAACGGGGGCTCACTCCTGTTTAGCCGACAACGTTCCAGCTAGCGTTGTAAACCTCCCACCTACCAGGCCAAGTTTGGGAATACGCGGGCGACAAGATAAATCAGCTCTCAGAGGGAACAGAATGCATCCTTTCAGAATGCAGATTTTGAGGCCACGATAGAAGCGATGAAGGACATAAGAAAGCTTTGCCGACCCAATGCCGATCTCCTTCCATGCAATAAGATCGCCAACACCGCCAACTCCTAGGGTATCCACACTGGTGCTTATCTACAGGTTCTTTACATTCTTCGAGCAAGATGTGCGCCGTGCAGACGGTGTCGCCAGAGACCATGGCCGCAGAGGCCCCGGTCAAGCTGGATGTCTGTCTCAGAAAAGAGAAGACCGTGGTCTCAGCGATCTGACCGGGGTTATTTTGTTCCCTCCTTTGATTGGACATCGGTTAAGTTTGCACCCATTCCGATCTATCCTTAAGACTGGAACGAAATGCTGAACTCCGTATGCTAAAGAAAGCTTTCAGTGCGGCACTGCAGTATTTTAGATATTCCGGCCTGCCATCCGGTCTCAGCCTTGACTGAACTGAGGCCTCAAAGCATGTTGACCGGCTTTCGGCTGCGGGTCTGTTTGAAACAGAACGCTGCTATGAAGGCAGTTATACTTCAGGGCCACCCCGCATGCAGGCGATTGAACACGTCAGGTAGAGGTAAGTACACCGTCGTTTCCAAGCGGAACCAAGCTCCTGGATACATCGGTTCTAAGCAGGTATCTTTGCCTGTGGAGCAATGCAAGGCGGTTTACGTGCAACTAACGGCGCTGATGAGGCAGTGCAGGGAAGGAAGAAATGAAAGGTGCTTCCCTGGTCCGGCTCACTATCCACGCGAATAAAACCGTTGTGGGCTTCTACAATGCTTTTGACGATGGTGAGCCCAAGTCCGGTGCCGACGATGTATCGGGTTTTTTCGTTTTTCACCCGATAAAAAGGTGAAAAGATCTTTTCCAGTTCCTTGGATTGCATTCCGATGCCGTTGTCGCGTACGCTCACTCTGACGTATTCATTTTCCAAACCCGCCGAAACGACAACTTTTCCTCCCTCGGGAGTGTACTTGATCGCATTGCCGATGAGATTGGAGAGCACTTCCTCCATATTGAGCCTGTTGACGACTACCGGGGGTAGTGGAGGCAGCAGCTCCAGGTCGAGAACGATCTGTTTGGCCTGGGCCGTCGCGAGGTGCGATCGCCACCTGGTCCTCGATGATTTCCGCCAGGTCGAGCTGTTCTTTCTCCTGGCTGATCAGGCCGGACTCGATTCTAGCAAGGTCGAGGAGTTCCGTGGAAAGGCTCAGGACGCCGTTGATTTTTTCCGAAACACGGTCGAGGGCCTCCTTCTGCTCTTGATTCACCTGCCCGCCGGCCAACCCGCTCGTGACCACGTTTAGTTGCGCCAGAACCGCACTCAGTGGACCCCGAACTTCATGTGAGACCATTGAAACGAAGTCCGATTTGATCTGTTCCATCCTCTTCGAGGCGGTGATGTCATGGAGGACGGTAATTGCTCCCACGTTCCGGCCGCGTCCTGTCTCTGAAAGGGACGCATCGCGCACTCAGAACACATCCCGGCGAGCTTTCCTCGTTCTCTTCGGTCAAGTCCTCAGCCACCTCCATAAATTCGTCGGAGGGCATGGAGATCGCCCTGTCCATGAGGGCCTCGATCCGGGTCGTTATTGCACACCTCGCCGGCCATGCAGCCAACGGCGTTTTTCCCTTGATAGCCCAACATCCGCAAAAAAACCGGATTGGCGAGCACCACCCTTTTTTCCATGTCCACCGCCATTACCCCGTCCCTCAGGTGATTGATGAGGACCCGCATTCGCGACTTTTCGCTGGCAATGTCCTGAAGGGCCCGAGTGTATTCGATGGCCTTGATGACAAGGAACCTCAGTTGCTCGGGGGTAAAGGGTTTGGGAATGAAATCGAAGGCGCCTTTCTTCATTGCCTCTATTGAATGTTCAATCGTGACGTAGCCGCTTATGACAATGATCACCGAGTCGGGATGAAGCGTTTTGACCCGCGTCAGAACGTCAAAGCCGGAAAGGCTCGGCATCATCAGGTCCAGCAAAATGATATCATAGTGGTGTTCTTCTATCATTCTCGAGCCCGAGTTCGCCACAATCGGCGGTTGCCACTTCGAACCCTTCCTGGCTCAGCACTTTGCGGCAACCGTCCCGGATGTGCTTCTCGTCGTCAATGACGAGAACCATAGGCCTGTCAATAGATTCCTGTGTTGTCTCCGTTTGTCATCATAACCAGCTCCTCCCATGGGAATTCGCGCTAAAGGATCTGTAGTTCCGGATAGAGCCTGATAGAGGGGAAGCTCCATGATGAACGTCGTTCCCTTTTTGCTTGTCTCTTTGACACTGATCTTGCCCTCATTATCCTTGATGATTCCGTAAACCGTACTCAAGCCGAGGCCAGTGCCCTTTCTGGGTTCCTTGGTCGTAAAAAAGGGATCGAATATTTTCGAAAGATTTTCCGATCGGAATGCCAGCACCCGGTATCCGAGACTTCCAGGTAGACCTTGGCTTCCGTTGGGTCTCGATAGGTCCGAAGTGTGAGAGTGCCCACTCTTTCCATGGCGTCTATGGCATTCAGGACCAGATTGATGATGACCTGGCTGAGCTGGTTTCTGTCCCCCTGGATCGGCATCATTTCATCCGAGAGCTCCTTGACAACGTTCACCTGCATGAAAAGCTTCCGGTCGCGGATAAGACCCAGACTTTGACACACCAGATCGTTGAGCTGCAAAATTTCTTTATTGGGATTTGTCTGGCGGCTGTACGTGAGAAGGTCCTTGACGATCTCCCTGCATCGATTGGCATCCTCGATGACAAACCGGAGGTCCTCTTTTCGGGGATCACTGTCGTCGAGGGCTTCGAGACGCAAGACCGGCGTATAGAAGGATGCCCGTGAGCGGGTTATTGATCTCATGGGCCACACCCGCCGCCAGTTGACCCAGGGAAGCCATTTTCTCGGCCTGAGCGACCTTTGAGAGCATCTTTCGCATCCGTTGCTCATGGGCAAGCTTTTCTCTGATATCATTAAAAATCCCCAACGTGGCCACTTCTTCGCCGCCTTCGTAGATAATGGAGGCTGACAGCTCGACCGGGATATCCTCTCCCCGGGCATTGACAATGCTGACCTGGCAGCAGGGCAATCTACCCTTTCCGCCGAATTGTCTATCCCTCAGCTTTTCTCATGATCTCTTTTGCCTGCCCGGGGGAATGAAGGTCCTCGAGTGTGATCTTCTCCCGCGCTCTTTTGATCGTGTACCCGGTCAACTCTTCGGCTGTCGGATTCATGAGCACGATTTTTCCACTGCGGTCCGCAACGACTATCGCACTCGTCGAGCTCAGGATAACCTTCTCCAGGAACCCTTTGACCTCGCAGAGCTCCTTTTCGAGAGTCACGATTTGCGTAACGTCGCGTATGCTCTCGATGATGTACCGGACTTCACCTTCATCATCAAGAATAGGAGAAAAAATCCGGTCCTCCCACCTATCTTCGCCGCTCGGAGTTTCCACCTGTCTTAGAACGGTTTTGCCTTCCCTGTTCGCCAGCACTCCGGGCAACGGACAGGTAGCAAGACAGTACAGGAATATCAGAATGATAAAAAAAGTCGTGACACTTCTTACCGACGATCTGATCTTTTTCCACACCATACTTTTTAATGAACTGCTTGTTAACATTAAGGATAGTCTTGTCCGGCTCCAGAATGAGGCCCGGCAGGGAGAGCGAGTCGAAAACCCTCCCCTTCCAGCCGGAATCATCGATCTTCCTCCCGGTTATTGTCTTGCGGGCGGATGCAGCCAATTGCGCATTTCCTGGTTCAGTTGATTTGGTTTCCCTATAACCTCCAACTCTCAGCGCGTGAGGTTTTCATTCACCATTTTCATGAGCTTATCCAGGTCAATGGGCTTGGCAATGTAGTCGTCAGCCAGAGTCGTCTTGCCGTCCTGATGCGTGTACTTTGTGCTCTTCACATTATCCGCCACCGCTGTGAGAAGCACGACCGTGATGTCCTTGAACTGCGGGTCCTTCTTGAGTTCCGCACAGACCTGATAGCCGTCCTTTCTCGGGCATCATAACGTCCAGAAGGACCAGGTCGGGTCTTTCCTGCCTGATCTTCTTCCATGCCTCGACGCCGTCGTAGGCTTTCGACGTTCTGTAATTGTTGTCCTCAAGCTTTCTGGAAACCGAGTCCACCAGATCCGGGTCGTCATCTACCACCAAAATAAGCTGTTTGTTGCTCATGGTATTGCCTCCGTTTATGTGTAACTTAGGATCGAAAACTCCCCAGTATGTCTCGCCTAAAACGATGGCCTGGGCAAAAGCCCGGCCCTTTCCACAATTTCAGGCACCCTGTGTTCCCATTCGATCGCCATGATGTGAAATCCCCGCACACCTTCGACCCCTTTCAGGCGTTCGATGGTCTCCAGGCACATTCTGATTCCCTCTTCAGCCTGTTTTTCCTTGGGAACACCCGAAATGCGCTTGATCGACATCGTCGGGAACGTCCATGCCCGGAACTTTGTTTTTCATGTACTTGGCCATACCCGCAGATTTCATCGGAGTTATGCCTGCCAGGATATAGACCTTCTCATGCAGACCTCGCTCGCGCACCCCCTCCATCCATTTCTCGAATTTATCGACATTATAAATGCACTGGGTTTGAATGAAGTCCACTCCGGCCTTTACCTTCTTCGCCAGCCGTGGAACGCGCAGTTCGAAGGGGTCGGCAAAAGGATTTGCGGCGGCGCCTATAAACATCTTGGGAGGTCCGTCGATCTTTTCCCCGCCCTGAAACTTGCCTTCGTCCCGCATGTTGCGCACCATCTCCACGAACTGGACGGAGTCGATGTCATGCACGTTGGCGGCCATCGGATGGTCGCCGAAATGGGGATGGTCGCCGGACAGGCACAGCATCGTATCGATCCCGTGGGCATAGGCGCCGAGGATGTCGCTTTGCATGGCCAGGCGGTTGCGGTCCCTTGTGACCATCTGGAGAAGAGGATTGAGTCCCATCTGCTTGATTAGAATGCAGGCCGCCAGGCTCGACATTCTGACCATTGCCGTCTGGTTGTCGGTGACATTGACTGCATCGACACAGCCTCGAAGCATCTCTGCCTTTTCCCTTACCTTCCCTGGAAGGGCGCCGCGCGGAGGACCGCATTCCGACGTTACGGCCAGTTGTCCCGATGTCAGTATCTTTTCGAGTATGCTTTCCGTCTTCATGATGCCAGGTCCTCTCTCACTATTCTCCTGGGGCCGGAGCCCCGTTCCGTCCGCCAGTCCTTCGCAGGTATGTTCTCCTCGTATCTATCCAGCATTCCAAGGGCTTTCAGCCGGTCCCAGATGAGCTGCCACGCACAATCGATATCCGGGCTGACCTCACACTTGCCGCCGGTCGATCCTCCACAAGGGCCGTTCAAAAGCCGTTTGGAGCAACGCGCAATGGGACAAATTCCGCCCGTGAGGCCAAGCACACAGTCACCACATCCCTGGCAGCGTTCGGCCCACACCCCCTGCCTCTCCGACGCCCCCATGAACTTGGTGTTCACGGCAGGCAAGACAAGCTTTTCTCGAAAGCGCCTGGCGATTTCCTGGACCCCGCATCCGCAGGCCATCGAGAGCACAGCATCCACCTGATCGATATGCGGAACGAGTTCCTCGACATATTCCGGGTCGCACTGCCTCTCCAGGGTGATCTCCTTGATTTCGAAAGGCTTGGCTTCCTTCATGAAATGCATCTGGAGGGCCGCGGAGAGCAGATCCACTTCCTTGCGTCCTCCCGCTGCGCATACGGTCACACACTCGTTGCAGCCGACGAGAAGAATGCGTCGATAGGGTCTTACAGTATTCGATGAGTCTCTTCCATAGATTTTCGTTCGGCAGTAATCATGTCAGCTAACTCTCCCCTATTGTGCAAATCAGCCTGCAGTTTGTCCGGAATTGTCCAAAGCGACCTTTGCGGGGTTTGGTCCCAGGCGGCGGACCTTCTCCGTGAAATCGAGGGCGGTCTGGGCGAAAACCTCGCCCATGCCGGCGGACATCGAGAACATCTCGACGCGCTCCCCTCCAATCCCGATTTCATCCAGCAGTTTCTTTATGTAAGCTACGCGCTTTGTGGCCCGTGTGTTTCCGGTCTTAAAGTGGCAGTCTCCTTCAAGACAGCCGGCTACGTACACGCCATCGGCGCCTTTCTTGAGGGCCTCCATGAGGTGTAGTGGCATTCACCTTACCTGTGCAGGGCACCCTTATAATCTTCACATTGGGAGGATACTGAAGCCTTTTGCTGCCTGCCATGTCCGCAGCCGTGTAAGCGCAGTAGTGGCAACAGAAAGCTACGATAACAGGTTGAAAATCGTCCATCACACAGTCCTTTCAAATAATCCGTCCAACTTGGCCAATATCTGATCATCCTCATAGCGCATCAGCTGAATTGCCTCGGCGGGACATTCCGACGCGCAAGTCCCGCACCCGTGACATTTCGCCGGATCTATTTCCGAATGGCCTTCTTCATTGATGAAGGGCACCTCGAAGGGGCAGGCCCGCACACAAATGAGACAGGCGGCGCACCTGTCTGCTGTCTACTTGCGCTACTGCCGCCCCCAGGTTGATCGAGTCCCTTGCCAGAAATGTTTGGGCTCGGCTTGCCGCGGCCTGAGCCTGGGTGATAGTGTCACGGATATTCTTGGGGGCATGGGCCGTCCCGGCGACAAAAAAACCCGGTACGGGAAGATCCACAGGTCTCAGTTTGACGTGATCCTCGAGAAAATACCCGTCAGATGTTCTGGGAAGGCGGAAGATGATGCCCAGATCTTCCGACGATTCCTCATCAGCGACAAAGCCGGTGCTCAGGACCAGACAATCCGCGGAGACCCTCACTTTGCGCCCAAGCACAGGTTCGGTAAAGGTGACGGCGACCCGGTCGCCATCGGGGGCCGCTACAGGTCTATCCTCCATTTCGTACGACAGTAAAGATCACGCCGCTTTTCCCTGGCCTCTCGTGTAGTAATCTTCCTGAAATCCGGGGTGCGCATATCACGGTAGAGAATCGAGATCGAGGCGCCGGGATTGATCGCTCGCAACCTCAGGGCGTTCTTGATGGCAGACTGGCAACATACGCGCGAGCAGTTAGGGTTTTCCGGGGTGCGTGAGCCGACGCACTGGATCATCACCACGTTGCGAAAGGACTTGATCCTCTCGGGATCATCTTCAATGATGGCTTCGAGATCGAGCTGGGTCATCACCGCCTCGTGTTCATCCAGGAGCAGTTCCCGAGGCCGATTGGGCAGTGCCCCGGTCGCCAGAATGGTGATACCGTGTTTGATCTGCCGATAGAACATCTGGGGGCCTACCTGGATCCCTGTCTTGAACATGCCCGGCATTCCCGAATGATCGACGATCACTGAAGATCTCAGGACCTGGATGTTTTCGTGGAGTTCGGTTTTACTTATCAAATCTTCCAGGTAGGTCTGAACGTTTTCTCCATCCAGGGTCCTTCGGACCTTCCTTGCAACGCCTCCCAAGCTGCGGTGACTTTTCCACCAGGTAAGACCTTGAATCCATTATCCGCCAGGCTGAGAGATGCTTTCATACCTGCCACGCCGCCCCCGACCACCAGAACATCCTTATTCATCGGCAGAGTATGGTCAGCGAGAGGATGAGCCAATCGAACCGCCGCCACTCCCATGTGCATCAGTTCTTTTGCCTTCTGAGCGGCAAAGGCCGGATCGTACGAATGCACCCAGGTGTCCTGATCACGCAGGTTGACTATTTCCACGAGGTATTTGTTGAGCTCCGGCCTTGCGCAGAGCGTCCTGGAAAAGCGTTTCATGGGTCCTCGGCGAGCAGGCCCCGATCACGACCCGGTTAAGCCTTTTATCGCGGATGGTCGCCTGGATATGCTCCAGTGAGTCCCGGCTGCAACCGTGTCCTATCGACTCCGATACGACGACATCGGGAAGCCTCCCTAAACCTGAGGCCATCTCCTTCACATCTATGACGCCGCCTATGTTGAGTCCGCAGTCACACACAAAGATCCCGATCCTGCTTCTCCTCACCGGTGATATCCCGCTCGGGCGGAAAATCTTCGTTCCTTTCCTGAACAATTCTCAAGGGATTCAGGTTTGTCGAAGCACAGCAGGCAGCAGCGCTTGCCTGGACCATGGTGTCGGGAATGTCCTTCGGGCTTTCAAAAAGTCCGCAGACGTAAACTCCCGGTTTCGATGAAGCGACGGGATCAAAATTTCCGGTTATTGCGTAGCCGTGCTCATTGATCTCCACGCCAATTCTTCGGGCGAGATCCCGTAATCTCCGCCGGAATTCTGAAACCGGTCGTAAGCACGGCCATATCGAAGACTTCCGTCCGTAACTGACTTGTCCCATAAGGAACATATACAATGGAAAGGTCTCCCGTCAGGGCTCCGTCGTGCTGGACAGGTTCGATGCTATGGGGACGATTGCGAACGAGGCGGACCCCGTACTCATTCCTTGCCCTCTGCAGGTAGAGTTCGTAGTCCTTGCCATACGTTCTCATGTCCATATAAAAAATGGTCGTCTCAATATCTTCATGGAAACGCTCCCTGGTGACGACGGCCTCCTTGAGAGCGTACATGCAGCACGCGCTGGAGCAGTATGAAACAGATCCCTCCTGGAGACCCCTGGACCCTGCGCACTGGATCCAGGCGATTCTGCGAGGTCTTCTTGCCGTCTGAAGGCCTCACCAGTTCTCCCCCGGTTGGTCCGGACGCTGAGAGAATCCGCTCATATTCGAGGCTCGTAACGACGTTGGGATAGACTCCATACCCGTATGTGTCAAGCACCTGCGGGTTGAAGAGCTCCGCCCCCGGGGCCAGGATGACCGATCCTACCTCGATTTCCTGAGACCGTTGCAGGTCGCCGGGGAAAATTGCCCCGGCCGGGCATACCCGCACGAGGTCCTCGACGTTCGAAGCAGGCATCCATATCGATTGAGAAAGCCTATGGAGTCGCCTGCGGATAGCGCATACAGGTCGGCGCCCTGTGGTCCAAACCTGGCGTGAAACGGACGCATTCGGGGAAAGCTCGATGACATTCGCCGCAGGCAGTGCATTTCTGCAAGTCGATAAAGCGGGGCTGGGTCGTCAGAGTTGCCTTGAACCTTCCGGCACTGCCTTCAAGATTGCCGAGTTCGGTCATTGTCATGAGCTCGATGTGCAACTGGCGGCCACTTTCCGACAGGTGTGGAGACAAGGTGCACAGATCGCAGTTGTTGGTGGGAAACGTGCGGTCAAGCTTGGTCATAAGTCCCCCGATGGAATAGGCCTTGTCTATCAACACGACATCCCGGCCCGCCTCCGCCAGGTCCAGAGCAGCCCTTATGCCGCCCATGCCTCCGCCGACTATGAGAACCTTGTTGCTGGATTGGGACCTTCTTTGTTCTTGTGTTGCCATCCTGATCCTCTGTCTAAAGGTTGAATCGTCTTTCAATATGGTTGGAAACAGGTCTCATATTAAAGGCCAGCACACTCCAGAACATTTGGGAGCCGGTGCTCCCATCCAAGGGTTATGATTCGCACTCCCTGTGAAAGCTCTTTGAGAGCCGAAGCGGTCTCACCTGCTATGCGGATGCACTCCATTTCACGGTCCGATGCCTTGCGAATGCGGCGGATGAGTTCTTCCGAGATGCCGGCCTCGGGATCGTTGGAGGCGATGTAGCGTGCCGCCCCGACGGATTTGAGCAGGTACACTGTGGAAATGACCGGCATCCTCAGGTCCTTTGCCCTCTCCATGAAAGATTCGAAACGGCGGATATCGAAAACCGGTGGGGTCACGATGAATTTTGCACCCGCCTGCACCTTCTTCCTGGTAAGCTCTAATTCGCAGTCCAGGGACTTCTCATCTGTGCACTGGCCATGGTGCATCCCACGGTAAAACTTGGAGCGCCGTTGAGCTCACCTCCGCCAAGGTCCGCCCCCTTGCTCCAACGAATGGATCGCGTTCAGCAGGCCCACTTCATCGAGGTCGTTAATGGGTTTGGCGTCACGATGATCGCCGTTTAGAATGTCCTCACTGGGAACCACGATCAAGTTTTCAATACCAAGCGCGTGAGCCGCAAGGAGGTCTCCCTGGAGCGCCATCCGGTTCCGGTCCCGGCAGTAGACATGGATAATGGCCTCGATACCCTGTTGGTTCATGAGTACTCCGCCGGCCAGGGCGCTCATCCGCATGATCCCGTTATCCATGTCCGGCACGATGATCGCGTCCACACGGCCTTTGATCCTGCGGGCGTTGCGTATCAGATCCGTTGTGTCCACACCTTTCGGCGTATTCATCTCAGCAAGGATCACAAACTCACCTGATAGAAGTCGTTTCTGAAAACTCATAAGTCCCCTTTTCCTTTTGTCGTGCTAATCTTCGTCATAGATGGAACGGGATAAATGACTCGGACGATATACAGCCACAGGCGCCCTCATAGCCTGAAATGCCTTAGCTTTTTGAGTCGTATTCGGCAACAGCCGGCTTCCGTGTTAAACTCCATGTCCACCAGTTCGCAGGAGGCGCCGGGAATTACTTTAAGTACGTCGCTTCTGGCCTCCGGATCGCGCGTGATGATTTCCAATATCTCGTTCGTCCTCATTTCCCTCAAAACCTGTTTCATTTTCAGAAGGGCGAGAGGAATAATGGTTCCTCTAAAGTCAAGGACGTGATCAGCATTGCCCGTCAACTGAGCGGATCTCCTTTTTGGTGGTTTTCGACCGACACGTTTACCCTAGGCAAAGTTGGTGCCACAGGGAGGTCTGCCTGATTTATGATGCTGAACACCTGTTCGTTAATGCAGGCTTGGCGCAGGGCATCGAGAATTTTTTCATAAGATGACACAGATGGCATGATATCTGTATCAGGTCTGTTATCAACCAATAAGATTAAACAGGTGTCAAGCTCACCTTGTTAATAAGCGCGGCAACCATAACGGGATGTGTTAAATTATCAAAATTTAACAGGAGTCAAAATTGAATACAGTGGAACATATATTCGAGGAAGACTTGGACAGATATTGGAAGACGGTTGTGCGCACCATCCGTGACGGAATCATGATCGTAGATACCAGCGGGTCGATTGTGTCCGTAAATCAGGCTTTGGAAACGATCACCGGCTACTCGCGGGCGGATCTCATAGGGCAGAAATGCTCCATTTTGGAGTGCAGTATATATAAAATGGCCCGCGAGAAAGGTTGCCCTAAATGGTGTATTCTCTTCAAGACAGGAGCATTGAATCAACGAAGGTGCACCATTATGAGAAAGGATGGCTCCTGTGTTCAGATCCTCAAAAACGCCTCTCCTCTTCACGACAACAAGAGAAAGCTGATAGGAGCCGTTGAAACCATCACTGATATTACTGAAATAGTAGAAAAGGACAAACAGATAGCCGCTTTTCGCCGCGAGCTAAGGTCTGAAGACGGGTTTCAGGGGATCATCGGCGGGTCCGGAGTCATGCGCAAGGTGTTTGATCTTATCGAGAACGCTTCACAGTCGGACGCTCCGGTAATCATCCTTGGGGAAAGTGGTGTCGGCAAGGAGCTTGCAGCTAAAGCAATCCATCAGATCGGGGAACGGAAGGCCGGTCCATTTGTGAAGGTAAACTGCGCCGCTCTAACGGAATCTCTGCTGGAAAGCGAGCTTTTTGGGCACGTGAAGGGGGCCTACACCGGGGCCTATAAGAGCCGGGAAGGAAGGTTCGAGATGGCGCAGGGGGGAGATATTTTCCTCGATGAAATCGGCGACCTGCCGCTTGCAACCCAGGTCAAGCTGCTGCGTGTACTGGAAGAGAAGGTTATCGAACGGGTCGGAGACAGTAAGCCGATATCCGTGGACGTTCGGATCATTTCGGCCACGAACAGGAATCTGCCGGATCTGGTGGAGAAGGGGCTGTTCCGGAAAGACCTCTATTTTCGGATCAATGTTATCCCCATCAACTTCCCGCCGTTGAGGGAAAGAGTGCAAGATATCCCTTTATTTACAGATTATTTCTTTCGAAAGATCAGGCTCAAGAGCGGCAAAAATATCGACAGGGTAAGTAACGACGCGATGGAAATCCTAATGAGATACTCCTGGCCTGGCAATATCAGGGAGCTCAAGAGCGCTTTTGAATATGCGTTCGTAACCTGCCATGAAAATATGATTAAACCCTGCCACCTTCCGCCGGACATTTGTGGAGAGAATCACTTTGACGGAAGCACAAAGAAACTGCTGACCGGCAAGGAAGAAACTAAGAAGACGCGACTCGTTGAAGCCCTTGCCAGGGCAAATTGTAACCAGTCGCTGGCGGCGGAGCTTCTGGGTGTTTCCCGCGTCACTATCTGGAATCAAATGAAGCGCTTTGGCGTCAAACACGTCCACGAGATCGACCTCCTAAAAGAAACCGAATGGACAAGTGCGATGATGGTCTCTGAGGGAAAGTGAGATTTCCGGAAATCAGGATTCTCGGCAATTTCAGATACAAACTCCTGCAGGTAGCTGCTCCATAAGGTTTTCCACACCAGATGCATGAATTGGCTGACCATGCTGGAGCAACGTTTGTCCGCTCAAAGAATTCAACCGGCTCCATCCCAGCCACAATGAAGGTGTGAAAGTATGGGGGCGCCTTGCACCCGTAAATTAACCTGAAGGGAACTAAATGTTTCCTTCATGACGCGAAAGCCTAGCGACTCCCGGTGACAACCCATTCATTCCTGAGCCATGAAAAATGGAGGAGCGGAGGCCGGTACGGAATGGCATGGAGGTTGCTCAATTTACTTCATCATTAATTAGTTTCCATCCGGAAAGGGTCCTTTTCCGCCCTGGCGGCGTCAATCTTCGGGGTTCCTTGTGCGGCGTACGAACACTCACTACGCTCATGTTCGCGCTCGACATTCCAGACCGCGCTTAGATGCTTATAGTTAGCGCCCGATCTTTAGTGAGGGCGCATGTACGCCTCCGCGTAACCCCTTGATTTCCTTGCCAAGACCAAAAATGCCTCCTTTCCGGTTCGGAAACTGCCAGTCTCTTATCCGAGGTTTCCGGATGGAGACTAATTAACACTACTACGTTAAGTAGTCGACATTTTCTTCTTGTTGTCCTATAGAGGTACCGGGAGGGATACCTATGGACAGCAAGGAACTACAATCGTGTCGGAGCAGGCTCGAAGCATTCCTTGCGGAGCTTCTTGAGCCTCTGGGGCGTCCGGAAAGGCGCAGATGGGGTAACGCTTACGTTCGCGGGTTGCTGCTGGATGGCGAACGAAAGTCCATTGAGCCTATGGCTGCTCGGTTGCCAGACGCCAATGTTCAGGCGATGCAGCAGTTTGTGGGTCAAAGTCCTTGGGACCACAACCCTGTTCGAAAAAAGCTTGCCGAACGGATGATCGACGCAATGGTCTCTGCGGTTGCCTGGATTGTTGATGATACCGGGTTCCCCAAACAAGGAAAACATTCTGTCGGTGTTGCCCGTCAGTATTCGGGTACTCTGGGCAAAGTTGGAAACTGCCAAATTGCGGTATCGCTCAATTTGGCCACAGACGAGGTCTGCATGCCCATCAATTTCGAGATCTACCTTCCGAAAGCTTGGGCAGACGATCCAGGAAGGTTGAAGCGAGCGGGAGTGCCAGACAGATTCTCCTTTAGGTCCAAATGGCAGATTGCTTTGGATCTGATTGACCAGGCGCATTCCTGGGACATCCCCAAAGGTGTCGTGGTCTGTGACTGCGCTTACGGGAACGGCAACCCCTTTCGGCAGGGCCTCATTGATCGGGAGCTTTCTTATGTAGCCGAAATCGAAGCCAAGACCATTGTCTTTTATGAACCCCGGAAAACAAGGCGCCGAGTAGGCGACCCGGCTCCCGATAACCTGACTGACAAAGTGAGTATTTTTACGGTTAAAGACTTTGCTCTCAAACTCCCTGCCTACATGTGGAAGACGATTAAATGGCGCCAGGGAACCAAGGGTAGGCTCGTTTCTCGTTTTGCCGCTGTCCGAGTAGTTCCGGCTCACCGGCCGGCTCAGGTCAAAAAGCGCCCTCCCAGGCAGTGGTTGCTTATCGAATGGCCCAAGGGGGAGCCGGCGCCCACGAAATATTGGTTTTCCAACTTGGACTCGCATGCAGGGCTTAGCCGCCTCGTCTTTTTTGCCAAGGTGAGATGGCGGATCGAGCAAAGCTACCAACAACTCAAAGAGGAGTTGGGGCTCGATCACTATGAAGGCAGGGGCTATTTGGGATGGCATCACCATGTCACAATGACCATGTTGGCATATGGGTTTCTCCTGCGTGAAACCTTACGCAGTAAAAAAAACTTCTGGGTTGACCCTCCCGAAAGTGAGACGGGAGATGCAACGCCTGATAGCTTGTTGGTCGGGAACATGCCCGATCTGCCGTAGAAAAATAAATCATGACCGTTTATCACGATCTCCATGATAACTTAACGTAGTAGTGTTAAGCTAATGATGAGGCATGCTTCTTGAGCGCTTCCTTTCTCTGCGCATGGGACTTGGCGTACTTAACGAGTGCATTTATGAAAGTTGCTCAAGAAAATACTGTAGTCCCGCTGTTGCTTGGGTTGGTTCGCTCTGTTCGTGACTACTGCCAGCGGCAAGAAATGGAAATGTGCCGCAAACTCGTATTGACCCCTTCTCAGCTAGCTTGCATTTTGACCGTGCCGGTGCACGCCGATGAATTCAATGTTGATCAGGTAGCTAAAGTCATGGGACTTTCCCTCTCTCGCGCCAGCCGTGTAGTAGATTCATTAGTATGCAGAGGTTCGCTTTATCGCCGAACGGCGGACAGTGACCGGCGCATCCACTTGCTGGCGTTGACCCCGGACGGAAGGGAGAAATGCCGGGAAGCTGGTGTGCTTCTGGTTCAGTGCGAAGAGAAGCTGCTGTCCAGACTACCGCCTCGCTACTCCAGGGAGTTGGAAGAAGCATTGAAGGCGCTGATCAGTGCTTGGTGAATGAAGAATGTTGCTTTCGCACAGGACAATGCGCATCTTCTCCCTGCCGAGATCGCATTACGAAACCCGAGTTATTAAAGGAGGACAAGGCCATATGAAGGAAAAGCCGGGCAGTGGTTGTGTAGAACCCGCGAAAGGACCCCTGGGCGGCGCCCCGGAGCCGGCTCAGGCTGGGCGAGACGTCTCAAGCCAAGCCGTCATCGGGGCTAGGGTTGGCCAGCCGGCCCCGGATTTCGAGGCTTCGGCCTTCGTGGATGGCGGCTTTAAAAACATCAGACTCTCCGAATACCGGGGCAAGTGGGTGGTGCTGTGCTTCTACCCCGGCGACTTCACCTTCGTCTGACCCACTGAATTGACGGCAGTTGCCGTTAAGTACCCCGAACTTCAAAAAATGGGCGTGGAGATACTCTCAATCAGCACCGACAGCCGTTTCTCTCACAAGATATGGCAGGCCGAGGAACTGGCCAAAATGGCGCCAAACGGGGTTCCCTACCCTATGCTCTCCGATGCCGGAGGCGCCATCGGTAAGGTGTACGGTGTCTATGACGAGGCCGCGGGCGTGGATTTTCGGGGCCGCTTCCTTATCGACCCTGACGGAGTCATCCAGGCTATGGAGATACTTACGCCGCCGGTTGGGCGACACGTGGCCGAACTGATGCGGCAGATCAAAGCTTTCCAGCATGTCCGTGAGACAGGTGAGGCGACCCCCTCTGGCTGGAAGCCCGGCAAACCGACCCTCAAACCGGGTCCGGATTTGGTGGGCATGGTGTGGCGATGCTGGAAACCGGAAATGGCCGATGACTAGGACTTCTCTCAAAGTACGGAAGCCGGGAACAAATTGTTCCCTTCCCACTTTCCATGCTGCCGATAAGGCTCTAGGAGGTTCTGGCTCCTGTTCGGATGGTACAAAAATTGAGTGGTGTGTAATCAGTCGAGCAGCTTAGGGGTAGCATGCTTGTCTAAATCACTTCACTGAGAGAAAGCGGAATTGCCTACCTCCTCGATTCCGCTTTCTCCCCCGGTCGGCGCTCTTTCTCCGGGTCCTTCTTCACCCAATTCAACCTCTGGAGGAGGCGGCCTTAAGGAAAATTGGTCTACCCATTTCAAGGCGAGCAGAAATGACTTCAGGATACCCCAAGGACCTCCAGCAAATCATCCAGTTTCACGGACATATGTGTCCCGGCCTGGCAATCGGCTACCGGGCCGCCAAAATCGCTCAAGCCCATCTCGGAATCGAGCGCGCGGAAGATGAGGATCTCGTGGCCATTGCCGAAACGGACGCCTGTGGTATTGATGCCTTTCAAGTGCTGCTCAGATGCACCTTGGGAAAGGGAAGCCTCCTTTACCGGGACCACGGAAAACAGGTGTACACCGTTTTCGACCGCAAACGGGGATTAGGGATTCGCGTGGCCATGAAACCCGGTCCGTTTCACAGAACTCCCGAACAGGATGCAATCTTACAAAAAGTCATGAGCGGCAATGCCTCCGAGAACGAGATGAAAACTTTCCAGGAATCCCAGAGCCTGCGGGTGGATGAGGTCCTTGCTGAAGATGAGAAAACCCTGTTCAAAGTCGAAAAAGTCTCTTCAAAACCTCCCGAAAGAGCGCGCATTTTCAAATCGGTAACTTGCGAATTTTGCGGTGAATCCGTAATGGAGCCTCGGGCGCGGATTCGGAACGGCAAGATCGCTTGCATTCCATGTTCCGAGGACTACAACCGGCGATGGTGATGGAAGCTGACCTGCCGCACGACAGAGTCGTTCACATCCCGCTGGGCGCCCTTCGCGAAAAGGTTTCGCAACTTCCGCGCGACAAGGACATTCTCGCTTTCTGCAAAGTGAGCATGTGGGGGTATGAGGCCCAGAGAATCCTGAATGCAGAAGGTATGGAGCGCGTTTGGTTTATCGACGGAGGATTGGTGGGCTGGCCTTTCGAGTTGGCTGAGTAAGGGGCTGGGGCGTCTTGCTGAAAGCCTCATCTGAGAGCATGCCGCCGTGATTGCCCTCTTTTATTGAGAGGCGGGAAACCTGTGCAAGCCACCGGATGCAAAAGGTTAAATCAAAAGACGGTGCTGAGAGACTCCTCTGAATTAAGGCCTGAGGGTTTGCATCGGACGAAAATAGGGGGGTAAAAGACCCTGAGCCCAAACTCATTCACAAGGGTGAAGTCGGAAGGGTGAGATTTTCACCCTCCATCCATCACTCTTCCTTCTTCACCATTCACCCTTGCTTCACTCTTCTGACTATTGACTCTTCGCCTCTTCAATCAGTTCGATCAAAGAGGCGATCTTCTCTTTGGGCTTTCTGCGGGCGAACTCCTCCCACTTTTGCTGCGAAAGCGTTTTCCTCAGCCACGCTTCAACCGGAAAGACGGCTTGCCAGCAGACAATTATCCGATGACATGGCAGGCGCCCGGCTTCCTGAAGGCAATATGTGAACGGCGCCTCCCCGCCCAGCCTTGGACACCTGATCCAAAGGCCTTCGCTCGTTTTCGAACTCTGCTCAATGTCGCTCACGGTTTTGGAAAGCCTTCGATCGATTTCAGGGCCCGCTGCAATTTCCTCGTCGGTCAGCCTGTGCTGGGTGAGCTTGCCCGAAAGGAACGCATCGTAGGCGGACAGATCTATTATTCCGTGACCGCTGAAGTTGAACAGGATCACCTTTTCTTTTCCTTCCTGCTTCGCGCGCTCTGCTTCCTGGACCACGGCGGCTATCACGTGATTGGTCTCCGGCGCCGGGATTACCCCCTCGGACCTCGCCCATTTTACTCCCGCCGTGAAAGTCTCGATCTGGTCATAGGCCCTTGCCTCGACGATGCCCTCCTTTACAAGATGGGAAACTATCGGGGCCATTCCGTGGTACCTCAGCCCGCCGGCGTGGATCGGCTCGGGCACGAAGTCGTGGCCAAGCGTGTGCATGGCCAGAAGAGGCGTGGTCATGGCCGTATCCCCGAAGTCGTATGCGAACGGCCCACGGGTCAGAGTCGGGCAGGAGGCGGGCTCGGCTGCAACGACGGATATCTTTTTACCGTGGATTTTGTCGCGCACGAACGGAAGCGATAATTCCGGCAAAATTGCTGCCCCCGCCTGCGCATCCCATTACCACGTCGGGATATTCGCCTATTTTAGCAAGCTGCTTCTGGGCCTCGAGGCCGATAACGGTCTGGTGGAGCAGCACGTGATTGAGAACACTGCCCAGAGAGTAACGGGAATCCTTGTTGCCAACCGCGTCCTCGATGGCTTCGCTTATGGCGATTCCCAGGCTCCCCGGAGAGTCGGGATTTTCGGCCAGGATCTTTCGTCCCGCCCGTGTCCTGTCGCTCGGACTCGGGATGCACTCGGTCCCCCAGGTGGCCATCATAAGGCGCCGGTAAGGCTTTTGGTCGTAGCTGATCCTCACCATGAAAACCCTGCACTCCAGGCCGAACATCGCGCAGGCCATGCTCAGAGCGCTCCCCCACTGGCCTGCCCCGGTTTCCGTCGACAGCCGCTTTATGCCGAAAGCCTTGTTGTAGTAAGCCTGGGCGATCGCCGTATTGGGCTTGTGAGAGCCGGGCGGACTGGCCCCTTCGTACTTGTAGTAAATCTTTACGGGGGCGTCGAGGAGCTTTTCGAAGTTGCGCGCGCGGCAAAGCGGCGTGGGACGCCATAGAAGGTATTTTTCCAGCACCGGTTCCGGGATGTCTATCCAGCGCTCGGTGGACACTTCCTGCTCGATCAGGTTCATGGGAAAAACAGGGGCCAGATCCTCGGGACCTACCGGTTTGCCCGTTCCGGGATGCAGCGGCGGACTCATCGGCGTGGGCATGTCGGACAGGATATTGTACCATTGCCTCGGGATTTCATTGTCTGCCAGAATGACCTTTGTCTGTTCCATTTCTCGTTTTCCTCCTGTCTGTTCAGGGTTGGAACTGCAAATGCCTCACCGGTTCGATGGAAACCAAGCGGCCCAAAAGACAAAAAAGCCGTGGGGCCAGGTCTACGAATTGAACCTGGCCCCACGGCCCTTAATTATACGAAACAGGGGCTTATGTGGACAGGCTCATCTTGAAGCCTGCCACCACCACACCATGGAACAATTCCTGAAAACGGCCGCCGGCATACACTCCTCTCAATGTGGAGTTTGTACTTAATACAACAAAAAGCTCGATGTCAAGAAAACTTTTGATTGATTGAGAATTTTGCGGCCCGCGCATTAGAGGCTGACAGGGAGAAGGGGAGCCGGTATTAACCCCGTGTCCTCCCTCGTCTCCGCGTCAGTCTTTCCTTCGCCACCTGGCCGAAAAGAACCCATCCACGTCATGTTTATGAGGCCAGGAACGATAGTAAGGCCCCGATACCATTTCCCGGCAGGCGTAAGGCAGGTTTTCGGCCGCCGGTTCTATTGCAAGTTCCGGGTGTGATTCGCTCAGGTGTTGGGCCACCGATTCGTTTTCGTCCCTGAAAACCGTGCAGGTTGCATAGACGAGCACTCCGCCGGCTTTTAAAAACTGCGCGGCATGAGAGAGCAGCTCTTTCTGGAGCTGGGACAGCCGGTAGGGATCTTTTATGTGCCTGCGCCACTTGATGTCGGGCTTTCGCCGCATCGTCCCCAGGCCGGTGCAGGGGGCGTCGAGCAAAACACGGTCAAAAAGGCCGATCGATTGCGGCTGAAGCGTCAGGACATCTTCGGCAAGAGTGCGGATTATCGTTATCCCCTGCCTTTGGGCGTTTTTGCGCGCCTCTTCGAGTTTCCAGGCCGATTTGTCGACGCAGAGCACTTCGCCCTCGTTTTTCATCATGATGGCAATGTGCGCCGACTTAACGCCCAAACCGGAGCAAAGGTCGAGGACGCGCTCGCCGGGCATAGGGAGCGAGCAGGAAGGAAACGATCTGCGAGGCCTCGTCCTGCGCCTGCAGCCAGCCTTCCCGGAAAGCGGCCGTCCCGGTCATGTCCCGCCTGGGCGCTTTTGCCCGCAGGGCCTGTTCGAGCCAGGGTGAAGGCGCCGCCTCGATTCCTTCGGCCTTCAAAGATTCAATCGCCTCTTCGCGCGAGGCTTTGAGCGTATTGACCCGGAAAACCGCCGGGGCGATCCGGTTGTTCGACTCGCAGAAAAGCCCGGCTTCTTCGGCGCCGATCTCATCGATCAGCTTGCGTACAAGCCAAACCGGGTGTGAGGTCATTACCGCCATGTGCGCGGCCGGGTCCTTCTGCGGGTCGGGCCAGTTCCACTCGCCGCCTTTTCTGGCCGCCTCGCGCAAGAATTGCGTTTATAAACCTGACAACATGGGGGGGCTGGCTGCGTTTTGGCGATCTCAACCGTATCGTTTACGGCTGCGTGGTCCGGTATGCGGTCGAGAAACAGAATCTGGTAGAGGGCCAGCCGAAGCAGGACGCGTACGGCCGGAGCAATCTTGTCGGGCTTCGTCCTGCTAAGCTCGTCGATGTGCCAGTCGAGGCGCCCCTGCCAGCGCACAACACCGTATACAAGCTCGGTCAGAAGCGCCCGGTCGCGCTCATCGAGCCGCGAGTGGCGCTCCAGGGTGGTCCGGATCAACCGGTCGGGATGGGAAGCCTTCTGCTCCAGGTGCAGCAGAATCTGGTAAGCCAGGGTTCGTGATGTGACCATTTCACTTCTTTATCTCAACGCGCAGACTTCCCTGAGCACGGATTCGACCCGATCGAGCGCGACCTGGGTATTGAGGCATGGTCCGAAGGGGCGCTGGTTGAAAATGCCGTAAACGGGCAGTGGAGTGGTATCCTGGATGCCGCTGGTCAGGTCCCGTTCGCACGCAACGGCTATAATCAGGTCGGGACGAGTCTCGATGACTATTCGGCGCGCAATGGTTCCTCCGGTGGCAACCGCCATGTGCACGCCGTATTTTTCCGCAAGCCCCAGAAGGTCCTTTATGCTGCACTTGCCGCAGCGTTTGCAATTCTCCACCCGGTGGGTGATCTTCACCTGGCAGTCTTTATCCTGAAGGCAGTGCGGCATCAGGAGCAGGATGGATCGGGGCGGTCTTCCGTTGCGGCACTGGGCCAGAACAAGCTCGTTGTTTACGGCGACAAACGCATGCTGGACCTGTTCGCGGCGAAAACCCGCCAGCCTGCCGACACCGACCAGGACCGGCAGGAGCAGCTTGATCGCAACACTGCGGAGCTTTCGCGAAAAAGGAACATCACGGCCCAGGGCGAAAACGGCGACCAGCAGCCCGAGGCTTCCGAGCAGCACGGCGCCGGCCAGGACGGTAAGGATTCCCATTATCAGCGGAAGGTGGACCGAAATCCGGCTGAAACCGTAATAGGGGACTATGTAGAGCAGGACCAGAACGGCGGTGGCAATGATCCCGAAAAGAGCGACAAGAGAGATTATGATCCGCTTTTCCGAACCGGCGGCAGGCGGGTTGAAATCAGTGAAGAGCTTCTTTTTGGGGTGGTTCGGTCGGTTTTTCCACGTGAGTCATTCCAGAAATGAGCCTCTCGGTATCGGCCTGCCGCGAGTGAATTCACGCGCAGGCATGCGCCGCTGGCCCTCCATTTGAAGCTCCCCGATGCACAGAGACTGCCCGCAGCCTCCGGCAACGATCAGGCCGCATTCCGCCATGCCGACCACCTCGCCCGGAGCTCCGGTTGCCGTCCAGGGAAATGAGGCAGCCCGGAAGCACTTGACCCTTTTGCCTCCCAGCACAAACCACGCGCCCGGCGCCGGATCAAACGCCCGAACTTTGTTTATAATATCTTTTGCCGCAGAATTCCAATCAATCCGAAGCTCCTCCTTTTTGATCGGAGGGGCGTAAGTGGCCAAACGCTCATCCTGAACCCGGGCTGCAAGCCGCCCGGCCGTCCAGTCGCGGAGGGTGTCGGCCAAAAGCTCCGCGCCCTATTCGGCAAGACTTTTGTAAACCGTCCCGAAAGTATCCTCGGGACCTATCGGGACTTCTTTTTGCGAAAGCACCGGTCCGGTGTCCATTCCGGCGTCGAGGAGCATTATCGAGATGCCCGTCAGGCTCTCGCCCGCCAGTATAGCGCGCTGGATCGGGGCGGCCCCCCTGTAGCGCGGCAAAAGAGAACCGTGGACGTTCAAAGTCCCGAGAGGGAAAATGTCAAGGAAAGATCTGCGGAAGAATCTGTCCGAAAGCCACCACCACGGCGCACTCCGCGCCGTATGACCGGATCTTTTCGATAACTTCGCCGCCACGGATGCGTTCGGGCTGGTATACGGGAATCCCTGCCTCATTCGCCAAGGTTTTGACAGGCGATTCACAGATCTTGCGGCCCCTGCCGCTCGGACGGTCGGGCTGGGTGACTACAAGACGGACCCCGGCCTTGCGATTCCAGCAATTTTCGCAGGCACGGCACGGCAAAATCGGGGTCCCAAGAAAGACTAGTCCAGGCACAGCAGCGGTTCTTCCCTTTCCTCCTTGAACTTCTTTTTCCACCTTCTTTTGAAAATGTCCCTGGCAATCGGGCTTATCCGGTCGATAAACAATTTGCCTTCCAGGTGATCCATTTCATGCTGGAGCGCAATCGCGAGCAGGCCCTCGGCGGCTATTTCGATCTTTTCGCCCCGGCGGTCAAGCCCGCGCACCACGACTTCTTCGTGCCGCTTTACCTTGGCGAAATATTCCGGCACGCTGAGGCAGCCTTCCTCGAAGGTTGTCTCGCCTCGCGCACTTACCAGTTCGGGATTTATGAGCACGATCAGCCCGTATTCGGATTCCTCGCGCTGAATATCTATTACCAGCACGCTGAGCGGGCGGCCCACCTGGTTTGCCGCAAGACCGATTCCCGGCGCGTGGTACATCGTTTCGATCATGTCGTCTATGAGACGCTGAATGCCGTTGTCGATATTTTTGACGCGTTCGGCCTTTTGGCGCAATACCGGGTCAGGATATATACAGATAGGAAGAAGCGACACTTGAATAGTTTCCTTCAATAGTGGTTCCACGCTCCGAGAGGCGGAGCGCCGCGCCATAAGCACTCAAACAACCGCGTTTTCCCCCTAAGGGAGGGCAGCGCGAGTTTAATTGTAAATCGTTAGACCGCCATTTTCAACGGCATCTCTGCGGATGCCGGACAGGATCAAACTGTGGAGTTCATTCCTCAATTGCTCTGTTGATTCAACTGACATTTGGCCTCATTATAACCGCTTTGATATCCGGCCTGCAACGATCAGATCCCGGGAAAAGATCATCCGAGCGTGCGGCACGAATCGTGCTATTGTATGACAGACCGGTTTCTGTTGCCGTAAAGCGACTGAGGTCATCGAACGGTCCGGCCTTTGCCGCGAGGAACTGGCGCAAAGAAGGAGTCCCTGGTGCAATACAGGAACGGCTCTGCCGAAAATCCGCAAATAAGCGTTATAATCCCCGCCAAGAACGAGGCGCAGGGAATTGGATCGATAATCGGCAGGAGTCCGCAAAGTCCTGGACGAAACCGGCCGCAGCTATGAAATCATCGTGGTGGATGACGGATCTACCGACGAGACCGCTCAGAGTGCCCATGAGGCCGGCGCCACAGTCCTTTGTCATCCGTATAACATTGGAAACGGTGCGGCGATAAAAACCGGCATCCGGTATGCGAGGGGCAGCGCCTTCGTAATGCTCGACGCCGACGGCCAGCACCCGCCCGAAGAGATTCCCGCTCTGCTGGAAATGCTCGAAAAATATCACATGGTCGTGGGCGCGCGCACTTCGGATTCCGAAACCAGTTTTCATCGAAACCTGGCGAACAGGATCTACAACCGGTTTGCCTCATACGTGTGCGGCCGCCCCATCGACGACCTCACCTCCGGCTTTCGGGCGATCAGGGCCGGCGCCGCAAAGGAGTTCGTAACGCTGCTGCCCAACACCTTTTCCTACCCGACGACGATAACCCTGGCCACGGTGCGCTCGGGCTACAGCCTCGCTTACTTTCCGATAAAAAGCCCAAAGCGCGCAGCGGGCAGCAAGAGCAAAATCAAGCTCCTGAGGGACGGATCGCGCTTCTTCCTGATCATTTTCAAAATAACGACCCTGTTTTCGCCCATGAAGATTTTTCTTCCGGCCAGCATCTTCACCTTTCTGGTTGGGGTCGGCTATGGTCTCTACAAGATTTTTATGCTGGACGGCCGCTACGGTCCGACCTCTCAAATGCTGATCGTATTCTCCGCGCTGATCTTTCTCATCGGACTGGTATCCGAACAGATCACCCAACTGCGATTCGACCGCAGCATCCCGTTTGCCGGCGAAAGACAAAAGACGTATACGGGCCCTGAGAGGCGAAAGGAACCTGCGGCAGGGCCGCACGCCAAATTATCGACTGCCGGCCTGCCCACCCGCGAGGATAAACCTCGCCCCTGCGGACCACAAGGTTAGCTCAAGTCAACGTCCATGCCATTTCCCCCCTCGCCCAGCCTCGTAGGACGGACCTATATGCGACACTAAGCCAGAAAGGCACAGCTACACAGGCATATCCCCTTAGCTGCACGCTCTAAGCCGTGCAGGGGAAGATCGGCATCCGGATAACTTATTGAAAAAAATGGCGGTGTTGTTAAAATATCTTGGGCCTTCTCCACATCTCCGCTTCAGCGCGTACCGAGAAGGACGCTTATTATTTAACGGAGTGACGAAAGTTTGCGGCCTTTTGTCTGGATGGAAAGCGGATGCTGCAAAAATCCATGCAGGTTCAGCACGGCCCCGAAACTGTCAACGACCAATTCGCCGCCTTTAGCGGCCTGGTCGATCGAGGGACAATCAGCGGGCCGGACCTGGAAAAAATCGTTCTGGAGTCTGACGGCGCGGCTACGGCGCATCGAAGAGTCGATACTGGGTCTGGGCGTCCAGAAGCATGAAATCCTGCTTTGCCTGAGCGAGCATTATGGTCTTCCGTTCGTAGAATTCAAGCGAGAACCTGCCGGCGCCTCGCGAAATATTAGAGCGCCTCGATCTCGAGGAGCTGAAGCGCGATCTGTGGTTCCCGCTTTCGGTAGGGATGCAGGAGGCCCGGGTCGCAGCATCGACTCCTTTGGACCCCGAACTCTGTGAAAAGATCAAGGGCAGCTCTCGGCGTCCTTTCGATCCGCTTCATACTGGCCCTTCCTTCCGACCTCATCCGTATGATCGAGCACAGCTCAGGACGTCAACCCGGGCTTTCCCGCCGTCCGCCGGAAGGACCCCTCTGGCCAGGCTTCGCACCAGGCTTGCAAGCGACCGGACGGTCCTGGCCTGGTACAGAACTTCCATGGCGAAGGGAAGAACGGGCCTGGCGCTCATGCGAACGGGGGTTTCCTTCATCGCCATCAGTCTTACTCTGCTCAGAATTTTCGGAATCGGCTATCTAAGCATCATCGAGGCGCCTCTCTTGCTGCTGGGCGTCATAATGGCCGTCGGAAGGCCTAAGCTGGTATGCTGCCCACAAGAAAGCTCGAACCGGGTGAAATCGGCTACATGCCTACACGCTCCACCTTCGGGACCACCATCCCCGAGCTGAAATCGACCGAAGAAGGCCCGGTGTTGACGCAGGTCTGAACCGGTCAAGGGCGCAGAAGAGCTTCGGACCCGGTGGAACAGGCTCTCTCCGGTTATGAGGCGCCGGTTCTTCGCAATCGACAGGACCGACCTGGCTGAAGAGAGGACTTTCCTTGCGGCTTACAGGACAAAGATGGCAAGGGCCCGGACCGGCCTTGCCTTCACCAGGACCGGCATCTCCTTTGCCGGGCTTGGGCATCCTGCTTATCAGGCAATTTCCTCCCGGCCTGTGGTCGATCTTTTATGGCGGGCCTGATCTTGACGGGCCTGGTCATGTTTCTGGAAGGCGCCAGATGGTACTTTCCCGGACGGCGCGCAGGGCTTGAAAGCTTCAAGACCATACGCCAAATCGAGGAAAGCACTTCCATATGGGATTTCATGTTCCGCGCTTTCAGCCGGCTCGATGACCTGCCGCCCAAACTGTCGATCAAGGGGACACATGCCCCGGGAATCTGGGGGACAACCGGCCTTGCCCTGGAACGCACGCTCCTGGCCGAAAGGCGCAACGTCAAGTCAAGGCTCCGAACCACGATGGCAAGGTCGAGGACGGGCCTCTCATTCATCAGGACGGGAACGAGCATCTTTTCCGTCGGTTTGGGTCTGCTGGTCTATTTTGGCTGGGGCAACATCCTGTGGACGCTTTTCGATTTCCTGCTGATGCTTGCCGGCCTGCTTTTGATTGCCGACGGCCTCTACTGGCACATAGCCGCCGAGCGGACGAAAAGACAACTCCCTTATTGCTTCGAAGACCTGGAGATCCGCATGCCTGATTTCGGCAAGCCGACCATGTTCTGGAAAAAGGTGACATTTAGCTATGAAGACAATGAGTGCCGTAGCTGAATCCATGAAGAGTTTTGAGCCCCTGGTGGATTGGGGGATCCTTACCGCGGATCAACTGCGCTCTGCGGGGGAAGCGGCCCAGGCCAGGGACGTGGAAGTAGAGGAGATCCTCCGCTACGAGCTGCGGCATTCCACGCCGCAAACTGCTCGAAGCCCTTGCCCGGCATTACCGCTGCGAGTGGGTGGAGTACGATGAAAGACTCCCGGTGCCCCCGGATCTTCTTGCCGGGCTGGATCCGGAGAGGCTCTGTTCGAACCTGTGGTTTCCCGTCGCATTGGACGATGACACCGTGATCATAGCGGCCCGCAATCCCCGCGACCCCCTGATCGATCGAGGAGGTCACAGGCTGCTTCAAAGCCGAGAAATTTCGGTTCCACGTGGCCCTTGCCGAAGATATTTCCTATTTCATACAGGATTTTCTGAACTCCGATCCCGGTCAGCTTATCGGAAACGAAAGAACGGCCCTTGCCCTCTGGCGCAATACAATGGCCCGGTGGAGAACGAAGCTGGCGAGCTATCGGACGGATTTCGCCAGGGTAAGGACCCATTTGAGCCTCCTGCGGGGAGGCCTGACGATGATAGTAATCGGAAGAACGCTTCTGCGTAACGGCAAAGCAATCCATCTGGCGCCGGTCTACTGGACGATGATCGCCATTGGCCTGCTGCTTATTTTTCTCGGACTGCTCAGTTATCACAGGATCAAGAAATCCATTTTCCGCCCCCCGAGGCATCAGACGCTCGTAGAAGTAACGGCGGCAAGCCTGTACTTTTTGGAAAACTACCAGTTTGTCGAAAGGGGAAACCCCGGCGGCAAAAACGGAAAGACGATGCTGGCCCGGCTTTCGGATATGGCCCATCGCACCGTGGTAATTATCGAGCCCTCACGCGACAACAAGCCGCGCTCGGAACTGGCCCACGAGAGGAACCTTTTCGCCGCGCAGCGCACCGTAGCGGCATGTTACCGCACCATTTATTCGCGCGCCAGGACCGGTCTTTCTTTCATTCGCACCGGGGTCTCCTTTGCAAGCGTCGGGGTTGGGCCTGATTACCTATTTCGGTCTGAGCATGCTAAACATGTGCGATGCATTCATAATTCTGGCCGGCCTGCTGATGGTCATTGACGGTATATTATGGTCCTGGCCGGTGAGAAAAGAGAACTACGAGGCCCTGAAATGCGCGGTGTCCTTCTAGCTGCGCCGAACCCGGACGATGGAAGATTTATGAAGATAGTCCACAAAATAATGGTGGCCAATTTCGTCAATATTTTGCTGATAGCCCTGACCGGCTTCTTTGCCTACCGCAGCCTGGACCAGGTGCTGACAAAATTGAGGTTCATGGAAATTGCCGACGACCTCAATTCATCTTTTCTCGAGATGAGGCTCGCGGAAAAGAATTATTTCCTCTATGGAGACAGATCGGCCCTGCCCGGAAATCGAAAAGAAAATAAGCGCGGTCTTTAACGCCATCGAAGAGTCCAGGCCGGATATCCTTCGAGCAATCGGCGAGGGCAAAACGGACCAGCTGGAGTCGAGCCTTGCGAATTACCGGCAGGCCCTGAAGAAGGCCAAAGTCGGCGACATGGCCGTGCAGACCAGTGTTCGGGAGGCCGGCCAAAAGCTGGGGGAATTTACGAACTATGTCACGATCACCGAGAGAGCAGAGGTGAACAGAATCATCGCAGACTCTCGAAGAAGAGGCTCTTTTTGTCTCTGGCGTTCATCCTGCTTTCCGCCGTCGGCATCACCCACCTTATGTCCTTCAGGGTCCTCGGTTCTCTCAAACGGATAGAAAAGGTGACGCATTTCATATCCGAAGGCGATTTCAGCAAAATCGAACCGAACACTTCCCAGGATGAATGCGGCCTCGCTATTTCCGCGCTCGTTTCAATGGCTCAGGAACTCCGGAACCGGGAGGAGCAGATCCTCGAGGCAAGGAAACTGGCTTCGATCGGGATACTTATCGCAGGCGTGGCCCACGAGGTCGGCAATCCGCTCAATAATATCTCGATGCTGGCGCAGAACTTTATCGACCTCTATGATAACATGGGCCGGGACGAGCATATCGAATACATGAAAAGAGTCGAGGAGGAAACCGAGCGCATTCAGCGGATAGTAAAGGACCTGCTCGATTTTGCCAGACCCAAGAAACCCGACCTCAAGGAAACCTGCATCAACAATGTAGTCCATAAAAGCATGCGGCTTGTCCAGAACATGATCTGTATCTGCAACATCGACGCGCAACTTGATCTGGAGGATGATCTGCCTTCAGTCTATATAGACGAACACCAGATCCAGGGGGTGCTGATCAACCTGCTCACCAATGCGCTTCACGCTTCATCGCCGGGAGACCGGCTGCGCCTTTCAACCCGTTTTAACCCCAACACCGGCCGCGTGGAAGTAGAGGTGGAGGATAACGGGAAAGGAATAGCCCCCGAAATGCTGCCCCACATCTTCGACCCTTTCTTTACCACCAAAGGGGCAAGCGGAACCGGACTGGGTTTATTTGTCAGCTACGGAATCATCAAGAATCATAATGGAGACTTGAGGGTGAGAAGCGAGTTGGGGGCAGGGACCTGCTTCACAATAGAACTCCCCGTTTACAGACAGACCGAGAGGAGCGAGCAATGTCTGGTTTCAGGGTTATAGTAATTGACGACGAGAGGATTGTTGGACAGATGATTAAAGCTGCCATGGAGCCGGACGGCTATACAGTGGAAACCTTTCTGAATGCGGAACCCGCATTTGCGCGGCTCAGAGAGGAAAAATTCGATGTGGTGATCACCGACCTCAAGATGAAGGGCATCGACGGGATGGATGTCCTGCGGACAATCAAGACCGCATACCCCGAAATCAAGGTCATAATGATAACGGCCTTTGCGAGCCTGGATTCCGCGGTGGAAGCCATGAAGAGCAAGGTGGACGGTTTTTTCGCCAAACCGGTGAAGATAAAAGACCTGAAAGAATGCGTCCAGAAAGCTTCTGAACCCAGCCGACACTACGGCGATCTGAAAGCCGAAGGGCAATGATTTTTCGTACCCGTTCCACGCTGAGGCCCTGAACTACTGTCTTACAAAGCTTTTCTCCGTATCCTCTGCGTCTCTGTGGTGAGAGGTTTTCGCCTGAGCGGCGGCAACATCGGCACGGTTCTGCCAGCCGCCGCCAAGCGACATGAACAGAGCCGCGCTGTCGGCAAAGCGGTTTGCCCGGGCCTGGGCAAGGTTTATAAGGGCCTGCTGCCAGCCCTGTTCGGCGGCGAGCAGCGCCGGATAGTTAACCGAACCGAGTTCCAACTGTTTGCGTGTAAGGTCAAGGGTTCGTTTAGTAGCGCGCTCTGCGGCTACTGCCGCGCTCAGAGCGTCTGCATCGGACTGGAGAGCGTGAAGCGAATCGGCCACGTGAGAACCCTTGGCAGCGAGCCGACATTGTCCACGTACGGCGCTTTGCTGTCAAGGCGGATCGAATATAAAGAATGTTAAAAAAGTTAGTGGCTGACGGGAACCGGATCGCCCGCCGCTCATTTTCCACCGCTTTAGTAACTTAGCCGTAAAGCGCAGGCCGTACACCTCGACAGGACCCCTGTCCTGTTATAGCCGGGGTTCTGTATGAACTGAAAGTCGGGACTGATTTGAACAAATCTGCAATACCTGAATGCGGTAATATATTTCCAGGGTCTGCTCTAAGCCATAGTTCAGCGCGCCGTCTCCCAGGAGAATGCCGATCCCCCCGGCCGCAAGGTAGTCCTTATGCGGGGCCGATAGACCGTCCACCGCGTATGCAATACCCACGCGGTCTTCATCTCTGCGCCAATGGATTCCGCTCAACTGCGCGCCGAGGCTCGCATGCCGGTCGCATTCCGTATAGGCCCAAGGTCTCGTGGTGGCCGTCGTTCCAGCCGATGCGTCCGAACATGCCTGTTTCTCCATCGTCGGCCAATGGTTGTTCAAAATTCAATCCAAAACCGTATTTGAGTGCCTCCGGGCTTCTCGACATCGAGGAGGCTGGGCGTCGTCGCGGTCTGACGGGCCAGAGCAAGCGCGTCCTCGTAATTTCCCATCCGCGCCTCATTGAAGTAGGAGAGAAAACGGACCACCGTGCCTGCGTCGTTTGGCTTCCAGGTGAGTTCCAGATTGTATCCAAGCTCTTTGGCGTCAATAAAGTCGAAATTGGCTCCGTTTGCGGTATTGGGCTCCATATAGACGCCAAATGCCAATCTCCATCGAGGCTGATACAGGGCCGCCAGAACTCCGTAGCTGTAGCCCCTGGTGTCTGCGGCGTAGTCCCATGCGGTATTGTAGAGGAAATCGTAGTTGAAAAATTGGACGCGGTTATTGTTGGCGTAGCGATTCAGATCGAAATCATCCGTGGCAGTCAACTTTCCGATTTTGAACTCCCACCTGCTGACGGGCTGGTCGCCCGGGATTTGGTCCATACCCCGCTCCAGCTTCTCGGTTTCGCCGGAGAGAGGATAGTAGTATCTAAGATACAACCGGGCCACGTAGGGGATTTTCGGCAGGTTCGACGACCCCGCTCTAATGACGTCCCCGTTGACAAACCCGCGCAAGCCCCACTCCGTTGCTTATTCCGTTTCCCTCAAAAAACTCGCCGTCTGCATACACCTGTAGCCCCGGGGCCAATTGGGAACCGAGATACAGCTCCGTACACCTGGGTGACCTGGTTACCCAGGCCGTTTCTAAAACTCAGGCTGTTACCGCCCTGGTACGGGCTGTGAAAGGGGGGCATGTACTGATATATGTTGTTGTATTGCGCTCCCAGAATCCTGGGAAACCAGACGGGAAACTCTTCACCTTTTTGCTCGGAGCTCTCCTGGCGGGATTCAGCAACGGCGCGCTCGGGCTCGTCGGCCAAAACATTCCCGTGGACCGCTCCTCCGGCCATAACCGCCAATACCAGCAGGATAGTCGAATAAAACTTCTTGAAATCCGTCATAACAGGCTCCAAACCATCCGCTTCATCCGCACACGCCCTAAAGCAAAAAAAGGCCACGAATATCCTCCCCATCTTCGGATGGGCTTCGGGCATTCATGGCCGATTAGCAGATCTGTAGTGAGCTAAACTTCAAACTGTAAAAAGCAGCTCCCCTGTGGCCCGGAGTAGCTCGCACATTCATTGTGCGTATGCCCGGCCAAACAGGTTGGGATCAATCTAGCCGAACCGGCTTTTCACGTCAAGCGCAACCACTACATGCCCTTGATGAATCGCACTAAAAGCAGGACCAGCAGGAAAAGCAGGTAAAACCTCAGGCAATAGAGAGCGACTTTCACCGTTTTTGTAATCTGGACGCGCGGCATGTTCATCTCCTCGTACGGTAGACCAGCTAACGACGCCAGGCGATTACTCGGTCAAACTGAAGCGGCGGCGCCTCAGCGGCATACTCCGCTCAGGGCTTGGCGCACAATAGGATGCCCTTCATGATATCGTTGTAGCTGATGACCCCCAGGATGTGGTCCTCAACATTCACAATTGGAATCATCCGGTAATGATACTTGGCAAACATCTCGACCAGGTCCCCACGGCTGGTGTCTTTCTCGGCTGAGACAACCGGCGAGACCATTATGTCGCCTAGTGTGGCCTCATCAGGGGCAAGTGCAAGCTCACGCAGGTCCACCACTCCGATCAGCGTCTCGTTGTCGCCGTTCACCACGTAGACATAGGAAATGCTCCTCGGCTCCCGGCCCGACAGCCGAAGACTCTTGAGCGCCTCTGCCACTCTCGCCTCCTTCGGCATTGCCACATATTCCTGCGACATAATGTCATCGGCCTCGGCTTCCCGCTCGGACAGGATGTTTCGCACCCTTTCCCCGACCTGGGCATTCAGCAATTCCAAAAGCTCCTGAACCGTCGTCAAAGGGAAGCACGGCGAAAAGGTCCGCGAGTTGAGGAACGGTCATCTCGGAAAAGATTTCCCGGGCTCTTTCATCAGAGAGGTCCTCGACGAGTTGCCGTTGCGCTCTTGGCTCCGCCTCCGCCAGGGTTTCAGCCGCCTTCTCGGAATCGAGCGCCCCGAAGAGCGCCTCCTGCTCCTCGCCTTGCAACTCTTCTAAAACGTCGGCCAGGTCTTCGCTTGGCAACTCCATCACCTGCCTTCGCGTAATGGAGAGCGATACTTTATCCGTTGCGACCACGTCCTCGACCGAAAGGGGTTGAACGTACTTCCACGGAATCAGATGGTCCCTTACCCAACTGAACCCACCCAGGCCGATTCGGCGCAGGAAGCCGTTGAAGGAAATATCTACGTCGGCGATGACCAACCTGCCCATTCTTTCAACCAGAAGCACGTCGTTGACCACCTCGCACCTTCTCCCGTCCAGATCGAGGATGGTGCGCCCCATGAGGTGCTGATCGACAAGTATCCATCCGGGCTGATCGACAAAAGGCGGGTAGGCGCCGCCTTCCGCGGGCTGTACGAAGATCGCGTCATCTTCGATCCGCATCACCTTCTCCCAGGGCACGAACTCCGTGGGCTTGCCCCAGCCATGCTCGATGTAAATCCCGACCACATGCGGGAAAGGCTCAACAAGATAGAAGACCAGATCGGTAAGTTTCCCGATGCGGTCCTTGATCGTTCCGGCACAAACCCTCCTGCTCAAAAGTTCTGAAAAATGGAGGACCCGATAGCTTCCTCCGACCTTCGGAGGTTCGGCGCCGTTTGGCGCGTGATGGCTAAGAGTGAACATAGCGGTCTCCTTGTCCGATCGACTACTTGAAAAGATCGGGAAACAGCGTTTGAACGCCAAGAAGGGTCGACATGATCGAGACGAGGATCACAATCGACCAGTTCATGATGTTCTGCGTGCGTGAGTTTACATGCTCTCCCATGAAGGCCGGTTCATTGAGTATCAGCAGCAGGAAGACCAGCGCGGCGGGAAGCAGCGTCACCGCAACGACTTGAACGAACATCGTGATGGTCACCAGGGGCGCCCCGGGAATCAGCACCACTGCCCCGGAGGTGGCAAGCATCACAAGATAGATGGTGTAGAACCACTTAGCGTCTTTTACATTGGTGTTCAGGGAGTGGGCCCACCCGAACACTTCACCCACCGCCCATGAAGAAGATAGCGAGATGCACAGCGCGCCCAGAAAGCCCGCATCGAACAGGCCGATGGCGAAAAGTCTTTTGGCCAGTTCTCCCTGGCCCGAGGGCAGAAGCGGCACGAGCGCTTCTGCGGTCTGCATGGCGTCCTCGATAATCACCTGTGGCTGATGATAGTAGAAGACGGCTGCGGTAGTTATGATGATGAACACGGCGACAACGCAGGTTGAAAGCGAGCCGATGAAAGTTTCGGCCTGTCCGAATTTTATATCGTGAATGTCCAGCCTCTTGTCCACCACCGCGCTTTGCTGGAAGAATATCATCCAGGGAGCGATGGTCGTGCCTATATTGGCCATAAGGATGAAAAGAAGATCGCCCGTAAAACCCCCGACGATATCGGGGTGATAGAAGCCCTTCAAGACCTCGCCCCATCCGGGCGAGTAGGACAGTTTCATGCCCCAGATCGCCGCCGGGATGTATACAAGGTTGAAGAGGCAAAAGAACAGGGTCAGCTTTTCAAAAGTCCAGTAGCTGCCCGTGATGACGACCGCAAAAAGGATTAAAGTCACGACGACGAATGTGATCCATGGAGGAATGCCGAACAGGCTCATCGCTGCGGTCATGCCGATATATTCGGTGATGAGGGTAAGCCAGTTCACAATGGCCAGATCTGTGAGCGAAAACCAGCCCCAGAAAGGGCCGAAGCCTTCGAATATCGCTTCGGCGTGACCGCGCTTCGTGACGGCGCCCAGCCGGACGGTCATCTCCTGGACGTAATAAGCCATCGGAAGTAAAAGGACGAACATCCAGAGCAGGGAAAATCCGAATTTCGAACCCGTCACCGCGTAGGTCGAGATGCCGCCGGCGTCATTATCTGCAACCATGACAATGATGCCGGGGCCAAGGACCGATAAAAAGATTACGAACTGCTTCCACAGACGGTTCGTTATATGAATGCTCTTGCTGATTGCATACATCGCAATGCCCCCAATCAAAAGGAGGTCCGGGGTTGCAGATGAAGAGACATAGCCCCTATGCAACCCGGATCATCGGTTGGTCTCCTCTATCAATAGCTAACCCAAACCGAGCAGGGTCTTCTATTGCCATGAGCGGGGTCCATAAAAGGATGACTTCCTGGAGAACACAGTGGACGCCATTCTCTAATGGACCCTCATCCAACAGGTGACTCACAGCACGAGGGCCGACAACAGGGCCTCGAGGGCGACTCGCACAAGCGCGCTACCCCAATCCGAGCCCTCCGCAGGTCTTGCCTGAAAACCTGCCGAAATAGATCTACCCTCATGCAAATACCCCGACTCATACAAACCCTTGAGGATATCGTTTTGAGATGTCCGGTGCGGGTCATAGATGATCAGCACATTTCCCGTTGTGGGATTGGGCCTTACATCGTTAATCCCCTGATAATTAATAATCCTGTCCTTGAGCTCCTGCGCTTTTGCCCAGGAGCCTTTTACCCCCGGGACGCCGAGTCTCATCCGGCCATCGATCGCATGAAAATAGTTTGTTGAGATCATGGCGATTCCTCCTTTCTTCGCATAATCCGAAATGGCGCCCTGCCTCTGAGGGCGGATTTCGCCGTCTTCATTTCCGCAGCGTGGCAAACCACGGGCAATAAAGGCGCCGCGCCACGGGTTGACTATGATTTACGAATGAACTGATTGGGAGGAGAAAGGGTTCGATTCGAAAAGTTCATCGCGGGCATGGCCCGCTCCTTCGACTTTTCAGGGTGGAACGCCTGTCACCTTCCGCTCTTGCCGGTTGTGGAAGAAGCGGTCAGGTGAGGCGACGGGGAGGGGAATCTAAAACTCGCGCATCACTGACACAACTTCCACACAGATCTTGGGCCGTTGCAACTCGGAGGCCGGCCGTCGTTTTCGTCCATATGCTCCAATTCCATCAAAGGTTTCCGCACAGGCCGTGAGAAATAAAAAAAGCCTCTTTCCCTCAGCCATAAGCGGGGAAGAGGCTAAAACCACCACAGTGTCAGGTGGTCTATCGCTTAATCCAACATTCCCCACTCGTCCAAGTTTTAGCACCGTGAGCCGTAAGAAGCGTTCTTGCCTCAGCCACCTTAGGTAAACCCTTAATCCGGGAGTGCCTGTTCTACCCTTGAAGCCGCATCTTTGGATGCTTGTGGGCAGTGGCCTGTGTGCTCACGGGAGCCTCACCTACCGAGGATCGAATAAAATCGGTCACTCTTCAACTTGTTCTTTTAAGCTTACCTAGAGCCGATGTCAAGACAAAATTCGACAAAATTCTCCGTGGAGATATCAAATACGGAATTCCTTTTTTTGCTCAATCTGATCCATGCGGCGCCTGATTTCGGCGCCTAATTTCTTGATTCCTGCCGCTGTTTGCATTAAAGTTGCGGCATATCCTTCACGGTTTAACCATCCACAAGGGGAAATCGATGGGACAGGACATTCGCGAAATCGAGATAAGAAAAATCAGTCCAAACCTTCGAATCGTCTGCGCGGCCGAATGCATCGAGGAAATTGAGCATGCAATAAAGAGCCGGGGACAACTGGAACCGATCCACATTTACTTCGAGCACGATTCATTCCGAATTCTTGACGGAGAAAAACGCTGGAGGGCCTGCAAGAGGCTCGGGATGAACAAGATCAGGGCCGTCATCATCCTAAGCTTGATCTCCGGCGGCACAAGTAAAGTTTTGGTCTGCTCCGGCCGTGCAGGGGCCTGACAGTCGGGCTTGCCTTATTATCTTTGCACGGAAATCCGCTATACGCAATCTTCGCAATTAATCCGGGCCGTCCTCGATTGAATCTTGCCAACGCGAAGAGCTCGATGCTTAATCAGCCATCGTTGACGATAATGCCGCAATAGTTGTTGTATGGGTCCATCAGAGTTGAGAAAGGGAAGCCGTAAATGCACTTCGTCGTCTGTATCAAGCAGGTGCCTGACACCGCCGAAGTAAAAATCGATCCTGAAACCAATACGCTGGTTCGAGCCGGTGTGGAATCCATCGCCAATCCCTACGATTTGGCGGCCCTGGAAGAAGCCGTGCGCCTCAAGGAAAGATACGGGGGAAAGGTGACGGCCGTATCGCATGGGACCCCCGCAGGCAGAATCCGCGCTGCGGCAGGCGCTCTCACTGGGCGCAGACGATGTCGTCCTGCTTTCGGACCGTGCTTTCGCCGGCGCCGATACTCTGGCCACCAGCTACACTCTTTCCAGGGCCATAGAAACCCTGGGAAAGGCAAATCCCGTCGACCTGGTCCTGTGCGGCAAACAGGCCATCGACGGAGATACGGCTCAAACCGGACCGGGCATCGCCACGAGGCTGGGTTTCACCCAGTTCACTTACGTGGTCGATGTGGAATGGATCGATCCTGAAAAAAAGCGCGTGCAGGTCAGGCGCAAAGTCGAAGGGGGGTTCGAGGTCATAAACGGCCCTCTTCCGGCCCTGTTGACAGTGGAATTGGAACTTGCAAAGCCAAGGAGGGCCTCACTTGCCGATGCTCATCGATTCTCTTCGCGCACCCGTTAAGGTTTGGGACGCCAAGGCCATTGATGCCTCCCTCCAACTGGTCGGCATCAAGGGTTCCCCGACCTGGGTAAGGGCCATTGCTTCACCGCAGATTCACAGGGCCGGACCCAAGTGGGACGCAGCACAGGGAGTCTCCGAGGCCGTATCCCGGGCGCTCGATGCATTGTTTGCCGACGAGGATTTTGCGGCAAAATTCCGAAAAGGATGGGAGGCCTGAGAGATAATGGCCAAGAACACACGGGGAATTGAAGTTGCCGAAATCATTCCGGATAAATGCATCGCCTGTCAGATATGCATAGGAGAATGTCCGGTCGGCGCAATCGAGCTGAGTCCCGACGGTGTTGCGCTGATAGACCCGGAAGTGTGCGTGGGATGCGGCAAATGCTTTGAGAGCTGCCCGGTAAACGCGGTCAAATTTGAGAAGAAAAAACGCAAAAAGCTTCCCGAAGAAGAGCGGGGCGTGCCCGGTGAAGGGCTGCCGGACTATCAGGGTGTGGGGGTCTTCATCGAGACGGTTGACGGACGGGGCGCGCCGGTCTCATGGGAGCTGGTCGGCAAAGCCCGAGAGCTGGCGGGGCAACTGGGCGCAAAAGTTCTGGGACTGCTGCTTGGAAACAATGTCGGGCCGGTAGCCGATGAAGCAATTGCCTACGGTTGCGACGAGGTGCACGTGATAGACGATCCGTTGCTCTCCCACTACCTGTCGGCAACCTACGGCAAGGCCCTCTCCGATCTTTGCGACAAACTCCGCCCGGCAATACTTCTTGTAGGCGCAACTCCTTTGGGCAGAGACCTCGCCGGAGTTGTGGCAACCCGGCTTGAAACGGGTTTGACCGCCGACTGCACGGGACTCTTCATCGAGAAGGAAACAGGCCTGCTTCTCATGACCCGTCCCACTTTTGGCGGCAATATAATGGCCACCATTTTTTGCCAGCGCCACCGTCCGCAGATGAGTTCGGTGCGGCCAAGGGTATTCAGGATGCCCGACAAAGACCCGGGCAGAAAGGGTGTTGTCAGCCGTCATGAGCTGGAGGCGCCGGCCGTTGAACTGCCCGCCATCGTTGAGTTCATCCCCGCCGGCGAGCTGGCGGCTGCGGATATCGTCCGCTATCCTGCGCTTGTAGTGGCCGGACGCGGCGCATGCGACCCGTCTTCGCTGCCTCTTCTCGAGGAATTGGCCAACTTGGTCGGGGGAGTCATCGCCTGTTCAAGACCGGTGGTGCAATCGGGTCTTATGCCCTATGAAAGACAGGTGGGCCAGACCGGTAAAACCGTCGCCCCCAAGCTCTACATCGGCGTGGGCGTCTCGGGAGCGGTTCAACACCTGGTGGCCATCCAGGGGGCCGAGAAAATCGTGGCCATCAACTCCGACCCCAACGCGCCCATTTTCAGAGTCGCCGACGTAGGCATTGTGGGCAACTACCAGGAGATCGTCCCTGAGCTGATCGCTCAGCTCAAAGAGAAAAAATCCAACGGGAACGGTGAGCGGTAAACTTTATGGATGAGACGTTCGATGTGGCAATCGTCGGCGCCGGGCCTGCGGGCATTTCGGCGGCCTGTGTTCTGGCGGACAGGGGCGCAAAGGTGGTCGTGCTGGAAAGAGGCGAGTACCCCGGCTCGAAGAACATGTTCGGCGGCGTCCTCTATGGACACCACCTCCAGCAGATAATTCCCGACTACGTTGAGAGAAATTGTCCGATTGAACGCAACATCGTGGAATCTCGACTCTGCTATCTCTCCGAGGACGGCAGGACTCAGCTTTGCCTATCGGGACCGGGCCTTCTTCGAGCAACGCCGCAACAATGCCTTTACGGTCGGCAGGGCTAAATTCGATCGCTGGTTTGCCGATCAGGCCAAGGCCAAAGGGGCCGCTCATAGTGTGTGCAACCGTTGTGACCGATTTGCTGAGAGACGGTGCCGGCAGGGTCATCGGCGTCAAGACGGACCGGGCCGACGGCGACCTGCGCGCCAAAGTCGTTCTTCTGGCCGATGGCGTCAATTCGCCGCTGGCGGCCAAAACGGGATTTCGCCCCGAGGTCAGGCCCGAGAATGTGGCGCTGGCGGTCAAGGAACTGATCGCGCTTCCCGAAGAAGTCATCGACGAGCGTTTTGGCGTATCGCCGGGAAACGGCGTTACCAACGAAATCCTGGGAAATGTCACGCTGGGGAATGAACGGCGTTGCATTTCTCTATACGAACAGAAGTTCCATATCGATAGGCATAGGGGCCAATCTCGCCGACTTCGCCAGGCAAAAGGTCCGTCCCTACGAGATGCTGGAAAGCCTTAAAACTCACCCCATGATTGCGCCTCTCATAAAGGACGGCAAACCCAAGGAGTACCTGGCGCACTGGCTCCCCGAAGGCGGCTACGATACCGTGCCCCAGCTCTGCGGGGATGGGTTCCTGATTGCCGGGGATTCAGCCATGATGTTCAATGCGCTGCACCGGGAAGGTTCCAACCTGGCGATGACTTCCGGCAGACTTGCGGCTGAAACCATACTGGAGGCAATGGGAAAAAACGATTTCAGCTCCCGCGGCCTGCAAGGCTACGTTAAGCGGTTGCAGGATTCCTATGTGCTCAAGGATTTGAAAAAATATCGAAGATTTCCCTCATTTCTTGGAAACCCACAAAGAACTGTTCACCGCTCTTCCCCGCGCAACATGTGCCGCCGCCCGGGAGATGCTGACAGTAGACGGAGTCCCCAAGAAAGCCAGGCAGCGTGAGGCCTGGAAGGCAATCCGCGGGCAGGTCCCCCCGCTCCGGTTATTGCGCCTTGTCTGGGACGCATGGAGAAGCGTTCGATGAGCGTCAAAGTCGAAGACAAGCTGTTTCTGGATCGATTCAACGTGGATGATGAATCGCACCTGCGCCTGCGTCGATGGGAAGGTGTGTTTCGACAGGTGTGAGGACCAGCCCTGTCTCTATATCTGCCCGGCCAATGTTTACAAATTGGAAAAAGACCGCATAAGCGTCAACTACGAAGGCTGCCTGGAATGCGGTTCCTGCCGGGTCGGCTGCCCTCATTTCAACATCGAGTGGCGCTTTCCCCGAGGCGGTTACGGCGTGCGCCACAAGTTCGGCTAAAATTAGCGTATCAGCTCGCCCATCCTTGGCCACCTGACCTTGTCCACTGGATTCTCAGCCTTGCTGTTCCATGAAAAGTAAATCAGGAAAGCCTTTCCCAATACGTTGTCAAGCGACAGGACCCCCCAAAAGCGGCTGTCCTCGCTGTTGTTGCGGTTGTCGCCCATAACGAACAAGCAACGGTCGGGAACGACGACAGGGCCGAAATTCTCCACTGCCTGCTATGAAACCCGGCGGCTCCTTTTTATCGAAGTAACCCCAAGGATCAGAGATCGGCATATTATCGACATATATTTTGCCCTCAATGATTTGAACAGTTTCTCCCTGCACTCCAATCACTCTTTTGATGAAGTCCTTCGATGGGTCCTTTGGGTAAATAAATACGATTACATCTCCTCGTTTCGGTTCTTTATAGGAAAACATCCTGATGTTCACGAAAGGTATTCGTATTCCATAAATGAATTTATTAACCAGAATGTAATCTCCAGGCAGCAAAGTGGGTTCCATCGACCCGGATGGAATGTAGAATGACTGCACAATAAAAGTCCGGATGAAGAGGGCGATCAGGATCGCAATGACGATGGTCTCAAGGATTTTTCTGGCCTCTTTTTTATCAAACATTTTCCTCCCTCACTTTTAGTTCCATGGCGTCAAGTCCGGATGGAAAGACATGCGGTTGACGCTTCACGCCAAACGGCTTCAGCGGCCTCCCCCCGCCAGGCTGAAGAGCAGCACCGACAGAACGATAAGGGTCACGCCGACATAAATCCGGTCTTTCTGGATAATGAAGGAAACAACGGTAAACGCAACCCTCATGACGGGGGTTGCGATCAGCAGAAGCAGGCCAAATTGAATTATACCCCGGCCGGAAAAAGAGGATGCATCCCTGATGATTCCCAAAACACTGCGCAGTTCCGAGGGCTCGCCATAGAAAATATGGTAGTTCGGCAATTCAGTTCCATGTCTTGTCAGATACAGGCCGCCGCCAATCAAGACGATCAAAGATGAAACGACCACTCCGACCCTGAGCAGGTTGCCGATGATTTCATCAATCATGGCGTCCGAAATTGCGGACTTTTTATCGTTCATGGCTAAAGCCTTCCAGTTATGCCGTTATAAATCATTTCGAAACCCAGGATCAGAATGACTCCTGCAAAAATTATCCGGAGCAGCCGTGTCTTGGAAGAGATAAGGACCCGCGAGCCTAAAAGGGACCCCAAAACGACTCCCAGCATGACCGGCATGGCCAGTCCCGGATCGATATAGCCTCGATTGAGATAAACACCGGCGCTTGCAGCGGCGGTGACGCCGATCATGAAGTTGCTGGTAGTCGTGGAAACCTTGAAGGGAACGCGCATGGCCTGATCCATGGCCAGCACCTTGACCGCGCCCGAGCCAATCCCGAGCAGTCCGGAAAGAGTCCCGGCCAAAAACATCAGACTGAATCCGGTCGGGACGGCATGCACGTGATAATAAACCGGTCCGTGCAAACCGGGATAAGCGCCGTCCAGGTGCAGAGAATTGGCAAGAAAATCGGGGAGCATCCTCGGTGGCGGCGGGGGTGTGGCCCCGAGCGGAAAGAAAGGCTGAATACAAGAGAACCATCCCGAATATCACTGCTATTGTCTGGGTGGATATCCTGGCGGCAAGCGCTGCGCCGAAGAGCGCTCCGAAAGTGGTGGCCATCTCCAGAAACATTCCGAGCCGGATGTTGGAGAAACCCTCTTTGACATAGGCAGCTGCCGCGCCGCATGATGTCGCGATGACCGAAACAAGCGAAGCCCCGATTGCATAGCGGATATCCACGCCAAAAGCCAGGGCGAGCAACGGGATAATGATAACCCCGCCCCCTAGCCCGGTCAGCGCCCCAAGGAAACCGGCGGTCATGGAACCAAAGAAAGTTAGAAAAGAAAATAATGCGATGTCCATAGTGCATCATCCGTGTTCAACAAAATGTTTGATCCGGTCTGCGGATCGATGCCAAATGTCGAGTTCGAGGCGGCCGGAATTTCTAAAAAACCCCTGTTCTCGCGCCATACATGCTCATCTGGAACAGCACGCTCGGTCGCTTCCTTTTAATGCCGGATGCCGAAAAGTAAAGATTACAGTTTATGTAAACTAAAACCATTGTGCCCGCATCTTACAAGTATTGGCGATAAGTTACCGTAATAACTACGGTAGTTATGTAGGCATTCTGTCGGAAAGGAGCAGCATCAAATGAAAGCAATGCTTGTGATGTTTGTAGCAGTGAGCCTGGTTTTGGCGCCATACGCCTCCCTGGTGAACGCGAAGACCTCACCTTCCGGAGTTCCTCCCGTCGAACAGCCTCTTGTGCGTGAAGGCGATTTTGCCGTAAAATTGGCTGTTGCTCTCAATCTAACCGCATCGACCGATGAAGCGGCAGCCGAAAGCGCTCTGTCCTCGATCAGCATCGCACCTCGAAACGGATGGATTTCCGACTACCCGATGACGCCCGATATCATTGCCGAGGTGAGGGGAAGCACCGCAAGAGCGGCTTCTTCTGGAAGTCTGACTATGGCGGAAGCTGAGGCGACCGGCATCGTGGATAACATCAGTATGGATATGAAACTCCCGGTCAAGGTTGCCGGCGATCAGTACAGTTTCAGCGCAAGCGCAAGTTCCAGCGCAAGTTCAAGCGCAAATTCCAAATACGCGGCGCCTCCTCCGGATACTGGTCTCTACGATGAGGAACCCGCCTACGTTGAGAGTTACTATGACCAATACGGGCCCCCTGTCGTGAGCTATTATCCACCCCCCTGGGCATATTATTGGCTATATGATTGGGTGCCGTGGCCGTTCTGGTGGGGCGGATTCGGATTCGGCGGCTTTTTCGTTCTTGGCGATTTCGACGGGAACTTCCATGGCCACCATTTCTCCAACCACTTTAGGAACGGGAATGGAACATTTAACAGAGTCGATCCTGCCAACCGTGCAGCGGGAAAAACCTCTTCTTCGCTCGCAGCCAACAGGGCAGGGCAGGGGTCGCGGCTAAATTCGGCTAATGCCCGCGCAGGCGCAAATTCCCGAAACACGGTCACTGCGCGAGGGACCGGAAGGAATTTTGCCAGACTC
>CAVSIN010000011.1:0-344452 GCA_963727975.1 uncultured delta proteobacterium | reverse complement strand
CCGGCTGGGACTGCCACGGTCTTCCAATCGAGCACCAGGTGGACAAGGAGTTGGGAAAAAAGAAGGAGACGATGTCCCTTGACCGAAATCCGCCTGCATTGCCGGCGCTACGCCGAGAAGTTCATCGATATTCAGCGAAACGAGTTCAAAAGGCTCGGGGTGCTCGGCGAATGGAACAACCCCTACCTGACGATGTCCTACGACTATGAGGCGACGATTGCGCGCGAACTCGGCCGGTTTTTCCAGAAAGGAAGCGTAATCCGCAGCAAGAAGCCCATCTACTGGTGCACCAGCTGTATGACCGCCCTGGCGGAAGCCGAAGTTGAATACCACGACCACAAGTCGCCGTCCATTTACGTCAAATTCCCGCTCACGCCCGAGAGCCAGGCAAAGTTTCCCGAGCTTTCCGGAAAGCAGGCCTACGTCCTGATCTGGACGACAACTCCCTGGACCCTTCCGGCGAACCTGGCCATTGCGCTGCATCCCGATTTCACTTACGTGGCCGCCGAGGTTGACGGCGAAGTCTGGATTCTGGCCCAGGGACTTCTCGAAAACGTAATGGAACTCATGAACGTGCAGGACTACGAAGGTAATCCGCACTTTCGAAGCCGGGGAGCTAAGCGGCCTTAAGGCCCGCCACCCGTTCGTGGACCGCGATTCGCGTCATAATCCTCGGGACTCATGTGACCCTGGAAGCCGGAACGGGCGCAGTCCACACCGCCCCGGGCCACGGGCGCGAGGACTACGACATGGCGCTCGAGTACGGCCTCGACGTCTATTCTCCCGTGGACGACACGGGGCGGTTCACAAAGGACGTGCCGTTCTTTGCCGGGCAGTTCGTCTTCGACGCCAACAAATCCGTGATCGCCAAGCTCAAAGAAGACGGCAAGCTGATGCTGGAAGCCGATATCGTCCACAGCTATCCCCACTGCTGGCGCTGCAAGAACCCGGTCATTTTCCGCGCCACGCCCCAGTGGTTCATCTCGATGGAGAAAAACGACCTGCGCCGCAAGGCGCTCGAATGGATCGACCGGGTGCAGTGGATTCCCGGCTGGGGGCGGGAGCGCATCCACAACATGGTCGCAAACAGGCCCGACTGGTGCATCTCCAGGCAGCGCTCCTGGGGAGTGCCGATCACCGTATTCCGATGCGCGGAATGCGGGACCTACATTACCTCCAAGGAAGTCTTCGATCACGTTGTGGCCCTGTTCGAAAAAGAAGGCGCGGACGCCTGGTTTTCGCACCCGGTCGAGGACCTCCTGCCGGAGGGTCTTACCTGCCCCGGATGCGGCGGCGCAAAAGTCGAAAAGGAGATGGACATCCTGGACGTCTGGTTCGATTCAGGGACCTCCTTTGCCGCCGTCCTGGAGCGGCGGCCCGAACTGAGCATGCCCGCCGACCTGTACCTCGAGGGCAGCGATCAGCACCGCGGATGGTTTCATTCCTCGCTTCTCGCAGCGGTCGGGAACCAGGGACATCGCTCCTTACAAAACCGTGCTCACCCACGGCTTCGTCGTTGACGGCCAGGGATACAAGATGTCCAAATCGCTCGGAAACGTTATAGCCCCCGAGGAAATCATTCGCCAGTACGGGGCCGAGATACTCCGCCTGTGGGTCTCCGCCGAAGACTACCGGGACGACATCCGCATTTCCCAGGATATCCTGAAAAGGCTGAGCGAAGCCTACCGCAGAATCCGAAACACATGCAGGTTCCTGCTGGGAAACCTCTACGATTTCAACCCGGCAGCCGATTCGGTCCCGCTACGGGCAAATGGACGAACTGGACCGGTTCGCTCTGCTACCAGCTCCAGGACCTGATTCAAAAAGTCCGCCAGGGATACGACCGATTCGAGTTCCACCGCGTCTATCACGCGCTCCACAACTACTGCGTGGTGGATTTGAGCTCGTTTTACCTCGATATACTCAAAGACCGCCTCTATACCTCTCCGGCCGCAAGCGTGGCCAGGCGCTCGGCCCAGACCGTGATTCACACCGTCCTCAAGACCATTGTCCGGTTGATGGCCCCGATCCTCTCGTTTACAGCCGAGGAAGTCTGGCTCCGGATGCCGCACGGCCCCGGGCCCTCCGTGCATATGGAGGCTTTTCCGGAAGTCGATTCGAACCTCAGGGACGAAGAGCTTGAACGCGCCGGTGGGAAAAAATCCTGGCGGTGAGAAACGAGGTCCTTCGCGCCCTGGAGGCTGCCCGGCGCGACAAGGTGATCGGGCACCCGCTGGACGCCAGGGTGCGCCTGGCGCTTCCACCCGAACTCGATAAAGAGTTCGCGGGCCAAGAGGAGCTTTTCAGGACCGTTTTCATCGTATCGCAGGTGTCAATCGAGCCCGAATCCGCCCTGAGCGCTCCGGTGCAGGGAGTTGAACTGCCCGGCTTGAAAATCCAGGTCGAAACCGCTTCCGGTGAAAAATGCGAGCGGTGCTGGGTCAGGTCCGAGAAGGTGGGACAGTTCCCCGATCAGCCAAAGATATGCGACCGCTGCTATTCAGTGGTGGGCTGACGGATATCGGAAGTCTTAAGGCGGGCTGGCGGCTCCCGACATTTCGCCGCCGCTTCGCTCTATGACGCAAATGTCCTGAGGATCTTTTCTTATCAGATACTTAAGGACCGGGAATTTTGAGTTTCCAGAAAGTGCGCATGCTATTGAGGCGCTATTTTTCATACAGATTACTTACCGGCCAAAGAGACTGATCCATCCCACTCCGGCGGCAAGTCTTGTCCCTGAAGGTTTCTGATGCGATTGAGCATTTCTCCGGAGGCCGGGTCGTCAGGCTCTGATACTCAACGCTGCCCGAAATTTTTCTCCGGCCCTATCAAGATGTCTTGCAAAATAGAGTTCCATGGCTTCATGGTATGTGACATAGTACATCTCGTCCTCCGGGGTTAGTGGAAAGCATGCCTCCCCGTAAACCTCAAAGACTCTGACCGGCTTGGATTTGCCTTTAACTTTAATCACGTCCAGAACCCGAGTCCTGAAGATGCCTGGCGGCAGAGCCTGCTGCGTATACTCTGAAATCATCAAACGAGTATTATACTTCTTATTCGCGCCTTCGAGCCGGGATGCGAGATTTACGGCATCACCTATTACCGTGTAGTCAAAGACCTGGTCGGAGCCCATATTGCCAATAACCATCGGACCGGTGTTGATCCCCACTCGGCACTGGAGTTCCGGAAGGTCGTCGTTTCGCCAGGCCGGACGCAGTTCCTGAAGTCGTTTCTGCATCTCAAGGCCGGCTCTCACCGCCCTTTCGGCATGGTCCGGCATGGGGAGCGGCGCTCCGAACTCCGCCATGATGGCATCCCCTTCGAACTTATCTATGATTCCTCCGTGAGTCAAAATGATTGCGGTCATCTCCGTCAGGTACTGGTTCAATAGATGCACCAACCGGGCCGGGGGCAGGTTTTCCGAGATCGTGGTAAAATCTGCGAGATCGCAGAAAAGCACGGTAATTATTCTTTCCTCGCCGCCCAATTTGAGCATGTGGGGATTGGAAATAAGAGTGTCAACCACCTTCTCCGGAACATACCTGGAGAAAGCGTTCCTGATGAAAGAGCGCTCTTTTCCAACCGCCAGTTCGACGGCGGCCACCAATCCAAAGAAAAAAATGAGAATACTGCCCCCCACTGTAACAATTGGGACCAGGTGAAAATGAATGAACTCAAGCCAGGTGAGCCCAACGACTCCTGCCGAAATAGCCATGCCGCTCCCATAAAGTGTCCAGGAAGATCTCAGGCATGCGGCAAGCCCAAGTACGGAGCCAGCCAGCCATATTAGCGCCAGCACGCGCCTGGAAGTCCATTTATCATAAAAACTGTTGGTGAGCATTCCATTGAGCAGAGAGGCATGGACAAGAATGAGCGGCTCATCACTCGCAAGCGGGGTTTGGCCGAGGTCAGAGATCCCGGTCGAAATGTCGCCGATCAATACCAGCCTGCCTTCAAACATCTCAATAAGATTTCCCAGGAGGTTTTCAGACTCTACATATTTCAGGAGGTCCTCGGATTCCATTTTCACGAACGAGTTTTTCCAAATCTGGGGGAAAGGAATGAATGTGCGCCCACGGTCATCTATGGGGATGACAACATCCTGCTCCAAACCACCCTCTTCGCCGGCCGGAATGATTATCCTGCGGCCCCACTCCACTACAACTTTTTCGAAAGGAACTTTCATATAATTCAGGAATACAGCGAGGCTAAGGGTCGGGAAGTAATCCTCGTCAACCTTCAGCAACATAATTGCATGCCGGTTAACTCCGTCAGGATCGCTGAACCCGCTGATATGGCCGAAGCTGTGGGCAACTTCGGAAAACCGATCCGACTGCATAAGGGCCTTTGTGCCATAGTAAGGCCTTGACGGCCCTTGCTCCATTGGTTTTCTGAGAGATTTAGAGCGGAATTCCTCAAATGATCTTCTCCTCTCCCATCGAAATGGCGAGGGCGTTTCGGCATATGTGAGGCCAATCGGCAGGCAGACCGAACCAAGTTTCTCGATTGACTTGGCAAGCCTCAGATCGGAATCGGCATCGGCAGATCGAGCGAAAATCAGGTCATAGGCGCAGCCAGCCACATCCAGCCGGGACAGGGCTTCGTTTACTTCGGCCACAAACCTTCGGTCCAAAGTACTATTCCCGAAATAATCATAAGTCGTGTCCGAAATGGTGACGATAGCCACCAGCGGGGATTGCTTCGGCCCGTGACCATGCTTTACCGCTTGGCGGTAGAAAAGATCCAGAATCTTGAAATCATACTGGTTCCAAACGACGCTGAAGCCCAAAATGACAGATGATACAGTCAGGATCAGGACTGTGGTCGTCACTGCGATGATTCTTAGCAGTCGCTTACTTTTTAACGTTAAACTCATACCGCTTCACAAGAATGGTATTCCCACTATAAATTGGAAATCCGCGGATAAAGGGATCATCCTTATTGCTGTCGGTAAGCTCCCGCACATTTCCGGCTATAGGAGAAGGCTTATCAGGTTTCTCGCCGAGATCGATCTTTCCCTGTTCGATGAGCTTCTCTTCCATAGAGGCCCAGCTCTTGTATGTCACTTTAGAATTGAACAGGGCCGAAATATCATTGAGTTTGACGGTGCTGCAAATGATTGTAAATGCCTCTATCGGGCTCTTCCCGTCCACTTCATAAAATCCCAGGAGCCCGGGCAGCACCAGCAGAGCACTTGGGCTTATCGCTTCAAACGCTCCCAATAGAGTCACCGTTTTGTGGTCGGTATGGACTATATAAACATTGCAGGCCTCTTCAGATTGTACATAGATACGAAGCCGGTCCCCGAGCTTGATCCTCTCCTGCCCTTTGGCGTGAATTAATTGCTCCCCGGAATCAATTAATATACCAATCCTGGCGCTAACCATGTTGGGTTGGGAAAAAACGGCGACAACACCTACTCCCAGAAGCGCAGCCATGATGCAAAACGCCCGGACCAAGTTTAAAGTTTTCGCCATTTTCCCTCCTTTTGAATTCCCGGCGAGAGGCGGCTTCCGCCCGAATCACTCCAAAGAAACGAATGCGCCGGGTAAATATTTTCAGACAAGGTGCCTACCGGTCAGTTGACTGAAACCTCCGCCAACAGTGGCCTCCAATTAAGGCTGCAAACCAGTCGGCGTACTCTGTCTTGATCGACATCTTTAGATAATACTCCAGAAGACGGATGTAGCCAAAAGCTCTTTTCATTATTTCGGGGTACTTGCGATCATGTGAACGTTTCAGGACGCTGTTGAAAGGCAAAATATCGTGCGTTTTCGCATAGATTTCCACCAACGATTATCCCTTTGACATGCCAATCCTCCCGATTGTATCTTGCCTGTTAAACTTAGGAATATTGTCATATCCATGCACGGAAACAAGCACGCGAGGAGGGGAACCATGGCCGGAAGGTTGCTGAGTATCTTGGTTCTGGCGTCAATATGCATGGGGCTGCTGTTTGCGCCCTCCTCCACCGCAGATGACCGGGGGATAGTACGGCGAAATGACCGAAACCTCTGCTTCAACGGGGGACCGCGTGGCGCTGGTAATTGGCAATGCTGCTTATAAAAATGCGACTCCACTTTCGAATACGATCAATGATGCTGTTATTATGGCGGATGCGCTCAAAAGCCTTGGGTTCGAACTGGTGGGAGGCAAGGCTCAGACTAATCTGGACAAAGGCGGGCTTGACAATGTTATCCGGAAATTCGGGGAGACCATAAGGGGTAAAAGAGTAGCTTTCCTTTACTACTCCGGGCATGGGGTCCAGGTAGACGGCAGGAATTATCTTATACCAACGTCCGCCAATGTCGTCTCGAAGACGGACGTCAAGTACGAGTTGGTCAATGTTGACAACGTGCTGGACGATATGAACGCATCGGGAACGAAGGTCAATATCATAGTTCTGGATGCCTGCCGCAACAACCCCTTCGGAGATAAGGGATTGCGGGGTACGGGATCAGGTCTGGCCGTTATGGATGCGCCGAGCGGGACCCTGATTGCCTATGCAACCGGTCCCGGGAGGACCGCAGCCGATGGCGTTGGAAGGAACAGTCCCTACACCGAATCACTTGCCCGCATCATTAAAGAGCCGGGGCTTGACATCGAGGACGTATTCAGGGAAGTGGGCAAGGATGTTCAGATCAAGACGGGAGGTGTCCAAGTTCCGTGGAAAATGGATAGTCTGACGGAAAAATTCTATTTCAGAGTGACCATCGAGGTAGAGGGATCGATCCAAACAGCGGGCGGGCCTGGTCCGGCCTCCGTGCCGCCGAAGCCTGAAACGCCAAGAACCGGCTCAATCAATGTGAAATCAAATCCCGCGGGAGCTATGGTATATGTGAATGGTGCTCAGAAGGGGTTTACGCCCATGACTATCAGTGGGCTTTCGCCCGGCAGCGTGGGGTTGAAAGTTGTTCTTGACGGATATGAGATGGTGGAAGACACAGTGACAATACAGGCTGGGAAAGAGGAGACAATGAATTATACGTTGGCGAGGGTGGCAGTGGCGCCGCCAACAAAGCCCGGCACAGAGACCCAGGTTAAACCACCATCAACCGCCACAAGCTCAACACGGCGGGAGTGGAAAGATCCAACCACGGGGATGGAATTTGTATGGGTGGAGGGAGGAACGTATCAGATGGGGTGCGGCTCGTGGGCAGGCGATTGCCAACCCAATGAGTCACCGGAGCATGAAGTGACGGTGAGTGGTTTTTGGATTGGGAAATACACCGTAACCCAAGGCCAGTGGCAGAAAGTTATGGGGAATAATCCGTCCGGCTTCAAGAAAGGAGACAACTATCCTGTCGAGACGGTATCTTGGAATGATGCGAAGGAGTTTATCCAGAAGCTGAACGGCAAGAGCGGATATTCGTTCCGCCTGCCCACTGAGGCTGAATGGGAGTATGCGGCACGGAGCGGTGGGAAAGCGGAGAAGTATGCTGGAGGAAACGATATAGATGCTGTAGCGTGGTATGGCGCAAATAGCGGAAGGTCGACTCACCCCGTTGGAACCAAAGCTCCGAATGGCCTGGGGATATATGATATGAGCGGAAACGTATGGCAATGGTGTGAGGACATATATGATGGCGATGCTTATAAGAAGCATCAGCGCAATAACCCCATATCTAATAGCGGCGGCTCGTATAGGGTCTTACGGGGCGGTTCTTGGTCCCGCGACTCGACATGGGTGCGTTGCGCCTTCCGGGGCCAATGGGACCCCGCCTCCCACGGCCTGGGGGGCCGCCTGGGGGGCAGCGGCCTGGGCTTACGCCTGGTGAGGACTGATTGACTTTTTAATGTTGTCAGTCACTGTGGAAAAGCAACCCCTAAAGAATTACTTCATCTGATGGTTTTCAGCCACCGATGACTTTAGCCTTTTACAAACCGCTCAAGAATGGTGATGCGTGAATCTGCAGTCGTTTTGCATTCAAATTGCGGTCAGCCGGCATAGCGCTCGCTTGATGCAAGTCTTTCTGGTTACTGCGGCGGTGCTTATAGTATCGGGCATTTGCGCCGCGCAGACGGATGCTCCGGGAGAACGTGTTATAATTCCAGGCACCGCAATCGCCCGGCTGGGGACAGGTGGATGAGGTTATTGCCCACTTTGGTCGACCTGCCGGGTCGATGACCAAGGTGCCGGCTGTGCTGATCCTGCACGGCGGTGGCGGGGTAGACGGGCGTGGCGCCTTTTATGCCAGGGCGTTGCAGGAAGCCGGCATAGCAACCCTCGAAATAACGATGTTCCAGTTTGGCCGTCGACCAAAAGCCGGCCCCCAGGCAACTATGCCGCACGCATCAGCAGCGCTCAGGTGGCTGGGTGAGCAGCCTACCATTGACGGTAAGCGGTTGGGGGTAATGGGCTTTTCCTGGGGCGGAATGATGACTGTGCTATTATCGAGCGAACTGGTGCAGGAACGCCTGGGAAAGGATGTACCCAAGCCGGTGGCTTTTGCGCCGCTCTACCCGGTTTGCTCCGCTATCGCCCGCATGGTGAAAAACCCTGAGCGCGCCTGCTATAATGCCCAGACTCGGATGAGTGCGTCGCCTATGCTCATAAATGTTGGCACCAACGACGATTATGAGGAAGGCAAACGTCCTTGTGACGCGCTTATCGCAATGTGGCCGGCTGCAGCGCGAGAGCAGGTGACAGTAAACTACATCGAGGGCGCAACCCATGCTTTCGATTACCAAACGGCGGCGAGGCGGTTCTACGACAGGTTATCGCACGCCGGACGCGGCGGGATGGTCCGCCTTGTCCCGAGTCCCAAAGATGCAGATGAAACGCGCAAAGCAGTCGTTAGTTTTTTCGTCAAGCACCTGAATCCCTGATTGGAGCTGCATTCGCTTCTTTCTTGACAGAGGCCGCGCATTTTGGAATAGTGTATCCTGCGTGAAAGTCACCCGAAAAGATGAGCTCTGTATTCTGTGCGGCCGATGCGTGCGAGCGTGCAAGGCCCTGGGAGTAAACGCCATCTCCTTTGTCCATCGAGGCGTTAAACGCCATGTTTCCCTCCCCTTTGACAAACCGCCGGAACAATGCATCGCCTGCCAGGCCTGTGTGACAGTATGCCCCACCGGAGCCATCAAGGCAAAGGTTACGCCGCATGACATCGAGATGGTGGAGTGGCGAACACATCGGACCTTACAGCGGTGCGCCAGCTGTGAAAAACCCTTGGTGACCAGGGCACAGCAGACCCGTGTAGACCAAATCGTCGAAGCCAACCACCAGCCCAGGGGCGCTTTGTGTCCCCGGCGGCGCCGCCTGGAAACGGCTAAGGATATGGCACCGATATCCGAAGCGGCGCCTCATGTCCTGCGCAATGCCTTTGCAAAGGCGTAGGGTCGAGACCCCGCTACGCTCCAGGGGGTTCTTTGACGACAAAAGATGCCCGCGATGATCTTTTCGTAACAACTCTTCACGTCCCTTCGGGACACCCTGAAACCATGAAAAGACGTAGGGTAACTTTTCGAGACAGGTTTCCGTTTTCCCCCTTCATCTTTCACCCCTCACCGCTTCCGTCCTCCATCTTCCCGCTCCCCACTCCCCGCTACCCGCTACCCGCTTCCCCCTTCCCGCTTCCGTCCTCCGTCATACAGGAGCGGGCCATGCCCGCGATTTGCTTTACCACGCATTCCACCGGTCTCCATTCCCTTTGGCCTCACGCGAACTTATATTTATTATACTGGAATACTGTATTGTGCATAACTATGGAGAATCAGTGATGATTCGGGAATCAATCCATGTCCTGGCGCTCTTCATTGGAATTGTGGGATGCCTATTCTGTTTGCCCGGAGACTTCAGGTTCCAGCATCGAGGTCCGATTCCCTTTGCGGGCGGCGTCGTGCAGCCTTTTGCATCGAGCCCGGACTACGATGTTACCGAGCCGCCGGGAAGGCGGCAAATGACCGTCGACGAGCGGCTCAGTGGGCCGGGCAACGCCCCACCGGGAGGCGCCGGCCTGATGTGGACATTTGATTTTTAGCAATTTCTGTCCCCGGTGGAATCTTTGCAGGCGAGGAGTCTCATATGAGCTTCGAAGAGATTAGAAACACGGTTATGACTTTGGATATAAGCGATCAGAAGCGGCTTATAACGGAAGTGGTCCCGCAGGTCTGGGGGAGAGCGTGCGATGACCCCTCGTGCGCTCTCAAGCTCAAGGAACTGGTGGATAGAGATATTGCGCGGCCGTACGACGAAACGTTCATGGGCGGCATCTGATCCTGCACATCAATCAGTGAAAAGAATGCGCCGTTATGAGATTCGCCGGGACTCAAACCGGTCCCGACGAATTCCCATGTTTGAAGTCGAAGACATCTCGGCCGGACGGTAGTGAAATCCTTTCAGAAAAACCGAAGCGGCACTTCAGGTCAATTAATTCTGCTTTAGAATTCTGGGAAACATGTCGATATAGGTGTGACAGGTCATCATCACACCTGAATCATTCAAACGGCTTTGTGGAGGGGGTGACTCAAAACGCTCGACAGCGGCACGAATGAGCACAGGGCTACCGAAAGGATTCTTCTATATCCTGATGACATATCGGGAATTGAGTTTCCGTTCTCACGCAGGGATGCGACAATACTTCTTGAAATCATCCATGCTGGTCTCTCATGCAATTCGGAAAAGGATTTCATAAGCCTCCTCAGCAAGGTTCAATACCTATTTCCCTTTGATTTTGCTCTCACCGGTCTAACGGAGCTTGATGATGACGGCAGGATTTGCTCACATAATGTCACCAATGTCAGCTATCCTAACGAGTGGCTCAAAATATACGAAGATAGGGAATTTCAGAAAGTAGATGTCGTTCTCAAAGAGAACTTTACGACATTCAGACCCCAATACTGGTCGGAAACTTACAAAAAGAAAACTCCACCGCGGAATTTCATTTCTATCGCCGAAGATTTCGGTTTAAAGAATGGTTACACCTATGGCCTAATGACTTCTGGCCAAAGGAAAATGGCGAGTCTTTTTTCCTTTTCGGCTAATTTTGAAAAATATGACAAAAGGATTGTCGCTATTTTGGAGCTTCTTATTCCTCACCTCCATCAAACACTTTGCCATACCGTTAGCTCAAAATTACCACATTGCAACAAACGCCTTCTTTCCAGCAGGGAAAAGGAGATCCTTCATTGGTTGATGCAAGGAAAAAGTTCCTGGGAAATATCGGTCATCCTCAACATAAGCGAACGAACGGTTAACTTCCATATCTATAATATTATGCAGAAACTTGAGGCCGTAAATAGGACTCACGCGGTTGCGGTGGCAACTTCGTTGGGTCTGATTGAATTTCACTGAGCCATTGAAATGCTGCCGGCTTCCTTATGGCATTTTTAGTTTCTATGTCTCTCCAGTCTATGATTGCTGCTACAGCTATTATCCCGTCAGGCATTAGTCTCTCTGTTCCAACGGGCTTACATGGGACTCCCATTATATTCAGCATCCGCAGAACCTTATGTCCCACGACGATATAAAGATATCTAATGCAATTCATCCTGCACCAATGGTACACATTTTTGAATAGGATAATACTCGTACTATAAGTATCTGTTCCAATAGGAATTTTATTGGTGCGCGCATGCCATGATATACATAGCCTGGATATTTCACACGTGTCATCATGTTTGCGAATTAAGTGATCTTTGCTTATTAGGCCATTAAACTCTTTTTCAATCATGAATGGTTTACCAGGCGTTATAAGCCGTAAATAGCAGAGCAATTCGCCCTTGTCGAATACTCCAAAATGTTGTGCATGGATATCGTAATCATCCATCTCCAATTTGCTCTGACGTCTTGGTACCCATTGGAGCGCTTCAGCGAATATCTCATGCCTGAGACGATATGCCTGACATATCTCTTCGACTTTGTGTATGGTCCGTGATGTCAACACATTCTCATTTACACAGACATCATAATATCCATTTCTTTTATTGAAACTGATATTCTCTAATTGCATTTCCATTTGATCTCTCCTCTTTCTTTCTTTTCCGAGATCATATGGAACAAAAATAGATAAAAAGCAGCTGTCACTTCTTACAGGTAACAATTGACAACAGTTCAGGTCGGCTCAGAGTGGGGTGATCTAAATACACACAGGAGGTGATACCTGTAATTTACTACAGGTGACAAAGCTAACTCGATCAAGTATCTGATTTCTATAAACAATAAAATCTAAATAAGAATCTGGAAAATACCTTGGACCCTTACCGAAAGGGACGGTTATGAACGCAACCTTGGAAGAAGCATCTGAAAGGGTAGGGCGAATGGCCATTGGCTGTTGGGACAAGGTTCTCCCGGCGACCGCACTCAAGTTTCTAGTGTCCTGAGTCATTAATTATTTGAATAAATAAACCATTTCCTGTAAGCTCCTGCCAACTCAATCAGGAGGGCATCATGCGTACAGGACGACCAAAGAAAAAGCTTGAATTGAGCACGGACGAAAGAACAGAACTTGAGCGACTGACTCGCCGATCTACAACAGCCCAGGCGCTTGCTCTAAGGTCTCGAATGATTCTCGCTTGCGCCGATGGGCTTTGCAATAGCGAGGTGGCTGATCAGCTTGGAATAACCGGCGCTACTGTGTGCAAATGGCGCAAGCGCTTTGTGGAGCATCGAGTAAACGGCCTATTGGATGACCCAAGGCCGGGCATCCCGCGCAAGATCACCGACAAAGATGTGGAGCGCGTTGTGACACTCACTTTAGAGTCAACTCCAAGAAATGCCACTCACTGGAGTACCCGGTCAATGGCTAAAAAGACGGGTATGAGCCAGTCGGCAATTAGTCGGATTTGGCGCGCATTTGCGCTGCAACCCCATCGAACCGAAACCTTCAAACTCTCTTCGGACCCTTTCTTCATTGAAAAAGTTCGGGATGTTGTTGGCCTGTACCTCAACCCTCCTGAAAAAGCAGTGGTGTTGTGCGTTGATGAAAAAAGCCAAATACAGGCGCTCGACCGTACACAGCCACTCTTGCCGCTACGGCCAGGGCAGGCCGAACGACGCACTCATGATTACAGACGATACGGTACCCTCTCTCTTTTTGCAGCTTTCAACACGGCCACTGCCGAAGTGATCGGCAAATGTCACAGGCGCCATCGCAGCGTTGAATTCCGCAAGTTCCTCGATCTCATTGAGGACAGGGTCCCAAGCGGTCAGGATATCCATATTATCCTCGACAACTACGGGACTCATAAGACTGCCATGATCCAGCGGTGGTTGGTCAAAAGGCCGCGCTTCCATCTGCACTTCACTCCGACCAGTTCCTCATGGATTAATCTTGTCGAGAGGTGGTTTGCCGAACTAACTGAAAAACAAATTCGTCGCGGCAGCCATCGAAGCGTAAATCAACTTGAGTGCGCTATTCAGAAATACATTGCCATCTGCAACGAGGATCCAGAACCATTTGTGTGGGTCAAAACCGCCGATGAGATCCTCAAAAACGTCCGGAGATTTTGTGAACGGATTAATGACTCAGGACACTAGACCTTGACAGCTTATTGGTGGGAGGCGACGCCTATACGGTGCCGCACTCCGCTAAACAACTCATCTCAAAACGCTTTCGGGTGCCATTGGGATATATTGAGAGATGCCCCGGAAATTTACAGGCAAGGAACCTCAACAACTGGCTCGCCTATCTGGGCCATACACCCCTATTCTGTCGTTTTAAAGATGGGAGGATTCGAGCTCTGCTTTCAACAGCGTATAAGCCAATCAATAACAGCGAGGTCATGGCGCGCATGCTGGCGGCCTATCCGCCTGAAACGAGGGTGGAGCTGAGATTGAGCAATGAAATGATGCTGCTGCATATTCCAGATCAACAACAATCCTTCAACATCAAAGGTGACAATATTACACCCGGCCTTAATTTCTCCAATTCGGAAGTTGGCTTGGCGGCTTATTCTTGCGGGATATCATACCAGCGCCTGCCTCGCTCTGCCAGATTCATCGCCGATGTCGCTGCAAGAACTCGCCACGCCAAGAATAATGGGCTGGACAACTTCATGGCAATCCTCAAAATAGCACGCAGCCATCCACTCAGTAGGCATAAGGAAAAAATAGACATGTCATTGCGAAGAAAGTTGAGAAATCCAATGGTCAGTATCGTATCTTTTGGCAAACATTTCCGCCTACCTAATTGTGATATCCGGTCCATTCAACGTTGCTGGGAAGAGGAACGCGGCTATACCCTCTGGCATGTTATTCTGGCCTTTGCCCGTATGGCCAGAGGGGAGTATCTGCCAGTTCAAAAATCTTATCGTCTACAAATGATCGGGGGCCGGATTCTTGCGAATTTTACGTGAGCCGGCGCCACTGCTCCGTATGCAAAGACTAGAGGTTCTATTCTGGCCGAACCTGGAAAGAGTTTCCCGAGGCTTCGGAAAACCGGCTAAATTGGCGAAATGGGCGAATTCAAAGTGGACGCGATTGCTTAATCTTCGGGGCCGTTCCTTTTCCGCAGCTCATGGAAAGATCTTTCACTAAAAACGGAAAGGCTGAACAATCGACTGCCAAATATTTGACCCTCGCCTCTAAACGAGCGCATTATACGAAACAATGCAGGAACACGAGATGAATACAGGGAGAATGCCGCCTCATGAGCTGCCGGCATTCTCGGACTCTGGTTCTTCGGCATCAAAGGCTCTTGGCATTAGACCTCTCAAACCAACGGCATTCTAATCCAGGCGGGCGAATCGATGAGCTGGACCTTGCGTGGAGACCGCGCGAGGTCCAAAGATTGACGTCGCCCTATCCCGCCCCGTATCAGACCTCGTGGCGGACAAGACCTTTTCTCTCAGAGGTTGCTAATCGGTCTTAAGTGACACCACGCCTCGATTTATTTGTAACATGCCGCATTTCTCCCACTTTTCGCCGCTTCCGGCGGCTTCATTTTTTTCCGCTTCTCCTCCATTTTGGCCTCTCTAATCATCTGCCTGAAATCATTGGCATCTGTCTTGCAATTGCCAGCTTCTGGCTTGCATTTCCGCAGGAAGTGCCCGCATTTGCTAAGGAAAATGTAAGCGAGTTGGCGGAGCTGTCATCATGCATAAACCCGGATGGATTTAAATGAAAAAGGATGAGTTGAAAACTGCTGGTTTATTCCAGGATTGGAGTAACGCGATAAGATCATTTTTTATCAGCGCAAATCCGAACGGGCAGATGCTCGCACAACTTCAATACCGCCGCCTTTTCCCGATGGCCCTGCTCGAGGCGTCCATCTTCGCAACGGCCTACGTTGGGGCATATCTGCTCCGCTTCGAGTTCGCGCTTACTTCCCAAAACTTCAGGCAGATCGCGCGCGTGCTCCCATGGCTCATCCCGCTGAAGCTGGCCGTTTTCTTCGCTTTCGGGCTTTACAAGGGAATGTGGCGCTACTCGAGCCTGCACGACTTCTGGCGCCTTGCCGAGGCATGCCTTTTATCTACTCTGCTGGCCGTCGAGACCGTGCTCTTCGCCTATGGTTTGACCGGCTTTTCCCGTGCGGTCTTTCTTCTCGACGGACTCCTCACCTTCGTTATGACAGGCGGGCTCCGGATTGCAATCCGCACCTACTACCATGCATCTAAAAACAGGTCCAGCGGGGAGCGGCTTTGGCCACTCAAACGGTTCAAGTCCGACCGGCGGGTTCGCAAGCGCCTCCTCATCATAGGAGCTGGAGGGTCGGGAGAGAAGATCCTTCGCGAGATTTCCGACAATCCCCATCTCGACCAAAGAGTCGTTGGCTTTCTTGACGACGATCCGGGCAAGAAAGGCCGCTCCATTCATGGGGCGCCTGTTTTCGGGGCAGTGGACCTTCTTCCCGAAGTTCTAAGAAAACATGAGGTTGACCAGGTATTCATTTCGACCCCCTCGGCTTCGGGCGCCGAAATGCGCAGAATAATCAATATATGCAAGCGGTGCAGGGTCCCATTTAAAACCCTTCCCGCGATTGGCCAGATTCTGGACGGCCAGGTGAGCATAAAAGCGCTTCGCGACGTCAATTATGAGGACCTTCTAAGACGCCCTCCCGTTCAGTTGCACACAGCGGGCATCCTCGATTATGTCAAAAATCAGACGATCCTTGTGACAGGCGCCGGAGGCTCCATCGGCTCCGAGCTCTGCCGCCAACTCATTAATTTCGATCCCGGGAGGCTCATCCTGGTCGATGCCGGCGAAGCAAATCTTTACGGCATCCAAATGGAGCTTCGCCATGAGCAGAAGTTCAACGCCTTTCACGCCATCCTCGCCAGGGTTCAGAATCAATCGATGATGGAGGATGTCTTCAAAAGCTATCGGCCCGGCGTCGTCTTTCATGCCGCGGCGTTCAAACATGTTCCGATGCTCGAAAAAAACCCCTGGGAGGCGGTCTTCAACAATGTGCTGGGAAGTCAGGTGGTCATGGAAACGGCCGTTAAATATAAAGCCGGCCGATTCGTGCTCGTCTCGACAGATAAGGCCGTGCGGCCCGCGAATGTCATGGGGACCAGCAAGCGCATCTCGGAGTTGATTCTCCAGTCCCTCCAGGGGAACGGCACCCGTCTTATGGCCGTTAGATTTGGAAATGTGCTAGCCTCCTCAGGCTCGGTCATCCCGCTTTTCCGAAAGCAAATCGAGCGTGGCGGGCCGGTTACCGTGACCCACCCCGAAATAACCCGCTACTTCATGACCATTCCCGAGGCGGCCCAGCTCATACTGCAGGCAGGGGCCATAGGGAAAGGCGGCGAGCTTTTCGTCCTCGAGATGGGCACGCCCGTAAAGATCGCCGATATGGCGGCGGACCTTATCCGCCTCTCGGGCAAAGAACCCGGAAGAGACATCGACGTCATTTACACGGGCCTGCGCCCGGGCGAAAAACTCTATGAGGAACTCATCATACAGGGAGAGGATGTCGCCTCCACAAGCCATGAAAGAATCATGACGCTAAAGTATAACGGCCACTGGAACTGGGGCGGCCTGAATCGTCAGGATGATTTCTGCAAGTGGCTCGACAGGGGGATAAACGAGCTTTACCGCACGGCCGCAGGCCATGACGCACGCGCTATCAGGAAAAAGCTCCAGGAACTCGTGCCGGAGTACATGCCGCAGGAATCGGAGTGCGTGCTGAAGGACGTGGAATTGAGCAAGATCATTTCGCTCATCCCACCCGATCTCCCGGATGTTGATACATATTCCGATGGAGAAAGCATCAGTATGGATATCGGCCCCGCTCCTCTTCAAAATCCTCTTGCCGCCAATCACGAGTAACGAAATAGGGGGTATCCTAACTGTTACCTCCGCTGCAGCACCATCTCCCCAATCCCTCACCAGCTAAAACCAAAGGGTTTTATAACCAACGGCATTTGGTTGCCGTTGCACATCGTCCAGGGAATTCGAAAGGGCATGAAATCACTTGATGCACACTTACGATTAATACCCGTGTTTAAATATTTCCATGGCTTCAAAAACGTTTTGGTAAACTTGACATGGCTTTCATTTGACAATTTCTTTCGGATGGGCGTAGGAATTTTCGTAAGCGCGTGGATTATAAGGTATTTGGGACCTGTTGAGCTAGGCAAATTGGATTTCGCACTCTCCATCGTTACATTGATCGGTGTGCTGCCTGCACTCGGCTCTGATAGCGTCGTAATACGCGAATTGGTCAAACATCCAGAGCAAAAACATGAGCTTCTCGGTACTTCCTTTTGTATACGGTTAGCGGCCGGAATTCTTACCTATTCACTCCTCTTTTTCTGTTCTCGGTATGTTCTAGAGAATGGAATTACCTTCGTCTTAATTGTTGTACTAGGCATATCGAGTTTATATAGTGCTCCTAGGGTATTCGACCTTTGGTTTCAGTCACAAGTCCTTTCCAAGTATTCCGTATGGGCGAGGAATTTCGCATTTTCGGCATCATCACTATTAAGAATATGGCTTGTTTTGCGGGGTAGTACGATCATAGCATTTGCCTGGGTTTATATAATAGAGCTTTTCCTAATGAATTCTATCTTAATAATATTGTATGCCCAACAGAGTAGGGACTTGTCATCCTGGCGCTTTCGATCATCCACCGCTCACATATTGATAAGGCAGTCATGGCCTCTTATTATATCAAGTTTGTCAATAATAATTTATGTTAAAATAGACCAAGTGATGCTAGGCGTCATGGTCGGAAAAGGACAAGTGGGGATCTATTCTGCTGCCGTTCGAATCAGTGAGATTTGGTATTTTGTGCCAACTATCTTGGCTACTTCCCTCTTTCCCGCTATAGTCCAAAGTAGTACCCTACACGTTAACGAATACCGTAAGCGACTTCAGAATTTTTATAACCTAAATGTTGGTGTGGCATACCTAATTATCATACCGATGTTGCTGCTATCACCCTACATTATTACCCTGCTCTATGGTTATCAATTCAGGGCAGCTATCCCTATCCTTCGGATTCATATTCTGGCTTGTATATTCGTTTTTTTGGGTGTTGCACGCGGTCAATGGTTGATCACAGAAGGGTTCTTAAGATTTTCCCTGCTTGCTACCTTACTTGGCGCCATTTCAAACATCTTGCTAAATCTCGTACTAATCCCTTCTCTAGGTGGAATGGGTGCAGCTATAGCTACTGTTGTGTCCTATGCGATTTCAAGTTTCTTTTCATCATTTATTACTAAGGCTACTTTTCACACGGGAATAATGCAGATCCGATCTTTATTCCAACCCTTTAAGATTGACATTTCTCGATGAGCTCTGAATTAAATCTGAGACACTTCTTATCGCTTGAAGTTCGAAGCTATTTGGGTCGCCTGTTTCTTCAGAGATGTCCTAAAATGAATAGTCAGAGAAGGCTTCTTAATTTAGGCTGCGGCAACATTCGACCGCCAGGCTGGGTAAACGCGGATTTTTTTGTTTTCACAAAAAAGGATCGGCCGACTTTGATGCTGGATCTACGTTTTCCTCTGCCGTCTCCACATGATTATTGGGATGGAGTATTTTGCGAGCATACTTTGGAACATCTAAACCCGAGACATGCCCAAGCGTTATTAAGTGAAATACTCAGAGTCTTACAACCGGGGTGTTTTCTTCGGATTTCGGTGCCCGATTTAGAAAAATACATTAATTTCTACAATGGGCAACCTAACCACGATCGCTTTGCCTCCAAATGGAGTTCCCCTGGATTAGCAATCCGCTCACTGACTCAGGATCATTACCATTTGTCTGTATGGGATGCCCCCTTGCTGACAGACGCCCTAATCGACGCTGGATTCACGAACGTACTACGTACGGAATATATGCAAGGTCGTGACGCAAAACTTCTTATAGACCAGTCAGAGAGAAGTTATGAATCATTGTATATGGAGGCGCAAAAACCTTTATGAGGCAACGTTACTCCAGTCTATGGAGCCGATGAAACATGGCCAAGCCGTTTCAACTTACGACCCCAATTCTTTTTCTTATTTTTAACCGACCTGAGTGCACGGCAAGGGTCTTGAATGAAATCCGACAAGCCAGGCCAACTAAGCTCTTTATTGTAGCCGACGGACCAAGAGTTGACAGCCCAGATGATGTATCAAAGTGTGCTGAGGTTCGAAGAATAATTGACGATGGGTTGGATTGGCACTGCGAGGTTCTCCAGAACTATAGCGATATAAATATGGGATGTGCCCAGCGCGTTTCTTCAGGCATTTCGTGGTTCTTTGAGAACGTAGAAGAAGGGATCATACTTGAGGACGATTGCCTTCCTGACCGCACTTTCTTCCCTTTCTGTCAAGAGCTGCTTGGTAAATTTCGTTTTGACGCAAGGATTGGGCAGATTTGTGGCACGCCCTTTATATGCCAGGAGCTGCAACGCAGCTCGAGCTATATCTTCAGCCGGTACGGACCAATTTGGGGATGGGCATCCTGGAGGCGGGCCTGGAAATATTATGACCTAAGACTAAGTAACTGGCCGCAGGCTAAGGAATTGAGTTGTTTGGATTCAATCTCACTAACTTCTCACGAGAAGAAAAAGAGACACGCAATTTATGAAAATATCTATAATGGAAATCTATACACTTGGGATTATCAATGGGGTTATGCAAAGATGTCTCAGTCCCTTTTATCCATTATACCATCGGTAAATATGATCGTTAATATAGGTTTTGGAGTTGACGCAACGCACACGAGTTCAACGAAGAAGTCAGAGCTCGTAATGGGTAATACTGCTTTTCCACTAAGGCACCCTGATTTCATCCTTAATGATATTTCTTTTGATCACAAGTTCTCAAATGCTTTTACCGGTTCTAGACTTGATGATCTTTTTGTTATGATATACCATTTATTTAAAGAACGCTAACATATGGACAGCAGGGATATCTATGTTACGAGCAATTCTTTCGCGCTGCACTTTTTAAAGCGTGCTATTTACACTTGTCTGTGCCCATTGGATTTTACACGAACACACGAAATTCAAATACTCCTCCGTTTGATTCATAAATACTTCAACAATGACAATGCTGAAGTACTTGATATTGCATCCCCCCAGTTGCTCGCATGTAATCTGGCTGCTACGTCGCCATCATGGTCTATCACCTATATGAATTCCATGACTAGCGAGATAAAAGATATCGATTTTAAGAAATCCGTTCTTAATATTCCTAATATTTCCACTTTATACGGAGATGTACGCCTATCCGATATCGTCGAGCCTTGTAGCTTTGATCTGATCGTTTCTGCGTCCGTTTTTGAACACATTACTGATATTAATGGCACACCTGGTGATACTATCGGTATTCAAAATGTTGCAAGGTGGTTGAAACCCCACGGTCTCTTTATTTTCAGTGTTCCCTTTTGCAAGGCTGCCTTCGATGAATACAAGCCAATGCCTCAGTACCTGGATAAAGATGGCAAAGAAGGGAACTATTTTTTTCAACGTTTTTACGATCCAACCACCCTTAGCACTCGCCTAATTGAGCCGTCAGGTCTACATATCGAGCGCTTTTGCTATACAGGTGAACGATATCTCAATAGGACAACACCGCGGAAAAGATGGGCCACCCTTCTTTCAGGTTCCTTCCTTAAACATATGATATTAGGGCGGTTATACCCTCTACTTACAAAGATACTTCTTGTGGTGCGTGACGATCATTCCTCCCTTCGTAAACCCTATATTGCCTATGGAGTGTTAAAAAAGTGTTAAAAGTGTCGTTCATTACAACTGTTGCTCACAACATTGGCGATGACTTTGTGAGGGAGGGAATTATTTACCTTCTGGAGGAAGCTCTCGGCCCCATCCAACAGCAACTCATCCACAAACAAATACCCTTAACCGCTCGACCTGAATGGGACTGGTTTTACAGGAGCGGATTATTGGGCCGATTCGACAAAATTCCGGGAATCTCGGGGTCAGGCCTTGCCAGGCGCATTGACACCCTTTTGCCGATCAATCCACGATCCGACAAGGTTATCAATTGCGATCTGCTGGTACAAAGTGGGGCGCCCATAGTCTGGTCTAACGCTGACGGGAGTTGTGCCAACAACGACTGGTTTGACCCGCTCATTCGAAGAAGATGGCGCAATAGCCAAGACAGGATCCCGTTTCTCAACATTGCCGGTGGCGCCTGCCAAGCGTACTGTAGTGATGGATCGGAGTTTGCTGGGGCGCACAAGATATTGGATTACCTGCGAGAGCTTTATGGAATATGTGCTCTAACCACCGTGCGAGACGAACTTACCCTGAAAATTATGCGGCTTGTTGGAGCGCAGCCCTTACTACTACCCTGCCCATCAATTTTTGCTAGGTTCAGGCACCATGTTGAGCCACAACCCCCATCCTATGTAGTATTAAATTACATGCCAGGCGCGGGACACTACCTCCTCAGCAAAGATATCGATGTCAAAAAGTGGGAGGCCATTTTTGTGAGGTTCGCAAATGATCTTGCGAAAAAAGAGAAGTGCGTTCTGGTCTGCCACAACGAAAGAGAACTCACTGTAGCTCAATCTCTTTTTCCTGGATTTGCGCTTTTTCATTCAAACAACTACTCAGATTATCTACATGTGTATTCCCGTGCCAAATATGGGATTCTCAACCGTGTACACGGAGCTTTTGCACTAGGTAGTTTCGGGAGGCCTGCTTTCGTAATAGGCTCAGATTCTCGATCAAAGATGTCAGATATGATAGGTTTGCGCAACCTTTATGTCGGTGAATTATCGTCAGATTTGTTATGGGAGGCCGTTGATGATCTCAAACGTCTTTCCACTACATACCCTGCGGTTATCAATACAATCCAAGAAACCGCGCAGGCTACTTATGTTAGGTGTATGAGAAATGTTTTAGTCTCTTCTAGTATAGATCGCTAACGTTCTCTTGACTTTGAATGTGACCTCCAACACCAAACAGGTGCTTCACGCATCGTGAATACATTGAAAGAATTCGCGCGTTTGTTTTTGGTTAGGCTTTTAGCCAGGCCAAAACCAGCAAAGGTACGAAGAGACTATGCTCTTTGCATTGTGAAAACGGATCGTATAGGTGATCTCATTCTGGCCTCTGGCGTTATCCGCCTCCTTTTGAAGGAATTCGGGGACGCAAATACCCTGCTAGTGGTATCCCAATTTAACAGGGAAATTGCAGAGCGTGAGTTTCCCAACACTCCAAAGCTTACGCTGCCTGCGTTCGGTGATCGAGTTTTCCCGGATTTACTCATTTCCTGGGCCCGCTTAAGGCCAATCGTCAGCGGCTTTCGCTTCAAGCACCTGGTATGTCTCAGGCATCAAAGGACCTTCTACCAAGATCTTCTGCTTTCCTGGTTCGTTTCGCAAATCACTTATGGCGTTCAGGGGCAGAATTTATACGGTCCTCTAAACGCAATGAGTCGGTCCTCTTTCACCTTTGATCGCCACACAAACTACCCCACCGAATCACCTCATGGACTGTGCCTTGAATTGGAAGCGCATCGTAAGCTATATGAGTTACTACCGATTGCCCATGCGGCTTCGTCAAACCTCATGCCTGTTCTCCGGCGCCTTACATCTTCGCGCGCTAATTACCTATTAATTTCTCCAGCTTCCAGCACCAAAATAAAAGATTACCCTAGTGACCGCCTGGTAAATTCTTTGTTAAGTATTTACCATTACCTAGCATGCCCGATGCTCATTTGTGTTCCTCCATCCGAAATAGATACAGCACAAATGTTAGCGCTTAAAATGAAAGATGCCGGCATTCACTGTGTTGATATCAATGAAACACGCACAATATTGGAATTCGTCTCAGCAATCGAACAAGCCAGGGCGGTCCTAACGATGGATTCGGCCGCGGGTCATATAGCAGCCGCCTTTGACATTCCCACCGTCGTGATATTGGGAGGGGGACATTATGGCGCTTTTGCACCATGGACACGGTCCTCACGACAAATATGGGTTAGCAATCCTTTGAATTGTTTCAATTGCAATTGGAACTGCGTACATCCAGACCCATTCTGTATTACAGAAATTGATCCCGAAATAGTAGCGCGGGCTGTTGTCACAGTATGGCAGCACACTGTTTAAAGTTCGCTATCATTTTTTTCTGCTTATGAGAATCTCCTCACAATCACCAAAGGATTTGCCTCAATGATTATCACCAGACTGATTGGCGGATTGGGAAATCAGATGTTTCAGTATTCTGCGGCAAGGCGCCTTGCAGATACACACAGGACAACACTCAAGTTGGACATTTCCGCTTTTGACAATCATGGACCTCGTCGGTATTCACTAGGAGCATTCAATATCAAGGCGTCGATAGCCTCGCGTAAAGACATTGCTTCTCTTAAAGGCCGTGTTAATGAGAGGCTTCGAGGCTCGGTAAGAAGGTATTTGGGACTGGAGTTGGCTCCATCCTCCTATGTCCGGGAAAAGAGCTATTCCTTTGATCCGCATGTGTTAGAGTTACCGGACAACATCTACTTAGACGGATATTGGCAGAGTGACAAGTACTTTTTGTCCATTGATAATATCATTCGCCGTGACTTTACTATCATGCTGGAACGGTCCCCATTAGATGACACTCTTATGCATGATATTGCATCCAGCACTTCCGTCAGCATACATGTACGCCGTGGCGATTATGTTTCAGACCCGAATACATCTCATGTGCACGGAACATGCGACCTGGATTATTATCTTCGATCAACACAGTTAGTGAAACGGGCAATCGGGACACCTCACTTTTTTATATTTAGTGACGAGCCGTCCTGGGCGGCTAAGAACATTGTTTTGGCAGGTCAAGCCACATATGTCGCTCATAAAGGAACCAGCTCTGATTTGAGGGACTTACGATTGATGAGTTTATGCAAACATCATATTATTGCCAATAGCACCTTCAGTTGGTGGGGCGCCTGGCTTTGCAGGAATGAGAGCACATTTGTCGTCGCACCCTCGAAATGGTTCAATGGAACCGATCGTGTGACAAGAGATCTAATCCCCGAAAGATGGAATCTCATATAAGGCAGCGATGTCATCTATTGCGTTGATCCTTATACACGTACCCATATGTGGCCTGTCAACACCATTATGAGATGCGCCACAATACAGTAAAGACACGACAATTAGGCAATAACATGGCAAAGTCAACTGCCGCTTATCTTTTACACACTTAATATTACACGCCAAAGGAAGCATAAACACTAGTGCGTCGCACCATAACGAAGAATAACATTCACCCGACACGATTACTCTGTCTGGTCATTCTGCCTTTGATGGCAGTCTTATACAATTCCATGGGCGGAGCGCGGTCATATACATTGATATGTGCATGCACTGTTCTTACATCTTTATGTATGCCATTGCCATACATGGCGTTCCATTTTAAAAAGAACGCGCCATTACATTATATAGTATTTGCCTATTGTATAGTGTTATATATGCAGAATAGCAACGCCCATATGGATATGGTTATCTTTGTACTTATATATTGCTTTTCGCTCATTTCAGGCATCGGTATAGCATACTCTGTTAATGTCCTGAATGCCAGCGATCACGTCTTCAAATGTATTGTTGTATTCATAGCCTGCATGGTTATTTGGTCATTAATCTACACTCATGCCTTCGGCAGTGCTGACCATGCAATATTACAGTATGGGTTTGTCGTAGGTATAAGTCATGGTAATACTCTTTATGGTATATTCACATACGAGAATACTGAATATTTTATAACCTATTTTACTCTGCTACCTATTAGTGTTTGGAGCATGTCTATTATCACAAACAATCGCTTGGCCAAGACCAGTTTTGTAATCTGCGCATTAATTGGCATATACTGTTCTGCTCAATTCATGAAGAGAAGCTCCGTCGCATGTGGCATGTCGGCAGGGTTATTGGTTTTAGCTTATGTCGTAAGCAGGAGGAGACAGAATAACGTCGTATCACTTTTCAAGTACGTTTTATTACTATCATTACCTCTTACAGGCATTTGTCTTTTCATTGACCAATTATTCCCGCAATATGGACTATTTCTTGATCGCTTATCTAGCTCGTTCCATGATGTTAGGCTTGATATATGGAGCCAGTCCATCTCATTATTATTGGCTAGACCATTTGAGGGTTTCAGAGACAATCTATCGATTAGCATGTACGCTCACAATTTCTTCTTGGATTATGCTGCGGACTACGGGGTGCTTGGCTTTATCTTCAGCACCTTCTTATTCTTCTATATATGTACAACTGTGACTCATGTTCTTGTGAGGAGTAAGCGGGACCTCGGGCCGGTGTCCATTATTCTGCTTTGTTTCATCGTATCCAGTCTTGCAATTAGCCTCATTGAGCCTCTGTTGCCCGAACGGATCCTGATAATCCTTTTCTCGTCTTTATCCTTTATTAGTATCAACGCTAAGCGAGTACGTGCTTATTCAGTCACTATGCACCCAGTTAAGGTTAGAGCATATGTTACGCATTACGGCCTGTGACATTAGGCATATGAAGGGAGCCCATGGGACGAAATACTTTCTCTATTGTAACTCCAAATTATAACATGGCATCCTTTCTTTCTGCGACTATTGAATCGGTGCTAAGGAATATGAAACAAGGCGATGAGTACTTTGTGATAGACGGAGGATCATCAGATGGAAGTGTGGATGTTATCAGAAAATATGAGGCATCGCTAACCGGCTGGATTACCGAGCGGGATAAAGGTTATGCCGACGCTTTGGTAAAAGGTTTTAAGAAAAGCAGCGGCACCTTTATGTGTTGGATAAATTCTGGAGATTTGTTGCTAGATGGAGCATTAGACACAGCTCGACAGGCGCTCAGTGTTTCCGGTGCAAACTTGATTTTCGGCGATGACATCTTTATCGATGAGCAAAACCGCGTAATATCATATAGCAATGGCCGTGTTGTTTCTTTAAAAAATATGATGCTATATGGTGGTTGGACACCCCTCCAAGACGCATGCTTTTGGGAACGATCATTGTACGACAGAATAGATGGAATCAATTCTAACCTGAAATATGCTGCTGATTTTGATTTTTTTCTTCGTGCTAGTTGCACAGGATATTGTTTACATCTTCCGAAGGTATTTAGTGCTTTTCGCCGCCATGACAATCAAATATCATCTCGTTGCCATGCAGGCTATGAAGATGAACTGAGGTCGTGCCGCCAACGCATGCTCGCGCAATTGAACACCCCTGTCCTAAACCGACTTTTCGGTTCTTTTTACTACCGCATGCTCGTAATACTACGGCACTACATAGGCCGCCACATTTACAATTGTGTCATGCCTCACAAGGCAGGCCCGACCACAGGTGAGACGGTGGTGATATGAATCGTAAGGCTTTCACTCTTATGCGTAAATGGCTTTCTGCTCTCATTGAGCCGCGACGTGCTCTTGGGTTTCTGAGTATGCCTCGATATTTAGCCGATTGGCAACATTACAAAAAACTGTCCGGAAGTGAGAACATCCATTGGTTCGAAAGCCACCCTTGCCTATCTGATTGGACTAATTGCACTCCATATGACCCGCATTACTTTTTACAGACATGTTGGGCAAGTCGTAAATTGGCAAAATTATCTCCCGATTTCCACGTTGAAATTGGCTCCAGCATAATGATGGTTGGCGCTGTTAGCGCCTGGATTCCAACGGTATTTGTCGATTATCGTCCGCTCAAGTATGTTTCTCATGGTCTGCATTCCGTGGCCGGAGATCTCCTGAATTTGCCCTTTTCAGATTGTAGTGTGTCATCGTTATCTTGCTTGCATGTGATTGAACATGTTGGGCTGGGCCGATACGGCGACCAATTGGACCCAGAAGGGAGCCAAAAGGCGGCGATCGAATTATCTCGAATTCTAGCTCCTGGAGGACGAATGCTGATTTCTGTTCCGGTAGGTCGTGAAAGAATTGAATTTAATGCTCATCGGATTTTCAATCCATTAACTATCCTAGGTATGTTCACAAATTTGACTTTGATAGAATTCAGCATTGTTGACGATTACGGACAACTCAGGACCAATATCAGTCCAACACGTGCATCTCATTGGGAATATGCATGTGGCATGTTTGAGTTTTCTAGCTGATTAGTAAAGATATTGAAAGGTATCGGAAGTCATCAAATGTGTGAGCAATTAGTTTCCAAATTTGCAAATCAACGAGCTAGATTTATACAGGGTGTATATTCGCTTGAATTAAGAGTTATTAATATGTACACCAAAATACATCGAATGATCTCGAATTGTATCTGCAGTATTCTCAACAACAACCAATACACGCGTGACCGATGGATTAAATTCCAGGCCAATAGAATCCAATCCGGTGCTACTGTTTTGGATATCGGTGCTGGGTCATGCCCATACCGTAAATTCTTCGCTCACTGTGAGTATCGAACGCACGATTTTAGCCGCCTTGGAAATGACCAGTTGTCAGGCGGAAATGGTTATGGATATATTGATTATGTCAGCGATATTGTGCAAATTCCGGTTTCTGACGGCAGTTTTGATGTCATTGTTTGTACTGAGGTTTTAGAACACGTTCCTGAACCAATTCGCACAGTGAGGGAATTCTCGCGCATTCTGAAGCCAGGTGGCCGATTACTGCTGTCCGCACCGCTTGGGTCCGGTTTGCATCAAGAGCCATACCATTTCTATGGCGGCTATACACCATATTGGTATGAAAGATTTTTGGGGGAGGCGGGGTTTGTCGATATAGTTGTGGACCCTAATGGTGGTTTCTTCAAACATTATGGGCAGGAGTGCATCCGATTTACATCGTTTTTTGCTCCCTGGAAAAAGGGAATGCGAAGTTGGTTTCCATTTTGGCTGCTCATTCTGCCCTGGTTTGGTGTAATTTGCCCGATTTTGGCACAAATTCTCGACCGTAAAGATACCTCCAAAGGATTTACTGTCGGATACCACGTTGTAGCGAGGCGTGCTTAATACCATGCGCATTCTTTGTGTATTCGGCAAATATAACTACGGAGATCCATCTAGGGGGCTCGGATATGAATATGTAAACTTTATACCAGCCTTACGGAAACTTAATCACGAAGTCGTTTTTTTCGATAGCTGGGATCGAACCCAATATCGGGATTGCTGTGAACTCAATTCCAGCCTTCTTTCCACAGTGAGGAAGGTCCAGCCTGATGTTATGTTCACCATCCTCAACGGTGTCCAAATTTGGCTTGAGACGCTTGAGGCTATTCGAGATGAAGGGTCAGTGGCAACTATTTATTGGGCCACGGACGATTCATGGCATTATGAAGATTTTTCCCGGTTTGTTGGACCCGCGTTTCATGTCGCCGCTACAACCTATACAAACGCTGTCCGTAAATATCACCGCGATGGAATGCCAAGAGTATTCTTAACGCAATGGGGGTACAGCAGCGATAGGCTTGCACCTCCAATACCAGCGTCACAATGCGAGTATAGGGTAACGTTCACCGGTACTGCTCACGGCAATCGGCCACATTGGATCGCCGGCTTGCGTGAAAGAGGGATCGAGGTAGACTGCTTCGGCCATGGGTGGCCTCGGGGTGCAGTCTCAGACTCCGATCTCATCCGGATCATACGAACCTCATGCATTAGCCTTAATTTTGGAAATTCGTGTTTGTCATGGGAAAAGATCATACCAAAACGTGTTGATCAGTTGAAGGCTCGAGTGTTTGAAATTCCGGGCGCAGGCGGATTCCTTCTGACGCAGTGGGTAGATGACATTCCCCAATGGTTTACGATCGGTAAAGAAATAGCCACATTCAAAAACATTGATGAATTGGCGGGAAAAATTAGATATTATCTTTCGCATCAAGACGAACGGGACGCAATGTGCTGGGCTGGTTTCCTGCGTACAAAAAGAGACCATTTATATGAAAAGAGATTAACTGAATTGCTCTACTTTGCTCTGCGATCCCATGAAACATTCAGGCGAGATGCAGGACTCAATCTCGATTGCTCTTCAACGACTCTTGATGCTTTTAAGGTGGATGGATCACGATACACGTGTGGCTCTTACTGCCGACTTTTAAAAAAGATATTGGTTCTATCGGGAAATTTAATTTTTGGACGGAAACGAGGAATGCGGGCGGCCCGTCGTTTGGTGACCGAGTTAAGCTGGCGCATTGTTGGTTCTAAAGCATATAGATCCAGCGGGTTAACGTGTAGGATGTTTCCAAACCTATAATCGGCCAAACTATTTTTTGGCTTGTCTTAGATTCTCCAAGAATATATTAATTGTGTAAAGGTCGGAGGATATCAGGCGTGAAGTATGAGTAAGAATTATCCTCTCGTTTATATTGGAATGTCAGTTCGAAATTGCCAGGCCACACTGGGTGCAGCGTTAAAATCTATAATAGCGCAGACATACCCGAATTGGAAACTACTCTTAATTGATGATGGATCAACGGACGACACCGTTAAGGTTGCTCAACACTTCTCTCATTCTCAAATCAAGATATTAGCTGATGGCAAATCCCTTGGACTTCCATGTCAACTTAACAGAGCTATTGACTTGTGCGAAGGTAAATATTTAGCAAGGATGGATGGTGATGATATTTCTTACCCTGAGCGCCTGGAGCGTCAGATTAGCTACCTTGAAGGCCACTCTAAAGTGGACTTGCTTGGGGCCAGCGCACTTGTGTTTGGAAAAGGCGGTAACCCTCTCGGGAAACGCTTCGGACCGGGAGACCACACGAAAATATGCTCCAGTCCTTGCTCTGGCTTCCCGATAGTTCATCCTACCTATATTGGTCGGATAGAATGGTTTCGACGTTTCCGATATCGGGAAGAGCTTCTCAGGTGCGAAGACCAAGATTTGCTTTTGCGATCATATCGGCACAGTTGCTTCGCCAATGTACCCGAAATCCTTTTGGGATATAGAGAAGAGCAGCTTGATTTGAAGAAAATTCTTAAAAGCCGCAGATTTCTATGTCAGAGTTTTTTAGCCGAGTTTATGCATCAAAAACAACCGGCATTTGCAATTCAATCACTATTCGGGCAACTGGCACGCGGGATGGTTGACATTACAGCCGTTTTCACTGGCCTCAATTACAAATTAGTCGGACATCGTGCGAAACCGCCTACCCCTGCGGAGACAGAAAAGTGGAACCAGGTATACAAACTATTTTCATAAACAGCAGCGCCGCATTCGTACGCGAGCATTTCGAGCAAAAGGAGTTTCTCAGTCATCTCCCGGGGGGCAAGACAGGGTTGATAGCTTCCCCGGGAAGCATAACCCGGCATCAACAGCGCCATGGTCTTAACAAAACAATTATTACGTCTAGTTCGCATTCTGTCTGTGGCTGTAATGATAATATACACAGAGCAATAAGGTTTCTGTTTGTGACACGAGTGCCGCTTACCGCGACACAATTTATCCTCCCGCTGGCGAAGAGGTTGCGCGAGGGCGGCAACCATGTCCAATTCGCATTTGGCCCGGGAGATGGGCTGCCGGAGATAGAAGATTGCGGATTCCCGTTTACTGTGATGAAAATGCACAAGAGATCGGATTCGGTAAAAAACGTCCGTGTTATCCGAGAACTACGCCAGATTATCAAGAACGGCCATTTCGATGTCGTCCATACATACTCGCCGGTTATTGGCGTCTACGGGCGGCTTGCAGCGTGTAGGACGAAAACGCTTCTGGTCGCGCATTCGGTGATCGGCTCAATTATGGCTCCAGGAGTACCGTTACCACACCGGCTCATGTACATCATGAGCGAGCTCACGACCTCCCGCATGGTCGACCTCTTTATCACGCTAAATCATTCCGATGCCCATGACCTAGCGAGATTCGGACGGGTGCCCGCGAGGAAGGTTGTTACATTGAAGTATGAATACGGGGTCGACTTGCGAAAGTTCAACCCTGAGAGCATCGACAGAACTCATCTCGATGAGGCTCGTAAACGCTATGGCATTCAAAAAGGAGTTCCTGTTATTGGCTTCGTAGGGCGGATGATCGCGTCAAAAGGGATACTGGACCTTTTCGAGGCTTATAGACAGATTCGCAGAAGGGGCGTTATGGCGAAACTAGTCTATCTGGGTGACGTGCTCTTGAGCGACAAAGACCAGTCATCGATTAGCCGGTTGAAAGCGATGGTCACCGAGTCGGGCTGCGAGGCAGACGTTATTTTTCTGGGTTTCCAGAAAGCCGTGCCATTATATCTATCGATGATGGACGTCGCTGTTCTGCCATCCCATCATGAAGGATTCCCGCGCGTACCCATTGAGGCCGGCGCCATGGGCAAGCCTTCGGTCTGCACGGCGACATCAGGCGCCGAAATGGCCATAGACGACGGTAAGACAGGGTTTATCGCACCTATTAAAAATCCCCTCCGGTTGGGCGAGGCGATTCAGAAGATCATAACCGACCCTGCCTTATCTCAGCAAATGGGAAGCAATGCGCGACGGAGAGTTCTGGACTATTTCGATCAGGATAAAATCCTCGACGAGCAAGTCCGAATTTATTCAGATTTTTTTGGGAGACAGGAAAAGATAAAGGGCTATCAGACTTAGGATTGCAGGGTAGCTCATACTCCAGGTTCACTACTAAGTTGGAGATAAATGAAGCGTCTTTTTGATTTCATCATCTCACTTATGGTGCTTTTGGCCCTATCGCCTCTGTTAGTGACCCTTGGCCTGCTTGTGCGCATTAAACACGGTGCGCCCGTGCTCTTCCGCCAAGTGCGCCCCGGCCTGCACGGCACGCCGTTTTCTATGTACAAGTTTCGCACTATGACAAAAGAGCGTGACGGAGACGGCGCGCTTCTGCCTGACAGCAAACGTTTGACGCAATTCGGCAGGTTCTTGCGTAGCACGAGCCTGGATGAGCTGCCCGAACTGATCAATGTGTTAAAGGGGGACATGAGCCTAGTCGGTCCCCGACCGCTCCTGATGGAGTACCTGCCTCGCTACACTCCTGAGCAGGCCCGCCGTCACCAAGTGCGCCCAGGCATCACCGGGTGGGCGCAAGTGAACGGCCGCAATGAAATCCCATGGGATGAAAAGTTCGCGCTTGACGTCTGGTACGTGGACCGCCGGTCACTCCTACTTGACTTGAGAATCATCTTCATGACCCTTATGAAAGTGATGAAGCGCGAGGGCATTAGCCAGCACGGGCATGCCACCATGGAAGAGTTCATGGGGAATGGAAAGTAATTCCCAAGACCGGATAGCTAATAAAAGGCGTTCTGTAATACGCAACCTAATCCACACCGGGCAGCGGCTTACTTGCCAACGGACCTATTTGACGGGCCATATCTCAACTGTTCAATATAGCAGCCATTCAAGGAGCACCATGCAAGTTCTTATCGTTGGCGCCGGCAAGCATGCTCAAGTGATGGCCGATATTCTGCTCCGTATGCTGGAAAACGGTGGGGAAGAGAATCTTGTTGGATTTCTTGACGACAATCCTGCAATGACGGGGCGAGGCATTCTTGGTCTACCGGTACTGGGGAGAACCAGTGACTTGGCCGTGATTTCACACAATGCCATAGCCGTGGCTATCGGCGATAACGATACCCGTCGAAGGATATTTGAGCGCCTACGTGAAACAGGTGAACGGTTCATTGTAGCAAAACACCCGAGGGCCATCGTTGCGCCCGATGTGCATTTCGGCGAGGGGAGCATGATTTCGCCTGGCGTTGTGGTCAACACGGGAGCCGAGATAGGAAGAAATGTCATTCTCAACACCGGTTGCACCATCGATCACCACTGTCAAATCGACGATCATGTTCACATTGCTCCAGGTGTGCATATGGCGGGAGAAGTGACCGTTGGTGAAGGGGCGCTTATCGGGATAGGCGCCACGGTCATGCCTCAAAGGCGAATCGGCGCATGGAGCGTCGTCGGGGCAGGGGCGCTGGTCTATGAGGATGTGCCTGACAGGGTTGTGGTGCTTGGCGTACCAGCAAAAATAGTGCGGAGACTTTGAAAACTCCGGTTTTTGGTAGTGGGGAATCCGCTCCTTTGCTTAGAGTGCGAATAAGGCGTCTTAGGGCTTTTAGGAATGGAAAAATGCGCACCACAAGAGGCCTCGGGATTCGTTTCAGTTGGCGAGGATGGCTCATGGCAAGCTCTATACTACGATTCCTTCAAGGATCGATCACAAAGCGAAGATGGGCCTTGATTGCGATCCTGACGGCAATTTTTGTCGCGCCTGTGGGCTGGGTTGTCGGACGAGATCTCGGGGTGCTAATGAATGGATCCTACGTACTGGACATTGGCGCTACTCCGTTAGATCTTGCTGGCCCAGTAACCATAGGAACTAAGTGGGTGACGGTGGGTACGGAATCAGAGATTGTTGCTAAACTCGCCGATCCGAATGTCCAAAATATAATACTCCTCTCTCCCATTACCCTGACGGCCGATAGGACGTTCAACAAGGCAGTCTATCAGGTGCAAGGAGCAATCATTACCACAAATCGCCATACACTGACTATCAATGCCGATGTGCCTCATGGCCCTTATCAGCGGTTCAATGCTGCGTCAGGCGAAGTCATCGGACTGGTACAGGTATACCCGGAATGGTGGCGGACGAATATCGTTCCTGGCGCTACTGATATGGCCCCTGCCATAAATAAGGCGCTGTTAACAAACATAATCCCCGACATGAGCCAAAGCACCTATTTCATTGGGTCCACCTTGATAATCCCCAATGGCCTTGGGATCCGGGGCAAGGGAACAACGATCAAAGCAAATTCTGCGATCACAATGCTTCAATCCAGCACAGCAAGGCATGGAGGTTTGACCCTTGATATTAGCTTATCCGACATCACGTTCGACGGATCCGGAGTAGCGACGCAGGCGATTGAACTTGGACACCCGGGTCAGATCGCCACCAATATCAAACTAAACAATATCCATATTCTGAATTGTCTTTCAGGGGCAAAATTTGTAGGCGCCATTTATTCGATGATGCGCGATGTAAAGATTCAAAGCTCATATACAACAGATGGGACGGGACTTCTTTTTGCAGAAGGTTCAGGCGTCTTATGCTTGAATATTACAGTTCAAGGTTACAAATATAATTGGTGGGTTGAAGGTAGTGGACTCCAGACTGATAATTGTGGTATTTATACAGACAATCGTGACATTTGGACCACTCACTTATTGGTATTACATAATGCGTCGAATGGCCTATATCACGCAATGGTATTTGAACATCAAGCGAATACGGCCATTGACGAAGCATTGATTTACGAGGATGGTGATGGATTTTCGGCAACATCTGCTGAAAATAAATTCGATGCTTGTAGATGGATAGGAACTCAACAGGGCAACTATGCTTCTAAGTCCCGTGTAAACATCGGCCAAACAGGTGAGGCAAACCGTACAGTTTACAAGACGCAGTTTGTAAACAGTATGTTTATGTCCATGTATATTCCGGCCGTTGTACTTAATAATGCCTCTCTAACCACTCTGGATCGCTGTTATCATCATGATAACTATGGAGGATCGGGAGCATACACCCCGCTCATCGTTGGTAATCTGGACACAACTCTAACGACTGTTATTCCGGTGGATTTTCCATGTCGCAAGCCATCTATTCCGACTACTGATCTCAACCACATCTGGAGGGTTGGGGACGCCATCTGGAATACGGGCGCGGCCGCCGGAAGCTCCCCTGGGTGGGTTTGCACAACCGCCGGCATCCTTTCAAATAGATCTATTGCTACTGGCGTAACGACAACTGGTTCACCCACTGTTACAGGACTGGCCAACATCTATGGAATGGAAATAGGCGGACAGGTAACAATATCAAATGGATTTGCAACAACTGGCCCCTTCACAATTATTAGGCGTACGGTATCTAGCATAACGGTCAATGCGACCGCTACTTCGGATCAATCCGGGGTCACCATTGCGAATCAGACAGCGGAGTTTAAAGCAATGGCAAATTTAGCAAATTAGAGTAACTCAAATGAAATAATGTACTTATACATTTTTTGCCGTTTCTATTGCCGCTTCTGGTTGCCGCTTCTGGTTGCCGCTTCTGGTTGCCGCTTCTGGTTGCCGCTTCTGGTTGCCGTTTTGCTGAGCCAAATCCTTTCGTGTATTAAGAATTGTGGAATCGACGCATTGAGCGCTTTCACCGACCCTCGCGAAGCGATAGGGCCGAGAGGAGTTATTTCTCTCTGTTCACTGCGAATTTATCCTGAGCTTGCGACGGGCTGCTCACATTGAATTTGGATTGTATTTACAATGCAATCATTCACACTTTACCGAATCAGAGGTTTAAGCCACGCCGTTCCAAAAAGGGCCGGTCGGAAAACTCGGAGGGCAGGCCCGAAGGGCGCCAAAACAAGACTACGCTCGTTGCACTGGCCCTCCGTATCCATTCACCACAGAGACGGGGCCAGTTTTACAGTCATGAAATCCATGGTGGTTCCATGGTGTCGGAGCGGTGAAGCCAAAACGCCCGAACGAGAAAAACAGTTACACACTCATGCCCTCCGTTAGCTGTCGATGTATTCCATCAGAGAGCAATATTACGCGATGCTAAAATCAAAAAGAATTTTTTTGTCTCCGCCGCATATGGGTGGTGAAGAATTGCATTTCGTGGCCGAAGCCTTTGAAAGCAATTACGTAGCTCCCCTAGGTCCACAGGTGGACAGCTTTGAACGAGAGTTTGCAGAAAAGGTGGGATTTCGCCATGCCCTGGCGGTCTCAAGTGGGACGGCGGCAATGCATCTGGCGTTGCGAATCCTTGGGATTGGAAACGGAGATGAAGTTCTTGCCTCTACACTGACCTTCATCGGCAGCGTCACTCCAATCATCTTTCAAGGGGGTACTCCTGTTTTCATCGACTCAGATCGTTTCTCGTGGAACATGGATCCAGATCTTTTGGCAGAGGAACTGCACGCATGTAAAAAACTAGGGCAGATGCCCACGGCGGTGATTCCTACCGACCTGTACGGGCAGTGTGCCGATCTGGAACGTATTCTCGATATTTGTGAACAGCATGGCGTCCCAGTTGTGGTGGATGCGGCCGAAGCTTTGGGAGCTAAATATAAAAGAAGCGCTGAGAATACAGCACCGAGGGCTGAGAAAGACGAGGACGGCTGGGTACACGCCGGGACGGGTGCAAGAGCCGCGATATTTTCCTTCAACGGCAATAAGATCATCACCACTTCCGGCGGAGGGATGCTGGTCTCAGACGATCACCATTTGATCGAGCAAGCCCGTTTCCTGTCGCAGCAGGCCCGTGATCCTGCCCCGCATTATGAGCACTCTCAAATCGGCTATAATTACCGAATGAGCAATATTGTGGCGGCAGTCGGTCGAGGCCAGTTGAGGGTGCTGGACGAGCGCATTGAACAAAAACGGCGGATATTCGAGTTCTATAGGAACGAGTTGGGCGATCTTCCCGGCATTGAGTTTATGCCGGAGGCTCCTTACGGCCAATGCACACGATGGCTGACAGTAATTCTGATTACTCCCGAAGAGTTTGGCACGGATCGCGAGACCATCCGGACAGCCCTGGAGGCCGAGAACATTGAGTCGCGCCCGATCTGGAAACCCATGCATCTGCAGCCGGTATTCAAACACTGTAAACCTCAGGGCGCCATCGCACCGCGTTCATGGCACAATTGTCAGGCCCGCGTAGTCGGCGGAGCAGTGAGCGAGGATCTGTTCAATAGAGGACTATGCCTACCTTCCGGTACACAAATGACCGAGCAAGACCTTGATAGAGTCATCGGAATCATCAAAAGAGTGCGTACCCGCTCAGAGCAATCGGTTGCGGCTTTGCCGATCTATTCAGCGTACAAATTTTAGCAAGTGAGGCTTTGCATTGGAAGCGGAAAATAAAATAGCAAGGTCCCATTGCGCCAGGCCGTGCCCCGCCTGCAAAGCGGGAAATCTTGAGCGAATCAAGCGTAAGGGATTGCTCGCCTGGATACCCAAATCAAGGCATTATCAGTGCACGGGATGCCGAAGCAAATTCCTGCTTCTGCTGAACCGCTTTATTTTTCGGATCGGGCAGGTCCCCGGCCCAATCGAGATAGCGGTCACTGCTCTTATGATAATTGCAACCATTTCAACCATTTACTTTGCCTGCAAATTGGTGGTTGGGCTCTTTCCGGATGAATAGGGGCGAAAGCTTCACAAGCGTTCAACACTGGTGAGCATACTCTATGAGTATTAAAGAAAACCGTAATAAACTGATTTGTGGACCTGAACGTTTCTTGGTCTATTGGCCGATTATCGTTTTGCCCATCTTTCTGGGAGGCGCCAGGCCGTGGTTGTGGGGTGGCGTCGCCGGAATTTTTTGCATCGGTTTTGCCCTGTTTCTTTGGGCTTACAAGGAATTCGTATTCTTAGACGATGTAAAGAAGCCACTTCTCCTGTTGCTCCCTATCCTGCTTTATCCCTTTTTCCAGGCTATGCCTTTGCCGCTTGCGCTCATATCGATTCTAAGTCCCCAGCGCGCCCTGTGGCTTCAAAGGGCAAGCGAGGCCACGGGCGTTTCGTATCGGGGAGCGAGCCTTTCCTATATTCCGGTTGACACTCTGTTTTCCGGTCTGTGGTTGATAACGCTTGCGCTCTTCGCATTGACCCTGCACGGTATGATTAAAAAAGGCGCTTTGAAATCAGACAGGTTTTTCCTTGTTGTTTTCACGATCGCCAGCCTGGAGGCGCTCTACGGTCTTTGCCAGGCGCTGGTCCCTTCTATTGGCGTATTCGGGCTCTATCCCTCAAACGGGAACGCTTCCGGCGCCTTCGTCAACCGCAACCATTACGCCGCCTTCCTCGGAATGATATGGCCCCTGCAACTGGCCTGGCTGATGGCCCTTTCTCACAAGCAAGCCGCAACCGGTCCCACAGGTTACGCCGAAAAGCAACGCAAACAGATTACCCGTGAAAAACAGGCCCTTTTCCTGTTCCTGACCGGGCTGGTTCTTCTGGGACTGGTTCTTTCGAGGTCACGTGGCGGAATACTCAGCGCCCTGATCGGCACAACGGTCCTGGTCTATTTCGCCGGAAAGCATCGCCGGGCCATAAAACGCTTCGTTGCGGCATGCTGGCTCATGGTCATCTTTTATGGCTTCATCATTGGTTTTGAAGGGATCGTGAATCGTTTTTTGAGAATAGGAGACGATGCGGCGGGCAGACTCGAGATATGGGGAGCAACCTGGAAGATGATACGCGACCATTGGCTTACCGGGACCGGGGTCGGGACATACAAGCCCGTGATATTTCTCTATGATTTTTATCGGACCGATTTGGTGCAAATAGGACAGGGACATAACGATTATCTGCAAACTTCTGCGGAATGGGGGCTGGTCTTCGGCCTTTTCGTAATCATCCTGGCTTTGGGATACTGGTTGACATCGGCATTCGAATTGGCGCGCATGAATTCCGAAGAAGATCTGCGCAAGGGAAGCCTCGAGGAGGAAAGACTCATTCGAGCCGGTGCGCTTGCAGGAAGTGCGGCGTTTTTTACTCACCTTCTGGTCGGATGCAATTGGGAGATTGCCGCCAACCAGCTCTATTTTGTAATGCTGCTCGTGCTGATGCGTTACGGTGTGCGGCATGATCGTTGCACCCTTGAACCGGCGCAGGTTTACAGGCAATCCTTTCCGCATCTGGAACATTCGGAGAACAGGCATTTCGGGAAACGATTGACGCCAGCAATCGTATCCCCACTCGATAAACATGATATTCGGGAACGCCGGAAAAATGACGGTCATTGTGTCATTCGGATGTCATCTCCGGAAGTTAACATTGTTCCACCCATGCCCTGATTGAGCCTTGGGATTATGATCGTATGCCTTTGCGCTCCGGATGGAGAGGTCAGTCAGTGAACGATCAGAAACAAGTCACGCAATATCCGCCGTTGCCCGTGCCGGCGCAGACCGTGCCCCTTCCATCCATCGAAATGGCGGCGTCTGTCCCCGAATTTGAGGATTCGGTGGATTTACGGGACTACCTGGACATTATCCTGCGGCGCAAATGGCTGGTCCTGAGCGTTCTACTCGTATGTTTCACCACCACCCTCATCGTAAGCTATTCGACGCAGCCCCTTTATAAAGCGCAGGCCAGGATCGAACTTAGCATGCAGCCGCCAAGAGTCACAAAGTTCGAAGAGATGCTTTCCACCCAGCTCCAAATCCGTGAATTCATGCAGACTCAGTTCAAGCTGCTGCAAAGCGAAACTTTGGCGGGCCGAGTCATCGAACGACTCCAGTTGGATACCAGTCCGGTGTTTCACCCTCCAGCGAAAGAGCAAGCGGAAGAGACCATCTTGCCGGGCATTAGGCAACTTTTAAGGACCGTACTTAAGAGCTTTTCAGGTTCTCAAGGTCATCAACAGGAAGCCGACCTGCAACTCGATCAACTGCGGCTTCGCAAGTCCACTGAAGGTCTGTTCGCCAAAAATCTGCAAGTCCAGCCCGAACGGGATACGACCCTTATCTCTCTCGCATTTATCTCACCTGACGCCGTGGTGGCCCGTGATGTTCTCAACGCGCTCATTCAGGAATTCATATCCTGGCAGGTGGATATAAAGATCGATTCATCGATTTCGGCAAAAAAACAACTCGAAAAACAGATCGAAGCAGCCAGGGTTCAGCTTGAAAAAGCCGAAACGAACCTCAATGATTTCTCCCGCAAAGCGGGTATCGTATCTCTTAACTCAAATCTCAACCTTATTTACTCTCAGCTCGAGGAAGCAAACAGGGCTTTTGCCGTCGCCCAGACAGAACGCCTGAACAAAGAGGCGCTCTACGAGCAGTCCCGTCAGGGGACAGGCGCGCTTTCATCAATAGTTGAAAACTCGATGATTCAGAAACTGCGCACCGACTACATCGGCCTTGGCGCCGAATACAAAGAATCCAGCGTTACGTACAAAGACGATTACCCAAGGCTTCAAAACCTTAAAGCCAAAATGCAAGACATCGACCGGCAGATAAAGAACCAAGAGAATTCCATTCTGGACTCGATCCGGACAGATTACCTCACGGCGCGCAAGAAAGAAGAGGCATTGAAGAAGGATGCCGAGTCCAAGAAAGCCCTTGCAATGGAGCTAAACGACAGGGCGACCCAGTATAAGATACTCGAACGTGAAGTTGAGACGAACAAGCTGATTCATCAGAGTCTTTTTGAACGGTCACGCGAAATTGACGCAAGAGTCGGGACCGAGCTCGGCAGCGTTCAAGTAGTTGATTATGCGACCCGGCCGTTGAGGCCATATACGCCCAACATCCCTCGAAATCTTTTGATCGCCATTCTGGCCGGGGTGATCGGTGGAGTTGGTTTGGCTTTTCTTCTGGAATATTTGGATAATACCGTCAAACGCATCGATGAGATTTCGGACCGTTTCGATGTGCCTGTTTTGGGGGTACTTCCGCTTATCGAGCCTGACGAGCTTCGGGATATCTCGATCATGGTGCGCGCCAGGCCTACCAGTGCGTTCTCAGAGGCCGTCAGGACCGCGAAAGAATTCATTCTGCTTTCAAGCTCTGTTGACCAGCCGCCAAAGCTGCTTTTGATGACCAGCACCTCCGCAGAAGAAGGCAAGAGCACCATTGCCGCCAATCTTGCCCAGGCTTTTGCTCCTGAGGAAAAAGTTTTGCTGATCGATGCGGACCTTCGAAAACCCTCGCTCCACAGGCTGTTTCCCACCAACGGCGCCGGAAACGGCCGAGGCGTCAGACCAAGCGGGCTCAGCAATTATTTGACAGGCGCGAGCGGTTTGGAGGAAGTGATCCAGGAAAGCGGAGTGGAAAATCTACAGATTATTTTCGCCGGCCCCATACCGCCCAACCCTGCTGAGCTGCTTGCATCGAATCGGATGCGGCATTTACTGGAACAAGTCTTTGAGTACTACGACCGGATCATAATCGACGCACCGTTGGCCACCGGTTTCGTCGACGCTTTCATTCTGGGGCATTACGCGGACGGGGTGATTCTTGTCAGCACCCTCGGTCAGACACACCGTGAATCTTTGCGCATTTTCCGGAAAAACCTTATCGGCATCGGCGGTCGCCTCATCGGTTCCATAGTGAACAAACTTGATGTAGGCAGCCACTATGGAGGCTATTATTATAAATATTACAAGCAATACAGATACTATGGCCGGTCTCCCGCAAATCCGCAGGAAGACGCTCCCAGCCCGCCTTCCGTTCAGGCATGACGCCCCCTCATATGGATAGGATGATTCCTTAGCCAAGTTCCATCCGGAAAGGGCACTTTTCCGCCCTGGCGGTGTCAATCTTCGGGGTGCGCCCTCACAGAGGATCGGGCGCTGAGCTTGAAGCGTTTTGCGTTAGCTCAAATTCTTAGCGCGAGCCCGAACGAAGAGAGGGCTCCCTGTGCGGCGTACGAACACTCACTGCGCTCATGTTCGCGCTTGACACTATAGACCGCGCTTAGATGCTTATGGTTCGCGCTCCATCTTTTGTGAGGGCGCATGTACGCCTCCGCGTAACCCCTTGATTTCCTTGCCAGGCCGAAAAATGCCTCCTTTCCGAATCGGAAACTGCTAGTTTCTTATCCGGAGTTTCGGAATGGAAACTAGCCAAACAACCGTCAGGGGTTCCTTAAGTGACTTTCATGACCAGGTCGGCTTCCTGCTTCGTTCTGCTCATCATATCCGGATGTATCCTCTGGTATTCGATCTGCACATTCAGGGCCGCAACAGAAGACATGACTTTTGCTCAGAGCGCTTCATCACGCTTTTTCCCTGAAGCTTTGCTTATCGACGGCAAAATCAAATATTATTCCGCCCTCGATCCATTGGCCGCCGCCCAATCCTATAAGAAGGCCATACTTGCCGAACCATCCCTGCTGGACGCCTGGATGGCCCTGGCCCAAGCCGAAATCGCGCTGGGGCGCCCCGGGGAAGCCAAAAGGATTTTCGGCATTATTACGCCAACGCTTTCCTCGATCAGTACCTGGAAATGGGAAGAGTTGCTCCTGGCTTTCGATCTTCAGGACGAGGAGCATTTTCGGCGCTGCTTTAATTACATTCTTTCCAATCTTCCCCATCGCATAAGTGAGGCAAGTTGGCTTGGCGCCCGGTTTTGGGGCGGATGGAAAGAGGTCCTGCCCAACCTCTCACCGTCTAACTACCCGGCTTTTCTTACCCGGATAATGGCGGCCGGTGAAGTGGACGCAGCCCTTGCCCTTTGGGAAAAGATGGCGACGGAGAATTCGAGTATTGCTGAAAAGTGCAGGCTGCAATTCTGCCAGTTCTTGATCGCCCGCGATCGATTGCGCGAGGCCAAGAACATCTGGAAGCTCTGGAAAAGAGATGATTCTTCCAGCGTTACCGATGGAGGATTCGAGCTCCCGCCTTTGAATACGGCCTTCGGTTGGAATATGGCCGATAACTCCGATGTAATCGTTGAGCGGACCACTGATGGGCCATATGCCGGGAAAGCCTGCCTGCACCTCCATTTCAAAGGGACCGCTAATATTGATTTGAGCGATATATATCAAATTGTTCCGGTGCAACCCCAAACACGTTATGGATTGCGCTTCGCACGGAAAAGCCGGGACCTTACAACCGATTGCGGCGTATTTGTCGAAATCGACGGATATAAATGCGAGGGACTGTCCATCTCCAGTCAGCCGATAATAGGCGCCAGCCCCTGGACTGAAGAGGAAATGGAGTTTACAGCTCCGGCAGGATGCGAGGCGGTACTGATCAGGCTTCGCAGGAAGGAGAGTCCTAAACTCGATAACAAGATTTCAGGCGATTATTGGTTGGATGCCGTGGAACTGACTGAGAAATGAGAAAGATGTAAAGATTTTTAAAAAAACAACCGATTAAGAATATGGGGAAAGACTGCGTTTCACACAGTCACGCGAAATTGTCCTTTGTTCGACCCTTGCGGGATTGCCTGCAGAGCGGCTATCCATCCGAACGCTTATAACATTGAAGAGGGCGGGAGATATGAGGAAGATACAACTTGCCGCGTGGGTCATATTGGTTGCTTTAGCAGGAGGATGGCCCGCTGACTGCGCTGCACAATCCGCCCGCGCCATCCCGAAGGGGACTTTGAGCATCAGCGAAAACGGCATGGCGGCAGGCGAGTTCCAGTCCGAAGTGCCGGTCCCCCGGGGCGCTTCATTGGCATGTAGTGGAGATTGCCTGGTTCAGGGGGAGAAATTTCAGCTCATCGCTCGTGACAAAACCCGATTCTCTCTGGCGCAAGACGGTAATGAGTGGGTCCTGACTGTTACATCCGGCACGGTGGAGTTCTCAATGAGCAAGGACGCAAAACTTGCCTTCGTGACCCCCAATGATAAATATAAAGTCAAGAAGGCAATCACAGTCAACGGATTGGCAAAGGGCCGTGTAAACGTGACGCCGGCCGGCGCGGAGTTCACAACGTCCTCCGGAGAGATACACCTTGCCTCGGCTGACGGGGTCCGGACGATCCTGCCAGGCGCGGATACCGGCGGCGCCGCCGCGATGCCGTCTTGGGTGCTTGGGGGCTCGGGCGCGCCGGTTACCGGATTGGTTGCCGGTGTTGTTGCAACCGCTCAGAACAATAAATCATCTACGAGTCCATTTTAACAGTCAATGTCGCAACTTGAGACATGAAGGGGAGACGGCGCTTTTTAAGGTTGCCGCCGCCGCTTTGTTTGCAAATGGGGGTATCTTGAGGTCCAGGACAATCGGCATCTTTTTATGTCTGCTTTCAGCAGTCCTGATTTTCGGGTGCGCGACAAGAAGTGGACCTGAACCAAACGCCAGCCTGAAAGATTTTGCGGCTCAGGATTCCGGCGCCAAGGCGGATATAAGGCAGATCAATGAAAGATTCTTTGCTGCAGTTAAAAGCGCGCCCAGGCTTGAGGACTATGTTCTAGGGGGAGGGGACCTCGTCCAGGTCTCCGTCTTCGAGGCTCAGGAGCTCAAGTCTGAGGTAAGAATAAGCGCACGCGGTTCTATAAGCCTCCCGCTCATAGGGGCTGTTCAGCTACAAGGGCTGTCGACTCGTGAAGCTGAACAGAAAATCGAAGAACTTTACCGCGCCAGATATCTTCGGAATCCTCATGTGAGTGTGTTCGTAAAAGAACAGGTGTCCGGCAAAATCACTCTCATGGGAGCGGTCAAGAAACCGGGGACCCTCCCGTACCTCGGCCGTCAGAATCTTTTTCAAGCCCTTGCCACGGCGGAGGGGCTCTCCGAAAACGCGGGGAAAACGGTGCAGGTGCGCAGGACAGGCGCCGACGCGGACCATCCACAAACGTTTCTGGTCGATCTAGACGAACTGGCGGGCGGCGGGCCGGTAACCGATATCAATATGGAAATAAAGAGCGGTGACGTCATTTATGTCCCCGAAGCTGGAACGATCTACGTGGATGGGGCTGTGCGAAAGCCGGGCAACTATCCCATGAAGAAAAAGATGACTGTTCCCGAAGCAATTGTCGCCGCCGGCGGTTTTGCCGTCTACGCCCAGGAAGACAGAATCAAGCTAATACGAAAGAATGAAGCCGGAAAAGTGGAGGTGGCGCAATTGACCTTCAAGGAACTGGAGACGCAATCCGACCAACATATCGATGTCAAGGATAGAGATATAATCTTCGTTGAAACGAATAAAGCGGAGGCGCTTATGTACGGATTGCGCCTCATGGGATTTGGCGGACTCGTCGGCGTTGGATACGAACCGCCCCGCACACAATAGTAAGCGCAATTGGAGCAAAAGGACAAAAGATCATCCGGACTATTCCGGTTGGCTTGAGCTTAGCTTTAAGTGTCCTAAACGAAACTTGATTTGACACTGGGCCAGGTTCCCCCTTGGGATTGTCAATGACAGCTACATTCCAAAACTCTCGTTCAAGTTCTTTTCATCGTACAATTTCTTGCCTTCGATAAATGTTGCTATCGGCGTCCGGCCGAGGCAACGTTTTCCCTGATGGGTCCTCTGGTTGTTGTATCTATCCATGAAAAGATCGAGGTCCTCTTGGAGCGTCTCGATGTCCGAATAAATTCTCTTGCGGAAAGCAATCCGATAGAACTCGTTTAGCATCGTCTGGTGTAGCCGCTCACATATACCATTGGTCTGAGGGCTTTTCACCTTGGTTTTGGTGTGCTCGATGTCGTTTAGCTGCAAAAACAGCTGGTAAGGGTGCCGATCCGGGGCGCCACAGTATTCTGTTCCCCTATCGGTAAGAACCCTAAGCACCGGCACGTCTTCTTTTTCGAAGAAGGGAAGGACTTGGTCGTTCAGAAGATCAGCGGCAGTCACCGGGATTTTGGCAGTATAAAGCTTTGCAAAACCCAGCGAAGAAAAGGTGTCGATGGCTGTTTGCTGGTAAATCCTGCCCACGCCTTTGAGGTAGCCGACATAGAAAGTATCCTGGCTCACGAGATATCCCGGATGTTGTGTCTCGATCTCGTCGGGATGGGACTCACGAGACCTCTTGGATGCTTCCAGGGCGCAGAGCTGGGCCTCGGTGTAGACGATCCCCTCGGCTGCCGCACGCTCCTCAAGAGCCTTTAGCCTTTTTTTGAAAGTCTCCAGCCCGTGGCGCAACCATATGCTTCTTACACCGCCACCGGATACTAGAGTGCCGGCTTTCCTCAGCTCGTTTGAAGCTCTCATCTGGCCGTAAGCTGGAAACTCATTGGCCATCGTGAGCACAGCCTCCTCAACCTCCGGGGAAACCCTGTTCTTCATGCACGGCTTTTTCTTGGTCTTCTCAGCCAAACCTTCCAACCCATCTTCATCGTAAGCTTTCTTGATGTCATAGAAGTGTTGGCGGGAAACGCCGTTAATCTTGCAGGCCTGTGAAACGTTGTTGAGGAATTCGGCGAGTTCCAGTAGACTTAACTTACGTTTTACGAGCTTTTCCTGGGTGGTCATAAAGGTTCCTTTCTCTTGGGTTGTTTGGCGACAATCTCCAAGAGGGTACCTGACCACCCTTTTTTATGCAATGTGTCAACTCAAGTCCGTCTTCGGACACTTTAAGCGGTCAGGCATCCTCAGGACTTCGAGGGGACCTGACCTTTTTTTTGCGGCTAAATGGCGCAAACCCTGTTTCGGCCTTCCTTTTTCGCCTGGTACATTGCAGTGTCCACCCTCATAAACGCAGCATCCGATTCCTGATCGGCAGGCCGTGCTTCGGTTACCCCGAGACTGATAGTGACGGGAATTTCCTCCTGCTGATAAGAAAAACGGGCCAATTCAATGCGAGATCGAACTTTTTCGGCAATCTTTCGGGCATCATCCGCTGAGCTTCCCGGAAGGATGGCGACTATTTCTTCCCCCCCGTAACGAGCCAGAAAATCAGTCTTTCGCAGGGAGGACCTGATTATCTTTGCGATTTCCTTCAAGCATCTGTCGCCGGCGCTATGTCCGTACTTGTCATTAATATTTTTAAAGCGATCCACATCCATAAGGATCAGGCTAAAAGGTTGCCCTTCACGATGATAGCGCCTCAGGCTTTCACGCATTTGTAATTCGTATGCGCGGCGGTTGTGGATTTCAGTCAAAGCGTCAAGGAGCACTTCTTTTTCCAGCGTATTTGCCCGTTCCGTCACCTTTATTATTTCTTCATTATGATTTCGGACACTCATCTGCAACTCGGCGATTTTCGTATCCGCCTCACGTAGTCTGCTTTCATCTTCTTGACGCTTGGTTTCTATTGCTTTACCGATCATGGTTAATTTTGAGGCAATAAGGCTTTTGGCATCCTCAAGCCCTTTGTCGGAGTCAATGGCATGAGACATCTCTTCGGTATGCGAAAGTAGATTATCGCGAAACGTATCATTTAAGAGGTGAGTTTCCCGGTTGAAGTCCTGATATGTGAATAGCTCCTTTTCCATTCCCGAGAGGTCTTTGCTGAGTTCAGCAAGGAAATCACCCGCATAATCTATCTCCTCGATGGCCCGGCCGGCGAGCAGCCTGGCAACGCAGACGATGTCTTCGCCCTGTGCAGCGAGGGCTTCAATCGATTGGCAGTCGTTTATGCGCTGCTGCAATTCGGAAGAGCGTTGGATGAACTCATCTCGTGTGATTGGTCCGAGCCCGTCAAGAATATTTAAGAAGATATCCCGTAATTGCGGAAAACACGAAGGATTGTTTTCTGAAGATCGTTCAGATTGCAACGGAGCGCGCTTCAACTCTCCTTCGGCCCTGGCGCAACTCACCTCTTCATTATTGGGGAAGCCTCCCGGTCCGACTCCGGAGAGCAACGAAGAGATTCCCTTTTTCGCGGACAGAGCGCCGCTCAGGGCCTCCGGGGTCAATGCTCTTTTTTGTGTTGAAAATTCTTTCAATGTCTCGATCAGAACCTCTGATAAATATTCAATTGATTCCATTGCGCCCCGTCCTGTAGATAATCAAAAAACCAAGAGCTCTCCTCCAAGAAATCAAAAATTGAGGTCGCGCATTAAAAAGTAGTCGGTCAGTCTTCGTTTCAGGGGTGACCATTTCGGTTTCCGGCGCACAGGGGCCTCTTCATCGGGGGTCATTGATTCATCCCCATCAAACGTCCGAAGTAGTTCTTGAATATCTTCAGCAAGCATTTCGTCAGGAACTGAACCATCGTTACCTTCAATGTGAGTATTCAAGATAGTTATTTTTGTCATTCTGTCTGCTCCAGTCCTCAAACCTTTCCGGGGCAAAGGCCAAGCAACAGCAGGCCGGCAATGCTGGAAAAGGCGTTATTCCCCGAAGAATTCAGCACAGTTTCAAACAGAGTTTCGGCAGGAGAGTCCAAAGACATTAGCACTAAGACTCGGGTTTTTGCGGGGTAGGCAAACACAATCATAAAATGGCCATAAATCTAGTGACTTACATAGGGTGGCCAAATTTGTCGTGTGCCTACGCGTGAGAGGGTGCCGATTGAATATCCATGACGGCCTTAGGCATTGGAATCTCTAGGGATTTAAGTGTTCGGACAAGCTCGGATGATGGCTCGTTGCGTTGAAAGAATTGATTTTTTCGGGTGTGAAACTCGGTCGCCTGGAGCGTGGAAAGTGTCCTCCGGATGTTCGGCCAGGACTGCTTGCATCTGAGTTCGGCGACTCTTTTCGATGAGAAGCGAGAAGACACAAAGCTTCACGTGAGCTTCGATGCGTTTGGGCAGCCAGTGGTACATCGGCTCCATCTTGATCCGCGTGCTCTTAAGGGTCCTGAAGGCCCGCTCGATCACAAGGAGTCCCTTATAACCGGCGGCTGCATCTTCTACGGTTATGGTGTCATCATTGGTCTGGAGCACCCATTTGCCGTCATACTTTGACACCTGCTGGATTGTTTCACGGTCCAGTCGGATACGGCCCTGCTTATCGACCTTCAGGTAACGTTTGTACCTGCCGGATGCCAGAAGATCGATTGCCCATCTGGCAGTGGCATGATGATCCGGATGGCCTTTTAGTTCTTCGTCAAGCTCTTTGACAACTTGCTCCCTATGCTTTCGCTCCCTTTCAGCCTCGCGGGGATTGTGGCACAGGATATAACGGCGCCGGAGTTCTCCATCTCCTACGACTACTTCCTTTGCCTGGAGATTTTCGGCAATCGTTTTAAAACGGCCCGGCTTGGTGACTACCTCTTCCTTAATCTCTGAAACGCTGGCCATACGGGTAGCCAGAAGGTATTTTCCGCAGGCTCTGGCCAGTTCATCGCGGTTTGTGGCGGAGTTCATCCCGGAGTCGGCAACGAAGAGCGCCCGCCCAAGCTTCCATCCCCGGAGGTCTTCACGGACCTTCTTGACTGTATCAACATCGGAGGTGTTGCCGGGGAATACCCAACTCCTTACCGGCAGGCCTTCCCTGGTTACGGCTAGAGCGACCACGATCTGCGGACTCCATGTGCCGTTTTTGGAATGGCCGAACTTTCGAAAGCCCGATCCCGCTTCGGTGTCCTCGTCCTCTTCGTCAATAGAGAAGGAGGCGGTCGTTGTGTCATAGAAAATGACATCCACCACGAGGTTGAAAAGGTTCGCCACATGGAAAAAGACCGCATTCTCGACTTCGGCCACGTTCCAGTGCAGCAGGTCCATCGCCTCATACATCTGGTAGAGCTTTACCGTACCGCAAGAGGGCATGTATACCGAATGTAGCCAGCGATCCCATACGCCGAGTTTGGAGTCGGGCTCGCAGAGCCGGTTTGCAACCATGGCAAGAAGGGCTCTTTCGTGTAAAGGAGTGCCTCCGGATTCTTCCATAACTTTGCGCAATGCGGGGCCGATCTTCAGTCGCTCCCAAAGCGCCTCGACCACAAGAGGAACACCGAAATCAAAGGTCTGAATCAGCCGCACCTTTTCAGGGAGCGCGGGTGATTGCTCGCGGATGGGACCTGTAGCGGTTTCAGCAGAATCCAAAGGGTCATGAACCTCAACACCGCAGACCCTGGCAATCGAGCGGCAGAGCCTGACCAGATCGTCCCGGTCGAGTTCATCCGCTCGCCCGAAATTGTGGATGATCTCGGCGACCGGATTTCCCGTTTCGGAATGCCGGACGTTGTGGGCAAGCTGGTAGTACTCGACCACCGATCCATCTCTGTTTTTGCGTTTTGTAGTTCGTAGATACATGCCTACTCGATTAGCATGTACTACCAGATGGTGTCAAGAATAAAAATTGACCTCGTGTGCCTACACTTTTTGAACTTTTTCGAGGTTTGCGGGGCTGTAAACCCGCATGGAATCTAGGGCGCACTAGTAAAATCAGTGTCATATGTGCCCATCTGGCAAAAACCCGAGTAAGAGGGAACTGCTGGGTATGACATGAAACTTTTCTTTCTATTGATATTTGACTTGCGCCTGACGTTGTTCCTACGGAATTCGATTCTCAATGGAATGGATCACGCTATGACGGATATCACAAGTCCAGGTGTGAAAGCCGTAAACATCCCGAGGCCCGGGGCAAAGACTGTGGTTCTGATTGAAACGGACTGGCGGAAGCTCTTATTTTGAGTCCAATTTCAACCCTAACGCCTCGGCTTCAGCTCTTATAGCCGAAACTGGACGGTTCAGTTTATTAGCAATCTCATTCACAGACATGCCCTGCTGCAAATAACTTTCCAGTCTCGTCACTTGCATAGTGGTCCAAGCCGTCTGTGAGCCCACAGAGTATGACGGATAACCCGTTCCGGAGATGCTGCTTATCGCCATTGGAACCTCCTTTGCGTAACGTTTCCCTGGATCTGAGTCGGCCTCCCTGTGTGGGAGCATTCCCGACAATATAATCGGCAATTACGGGAAAAAAGATTAGCGAAAAAAATTTCAACAATCACGTCGAGAAAACGCGAAAAAACCAGTTGGGATAGGCGAGAACGGATTTTGCGCTCTCTTTCACTTTCGAAAACCGCTTGACTTCTGAGGCAAGGTCTCGATTTTTTCCTCTGTCACGCGCATTCCATTCCTGTGAAACACATCGGTAACATAGAGTTGATATCTGTTGTCGCACTGAGCGTGAGACCAACCGCCTGACCCACTATCAAGGGGGAATGATGTTGCAAACAATCGAGCGGGAGATTACCGGTTATGCCCGGTCTGAGGTAGATCTGCGTAAATCCGGGGACCTTTTCGAGCAGGCGTTCACCTGCCAACCGGACGCCGTTCTGATCCTCGATAACGAATGTTCTCCCAATATAGTCGATTGTAATCCGGCGGCTGAGAGAATGTTCGCTTACAGCAGGGAAGAGTTGGTGGGACAATCCGAAAGTCTGCTGCACGCCGATGGGAAAGTTTTCGAACGGTCCACTATCTCGTCTGCAGCCAAAACGGGTTTTTATCATTTCCCGGAGTTGCGATTGAAGCGGCGGGATGGGACGCTTTTACCCTGCGAGTACAGCGTGGGGCCGCTCCGGAATCAAGGAGGGGGGCGTTCCGGATGGATAGCCGTCGCACATGATATCACAAAGCGTATCGAGACGGAAAATGCCCTCCGGGAGAGTACTGAGAAGATCAAACGATTCGCCTATTCGATATGCCACGATCTGAAAAACCCGGCTATCGCCCTGCGTTGGTTCGCGGACCGTCTAGCCGGCCGCTACGGCCGATTTCTGAATGAACAAGGCAACGTCTGCTGCGATAGAATCCAGAAAGCCTCCGAGGAGATCATTCTCTTTGTCGACAGCTTAAACGCGTACATCTCAACCAAAGAGCTTTCTCTGAATATTTCCATGATCGATTTGGACGAAACTTTTCAGACCGTTAAAGAAGAGTTTTTGCAAAGGGCGAAGGCGCTCGGGGCCGAGTTGTCGGCGCCTGAGTGCTCGGTGAAGCTGCGCTGTGACCGAATGTGTCTGATTCGTGCGCTGAGAAATCTGATCGAAAATGCTCTGAAGCATGGAGGCGACAGGCTGAGTGTGATTAGTTTGGATTACCTTGAATCCGAGGAGTTTCTCATCATTGCGGTTAAGGATGACGGCGCCGGTTTAAGTGAGGAGGACAACGAGGAGATATTCGAGTTGTTTAGAAGGGGCAGGCACTCGAAAGGGATTCCCGGGGCAGGGCTGGGGCTCAGTATAGTCAAAGAAATAGCCCTATGCCATGAAGGATCGGTATCGATCGGACCAGGACCTCAAACCGAGTTCCTGCTTCACATATCCAAACGACTTTAATCTTATTGCGCAAGCACTCATCTTCCGGCCTCCTTCCCGGTCCAGGGCCGGCCGGCGCCCTGCCATCCCTAGCGCCCCAGCTTGGTCACATATTGACCCAGCGCCATCAAAGGGAAACAGTTCCTGTAGTTGTGATATCTTATGTAGAAATGTTTAGGGAACCCTGTGCCTGTGAAGTATATCTCATCCCAGGTCCCGTCGGGTTTTTGATTCCTCAACAGGTACTGGACGCCCCTACTCGCCTCAGGGGATCTTTCTTCACCCCCGGCCACCAGACCCATTAATGCCCAGGCGGTCTGAGATGCAGTGCTGGGACCTTGTCCGCGAAGTTCGGGCAGTCTGTAGGAAGCGCAGGTCTCTCCCCAACCCCCATCCTCATTCTGGTGGTCTTTAAGCCAGTGCATGGCCGCTCTGATGCAGGGCGACTTCGGGTCCTCCCCGATCGAGATCAGCCCCCGCAAGGCGGACCATGTCCCGTAGATATAGTTGACGCCCCAGCGCCCCCACCAGCACCCGTCATTTTCCTGCAGTTTTTTAAGAAACCCGACGCCTCGCTTTGCGGCCGGATGGCTGCAATCGTATCCGCAACTGCCCATAACCTCAAGCACCCTGCCGGTCACGTCCGCGGTCGGAGGGTCCACCATCGCTTCGGTATCGGCAAACGGTATGCTGTTAAGGATTTCCATGCCGTTATCTCTGTCAAATGCCGCCCAACCGCCGTTTGAACTTTGCATGCTCAAGAGCCACGCCATCGCGCGCGATTTACAAGAATCCAACCCATCGCATCTTTGCGGGCTGAAACGATTGAGCACGTTCAAAACGACAGCCGAATCGTCTACATCAGGGTAGCGCGAGTTGAAAAATTCGAAGGCCCATCCGCCCGGCGGAGAGCTATTCTTGAACTGCCAGTCGCCGCCCGTGAGTATCTGTTCGGATATAAGCCATCGCGCCGTTTTATCGAGGGCCGGATGTTCGGTGCTCACCCCGGACTCGAGCAACGCCAGCGCAGTAAGCGCCGCATCCCAGACCGGGGAAATGCAGGACTGCATCCGCAGCCCATCCTCGTCTTCGATGCAGAAATCCTCGATGGCCTTGAGCCCCTTCGCCATAACCTCATGAGAAAGCGGGAACCCGAGGTAGTGGAGGGCTAGCATCGAATAGACCATCGGGGGCTGGATGCCGCCCCAGTCGCCGCTATCCTCCTGGTGATCGATGATCCAGTCCCGGGCGGTCTCAATTGCCCTGCGGCGGAGCTTCTTTATCGGCCTTTTCTCGAACTTTTTGGCAATGCGGTCGAAAACGAAAAAGAGCTTGTTTATCCTGGAATCAATTTTCTTGCCATGCCATGGAACGAAAAGCTCATGAATGCAAAGGGAGTCGGGAAGTCTGAATTTTGGCCTGATGCAGAGCACGATCGAAAGGGGCACCGCCGTGCCCCTGGCCCAACTGGAAAATTCGTAGATGCTGAAATAAAACTCAGGCGGAAGGAGCACGAGTTCGACAGGCATAGAGGGAACTTTGCCCCAGTCATACTGACCGAACAGCGCAAGCCACATCTTCGTGAAAACACGGCAAGCTTCTATGCCGCCTTGCTGGACAATGAAGGTCCTAGCTTTCGCAAGCGGTTCAGATTTCGGGTCTTCTCCCAGGAGTTTGAGAGCAAAATAGGCTTCGATAGTTGTGCTGAGTTCACCCGCGTCGCCGTAATAAAGACCCCATGAGCCGTTTTCATTCTGATGTCCGAGAAGATATTTGAGGATTCCGCTCCGCTTCTCGGCGATCGAAACGCCCAGAAGGCGCGTGAGCATGACATACTCACTCGTTATAGTGACGTTTGACTCCAGTTCGGCCCACCAGTAGCCCTCGGGATATTGCGCCTTGAAGAAATATTCGCTTGATTTCCGGATAGCTGCTTCTATCTGCGGTATCCACGAACTGCGGATAGTGGCGGCCGGTCTTGAACGACGCGAACCGGCTTCTTCGGACAATCTTACCGGCTCGGGACAACCCGCAGCCGGCTCCCCTCCAACGCCTATGTCAAGGTCCCTCAGAACCTCTTGGCCTCCAGCAGCGCGAGCCATTCCGCCGCCATTGTTAAATGATTCCATGCTCGCCCCCAAGCACTTATTTGCGCGATCCGTCGCCCCCATCGGATGGCGGTGAAAAGGAACCTTTACGCATGGTAATTAATTAGCCATAAATGCGACGGCATTGCAAGCTGTTTAAACCAATTTCAGAATCCGTCCGGAGCGCACCCTGACTTCAGTCAAGAATTTATCGCGGCCGGAAAGCGGAGGCGACGGATTGCGAATGCTCAAACCGATCTGGCCGATGTGACCGGCATTCTTCTTGCCTGTTTTGATCTGAATATCGTATGATCTAGAGACGACGGGCATTTCAAGGGCCTTTTCCACCCGAATCGGAGAAAAACGGAGACTGAGACTTCACGACTGTATTGCATGCGCGCCAGCGGAGGCGAAAGAATGAGTCAAATTCACGGCCGAAATGTTTTGATTACGGGAGGGGCAAGCGGCATCGGTCTGCTCGTGGCCAAAAAGCTTGCGGAGCGGGGAGCCAAAGTCATCATCTGGGATATCGACGATTCAAGTTTGGCGGGGATCGCGGAGGAAATGAAGGCTAAAGGGCGCCCTGTTTCCGTCTACCACTGTGATGTGTCAAGGCGAACCGAAGTCTTCAGCGTCGCCGAGAAGGTGAAAGAAGATTTCGGAAAAGTTGATATCCTGATCAACAACGCTGGAATTGTCTCCGGAAAATCCTTTTTGGAATGCACGGACGAACAGCTTGAAAAGGGCATGGCCGTGAACATGTTGGCTCACTTCTGGACCGTTCGAGCTTTTCTTCCCCAGATGGTCCGAGCCGGCAACGGTCATATCGTGACTATTTCATCTGCGGCAGGACTTATTGGCGTTTCACGTCTCGTGGACTACAGCACGGCCAAATTCGGCGCCTTCGGTTTCAACGAGTCGCTTCGAATGGAGATCAAACAGGAAAAGTGGAACATAAAGACCACGGTCGTTTGTCCGTATTTCATCAATACGGGGATGTTCGACGGCGCTCAGACCCGCTTTTCCTGGCTGCTGCCAATACTCGACCAACAGTACGTTGCGGAGCGGATAGTCAGCGCTATAAAAAAGAACAAAAGCAGGCTCCTCATGCCTCCCATGGTCTATTCCATCTGGCTCCTGCGATATTTTCCCACGTTTGCATTCGACTTTATCGCAAATTTGTTGGGAATCAACGCGGCCATGGATTCATTCAGAGGGCGTTCAGGCATACAAGATTTGGAAACGAAATCAAAACCGGCGGACTCGGATTGATGGCGAACATCGCATGCCTGTCGAGGTTCCAATGCCAAAGAACGCGAGGTTGATCCCATGAACGGGCGGACTAAGAAAAGTTCTTCAAGGTTGGAGAATGCAAGGTTAACAGAATCCGTAAACCCCGCTACCGGCGAGGTAATCGGGCGATCCCCGAAAAATAGCGTGGACGATCTAACCGAAGCGATCCTAAAGGCCAGAATAGCCCAGGAAGCATGGGCGGCTCTTCCAGTGAAAGAGAGGACCCGTACGCTAAAGCGGATCGGGGTTCACCTGATGGAACATGCTGAAGGAATCGCGGCGCTGATTTCCCAGGAGAATGGCAAGACACGAATAGAAGCCCTTGCAACTGAGCTTCTCCCCGCCGTTATGGCCCTTGACTATTATACAGGTCATGCAAAGAGGTTCTTGAAGCCAGAAGTTCTTCTGCCCGGAAGTTTGCTTCTCTTCAACAAGTGGAGCAAGGTCCTTCGAACCCCTTATGGCGTGATCGGAATCATATCTCCATGGAACTATCCTTTTTCCATACCGTTTTCAGAAGTAGTTATGGGGCTTCTTTCCGGAAATGCGGTCATTTTGAAAACAGCCTCCAGCACGCAGCTTGTGGGACGGGAGATCGAAGCCTGCGTTAGTGCGGCCGGGCTTCCGGACGGAATCTTTTCATTCATGAATATTAGCGGGAACGTGGCCGGTGACGCATTCATCGACTCCGGGATCGACAAGTTGTTTTTTACAGGCTCCGTGTCTGTTGGAAAAAACCTAATGTCCAAAGCCGCGCAGACCCTTACGCCGCTCAACCTGGAGCTGGGCGGCAACGACGCCATGCTGGTCTGTGAAGAGGCCGACCTGGATCGAGCAAGCAACGGCGCAGTGTGGGCAGGGCTTCAAAATAGCGGGCAGTCCTGCGCCGGGGTTGAACGAATCTATGTCCACGAGTCTGTCTATGAGCCTTTCATGGAAATAATCAAAGCCAAAGTTAAATCGCTCAGGGTCGGACAGGATGAGGATTTCAAAGTGGACATGGGAGCGATGACCACAAAAGAACAGATGGAAACAGTCCGCAACCATCTCGAAGACGCTCTGAAAAAGGGGGCGGTGATCGCCGCCCAATCCGATTGCCCGCCAAAAGAGGGTCCCGGCAACTTCCTGCCTGCCACTGTTATCACCGAGGTCAACCATGAGATGCTGGTCATGCAGGAGGAAACGTTCGGCCCGGTTCTCGCCTTGATGAAGGTGCGGAATATGGAGGAAGCAATCGCTCTAGCCAACGATTCGATTTATGGCCTTACAGGGTCTGTCTGGTCCAGGGATGCCAAGAAAGCAGGACAGATAGCCAGGAAAATGCGTGCGGGCGTCATCACTATAAATGATCATCTCGTCAGCCACGGCATGCCCGAAACGCCATGGGGAGGTTTCAAGTCATCCGGCTTTGGAAGGACACACGGCAAAATCGGTTTCCAGGAGATGACCCAGCCGCAGGTGGTGGTGCATGATCTCCTTGCCTTCGCCAAGAAAAACCTCTGGTGGCGCCCATATAATGAAGCACTCTATAGGGGTATTTTGGGAGCGATGAAACTCTTCTATGGACGGAAGCTCAAAGTTCGCCTATCGGGATTAATACCCCTGCTAAAGATTTTACCGAGGATTTTCAAACAAGAGGACCGTTGATTGTGGGGCGATATAGATGCGTCGGAATGTTGACGGTCCGAGTAGCCCCGCAACTTTCAAGCCAGGCGAACGCCGCAAGATGGATCGGGTGACCGAAGTCTCAGATCTCCCCATCGTCCTCTACATCGGGCAGATAATCATGCCCGCAGCCGAGGCGGAAAATCCAGTTCACGATCTGCCCAAGCGCAATTGCACTGATTAAGAGCCATAGCATGGAACGTCTCCTCGCACTCTCGAGCGGCGCCGGATACCCGCAGATAACCCAGCGCCAGAGTTAAGCATAATGCCGCGTGGACAACTTTCCTCCTGAAATGTAGCAAATCTTGTTCCAGGCGGGAACCATCCCCGTTTCGCAGGCGCTGAAACTGGTAAGGGCTGAAAGGAGGGATGTTTGTCCCAAGTTAGGGGCATCAGGTTCTACGCGCTTGCTTCAGCTTTTCACGAACGAACTCGATTGGTCTTGAAATAACGAAGGTCTTCTCACGTGACTGCACACCTTTGAGCAGTTTGATCTCGGATTTGGAAACGCCAAGAGTTTTGGCAAGAAAATCAATACATTCCCGATTTGCCTCTCCTTCAACCGGAGGTGAGCTGATGCGAATTTTCAGCCTCTCGCGGAAGGTCGCCTGAAAACTCACTCCTCGACGCCCTGGGTTGAATGTAAGCGCAAAGAAACGTTTCTCCCGCTTTCTCCGATAAATAAACGAAATCTTCCGCCGAGGCCACGCTACATTCCAATCGGCTGAAGTTGTCGACAGTTATTGACAGGCTGATGAGTAAACTATATACCTCAGATAGTGCAAAATAAAAGTGTAGCATTCCCAAATGCGCGTGTGGGCGTGACATTGCGCCCACCCGTTATTCAAATCAAACATCCCGGCGAGGAATGCGATGAGAAGAATCCTGATTTTTTCTGTAATCTTTTTCGTCTCGTTTGCTGTCCTGGCGTATTCTGGGGATTGCTCAGGCCAGAGCGGTGGAGTTTTCAGCCGATATGGTCCATAGCTGCCCAAAGGCGATGAACCGATGAAGGGCAAGATCTTTGTAAAGGGCGACAAAATCAGGCAGGAAACTTCCGACGAAGACGAGACTCAAGTCATGATCATCCGACCCGATAAGAAAGTGACCTGGATGATCACGCCTGAAGAGAAAACATACGTGGAAATGCCTTATCAGTCTTCGGATAAGACATTTGAAGAATGGACGGCCGAAAAGGAAAAGAATGCAAAACTTCTCGGGGAAGAAACCGTTTCCGGCATGCCTTGCAAGAAATACGAGATCATAGAAGACGGGGAAAAGACTGTCTTTTGGATTTCCAAGCAATTTCCATTTCCGATCAAGGTCGAAGATTCAGAAGTGACAATGGAGTACAAGAATATCAAGTTAGGTCCGCTTGACGATTCCCTCTTCGAACTGCCGGCGGGATACGATAAGATGGCTATGCCGATAGTTCCGCCAAAGGAGTAACAGGCAAAAGATATGGTCCTTTTACCGGTTTTGGGCAAATCGCGGTCTTACCAGGTAAACCCGTCAAAGATAATCGCCCTTGGCCTGAACTACCGCAGCCACATTGCGGAAAGCCATTCGGTCAAAGTGCGCGGGTTTACAGAGGAGGTCCCAAAGGAACCCATCCTGTTTCCGAAGACCCCGAACGTGCTCATAGGGCCGGGCGAACCTATCGTGATACCCGCTTTCCTGCTGGAATACGGATTCGAGGACCTTCGCACCGACTACGAAGCCGAGTTGGCGGTAATAATCGGGAAGAAGTGCAGGAACATAACGCCGGAGGACGCGTTTGAGCATGTTTTGGGCTATACGTGCATGAACGACGTCAGCCAGCGCAATATTCAGACCGGAGACCGTTCGGGATGGTTTCGGGGAAAATCTCTGGACACCTTCGGTCCCATCGGACCGCAGATCGTTCTGCACAAAGACATCGGCGATCCTCAGGATCTGCGCATTCAATGCCGGCTGAACGGCAGGACCGTTCAGGATGCCTGCACCGCTCAGATGATTTTCCCGGTGGACGAGATGATAGCATTCATATCTAAGAACTTTACCCTCATGCCGGGCGACATCATCGCAACCGGCACTCCGAGCGGAGTGGGACGAATCCGCCACGGAGACGTAGTGGAAATCGAAATAGAGAAGATCGGGGTCCTGAGCAATCCAGTGGTGGAAGAGTGGATGCATAACCAGGGCTCGATCAGCTTCAAAAAAGACCGGCCGGTTTCCTCTGCTCAACAGTGGAAAACCGCGCCGTCTCTCGAACTTCAAGTCTTACTTACAACCCGCTAACTGGCTGAAAAAGTCGTTGCCTTTGTCATCGACGAGGATGAAAGCGGGGAAATCCTCCACTTCGATCTTCCAGATGGCTTCCATACCCAGTTCCGGGTACTCCAGCACTTCGACTTTCTTGATATTGTCCTGGGCCAGGATAGCGGCAGCCCCGCCAATCGAACCAAGATAAAAGCCGCCGTGTTTTTTGCAGGCGTCGGTTACCTGTTTTGAACGGTTGCCCTTGGCGATCATGACCAGCGAGCCGCCATGAGACTGGAACAGGTCCACATAGGAATCCATGCGGCCGGCGGTTGTCGGGCCGAATGAGCCCGAAGGCATCCCCTTGGGGGTTTTGGCAGGACCGGCATAATAGATCGGATGATCTTTCAGATACTGAGGCAGACCCTCGCCCCTGTCGATTCTCTCCTTGAGTTTGGCATGAGCGATATCTCTGCCCACGACTATCGTTCCGGTCAGAGAGAGTTGAGTCTTGATCGGGTACTTCGACAACTCGGCCAGGATTTCTTTCATCGGCTTGTTGAGATCGATCTTTACGACGCCATGTTCATGTTTTCCACGGTACTTGGCGGGTATGTATTTTTCCGGATGCGCTTCGAGTTCCTCGATCCAGATGCCGTCCTTGTTGATTTTAGCCTTGATGTTTCTGTCAGCCGAACATGAAACTCCCATTGCGACCGGACAGGATGCGCCGTGGCGCGGCAGCCTGATGATTCTTACGTCCAGCGCAAAGTGCTTTCCGCCGTACTGCGCGCCGTACCCGGACTTACAGGCGGCCTTGAAGACTTTTTCCTCCATTTCCAAGTCCCGGAATGCCTGGCCGCCATCGTTTCCGGTGGTGGGCAGGTTATCGAGATAACCGGTGGTCGCGAGCTTTACCGTCTTAAGACAGGCCTCAGCCGATGTGCCGCCGATCACGAAGGCGACGTGGTAGGGCGGGCATGCGGCCGTGCCAAGAGTCATCATCTTTTCGACCAGGAATTTCTCGAGGCTCACCGGGTTCAAGAGCGCCTTTGTTTCCTGGTAGAGCATATTCTTGTTGGCCGAACCGCCGCCTTTGGCCACGAACAGGAACTTGTATTCCGCCCCATCGGTCGCATAGATGTCGATCTGAGCGGGAAGATTGCAGCCTGAATTTTTTTCTTCGTACATGGTCAGAGGGATCGTCTGCGAGTAACGCAGGTTTTCTTCCGTGTAGGTCTTATAGACGCCCTTGGAAAGATATTCCTCGTCTTTTACGCCGGTCCAGACCTGCTGGCCCTTTTTGGCGACAATCGTTGCGGTCCCGGTATCCTGGCAAAGCGGCAGGACAAACCTGGCCGCAACTTCCGCGTTCTGAAGGAGCGCAATGGCTACACCACGGTCATTTGGAGAGGATTGCGGATCTTCGAGAATTGCAGCCCACTTTTCGAGCTGTTTGGGACGAAGCAGAAAGGAAACCTCACGCATTGCCTGATTTGCAAGGTATTCGAGTCCTTCGGGTTCTACCTTAAGAATCTGGTTCCCTTCAAAGTTTGCAACAGAAACATAAGCTTTGGCCAGCAGTTTGTACTTCGTGTCATCTTCCCCGAGGGGAAAAGGGTCCTGGTAAATGAATTCAGGCATTTTCAACTCCGCTTATGAGTTCAATAGAACAGATCGTATTGAGGAAGATCAAAGAGCTTACGTATGAACATAACGAGCGTATCCGGCAAATACCTTCCCCAGAGCTTTATCGGAACGTCCTTGATCTCAGCCGCAGGGCTGAGTCCCACGGCAAACAGGTACTCGAGCAGGAACTCGACGTTTGTGGGAATATATCCTTTGTATGGTTTATAGTCTCGCTGAGCGATTATTCTCTCTTCGTGTATGCTGTTTCCAAGCTCGGATTCCACCATTGCTTCCGGCGTCGACAGGATCAACTCGACTTTGATGCGCATCTCCGCATTTTCCAAAAGGGGTTCGATCCCCTTCTCCAACTCTAGTGCGCAAATCCCTCGATTCGCATACTTTTCCCAGCTTTTCGAATCCCGGTATTTTCTGCAAACTTCTTCAGGGTCCCACGCAATATCAAGAATCAGGCTGGAGGCTTCATAGCTGCCGTAAAAACTCTCCCGCTCTCCAACACCGATGGAAGGATCGCTCCTCAAGGCTCCTTCGATCTTTGCAAGTTGTTCCTCAGTCCCCAGGATTTTAACCCCTCCCACATCGTCTAACGTCATCGAGGATCGGTCAAATCGGATGGCGCCCTTACGGAAACTGTCGGCAATGCTTTCCTCAGCCTCAATGAATTCCCGGTCCATCTCCTCACGGGGAGTAATCAACTTATCCAGAGGAATTCCGGACTTTTTAGCACGGGCGGCGGCCATCGCATGAGCCTTATTCTGAACGGTCTGAAAAATCCAGTTGGCAATCCGCCTATTGGCTTTTTCGGCGATTCTCTTAGGCCGTTTGATTCTGTATGCGGCAATGAGCCGGCCGCCATCGTCCATGCAAAGAACCCCGTTGACGGGGTTTGGTAGTAGAAGTACTCCGGATTTTGCCGATAGCGACCGAACAAATACTCCATCCTGGGACTGATTTCACCAGTAATGTGACATAACGCGTCTCTAAGCTCTCCCTTGGACCGTATGCGCACCTTTCGAAACTCTCCGGGATAGAGTTTCCCGACAATCTCCCCGATCGCCATATCAAGAGTCTCGCCCAGAACATACCCGTCACAGATAAATATCCGTGTAAGCAGCATGGCGTCAAAAGGGTCCGGCCTTCCACAAAACCAGCGCTCGGCAATGCGGAGCAACTCCTCTCGGTGAATGAAGGACGTCAGGTACATTCTTATCGTTTCTTCTCTGATTGCGATTTTTGAAAGGATGTGATCATAGCACGTTTTTTAGAAAAAGGGGCATATGGAGGGACCGAAATCGGCATGCAGGAGCGGTAAGCGGCGCGCCTGGACCGCTTGTTTTCAAATTCCCGGCTTCCAAACCTTGTAGATTTGACAGAAACCCGCTATATATCGGTACCGTACAAGTTGATCTCCCCATCCTGACTTTGCCCACTACTCATCGCATCTTGTACGCAAAGCGGGCCGGATTTCTCCATTTGGAGACCTTGATGGGTAAGATAACAGTAACTTTCCAGCCGGAAACCACTCGCATCGAGGCCAATTCAGGCGAAAAGCTGATGGATGTCGCTTCCCAGGCGGGCATAGATATCGGTAACCTTTGCGGGGGCCAGGGAGCTTGCGGCAGATGCCGCGTAATGATTAAACGAGGCAGGTTGAATCTGACCAGCAAGGTCCTCGGAAGGCTGAGCCGCAAAGAAATAGAACAGGGTTTTACGCTTGCCTGCCAGGCGGAACTGACCGAAGATGACGTTGAGGTGTGGATTCCACCTGAGTCGCGAGCCGACATTCAGATCCAGGTTTCCGATTACATCGTTTCCTTCGATGAACCGACTCAGGCGCACGGTCCGGGTTATGAACCGGCGCCATTAATCAGGCCGCTTTGTGAGAAATATTATCTCGAACTGCCCCCGCCCACAATAAACGACAGCCTATCAGATCTGGACCGTGTTTATAGGGCGCTCAGGAAAAAGATCCCGGAATTCCCATATGTTCAGGCGCATTTTTCATGTCTGTGGGGTCTGGCCGGCCTGTTGCGCGCAAATGAATGGAAGATAACGGCAACCGTCCATTTCCGTGATTCCGACTGCCCGATGATCCGTGAAATTGAAGGCGGCAATACCACCTCGACGAATATGGGAGTTGCAATCGACGTGGGAACCACCACTATAGCGGCCCAACTGGTCGATCTGCGCACCGGAGAGGTCCTTGGCGCGCAGGCCAGCCATAATTCCCAGGCGCGCTATGGAGAAGATGTCATATCCCGAATGATTTTCGCCTGTGGCCAGGTCGGTTTGGGGCCTTTGACGGAAGCCGTAACTTTTACGATCAACGCACTCATTGATTCACTGGTCAGAAAGAACAGCATCAAGCGAGATGATATCACTTGCCTCGTGGCTGCCGGAAATACGGTCATGAGCCATCTGCTTCTCGGCCTTGAGCCGTGCAACATCCGTACTGCTCCTTATATTCCATCGGCCACACGGTTTCCCCAGTTTCTGGCCGCCGAAGTCGGACTAAACTCCCATCCCAAGGCCCTTTTGCATTGCATGCCCTGTGTCAGCAGCTATGTCGGCGGCGATATCACCGCAGGCGTCTACGCCTGCGGAATGCACGATCATCATGAAATCAGCGCCCTCATCGACGTGGGGACGAACGGAGAAATTGTGATCGGAAATAACGAATGGCTCGTGTGCTGTTCGTCCTCTGCAGGTCCGGCATTTGAAGGCGGTGGCATCAAGTGCGGCACCAAGGCTATCCTGGGAGCAATTGAAAAGATCGCCATAGATGGGGATCGCGTTCATTACGAAACCATAGGAGAACAAAAACCCATCGGGGTTTGCGGCTCGGCAATAATCGACGGAATTGCCGAACTTCTCTCCGCCGGCATAATAGACCAGAGCGGAAGATTCGCGCTTCTGGATCATCCCAGGGTGCAGGTGGTCGATGACGTTCCCGAATTCATTGTCGCCCAGGCCGGAGAAACGGCCTACAGGAGAGCCGATCGTAATCACCGAGGACGACATCAGCAATCTGATCAAGAGCAAGGGCGCCGTACTTGCGGCTGTGCGGGTGCTGCTCAAAACCCTGGAGATGGATTTCGAGGACCTTGAGAAAGTCTATGTCGCGGGAGGTTTTGGCGCTCACCTCGATATCGAGAAGGCGATCTTCATCGGTCTTTTGCCCGATATCCCCAAAGAGCGAATCCGTTTTATCGGAAACAGCTCCCTTGCCGGCGCCAGGCTCGCTCTGCTCTCCACTCATGCTTTTCACAGGGCCGAAGAGATCGCAAACCGCATGACTTACATAGAATTGAGCGTACATCCCGAATTCATGAACGAGTTCATAGCTGCCCTCTTTCTGCCTCATACGGACGTAGAGCTTTTCCCCACCGTCACGGAGTCCCTGAGGCGAAAGCAAAACGGATTTAAGGCCGCTGGATTGCATTTCGATTCGGCGGTCGGCGATGACTAGCCTGTGACGGGCGACATGATTGATCTACTTCTCCTGGTGGGCTTTTTGTTGCTCGCTTCGATCTTGGCATCGCTGGTCACCTACTCTTTTTTCTGGTACGAAAACGCATGGAGCGCTCGACTTGCGCCGGATCGGGGCGCAAAACTGAGATCGATGATGCTCTCAGGTTTGCTGTTCCTCCATCGTGAGCATGACTTTTATAATGGTCTCCTATCCTTTTGGCCTGTTTCGGCCGCTTTTGGACGCCCAAGGATCTCTGCGCCACAGAACCCGTGATTATCCTCACTCACGGACTCTATCATAATGCGAGCGCATGGCTGCTTTTTAGAAGCCGTTTGCGAAAGGCCGGCTTCAAAAACATTTTCGTCATCAATTACCGGAGTTTTTTTACCTCTTTTGAAAAAACTGTCAAGAAATTCGAAGAATTTGTCGCCGATGCGAGACAGGCGGTCCCGGACCAGCCGGTATACCTTATAGGCCACAGTCTTGGAGGGCTTTTATCCAGGGTGTATGCGGAAAGAGCGAAGGAAGGAGCGATCCCCGCCGCCGTAATAACGATGGGAAGCCCGCACCAGGGATCCAAAGTCGCAGCTTTTGGCCCGGGGAAGCTGGCCTCAAGCCTGCTCTACCGTGGACCTCTTTTTACCGAACTTGAATGCGGGATGCCCCGGCTGCCGTGTAACGGGGTCGCCCTCTTCTCACCGGTCGATAACATGGTGCTCCCGTCTGAAGCCTTGAAAGCTCCCTACCCGGGGTGGGTCTATTACCAAACCGGCCCACTAAGCCATACCGCCATGCTCTATTCAAAATCCCTTACGGCAAAGGTGATCGAAATCCTTCAGGGCAAAGAGATTATTTAAGAATTAGTTGTTAAATTGGTGTTACGGGAAAGGTGGGTACTCGCCGATATTAAGATTACGAGGCCTTCATAGAGTTGACTTACCAGGGCCCATATGCTAATAGACCCGCGAATTTTTCTATCGGAGGGAAATCGCTTTGGAACAGAGCGCCGCAGAATTTCCTGCCCTGGTGCAGGAATTCGTTGTCGCCAACAGACTGGGAATCCACGCGCGGGTTGCAGCCCAAATAGTCAGAGTCGCCAGCCGGTTTGAATCGGAAATACTCATCTCCAAGTGCGGGATTACCGTTAACGGCAAAAGCATTCTGGATCTGATGACCCTCATCTGCCCCCATGGAAGCAAAATACTTGTCTCCGCAAAGGGCCCTGACGCAGCCGAAGCCCTCAATGCCCTGGCTGCCCTTTTTCAGACCAAATTCGGCGAACCCTGAAGACCCTTCCCTCCACCGCAAAAATGGACTAATAAGAAGAGAATTTAGGGCTTATCCTTTTTTCAGAAAGACCTGATTATTGATGGATAACCACTCCTCATTGACTATTCAAGGGGATCGGGGCGGCGCCGGGAATCGCGATCGGGAAGGCATACCTGCTGGAACGGGGCCGAATCCCCGTTCCGCGTTACAGGCTTTTCGGCGATGAGGCCGTCGCTGACGAATGCAGGCGATTCGAAGAAGCGGTCGCCAAAGCCGAGTCCGATCTGGAGGCAATAAAAAAGAGCATCAGGTCCGAATTCAGAGAACACGCCCGACTGCTCGAAGTGCAGCAGATGATTCTGAGGGACCCGTCAATCTATGACGAATCCCTGCGTTATATCGAAAAGGAACGTTCGAACGCACAGCTTGCCATTATAAAATCGCTCAGGAAAGCAAGAGAGCTTTTCAGCGGTCTTAATGATGAATACGCAAGGAGCAGAATAGCCGACGTCAATGCGGCCGGAGACCGGGTGATCCGGATTCTGGCGGGGCAGAACCATACCAACCTGGAAGATATTCGCGAACGGGTCATAATTATCGCTCACGATCTTTCACCTGCCGACGCCATCCAGTTGCAGGTAGGACGAACGCTGGGCGTAGTTACCGAAATCGGGGGCAGTACTTCCCATACTTCGATTGTTGCGCGCTCGCTCAACATCCCGGCGGTCGTTGGGGCCGAAAACGCCGCCCGTCTCATTTCGATGGGTGATATTCTCATCGTCGACGGTGGGACGGGAACAATAATAGTCAATCCGAGCGAGAGCGATTTAAGCTTCTATTACGAACGTCAGGAAGAATTGGAGGCCTATGTCAAACAGATCAGCCGGCAAGCTCATTTGCCCGCTGAAACCCGCGACGGCCACAGGGTCGGCGCTGAGGCCAATATCGAAGTCCTCGAAGAAGTAGTAGCCGCCAAAGACAATGGCGCCGAAGCCATCGGCCTGTACAGGACGGAATTCTTTTTCATGAACCGGGTGGAACTTCCCGATGAAGAAGCCCTGTACAGAGATTACCGCGATTTATCGGAGCTGATGGCGCCTATGCCGGGTCACGATCCGAACCCTTGATCTCGGCGCCGAGAAACTCACCTCCTGGTTCCCCAGACTGGAGGAAACAAACCCTGCGCTTGGACTCCGCTCCATACGCCTTTGCCTGCACTACAAGGAATTGTTCAAGAACCAGCTCCGGGCTATTCTGCGAGCCAGCGCAATCGCCGGCAACATCCGGCTGATGTTGCCCCTGGTCTCGGGCATGGGAGAACTTTTTCAGACTAAGCGCATTTTTAAAGAGGTCCAGGCGGAGCTGTCCAGAAAACGAATCCCTTTCGATCAAAATATGCCCTTCGGAGTAATGATAGAAGTCCCCTCCGCCGTCGCCGTGGCGGATCTGCTGGCGCCCGAGGTGGATTTTTTCAGCATCGGGACAAATGACCTCATCCAGTACACCATTGGAATAGACCGATCAAACGAACACGTCGCCTATCTTTACGAACCGCTCCATCCCGGCGTTCTCAGGTTCATAAAACAGACGGTGGATGCCGGCCACCAAGCCGGAATCCCGGTCGCACTCTGCGGAGAGATGGCAGGAGAGCCAATGTACGTCCCAATTCTGCTCGGCCTCAAAATCGATTCTTTCAGCATGAACCCGGTCGTCCCTGCCTCGTGTCAAGAATCTTATCAGGCGATCCTCCATGAAGGAATGTTGCCGGTTTGCCAACAAAGTGCTCAGCATGAGGACGGCGCAGGAGATAAACCAGTCAGTGAGAAAAATGGTTATGCAGAAGTTCCCGGAAGAATTCCGGGTATTCGAACCGAACTGGCTCGGAAACGCAGACCGTCCCCGCACGGCAGCCTGCGGGCTACACAGAAATAAGGGGGGAATCAGGTATATGTCCAAAGCCAAAGACCCTGCAGAAAAAATCAAATTAATCAGCCAGAACAAGAAAGCTTTTCACGACTTCGAAATAGGTGAAAGGTTCGAGGCCGGTATCGTTCTGCTCGGCACCGAAGTGAAATCGCTGCGGGAAGGACGCGCCAACCTCAAAGACAGCTATGCCAGGGTGAAGCGCAACGAGGTATTTCTCTTTGGCCTGCACATCAGCCCGTATACTCACGCTTCCTTCGATAACCACGAACCCGAACGGGTGAGAAAGCTTCTCCTGCACAGATCCGAAATAAAGAAACTGCTGGGTAAAACCCAGGAACGCGGGTTTTCACTCGTTCCCCTTAAAATCTATTTCAAAGAGGGAAAGGCAAAAGTAGAAATCGCTCTTGCCAGAGGCAAAAAGGAATACGACAAGCGGGAAAGCCTGAAGAGAAAGGAAGAGACCCGCGAGATGGACCGCCTGCGAAAACACCACAAAATATCCTGAGCAATTGCAGGCCGCGGAAAAGGCTCATTTTCTCACGGATCTCTCACTCGCGTACTATATCGAAAATTGTAACCTCAGGGGGGGCGAGGACGCGTATAGGCGGGCCCCAGGTCCCGGAACCTCTGCTTGTATACAGGATCGACCCTTTCGGAAAGATAATAGGGCCCGTTCTGAAGGGGGTAGACCAACCCGGAGATATATCGGAACGGAAATAACTGGCCATAATGCGTGTGCCCGGAAAGCTGCAGGTCGAAAAGACCCAGAGTCTCGTCGGCCGGATCCGGCCGGTGCTTTAGAAAAAGAGTAAAAAGACCGTTTTGAGCCTTCTCCAAGGATCGCCTTTTCATCCTCCGGGAGACCGGTCGCCGGATCGTCAACCCCGACGATGTTCAAAATATTGTCCACCGTTTTCACCTCGCCGCTCAGCACGGTGAAACCGAAAGCTCTTTCAGCCTGAAGCGACTCAGCCAGCCCGGCGTAAACTTCGTGATTGCCCGTTATGGCATACTTGCCGAGCCGTGGCCGCAATTTTCCGAACAGAGCCGGAAGAGCCTCAATTCTTTTCATGTCTCCATCGACAAGATCGCCCGTGCTTACGACAATATCCGGATTCTCAGCCTCAACCTTACGCAGGATGTCGGCCATACGCTCTTCTCTAACCAGTTAGTCCAAGATGCACATCAGAGATTTGAGCTATTCTCAACCGGTCCAGTTCCGACGGGAAGTTTGGCCGTTTTTACGACGATTCTCTCCACGCGTATGGACCGAGCCTCAAAATACCCGTAGATGTTTATGGCAAACGCTGCGGCAAGGACGCAAACGGCTGCGGTCGAACCGGTGAAAGTGGGCAGAGAAGACCCGGCGATAAGGTTTGCCAGCTTGCAAAGCATTCCGAGCAGCGCCTATCAACAAAAAACCCCAGAAAGAATAAAAGAGAAATCCCAGCCAGCTATATCCCAAAGAGCGCTTGCCCGCGCCAGTACGTAGTGGTCGGCCCTTTCGAGCAATCGAGTCCCGATCGGAGCAAAAACCATAAGAGCCATGAACAAAATCAGCAGAAGATGGACGGGCCACTTTACAGGCAAGAGGACCTTGACGCGGGAATAAACGAATGCGTGCAAGAGCGAATAGATTGAGAAAAAAGCTATAAGGAATCTGGTCATCGCCTACGCCGGTCAGATAATGTATTTGAATTCCGTGATGGTTTGGATTTACACCGAATCGACCGGTCCTGCAACTCGAAAGATTTCCTCGATTGAGGTCAGTCCGGAGCAAACCTTGAGCGCGCCCGCAATATGAAGCGGCGCCATTCCCTGCCTTTACCGCCTGTTCCCTGATCTTTGAAAGATCGGTATCGGGCCTTATCAGGCTTCGAATGGCGGGGGTCATTGTAAGCATCTCGTAGATGCCTACTCGTCCCGAGGTAGCCGGTTTCTCTGCACTCCAGGCAGCCCACCGGCCGAAAGATGGAATCGGTTTGTTTGATTTCCCATGGACTGATCAATGACTGCCAAAGCTCTTCATCCACTGTCCCTGGCTTTTCGGCAGTGGGGGCAAAGAGTTCTGGCCAGTCTCTGGGCGACTACTCCCAGCAGGGTGGCCCTTAACAGATAGTGCGGCACCCCGATATCCATTAGCCTGATAACGGCTGACGGAGCGTCATTGGTGTGGAGCGTCGAAAAAACAAGATGCCCGGTCAAGGCTGCCTGAATGGCCATTTCCGCCGTCTCGAGGTCCCGTATCTCACCGACCATTATGATGTCGGGGTCCTGCCGAAGAAAGGTTCGCAGGCCGCTGGCAAAATCCAGTCCGATCGCGCTGTGCACCTGCATCTGGTTGAACTCTGGGCTCAACCATCTCGATCGGGTCTTCGACCGTGCAAACGTTTACTTCCGGTTTGGCAAGGTATTTCAAGGTTGAGTAAAGTGTGGTCGTCTTGCCGGACCCGGTCGGCCCGGTAACGAGAATAATACCATAGCGGAGAGCTTACCATCTTTTTCCATTGCCCGAGTTCGCGCTCTGAAAATCCAAGTTCCTCAAAGCTCCTCACGGTTACTTCCGGGTCGAAAATCCGCATTACGAGTTTTTCACCAAAAACTGAGGGCATAGTGGAAAGACGCAGTTCGATCTCTCCTCCTGTGGGCCCTCTTGTCTTGATCCGGCCGTCCTGCGGACGCCGTTTCTCTGCAAGGTCCATTCTGCCGAGCACTTTCAAGCGGCTGATTACCGCGCTCATTACGACCGTTGGCAACTGGTAGACCGGGTGAAGGACCCCGTCGATCCGGAAACGCACATCACTGTTGTCCCGGCGCGGTTCCAGATGAATATCGCTGGCCCTCTGATCGAACGCATACTGAAGCAGCCAGTCAACGATATTGACCACGTAACGGTCATTTGCGTCCAGTTTTCCCGCCCGTCCGAGTTCCAACATCTGCTCGAGATTCATGCTCGCGCCCAGAGCGTGCGCCGTCCGCCTTTCCGAAAGCCCTCCGCACAGAGTCGGTAAGGGCGTAGAATTCAATGAGGTATCGGCTTATGTCATTCGGGTTGGCAAGCACTATGCAAATCTTTTTCCGAAGAATACGCTCCAGTTCCTCTTCCCATTCGGTATCGAAAGGATCGGCTCGTGGCAATGACGATCTTATCGGCCGTCACTTCAACGGGCAGGATTTTATAGCGCGATGCATAGGCGTATGTGACAAGACTCGTAACGGCCGTCACATCGACTTTCAGTGGATCGATTCTCAAGTAATTGAGGCCGCTCCTTCTAGCCAGCCAGGCCACCAGAAATTCGATTGAAACCGGTTCATGGGGAGGCGTGGCTCTGCTCAGCCCGGCCTCAGCTATCGCCGCCAGCGGATGATCGCTTGAAGCGCTTTCTTTCGGCCTCGGCTTGTCGAGACATTTTTTTGCGTCCTTTTGAGTCAGCACTCCGTCGAGAACCAAATTGCGCTAGAATTTTCTCGAGGCTCAATTCAGCAAATTCCAGAGCGCTCCGCCTTGCCTTTGTATCGGTTGTCACCGCATCTCTCCCCACGCCTTGCCCGGCCACAAAGAAACACAATGCCCCGATGGGACGTAATCCTCATTTTCTCTTGCTCTTCTAATCGGCAAATCTGAGAAAAACTCACCCTTTTTCTCTCAAGGCAGACATATAGAAGGAGAAAATCCTGAAGACCGCCCCGAAAAACTCGTCGCTCTGTGCGGTAAAGACTTTTGAGCTGCAGTCCCGAGCGGGCTGCAACTTTCACGGAAGGAGACAAGAAGGCATCCCGCTGACGGCCCCGTCTCGGGCCATAGACAGGTCAGGGAGAGCGTCGAGAATGAGCGGGACGCCTTCGGCGCTACGCGAAGCACGCCGCTAAGGGATGCCTGGGAGAACCTTTCACCGACGATCGCATACTTGTTGTTAACAAGTCTGTCATACGAGGGGGAATCCCTAATTGGTCTCCATCCGGAAACCCAGGATAAGAGACTGGCAGTTTCCGAGCCGGAAAGGAGGCATTTTTCGTCTTGGCAAGGAAATCAAGGGGTTACGCGGAGGCGTACATCGGTACCGCCTCGCGGAGCGTAGAGAACCTGTCTGCGCCGCCGCCAAAGGTTTGAGTGGCTACCCCGGCTGCGGCCCAGCCGCCCGCCAGAGCCCGCCCCGGACCTGATCCGGGGGCGGAAAAGGACCCTTTCCGGATGGAAACTAATTATCGAAACCGAACCGGTTTATCAGCTTGTCATAGAGATTTTCGCCCAGAAAAGTCCTGAGCTTTCGACTCTGCTCGCACCTCGATTCGTATTCCAGCCAAAATTCATCAAATCCATCCGCTTTTACATCCGAACCTGAAAAAATCTCGTTGAATTCATCCTGCCTGGCGTAATAATCCTTGAACATCTCACAGCCGGAGGCATCCAGAATAAGCATGAACAGCACATCGGAGGGCGTGAGGGCGCCTTCTTCGGGAGGGACGGCGACATAGAGGTTTATTTCTTTCCCGGGCCGGCTAATCCGGCATCTGTAGCGATCAAGATCACGTCTCCGGATGAGCGCGGCTGGATTTGGCCGGATTCACCTTCATCAACTGCATGGAGATGCCATACTGGTTCATAAATGTCTGAATCGAGGCGCTTTGCATATTTTCCCTCCGCAAAGCCTGATTTCGGATATACACTCGCCCGCTATGTCAAACTGAATGAGACGAGCACGTATTCGTATGCACGAATACAACGGTCAAAAAAGAATATACATGGGGTGAACAAAGTATTTACTCAGATAAAAGATGTATTTTTATGGTGGGAATAGAGTAGTGTTGCGCAAGCGCCTCCGGGGCGCGCAGAGGGTCTCTTTCAAACCCTGTTTTCTTAATGGGTCGATCCGTGCTTATTTTTTCGGTGATGGCCCACGAGGCGCGGGCCGTCAGCCGGTTCGGACGCGCTCAGATATTGAGGCGCCAAAGGATTCAGGATCAGGAAAACCAAATGAAAAAACTTCCCAAAGGCATATTCATACTGGGTTTCGTCAGCTTCTTCACAGACCTTTCGAGCGAAATGATTTATCCTCTTCTTCCAGTTTTTCTCTCCGCGGTTCTCGGCGCCGGCGCTCTGGCGCTGGGTCTCATCGAGGGGATAGCCGAATCCACTGCGGCCTTTTTCAAAGTTCTTTCAGGATATTGGACGGACAGAACAAACCGCAGAAAGCCCTTTATCATTGCGGGATACGGAATATCGGGCCTTGCCAGGCCTCTGATCGCTTTTGCGACCGGCTGGCCGTTTGTTTTGGTAATGCGTTTCTTGGACCGCATGGGCAAAGGGATACGAACCTCTCCCAGAGACGCCCTGGTAGCCGATATAACCGAATCCGGGCAGCGGGGTGGCGCTTTCGGACTGCACAGGGCCATGGATCATGCCGGAGCTGTGGCTGGTCCCCTTGTGGCGGCGGCCCTGCTGGGATTCACAGCCCTTTCTCTTCGTCATGTTTTCTTTCTCGCCATAATTCCATCCGTTTTGGTGATGGTTATAATTCTTTTCTTTGTAAAGGAGTCTGCCGCCATAACCACAAAGATGCACGGAACCTCTAAATATCTATTCCAGACTGGAAAGACCTGGGCGGCAATTTTAAGTATTTCCTCGCAGCACTGTTTTTGTTCACGCTGGGAAATTCGACGGACGCCTTCCTCATCCTGCGATTGTCCCGGCGCGGGAGTCTCAACGTCCCATATCGCGATGCTCTGGGCGGCCCATAATGTAATCAAGATGATATCGACCTATGCGGGCGGGCGCCTTTCAGACGTCTTCGGATCACGGAAACTGATCAGTCTCGGGCTGGATTTTTTACGCACTTGATATACGCGGCCTTTGCGTTTGCAAAGACTCCAAATCTACTGATACCCGTATTCCTGCTCTACGGCATTTACTTTGGGCTGAGCGAACCCTCGGAAAAATCCCTTGTCGCTGATGTCGTGCCAACAGATCTCAGGGGCACAGCTTTTGGCTACTATCACTTTGTCACGGGTCTTGGGGCGCTGCCGGCCAGCCTTCTTGTTCGGCTTCCTGTGGCATACTTTCAGCGCACGGGCTGCCTTTCTCACCGGCGCAGCACTGGCAATCTCAGCAGCGATTCTTCTACACATCCCCGGCAGCGGGTATCCGGCGCTGGAGCGGGACGGCAGGACCGGGGAATCAGACAGGAATTCCCCACTTCCTTGAAATCGTCATCCACCCCAAGCCGGGCGCGAAACAAGAGAGTTTCGCGTTCTACATCTGCTGCAATTTCTTCTCAGCGGCCTGAGCCTGGGCTGTGCCGGGATATTTTTCCACAAGCCGCGTGTAGATGATACGAGCCATCGTGGTTTCGCCCATCTGCTGCCATCCCATTCCCTGCTTGAGAAGGGCGCTGGCGGTTTTACCCCCTTTCGGGTACTTGTCCACCACCTGCTGGTAAGCTTTAATCGCATCCTCATAGTGCTTTTCCAAAAAGTAGCACTCACCGATGTAATACAAAGCGCTTTCTTCCAGGTCGGATTTCGGAAACTTCGAGACGAATCCCTGAAATTCTTTTCTTGCAGCTTCATATTTCTTTTGCTGCATCAGGTGGACGCCTCTGTCGAATTCCGACTGTTCGGCGCTTTTGCTCTGAGCGGCCGGGGAAGGCGGCGGGGCGCCGGTTCGGGAGAAGCCTCGGCAGCGAGGCGGCGCTGACGGCACGGCGGCCTGCGGTTGCGGCCTGGACGGCTGCGAGGCTGGCGGCGCTTCTTCCATCACGACGGTTCCGGAAGGAGGCATCGAGGGTTGCGGCGCCGGCGCCTGGGCGGCGGAAGCCTGGGCGCGCTGGAGCTGATCGAGTTTATGCTCCAGTTGTTCGATCCTGCCGTTCAGTGACCTCATCTGCGTTTGCAGCTCTTCCATCCGCGCGTACAGATCGCCGCTCTTTCGAGATGTTCCTTCGGTGCTTTGAAGGCGCGCCTCAATGGCGGCCTGCCGCTGGTTCAGAATAGACAGGTTTTCCTGAATGGTTGTGGTTTCCGACGTCGAGGCGCACCCCGCAAGCAGTCCTGCAAAGAAAACCACCACGCAATACCGCAACAACCGATCTCGATTCCACCCCGCATACATTCCCTTTCCTTCGAAGGCCTTCACAGGCCGTCCGAGATGGCGGCGGCCATCCCGGACATTCCTCTCGGGCAATTTCTTTCAATGATGCCGGAAAAGGGATTTGGTCTTAGCAAACCAAAAAACCGGTCCTCATGATACATCATGAAGACCGGTCTTTTAAATACCCAACGAAAGGGAAAAGGAATTTTTAATAATTCAAAACAAAGTGAGCGCGCCTGTTCTTTGCCCAGGAGGCCTCATCATGTCCGGTCGCAACAGGGCGTTCCTTGCCGTAGCTGACAGTGGTAAGCTTCAGGTTCGAAGAGCCCGAACTCGCGTATGTACTGCTGTGCCGCATGCGCACGCCTTTCCCCCAGCGCAATGTTGTACTCGGTTGTTCCCCGCTCGTCGCAATGGCCTTCGACGGTCACCGCCACCTTGGGGAATCTTTTCAGGAAGGCGATTTTTTCATCAAGGACCTTTTTTGCAGGTTCTGTAAGAGTATAAGAGTCGTAGTCGAAGTAGACATCCTGGTTTTCGAAGGCTTTAGCTTTATCCAGAAACTCTCTTTTTTCAGCTTCCGAATTGATGCCAAGTTCCCTCCACTTAGCCTCATCCATCGCCCCGCCTGCGGCGCAGCTGCCCGTACTCCTGCCCTCCCGGCCCGCCGTAGCCGGGTGGAGGAGGAACGTTTTTCTTCGAGCATGCGCTCATTGCGGCTATAAACGTGAAAATCATCAAAACGAGAAAAATACCTTGTTTGTTTTTCATTCCTTTTCCCTCCTGGCGATTCGGCTTACTGGCGATTCCTTCTGGGTGACCAGTCAGGCAACTCCTGCGCCCCGCCCTGCCGCGTTAGCTGCCAGTCCCCGGTCCCATTCGAATACATTATCCGAATTGCGGCCCCCCCCTGCTTATTAGAGCTGTAGGCAATCATCCGCCCATCCGGCGACCAGCGCGGAGCTTCATTCCTGCCTCCGTGCGTGAGCGCATGATTCTCACTGCCGTCCGGGCGAATGATGAAGATGTTGAATTCGCCCCCTTCCCCTCCGCTGTAAGCGATCCAGTCGCCTTTCGGCGACCAGGCTGGAGACGTATTATAATTGCCGCTGAATGTCAGACGTTTTTTTTGACCGGTCGTAACATCGAAAATGTATATCTGCGGATTCCCGGATTCATTGGAAACATAGGCGAACTTTTGGCCGTCCGGCGACCAATTGGGAGACACACTTATCGAAGACCCGAAACCCACCCCGAATTTCCGTATGATCTGGCCTGTCGGGCTTACCAGATAAATGTCCTGGCCTCCATCTTTGGTCAAGGTAACAGCCAGCTCATTTCTTCCCGGTCTCCACGCCGGAGTGATATTCATCCCCGGAAAACCGCTGATCAGGTATCTGGAATTGTTCGACACATTTACCCCGTAGACTTTGGGCGCGCCGTCCCGATAGCTCACAAAGGCGATCTGGCTCTGGTCGGGGCTCCATGACGGAGAAAGCGCGATGCTGTTGTCCCTGGTAACCTGCACCGGATTGTTGCCGTCAAAATCGCAGTAGAAAATCTCCTTGGCGCTTCCGACGCTCTGAACGTAGGCAATCTTTGTGTCGAATACCCCACGCTCGCCTGTCACCATCATCATGATATCGTCTGCAAAGGCATGCACCATCTGCCGCCAGGCCCGCAAGTCGCCGGCATAGCTCTTGGGCGTTCCCACCATTTTCCTGCCCGCCACATCGAAGAGCCGGCCGTCCAATCTGATTGAATTCCCCTGGACCTGGTAAGAACAACGAGCCAGAAAAGCTGCCCCCTGGTGCCTCCAATCCTCGAACTTGATCTCGGAAGCTTCAAGGCCCATTGCCTGAGGATCTTCGAGAAACCCCTTCCGGTCCAGCGGCCGAAAAACGCCTGAGATATTGAGATCGTTTGAGAGAACGTCGCTCATCTCCCGGGCCAGTTGGGTCTGCTCCGGAGACATGTATTTGAAATCCGGGACGGCAATTGGAATTCTCTGGATAGCCGACGGGCTAATTTGCTAACTCAACCACGGCTGAAGCGGTTTGAGCAAAACCGAGCAAAATGAAAGCCAGGAACAATACAGAAAAAGTTCCGGCAGTTCTAAAAATGAACTGTTGACTCATGGCTATGGACAAAAACCTTTCTCTTCTACGATACACCCCGTGAGTTGAATTTGAGTCTGAAGTCCTGTTTGCTGACGCTCCATGACCGGGGGCATCGCGGGTATATTTGCATTTTGAATTGCTCGCACCGCTGCAGCATCGAGGAGACCGTTTCCCGAAGGCTTCTCGATCTGGAAGCTGAGGACCTGTCCATTCCTGCTCACCACTATTAAGGCACTTCGTCTCCAAATTTCCAACAGTTCTGATCAGGGAGTTTGAATTCCTGTCTTATCGCGTTTCTAACCCTTTCGTAATAAAGCTGCGCAGCAGCAGATAATAGCTCCGCTTCCGTCAGGAGACCCGAAGACACTGCCCTGCGCCGCACCTTTGGCCCCTCCTTCGGCCGCGCCGGTCGGTGTCCCGCGGGCCACTTTTTCACTCCCCGGCTGGTTCTTCTGGCCGGCGCCGGGGCCGGCTGGGCCGGAGCTTTGGGCTGAGGCTCCGCCTGCTCGCGCCGTCGCCGACGAGGTGTGCGGAATCACTTTCGGTTTGGCAATCAGCTTATCCAGGTTCTTTTCAATAGCTTCAAGGCTCTGCGGCTTTTCAGGCGCAACGGGAACCTCTTTGGGTTCGATCTTCTTGATCTGCGTTTCCGGTTTTCTTACCGCCTCATCGACCGCCAGGCGCTTTATCGGCGCAACCGGCTCGGATTTTCGGCTCGCCTTGCCCGAAGTCGTCGCATTCTCGGAAACCACCGCCTCCTCAGCCGCTTTGGGGCTGCCCTTGGGCTCCGACGAACCAATTCCCAGATCTTTCAGAGACACCAGATTAACCGTGCAGTAGGGAGGCTTCAAAGGTTTGTGCGGCATCACCAATGCCCAGATAAAAGCGGTGCTGAAAACCAGCACATGGACCAGAAGCGAGGCCCCGATCCCGGTCACCAGGTCTTTTTTGGGAATTCTCTTATCAGCTAATGTCAGGGATTCCATTCTTCTGCTCCCCTCTCACCGGCGAGCCGATACGGGCAGGCCCACTGCGCTCGAAGGGAAATCAAATCCTGCCCTTGCCCTTTTGTTGAGCATTGGGAGCAGGACTTTTCGCAGGCTCGGTCACCATCCCTATCTGATCGATTCCAGCCTGTCTTATCAATCCCATAACCTCCATTACATACCCGTATGGAATTTTCTCGTCGGCCCGCAGAAAAACCCCCTTCCGATCCAGCCGGTTCTGAGTAATGGCGGCCAGCTTGGATTCCAGTTCGCCCAGTTCCACCACATTGTCATTGATATAGATTTTGCGGTCCTGAGTAACCGTGACGACCAGCCGTTCATCATCGGACGGGATGGCCGGCGCTGAACTCTCAGGCAGCTTCACATCAACTCCCTGGGTCATCATCGGCGCCGTTACCATGAATATGATGAGCAAAACGAGCATTACGTCGACAAGCGGCGTAACGTTAATTTCAGAAACCATTCCTTTGGACGTTTCCGTTGGCTTGCATCGGCCTCTATCCTTTAAGTTGTCAATCCTGCAGCGCAAACCTTTGTTCCGGCGCCTGGCTCGCCGCCGTTTCTTCCTGCCTGCCCTTGCGCATCAGGTCGCGTTTGAGCATATTAAGATAATCGGCGGAAAAATGGCTCATCTCGTTTTCGATTCCCCTGATCTTAGTGGAAAAGTGATTGTAGGCGACAACCGCCGGAATCGCCGCTCCCAGACCAATGGCGGTGGCAACCAGCGCCTCCGAAATTCCGGGGGCCACAACGGCCAGGTTGGCGGCGCCCTTGATGCCGATTTGCTGAAAACTCGTCATAATGCCCCAAACCGTTCCAAACAAGCCGATAAACGGGGCGGTGCTGCCGGTTGTGGCAAGCAGAGGCAGAAAGCGCTCCAATCTTTGCCGCTCCGAAGTCATTCCGCCCTGAATCGCCCGCTCCACGTTCTCCAGCAGGATTTCGGGGTTTGCAGACAGCTCCAGCAGGTTCCTTGTTTCCAGCGATTTCCCGAGCCTGCTCAGTTCCGCGTAGCCTACCCGGAAAATCTGCGCCAGATGGCTGTCCGCCAGCTTTTCGCTGTCCCGGTATAGCGCCGAGTAGTTCTTGCGCTGCCTGAAAAGAGATATGAATTCACCCGACTCCCGGTTTGCGCGGCGGATCATGCGGTATTTGAGCACTATGACGCACCAGCACGCAACGGAAAGCGCCATGAGGATCAACAGCACGAATTTCACCATCGGTCCGGCATTGAAGATCATATCCATCACGCTGTCTCCCGATCGCTGATAAGGCGCGGCGAAATCGGGAGCGGCATATGCGATTGCTGACAAAAATTGCATAAACATCAATTTGTATCCTCTGCATGCATCGATCTGACAATTTTCATAATATTCCCGAAAGCCACTGCGGCGGGCTCCATAATGTGTAATTCCGTTATCCGCTCGGACAGTTCGGAGGCAACCGGATTTATTTCCAGAACATGCGCCCCATTCCTCTTTGCAATCAGTGGAAGCTGGGAGGCAGGGGCAACGCTTGCCGAAGTCCCGACTACAAGCATCAAATCGCACTTCTCCGCCGCCTCGAATGCGCGCGAATACGCTTCCGGAGGTATTCCCTCCCCGAACAGGACAATGTCGGGCCGAATCGGTCCCCCGCACGAGCATAAAGGCGGAAGTCTCACCAGTGAGATATCCGCTCGAAGAAAAGGCTTCTGACAATTGTCGCAGTGCATTCTGCGGAAGTTTCCATGAAATTCAACGACATTGGAACTGCCCGCCCCTTTGGTGCAGGCTGTCCACATTCTGAGTAATAACCATCTTTATGATACCGAGCTTCTCGAGTTCACCCAGCGCAAGATGCGCTTCGTTGGGACTGACACTTTCCACAAGAGCGCCCATCTCCATAAGCATTTTCCATACCTTTGCAGGATTGGCGCGGAAAGAATCTATATGCCCGTATTCAAACGGATCGTATTTGGTCCAGAGTCCGTTCTTGCCCCTGAAATCAGGTATTCCGCTCTCCACCGATATCCCGGCGCCGGTCAGAGCTATCGCGTACCGGCTCTTGCAGAAGCAGTTTGGAGAATCTGTGGTATTTATCCATATTTCACCAGAATAATTAAGTTTTTAGACTTAAACGGCGAGTTATGGTAGTTCTCCCGGAAATGCTTGTCAAGAGCATTTAAGCGGACCGCAAATCGCGCTCAAAACGAGAAAAAATGCCGATTCATAAAGATGGTTGCGCCTCCGATCTAAATCTCCCTACCTGTAAATCTTGAGCGTCTGCCCGACTCGTATTTTATTGCCGGCAATATTGTTCCAGCCGCAAATCTGCTGTCTCGTTGAATTGTACTTCCGGGCGATCGAATCGAGCGTCTCACCCCGCGAAACCTTGTGCACCAAAACGCTCGGCTTGAATGTGGATTTCCAAACCTCCACCTCTTTCTCGAATCGCTTTCCCCTGCCCTCGGGAACTCGTATCGTAAGATCTCCCTTCGGGATTACGTCCGAAACAAGGCAGGGATTGAGCACCTTCAGTTCCCGGTAAGTAACCCCGGCAGACTCGGCTGCTACGGCGATCGGCATCGGGCCGGGAAGGCTGACGTTTACCCTTTCGAAAATGATCGGCTTGATAACCGGCCCCTTTCGGAAGGTGATAGCCGTACTTCTCAGGGTTCCCCAAAACCTCCTTTATGGCCAGAATCCTGAAAACGTAGCGCTCGGTTTCCTGGGGCAGTTTGAGAAAATAATAGCTGTTGGCCTTCTGTTTTACGATTTCAGTCCTGAATACGCCGCTCCCCGCAATTATAAGCGGCAATGGCAAGAGTCCAGTTCTGAAACGAGTCGTGCAAGTCCTTCAAATACCGGAATGCCGCGGCGGCCGATTTCTCGAAGTCATAGCGCTCATCTATGGCCGTGGACTGCGTTATGCCGTAGCAAGCCGCCGTGTTTGCCATGAACTGCCAGGGGCCGGCAGCGCCGGCATGTGAAACGGCCGAGGTCATCAGATCACTTTCCGCAACGGCCACATATTTCAGATCGTCCGGAAGCCCCCTGGACGCGAGTTGTTTCTCGATCCATGGGAAATAGCGCTCTGTTCTTTTCAGCCAGAGGTAAACCTGCGCATGGCTTTGCGTTACGATTGTAAACTCCCGGTCGAATCTTTCGCGAACGTCGGCAGACCCGAGCGGCACCGCCTCTCCGCAAAGCTCGGCCTTCTCCGGAAGCTCAAAGTAGGGCACAATCCAGGCCGGAGCGGGCGGCCTGGAATCGACTCCGCCCCAGCCTCCCGGCCCCATAGAACCCCAGCATCAGGATTAAAACCAGAACCAGAACCCCGAGCCTGCATTTTCTTTCAAGCGGCATTGTTAAACTCCTGCCTAAATATCATCAAAATGTCGATATAACGTAAAAATGCCGAATCGTTTGTCCCTGCGATATATACAGAGTCGAAAATTCGTATCGGGTAATCCGTGATTTTGTTCAAAAATTGTGTTATCTTGGTGATCCGATTTGCGACTATCCGTTTCAATTCAAACCCGCAAAGAAGAAAATATGGAGAAATATCTGCTCCATGCCGAACAGCTCAAGCAACTCATGGAGAAGGCAATCGATCTTTTCCTCGAATACCAGTACAAACGCGGTTATGACGAACCCATGGCCAGGTCCGGAGCCGTCATGGACGTGATCGGGTCTCTCAAGAACCTTCGCAGGGACCGCCCTGGTCTCCAGGTCTGAGTGAATCGCCGGACTTACTGCGTATCCGGCAGAACCGTCGCCGTTCTTCAAATCGTTCATCCTCGCCAGGAACTCGATCGGGCGCCATGACGTCCATAACCCGCAAATCGACCCTCTCCTCACCCCCGGGCTTCAGAAAAATGACAGCGGGTATCCCTAGAACATCATAGCTGCGCGCCAGCTTTTCCTTTGCGCGATCTCCTCTCTGAGAGAGATCCACCCTTATCATGATAAAATCTTTTGCGGCGGCCTCGATAATCGAGCGATCATGAAAGGTAATCCTGTCCATATGCCGGCAGGACGAGCACCAGTCGGCGTAAAAATCAATTATGACGGGCTTGCCCGATTCTTTGGCTTCGGCCAGGACGCTTCTCCGAAAAGGGCGTCCATTTTACGCCCTCACTCGGCAATGGCATACCAGATAATCGCGCATGCGATGCCGATGCAGACAATCCCTACGCCCTTCCTTATCCATTTGAAGGCGGCGGACCGGACCCCGGTCGAATCTATCCAACCCAGATGAATCCCCGCCGCCAGAGCGATGAGCCGAAAGCAGTCCTATCCCCAGGCGATCGGGCATTATGGGAGCAATGAAATAAGCGGCCGCTCCAATCATCACCCACCCCATGACTTTGCGGACCCACAGCATCCATTCGCCGGATTTGGGAAGCATTGTTCAATCGGCCGGAAAGCAAGGCGAGAACAAAAAGCGGAAACCCCATTCCCAGACTCAGGCTGAAAAAAACCCAAAAACCCGAAAACAGGGTCCCCGCTATTGGCGACCATGACTAAAACCCCGGCGACGAAAGGCCCGATACACGGGGCGGCGACTATGCCCAGAGTCAACCCCATGAAAAGGCTTCCGAAGTAACCGGCGTAATTTCGAGCGGCGGCGCCGGTTATCGATGCAGGCAGCCGGAATTCCCAGACGCCGAACATGCTCAGGGCAAAAAGAACCATAACCAGGGCGACCAGCACAAGAGTAGCCGGGTTTTCCAAGCAGCGTTCCCAAAAGACGCCCCGAGAGGGCGGCGAAAACCCCCAGCATGGAGTTCATTATCGCTATTCCCAGAACATAGAGCAGAGCATTGATCGAAATGGCGGCCGCGCCCTGCCTTCAGGTCCATCGATTTAGCGCTGAAGTAGGATATCGTAATGGGAATCAGAGGATAAACACACGGGGTAAGATTGAGGGCCATTCCGCCAAAAAAGAGCGAGAGCATGGCCCATAACATGCTTAAGCCGGCGCCCGATTTGGCGACCGGCTCGGCGCAGAACGCCGGAGAAAACATGAATAAGCAAAGAAAAAAAACCGGTAGCGCAAATCTGTACGGTTTCATCCGCCAATACCCTCTTCTAACGGCCGTGCTCGTAACCTTCCAAAGTCGCCTCGTCGCGCTCTTTTCAATTCCCGCCCCAAGCACCCTGTATTCTATAACCCTAAGCATGGCGGGGCAAAGTCAAAAATCTGCGCCTCAAATATTTTATCGCAGCTATTCAAAAACCGGAACGGCCGCCTCCACGATGCCGGTCTATCCAAAGGGGGGACAGGGGGAATTTTGAAAGATATTCGATCGGAGATGGTTCCGCGGCTCATCGGTCCGTCAGCCACGCCACGGTGACAATATGCCGCACAGCATCGAACTCAGGGTCGTTCGTAAGCACCCGGCCCCCGGTGCGCTGCGCCGTTGCGATGCAAAAAGCATCTGCGTAGGAGACAGGATAGTCGGACTTGATCTCCGCCGCTTCCATGACAAGCCGATCATCCACGGAAAGGATGGATATCGGGAGTTGTTCGAGCAGCGCAAGGGCTTCACCGGCCTTGCGCCTGCCGACCCTGCGATTGACGATGTAATAGAACTCTCCCAGGTTGATTATACACAGCAGGGCTTTATCGTTGGAAGAGGACAACTCCGCCAGGACCTGCCGGGCCCGCTCCCAGCCCGGCTCCTTATGGAAAAGGCTAACCAGGGCGAAACTGTCGAGGACATAGGGGCTATTCACGCTCACACTCTTTGCGATGTTCTTCGACCAGGTCCGCAGTCAGAGAAAAACTTCCCTCCAAAAAGCCGCAAGCCGCCGCGATGGGGTCCAAAGGAGCAGTCCTTATCACTATGCCCTCCGGCGCCTCGAGAAGCTGGACCTTGGCGCCGGGCCGAACGCCGTATTTGTCCCTGAGTCTTTTAGGGATAAGAATTTGTCCCTTGAGCGACATCTGCACCACGGGCATTCTACTTCTCCTTTTTTTGGACAAGTATAACTTTTATAATAATAGTTGTCAATGAATGATAAATATCCAACTTTTGACTGGGAATGACACTTGTTTTTTCATGCACGAGAACAAATGACCTGATGAAGAAGGGCTTGCCACGCTTGCCTCTTAAAATTCATTGCAGCAGCCATAACCATCCTGCCGCCATTGCAAGCGTCAACGCTGTAACCGGCGCGCCTACACGGGCATGCTCCTTCCATGAGATATGCACATTCCACATCCGAAGTCCGGGGTCTCATCGATCGGGTGTTTCCGGAAGGAAACTCAGTAGCTGTCCAACGCCTCAAAGAGCCTTTCGATGTCGCTTTCATCGTTATAGAAATGAGGTGAGAGCCGGACGGCGTTTCCTCTTTGAGCGGCAAGCACCTTCTTTTTCAGAAGATGGCGGAAAAGTCTCCCCGCGTCCTCGGGCACAAAGCTCAGAATTCCCGACCTGTGCCGTGGGTTCCATTGAACTGATGACCTGGAAATTCCTCCTTCCAAGCTCGGATGAGATTATGTCGTTCAGACCCGATATCCTCTCGAATATGCGCTCGATCCCTATTTCGAGCAGCATTTCGAGTGCTGCTCCAAGCGCGGTGATTCCTGCAAGGTTGAGGGTCCCGGCTTCGAATCGGCGGGCATCGGCTTTCAATTTCAGTTCGAGGTTTTTCAGTTGGAGATTGTAGAAATCCTCCTCATTTTCGACACTGCGCCACCCGACCCGGGCCGGGTGAAGCAGATCGTTCACCTCCTTCGAGATGTAGAGCGCTCCGATTCCCATTGTGCTCAAGGAGCCATTTGTGACCGCCGCAGGCCAGGAAGTGAACGCCGCAGCTTTTCACGTCGAGAGGTATGGCCCCAAGACTCTGTATGGCGTCTACACAGAGCAGGATGCCCTTTCTGCCGGCAAAAATCCCCCAGTTCTTCCAGGTCGCACCGGAACCCGGTGGTAAAATCCGTCGAACTCACAGCGATAAGTCTCGTTCCGGGGCGAAGCACGGCCGTGATGTCCGAGAGGCCGAAACGACCCTCGTTTTTTTTGAACGAAAACAAATCTCGACCCCGGAGCGCTCCAGATTCACCCAGGGATACACATTCGACGGGAAATCGGGTACGGGCACAATAATCTTATCGCCGGGCTTCCACGAAATTCCGCCGGCCACCATGCTCAGAGCTTCGGATGTGTTTGCGGTGAAGCAAACCTCTGAGGGGTCCGCGTTTATAAGCCGTGCAAAAAGCGAGCGGGTCCTGTCCACCGTTTTCATCCATTCCGGATAACGGATGAAGCCTTCATTGCTGAACTGGAGCATCAAGTCGCTCACGGCCTTTGCCACCCGCAGCGGAGGCGGCGAGATGGCGGCATTATTGAGAAAGCAAAAATTGTTGGTAATGGGGAACTCACTTCGGTACTCGTGAGAGATCTTTCATCGTTTACTCCGCGAGGGGAAAAATCCGAGTCGGAAGCTTCAAGCGTCTCATCCGATGTTTCCCGACGCTTGTCAAAACATTTATTTGCCAAATCAGGGCACAGACAATAAGTTATAATCTCGGATGTGAAATCATAGAGAATTTATAAAATCATTCCGAAAGGAGATAGCAATGCAAAGAAGCACAGTTTTTCAGGAGGGACCGCGCAACTGTCCAAACCGAATTCATCCGCCGCGTGTACAACTGGATGGCCCTCGGATTGGCGGTCACTGCGATCACCGCTCTCTTCGCCATCAACAGCGGACTGATTTACTCTCTTCTAAGTCCCGAGGTCATGCTGGTGCTGATCGTCGCGAACTCGGCATTGTAATCGCGCTAAGCGCCGCAATCGGCAGGTTCCAATCCTCGACGGCCCTGTTCATGTTCTTCGCCTACTCGTTTCTGAACGGCCTGACATTATCGACCATTTTCCTCGTCTACACAAAAGCGTCAATCGCGAACACCTTCTTCGTAACCGCCGGAACTTTCGCCGCCATGAGCGTTTACGGATACACTACCAAGCGCGACCTGACCTCGATGGGCAGTTTCCTCATGATGGGCCTTATCGGGATAATAATTGCCTCGTTCGTTAATTTCTTCTTCCACAGCCCTGCTTTCTACTGGCTCATAACCTATGCGGGCATAGCCATTTTTGTCGGGCTGACCGCCTACGATGCCCAAAAGATAAAGGAAATGGCCTATGCCGGATTTGCCGGATCCGAGGAGGAGCGAAAAGGAGCGATCATCGGCGCCCTGCGGCTTTACCTCGATTTTATAAACCTGTTCCTGCTCTTGCTCCGGATATTCGGGAGGCGTAGCGACTGAGAGGTTTTGGTTTTAAGTGTTTTTTTCCGCTCACTGATCACTGTTCACTGCTTTTATGATGCTGCGACATACTTTTGTTCATTTGCCGGGGATCGGTCTCAAAACCGAACTCTCTCTCTGGCGAAAGGGAATTCACTCGTGGGAATTTTTCCGCGACGAAGATGGTTGGATGCTGACGCCTTTCGGCCCGAAACAATACGAGGCTCTGCGCGGCCGTCTCGAAGTATGCCGCGAAAGGCTGTGCGCTCTCGATCCGGCATATTTTGCAGCGCGCCCTGGCGCCACAGCATCTCTGGAGGCTTTTTGCAGACTTTCGGCAATGCGCCGCCTACCTCGATATAGAAACTACCGGGCTTGGCGGGCCTTACGATCACATTACGACCGCAGCGCTCTATGACGGCAGGGAGGTATTCCACTACATATACGGCGATAACCTCGATCTGTTTGCCCGTGACCTCGGAAAATACAAAATTCTTATCACCTACAACGGGAGTTGTTTCGATCTGCCGTTTATAAGGAATTATTTCGGGATAGCCGTTGACCATGTCCACATCGATCTGCGGTATCTGCTGAGCAGCCTCGGTTACCGCGGCGGGCTGAAGGGCTGCGAGAAAAGCCTTGGGCTGGACAGGGCCGAACTCGACGGCGTTGACGGCTATTTTGCGGTTCTGCTCTGGCGCGAATACAGGAAAAGAGGCAATATAAAAGCCCTGGAAACGCTTCTGGCCTATAACATGGCGGATACGGTCAACCTCGAAAACCTCATGGTGCAGGCCTTTAACATGAAAGTTAGCGAGACCCCGTTCCACGAACTCGCAATACCCCTGCCCTGCCCGCCATGCATTCCTTTCAAACCGGACGCTGCACTGATAGACGAATTGCGGCAGACCTATTTCGGCGGGTTCTGAGGCGGTGGGACCGCTGGCCGGGATTGCCGAGCGGCAGGGCCGGATTCCACGCCGGCGTTCTCAGCATATTGAAAATTTTTAAAAAAAGTCATTTCGACGGCTTTTATTTCACCAGGGCGTGAGGTTATTATTATATCTGGAAAGTAAACATCTTTCCTCCTCCGGAGAAGATCAGGTGGCTCCCCCTCCTTCCACTTGGTCTTCTCTTTTTTTGTGCTTTTTTCTCCCCGCTGCTCCCCTGGCCAAATTTTGGCGCAAAATCTGAAAGGGTTAACGCACTGCCCGCAGGGAATCCCCCCCGTAGACCTCTTTCGCGGGCGCAGGGGTGGTCACCATGGGTACCTACGCGCGCGCTGAATGTGATCCATTAATCGCACAAGCGGGCGTATGCTCGGGTCACTGGCTACCGGCTTGCCAGTGTTGACCCTGTGTTGGACTCCAGATTCACCATACCTCACGCAAAGAGGCATTAACCCCGTTATCTGCACTCGGCCCCTCTATTACTGCGCAATAATCCTTGTGCAAGTGAGTTTTGCCTGTATTATTCTATGATTCACTACTCGTGAGCTATCATATAGGCGAAGGCATAAAATGCATTTTGAATGGGACCCGAAAAAGGCAGTCGAAAACAAACGAAAGCACGAGGTTGCCTTTGAAGAGGCGTCAACAGTCTTTTCCGACCCTTTGGCTATCACCTTTTCCGATCCGGATCATTCATTTGATGAAGACCGTTACCTTACATTCGGCTTGTCAAGAGTTGGGCGGCTCCTGGTTGTCTCCCACACTTCCCGTCTGGATCGGACCAGGATCATCAGCGCGCGGCCTTTAACCAGCCAGGAAAGGAATATCTATGAAGAAGGATGAAATTGACGAGTTGCGTCCGGAGTATCGCCGTGAGGACTTGGGGCCGGGTGTTCGGGGGAAGTATTTGGACGCTTATCGGGCAGGGACCAACCTGGTGCTGCTCAGCCCGGATGTAGCAAAGGCATTTCCAAGCGAGAAAGCCGTTAATGAAGCGCTTCGGTCGCTGATAGAGGTGGCGCAAAGATCGGTTGCCACAACAAAGCGCTCCGGACGGCAACGGAAGAATTCTTAGCCTTCAGGTTTCAATCCATCACCAGTGCAAAGGGAAAGCTGCTCCCCGTGAGAAGCGCAATTTCTTGGCGGAGCGACTACCGGATTACGGCTCGATTTTCCCCGTTTGTTAGCACCGTTGTTAGCATAAGGCGCAATTATCGGGGTATTTTTCTGCTAGAGCATTGCTCCGTCTCGCTCAATAATCGCGCCATCCTCCGTTCCGTGGCTCCCCCTCCTTCCACTTGGTCTTCTCTTTTTTTTAGGTGATTTTTCGGCGCTTATTCCACTCTCGGGCGGGTGAATTTTAGGTTATCAAAATCACAGGGTGTACCCCAGCCATGGCTTGGGTCGAGATAAAGGATTGTGGGCCATCCGGGAGGTATCCAAAGATACTCAGGGCAGGCCTGGACCCGGCTACCTGGACCATGGGATTCACAATCCGGTTTAACCTTTGGTGTGGCAAGGTTCTGCCTGTGAGGTATGGTGAATCACATGGGCCAACACTGGGCCAGCCTGTAGCCTGTGAGCCAGGGCCAGCCAGCAATAAGGAGTTCCTATATCTCCTATTAATGCCATGGGAGGGCCTATGGGGGACTCTCCCGGCTCGGCGGCAGGCGTATCCCCAAGACATTTTTGTGTGGAAAATCTTAATTGGGCAACACGGCAGCGATTTAATAAAGATACTGCTAATGGAATCGTTCAAAAGGGTATATCATCATCCGGCTGTTTAGGTGCAGGCTTAAAGATCTCGAAAGCATCCTTGAATGCAGTCTGCCATGATTCTACGTATTCCATTGTATACCACATAACATCATGGAGGAGTTCGTAACCTTCTTTTAGTAGTTTATTGATTATTCTCTGAGTCCATGCGTCAGGAGGATTATTCAGAGTGAAGAAATTGTTGGAGTGATAGTGCAGGATGTAATTACTGGCTGACCTATCATTAGCACCCAGTCCACTCAATAACGCTCTTCTATATTGCTCTTTCAAGGTCATAGATGACAAAGGAATATTGGTTATCCATGTCCCCAACGCACCATCCCTGCACGTATCTGACTCTATATCATGCCTACCATCTTTTACAGACTTTATAAGCTTATTTTCAATTCTTAATCGTGGCGCTTCGTCAATTAAATTCCAACATAACGGCGCAAACGATTTAATTATATATCTGATTGTGGTTTCACTATTTGTGTATTTAAGTTCTTCCGAAAGAATGTCATAAAGCTGGGACTTCTCATCTTCTGTAAGACTTTCGAACATAGCTTTAATAAAGAAGGACAGATTCACTATATCACATTTCTCCTTATCCCGCATAACATCTATTAAAACGTCAAACATATATCGCTTAGGAATTTCTGTAGCTAGTAGATTAGCATATGCGTCAGTAGGGACGAAATCTGAGTCAAAGACACGTTTTAGAAAATCGTTCTTGGTGAATGGAGATTTGGCTTGGTCAATTGTTTTTAAAAGAAAACTCATGAACAGAATTATTGCGTTAGCATCATCAATAGAATCATTATACTTCTCATGGCTTCTGGGATTTCGTATTGCTTGATAAATTCCCCTAAGAAGTTGCTCTATCCCTTTTTGAATATTCAAATCTGATTCCGTTATCAGCTTATTTACTCTTAATTTAGGTGCCTTTCCGCCGAATGCCTGTCCGATAAGGGTTACGCCATCGCTTTCCAAGCCCGTTCTTTCTCTAATTAGTTCGCCTAAAAAATGAACGCCATCAAGAATTGCGTTAGAGAAATTACTGCTTTCGTATGATGATTTGATGGCTTGCCATAAGCGGGAATCAATTTTCGTTTCAAGGTTCATCGGCCAGCCTTATCTATGAAGGAGTTTTTAGGGAGTCTTTCGGTGCCTTGGACTTATGGCATCATCTCTATATGTCGAAAATATTCATTTCACAACCTACTCTTCTGGCCGTGTATCAGATGAGCGTAACGCATTGTCATCGCTATAGTTTTATGCTCCAAAGTTCTTTGATTGTCAACTGGGTTCCTTTCTGAAGTGCAAGCTAAAACTGTTGGATCACCACGCTGAACGGGAGTGCCACCCTCGGCCACCTCCTGGAGCGAAAACAACCTTAGCTAACAAGGGCAAATCCAGGGTGCCTCCTTCAGGACGTGTTCAGGCATGGCTCTTCCATTATGTGACATCCCGGCACCCTTGCTTTTCGCGTGAATAGTTGGACCCATTCGGCTATACTGAATGCCATCCTTTTTTGAGGGGAAGCCATGGAAATCCTTGAATACCTTAGGGACCACCTGACACTGTATAGATTGTCCCGTGAACTGGATAAGACCAGACGGTCTTACGGGCGCTTTATCAGGGAAGCTGAAACGGAAAAGAAATCCCGAGAAGATATTGGGGCTCTCATTGATGAAATGCGCATGGAATGTCAATATCCCCAGCTTGAGGTAGACAAGTTTACGACCCACCGCTTACTCAAGACAGCAGACCGTCTCCTGCTCCCCCGCCCGAGCTACGATTACAAATCAATGTGGGACACGGATAATGCCCAGTATGGTTACCCACGCTTGCTGACACACGAGGCAATGAAAATCATCAGACGGAACATCAGGCGGGAACGGAGGGAGAGGGCTGAGTATTACCTTAAGTGGGTTGTTCCTATTATCGGAATCATTGGAGCACTTACGGGGCTGATCGCCGTTTGGAAGAGATAGCATTACCTTTTTTCATGGTAGCACAGTGGTCGCATATTCAGGTCAATTTTCCATATAGTCTTACTCAGTAATAATTTAAGCTCCTGCCTTTGGGCTCCCCCTCCTTCCACTTGGTCTTCTCTTTTTTTTCTACTTGGAGTTTAGTTGGCCGCGCATCTGGTCGAGCACAGCGTAGGCGATACGGCGCTGTTTTTCATCGTAGAACTTGAGGTAATGGTATGCATTGCGAATCCTCGAAGCCGCGCAAGCTCTTATGCTCTCCTCCGAAACCCGGATCGATCATCCTGATACCGTTTTCGATGGCGTAGGCTATGGGGTAGTAGTAGCAGGTGGCGAAATGCAGGAAGGGTACTTCACGGAAGCTCCCCCAGTATCTGCCGTAAAGCTTTTCGGCCTTATTATAGAAAAGGGCCATCGCGATCCGCTTTCCCGACATTTGAGATACCGAGAAACTGCACCTGTGGCGGAAGTTTTCGCCAAGAAGCCTGAAGAAGGATTCGTTTAGAAAGGGTCTTATTCCGGGGCCCATGTGTTTGGTCCATGTGCGCCTGTAGAGCAGGTACAGGTCCTCGTAGAATGAAGCCGGGGCGTTGTCGCCCGAAACCATGCTCAGGTCGATTCCGTGGTTGCGGATGGCGCGCCACTCCCGTTTTATCTTGGTCCTGCGGCTGGATTTAAAGGTGAGAAGGAAATCATCGAAACTGCGGTATCCCCGATTGAACCAGAGCAGATGCGCGCTGCTCAGCCGGAGATATCCGTGTTCGGCAAGCACGGAGTGCAGCCTGGAATCCTGGTCGACAAAGTAAAAGCGGGTTGTGGACAGGCCGCGTTCTTTTGAAATCTCATCGATTTTGTCGAGCAGATCGGCGAAAATCCGCGGACCCGTCACGGGCGCGAGCCAACCAGAAAATCATAGCCGGGTACGGGTGTATAGGGGATGCTCCCTACCAGGCCCGAGCCGAACGGCAAACCTGTAAGCTCCGTCAAAAACTCGATCAGCCCGCCGTCGCCGAATTCCACCCAGGCGCGGTCTCGCTGATAAAGAGGAGCGATTGCGATAATTTTCGATCCATCGTAGAGCGCCAGGTGTGCCGGAATATAGCCTCTGTCCGCCGAGATCGAACCGGACTTCTCCAGGGCGTGCAGGTACTCGAACTCCAGCATCGGGGCTGCATGAAGAGCGAGACTGTTCCACTCCTCCGGTGGAATCTCCTCGATTCGCGAGAATATCTTTACCCGGTTTTCCATCTGGCGAGATGAATTCTCCTGTCAATAATTATAATTCTCTCTATCCGGAAACCTCGGATAAGAGACTAGCAGTTTCCGACTCGGAAAGGAGGCATTTTTCGTCTTGGCAAGGAAATCAAGGGGTTACGCGGAGGCGTACACCGGTACGCCGCACAAGAAACCCCGAAGATTGACGCAGCTAGGGCGGAAAAGGACCCTTTCCGGATGGAAACTAATTCTCTCGTCACATTGTATCACATCTCCAAATCAATGTGCTTGTGCTTCAACATTTTCCGCGCCGCCGCAAATGTCCGAAGGAGATCAAGATGCTTCCCGATTCAATCTCTTCATTTATCGACGATCACCTCGACGGGCTTTGTGACGCGAACTGGCGCAATTCCTCTCGATTCCCAGCGTCAGCACTCTGAGCGAGCACGAAAAAGACGTTCTGAGCGCTGCCGAATGGGTGCTCGACCAGTTAAAGAGGTGCGGATTCACCGGAAGAATCTATCCTACCGAGCGCCATCCGATAGTGCTTGCGCGTTCGCCCGAAGTCCCCGGCGCGCCCGTTCTGCTCATCTACGGCCATTATGACGTCCAGCCGCCCGATCCCCTCGATGAATGGAAAACCCCTGCCTTTTCGCCCGACATTCGGGACGGCTACATATACGCCCGCGGCGCGACCGACGACAAAGGCCAGTTTCTCACCTATATAAAGGCGATCGAGGCCGTGCTGCGCGCAGGACAAAAACTTCCGCTCAACCTGATTATCCTGGCGGAAGGCGAGGAGGAGATCGGAAGCCCGAACCTGGAAAAATTTCTGATGGAGCACCGCGACGAACTGCGCGCGGACGCCGTTGCGATTTCAGACGGCTCGCAATTCGCCCGTGGAATTCCCGCCATCACTTACGGTTTGAGAGGCTTGAGCTATCTGCAGGTGGATATCCAGGGACCGCGTTTCGATCTGCATTCGGGTTCATTCGGCGGCATAATCCATAATCCTGCCCAGGTACTGGTGGACATTCTCCAAAAGCTCAAGAACCCCGATGGAACAGTAGCCCTTCCCGGTTTCTATGATGACGTGCTTGCTCTGGAAAACTGGGAAAGGGAGGAAATGGCCTCTCTTCCCGTCGATATGCAGTCCCTGAAGGATTACCTGGGGGTTTCCGAATTTTCGGGAGAGCCGGGATACTCTCTTACTCGAGCGCAAGACAGCCAGACCCACTTTGGATATCAACGGACTGTGGGGCGGTTTCTCCGGTGAAGGGGCAAAAACGATAATTCCGGCAAAGGCAGGGGCAAAAGTGAGCATGCGGCTGGTTCCGAACCAGGTCCCCGAGAAAATAGACCGGCTGTTTCACCAGTTTGTAACCGCCAACTGCCCTCACGGGGGTCAGCGCTAAAATTACCAGCTCTCCACGGCGCCGATCCCGTCCTGGTCCCGAGAAACACCCCCGCAATGCGGGCGGCTGAAAAAGCCATCGAGACAGGATTCGGCAAAAAGCCGGTATTCATAAGGGAGGGTGGTTCAATTCCCGTCGTCAACCTGATCAAGAAACATCTCGGACAGGAGAACATCCTGCTTCTGGGCTGGGGAAGTCCGGACGACGGCGCTCATTCTCCCAACGAACGATTTTGCATCGAAGATTTCTATCGAGGAATTCGCTCGGCAGCCGCCCTTTTCTCATGAAATGGCGGGGCAATGACAAGACCCCATGCTCCTCGAGGTTATTCCGGTGACTTCATAAGCCATTGGAGCCGGTCGGGCGGTTTCAGTTTTTTGTTTTTGACAAAAAAGAAGGCTGATCCGGCGATTCCTGGGGTCGTCGGGCGAGGTGGTAAAAAGAGGCACTTTGTCTGCAAAACCCACGACTCTGCAAATTCGGCTCGGTTCAATGCCGGCCTGTTCCAGTTCACGCCTGGCCGATGAGGCCCTGGCGACCGATAGTTCCCAGTTTGAAATCTGTTCGCTCTCGCGTCGGTGAAGAATCGGTATGCCCTTCTACTGCAATTTCGTTGGGAAAATTCTTGAGAACGGACGCAACCGTGCGAATCATTTGTTTGCCCAGGTCCGTGAGTTCAGCGCTTCCGGCGGGGAAAATCGGGTTTTGTTGCGAGTCCACGATCTGAATCCGGATGCCCTCCTCCGTTATAGCTATGAAAAACTGTTCCTTCCCTAACTGCACATTCTGGTCAATCCCGGTCATCAGTTTTGTGGCAAGCTCGTCATTTGTGATGCCGCTTTGGTGCTCGCCCGTATCGACTACATCTTCGCCTCCGAGATTCTGCCCGGAGGGCCTTATCCCACCCTCCTGCATGAATGATTTTCCACTCTTTTCAAAGAGGCTGAAATGTTTGAAATACATGGCCAAAACGGCCCTTTTTTCCTGAGAGGTCATGTTCAGGAGCCACATCAGCAGAAAGAACGCCATCATGGCGGTGACAAAGTCGGCGTAAGCCACTTTCCAGCTTCCGCCGTGGTGTTCGGCGTGGCTCTTTTTTACTCTTTTTATGATGATCTTTTTGGGCTTGTCTTCTTCCATGACTATTTCTTCTTGGCCTTCTTCACCACGGCCTCGAGTTCCAGAAAAGAGGGCCTCAGATCGCCCGGAACAACCCTTCTGGCAAACTCGATCGCCACCTGCGGAGAAGGAGTATTTATGAATGCAAGCAAAGCCGCTTTGATGACCGTTAGAAATTCCCGGTCCTCATTGGCGATATGCTCGAGGTTGCGCGACATCGGTCCAACAAAACCATAGCACAACAGAACGCCCAGAAAGGTGCCGACCAGCGCCGCGCCTATGCTGTGGCCGAGCACCTCGGGAGGTTCGCTGATTTTTTTCATCGTGAGCACGACGCCCAGCACGGCGGCCACAATACCAAGCCCCGGGAGCGAGTCGGCGACATTGGCGATGCTCTTGGCCGGTATGAGGGCTTCCTCGTAATGCGCCTCGATTTCGTAGTCGAGAAGAGAACCCAGTTCGTGCGCTTCTATATCCGTTATGGTGAGAGTGCGCAAGGTGTCGGTCAGAAAGGCCAGGGCGTGATGATTCTTGAGAAAACCTTGGGTACTTTTGAAAAATCGCGCTTTTTTCCGGTTCGTCCAGATCGCTTTCGATCGAAACGAGCCCTTCCTTCCTGATCTTGTAAAATATCTCGCTCAGCAGGACAAGCGCATCCATGTAGTCGCTGCTCGGAGTAGATCCTGCTCTTGAACATACGCAGGAGACCGCCCTGAACCGCTTTGATCACCTTCATGGGCGATGAGATGACAAAACCGCCCATGGCGGCGCCGAATATAATAATCAGTTCCGCCGGCTGAATCAGAAGACTGAGATTTCCCTCCTCCATCAGGTATCCGCCAAGGACCGAACCCACAACTATCGCCATTCCAATGAAGACGAACATTTAAGGTCTACGGCTCCTTTTCTTCCGCAGAATTTCGCGCTGCTTGTGGAAAACATATTTTGCAATCTGCTCGCGGATATCATCCTCAATTTCGGTAAACTCGATACAAAGTTCGAACTTCTTGCGTGCGGCGTCGCAATTAACCACTTTTCCGTACACGTAAAAAATCATGAAGGGAGCGGTCGGAAGCATCAGCCTTACTTCGACAAGATCATCCGAGCGTATGGCGCTCGCCGGAAAATGTGCTCAGTCCTCCGGCGCTGATGTTGACCCTCGCGAAATCGAGTTCTCTGTGACTGTTCGATGGGAATGCAAGCAACCTGATGATCGAGTCGAGCTTGGAGTTGAGTATCTGCAAACAGGTCGACAGGACCTCGTCTTCGATTTCGGGCATCTCCGGATGCTCTGTCAAAGCGGATTCGATCACCGATACGCGACCTGAGGCCCTGCCGTTCTTCCTCCGAAACCGGACGAATCTTGACGGGCAGAAATGCGCTCACTCTGGCGTATTCTCTCAGCGAGCGATACAACTTATCATCGTCTAATTCTTCAAAGCCGTCCACCCTGAGAAAACCTCCAAGCGTCCAAAATATCAAGGAATAATAGGGACAAAACCACGTGACTTGAGCGAACCCGCTCCTCCATCGAACTACCATCACAAGGAAAATCGGTTTTTTTGCGATCCGTCATGAAGGAAAAAACTGTTTTGAGACAATAACCGGAAGGTAATGAACTTACCGGGATTTGAATCGCGGTGGCGGATGGGTGGGTTTATTCCGGCTTTACCGCGCTGACGACGCAATCCATTCTCTGTCCGGAGCGAAGGCGCCTGACATCCGTGAAGCCTGCTTCCTTCAGCCCCTGCGCCACATCCTGAAAGGTGTAGGTGTCCCCACCCCGCGTATTGACCAGCATATTTATTGCGAACAATGCTCCTTCGGGAGGCCGGGTTCGATCTTCGCCCATTATGTGATCGCGAATCAAGAGCATGCCGCCGGGGGAAAGGGATCGATAAACCTTCCTGTAAAGTTCCAGGTTCTGCTGGGGACTGTTCTGGTGAATTATGGCGGAAAGAAGCGCCAGATCGCATCCTTCGGGCAGATCGTCGGAGTAGAAATCCCCGGGGATCAGTTCGACGCGGTCCAATAGGCCTTCCGATGAAAGCCGCTCTCTGCCATTCGATCACGTCATCCAAGTCGAACAGAATTGCCTGCAACTCAGGGTTGCGCCTTAGAAAGGAAATAGTGTAAGTCCCCGATCCTCCGCCGATATCGAGCAGCTTCCGGTATCCGTCCAAATCCAGGGCGCGGCTATCTCCTCCGACAGACCTCTGCCGATAACGTGCATCGCCCCGATGAAGGCCCGCCTGCCGTCAATGTCCATTGGCCTTGGCGGCATGTCGCCGGCGCCGGGACCTTTTCTGACGACCTCGGTCAAATTGCTCCAACCGGTCCACAGACGACTCATATGCAGCAACATCGGAAGCTCGGATGCGGGATGTTTTGATGAATATGGAGCGCCTTCAGCGGTTAGCGAATAAGCTCCCTTGTCTTTACCGAGCAGTCCGAATGTGACGAGACAATCCAGGACCCGTGCGAGTGCTCTTTGGTCCAGACCCGATCTTTCGGAGATTTCTTCTACGCTCGTGAAGGAGTCCTGGATCATTGTGAAAAGGTCCAGCTCAGCGGCGGTCAGGATAATCCTGCTCCGCATAAAGGCCCTGGCTACCTCCATAATATCTTCTTTGTCTTCCATACATATCCTTCATGTTAGAATCGAGACGCCCGGTGTTTTTAATCTATAACAAGGCCTCAACCGAAGCAATAGGCAGAATGGAGGGCAGCTTCCCTGAATTTGAGGCCGGTCGGGACCGGACGTTCGAATGCTTGCTTTCTTTCCTCTCCGGTGGTATTTTTTCAAGTCCGATGTTTCTGGTGGGTGTAGCTCAATTGGTTAGAGCACTGGGTTGTGGCCCCAGAGGCTGCCGGTTCAAGTCCGGTCACTCACCCTGGGGGAAGGTAAGGCGAGAAGCCGATCTGCGGAAAATGCAGATCGGCTTTACCATTTGCAGTACTCTGCTGCTTCTATTGACCGCTTGTTTCGAAAAACTTCTCCAGGCTCGAATAGCTGCTGTCGATGGCGCTCTTTAAGTCCTCACAGGCTTTCCTGTTCATGTCAACCCATTGCTTCAACGCCTTCCTGCCCTCTTCCGGGATCCAGGTCGCTCCGGTAAGCATCATGCCCGTTTGCTCCCACACCATGATCAGACTTCGGATCATCCCGTCGCTGGAAGCCCTTTGCAAATCGATCATTTGCTTCACCATTTTGAACTGCGGATTCATAATTCTTCCTCCTCGTATGATAGACCTGTTAGCAACACCAATAGATCGCCTCGTGAAACCGAAGCCGCAGCGCCGCAGCGGCATCCCCCGCGCAGCGCGGAAGGCCAACCGCACTGCCCGGGTCTATCATGCGAGTTGGGCGAGAGCGGGAGGCCTTGATTTTTTCGAGCGCGTGCAGATTTCGACAGTTCGTCATCAAAATGTTATTCGCTTGCGTGAGGCGTCATGAACGGGAATGGACGAAAACGATCCGTGAAATGCCCCGTCGACTTCAGGTTAAGCTAATCCCCCATCTTTATCGAATCAAGCGCTCTTGGAAGTATTTCAGGAGGAAATCAAATCCTGTCCGCATTTGACAAATCCGGCCGCCTTGCTATATTTGCATTGGGTATTTACTCGGCAATCATTCCGAGGGACCTCGAATTTGAGTCGATCATCCGATTAGGGGCCGTAGTCCACCGGCGCATTGTTTAGCTAATTGCTCGTGGCTAACTTCCAATACCTTAATTCGAATAAAAAAATGCAAATCGAGTCGGCTACACACCTGGGGCTTCACAGACAGAATAACGAGGACCGGCGCCTGGTCGATCTTCTGGATAGCGACAACGCTCTGCTGGTTATTGCGGATGGAATGGGCGGGCACGCGGCGGGCGAAGTCGCCGCCGAACTCGCCCTGGCAAGCTTCGAAGGCTATAGACCAGGCGGCCCTGATATAGCCGCGGAACTCCTCAATCAAATAGAGGAGGCCCAGAAAAGCATCATGGAACGCTCTCGCGCATTTCCGTCCTTAAGAGGCATGGGCACCACGCTCACCGCCCTGTTTATCGCCGGCAGGTCGGCTTTTTCGGGCCCACGTTGGGGATACCCGCATATATCACTTCCATAAAGAATCGCTCATCCACATAACGGAGGACCATACAATTCCCGGCATGCTGTTCAAGAAGGGCGAGATCACCATGGAAGAGGTTCGGCTTCACCCTTACAGCAATGTTTTGACAAAGTGCCTGGGCTGCGAACGACATGAACCCGATTCAGGCGTATTTGGTCTTACAGAGGGCGACTATCTCCTGCTTTCTTCCGACGGACTTCACGACCTTATCTCCGATGAGCAAATCGCGGCTTTTCTATCTGCAGACATTACCTTGAAGGAAAAACTGGACCGGATGATTTCCGCATGCCTTGAAGCAGGGGGCAGGGACAACATTACGGCTGTCATCGCCAGGATCTAATCACTCAAAAAAATCCCGCCTTATCTCCCCGGTAATCAAAATTCTTGTAGGCTGCCGCCTATGGATATCCCGATATCCAACGCCCGGTGAAGCGCTAAAAAACCCGAAAATCCTTAAGCCAACGGCCTTGACGGCCGAATGGTTATGGTAGACGGGTTCGGATATTAAAAGTGGATATCGGGTTATCGGTTGAACAACCGCGAAGGGGGATACCGTGAGGAAAACGATTCTAGGCGGATTGTTACTCGTTTGTTTACTTTCCATGTTTGCGGGTGCGGCTGGGGCCGTCAGCCTGCAGGCCGCTGAAGACCTCGTGCTGACAATTCCCAACCAGGACCTGGCCTTGAGTTCGAACGCCGTCAAGGCCCCGGTGGTCGCTTTGAAGCGCGAAGGGCGCATGTTTCGCCTGTCGGTGACCTCATTCACGGCCGGAGCGGACGGCGAGGTGATCTGTAATGTCCCTTCCGGACTGGAACCGGGACATTATAGCCTTTGGATCCGCAAGAGCGGCAAATGGGTGAAAGTCGACACTCTTGTGAAGGTCTTCGCGCCGGTGGTCAATACCCTCACTGTGACGGGAAACGCCATCCAGTCCGCAGCTCCGGTAACTCTGGCGGGCCTTTTTTTCAGCAGCGCACCGGCCGTCATCATGCACTACGAAGACAGTCAATCCCAGCCTGTGGAGCAGAGCTGCGCCTTGATACCGGGCGGTCCTTCGGTGATGGATATTGAAACAGGCGCCAGCCAGGTTCAGGTTCAGATACCGGACCTTGGCAATGCTAATCCCACGACCTGTGTTTTTGAAGTTCAAAGTCAGAACGGAAGCGCGTTTGCCTATTATGAGAACGGATTTATCCCGAGTCGAGGGAAGTTGATCAGTTCCGTTCAGCAGAATACGATCCCGAAAGATGAGGTATGGGATTATCTGATAAAGTCCCTGGCGGGAGACGTTTGGTGGAAACCGCTTGCAACACGTGCAGTCCTGTTTTGGACCGAACTTTGGAACCAAAGTTATAAGTACGACCTTCAACTATGGAATATCAGCTACTGGACGCTCAATACCGCAGGCGACTATGTTGTCGCCTCGGGGGTGGTCATTGTGCCGCGTGGAAGCAACATTACAGTGGCGCCGCTCTTGAGCTTTCAGCACGGCACCATGCTGATGAAGAAGGAAGCCCCTACCCTTTCAGAAGGGGCCGAACTGGCTTTTGCCGCCACATTCGCGGCATCAGACGGTTTTCTGGTTTCCATGCCCGACCATCTTGGATTGGGCCAGTCCTCAGAGGTGAGGCAGATGGACCTGACGCATCCTTATTGCCAGGCTGTGCCGCTGGCCGGGCCTGCGATCGATATGATGGTGGCGGTAGGGACCTTTCTGGTGAACGAATTCAAGGACCTGACATTGAAGGATAAACTCTTCCTGGCGGGCTATTCCGAGGGGGGCTACGCCACCATGGCTCTCCAACGGGAGTTGGAGACGGGCTCTTACAACCTCCCCAGGCTGATCGCTTCGGCCTGCATGGATGGCCCGTATTCTCTTTCCAAGATCATGCTGGACAAATTGATGGCGAAACAGACTTTCCCGGTTCTCTACTTCGCCCCCTATCTCATGGTAGCTATGGACCGGACTTACAATCTTTACGGCAGCGCCTCCGACTACATGGCTTTCCCCTACGACATGACGGTAGCCCCTCTCATAAACGGATACTTTACGGAAGCCACCGTGGATTCCCAGATGCCGCCCGTGCCTCGAAATGTCCTTGTGCCCTGGATTGCCGACGACCTCACAAATTACCGGGGGCCGATATTCGATGTATTGCTGGCAAACGATCTGGTCCCGGCCCCCATTCCCAACGGCGCCTGGAAGCCTGCGGCCCGCATCAGGTTGATTCACGGCAATAAGGATGACTGCGTGCCCGTCGGGAATCTTACTGCCGCGTATAACTACTTCACTGCCCTCCAGGCGCCATACGTCGAGTATGACGCGTTTAACAATAAGGTTGCAGAGCATATACCAAATACGACCTACCACGTCGCCTATTGCCCTTTCGCCATGGGCAAGGCCTGGACATGGTTCAACGGCATGAACCCGTAACGGGTTATCAGCTCCCGGCGGCGACTTTGCGTACGGGAGCGCACGCTAATGCGTGCAGGGTGCAGTTGGAGCGATTTTGAGCCAAAACCGTCTGCACCGATCCCAGGGAGTCCACAATCAGAACAGGAGTTCCCGGGGCGGCCCATTTGAACAGGTCCATAGCCGGAAAGATCGGCAGGTTGACGCAGCCGTGAGAGCAGCGCCCTGTCATGATGTCTCCGGCGTGAATCCAGACGGTCTCGTAGATTCTCAACGCCCAAGGCATTGGAGCAGGCTCCCCGAAAGCATTGGGATAGCTCCTCGACACGTGGCTCGCGTCCTTCTCCCTTACGGTGTAAAGCCCCTCCGCCGTCGCCCCGTCAACTTTCCCGACGCAGATATATGTGTCGCCCACCAGCCTGCCTCTTTCATACCAGCCTATGTAGGGCGCATCTTTGACAATCAAAATGAATTTGGGCAGATCGGCCACGTCGGGGATGAATTTTTGGAGCGGCGTCCAATTCTTGAATGCACTGAAATCGTTTGGAACTCTTAATGGTTTTCCGTCCCGGACGTCCTGCGCTATATAGTCGAAATCCCTGGCGTTCAACTTGGCGAGTATTCTTCTGCCGACAGCGGGGCTAAGGTCCATATCCTTCCTGGATAGACTTTCGAGTTCTTTTTCACTTATCACCCGGTATGTCCAGGTCATATTCTGCTTTCGATTCTCTCCACTCCCGGCAAGATCATTCGCCGTTCCCGGTCCTGGCTGGATGACAGGATACAGAAACGGCAACACGCTCAACAGCACATAGAATATCCTGGCATTCATCCCTGCTCCTCCTTTGAAAGCGCGGTTTGTTGCTCTGAAATTCCAATCCTCAAGATAATCATCGTCAGATTGCGAAGAAAACTCGAAGGGAAAACGGGCCGCGCGCCCGTTGGCGCGGCCCGCATTCGGATGGAAGCCGCTAACGCGATATGTCCCGCGCCGACAAGCCGTAGTATCTCCGGTAGAGTATCCGTTCATCGCACCCGAGCGCTGCGAGAAGGAAAGTCGAATGGTTGAGTAGCGAAGCTTTGAGAATCCCCTTGCGCAGGTACCTGTCGGAAGAAGAATGGACCGGGACCGGAAGCATCGATATCGCGCGCCCGCCCCGCCGCATTTTCCGGAATTTGCCTACCAGGTCGACATCTTCCATGAGGTAGCTGCGCCCGAAACCCCCTACCCTTTCAAAAGCCTCCTTCATGCAAAAAAGGCCCTGATCGCCGTATGGAAGCTTAAACAGGGCGGTTCTCAGATTGGCCCATGCGGAGATCAGCCCGAGCGCCCGGTTCGATGGTGAAAAGCGCAGCCTGAAGCAGCCAAGCGCCGCCGGGTGGTCTCGGCAGGCCCTGCGGATCAGATAGGGGAATTGCGGAGGCGGGACCGTATCGTCATGCAGGAAAAAAAGGATTGTTCCCCCGGAAAGAATCGCCCCTGCGTTTTGCTGGGCGCCGCGCCCCTTTGGGGCGCTCACAACGGCAAGCGACGGCGATATGCGCCGAAGGGCCGCTTTTTCAAACGCGCCTCCCCGCACGACGACAATTTCGTCTCCCGGCCAGATCATGCTCTGCAGGCATAGCAGCAAAGGCGAGAGTTCTTCGGCTTCCGCCAAGGTGGCGATAACTATTGAAATGGAGCTTGTGAGCAGAAAATCACCGTCGAGCCGGTCCAAATCCTGCCTGCGGTCGACATCGTGTCTTTCGGCGGCCAGGTGAATGCGAAACCCTGCGGCTTCAAGCCCGCGCGCAGTTCTGGAAAAGACTTCGCCGGTCCCCCACGCGCTAAATTGCAAGGGAGCGCCAATCGGACGGTCGGTCCCGATGAGATAGAAACCGCCGTCGACAGCCGGACCCAGCACGGCGGCTTTTTCTCCGATATTCCGAAACGCCCCCTCTATATCCGTTGCTTCGATGTCCGACAAATCGCTCCCGATGAGAACCGCCTTATCGGCGCCGGTTGCGAATGCGGTCCGAAGAGCATAGGCCATTCGCGCGCCGAGGTGTTCTCCTTCCTGGGGACGGAACTCCCAGGGACCGCGGAATTTGCTCTTCAATTTCTCAACGGGGTCCTGCGGCGTGTGGAAAAGAACCACTCGAACTTCAGGCGACCTGCGCTTGAAATCACACGCTACGCCCAACGTCCTGCGGACGAGCTTCTCGTATACTTCGGCGGCCCTTTCAGGGCCGACTTCGCCGGAAAGCCGCCTCTTCACCTTGCCGGCCTCAGGATATCTCAAAAAGATCAAAAGCGCGTTGTTCCCCAATCCCTCGATCCTTATCGCTCGATCCTTATCGCTCAATTCACGGAAAGGCAGCAGGAAGTGAGAAGCAGGAAGCAGGAAGCAGGAAGAAGAAAAAGAAGGCAGCGAGAAGCTGAACAGCTCTTAGTTATTAGTTGTCAGTTTTTAGTAACTCAAAACCAAAAACAAAAAACTGAAAACCGGCCGTCTGTCATACAGGTGGGAAAACGGCCCCGAGGATGAAATGCCAGTGTTGCAGTTACGGCTACTTACCGCGAAGCCCTATTTACGCCTGAACTGCATAAGTCAGTAGAGTGTTTTAATATCCGCTCCCTTCTCATCCGGAACTACGTCTTTTTGCGTTGAAGCTGTTCGGGTGATTATTTCGCCGGGCGTTCCGACTTTCGTCCAATTGTACAGGAAAACGGAATCTTCATAGATCATCCGGATGCATCCATGGGAAGCCGCATAGCTTGGCAGAATGCCTCCGTGGATGAAATAGTCCCCGAAGAGTCTCAACGAATACGGCATCCAGGCATTGTCGTATTTCGTCGAGTAGTGGTCATGTTCTTTGGATAAGATGACGAACTTTTTTGCCGGTGTTCCATTTCTGCCGGATGAAATTGGAAACTGGTGAATCAATCTTCCGTAGGCGTAAAGTCCCAGGCACTGCTGGCTTACGTCGATCAGAATGAATTGCGTCGATTGAGAAATAGCGCTGATCCGTTCCGGGAGGATCTTTGGGCGTATGGAAAAATTCAGCGGGACATAGATGAATTTTACCTCCGTGCTCAAAGTACCGGTGCCGTCAATCACCGCCATCGGTTCAAGGCGGTTTATGAGAGCGATTTGCTGGCGATAAAAGTTGAAGTTGCCGTCGAAGTACTTCACGAAATGACAAAAGTAGCTGAGTGACTGCCCGGGCGGTAGAAATATCTTCAGGCAGGGCACGCCGTCTACTTCGACGATTTTTTTGTCAGTTTGAAATTTAAGAAGCTCTGAATAAAGCCTGCGCTCAATAGGAGCGGCGCCCGCAGCCGCAACTTGAGAGAAGAAAAACAGTATCGCCCAGACTGCCCAGCATAGAAGCCCTCTGTTTAAATCATACGGCATGGTTCGCGACCCCATTACAAAATCGAACAGGCCAAATCTTTTAATCGCGACAAAACTATGGCAGCCCGCAGAAGCGCAAGATTCCCCACCCCGTCTGCACGATGTTCACGCATAATTCGGGCTGGTTCAATTTAATTTAATAATCTCTGTTGCGCACCAACTCATCGTCGTGGCTATATACTATTACTTTGGAAAATGTTGCAACGTTGACTTTCCTCACCCGAAACATTGTCGCGCAAAAAATTTACGATTTCCTGCGTCCGGCCTCCCCGCTACGCGCTCATGCATCGATAAGGCAGGCCCGGCGAGACCGCTTCATAAAATGAAGCGAGTCGCGTCGCGCCGGCGAAAAGGTCAGGACGATTATACTTTAGGCTCTTTCAAAGTCTCTCAGAGGAGGAGTATATCCTGGGGTTGAAAAAATCAGTCTCAACGACCTATCGCTTGCATCTTTGATTAGATGATCGTATGGTTTTGGGAGTTCAGGGGACGTTCAATAGGTTTTCGGGCAGAATCCAACCTGGAAATGCGTTTCGGATGCACAGCAGACAACTTGATGCGTTATTCCGGTTTGGACGGACGGACGCCCTTTTGTGAGGCAACATTTTCGAACTCTCTATGGCTCGAAAGATATCATCGGATATGGAGGCGCCCTATGCACGTTTGCTCCAGGCTCGGGAGACCGGTCTACCTTGTGACAGCCCTTTTCATCGCGGCCGGCGTATTTGGCTGTGCAACCACGCAAAGCACGGCCCCCACCGGTCCGTCCGCCCGGGCGGAGACTCAGGCGGAAAAGACTGCGGCGCTCGGACAGGTCCAGCGTCCCGTGTATCAGGGCCCACTCATGGTCCCCTACTATCCTCCGCCCGACAGGATCGATTTGTGCGGGGAGCCCGTCCCCCTGGAATACCAGGAAGTCCTGGAGCGATTCGATAAAGAGTTCACTCTCGTCGTGTACAACCATGCGCAGGTTTACCGGTGGTTAAAAAGCATGGAGCGCTATTTCCCGTTGATTGAGGAACGCCTCCGGCGCCTCAACCTGCCCGAAGACCTGAAGTATGTCGCCATTGCGGAAATCGACCCCCTGCCAAACGCCCTGCAGCAGAGGAAATCGGTAGACAGGCGCTATGACTTCGAGGGCTCCACGGACAGCGCTTTCCTGTATTTGGGGGACCTTTACCGCAACTACAAGAGCTGGTCTCTCGCCATAGCGGCTTACAACTGCGGCGAGAAACGCATCATGGACGAATCCCGCGCCCAGGGCGTGTGGGATTACTACCACATGAAGCTGCCGCAGGAGACTGAGCGTTACGTGTTCAGGATTTTGGCGATCAAGGCGGTCCTGAGCGACCCGACTCGCTACGGGTACGAACTGCCCAAAGGCGCGGGATACCGCTGATCTAATTTCCATTATTCGTTATTGGCCTTGGAAGCCCGATTTAAATAGTGAAATTGGCGCGCTAAGCTGAGTTGATGGATGCCGGATGCAGGAATTTATGGATTGAAGCCAATTCCTAAATCCATAAATTTCTCAATCGGTTTGCTATGTGCTATTCGACTCCAACCCATCGTTCGGCGTTCCCTTCGCCTTCGCCGGAGATTTCTACGACCTCGATGCCGGCCTTTGATGCTTGACCAGCCATTCAGTATGACATATTATCATACCGGAGGTAAACAATGGCTTCAGCAAAGATAGCAATCACAATGGATGAGAGTACGCTGCATCGGCTTGATCGGCTGGTTAAAGATCGGGTGTTCCCCAATCGAAGCAAAGCCATTCAGGACGCAGTAGAAGAAAAACTGAAGAAACTGGAGCGAAACCGCCTTGCCAGGGAATGCGCACAGCTTGACCCCATCATTGAAAAAGCCATGGCCGAGGAAGGCATGGGTGAGGAGATGGAACTGTGGCCGCCGGAATATTGAGGGGAGAGATTCGCTGGGCCGACCTGAACCCGGTGAAGGGCAAGGAACAAGCCGGACTGCGCCCTGTGTTGATTCTGAGCCAGGATGTTTTCAATGAACGCTCGGGGACGGTGATCGCCATGGCCATCTCCAGCAAGTCTCAGCGCGCCGGGTTCCCTCTTACCCTTGAACTCGCCCCCAATGCCCTTCCTAAACGATCATGGGTTAAAATCAGCCAAATTCGCACACTCTCGACAGAGCGAATCGGCAGAAAGCTCGGCGCGGTTTTGCCGGAAGAATTGGCCCAAGTCATTGAGGGCTTGAACGAGATCGTCGGAGGATGATGCAGTTCATTGGTTACTGAACGATAACGATCCCGGCCAGCGTCCCTTTGGGAACATTTTCGGCGTTTGCGCCGCTGCCTATGGGGTAAATATCCCAGCCGGCCAGGGCGACCATTTTGTAAACGTCTATTCCAACTGCTTCCATCGAAGGCCTGGATTTTAGCGAGAACCTGCATTTGTCGCCCTTCATCGCCTGGCAATCCGGCAGTTGGCCGCAAAAGGTGTGGCGGCAGGACCCGGCGGCAAACCCGAAGGCGAGATAGTGACCATCATAGAAGGCTGCCGATTCCACTTCGGAGACCGATCGAGTACATCTGCTGGTAGGCGGCCACTCTATCCTTTATCGTCGCCTTGTCCCTTACGATAACTTCCGGGGGAATATCCTTTATAAAGAAGACGGCCCACTCGTACTTTTTCAAGAGATCTCTCAACTCCGCAGGCTTCATAGTGTTGGGGGGGCATTGGGCCCCTACGCCATATCCGAAACATCGCGGTATCTGGCACTTCATCGGTACCCGCTCGTCCACCGGAATTTCTTCGGCCCTGACGATCGTGGCGTTAGAAGCGCCCAGTTCGAGGGCCTTTTGCCTGTATCTTTCCAGGTCCGTGCTCAACTGTGCTTCGTTCATATCAACCCTGATTTTTCTTATCTGCGCCATGATCTATCCTTTCCTCGGGAAGAAATTCCACCTCAGAGACGCAAAGGACGCAGAGAAAAACAGAACTCATGTGAAAACCTTGCGTCCGCTAGTACGTTCTTAGGCGTTTTCATGGGTTCGGGCCGGCCCGACGGGACATCATCGCGGGCATGGCCCGCTCCTATGGCTTATGCTTCTGTTCGGCCACAACCTCGGCAATATGTTTGACCTTGATCTTGCCGCCCCTTTTTTCCATTCCTCCCCGGAGCTGTAGAACGCATCCCGGGCAGTCGGTCACCAGCGTTTCAGCCCCGGTAGCCTCGATATTGTCCAGTTTTCGCTTCAGCAGTTCAGCCGATATCTCAGGAAAATCGATTGAAAAGGAGCCTCCAAATCCGCAGCAGACGTCCTCATCCTTTGCCGGAACGTATTCGAGGCCGGCGGTTGAGAGAAGCTCACGCGGCTCCTTCGTCACTCCCTGCCCCCGGCACAGGTGACACGGAGAGTGATAGGCGACCTTGCCCCCGGCTTTCCGGAATTCCCCGGGACCGACTTTCAACACCTTAGTCATAAAAGAGCTGAAATCGATCACCTTGTCTCGCAACTGGCTGACCTTCACGGCAAGAGCGGGCTCTTCGGATAACAGTTTGCCGTAGTTTTCCCTCAGATGCGAACCACAGGAAGCGCACAGCGTAAGTATGTAATCGTAGTCGGCCGGATCGACGGCCTTAAGGTTCTGAACGGCGACCTCCCTTGCCGTCTCTTTTTCGCCCATCATTTGGGCAGGCAGGCCGCAGCAGGTTTGTTCCATAGGATATTCGAGCTGAACGTCATGGTCCCGGCAGAGCCGCAAAAGCGCCTGCCCCTGTTCCGGATAGACGAAATCGGTCAGGCAGCCGCCAAACAAAGCCACGCGACAGCGCGGGTTTTCAATGCGCGGGTTGATGCTCTCCCACATGTCTCTTAAAGGGACTTTCGCTATTGCGGGCAACCTGCGGAAGCCGTGCTCTTCGGAGAAAAGAAACGGCAGATGCCGCAGATACCGTCCTTCCGTAAGAGGTTTTTGCGCAAGGGAGGCCCTTCGAAGCAAAAAGTGAAACAGGCGGCGGTTTTCGAGCGCCTTTTTGAGCAGCAGGTTTTTGAGCGGCTTCTTGCCTTCCACGTTCAAAACGGTTCGGTGGACCTCTTTTATAAGGTAAGGCAAGTCAATTGCGACGGGACACACCTGCTTGCAGGCCTGACAGTTGAGGCAGTTTTTTACGATGGACCGAGCGTTTCGGCGTCCGTGATAAAAATAGGTCAATATGAGCCCGATGGCGCCGATGTAAACATGGCCGTAGTTGTGGCCGCCGACAAGCTTGTAGATGGGGCAGACGTTCGCGCAGGCGCCGCAGCGGATGCACCTGAGCGCCAGCGAGAAAACAGGGTCCTTCGCAAGGGCGAGCCTTCCATTGTCGAGAAAGACAATGTGCATCTCTTTCCTGGAACCGGGCGCCGATTTGCATTCAGTCGATCCGGTAATCCAGGTGACATAGGTCGAGATGAGCTGGCCGGTGGCGTTGCGAGGAAGGGCCGTCGAGCACGCGAAGGGCTGATTTCATATCCGGCACTAGCTTATCGACTCCAACCAGCGCGACATGGACTCGAGGCAGCGTGGTTACGAGCCGTCCGTTGCCCTCGTTTGTTACAAGCCCTATGGAGCCGGTTTCGGCGATGGCGAAATTTGCGCCGCTTATTCCCATTTCAGCATCGAGGAATTTGCGGCGAAGCTCCTGTCTCGCCACCTTGACCATCCCGTTGATATCGTCAGGGTCCTGCGGCTTTCCGGTCACCTTTGTGAAAAGCTCGGCGACTTCCTTGCGCGAGAGGTGGATGGCGGGCATCACCATGTGCGAAGGACCCTTCCTTCCGCAACTGGATGATCCATTCGCCAAGATCGGTCTCGGTGACCTCGAAGCCCTCCTTCTCCAGGTGATCGTTAAGGAACGTCTCTTCGGCGGTCATCGATTTTCCCTTGACGATGCGCTTCACCCCGCTTGCCTTTGCAATCGAAGCTATAATGGAATTGGCCTCGAAAGCGGTCCTGGCGAAATGAACCTTGGCCCCGGCCTTCTCAGCCCGGGTGGAAAACTCCCGCAGCAGCTCCTCCAGGCGCGGGATGGACCGGTCCTTACCAGCAGCAATCTCCCGGGCCAGCTCATCGAAGTCGATTCCCGAAAAAGCGTTTGCCCTGGAAGTTCCGTAAGCGGTGGCGAAGTTATCCAGAGTGGCGCCCAAAAAGTTGTTGCGAAGGGCGCTTTTGAGCTCCTTCCTGTATACCGTCATGCTATGAGGCGTTTTTATCATCGGTTCCCTTCATAATCAGCAGGTGCAGTTCCCGGGGGCCGTGCACCCCTATCGTCAGCACCCTTTCGATATCAGCCGTACGGCTGGCGCCGCTTATGAATGCAAGATACCCGGGCGCGGCTTTGAGGGCAGAGCTGAGCTCTTTTCGAGCGACATGGCGTCCCGCACGATTTTAGACCCCGGCAGGAGGGCCACATGAGTTTCGCACAACATCGTCGCAATCCGTAAATCCTCTGAAGCGGAGTCCATCACCAAGGTGGCGGTCTCGGCGATCCCCCAATCAGCAAACGTAAACCCGGTGCTGATTTGACCTATATTTTCCCTTAAATTTTTCGTAAGAAGCCTGAGACCTGCCGCCTTGCAGGCGGCTTTCAAGTTCGAGAGGTCTTTCCCGAAGAGCCCCGGAGCGGCAATGCTCGATCCCCCCTGGCGCACCGTCAGGTCAACGGCATACCGGCAGGCGGCCCGAAAGTCTGCGACTTCGGCCGTTATCGTTTGCACGGCACGGGCCCTTTCTTTCAGCAGCATCAATTCATCGTCTTGCATCATTTGCGGCCTCGACCTAATTAGTAATACTAAGTTAAGTACTCAGGACGAATCAAATAATGCCGGGAACCGCGTACAACACCAGGGACAGAACCCGGCAAGCCTAATCAGTGCCCTTTGTAGTGACCTCCTCATTTGGGGCAAGGTCACACCAGAAGTTTTTTTTAAAGCGGGCTTGCTCAGCCTGCAAAAACGCATAAGCAATGGTCACAAGAGTTACATGATGATGCCACCCAAGCCAATGCCGACCTTCATAATGATCAAGCCCAAGCTCCTCTTTCATTTCCCGGTAGTCGAGTTCGATACGCCATCGCGCTTTCGCAATTCGTACGACATCGAGAATATCCATACTTTTGGTCCCGAACCAAGCCAGCCAGTATTTGGTCGGGGTCTTCTTTTCCCTCGGGCCATTCTATCAAGAGCAGTTCGGGAACTCTTTCTCCATGCCCAGGCTTGTCCCACCCATGCGCAGCCCATACCCGCACCAGCGCAAACCGCGATTTTCGAGGCCCCTTGGCGCCATCTCTCCATTCTATCTGATGCCAAAAATCCTCAGGCAACTCCACTGCCACGGAAGTCAGATCTTTGGGTTTAGGCAGCGTTGCCAAAGGAGGATATTTTCTGGGCCGTCCAATCCTTTGAGGCGGCGGCGCGATAGCATTGGGATCTTGCCGCCACACAACTGTGGCGGGCTCTACCTGCACGGCATAAGAAAGGCTGTGACCGCGCAATTGCTGCCTAAAATGAAAATCATCACCATAATGGGAATCTGCAACCACGGGCCGCGCAGGCAACTCCCAATCGGCCGCTTGGTCTATAAGTTCCATGGCCAGTTCAGATTTTGTCCTGAATGTAGTTTCGGGCGGAATTTTGGATTTGGCCGCCCTATCAGGGTCTTCAAACCATCTTTTCGGAATATACAATTTCCAACCGATAGGGCAGCTGAATTGATCGCTGCTCCAGTGAAGGGTTACAGCAACTTGGCAATTGGCGACCTTACCCAAAGTCCCGCAATACTGCCGAGCTACACCCACGGAGTGTTTGCCCGCTTTAGGGAAAGAAGTTTCGTCAACAATCCAGACTTCGGCATTGGAGAAAAGATCAACGATTTTCCTAGCCAAGCGGCGCTGGATATCATGGACCGCCCAGGGACTTTGTCCAACAAACTGACGCAAAGCTTGGACATCGGCGCCAGGGATTCGCTCCGCAATCGGTCCGATAGATTTTCGGTCTCCATCCAGCAGCAGCCCTTGCAAGTATACGCGCGCCCAATGCCGCCGCTCACTCCGGCCCATAGGTTCAAGAAGCTCCCGGAGGAACAGGCTCAGCCTTCGGTCCAAAGATTTTAGTTGTTGTTTTTTCATGAGTCTACTGTGGACCCATGAAAATGAAATGTCAATACAAACTTAACTTAGTATTATTAGTTTCCATCCGGAAAGTGTCCTTTTCCGCCCTGGGGCGGTGGGACCGCCAGCCGATTTGGCCACTGCCTTCGGCGGTGGCACGGGCAGGATCTCGACGCTCCGCGAGGCGGTACCGGAGTTCGCCTCCGCGCAAGCCCTTGATTTCCTTGCCAGGACAAAAAATGCCTACTTTCCGAATTGGAAACTGCCAGTCTCTTATCCGGGGTTTCCGGATGGACACTAATTATACCCTCCGATTGAAACTCGGGGATGTTTTTCTTCAGGCAGCGGGACATATTACCGCTGCATCCCTCAACGTTCAGGGCAGCATCGCCTTCAGCACATATGCCTGCAACATGGTTAAAATGCTGATCAGAAGCACCATGGCCATGCTATGTTTCAGCGTAAACCGGAAAATGCTTCCTTCCTGGCCGACAAGGCCGGAGGCTGCTGTGGCCACTGATATGCTTTGCGGAGAGATCATTTTGCAGTTGTGTGCGTCAAGTTCTGCAAATTCGATCAGGGCATACGGCGCCTAGTTTTTTGTTTTCCTTACTGCTTCAACCGACGAAGCGAGCCCTGGAGGGCCGCCGAGAATGGGTCCAACAGTGACTCGTCGGAGGCGGCCCTCCAGGGCGGCCTCTCAGGCAGCGATACCTAGTCGCAGCTTCTTTTGTTCTTGGAGTAGATCCATATTGATGTAACGGCTTGCTTCCAGCCAGTCCTCGTGGGTCTCCACCGCCAAGGCACGGACAAGCCGCAGACAGCTCTCCCGGTTGGGAAAGATCCGCACTACGTGAGTTCTTCTCTTGATCTCCTCGTTTAGCCGTTCGAGCATGTTTGTGGATTTCATGTGCTTATGGTGTTGAAGCGGGAGACGGTAGAAGGCGAGGGTTTCCCCGATATTCTCTTCCACCCATTCGCACAGCTTCGGATACTTCTTGCTCCAGCGCTCAAGCCACTGCGCCAGGTCCTTTTGAGCCTCGGCAAGGTCCCTTCTGTCATATATCCACCGCAATTCCTGCAAGCAGTCGTCTACCGCTTTCCTCGGGAGGTGATCCAGGGCGTTTCTTAGGAAGTGTACGTAACAGCGCTGCCAGACGGCTTCGGGAAGTACCTCGGCGATGGCCCGTTTGAGTCCGGGATGATCGTCCGATACTACGAACTCTACGCCCCGTAAGCCGCGCCTTTTCAGTTCCACCAGGAAATCCTTCCAACTTGTCGCACTTTCACGGTTGGCCAGTTCCACGGCCAGGATCTGCCGTCTGCCCTCTGCGTTGATGCCGATGGCGATCTGCACAGCCTGGCTGCGGATAACCCCGTCATCTCTGACTTTTTCGTAGCGGGCGTCCAAGATCATGTAAGGATAGCTCTCTTCGAGGGGTCGCTTGGCAAACCGCTCCAGGCTCTCGTCCAAAGTCTTGTTGACCTCGCTGATCGAGGAGGCCGAAAACGAGTGGCCGCACAGCTCCTCGGTGATGGCTTTCACTTTTCTCGTGGACACGCCCTGGACGTACATCTCGGCCAGCGCGGAAACCAAAGCTTTCTCCGATCTTTGATATCTCTCGAAGAGTTGAGTGGAAAAATGCCCTTGCCGGTCCTGTGGCACTCGGAGTTCGAGCTTGCCCACGCGTGTTATCAAAGACCGGCCGTAGTAGCCTGAACGGTATCCAACGCGCCCGTCGCTCCTTTCCCCTTTCTCGGCTCCTACCGCCTCTGTCATCTCCTGCTCCAACACTTCCTGGAGCACCTCACGAAGTAATGTCTTGAGGCCGTCCTTCTCCTCGCTGAAAATCTCTTGGAGGTTGATCCATTTGCGCTTACATTTGTTCTCGGTCATGGCATATTCTCCGTCTGTTCGGGTGGGTGATTCGTTACAGTGAAACACCCGTATGCCATGACCATCTTCTGCAAGTCATTCTTTTTTGCAGAACTTTCTGCACATTACCTCATTTTGCCGCAAACGCCTCCCGATGAGTTAGCAGCAACGGTAAGGGCCGGGTCAACACCGATCTGCATAGCGGTCGTTTTCTGAAGAGAGCCGAAAAGAGCATTGGAAGAAGTGTCAGAACCGGTGAGAAAAACGCCCAACCATCCCAGAATGGGAGCGAAGAACGGAAACAGAACGCCTGTGGCCGCGAGCGCCAGTCCCATCGAGGAACTCATGCCCGAGTAGTTCATTATGTATGCAAGACCGAGAATCAGCGCAATCGTCACGATCGGAAACCACAATTGCCTTAGAGTTCTGGCGTAGCATGCAATGGCGCGTCCAAAACCGTAATTGGGGATCGCCAGTATCGAAAGAAGACCGGCGATCAGGATGGCGGTCCCGGCGGCCGATCCGATATTGAGAGCGTATTGCGCGGCGTAAGGAGAGGTTTTGGCGACGATCGGAGTGGTTTTCACTACCAGATTGTGCAAACCCGGCCAGTCGAAGGTCGTTCCCAATGGCCCCAGGATCGCCTTTACCGAGGTAAGGCCCCACAAAAAAACCATGATTGCAAGGATGAAATAAGGAATCCAGGAACGGACTATCTGCCCGGAGCTGTACAGGCAGGTCACAGGGCCCGCAGGCTTTTCCTCCGGGAAATGAAACACCTTCGATGGTTTCCATACCCTGAGAAAAAGACCAAGCCCCAAAATGGTCACAACTGCCGCCAGGATATCGGGCAGGTAAGGTCCGACATAATTCGAGACGGTAAACTGAGTAAGAGCAAAGCACAAACCGGTCACGATAAGCGCGGGCAGCACCTCGAGGGAGCGCTTGAAGCCGCACATCGTCACGCTCAGCCATATGGGCACGATAATCGAAAGAAAAGGGAGCTGCCGCCCGACGATCTTGCTGATATGCATCATGTCCAGGTCCGTGACCTTGGCGGCGACCACGATGGGAATGCCGATCGCGCCGAAGGCCACCGGGGCCGTGTTGGCGATGAGACAAATCCCTGCGGCGTACATCGGGTTGAAGCCAAGGCCGACAAGCATCGCCGCCGTTATGGCCACAGGTGTGCCAAAACCCGCCGTACCCTCTATGAACGATCCGAATGCAAAAGCGATGAACAGGGCCTGGAGGCGGCGGTCATCAGTGATGCAGGCCAGGGAATTTCGAATCTTATCGAACTCCCCCGATTCCACCGTCATGTTATACACCCATATAGTGTTCAACACGATCCACACGATGGGGAAGATCCCGAACGCCGCGCCCATCAATGTAGCGTTCAAAGCCAGACCCACAGGCATTCCCCAAACGGCGACAGCCAGAACAACCGCTGAAGCGGCGCCGAACAGCGCAGCCCAGTGTCCGGGCGACCTCCTCACCGCCAGCATATAAAAAAGGACATACAGGGGAATGCCGGCGACCAGCGCTGATAGAGCCAGATTTCCCAAAGGATTGTAGACTTGCGTCCAGTGCATCCGGTTCTCCTTTTCAGTAAGCGCCCGAACTTTTTCCTACAATTGGTAATACCATTTTATACGACCACACTTTTAGCAAAGCTGCTCTTGCCATGTCAAGTATTATCTCAAAGGCCACCCTCATATTTATCTTGACAAAACATCACTAATTCCGGTAGCATGAAACGCTTAGGGAAAGTATCTCGACGATTCTGGAATCTTTACATGAATGGTCTTACCATAATTCTGAATGCTTCGCAACTTTCGATGAAGGCCTCCCGCTCTCGCCCCGTCTCTGGTCATGGACAGGTCAGGGAGAGCGTCGAGAATGAGCGGTCGGCCTTCCGCGCTGCGCCGGGCGCACCGCTGAGGCGCCACCGCTTCAGTTTCACGACGTAATCGCTTGGTGTTGTTAACCGGTCTGTCATACGAGGGGAATATCCATGGCTGCGAATAAATTGGTCAATAAATTCCGTGAGATCGTCGGGAAGCAAAACGTCTTCGAAGACGAAGCCAACCGTCTCGCTTATTCTTACGACGCCGCTGTGCTCGATCCCTCTCTTCCCTCCATCGTCTTGCGGCCGACCACAAGCGAGGCGCTCGGCCAGGCCGTTAGGTTGTGCAACGAAAACGCTTTGCCGACCACCGTCCGGGGAGCGGGGACCAATCTGAGCGGCGGAACCATTCCGAGTCCCGGCGGTGTCGTAATAGTGACTACGGCCCTCAACAAAATCATCGAGATAAACGTAGAAGACCTCTATGCCGTGGCGCAACCAGGCGTGATAACCGCTGAATTCGCAGCCGCCGTCGAGGCCCGGGGCCTATTCTACCCGCCCGACCCCGGCAGCCAGGCGGTATCGACCCTGGGGGGCAACGTGGCTGAAAACGCGGGCGGCTTGAGGGGGCTCAGGTACGGAGTGACGCGCGACTACGTAATGGGCCTTGAGTTTTTCGACGTTAATGGAGAGTTGGTAAAAGCGGGCGCGAGAACTGTTAAATGCGTGACGGGCTACAACCTCGGCGGTCTGCTCGTGGGGTCCGAGGGGACGCTTGGAGTTTTCAATAAGATAATTCTGAAGCTGATTCCCATGCCGGCCGCAAGAAAAGCCATGATGGCGGTTTTTTCCGAAGTTTCGATGGCCTCAAAGACCGTTTCCGCAATCATCGCCAATCGAATCGTTCCCGTAACCCTTGAGTTCATGGACAACTTCACCATACGCGCGGTGGAGGACTTCGCTCATGCAGGGCTTCCAATCGACGCGGCGGCTCTTCTGTTGATAGAGGTCGATGGGCATCCGGCGCAGGTTGAGGACGAAGCGGCAAGGGTCGAAGAACTATGCCGCCGGATGGGGGCGATGCGGGTTCGGGTAGCGCAGGATTCACAAGAGCGCGATAAGGTTTGGGAAGCCCGGCGGGCTGCGCTTTCGGCCCTTTCCCGAATCAGGCCCACGACCGTTTTGGAGGACGCAACCGTTCCGAGGAGCAAGGTCCCGGCAATGATTGATTCCATTGACGAAATCAGCCGAAAATTCGATCTCCAGATTGGCGTCTTCGGCCATGCCGGTGACGGAAACCTCCATCCCACAATACTTACCGACCGGCGCAACAAGGAAGAATGGACCCGGGTCGAACAAGCAATTGACGCTATTTTCGAACGGGCGCTGGAACTCGGTGGGACCCTATCGGGAGAACACGGAATCGGAATCGCCAAATCCAAATACATGGAAAAAGAAACAGGCCGGGGCGCCATCCTCTATTCACGCAGGATAAAGGCTGCACTGGATCCGAAAAATATCCTCAACCCCGGCAAGATCATCGGAGGATGAGCATGTACGATATGAAAAAACTTGCTTCGCTGGTCAAAGAGCTTGAAGACCAGCTTGTGGTCTGCATGCGGTGCGGGATGTGCCAGGCGGTCTGCCCGGTTTTTGCCGAAACCGGCCGTGAGGCCGACGTCGCCAGGGGAAAACTGGCTTTACTAGACGGTCTGATTCAGGAAATGTTCAAAGACCCAAAGGGGGTAAACGAGCGCATGATGCGCTGTCTGCTCTGCGGGTCCTGTGCGGCCAACTGCCCGAGCGGCGTGAAAGTGCTCGATATTTTTCTCAAGGCGCGCGCCATCCTGGCCGGCTACATGGGGCTGCACCCGGCCAAGAGGATCGTTTTCCGCGGCATGCTCGCCCACCCGAGGCTTTTCAATAGCCTTGTAAAATCGGCGGGCAGACTTCAGGGCTTTTTCGTAAAACCCGCCGACGATTTTCTCGGCGCCTCTTGCGCACGCTTTTCGTTTCCTCTGGGCAAACGGCATCTCAAGACCTTTGCTCCCCTTCCCTTTCACTCGCGCGTGAGCCGGCTCGATACAAACGGCGTTTCGGGGTTGAAGGTCGGTTTCTTCGTGGGCTGCGTGATCGACAAGATATACCCGAACATAGCGTACGCGGTCTTGAGCGCCCTTGAGCATAACGGAGTCGGGGTCTTTATCCCTGAGGAGCAGGGCTGTTGCGGGATACCGGCGCTTTCCTCGGGAGACCTCAAGACCTTTCAGAAACTGGTGCGCTACAATCTCGACAGATTCTCAACCGGCGGCTTCGACTGCCTTGTGACCGCCTGCGCAACCTGCACGTCCACAATAAAGAAGCTCTGGCCCATGTTTGCCGACGGCCTGAGCGAGGCGGAAAAAGCCCGCATGGAGGAACTTGCCGAAAAAACTTCGGACATAAGCCAGTTTCTGGTGGACAGGACAGGCGTTGTCACGCCGGGTTCCCCCTATAAAGGGGAAAAAGCCCTTCTCAGCTATCACGACCCATGTCATTTAAAAAAATCCCTCGGGATAGCGGAACAGCCCAGAACGCTTCTGCGGGCCAATTCCCGTTACGCCTTCAGCGAAATGCGCGAAGCGGACCGCTGCTGCGGTTGCGGCGGAACTTTCAACCTTCAATATTACGGCATATCGGCCTCGATTGGTAAGCGCAAGCGCGACTCCATCGTAGAGTCGGGATGCTCGACGGTTGCGACGAGCTGCCCCGCATGCATGCTTCAGATAAGCGATATGCTCTCTCAGGCGGGTGACCATATCCAGGTAAAGCACGCCATTGAAATTTACGCCGATTCACTGGAGTAATGCTTCAATGCTAAGGCCCATTAAACCAAAACGCATCTCGGACCTGGTTTTCGAACAGTTACGCGATCTCATTTTCAAAGGACAAATCAAGCCGGGTGAGCAACTCATGAGTGAGCGCGAACTTGCCGAGAACCTCAGCGTCAGCCGCCCCACGGTAAGAGAGGCCATAAACAGGCTCGTTGCGCTTCAGTTGCTCGATCACAGGCAGGGAAAGGGCACTTTTGTCGTTTCGCCTTCCGCGGAAAAGAATTCGCTCGGCGTCCCGCACGACCTGAACGTAAGCCTGACGGACCTGCTCGAGGTCAGGCTCGGTCTCGAATGCAACGCCGTGATGATGGCGGCCCGAAGGGCTACCGAAGAAGACATAATGGATATGCAAAAGAGTCTTCTGGACATGAAAACCCAGATAGAAGCCGGTGGACTGGGAAGCGACGCCGACGTGCGGTTTCACATGGCCATCGCCTACGCAACGAAGAACATGGTTCAGATACACATAATGAAGAGCTTTTACGATCTGCTCTTTTACGGGATCAAATCAAACCTCCAGTACTTATATACCGAACCCGCCACTCTCGAAATAATAACCCGACACCACAATAATATTTTCAAAGCGGTTTGCGACCGCGATCCGCAGCTCGCCTACGGCGCGATGCGCGAGCACATTATGTTCGTTCTCGATTTCGTGCAGGAAAAAAAGGGTCCCGGACCTGCCGTAAGCGCCAATGTCACTGATTATCCAGCCTGAACAATTCATTAGCCCTGGCGAAGCTCAAAAGATAGCGACCCATTACGATCATCTGCGTCTGGTACTCCAGCAGGGCTTTGCGCTTGGCTGCCGTTTCCTCGGGCGTGAGGGCAAGCGGGAGCCACTTTTCTTTATGAGGATAGTCCTCGGGAGGACTGAGTTTTGACCCGGTCCCCAAACCCTGGGCCATGGGCCACTGACCGTAATGAATCAGGAAGATGAGCCAGACGGGTTTGAATTCCGGATGTTCTCTATTCAAATGTTTCCATGCCTGCTTAACGAAGAAGTGAGTTGAAGCGTGGTCCGGGTGCGTATCCTCAGGCGCGCTCGTCGCCAACATGTTGGGTCTGAAATCCGACAGCACCCGTTCGATTTCCATTTGCAGGCCCTCTTTGGTGTAGCCTGCCTGAGGGACAACAACAGCCAGGGCCGAAGGGCGGTCTTCCTTGGTGGTAGGAGATGTGTAAGCCTTCTGCTTTCCGGCGGGCTTGGAACGAAGGGCGCTCAACCCGCCGTCCGGAAATCGAAGGAAGATCACGTCGCTTTCCTTCATTCCCAGTGTGGCCAGGGCCTTCTGGGATTCGTACATGCGGTCTTCGCCATATTCGCGGAAGTCCCTTGCGGTGGGATTGGATATATGGTCCCCCATTTCCACCGCTTCCGGGAAGCCGTCTCCGTTTGTCATAAAGACCACCTTCACGCTTCCGCCTGTTTTGATGACACGCTGAATGAGCCCTGCGGCTCCAAGGCTCTCGTCGTCAGGGTGCGGCGAAAATACCATGAGACGCGTCTCTTTGGAGATTAGCGGTTCTATGGCCTTCGGTTTTTCCGCCAGAGCGCATACAGGGACCAGCGTTACAAACGCGAACAGCATTAATAATGCCTGCAACACGGCGATCTCCTCCCATTTCCGCAGCATAAGCCCTTGCGGGCGTATTGAAGCCTGGCCCCTTGTGGGCGCAGCCCGGGACGTTCCGGCGTTCCATCAGCAACGAACCCATGCTCCGGGTTAAACCAGGTTACTCCTTTGGCCGGACTGCACGAATTCTATATTAGCATCATACAAAGTGCCGTCAAGGACAACGCTGAGAAGAATGATGCTGCATTTGTCCCAACTCTCTGATAATTATGCCACAAATTCGTCAGAGAGAGGAAAAGCCGCATGCGCGCAATCGGTGAGAAGCAGACAGCGGCCATAAGGCCGCATTCGAACAGATGCATGACGAACAAGGCTTTTCTCGCCGTGTTATTGGCGTTTGCGACAATAGCGACGATGGCCTCATATGGGCAATCCGCTGCTGAAGACCTGCTTGACGCCGTCAAGGCAGGAGACCTCGCCGCGGTCCGCCGGCTCCTGGAAGAGGGCGCCAACGTAAACGCCAGGGATGAAGACCGGGAGACGCCGCTGCATCATGCCGCTTACCGGGGCAAGACCGAGGTTGCGGCGCTGCTCATCAAGAAAGGCGCAAAAGTAAACGCCAGGGATGATTACGACGAGACGCCATTGCATCATGCCGCCTATTGGGGCAAGACCGGGGTTGCGGCATTGCTCATTAAGAAAGGCGCAAAAGTAAACGCCAGGGACCTGAACAAAGAGACGCCGTTGCATTGGGCCGCTGAGGGTCAGACAGATACGGCCATGGCGGCGTTGCTCATTGAAAAAGGCGCAAAAGTTAACGCCAGGGACGATTACCAAGAGACGCCGCTGCATCATGCTGCTTCCCGGGGCATCACCGCGATTGCCGAGTTGCTCATAGAGAAAGGCGCAAAAGTAAACGCCAGGGACGAGAACCGATGGACGCCGCTGCATCATGCCGCATTTGAGGGCAATATCGAGGTTGCGGCGTTGCTCATTGAAAAAGGCGCAAAAGTAGATGCCCCGGGAGTGAACCGAAAGACGCCGCTGCATTGGGCCGCTTTTGCTGGCAATGCCCGTGTTGCGGCGTTGCTCATCGAGAAAAGCGCAAACGTAAACGCCAGGGACGTGAACCGGAAGACGCCGTTGCATTGGGCCGCTTTCGCGGGCAATGCCGAGGTTGCGGCGTTGCTCATTGACAAAGGCGCAAACGTAAACGCCAGGGACGTAAACGAAAAGACGCCGCTTAATTGGGCCGCCTCTCAGGGCCATGCCGAGGTTGCGGCGTTGCTCGTTCAGAAAGGCGCGCAAAATTAAATGCTTTAAATGGGGAACATCGAACCGCCGAGTCTAAAGTCGAGTGTACGCCGTGCATGATGAAAAGCAACAGAGCAAGCCTATCACCCTTTTTTCAGCCACACTCCTGGTGATCGCCAACATGATCGGGACCGGCGTCTTCACAACGCTGGGTCTTCAACTGGTCAGCGTTCATTCTCTTCCTTCGGTGCTGTTGTTGTGGATCGCGGGGGGCATTAGCGCTTTTTGCGGAGCGCTTGCGTACGGAGAATTGGGCGCCATGATGCCGAGGTCCGGAGGGGAGTACCCCTATCTAAGCAACATTTATCACCCGGCCGCCGGCTTTCTTTCAGGATGCGCTTCGATCGTAGCGGGCTTCGGCGCTCCGATCGCGCTTACGGCTATCGCGCTGGGCCATTACCTGCGAGCCGTTTACCCGGGGATCAATGAGACGGCGGTGGGGGTTTCGGCAATCGCCGTTCTCACCATGATTCATCTGGTGGATGTAAGCTTCGGCTGCCAATTTCAGAATGTTTTCACGGCAGGCAAAATCCTGCTCATTGTCACGTTCATTGCCGCAGGGTTTTTCACCCAACATCCGCAACAGGTTGTCACGTTGGAGGGAAACGAGGTTGAAACGATCTTCAGCCCTGCATTTGCCGTTGCTCTAGTGTATGTATCCTACGCCTACTCGGGATGGAACGCATCGGCATACGTCGCCGGCGAAATTCAAAAGCCGGAGAGAAACGTTCCCATCTCCCTCTTTATGGGGACCCTGTTCGTGTCGATATGCTACGTTCTGCTCAACTTTATCTTTCTTTATACCGTGCCTGTTCAGCAGCTCACCGGCAGAATCGACGTCGCATACCTCTCCGCCAAGGCCGTATTCGGATCGAGCGGCGCCAGGATCGTCACCCTGCTGATCTGTTTTGCCCTTGTTTCCTCCCTCAGCTCCATGATCATGGCGGGACCCCGGGTAGCCCAGGCAATGGGCGAGGACATCAGCGCCCTAAGAATTCTAGCCAGGAAAAACAGGAGAGGCTCCCCTGTCTATGCCGTTCTGCTCCAGTCGTCTGTGGCCATGCTTCTTGCTCTGACTTCCACTTTCAACGCCATATTGACTTATGTGGGCTTTACCCTGGCGCTGTTCGCCTTCCTGACCGTACTGGGGGTGATTGTGTTGCGGGTGAAAAGGCCCGGCGCAAAAAGACCTTTCAAAATGTGGGGCTATCCCGTAACTCCTGCATTTTACCTGGTGTTGAACGGCTGGATGCTTTGCTACCTGCTGATCCAGAGGCCTTTGCCTTCAGCGGTCAGTCTTTTGACCGTGGGATCGGCCCTGCTGTTATATATCATTCTGGCAAGACCTGCAAAAATCACCTCTCAGAGGAAGGTTTCCGAATGAGAATCCCAAAAAGAAATTCCTTTTTCCAAAGCTTGATTCTGCTTGTTTTTTCCGGCTTTCTTCTCTTGTCATATACTCTTTCATGGTCGGGGGCAGAAACCGGCGGAAATACGCCGCCGGGAGAGAATCCTACCGGGCGCCGGGCCTCTTACGCACAACACGCCGCGCTAATTGCGGGCATTCGCGATCCACAAAGCATCCTGGCGCCCTTTGAAAGCAGACCGGCCTGGACCGGATTCGCCAAGTCCTTCGACCACGATTGGGAAAAATACGACAGGATACAGTTGGCGCCAATGAGGGAGTGGGCCGCCAGGGAGCTGGCCAAACCAATGTCTTCCGGACTCACGGTATTATATCCGTTCAGCGGGCCGGATTTTATCAACCCTTTCACTCTTTTCCCCGGCGCGGAGACTTATATCCTGATGGCTTTGGAACCCATCGGCAAGGTCCCCGATTTCCAGGCCATGAGCCGGAAGGACTTCGACTCCTTTTTCGGGGACATCCGGAAGTCGCTCCATGATTTTCTGAGCATCGACTATTTCATCAGCGCACACATGCACACAAGCATGGAAAGCAAAGAACTCAACGGCGTTCTCCCTTTTCTTCTATCCTTCCTGGCCAAGGGAAAGGCCCGTATCCTCGATGTTGAGTATTGGTTCATGGAACCGGACGGAACGATTCATGAAGTCCCCGGCTTTGAGGGTGGAAAGCCCGGTCCGGAAGGCGCCATTCCAGGAGTGCGGATTGTCTTTGAAAGCGCTTGCTCACCTGGGAACAAGCCACAGACGCTTTACTACTTTCGGTTCAATCTTTACGATCGCACCTTCGGGCGCAGCAACCATTTTATTACTTTTTTGAAGAACTTAGGGCCGTTTATCACCTTTATGAAAGCGGCGGCTTTTGTGATGTTCGATCCACAGGCTTCGATGGCGAGGCGGTTCGTTCTCGATCAAAGCCAATATGTTCTGCAGGAAGATTCGGGAATTCCGTTCAGGTGCTTCAACCCCTCAGTATGGACTTTTCAATTTTACGGCGTTTACAGCGAGCCCAAATCGTTTTTCAAAAATAAGCACCAGGCGGACCTTGCCAAGACATTCAAAACCGGCAGGGGCGTCAAACCCCTGCCCTTCGGGATAGGCTATCACTTCCAGGTGGACACGGCCAACCTGCTGTTGGCAACCAGGAAATGACGGCCGCCGCCCACATCAAGACCGATCTCCGTGTTCATTTGCGAAAAGGCTCAGGTACCGGCCGTATCCTTCCTTTTCCAAATTCTCTTTGGGGATGAATCTCAGGGCGGCTGAATTCATGCAGTAGCGAAGGCCGGTTGGCGGCGGTCCATCATTGAAAACATGTCCGAGGTGCGAATCGCCGTGCCTGCTTCTGACCTCGGTTCTCACCGTGAAAAAGCTCCGGTCTTTTTTCTCCACAATGTTGTCCGGGCTCAAGAGGCTTCGTAAAGCTTGGCCATCCGGTTCCGGAATCATACTTGTCAAGCGAACTGAAAAGGGGTTCGCCCGAAACGATGTCCACATAGATTCCTTCCGTTTTGTTATCCCAATACTCATTTCTAAACGGCGGTTCGGTGCCATCCTTTTGAGTCACCTTGTATTGCAGATCGGTGAGCTTCTTTCGAAGGGTCTCATCATCGGGTTTCAAGTATTTCACCGCGTGCATGCCCGATTGGGCGGTTTCCGATTTTGATTTAGCGATCTCCATATCCTCACCCCATATTTTTGTAATAAATTGATCCCGTCCCGAACTGAATCTGTAATACCGGTAGCGCACCGGATTTTTTTTGTAATAGCCCTGGTGATATTCCTCCGCCCTGTAGAATTTCGAAAACGGCACGATCTCGGTAACAATCGGCTTATCGAAACGGCCGGAACTTTCCAGCTTGCGCTTCGACTCTTCGGCCGCAGCCCGCTGAGCCTCATCATTGATAAAAGATGACGCTGCGGTACTGTTCGCCCCTGTCGACGAACTGTCCGCCCGGGTCCGTCGGGTCCACATGTTTCCAGAAAGAATCCAGCAGTTCCTCGTAGCTTACTTTTGCGGGGTCGTAAATGACCTGAACCGCTTCCACATGTCCCGTTTTTCCGGACGAAACCTCTTCATATGAAGGATTTTCCGTGCGGCCGCCCGTATAGCCCGATATGGCCTCAACGACTCCTTTTACTTTTTCGAAATCGGCTTCGACACACCAGAAACATCCTCCGGCAAATGTAGCTCTTGGTAACCCGGCATACTCTTCGTCCACGGCTGGACTCTTTTCGGTCTTCTTGCCGCTCGAAGATCCCCAATCCCAGCAGAACAAATCCTGCCAATACGATTAATGCCGCCAGCAAGATCACTTTCATTTCAATATCTCCCATCAGTTTAGTAGCCCCCTGGTTTGCGCCATGGGGCCGATCGAGTCCACATCTCCTGACTTCGATTAAGATAATTCCTGGACGGTAATGAAAGCCTCAAGGGAATGTAAAGATTAGGTAATGATCTCAAATTGCGGTTCTCAAGCGGCCGCTGCGCTTCGGGTTGAACGGATGAAGCCGCGCAGGCTTGCGGAAAAGCGACAGGATTTTTAATGTATGCTTCGGATTGGCGAACGATCGTTGAAAAAACCTGCAGGTGAGACTCATGGCAAAACCAGGCCCCGTTCTCATTGTTGAGGATGACAATAAAACCGCTTCGCTCATCAGCCTCTATCTTCAACGCGAAGGATACGAGACCGCCGTTGCCGCTGGATGGTGTCGAAGCCCTGGAGTTGGTCCGGCAGCAAAATCCCGTGGCTGTCATCCTCGATCTCATGCTGCCCAGGCTTGACGGCTGGGAGGTCTGCCGCCGGATACGGGAATTTTCGGATGTCCCGATTCTGATGCTCACGGCAAGAGGCGAGGAATTCGACCGAGTCCTGGGGCTTACAATCGGAGCAGATGATTATGTGGTCAAACCGTTCAGCCCTCGAGAGCTCGTCGCTCGAATCAAGGCCGTGTTGAGACGAACGAGTATCACCGCCAGGGACAGGTCCGACAAGCTCAAGGTCGGGGGGCTGGTGCTGGATGCTCATAAACACGAAGTCACGGTGGATAATCGCCGCATTGTCCTCACTCCATCGGAATTCAAGCTGCTTCGATTGCTCATGAATGCGCCGGGGCGGCTCTTTACACGAGAACAGCTCCTGGATGCGCTCTATCCCCTGGGCGAGCAGGTGGTCGATCGAGTGATAGATGTGCACATAGGCAAGCTGAGGCAGAAACTCGAAAAAGACCCCGCCAACCCACGATACATATTGACGGTAAGAGGCTTCGGGTACCGGCTCGCCCAGGACGAACAAGAGGAACCTTTTCCATGAAACAGGGCATGCTCCTGAAACTGCTGGCAATCAACGTGCCCGTGGTCGCACTGGTAATACTTGTCCTCTGGCTGGTTCTCGACACTCTTGCGGCCGATTACTTCTCGGTTCTCATGAAAGAGTACCGGATCAGTCCGACCGACGCGCACCAGATGTTCATCCACTCCGTACACCGCTATCTTCTTTGGACCAGTATCGGCGCACTGGTCCTGGGCGCGCTGCTGAGCTTCCTGCTGACTCAAATGGCGCTGCGGCCGCTTTACCAGATGATAAAAACAACTCGCCTGATTGCCAGGGGTGATTATTCCTCCAGAGTGCGGGCGGATTCGCACGATGAGATCGGCGAGTTGGCGAACGCTTTCAACCAGATGGCCGCAAGCCTCGAGCGCGTCGAACAACTCAGAAGGGACATGGTTTCCAATGTCGCCCACGAGCTTCGCACGCCCTTAACAAACATCAGAGGATACCTGGAGGCGCTTCAAGACGGTGTCGTCCCCCCGACGCAGGAAACCTTTCAACTGCTTCTGGAAGAAACACTGAGGCTGATCTCCCTTGTCGAAAACCTGCTGCAGTTGGCTCGGGCCGATGCCGCAAGATTGAGTCTTGACCTGGAGGAGACAGATATTGTCGAACTGACCTCACGCGCTTTGAAAAAATTCGATCTGGAATTCAGGCAGAAAAATATCCAGGTCAGCGGCGCAACTGAGTGAAGCCGGATCACGGGTGCTGGCCGACCGCGAAAAACTCAGCCAGGTGATGGAAAATCTTCTGAAGAACGCGCTGCAGTATACGCCTGAAAGCGGGTCCGTATTGATCCGCACGGAAAGCTCCGGCCGGGAGGTGAAATTCTTTGTCGAAAATAGCGGCCCGGGGATTGAAGCCAAAGACCTGCCATTTATTTTCGAGCGTTTCTATCGAGGAGAGAAATCCCGTTCCAGAGACTTTGGCGGCACCGGAATAGGGCTCGCCATAGTAAAGGAAATCCTGGAAGCCCACGGTGGAAAAGCGGGTGTGGAAAGCGCTCCCGGTAAAACTCTGTTCTGGTTCAGCCTGCCTCTCAAGAGTCCTGCGCAATCGATCTCCTCATCGTAAGATAGACTTATATAATGAGGACGGTCAAAAGAGGGGTATTACCATATAAAATAAATACCACTTCGCCTTGTCTCCCGGATTTTTTGTGCTAAACGTCATTTTACTAAGAGCCCGATCTATTCCATTAACGCTAGGAGCACAAAAGGTGCTGTATACCCTGGCGCGCTGAGCGGAGCCATCCGAGACGTTTTGCGCGTAAGCGACGCCGTTTGAAGGCAAGCCCGCAACGATACACTTCACAAACTGTAGTTACTTCGGAGTAAAGGTTTCGCTACGCATGCTTCGAGCTGCTTCACTTTGTGAAGCGCTCTCGCCGGCCTCCCTTGGCGCAAAATGAGCGCGTAGCGCGCAGGCCGACCGCTCGATATGTCTATCCGGCGCGTTGGGCGGCAGCGGAAGGCCTGACCGACCAATCTTTTATCGTATCTTGACCTTTTCTTTAAAATTTCCTCACCTCAGATGGTTACCATTAAGGCATCCCGGACAAGCATCGGTCATCGGACCCGCGGTTTTGATGCGAAAATAGCGGCGGAGCTTCCGGGCGAACGGAGAGAACGCCAATGACTTCCTTTCCAAAGAAACTAACCGAGCTTGTCTTTGCTCCGAGGAGCAGGATCATCTGGCTGGCGCTTGCCGGGTTTTTTCTGGGCAGCGCGCTATGTCCGTTTAACCCTCCTGCCGAAGACGGACCAAAACATAATCAAACAGGGGGAAATAATGAATAGTCCATCAGAAATACCGGACGAACAGTGGAGAATCAACACTTCAACCGCTTGGCTTCGGCGACACGGGAAATCGAAACCGCGACATTTGCTCTTGGCTGATTTTGGGGTCCCGATGCCCAGTTTGGCAGCATCAAAGGAGTGATTCGCACGCGGGTCGGCTATACCGGCGGCAAAAAGGAAAATCCGACCTACCGCGCTTTGGGTGACCATGCGGAGAGCATAGAGATCGATTATGACCCGGCCGTTATTTCATACCGGGAATTGCTTGAAATCTTCTGGAAGAGCCATGATCCCGGAAGCCGCCCGTGGTCGAGGCAGTATATGTCCGCAATCTTCTACCACAATGAAGAACAGAAAAAGCTGGCTGTTGAATCCAGGGAACGGGAGGAGGCAAGGACACACGGAAAGATATACACGGAGATATCGCCTGCTGCCAGGTTCTACCCGGCGGAAGACTATCACCAGAAGTACTACCTGAGGCAGAGGCCGGAATTGGTAAGAGAACTCAAGGCGATCTACCCGTCCGATGAGGACTTTGTCGAATTCGACGGTCGCAGCGCGCGCTAAACGGGTATCTTGCCGGCTATAGGCTCCTACCCTGCCCTTCAGGCGGAGCTTGAGCGATCTTGCTGCCGCCCGAGGAAAGCGCACGGCTGCTGAACATTCGTCCGTGGCCCGGACCGTTGACCGATTCGGTCCGACAGCGCTGTTCGGCCGAATGCCCCGCTCGCATTTTGCCTTCAATCGTCCGGCATGAACAGTTCGTTAGACCTTGAAAAGCTCAAAAGAAAGCGGCCCATGACGAGCATCTGCGTATGGTACTTGAGGATGGCTTTGCGCTTGGTTTTCACTTCCTCGGGTTTGAGGGCGAATGAAATCCACTGTTTCCCCTGGTCGGGAAAGTCCTCGGGTGGGTTAAGGCGCGACCCGGTCCCCGCCCCTGACCAAGCGGCCACTGTCCATAATGGATCAGGAAGGTAAGCACCACGGGTTTGAGATTCGCATGTTTCTCGTTCAAATGCCTCAATGCTTCCTTAACGAAATAGTAAGTTGCGCTATGGTCCGGATGCTGGTCCTCGGGTGGGGTTACAGCCACCAGGTTGGGTCTGAAAACTCAACGAGCACCCGTTCGATCTCTTTTCTCAAGTCTTCGCCGCAGTAGTCGGTGCGAGGCACAATAATCTCGAACGCCGGCGGTCGAATTTTCCTGGTGAAAGGAGACCTGTACGCAAACGTGCGTCTGCGAAACTTTAAACGAAGGTAGGTCAGCCCGCCGTCCGGAAAACCAAGGAAGATCAACGTCGCGCTCCTTCATCCCAAGGGCGGTCACTGCCTTCAGGGCCTCCATGCCGGCGCTCTTCACCATACCTGGTGTAGTCCTTTGCGGTCGGATGGGAGATGTGGTCCTCCGTTTCCACCCCCTCCGGAAAGCCGTCTCCGCTTGTCATGAATACTACCTTCACCTTTCCGCCGGCCTTGAGAACGCGCTGAATCAGCCCCCCCGCTCCAAGGCTCTCGTCATCGGGGTGAGGCGAAAAGATCATAAGACGTGTGTCATGCGAGATGAGAGGCTCTATCGCTTGCAGTTCTTCTGCCCGTGCAAAGGCCGGAAGCAGTGAGGCCAGCATGAACATGAGCGTCCACAACGCTTTCAAAAGCAAGTCAAACCTCCTGCAACTTCAAGGCCGGTCAGGATTGACCTTCCATCCTCAGTTTTTCAGCATAATCGGCGAGCATACGGAACTGGTCCTGAAGGGCATGTTTTTCGACCCCGACCGGCGCTTTGAAAAAGGAGGCGAGGTGGGTCATCACTCCGGCTTCAGCGCGCCTTTTCGCCAGTTCGGCCAGGCGGACCAGATCGAGGACCAGCGGGGCCGCGAGAATGGAATCATATCCCTGCCAGATGAACTGAAGCGACATCTTGGCGCCGAGAAACCCTTTGAAGTGAATGAAATCCCAGGCCGTTTTCTGGTCGTCAAGGGACGGGACATAACCTATGCTGACCGAAGTATGGGGAGAATATCCAAGGATTTTGGGCAACACCTGGTCTTTGGTCCGGATTTTCGATTCGCGGTTTCCGGGGTGATCGAGTATCCGGCCGTCCATGTTGCCCAGTATGTTGAAGCCCTCCCAGCTCATTATATCGAGATTTCGCCAGGCAAACATGGGCGCCAGGGCCGATTTTACCAGCGTCTCGCCCGTTTTTCCGTCGTTTCCCATGACAGGGACGCCTTTTTCGGCCGCAAGCTGCAAAACTGCCGGGAGAAGAGCGCCATTCGACGGCGTAAAGTTTATATATGCGCACCCTTCCAGGATTGCGGCACAGGAATAGAGCGTGCTCGCCCGGACCTTTTCCGTTTCGTTGCCGGCGATCAGCTTTTGGAGCGATTCAAGTTCGGCAATGGCAGGCATCGAGTTCCAGGGGCGGCTCCGTTGAGGCCAGATTTACGACAATTACTTCATCGAGCCTGTGCTTGCGCCTGAATGTCCTGCAAGCTGTCGCGCATATCCTCTATTTCCTGCTCGAGACTTTTTTCCTTCGCATTTGCAGGATGGACAAGCTTTTCTATAGCCTCGCCACAGTTTTTGGCGCATCCGCAATCGATATCATGATGAAACTGCTTCCAGTTCAGCCTTGATTTCCATGCAGAATTCGCGGGCGAGACAGGAGCCATTTTTTCGAAAATATCCCTGAGAGTTTGCCTCCGTTCTTATATCGCAGCCGCCGAAAACAAGGTCCGCCGGCTCGATAAGATCTACTCCGTCGAAGATCTGCGAGCAGGTGACCATTCCGGTTGGCGGCGTCAGCTTCTTTTTCAACGCAAGCGCGCCCGCCACCACCGTGGAGGCGATGGAACCGAGCGCGCCTATGAGGTAAACTCCTGTTTTGTTGACAGATGACATGATTCAGCAGACTCTTCTGCATGGGTTAGAAAATGCCGAAATCGGGACTGCATTTACGTTTCAGGTTTGCGAGTGGTTAACCGCGAAGATTTCCGGCAAAGCTGTACTAAAAGACTTATTTCCGCCAATTGTCAATTGTTTCAGCGCAAGGAAGCTCAACTTTCCATCTGGTTACCGGCTTGCTTCGGTCTTAAATTCATAATCACCTGTCCGGCTTTTGTCTAATCCGTGCTATCTTAATCAACCTCGGAGGCGCTAAATGTTCAAAAACATCCTGGTTCCTTCGGACCTCACGGAAAGAAACCGCAAAGCAATGGATATCGCTGTCACAGATGGCGCTGGAAAATAAAGCCGCCCTTACCTTGCTCCATGTGATCGAAACCGTTGAAGAAGCCGATTCCGAGGATTTTCAGAAATTCTACAGGCAACTTGGCGACCGCGCAGGCAGGAGAATCGATAAAATCATAGCCCGATACGGCCGGGAAGGCCTTGCAATGCGAAAAGCAAATACTTTACGGAAAAAGAGTTTACGAAATACTCAATTTTGCGGTCGCACACAATGTCGATTTGATTATAATGAGCTCGCACAAACTCGATCCCGAAAACGTCGCCGAAGGCTGGGGGACAATCAGCTTCAAGGTCGGGGTCCTCTCCCACTGCCCGGTTATGCTTGTAAAGTGAAGAATCCCGTGACACGAAGAATAATGCACCTGGACATGGACGCCTTCTACGCCGCCGTGGAGCAGTCGGACAACCCCGAGTTGCGCAGGAAAGCCGGTAATAGTGGGCGGCGCAATGCGCGGGGTGGTTTGTGCGGCATCCTACGAAGCCAGACGTTACGGCGTTCACTCCGCCATGCCTGTCTTTCCAGGCTAGAAAGCTCTGCCCGCAGGGGATTTTCCTTCCAGTCCGGATGAACCGTTATAGTGAGGTCTCCCGCGTTGTCATGGAAATCCTGCGCGGGATATCGCCTCTTGTCGAGCAGGTGTCGATCGATGAGGCCTTTGCGGACATTACGGGGACAGAAAGGCTCCACGGTCCTCCTCACGTCCTGGCCCACCGGGTGAAAGCCGCCGTCCGCGAGGCCACTTCCCTTACCTGTTCGATAGGAATAGCGCCAAACAAGTTTCTGGCCAAAATCGCCTCCGATTTCAAAAAACCCGACGGGCTGACGATACTTGAAGAAGAACAGGTCACGGAATTTCTGCAAACATCTGCCGGTGGGTAAAATCCCCGGGAGTCGGCAAGAAAGACCGGCGAAGAACTGCGCAAGCTGGGCATTGTTTTTGCCTCGGACATTCTGAAGTTTCCCGCGCTGTTCTGGAAGAATAAATTCGGCAAATGGGGCGCCGCCCTCTACGCAAAGGCGCAGGGAATAGACAATTCTGCGGTCGAGCCTTACAGCGACCCCAAATCCATCAGCGCCGAACACACCTTTGCCGAGGATATCGGACAACATCGCCGAGCTTGAGAAGATGCTTCTTTCTCAAGTCGAGGAAGTAGGCCGGGAACTTCGCAAACTCGGGTTCAAGGCAAGGACGGTAATTCTGAAGATAAAGCTCTCCGATTTCAAAACGATCACCAGAAGCCGCACTTTGCCGGAGCCCGTTCGACACCACGGACGTTCTGTTCAACGCCGCACATAAGCTCCTGGCGGACCTAAAGCTGACGCAGAAGGTGCGCCTGATAGGAATAGGCGTATCGAACCTTTCTTCGGGCCCATGTCAATTGACCATTAGTTCATCGGGGGAGCAAACCGGCAGGCAGGAGCGGCTCGACCGCGCCCTGGACCAAATCCACAGCCGCTTTTGCGGCAATGTGGTCGTGCGTGGCCGGATGATGGACGAGGCTTGAGAGTTACGTGAAGATCAAGGAGGAACTGATTTGCCCAACGAAAAATATAAATATCTTCGCGAGGACTTCGGCGAACTTCCCGTGCGTCTGGAACACCTGGACATATATCTCAACTTCCTCGACGACAGGGTCGAAGCAGCAAACTGCCTCCGGATGACCGCCGTGCAGGAGCTTGACAGGATTTCGCTCGATGCCTGCGACCTTGAAATAGTGAGCGTCGAATGGTGCTCCGGCCCCGATTCAGCGGAGAGCCCCTTCGGTTTGAATATCTCGCCGAGCAAAACAAGCTGATCGTCCTGCTGCCGCGCAAAGTACGGGCGGGAGAAAGCTTTTCCGTGCGCACCAGGAGCGTCTGCCGTCCTTCGGATTACGTTTTGGAGGGCATTTACAAGGACGTCACTCCACCCGGGGCCCCGCAGCAGTATATGTCCCAATGCCAGCAATGGGGCTTTCAGAGAATCATGCCCATCTTCGACGACTGCCGCGCCAAGTGCACGATGAGAACGACCCTGGAAGCCGACGTCGCCTATACGCATCTCATAAGCAACGGAGACATAGACCCTGCGGCCAACCCGGATGGCGTTCCCGTTCGCAAGCCGGGTCAACCGGACAGGCAGATCATCACTTTCAACAACCCCATTCCGATGCCCCCTTACCTTTTCATCGCCTGCGCCGGGACATGGGACGTCCTGAGGGACCGGGTCAGTCTATGATAACGGCCGCGCCGTCAATCTTGAATACCTTGTTCCTCCCGGGCGAAAGCGGCGGCGCGCAAATCCCGATGAAAATCCTCAAAAGGTCGGTCCTTTGGGTCAAGGCGACCCAGGACTATGAATATACGGGCGATACCTATCGGACCATCTGCATGGGCAGGTCCAATTTCGGAGGCATGGAAAACGCCGGAAACACCACAATCGTCACCGATGCGGCCCTGGTCGGCGAGCACACGCTGGACCAGTTCCTCCTTTACGCCCATGCGGTGATCGTACATGAGTTCGAACACAACCAGTGCGGCAGCGAAACGACTATGGAGACCCCCTTTGACGTCTGGCTCAATGAGGCCTTCACCGTGGACGTGGAGAGGCAGTTCATGGCCGACGTTTTCGATCCGGCGGTGGTCAGGCTGAACCAGGTCGAAAGCATTCGAAATCCGCTTCTCGGCCCGCTGGCCATAGAGGACTCCGGACATGCCGGACGCATCGTGCGCGAGGGCTTCAACGACCCTGACGAACTGATAGACGGGGTCACCTACGTCAAGGCCGCCGAAGTCATCCGCATGCTCCGCCTGCTGCTCGGAGACGAAAAGTTCAAAGCCGGCAAGACCCTCTACTTCACGCGTTATCGTTTTAAGAACGCAAATACCGATCAGTTTTTCGAATGCTTCGAGCAGGTATCCGGAAGGCGGCTCGATGAGTTCAAAAAACAATGGCTCTACAGGATAGGCTACCCGAAGGTGCGCGCCAAAACTTTGTGGGACCCTGAAAAGAAAACGTTTCACATCAGTTTGCGTCCAGGAAATCGAGGAAGGAAAACCCCCTTTTGTCGTTCCAATCCGGCTCGCGCTGGTCGATCCTGCACGGCGCGGACATTCCCGGGACCGACCGGGTGTTCGAGTTGAACGAACCGGAGGCCGGACTTGCTTTCGAAAATCTCCGGGCACCGCCCGCTTTCGCATCGATTAACAGGGATTACTCCTTCTACGGGACTTTCGTGGACCGGAGCGCAAACGTCGAGACGCTCGTCATGCAGGCAAGGATCGACCCGAACTTCTACTGCCGCGTCAATGCAATGCGCATGCTCACCGATATCGAACGCAAGAAGCTGCTCGATCTCGGCAGGACCAAAGAAATAGATCCCCTGTGGCTGGGGCTCTATGGAGAAATCCTTTCCGACGGCTCCCTTCCGCCCGCGCTGAAGGCCTTTTTTCTGAGAATCGACGAGCAGCCGATGGACAGGACCTACAGCGCATGGTTCCCCGAACTTGTGCAGTGCGAAAGAACAACTCATGCTCTCCATCCACAATCTCTATCGGCAAGAATTGCAGGAGCAGTTCGACCGTCTTGACACCTACGCGCTCTGGTCCGCCGCAAACCCTGCTGGACGGCCTCGAAGACAGGCTGCTCAAAACTGTGCTGCTGGAGCTGATAACCGTAAAGGACGCGACCGAGAGCCACATGACCATACTCGATCACTTCCGCCGCGCCACTGCGGCAAATGACAAGGTCTCAGCCCTGGTCGCCCTCAATCGCAGCTCAGCGCCCGAAAGGCTCGAGATCCTGGAGGAAGTATACGGCCGGTGGCATTCGAATATAACGGGATACGCCAATTACCTCCGCGTCATCGGCAGCGGAACGTGCAAGGACGTGTTCGAACAGATCGAAAGGGAGCGCAACAGGCCAACCTTCCAGATCACTCAGCCGACCTGGTGTCGCGCGCTTTTCCTCACCATGGCCAGCAATAACAAGATGATCTGGAACGAGCGGGGAGTAAACTGGATTGCCGACAGAGTCATCGAACTTGCGCCAATCAACTACACGAACGCCGCGCGCATGTTGAACACATTTCAGCACGTGCGCAAGATGAAGCCCGATCTCCAGCGTCTGGTGATCGCCGCCCTGGAGCGGATCTGCGGCAACGTCTCAGACAGAACCAGCCCCGCTGTCCACCGTCAGGCAAAACGATATTTGGAAGGGCTTGAGGGATTTAGAACGAATTGAAGGAGCGGGAATCAACACACATCAAAAGAACCTATAAAAAAGGCCGCCGGCGCACAATAAGCCGCGCCGCGCAACCCGCCTCCGGCCAACCGCAATTGACAGACGCAGTCTCCGGCGGGCCGGAGGCGGGGACGGGCAGGCGCCGCCTCACTAATGCTCAATACGATCCTTTATCCATATTCTTGTCGTTAGAAACCGCCGCTCTGTCTGCGTCCGTCTTAGCCGCATCATTTGCGGCGCAATGACCGCAAAAAGAAGGAAAATGCCAGTTACAAGGACTTAGATGCCAACTACAGGGACTGGTCAAATGCCAGCCGCAGAGGTTACAATCCGCCTGCGCGCTGAAAAGGCCGCCGCTGACAAGAACCAGCGAAAGAGCCATCGCAACGATCAATGTCTTGCTCATTTCCATCTCCCTCCTGAAACTCCGAATAGTCATTCTTTTAAGTAGTACAACCGCCTGAGAATGCGGTACAAAAGCTCGTTAAAAGAAACGTAAAGGCCGTTTTGGTTCATGTCAACCATCGGGAAATTAATTACGGGAGGAGTATTTCAGATAATGGCGGCAATCCAGAATCCTCTAAAATGTCTGCCTTGCGGGAGCTCATCCTCCCCCACTTTGACTACCGATCCCGATTATGATAGAAGTTTCGGCCATGATCTTGAAGGGAGCCCCTTTCACCTCGATGTAGATGTTGCTTCATAGGCCTGGGTGGTGGAATTGGTAGACACAAGGGACTTAAAATCCCTTGGCGCTTGTCGCCGTGCGGGTTCGATTCCCGCCCCAGGCACTCATATATACTAGTAATTACACTAGCTTATTAATTCTGAATACTTCAGATCCGTGTTGCGCTGGTGTTGCGCTGGGTGGGTCCCGGAGTTCATGTCAAATTCAAGTTTGAGGGTCGATTCATGCGATAAAAACGAAGATAAATCTATGAACAAATCCAGGGCAACGGGTGAGGAACGCCAGCTCTTGTCGAACCTCGCCCTGGAGAGCCGGACGGTCCCTTACTGAGTTGCCGGCGTGATTCTCCTGCTTGCCAGCCGGTAGACCTCCATGTCCTCGCGCTCTCCAATTGCGACGACCTTCACCAAGTCCCCTTCGATTGAGTAAACAATGCGGATTCACTTCTTGCCGGCGTAAAGCTTATAGTAACCGGTGAGGTCCATACCCATCTTGTCGCCCAAATGCTTACGATGCAAGGATCTCTTTCGAGTTTGACAAGCTGTTTCGCCACCAGGACTTTCAAGCCGCCATCCAGTTTTTTGAAATCTCCTCTGGCATCGTCGGTGAGCTTAACCTTCCAGGTCTGCACGGCTCAGACCTTCGTCAGTGAGCAGGTCGTCAAGACAATGGCCGGCAGCCCCGTCTTTGCGTTTCTGAACCAGTTCGTAAATCTCGGCGTGCTCAGCCAACTCCTTAAGAGCTTCCCACACCTCGGCGGGGATGATCACTTTCCTGCCACCGTCTATGTACTCGACATTGATCATAACCTGCTCCTTTCGGCAGAATGCGGCGCCCGTATTCAGACACCGACTCTTTGAAGTCCTGCAAGCACGACTACGCATATAATAGCGCACACCTGCCGTAAATCAAAGCCTTCTTGCTTAGCTGGGTCCCCGCCCGTTGAACTTGTACCGGGTCAGCGCATAACCCGCCAGGCATTCCTCCAAATCCCGCATATAGTAACGCTAGAAAGCCTTGTTGGTTTCGTGGTCCGTTAGCCAGCCACATCGGGATTTCTCAGTGGCAAGGAATGTTGTGAAATGGACATTCCATTACTGTGGAACATCGACAGTACAAATGGTAAGATCACGGGCAATGATCTTGAATGAAGGAGCTTAAAATGAGGGCCGGTTTGATTAAATCCGATCCATCAGTGATGATGGGCAAGCCCGTCATCACTGGAACACGCATCACAGTCGAATTAATACTCGATAAATTGGCTGCGGGAGAAACGGTTGAGCAGATCAATGAAGCCCACCCAAGATTGACGGAAGAGGCGGTCAGAGCGGCTCTGGCATTTGCCGCCGAAGCCTTACGGGCAGACGTGATCTATCCAACCGGCAGTACGGGCTCATGAATTTTCTCGCTGATGAAGGCGTTGATTTCCCGGTGGTCCAACAGTGTTGTCCAGTTATGTCTAGCACATATTTATAGGGGCTAATAGATGAAAGACTTTGCATCTCAAGATGAGAACTACGAATTGCGAGTGCGAGAGAGCTTCTCGAAACAAAATCTGATGAAAACCATTGGAGCGAGTCTCACGAAGGTGCTGCCGGGGGAAGTGGAAATCTCACTTGAGTTTCGAGACGATTTGACTCAACAGCATGGCTTCATCCATGCCGGTATTGTCGCCACCATTGCCGATAGTGCCTGTGGCTATGCCGCATTCAGTTTGATGGCTCCTGATGCGGCAGTGCTTACCGTCGAGTACAAGATAAACCTACTCTCACCAGCCGCAGGGGAATCGTTGATTGCACTTGGGAAAGTGACCAAGCCGGGGCGCACCCTTACCGTGTGCTCAGGAGATGTGTTCGCAGTAAAAGACGGTGACAAGAAGTTGGTAGCTACAATGCTTGCCACGATGATGAGCATTCGTGGTCAAGAAGGGTTGATTGGGTGACCTAAATGTGAAGGCAAATGGTTGCAGCGTTGTTCTTATTCTTCACTACTTTATTGAGGAGCGTTGAATAACTGGACAAAAGAGTGGAAAAATGGGGTCACCCATTAAAAGGCTCCGGTCAAGAGGAAAAACTCCTTCCATGCAAGAAAAGCAGATTCTTTCCTGCCGATCACAACAGCCGACAACCCCCCTACCACTCCCGCAGTTTCTTTGGTTTTGGAGTCAGCCCTCGCTGCACCAGTCACCCATCAGGATCAAGACCGTTTTCGAGTTGCCTGTCGAAAAACGACCCTTCCCGCCCGTGGCGGGCCAGAAAATCTTCGGTTCCGTGCCATGTCCAAAGGATTGTTCAGCTCTCATGGTTATTAACCACCCCTTGACTGGCTCATGGCATGGGCAGCAAAGATGTTGACGACCATATAGGTGCTGGGTGGAACGGCTTTCCAATCAGTCCTCGTGGTTTTGCCAACCCCTTTTCAGGTTACCGTTCCAGCCAGTTCGTTATTAGCGCATGATTTTGTTCTCCATCCCTTTAATGGGCGATCAAGTTCGACAAATGCGCTCATGAATGAGATCTGTTTTTTGAACCCGCACCTGCCGACCAAAAGAGCGGAGGGCCGCCGGAACGGGGTCCCGCACACGACCCCTGGAGGCGGCCCGGAGCGGTCAGGTAAGCGACATTTGCGCCGCCGGCCCGGGATATGCTCTCAGCTCGCAAATAGCTTCTCAGGCATAAATGCAACATCTTCCTTCATGATGCAGTAGGCTGCCCTGGCCAGTTTGTGTGCAAGAGCTTGATGGGCGACCATGAAATTAGTCTTCTGCATCTTGCGGTTGTAATAGCTCCTGCAAAGGGTGTTGTAGCGTCTTGCCAGTTCGGCCGCTTCCGAAAAAGCCCACGCGAGATACTTATTGCCGTTCTTTTTGTTCCCTTTCCCTTTTGCCTTGTCGTTGCTGGTCCACTTGGATCCTACTTTGCGGCAGTAGGACACGTAGTCGCCCACCTTGGGAAAGCGGCTGATCGGGCCTGTCTCCAACATGATGGTAAGGGCCAGGACTTTTCCGATACCGGGAATCGTCAGAAGATGACGATACTGGTCCTTAAGCTGCACCCTTTGTTCAACCATTGATTCAACCGCCCAGATCTTTCGAGTGAAAAAATCGATTGTCTCCTTGCTGACCAAGCCGGCCATCGCCAGATCATCATTTGATTCAAGCAATGGGATGACGACGTTTTCTTTGAGCCTTTTGGCATCATTGACGTTTAGGCGAACACCGCAGTTTCTGGCCACTATGTTTTGCAGGCTCAGAATAAGTGAGGTCCTAAGCCTTACCAGATGTTCCCTTTTTCTCAGCAGGTCCCGTATGGGCCGTTCCTCTTTGGGATAGATGTATCCCTCGGGCAAAATGTGAAGCCTGAGCATCTCGGCAAGCCAGAAAGCATCATGCTTATCATCGGAATGCTTTAATCCGGAGTATTTCTGAATGGCGGAAGGGTTGGCCAGATGGACCCGGTAGCCCGCCTCACCGAGTAGGTCCACAAGCCAGTACCAGTTGAACGTGGATTCAACAACAACTCCGGTCATCTCTTCCTTGAAACTCCCAAGTATTGAAAGGATAATCTCGGCCTCATTGGGAATCTTTTTCTTAAACACTCTTTTCCCGCTTGCGTCGATCACGGCCACAAAGTTGTTGCTTGCATGAAGATCTATACCTGCATACAATTCCATACGGCGCCTCCTCTTTAAAGTTTGCGGCTTTAATTCCATTACAGGATAATGCACTCCTGGCATGGAGGGAGGCGCCTTTTATATGATTATCAGGCCTTGAAAAATGAAAAATGGGTGCAGTGAAACGCCATGAAACTCCTGAGTGAAATGATGGTGAGCGTCTCACCTTATAACAATCCACAGAGGCCCTTAGCAATCTTGAGTGCAGGCTGGTCAACCAACTCAAAAATTTACAAATTCCTTTTTCAACGCCTGACCCCTTGTTTCTCATGACCCCTTGTTTCTCACTAACGGGGCAATTTGTTGTAAATTGTCCACTATCCAGACGATTAGCCTGAAAGAAGGGAGAATTCAAAATGTTCGAGAAACGAATAATTGACCAACTTATGAAAATAGCTGCTGCTGGAGGAGGCTTCAGGCGGTGAGCCCGTCGAAACTTATTCCATAACAGACCAACATGCTGTATTCTCCCACTATTCCTGCGGATTCATTTCTCTCGGATGTGCACAGCCACAGAGAGGAGCGAGACATCCATGCGACTGAAGAATCTTTTAATCATATCAACAGTATTAACTTTGTTCTGTGTGACGAAAGTGTGTGCAAAAGATCCCTCGCAAAAAAGCAGCAGCCAGATTGATGTTGTTTCGAATCCTAAAGACAGGAGTGCGGAAGCATTCTGCGAAGACATAAGCCATACTATCAACATCCTAGTGCCATATACTACGACTCTGTGTGCACCAGCTAAAGGTACTCGCAAAGGCAGTCTTTCACTCTTATACTAACTTGCGTTCAAGATTGAACTATAGTATAGTGCAACCCACCACTCAGGAGGGGGTTGCCAATGCCAAAGAAGATCGAAAGTGTCAAGCGAGGTGCTTGAGTTGGCGACGGAAGCCGCAAAGAAAGCCAAGACCTCCGATGATCTCAGAATGGCTCAAGCCGTACTGATCCCTGGCCTTCTCGACATCCCTGACCGCATCACTGGGCAAATAGTTGGTCGTTCTCGTGGAACGGTAGTCCAATTGCGGAAGAAATTCAGCACATTCAAACAATCGCAAGATCGCAACTGGGGTGGCCGCCGCTACGGCTACATGACTATCGAGCAAGAACGTCAATTCCTTTCGCAGTTTTTGGATCAGGCCTCACAGGGCGGCATTTTGGTTGTGAGTGAGATTCAACGGGCCTTTGAGGCCATGGTGGGGCACAAGGTCGCCCAAAGCACCATCTACCGGATGCTGGACCGGCATGATTGGCGAACAATCATCCCAAGACCCCGTCATCCCAAAAGCAACACCGAAGCCCAGGAGGGCTTTAAAAAAACTCCCGAAAACAGTGGCTAAATGCGCCAAGGCACTTGCTTCCGTTGGAGTGCGCCTGCGATTGATGTTTCAAGACGAAGGTCGTTTTGGAAGAATCAGCACTCCTCAACGTTGCTGGGCGCCTCGCGGAATTCGCCCCGATGTGCCCAATCAGATCGTGCGCGAGTATACCTATGCGTACGTTGCGGTATCCCCTCATGACGGCGCAATGGATTCGCTGATCTTGCCCCAGGTTAGCGAGCAGGCCATGTCCATTTTCTTGCGGGAAGTGAGCAATCGGCATCCAGATGAGTTCATTCTCATGGTCATGGACGGCGCTGGATGGCATAAAGCCAAGGCGCTCAGTGTGCCCGAGAACATGGCGCTGATCTTCCTTCCGCCTTACAGCCCGGAGCTCAATCCGGTGGAGCACGTTTGGGAAAACATCCGGGAGAACGGTTTCCGCAACAAGGCTTTCAACAGCATCGAGGCTGTAGAGGATCAATTGATGCAGTCCCTGCAAGCCCTCGAAAACGACCCCGCATCAGTGGCAAGCATGACCGGTTTTCCCTGGATTGTTAGTATCAACTTGAACGCAAAATAGTATTAGTCATGTCTCCAAATAAAATTACGGGAGAAGAATCACGCAAATTCTGGATAACAATGAGTGTTGCTACTGTAGGAGCAATAATGAGGAAAAAACATAACAATGTCATCGTTGATCAATTAATTCTTATGGATCATGACCTCGCACTGCAGAATAAAGGATTTGCTCTGTCAATTTTAATGGCTAAGAATCTTCAGAAAAAGCTTGAAGCAAAGTATTTTGATCTCGATATGCTTTACGATGCTGTTATGACACATGGTACTTATAAATCTGATAATAAATAGCTTACAATACTTACTTTTAATTATATGATAAGGAGCCATCTATAAAAGTATTTTGGGCTTTAGTCACTTTGATAGCTTCGATTATCACATATATTAGCTACATTGCGGCATATGCTCAATCTGCTACCAACCATGCGGAGTATCAAATCTTGAGTCAATGTGATAGCGAGACGGAAATCATATTAACATGGTAATCATGACTAGTGTCCTGAGTCATTAATCCGTTCACAAAATCTCCGGACGTTTTTGAGGATCTCATCGGCGGTTTTGACCCACACAAATGGTTCTGGATCCTCGTTGCAGATGGCAATGTATTTCTGAATAGCGCACTCAAGTTGATTTACGCTTCGATGGCTGCCGCGACGAATTTGTTTTTCAGTTAGTTCGGCAAACCACCTCTCGACAAGATTAATCCATGAGGAACTGGTCGGAGTGAAGTGCAGATGGAAGCGCGGCCTTTTGACCAACCACCGCTGGATCATGGCAGTCTTATGAGTCCCGTAGTTGTCGAGGATAATATGGATATCCTGACCGCTTGGGACCCTGTCCTCAATGAGATCGAGGAACTTGCGGAATTCAACGCTGCGATGGCGCCTGTGACATTTGCCGATCACTTCGGCAGTGGCCGTGTTGAAAGCTGCAAAAAGAGAGAGGGTACCGTATCGTCTGTAATCATGAGTGCGTCGTTCGGCCTGCCCTGGCCGTAGCGGCAAGAGTGGCTGTGTACGGTCGAGCGCCTGTATTTGGCTTTTTTCATCAACGCACAACACCACTGCTTTTTCAGGAGGGTTGAGGTACAGGCCAACAACATCCCGAACTTTTTCAATGAAGAAAGGGTCCGAAGAGAGTTTGAAGGTTTCGGTTCGATGGGGTTGCAGCGCAAATGCGCGCCAAATCCGACTAATTGCCGACTGGCTCATACCCGTCTTTTTAGCCATTGACCGGGTACTCCAGTGAGTGGCATTTCTTGGAGTTGACTCTAAAGTGAGTGTCACAACGCGCTCCACATCTTTGTCGGTGATCTTGCGCGGGATGCCCGGCCTTGGGTCATCCAATAGGCCGTTTACTCGATGCTCCACAAAGCGCTTGCGCCATTTGCACACAGTAGCGCCGGTTATTCCAAGCTGATCAGCCACCTCGCTATTGCAAAGCCCATCGGCGCAAGCGAGAATCATTCGAGACCTTAGAGCAAGCGCCTGGGCTGTTGTAGATCGGCGAGTCAGTTGCTCAAGTTCTGTTCTTTCGTCCGTGCTCAATTCAAGCTTTTTCTTTGGTCGTCCTGTACGCATGATGCCCTCCTGATTGAGTTGGCAGGAGCTTACAGGAAATGGTTTATTTATTCAAATAATTAATGACTCAGGACACTAGTACTTACTTGCGTAAATGCGCGTTCCATCTACAGCGGACACTGAAATTTCGTCATTCCGGCATGTATTAAGCCGGAATCCAGCTCTCTTGCCATCTCAGGAAAACCTCTGGACCCAGGCTCAGACAGGAGTTTAAGGAATCTTGGGGCAAAAAGCACCAAAAAGGCAATCAATACAACAAGATATCAGTTCGAATTTTGTAAGACCCCACCCTCGAATTCATATCCAAACGCCTTGATAATTTTTGTCTGGAGCTGCGTGGGTTCCTCGATGAGCCTGGCGGGATTTCCTTTCTTGGTGGTCCAGTAGAGGCAGGAATGAAGCCTTTGCATTTGCTTCATCGCTGTGGCGGCGCTGATTTTTTGGCCGGCTCGACTGAGCCTGCTCTCGATTATGCGAATATACGTCAGGGCTATGACGCAGGTGAGAATATGGCAACGGATCTTGCCGTCAGTCCAGTGCCGTAGCGGCAGGATACTTACCAGATCGTCGTCTTTTGTCTGCCGAAAGGCTTTCTCGACCATGTAGCGATCAAGGCTCGCCTTCACAATTTCGTCAGTCGTCCAGTCCATGTGATCCGTTACTATGATATTTTTTCCAAATCGTTCGATGTATCTGCCGATCCGATAATGGTTTTTCCGAAAGATCAGTTTCCATTTCCGGTTTTCCTGCTCAACGGATAGATCATAGAGGTCTTTGGGAAGATGCACCCGCTCGCAGACATCGGCATAGTGCTTTTCGATCCGGCCGGGTTTCACCCATTTTGAGTCCTGGGTTTGCACTTTGCTCCGAAGATAGAAGAGGACATCCTGGATCTCCAGGAGCTTCTTATCGAATGCATATCTTTGCTTTGCGGCGGTTATGGGATTATGAGTGACCACCACCCTGCGTTCCTTCCCCCAAAACTCCCCTGAGGTCCTGTATGCAGCGATCTGATCATCCTCGCGACCCGAGGCCACCAGTTCCTGGTTCTTTACCGTATCTACGGCACTAAACTCCGAGAGCTTTATTCGGGCCAGTTCTTCTGCAAAAAAGGTCGAATAGGTGGTTATAAAATGGATATTATCCCTGCTGTCGATTGCCGCGATGTTGTCTTCGGAGTTCATGCCCTTGTCAAAAACGATAGTCAACTCGCCGCTGGTTGCCGGTACTTTCTCCATGGCGCAGAGGACCTGCTCGATAATGCGGTTGAAGAGCTTCGAATCGTGCCGGTTTCCCTCGTACTCTTTGTAGAAAAGAGGCATCTGGTGGTCGCGGGAGACCAGTAAAGCCACGCCGATCTGGCGGAGCCAGTCCCGCCCCTCTTTGTTCTTCCCTCGCCGGGCCAACTCAGAGTCCGTATCGCTTGCCATAAAGGTGTAATAATTTGTTGTATCAAAAAGGAAGCATCCCGATTCCGGGGCCGCTAATGCAACAATCTTTTCAAAAAAGCGGGAGGCTATCTCCTCTATATCCTTAGTTTTCACCCGATCCCATTTTTCCCAGAACCGTTGTGAATTGAGGGCCTCAATATCAACCGGGCGTATACTCTGGATGGCAGTGCCCCTATACCACTCACCAAGAGAGCTCTTTGAGCAAGAATCAATCATGTGGTTGAAAACCGAGTAGAGGAAGTATTCTCCAATTGTCGGACCCTTCTCGATGCATTTCCTTGGCAGCACGGAATCGATAATCGATACAAGCCCGATATCCTGTTCAATGAGATTTGCAAGCCACAGCGCTCCGAACTCCTGGGCAGCAATCCTGATCGGTCCACCCCGCCCACCGGTCGCCATTTGCATTATGCGCTCGGGGCTGCCCAAGTAGACCTGGTTTACAACTTTGGGCTTTCCGTCAACGCGGGCCATTTCCCTTACGTAATAACAGGGTCTTCCATTTTTAATTTTTTTGTGTATGTGCGCCATGTTGAGACCATGGCATAAGGGTCGTACGATGTCAAGAAAAAAATGACATGCCACTGAAATTTTTGAATTATTTCCCACTAAAGCTTCTCTTGGCAGGGGTCTTACGGAGAGAAGATATGCAAGGTATTGTATTTACACAATAAAGTGGCTATCAGGAAGGCCTATTCCTTAAACTCCAGTCAGAAACTCTACCGGGGTGACGAACGCAAATTTGTAACGCTCAGTTTTGCAAGCAAGTACTAGTGTCCTGAGTCATTAATTATTTGAATAAATAAACCATTTCCTGTAAGCTCCTGCCAACTCAATCAGGAGGGCATCATGCGTACAGGACGACCAAAGAAAAAGCTTGAATTGAGCACGGACGAAAGAACAGAACTTGAGCGACTGACTCGCCGATCTACAACAGCCCAGGCGCTTGCTCTAAGGTCTCGAATGATTCTCGCTTGCGCCGATGGGCTTTGCAATAGCGAGGTGGCTGATCAGCTTGGAATAACCGGCGCTACTGTGTGCAAATGGCGCAAGCGCTTTGTGGAGCATCGAGTAAACGGCCTATTGGATGACCCAAGGCCGGGCATCCCGCGCAAGATCACCGACAAAGATGTGGAGCGCGTTGTGACACTCACTTTAGAGTCAACTCCAAGAAATGCCACTCACTGGAGTACCCGGTCAATGGCTAAAAAGACGGGTATGAGCCAGTCGGCAATTAGTCGGATTTGGCGCGCATTTGCGCTGCAACCCCATCGAACCGAAACCTTCAAACTCTCTTCGGACCCTTTCTTCATTGAAAAAGTTCGGGATGTTGTTGGCCTGTACCTCAACCCTCCTGAAAAAGCAGTGGTGTTGTGCGTTGATGAAAAAAGCCAAATACAGGCGCTCGACCGTACACAGCCACTCTTGCCGCTACGGCCAGGGCAGGCCGAACGACGCACTCATGATTACAGACGATACGGTACCCTCTCTCTTTTTGCAGCTTTCAACACGGCCACTGCCGAAGTGATCGGCAAATGTCACAGGCGCCATCGCAGCGTTGAATTCCGCAAGTTCCTCGATCTCATTGAGGACAGGGTCCCAAGCGGTCAGGATATCCATATTATCCTCGACAACTACGGGACTCATAAGACTGCCATGATCCAGCGGTGGTTGGTCAAAAGGCCGCGCTTCCATCTGCACTTCACTCCGACCAGTTCCTCATGGATTAATCTTGTCGAGAGGTGGTTTGCCGAACTAACTGAAAAACAAATTCGTCGCGGCAGCCATCGAAGCGTAAATCAACTTGAGTGCGCTATTCAGAAATACATTGCCATCTGCAACGAGGATCCAGAACCATTTGTGTGGGTCAAAACCGCCGATGAGATCCTCAAAAACGTCCGGAGATTTTGTGAACGGATTAATGACTCAGGACACTAGGCCTGTTGGCCGTGTCACCCACGGATTAATTCATTCACGTCATGTAGTGGAGCGATAAGGATTCCCGATGCCATACAAGACCTATCAATGTAGACACCCGAATGAGGTCCACCAGCTGATTGTTTCAGTCTCTAAGCACTTTTGTATTTTGAAGGGCGGGCAGATAAGTCACCAGAAGAAACCCTTGGAGGTCGACCTGCTCAACTATAGCAAATCATTAAAGCTGCATGTCGTGCATTACCTGATCAGGGACCATTTCAGCGGTGCCTTTTACGGCGAGGTATCCCCGTCATCTGCATTATTGTCACTGGCCGAATTTCTGTATAGGGCATGGTCCAGGAAAGAAGAGTACGCGTTCTGCGGCATTCCTGAATTCGTAATTGTCCCGAACACGGTCATCACTGTCTTTCCAGGGGTTGTTAACTTGTTGAATACTATTGGCGTGCGATTACAAAAGGCAACAAGCGGATTCCACGCAGGGATTCGCGATGTAAGAACCTGGGAAGATCACATCAAGTATTACTTCTGGAAACGTGATGGCTCTGCCTATTTTAAGAACCTTCAAGAAGGGACACTAAAATTGAGCGCCAACCTCTGCAGTAGCTATGATGACAAGAGATCGAAGATTAACATATGGAGAAATAATTTGAAAAGCATCACCTTGCCGCCAGCCAATAAGGAAGCGTTCTTGGCTGCTTATCTCCACTAGCCAAGTAGGGGTATCCAAGGTTGGTCCGATACCCGCTTTCACTCACGCATTCCACCTATGTTCCACTGGCTGTCCGGACAGTTGGTGGTTAAGCACGACCCTTGGTTAGAATCCCATGTTCCTCCTTCCGTGTTGCACAAGTCGTGCAGACGTCCGTAAGTTGTGTGCGTCAAGTTCTGCAAATTCGATCAGGGCATACGGCGCCTAGTTTTTTGTTTTCCTTACTGCTTCAACCGACGAAGCGAGCCCTGGAGGGCCGCCGAGAATGGGTCCAACAGTGACTCGTCGGAGGCGGCCCTCCAGGGCGGCCTCTCAGGCAGCGATACCTAGTCGCAGCTTCTTTTGTTCTTGGAGTAGATCCATATTGATGTAACGGCTTGCTTCCAGCCAGTCCTCGTGGGTCTCCACCGCCAAGGCACGGACAAGCCGCAGACAGCTCTCCCGGTTGGGAAAGATCCGCACTACGTGAGTTCTTCTCTTGATCTCCTCGTTTAGCCGTTCGAGCATGTTTGTGGATTTCATGTGCTTATGGTGTTGAAGCGGGAGACGGTAGAAGGCGAGGGTTTCCCCGATATTCTCTTCCACCCATTCGCACAGCTTCGGATACTTCTTGCTCCAGCGCTCAAGCCACTGCGCCAGGTCCTTTTGAGCCTCGGCAAGGTCCCTTCTGTCATATATCCACCGCAATTCCTGCAAGCAGTCGTCTACCGCTTTCCTCGGGAGGTGATCCAGGGCGTTTCTTAGGAAGTGTACGTAACAGCGCTGCCAGACGGCTTCGGGAAGTACCTCGGCGATGGCCCGTTTGAGTCCGGGATGATCGTCCGATACTACGAACTCTACGCCCCGTAAGCCGCGCCTTTTCAGTTCCACCAGGAAATCCTTCCAACTTGTCGCACTTTCACGGTTGGCCAGTTCCACGGCCAGGATCTGCCGTCTGCCCTCTGCGTTGATGCCGATGGCGATCTGCACAGCCTGGCTGCGGATAACCCCGTCATCTCTGACTTTTTCGTAGCGGGCGTCCAAGATCATGTAAGGATAGCTCTCTTCGAGGGGTCGCTTGGCAAACCGCTCCAGGCTCTCGTCCAAAGTCTTGTTGACCTCGCTGATCGAGGAGGCCGAAAACGAGTGGCCGCACAGCTCCTCGGTGATGGCTTTCACTTTTCTCGTGGACACGCCCTGGACGTACATCTCGGCCAGCGCGGAAACCAAAGCTTTCTCCGATCTTTGATATCTCTCGAAGAGTTGAGTGGAAAAATGCCCTTGCCGGTCCTGTGGCACTCGGAGTTCGAGCTTGCCCACGCGTGTTATCAAAGACCGGCCGTAGTAGCCTGAACGGTATCCAACGCGCCCGTCGCTCCTTTCCCCTTTCTCGGCTCCTACCGCCTCTGTCATCTCCTGCTCCAACACTTCCTGGAGCACCTCACGAAGTAATGTCTTGAGGCCGTCCTTCTCCTCGCTGAAAATCTCTTGGAGGTTGATCCATTTGCGCTTACATTTGTTCTCGGTCATGGCATATTCTCCGTCTGTTCGGGTGGGTGATTCGTTACAGTGAAACACCCGTATGCCATGACCATCTTCTGCAAGTCATTCTTTTTTGCAGAACTTTCTGCACATTACCCGTCCGTAAATCCTTGCCCCGTCTATACCATTACGGGTTCGATTCTCGCCCCGGGCGCCGATAAATATCTAAACGCTTACTGATCGCGGCCTTATTTGAATCGGGGTTCTCGCCGGCCGATCTTGTTTTTTTCTATGGGTTCGGGCAGACTCGAAAAAAAAGGGCCTCTTCAGAACACGCGCGTGTTTGAAGAGGCCGTGAGCGGCTTTTGGGACGCCCTGTCCCTTTTTGGTTCATTGTCGGACTTCGCGCCTGCACATCCCGTTTCGAGCCGGCGCTATTGCTCCACGATCTTGAAGAACTCATCAACCTGCAGGGCCTTGTAGACTTCATACGAGACCGTGCCGTGCTGGAGCGTGTTGACCATACTTTTCACTCTTGCGTCCTCATTGGGGAATTCGGCTATGATAAGGTACTCTCCACGCGATACGATGTAGTAAGCTGAAATGATCTTGCCACCGGCTTGTTCGACATTTTTCTTGCCTTGTTCGAAGCGATCCCGTGACTTCCTGATCTCTTTGTTACCTTCCGCAGTGAGTTTTAAGAAAGAAGCGTAGACCGGCATAAGACTCTCCCTTTTTAGAGAAAACGTTAGCGCGCTTACGGCGCAATCACGCCGATAAGCAGCCTCAAATCCCTCCGGCGCATTGCGGAGGGGAATTCCCTGGACAATACGTCAACTTCGGCCCCCGATCGGCGATGAACCCACAGGGGGCCGGACAGCGCCCGATAAAACCCCTCGCGCGTCATGTCCATGAATCATACGATATTACCGACAAGATCGATCCGGTCAGCTTAACGCCACGCCCGCCGCAAGGAAAACATGCCCGACGGACTCAAAGCCGGCATGTTTTGACCTGCTCCAATTGCACTCGTCAGGAAAGTACATGGCGCCAAAAGGATGGACCCCGAGTGACCATTTCAGTTGCCCGACTTTACCGTGTTAGGTTCATCCCGGCGCGCTCTCTCAACTTCCCCGAAGAAAGTCTTGCGCTTTCTTCTTTCAGTTGATTATTTTCGCCGGGCATTTTCACCGGGCTTCTTACTCCGACCTCTTGGGGTCCAACCGAAAGATACGCACTAAAAAAAGACTGTCAAGGTCTGCCGCGAACGCCCGGCGCGCTAGACAGGCAGGCACGCGAAGCGGACATTCGCCCACGCTTGGTCGATAAGTTTGCAGCGTCCGTTTGGAAAAGTTATGCTCTCCAAGGCAGCCGATCCCTTCTCAGGCGCGCTCACAATATTGAGCCGAAATGGTTGCGGGCTTTTTCGACAGATATGAACCCGACAGGACTTTTGTTCACCTTGCACGGGTTGCCTCTTTCCTCGTATGGCAGACTTATATATAAGATTAAAGATGAATACATAGCGCCGCAGGCAGGCCCCCCGCGGCTTCTCAAAGATGGAGGCCCCGGGCCGGCGCGCCATTCCGGTTTAATACGAAGTTCAAGTGAATACCAAAAGAAGCTGAAAAGCTCGGGGAGCTTTGCCCCCCGAACCCTCACTTCGTTCGGGTTCGCGTTGAACGTACGAGCACATGTCCGACGCTGGACCCTCACTGCGCTCAGGTCCGGGCTTAACATTGCGAACATGGTTAAACGCTTCAAGTCCGGACACGATCTTTTGTGAGTGCCCAGTTCGGCGTCCGATCTTTTGTGAGGACGCGTCACTTCCCCGCTCTTTTCGATTACTTCAATCTTGAACGCATCTCAGTTTAACGGGTTCATCGCGGGAGAAAGAAAATGTCGTATGAAGAAAGATTAGAGAAGGTCCTCAGGCTGGGGGACGCGCTGAGGGAGCACGGGGAGCAGATGGTGAGGCTTGCGGTGAAGGACCTTCGCTTTACCGTCAAGGACTGCGCCAGAGAGGTGGACCTCGCCATCGACAGGCTCAAGATGTTCGAGGAAACAAAGAGTCTGCTGCGCGACAGGAAGCCCCTTGGAGGTCCAGGCTCGCGGGTATCTCTCATGCTCTCCTACAACGGCAGCGCCTGGGTCAATACGGCCATTGCATCGATCTATCTTGTCGGCAACCGGGTGAACGTCAAGTTCTCGTCCAAGGGCCGCAACGTCATGAAACTCACCGAAAGTATCTATCGGCCGATTTTTGGCGATGAGGTCACCTTCTACCAGGGCGGCGGGAGAACCTTCATGGAGCAATCCCAGAAAGAGCCCGGCGTGTCGGCTGTGGTCGTCTTCGGGTTCGATGAAAATATCATGCCCTATGAGCAGGCTTTCAGAAACACGAGAAAGAAGCTCGTTTTCGAGGGGCCGGGCTCAGACCCGTTCATCGTCTTTCCGGATGCGGACCTGGAGCTTGCGCTCACCGACCTCATGGCCGGCAAATTCACGTATTCCGGGCAGACCTGCACCGCCCCCAAAAGGATATACATCCATAACTCCGTCTACGATGAGTTTCTGGCGATGTTCGTCGAACGGGTGCAGAGCCTTGAAGTCGGAGATCCCGAAGACTATCGGACCGATGTTTCGCCGGTTGTGAGCGACCTTGCGGTAAAGCGCATAGGCGAGGATTTGGCGGAGGCCGTGCGGCTGGGAGCTGAAATCCTGGTCGGCGGCAGGATCGAAGGAAATCTCGTCTACCCGACGGTTGTGAAAAACGCTTCCGATGAAATGCTCGGGATGCGTGAGGAGATCTTCGGCCCGGTGGCTTTCACCTCGCCTTTCGCTTCAGCGCGGGAAGTCCTGGCCAGGGCAAGGGACCACAAGTACGGGCTTCGGGCCGCCGTGTTTGGCGGAGAAGAGGCGATGAAAGCAGCGGAAGCCCTCAAGGGCGAGTCCTACTGCCATGCCGTGCCCGGTTACACGTTCGGCGCCTTCGGCACGGTAGCCTGCAACGAGACGAGGGCCGCTTCATGGCGCGGGGCTTTCATCACAAAACCCGTCGGGGGATACGGCTACTCGGGATGGATCTGGGAGACGGCAGGGGAAAAGTTTAGCCTCAAGCAGGGGCCGAAGCTCCTCAGTATAGAGACCTCGGAGCCTGTCTGAAAGTAAGGAGATTGGCATGGAGGCGGAAACGCCATTCGCACGGATTGCCTCGCCGGGCATCCACCGCAGCGCATCTTCACACCGGTCTTCCAGAATAAGCGAAACAGCTTCCGCCTGACTGTGAAGGGCCTCCGGGATAGTGAGGCCCTGTCCGTTTGCCCCGGGGATATTCGAACAATGGGCGATAAACCGATCATCGTCCCGTTCTATGATTGCCCTAAATTCGTTTCGCATGATTCGCGTTATGCAAAAGTTCATCGCGGGCATGGCCCCGGGAGCCGCAGCGGGCCCGGACCCTGGAACGGCTTTCGCTCGCGCAAAGTGAATCTATCAGGTTACAGGTACATGTCACCTGCATAAGTCAACATACTCTTTCGCCAACCACGTCTTTCCCTATGCCTATTGAACTGACGCAGCAATCCAGCGATGGAATGGAATTTGCTTGTGATAGCGGAATGTTGGAATGCTTTCTCCCGGCATGACAGACTTGCCAATCGTTTTCTGTTAAAAACTCGACCGATAAAGGAGAACCAACAATGGCCGCCGAAATAGCCGAACCGTATCGAGGCCTTTCTCGCGAGCAACTTCTGGACCAGGCCTATCAATTGGGCGCAGCCTATGAGCAACACTCCTTCAGTTGCTCCCAGTCCTGCGTCGCGGCCCTGCACAGGATACTGGGTTTTCCGGACATTTTGGTAAAAGTCGCCACCTCAAATGCGGGCGGCGCCGCTTGGCAACTGGTTGGCGCCTGCGGCGGTCTCGTCGGCGGCATAATGGTGCTTGATTATTATTTCGGGCGGCCTTTCGAACACATGTCGGACAAAGAGCTGATCATCGATCCGAATATCAGCGATCTCTTTTCATCCCAGCCTATCGCCAGCTTGCTTTTCGACAAGTACATCAAAACTTACGGATCGGTCACCTGCGCCAATATTCAACATCAACTTTACGGACGCATCTTCTACCTGCCGGATCCGCAGGAATTTCAAAAGCTCGAAGCCGCCGGCGGGCATTCGAACATCGAAAAGTGCCCTCGCATAGTCGGCAATGCGGCGCGTTTTACACTGGAAATTCTGTTGGACAAGGAAGCGGTCGAAATAAGCGCATAAGATGACTGTAATCGAATCAAGACTTCAGTTTGCGACCCTCCCGCCAAGCTATTCAGCCTTGCCGGGCCTTCAAAATCGCCCCGGCAGTCATCACTTGTCAATTAACAAAGCACTCATCAAAGGAAGGATTATCAGAGATGTTGGAAGGAAAGGTAAAGTGGTTCAACGACAAGAAGGGCTACGGTTTTATTGAAACCGAGGACCAGGGAGACATTTTCGTTCATTACAGCGCCATTAACGGCGAGGGTTTTCGATCTCTGAGCGACGGCGACCTTGTGACCTTCGATGTCGAGTCCGGCGCGAAGGGTCCGCAGGCGATCCGGGTCAATAAATTAGCTTAGTCTCCATCCGGAAACCTCGAAAGAGACTGGCAGTTTCCGAGCCGGAAAGGAGATATTTTTCGTCTTGGCAAGGAAATCAAGCTCCCCCCTTTCCTAAAGGGGCAGGGGGTCCTCCAATGCCCGACTCAACTTGTCCCCCCTTTTTTAAAGGGGGGCAGGGGGGATTTCAGCGCGGAGGCGCACATCGGCGCCGCCAAGCTTGCCCTGAGCCTGTCGAACGGGCGGAGCGTCGAGATCCTGCCTGCGCCGCCGCCGGAGGTTTGAGTGGCTATCCCGGCTGCGGCCCAGCCGCCCGCCAGGGCGGAAAAGGACCCTTTCCGGATGGAAACTAGCTTAACGGCCTTGCCGGTTCAACCGGTCGCGGCCGGGTAAAATCAGGACGGTTCGTTGTCGCCAGTGTGAAGTGGAAGCCCATCCTTTCAACCCATTCAACGGAGTTGCGCTTCTTCTTTTGCCGGTAGAGATTTCGAACTATGTTAAAAGAGCAAAACCATACCGAAATGGAGAAGCAGGTCTCTACCAAAAATGGCAGGCCCATATACATAAGATCTCTCAGGCCAGCCGACGAGCGTCTTGTTGAAGAGTTGTTCGAATCTCTTTCCCCTCGCACTATTTTTTTCCGTTTTCTGCGACATTGGAAGTCCGTGCCCGGAGAAATCACATCATACTTCATGAAGATCGACTACGATTCGAATGTGGGCATGGTGGCTCTGGAAAAGCGCGGGCAGGAAGAACGCATCCTGGGGCTGTGCTGTATTCTTCGTAAGCCTGGAGCCGTAAGAGCGGAATTTGCGGTGGTAGTCCGGGATGAGTGGCAAGGAATAGGCGTGGGGGCGGAACTGCTCAGAGCCTCTTTGCCCGCCGCCGTAAAACTGGGTATGAAAGAATTATGGGGAATCGCCTCTCCCGAGAACGCCACAATGCTCGCAGTTGCGGACAAGCTGGGATTTAGCGTGCGGAAATACCCGGACTCCGATCTCTTTGAAATGGAAATGCGTTTTTGAGGGCGCAAGGAGGACGATTTCATTCTCAACAGTCAGGGGAGGTCGCCATGAATCAACAAGTCCCGGCTTTAACTCCACAGGGAGAACTCTTCTGTTCTCCCGACGTTGAAGAGGCGCGGTCGTTCTTCAGGGAAAAACCGCGCACCATGACGAACAAGCTGATGAGCGTCTCCGAGGCTGTGAGCAGGTTCGTACACGATGGCAATTACATCGCTTCCGGTGGTTTCGGCGGGGTCAGGATCGCTTCGGCGGTCCTCCATGAAATTGTGCGTCAGCGCAAAAAAGGCCTCGGATTGTCAGGCCACACCGCCACCCATGACTTCCAGATACTTGCAGCCGGCCGCTGTTTCAACCGCTGTGACATCGCCTACATAGTAGGGCTGGAGATGAGAGGGCTCTCTCCCAATGCCCGCCGGTACATGGAAAGCGGCGCCGTTAAAATGACCGAATGGTCCAACGCCGCGCTTGCATGGCGTTACAAGGCCGCTTCGATGGGGGTCCCGTTTCTGCCGGCGCGTGTGATTCTTGGAACTGAGGTCATGAAGTACAGCGCCGCAAAAACGATAGAGTGCCCCTTTACGGGACAAAAGCTCCTGGCGGTCCCAGCGCTTTACCCTGACGTGGGAATGATCCACGTCCACCGCGCGGACATTTACGGCAACTGCCAACTCGATGGGATCACGATTGCCGATTACGACGTGGGGCGTTGTTCCAAACGCGTTATCATTACCGCCGAGCGCCTGGTGGATACCGAAGAGATTCGCAAAGAGCCCGTCAAGACCCTTTTACCTTTCTGGCTCGTCGATGCCGTCTGTCATGTCAGATACGGCAGTTACCCGGGCAACATGCCTTACGAGTACTTCTCCGATGAGGAGCACATCGCGGAGTGGATACAAGCCGAGCAAGATCCGAAGACCTTCGAGCAATTCCTGGACAAGTACATCTACGGCGTCAATAATTTCTCGGAATATCTGGAACTGAAGGGCGGGGAATTGCGGATGGCGGAGCTCCGCGAACTCGAACCCCTGCGGCGAACTGGAGAAATGCGCGTGAGCGCAAGGCCTCCCGCACACGCCCGGCGGGCATGATAGACTAGGGCGGCGCGGTAGGCCTTCCGCGCTCCGCGGGGTGTGCCGCTGAGGCGCCACCGCTTCAGTTTCGCAAAACGATCGGTTAGTGTTGTTAACTGGTCTGTCATACGAGGGAGCAAGCCGATGAGATCGAATTCCGGATACAACCTGATGGAACTTATGGTGTGCGTCGCCGCCCGGCAGCTCGAGGACGGCAAGACCGCGGTCATTGGCACCGGGATGCCGCTGGCCGCAGCTATGCTTGCTCAAAAGACCGCCGCCCCAAGCCTTGTCATCCTGTTCGAGGCCGGTGGCGTGGCGCCGAAGCTGAAGAGGCTGCCAATTTCCGTCGCCGACTCCAACACGCAGACTGACGGGCTGTTGCATACCAGCATGGATGTAATCTTCGAGGCATGCCAGAGGGGGACCATCGACTATACATTCCTGGGAGGGGCACAGATCGACATGTATGGGAACATCAACTCCTCGATGATCGGCGCCGACTACAACCATCCGAAGGTAAGACTGCCGGGCAGCGGAGGAGCAAACGACCTGGCTTCGCTGTGCTGGAAGACGCTTACCATTACGCCTCACGACAAGCGAAGGTTTGTCGGGAAGTTGGATTTCCTGACTACGCCCGGCTATCTCACCGGTCCAGGCGCCAGGGAGCGAGCAGGATTGCCGGCGAACACCGGACCGTTCAAGGTCATAAGCACGCTCGCCCTGATGGGATACGATCCTGAAAGCAAGCGAATGCGCGTGGAAAGTCTGCACCCCGGGGTGACCAGAGACCAGGTGATCGAGAATACCGGTTTCGAGATGCTTTTTGCCGATCCTTTGCCGCAAACCCTGGAACCGGCCGGTAACGAGTTGAGGATTCTCAGGGAGGAAGTAGACCCTCTGGGACTTGTGATCGGCAAGTCCGGGCAGTGAACGATGGGACAGCGAAGCGTCGCCTTGGCGACTGAGTGATTTCATCCCGACAGCGCCCCGGGCGGGCCTCCTTTGGCATCGTAACGCAAAGCACTGCCGTCGATGTCAGTGCAGGTTCGATTCCCGCCCCTGCCGCCAACGTGTGCAACTAACATCGAATCTCTTGAAATTTCGTCAAGATTTTCATCCAAACCACTGTTTTCCCTCTGCGTTTTTCTCTGCATTCTCTGCGCCCTCTGCGGTGAACGCTTTTAGTCTTTTAGTTGCAGCCCGAGGCTGCTCTGCGGTGAATGCTTTTAATCTTTTGGTTGCGGCCAAGGCTGCTCTGCGGTGAATCGCTTTTAGTCTTTTGGTTGCAATTGCCCGCACGGACCGGCGTGCATAGCTTTAATTAAAAGATAGCCCGCCGCAGGAGAGCTCTATGGTCGTTGAGGCAAGCCCGATGGATTCGCACGATAAGCTCAGGGTGCTTCTTATTGAGGATGATGAGGACGACTACGTCCTTATAAGAACGCTCCTGTCCGAATCCGCCTTCGAAAGAAGTAAAACTGGACTGGGCAAACTCTTATGAAGAGCGGGTTGGATGCCCTGAGCCGTCTCGACTACGATGCATGTCTGCTGGACTACGCCCTTGGAGATCGAACAGGCCTTGAGCTTTTGTCCGAAGCCAGGCGAAAAGGCGCCGGCGCCGCAGTGATTCTTCTGACGGCCCGATGGCGGAAACGGGATCGATCTGGAGGCCCTCACGCGCAGGCGCATCCGATTACCTGGTGAAAGGCGAAATCAGCGCGGAGACGCTCGAACGGTCGATCCGGTATGCGGTGGAAAAAGAAAGCCGAACTTGAACTGAAGCGGTACAAGGACCACCTCGAGGACCTTGTCAAGCAGAGGACTTCCGAACTCCTGGAGGCTAAACCTGAGCCTCCGGATGCAAATCGACGAGCGCATGAAAGCCGAACAGGCCCTCAGGTCGAGCGAGGAAAAGTACCGGTCTGCTGGTAAACAATTCCCTGGATATTATTTACACCGTTTCCACCAACGGCATCATAACGTCACTAAACCCCGCCTTCGAAAAGGTAACCGGCTGGAAACCCGAAGAGTGGGTCGGCAGGGACTACGGCCCGCTGGTCCATCCGGATGATTTGCCGACGCAGGAGGAACGGAGGCAAAGAGTTCTGCGGGGTGAGGAGCTTCCGCCGGGAGAAGTGCGGGTGCTGGTGAAATCCGGTGGATATCCGGCTGCTCGAATTTCAGTCCGCCCCCTTGTATGCCGGGGAATTGCATTGTCGGCCTGATCGGGACCGCACGCGACATAACCGACAGAAAAGAGGCCGAGGAAAAAATAGTTCAGCAGAACTCCTTTCTTAAAACCGTTCTCGAGTCACTTTCCCATCCTTTTTATGTAGTTGACGCCAAAGACTACAGCGTTGTGCTCGCCAATTACGCCGCCGCCCCGGGGGAGCTTCCGCCCAATACCAAATGTCATTCCCTTTTTCACAGGAGCGACAAACCCTGCGAGGGCGACGAGCATCAATGTCCTCTAAGGGAAATCAAAAGATCCAAAAAGCCGCTTATAACCGAACATATCCATTACGATCACCGGGGCATGGCCCGATACGTGGAAGTTCACGGTCATCCGATTCTCGATGAAAATGGAGAGGTCTCCAAGATTATCGAGTACTGCCTTGATATCACGGACAGAAAGGAGATCGAGGAAAAGCTCCGCAGAGCTCACGATGATCTGGAAATCCGCGTACAGAAAAGAACAGAGGAACTGGCGGATGCGAATCTGGCCCTGATGAACGAAATAGTCGAACGAAGGCGAATCGAGGAAGCGTTGCGGCTGAATGAAAAGAGGCTTGAAGCCCTGCTGAACCTCAGCCAGATTCCCTGGGCCTCCGAGAGGGACATCGCCGATTACGTGCTCGAGCAGCAAATAAAGCTCACTCGAAGCGAGACAGGTGCGATAGGCTTTCTCGACGAAGAGGAAAAGGTCGCTTACCTGGTCGCACTGGAGTTCACCGATCATTCGGAATTCCCGGTCATGCATTCAAACAGAAGAAGCCGGAACATGGGCCGATGCGGTCAGGAACCGCAAGCCGGTAGTTGTAAATGACAGCTCGAACGCTGAGGCGGACCAGAAGGGACTGCCCTTTTCGCACATTCATCTTCGGCGGTTCATGAGCATTCCCGTTTTCGATGGGAGAGCGGATAACCGCTGTCGCCGTCGTTGCGAACAAAAGCGATGATTACGACCAGTCGGACCTCAGGCAACTGACCCTGCTGATGGACGGCATGTGGAAGCTGATCCAGCGTGAGCGATCCATAAAGGCTTTGAAGGATGCCGAAAATCTGGCCGGAATCGGCAGAGCCCTTTCCGGCGTTGCACATGATATGAAAACTCCTCTGATAGCCATCGGGGGATTTGCAAAACAGGTGCAGCGCCACATCAGCAAAACACATCCCGATTGGGGCAAAATGGAAATCGTGTTAAGCGAGACCGAGCGGCTCGAGAAAATGGTCGAAGACATGCTCGATTTCTCGAAACCGCTGCACCTTCGAGAAGTCGCTGGAGGAGATCGGCGTCATATTGGAAGAGAGTATCGCCGTGACAAAGCCGCTGGCCGAGGAGAAAAAGGTCGAACTGCGAGTCGAGGCGCTTGAGTCCGCGCCTCCTGTTCGCTCGACCGCTCACGAATAAAACAGGTGTTCATCAATCTTCTGACCAACGCCATTGAGGCCTCACCCGAAGGCCGGACAGTCAAGATATGCTACCGCAGGCAGGGGAAGGACCTGGTTGTCGATGTCACCGATAAGGGGCCGGGTATTGCTCTTGAAATCCGAAAAGAAATCTTCCTGCCCTTTTTCACCACCAGAAAAGGGGGGACCGGCCTCGGGCTTCCGATTGTCAAAAAGATCATCGAAGCGCACGAAGGCAGTCTTGAAGTGCTCGACACCTCCGGAGGCGCCACTTTCCGCCTGCGGCTGCCGGCGTGAACCGCTCCTGATCGCCGACTCAAATGGGCTTGCGGGACTGCTCAAACCGCCGGGCTTTGGATTTGACGCCGACGTGGCCGCCACTGTCGCCGACCCCACCCCGTATAGTCCGCAGGGACATGGTTTAACCCTGTCCGAAAGAGTTATCGCAAATTCCTCTTGACCTGGAAACTGTGATCGACGTAGGTGTATCCTCACTAGGATAAACTCGTAGAAGATCCCGAAACCAGGAGGTAGGCCATGCAGCGTTTGTTTACAGGGTTGCTCTGTTTTCTCGTTCTATATATCGCTTTGCGGCTGCGCCGCTTTCAAGGACTGCTTCCAGCAGCTCCGTGCAAGAATCGCCAACACTGCAGCAGTCTGAAACCAAAGCTCCCGACTCCATATCCCGGAACGCTTAAGATCTGTCCCCTGGACTCCGTTGCATGCGTCCCGGAAACACACTTCCCTTGCCGCTGCGCCCGACAAGGCGGCGCCTGTCGTGCAAGTTCCCGAAACATCTTTTGATTTCGGAATAATGAGTGAAGACAAAGAGTTCGTCCATAAGTTCCAGATAAAGAACGTCGGCACATCCGAACTGATAATCAAAAAGATCATTCCCGGCTGAGGGAGTTCGGGTCGCCCGTTATGACAGGGCAATCCCTCCCGGTGGTGAGGGAACAATCACACTTGCGCTCAGCGCCAGAGCCTGCTCCGGCGGCGCAAAGAAGTCGGCCCTTGTTACGTGCAACGACCCCCGGACACCCTATTTTTTTCTGATCTCTCACGGGCCAGAGCAGCATCTTGAGCCGGCCGGCATTAGTCCAATAGTACGGAAAATGAGCGGATCTGAATTCATCAATGACGAAGTCCTCCAATATGCCGAGAGGTATCTTTTCCGAAGCATTCATCCGCTGATCTCCATCGGAACGGCGAGCGACCGCTACAGAGGCTGGACCGGTCAGATTTACTCCGAAGAGCTTTACAGTGGACAAATAACCAGCCGCACCAACCGGGTGGGAAATAAAAGCTTCCGGGAGGAAGTCCTGCCGGTGGACTCGGTTCGGGAATATTTCCAGCACTTCAGGGTGCTCGAAATAGACTACACCTTTTATGCCCCTCTTATCGAAAACGGGGTCCCGACACCCTGCGCCAATACGCTGAAACAATACTCGATGCGCATGGGGCCTGAAGACAGGGTCTTTTTGAAGGCGCCGCAGATGTTTTTCGCCCGGAAGTTGAGGCGCGGAAAGGACTACGCTCCCAACGAAAACTACCTCGCCTCCGAGGCTTTTACACGGCAATTCTACGAACCGGCGCTCAGTCTGCTCGGCCCAAACCTTAAAGGCATAATTTTCGAGCAGGAATATCAGAGGCAGTCGGAGCGCGTCCCGCCCGTGGAACTCGCAGCCCAACTCGACCGCTTTTTCAGCTCGATTCCACGTGACGACAGGTACCACGTGGAACTGCGAACGGAGGCATACTTCTGCAAACCTGTAATCGATGTTCTGCGAAAACACGGCGCAGGACAGATACTTTCACATTGGACCTGGCTCCCTACCCTCAAGAGACAGTTTTCAAGGGCCGGAAACCGTTTTATCAACCGCCGGGGGCCAAGCCGTCATTCGGCTAATGACGCCGATCGGGGTCCGTTACGAGGACGCCTACGCCAGGGCCTTTCCTTTCGACCGGCTGATAGAGGAAATGATCCAGCCCGGGATGATCTCCCAGACCGCTCAGTTGATGTGGGAGGCAGTCAGAAGTGAGGTTGAGATCAATATAATAATAAATAACCGGGCGGGCGGAAACGCTCCGCGCCTTGCACAGAAGAATCGTCAGGGAGTTTGCGGCGATGGGCAGGAAAACGTGAGAGCCGAGCCCTCATAAGCGTATCAATCCTTCACGGGGACCTCCAGGATAAAATATGGAGGCCGGCCCGGGAAACGCTGCTTCAAGACCGCAACGCAAACATTATATACAGGCACGTTTGCGCTGGTTTTGCCTTCAAAGCGTCCCTGATGAGCATGGCCGTGAAAAACGGCGGTCGCCGAAAAGCGGTTCAAGGGACCCTCCAGGAGGCTCGATCCCAGAAAAGGGTATAATTCCGGCGGCTCACCGGCCACAGTGTCACGAATCGGGGCATAGTGCATGACCACGATCCGCGGACCACGGTCCAGTTTGGAAAGCCCGATTTCAAGTTTTTTCGCCTCAATGCCGGACTTCCTTCACAAAGTCCTTTATAACCTGCTCGCCCCATGGGTAGACAGCCAGCCGGCCGAATCCGCCCCCGAACCCCTTGACTCCCGGTAAAACCAACTCCGTAAATCTCCAGGTTATCCCCGTCCATCATGATTAGACCGGCCTCGGAAAGCTGTTGCCACAGCACGTCCTGCTTTCCGGATTCGAAATCATGGTTGCCAAGCACGCCAGAACCGGAATTTTATTCAGCACAGGCGCGGCCTGTTCGAGGAAGACGCAAGCCTCCTCGGGAAGGCCGACATGGGTGATATCGCCGCAAACCAGCAGAATATCCGCCTCACCTGCAATTTGATCGAAGACCGGCCTGAGCGACCGGTTTTGAATCCCGTTTGCAGTGAACATCGCCGATCGCCGCTACCCTGACCACATCTTTTGAGATGAGTCCGCCCCACCTGCTCGATGTGTTCATAGCGCCTGAATTCTCCTCTTTTGTTCAGGCCATGTAGAAAATGAACTCCGCGCACCTCGATGCGGACCCCGCCCCCGATTTATCGGTTCGAAACGCGGCTTGGGGTCGCGCGCAAGGCGCGCTCCTACTGGAAACATAGTTGTTTGGGTGGATGGGACATTGAAGGCGGGTGGATGGTATGCCCGATTCATGACAGGCGCAGCGCCTGCATTTCTCGATCATTTGCGGTTTTCATTTTCCAGTTTCACTAACAGGTCCAAATTCCGCGCGAACCTGCTTCTGCTCGGCTTTCCTGTTGACTTTATTGGGGGCGTGCTTTCTGTGCCTGATTATTTCGGTCTTTTGAGTTTTTGAACCCATCTTTGTCTCCTCCAGCAAAAATAAAGACCCGGGGACTCCGGATCGAGTCCAGCGAGTTATGGCGGTGAAGGCCATATAACAGATAAGATCGATCATGTCACCAGATTTCCTCGCCGGTTTGATCTCCTGTAATTCAGGCCGTGCCTGCGGATAGTCTGAAACCAGTTTTTCGAGACGCGGGAACTGCATCCGGCCGAATTTCGCGCAAATGCCGGGCCAACTGCTCAAAGGCGAACGGAATATAGTCCAGAAACTGCCTCTTGTCCCTTGCTCACGCCAAGAAAACCAAAGGCGCCGAGCATTTGAAGATTTCTGGCGAGCCTGACTGCCTCGAATTTCCTGATGAAATCTCCCTTTGAGACGCCCAGGCACTTCCCCGCGGACGACCAGTACATTGAAACAAGTTTAGCCTGCAATCCTTCAGGGACCCTAACATAAGGGTCGATCAGCAGCGAAGCAAGATCATAGGCCGGAGGCCCGAACCGCATACCCTGAAAATCGAGCAGCCAGAGCCTTGCGCGGCAAACCATGATATTGCGGCTCTGGAAGTCCCGGTGAAAAACGAGCGAACTCTTGTGCACTCCCGCAGCCTCCGCAAGCGTCTCGAAATCAGGGCGGAGTTCATCGGGAGCGATTTCAAACCCCAGACAGCCGTTGACAAAGGATTTTCGAAAATACTCAAGCTCACGCTCATAGACAAAAGAAGGATCGTATAAAGCCGTATCGAAGCAAAACCCCGGATCGAAACCCTTCGGAGCTTTCCTGTGGAGCGCTCCAAGCATCGCGATAACATGACTGTAAATAGATTCGCAGGTTTGTCCGGCGAGAACTGAACGAAATCCTGCAAATGCAGGTCACCGGCATCTTCGAGGAGAAATCTTCCCTCGCAGGGCGTCGGCATAGAGGATGCGCGGTACCGGCAATCCTTTCGAATGCAGGTGGTTGCCGATTAGAAGATAGGAGTCGTTCTCATCGGTCGAGTCTTTTCTTACTCGAGGAGAAATCAGACCGACCAGCGAAGAAGATCCGCAGACAATTCGGAAAAATCTCCTGTCCGACCCATCGCCGAAAAGGGGCAGACACCCGAATCTTTTCAAAGGCGCCTGAGATGGTGCGAGCCTTTTCAACCAGGTCGTCGAGTCCGGGCAAATCATCGATGATCGATTTCACGTCACCCCGGCGCAAATACTTTTCCCGCATGGCTGCCTGAAATACTCATCCCATCCGCCACAATACAGTCTTTGAGAGAGCTGCCTTTTTCAATCCGAATATCGTCCCACAAGATAACGTTCTCAAGACTGACGCCTTCGCAAATTCGGACCCCGCGGCCCGCCACAACCGATCCTTTGAGGTTGCAGTCCGGGTGTACAACCGCTTCCGGATCGATTGAAATATTCTCTCCGGTTCTAACGGGCGGAAGGCACCCCGGGCTCGAGTTGGGCAAGCTCCCTGGTAACTTTCCCGTAGCTCCGGACCGACCCCACTTCGCGCCAGAAAAGACCCTGCTGTGTAACGGCCCTGGGTGGAGCGCCCCGCGCTATAAGCCTTCGATAGATGTCGAGAATATCGCCCGGGACTCCCGGCGGCGGCGCCGGCCAGGGCCGAAGGATTGATGAAATGAATCCCGGTAAAAGCCATCAGTCGAACGCCGTTCCCCCTCTTTTTCGAATCTCTTCCGCCTCGCGCCCGAATCCGAGCACCGATCCATCCTCACTTACCGCGACGTTATTGAATTGCGGGCCAGTCGTGCAGCAGGAGGCTGACTTCATGCGCCGGCGAGCTTGTGACGCTCATACAGCGAGTTCAGGTCCACATTGCTGACGATATCGACGTTGATCACCGCGAAAGGCTCGTCTCGCAAAGTGCTCCAGCCGCAGACCTGATACCGCCTCCCGTTCCAAGGAGCACCGGCTCCCTGAGCACTGTTACCGGTATCGGCCACTGCCTTTCCGAGACTGCTGCGGCAAGGCGGTCTTTGAGGTGATAGGCATTGAGAAACACGGCGTCGAACCCACTGCGGTAGAGCCTCTCAATCCAGAATTCGAGCAGCGTGACTCCGCGAAGCGGAGCAAGGGCCTTCGGACGGCAGTTTGTAAGAGGCAGAAGCCGGGTGCCAAGCCCGGCGGCTAAAATCATCGCGCGCATGACTGTCCAAAAGATTTATTCACGGCATCCTTTGCCACCCAACCGCACAATCCCGGCATAATTCGGGTCCGTTATCTCCACGCGCGTCCGGCCCCCGGCGCGCTTTTCAATGCCACATCTCCCTGTGCAAGCCAATTGATCACCTGGGAATATACTTCGTACTCGAGCGATAATCCGCGCTCGCGAATTTTATCGATATCGTCATCGGGCCAGATCGGATAGACGGCCTGGGCGATAATCGGCCCGGTGTCTTCGCCTTCATCGACGAAATGGACCGTGACGCCTCCCCACCTGCAACCGTATTCGAAGGTGTCCTCATAGCCGTGCTGTCCGGGAAAGCAGGGAAGCAGCGCCGGGTGGATGTTGAGGATTCGCAGGCCGCCGGCATTGAAGTGATTTATGAAATAAGGCGTCAACAGGCGCATGAAACCCGCCAGGCAAACATAATCGGGCCTGTAAGAATCTATTATTCGGATCAGCTCATGTTCGGCCAGGACCAACCTCGCGAGCCGCGTTCGCCGCTCGATCGGGTCCGGATTTTTCAGTATTTTCTGCCTTCGGTCCAGATCGGCGAGATCGACCGGCAATTCGACCTTCTCGAGTTCCATGGGGGAGCGTTTCGGAAAAGCTTTGTAATCCACATGGAATGCAGGGATATTGGCCCTTGCGGCCCTCTCCAGGCCGAAAGCCTCCGGCCTGTCGCTCAGCACCACAACGATTTCAGCGTTGAGCGTCCCGGCGTGGACCTGTCTATCATCGCCTGCAGATTGGTCCCGCCGCCCGAGATGAGCACGGCGAGCCGCAGTTTTCGTGCGGAATGTGGCCATAACGCCGATCTCCTAATCCAGCAGGGTGTCCGGTTATTTAAAATACCGCACGGCGTTCCGAAAGAACTTAATCCCCTCGCCCTTCTTCCGGAATCGGTTTCCCCTCGCGCCTGTATCTTTCTCTGAGAAAAGTCCAGTCGGGGTGATTCGTGAAATGGTTGAACGCCTCGGGATGAGGCATCAGCCCGGCGACTCTGCCCGTTAGGTCGCAGATTCCGGCAATATCTTCGACCGAACCGTTCGGATTGAAAGGAAACTCTCCGAGAGCGGAGCTGCCGTCAGGCTTTGCAGTAACGCAGGAATACCTGCTGGCGGCCAATGAGCTTTTCAATGACTCGCGGGTTCGGCGAAAAACTTGCCCTCACCGTGGCGTATCGGAAGCTCGATACTCCGGATATCGCGCGAAAGAACGCAATGAGAGGCCGCATTGACGGACAGGTTCACCCACTGGTCGCGAAAACCTCCGCAGTCATTGGCGATGAGAGCGACTTCCCGCTTCATTTCGCCCCGGTTGGAATCCGGGCAGAAGTCCAAGGTTAACCAGCACCTGGAAGCCATTGCATATCCCGATCACAATTGCCGCCGGTGTCCACAAATGCCAAAATCTCGTCCTGGAGCCGGTGTTTCAGGCGCATTGCCATAATTACCCCTGCCCCGTGGTCGTCGCCCCAGGAAAATCCTCCGCCTATCACGAATATCCGGTAGGAAGTCAATGATTTCTCGCCGGAAATGAGGCTGTTGAGGTGTACTCTTTCCACCTGCCGCCCCGGCGACCTCCAACGCATACGAGGTTTCAAGATCGCAATTGAGACCGAACCCTGTCATCACGAGAGCTTTTACCATTCCCAATTGAAACTCCGATCGGCCCCCGGGATATCCGGGGCCTGAATCCCGGCCCGCCTATTCGAGACCGATGTCCTTCCTATAGTAAATTCCCTCGAAGCGGACCTTTTCCATTTCTGAAAGGGCCGTTTGCCTTGCTTCCTTAAGGGTGCTTCCGGAACTCACTATGCAGAGCACCCTTCCGCCGGTCGTAACCAATTGGCCGGAAGCGTTCTTTTCCGTACCGGAATGAAAAACCAGGCAGCTTTTGTCGATCTGATCCACACCCTCTATAGGCACCCCGATTTTGTAACGGTCCGGATAACCCTTGTACCAGCCCTTTTTCCCCTTGGTCAGGCCGCTCGTGGCGATAAGGCACAGCCGGTAGTCCGGGTCCCACTCCGGCTGTATCCTGTCGAGTCTGCCCGTTGTAATCGCCTCGCTGATGTCCACCAGGTCGGTTCTAAGCCGGGGAAGTATTACCTGCGCTTCCGGATCCCCCAGGCGGATATTTATTTCAAGTACGTAAGGAATAACTTCCGTCCTCGCTTTCTACGAGCATCAGCCCAAGGTACAGGATCCCCCGGTACAGGATACCGTATTTTTCGCGCACTCCCCTTATCAGCGGCTCGGCGACCTTTGACATGATGGTTTCTACAAGAGAATCATTCAGCCAGGGGTGAGGCGAATAGGAGCCCATTCCCCCGGTGTTTTTCCCCTCGTCGTTTTCTCTTGCGCGCTTGTAGTCCTGTGCTGCCACCATCGGTACTATCGTGTAGCCGTCGGTGAAGCAAAAAAAGGAAAGCTCCCGGCCATAGAGCCGTTTTTCTATATCAACCCGCTCACCGGCATCGCCGAATATGCGCTCTTCCATAATCGAGCGCACGGCCTCTTCGGCCTCCTGAACCGATTCGCAGACCAGGGAGCCCTTGCCGGCGGCCAGACCGTCCGCCTTGACCACAACCGGATACCCGACGCTTCGGATGTAGTCGCGGGCTTTGCCGGGATCGGAGAAGTTTTCGAATTCCGGCACCGGAATTCCAAGTTCCCGCATCATCACCTTGGCGTCACACTTGCTGGACTCCAACCTGCTCGCCTTCTTGTCCGGACCGATGATCGGCAGCCCGCGAGATTCGAACAGATCGGCAATGCCCGCCGAAAGCGGCTTCTCGGGACCCACGAACGTCAGGTCGATTCTCTCCTTTTGGGCGAAATCGGCCATCTCTTCAATGGTTTTCAGATTCACGCAGTCGGCGGTTTCCGCTATCCCCGCATTTCCATGCGCGACGTAAACCCGGCTGACTCGCGGACTTTGAGTGAATTTCCACGCAATGGCGTGATCTCTGCCGCCCGTACCTACCACCAATACTTTCATCAAAGAGCTTTCAAATTATGTGGCCTGGTTATTTCCCGCTTGTTACGCCCGTGAGGTATTCGCAGATATTGGCGTCATAGCTGCTGGTCGTGCAAAAGGCCTTGCAGGCCAGCCGCAGGCTGGTCTTTCTAGATATGCCGCCTTTGAGCGCCTGCATTTCCTTCAGAACTTCAGGATAATCGGAAGGGTCCGTGACCACCGCCACGAACCTGTTATTCTTCGCTGCGGCCCGGATAAGGGTCGGCCCGCCGATATCGATATTTTCGATTGCCTCTTCCAGCGTGCATCCCGGACGCGCAACCGTCTTTGCGAACGCGTAGAGATTCACTACGACCATGTCGATCGGCTCTATTCCGTGCTTTGCCATGGTCGAGGCATGCGCCTGGTTGTCACGGATTCCGAGTATTCCGCCGTGAATTTTGGGGTGCAGCGTTTTGACTCTGCCGTCGAGCATCTCGGGAAATCCCGTGTAATCGGAAACCTCGGTTATATCGATTCCGGCATCACGAAGCGCCTTGGCAGTGCCTCCGGTCGAGAGCAAATGCACGCCGAATTCCCGCAACCCTTTGCCGAATTCGGCCAGCCCGGTCTTGTCCGTAACGCTCAACAGCGCGCGGCGCACAGCAAACATCCTCTCCTCCTCTTTTGCAGTCAAAAAAGATTACCCCAATTTATCCAGTTCACTGAAAATCCTGTCGAACAGCCTTTCGGCTGCCCTTACCACCAGTGCATCATCGGGAAGCATTACAGTCGGTTTTCCCTCCAGATCGAACTTTGAAATCAGCGGGTCGGCGGGAAGACAGACGATCCTTCCTCTTCCAAAAACACGGTGTACATCTTCCGGCCAGCTTGCCGGTTCCTCCCGAACCTGGTTTATCACAAGCACGATCTGCGAGACACGCATTGGAAGAGTCTTGACCAGTTCGGCTATGCGGCATGCAGCGGAAAGCCCTCTCCTGCTGGGGTCGGACACCAGCATCAAAAGGTCTATATCCTTCTGTGTAAGACGGCTGAAATGCTCCATTCCAGCCTCGTTGTCAATAACGATGAACGGGTAGTTGCCGATAAGACGATCGATAAGGCTGCTCAGAAGATTGTTCGCCGCACAATAACAGCCCGGACCTTCGGGACGGCCCATGGCGATCAGATCGAACCCCTCCGCCTTCGACAAGGGCCTGTTCGACCTTCATCTCCATGAATATATCTTTGGTCATGCCCACCGGAACGCTCGTCTTCATTTCTTCGCGCGCCTCCGACAGTGTTTCCTCCAGCGGCACCCCCAGAACGTCGTTCAAATTCGAATTGGAATCGGCATCTATGGCAAGAAGCGGCTTCATCCCATGATTGAGCATGTATCGAATGAGAAGACCCGCTATGGTAGTCTTGCCGGTTCCGCCTTTCCCGCCCAGTGCAACGGCGTAGCCCAAATTCACCTCCCACGATCTTTCTTCTGCAGGTCAAATTATCCCGCATCGCAACAAATAGCGAAATGACACATTTTTGAAAGCATATTGATAACAGGACGAGGAACTTTTCCCCTATGCGATCACTTGAAATTACCGCTTCTGACGCTGCCTACCCTTCGCGAATCCGGTTTACTTCCGGCAGAAGGTGGTCGAGTATTCCATTGATAAATGCCCCCGAATCGGGACTGCCGAATGTTTTCCCCAGATCGATGGCTTCGTTTATGGACACTTTTGGCGGGATTTCAGGCACGGTAAAGCATCTCGTAGAGGGCAATCCGAAGCACATTCCTGTCGATTATCGACATTCTTTCGAGGCGCCAGTTTTCCGAGGCCGCGACGATCATCTCGTCCAGTTCGTCGCGGTGAGCATAAACGCCGTTTAGGAGCTGCTCGGCAAACGGGCGAACAGCTTTGGCAAGATCGGGATTTTTATCATCATCGCCCGATGCCAGTTCGTAGTACAAATCGATGACCACGTGCGGAGGCTGTCCGGTCATCTCCATCTGATAGAGCATCTGCAATGCGATCTCTCTTGATTTGCGCCGCTGGCCCATTGGAAAACTCAATTCAAAAAGTCCAATCGGAAAATCCGGTTCGGTAAAATCATTCAATGCTGGTGTTTGCGGCGCAATGAGCAACAGAGATCAAGCCGACATCTGCTTTATAAGATTGGCCATCTCTATGGCGGCAAATGCGGCGTCCCAGCCCTTGTTGCCCGACTTTGCCCCGGCCCGCTCGATCGCCTGCTCCAGCGTATCGGTGGTGAGCACCCCGAAGCTGATCGGAACACCGGCTTCAATGGCCACATTGGCGATCCCCTTGGAGACCTCGGCCGCCACGTAATCAAAATGAGGCGTCCCTCCCCTGATTACAGCGCCAAGGCAGATCACGGCGTCATATTTGCCGCTTTCCGCCGCTTTTTTTGCAATCAAAGGTATTTCGAATGCTCCGGGGACCTTGAAGATATCGACATTTTGCTCGTCAGCCCCGTTCCTTTTGAGGGCATCGAGCGCGCCTCCCAGGAGCCTTTCTCCGATAAAATCATTGAATCGGCTGACGATGATTCCAAACCTGAGACCCTCGGCCAGCAGTTTTCCTTCGAAAACTCTCATGAAGCTTCCCCCTCCGCGGATATGCAGCTCAAAATATGACCCATTTTGAAGCACTTGGTGCTCAAGTACTCGCGATTACACTCGTTTGGCGAAATCTCGAGCGGCACTCTTTCGGTTACCGTGATGCCGTAACCCTGAAGCCCCACGATCTTGGTCGGGTTGTTTGTCATGAGCTTCATCTTTTTGATGCCGAGATCAACCAGCATCTGCGCCCCTATTCCATAATCGCGCAGATCGGCCTCGAAATCCAAGGGCCTCGTTTGCTTCGACCGTATCGTAGCCTTTTTCCTGAAGGGCGTAGGCTTTAATCTTGTTTACGATGCCTATTCCGCGCCCCTCATGATTGCGCATGTAGAGGAGCACCCCCTTTCCAACGCGCCCGATCTGAGTCAAAGCCGCCCGAAGCTGTCGCGCCGCAGTCGCACCGCAGAGAGCCGAAGACGTCGCCCGTGAGGCATTCCGAATGGACGCGCACAAGTACTTCGTCATCAGGGTCGATCTCGCCTTTCACCAGCGCCAGATGACAATATTCGTCTATATCGTTGGTGTAGGCTATGATATTGAATTCCCCTCCGAACGAGCTCGGCAGCTTGGCCGTAGCCGCCCTGTGGACGAACAGTTCGGTCTGCATTCTGTACTGGATCAGGCTGGCGATGGTTACGATCTTCAGTCCATGTTCATCTGCGAATATCTCCAGGTCGGGCATCCGTGACATCGTCCCGTCGTCGTTCATCACCTCGCAGATGACCCCGGCCGGCTTCATCCCGGCGATCCTGGCAAGATCGACCGATCCTTCGGTCTGTCCGGTTCTGACCAGGACCCCGCCTTTCTTGGCGCGAAGCGGGAAAACGTGGCCGGGGCTGACCAGGTCTTCGGGCATCACATCGTCGGCGATGGCGGTGAGGATTGTATGTGCCCTGTCCGCAGCGCTGATGCCCGTCGTCACCCCTTTTCGCGCCTCGATGGATATGGTGAACGCGGTTTGAAAAGGCGATTTGTTCTTGGTAACCATCATCGGCAGATCGAGCCGATCCACCAATTCAGGCGCAAGCGAAAGGCAGATCAGGCCGCGCCCGTATTTAGCCATGAAGTTGATGGCTTCCGGTGTCGCTTTCTCTGCGGCGATGCACAGATCTCCCTCATTTTCGCGATCTTCGTCATCCACCAAAATGATGGGCTTGCCCTGCCTTATATCCTCAAGCGCCTCGGGGATTGTTGCCAAAGGCATTCGTGTGTTCTCCTTCTCAGATAGATCTTGACAAATCTCGTAATAGACTGTGTATAACATATTTCGAATAATCTCTTCAAGTTGGCGGTCGAGTCACCTGGCCTTCACGCAAACCCGTGTTGTTTCAAAAAATCAAGATCGATATTCTTTTTACCGCCCTCTTTCTCCAATGTGCTTTCCCACGAACGAACCAGCTTTTCCACGTATTTTCCGATCAGGTCTGTTTCTATATTCACCTCGCCGCCGGTCTGAAGGCCGCTCAGCGTGGTCAGCGAAGCGGTATGGGGAACGATGTTCACATCGAAACCGGCACTCGAAACCCCGTTGACCGTCAAACTTATTCCATTTACAGCGATGGAGCCTTTCTCGATAACGTATCTCATAATTTCCCGGGAGGCCTCAAAAAAGAGCCGCAGCGAGCGGCCTTCGGACTTGCGCTCTTTAAGGACCGCAATCCCGTCGATGTGTCCGGTGACCAGATGGCCGCCGAGACGGCTCGCCAAACCGAAGCGCCCTCTCAAGATTGAGCCTGCTCCCGGGGGCTTTGCGGCCAAGAGTCGTGCGGCTCAGCGTCTCGGCGGAAACGTCCGCCGTGAAAGCGTCCTGTTGGAAATCAATCACGGTGAGACAGGCCCCGTCAACGGCTATACTCTCACCCGAAACGGCAAGTTCTCCATCCGGAAATCGGGGCGAATCACCATCCGCGCGTCCGGTCCGTGACGCTCCGTTCGCTGCAAAGTCCCAGTTCCTTCTATAAGACCGGTAAACATGATTCTTCAGCCTCAATAGAGCTGCTCGCGAAATCTGCCGCGAACAAGCAGGTCCTCTCCCAGCTTTCTCGTACTGATCCCATAGGCCCGAACGCAATCAGCTATCTTTAGCCTCGGCCGCCCGCTCAACATGCATGACCCCGCCTGGATCGGCAAGGATTTTGGGGGCATAGAAAAAATAGAACTCGTCCGCAAACCCGTTTTGAAGGAAAGACCCCAAAACACGCCCGCCGCCTTCTACCAGAATGCTGGAAATACGCCTTCGGCCCAGTTCTTCGAGCAGACAAGGCAAGTCCACACCGGAATCTCCCGATGGGACCCTTATCACCTGCGACCCGGCGCTACCAAGAGTTCGCTCTCTGTAGGCCGAGGCGTCCTGGCGGCAAACAACCCAAACCGGGCCAGTGGACGCGGTTCGGACCAACTGGGAATCCAGCGGGATTTTAAGCTCGCTGTCAAGAATAATCCGAACCGGTTGACGGCGATTTTTTTTCCCGCGCAAACGCACGGTCAAAAGAGGGTCATCGGCAATGACAGTTCCAATGCCGACCAGGACGGCGTCCGCATGGGACCGAAGCCGGTGCGCAAACCGCCGGGACAGCTCGCTGGTAATCCACTTCGACTCACCGGCCGAAGTTGCGATGAAGCCGTCCAGCGTCGCAGCGGCTTTCAGCATAACATATGGAAGCCCGGTAGTTACGTATTTTATGAAGGCTTGATTGAGTGCTCTGCATTCCCGCTCGAGAATGCCTCCTTTGACCTCGATTCCCGCCCGCCTTAAGTGTTCGGCGCCCCCGCCTGCAACATCGGGGTTCGGATCGAGCATTCCGAACACAACCCGTGCAATCCCGGCATCAACAACAGCTTTCGTACACGGAGGGGTCAGACCGTGATGATTGCACGGCTCAAGTGTTAACATAGAGGGTCCCGCCCGGGGCGGCGGCGCCCGCGTCCGCTATCGCATTCACTTCCGCATGCGGCCCACCGAGCGCCTGATGATAGCCCATGCCAACAACGGCGCCGTCTTTTACTACAACGGCCCCAACCAGAGGATTGGGACTGGTCATACCGGCGCCCGAGCGCCGGCCAGGCGCAAGGCCTTTTTCATAAACTGCACATCAGGATCGGTTTGAACCATATTCTCCAGGAGGCTGCTTTCCGTATCGAAATCAAACTGGGGCGGCATAGCGCCAGCCCCATACAAGCTTCTCAAAAATTCCCGCCCTTTGCGAGTCGCTTTAAACTTCATGCGTGCAGAGAAAAACCGGAACAAAATTCAGCGACCTCACCGGCCAGTGATTTCAGCATTGCGTCGTTGCCCACCGATTCGCAGGGCGCGGTGCATGAGACCCCCGATTGTCTCCATGTGCTCCGGCCCCATTCCGCGGGTCGTCACTGCCGGCGTGCCCACCCTGATTCCGCTGGTCACGTTCGGTTTCCGGGTGTCGAAAGGTATGGAGTTCTTGTTCACCGTAATTCCGGCCTTGTCCAGGGTCTCCTCGGCGACCTTTCCGGTTAACCCTCTCGGGACTCAGGTCCACCAGCATCAGATGATTGTCCGTCCCCCCGGAGACAAGCCGATAGCCATGGCTGGATAACACCTCGGCAAGCCGCCTGCTGTTCGCAAGGACCCGCTCCTGATATTGCCTGAACTCAGGCTGAAGGGCCTCCTGAAACGCCACGGCCTTGGCGGCTATTACGTGCATGAGCGGCCCGCCCTGAATTCCCGGGAAAATCTGGCTGTCGAGCATCTTGCTGTATGAGGCGTGAGACAGAATCAAACCACCGCGCGGTCCTCTCAAGGTCTTATGGGTAGTGGAAGTTACGAAATCGGCGCACGGTACGGGATTCGGATGAAGACCCGCGCCGACCAGACCGGCGATGTGGGCCATATCCACCATCAGGTAGGCGCTGATGCGCTTTGCAATCTGACGAAAACGCTCGAAATCGATAATTCTGGGGTATGCGCTGGCCCCGGCTATTATGAGCTTGGGCCGTTCCTCCCTGGCTATTCGCTCAACCTGGTCGTAGTCGATCTCCTCGGTGTCATGCCTCACTCCATAGGAAACGACCCGGAAAAGCCGTCCGGAAAAACTCACCGGACTTCCGTGAGTGAGATGCCCCCCCTGGCGTAAATCCATTCCCAGTATAGTATCGCCCGGTTGGAGCACAGCGAAGAGCACGGCCATATTCGCCTGAGAGCCTGAATGAGGCTGAACGTTTACATAATCGGCGTGAAACAGCTTTTTTGCACGGTCCTGCGCCAGCTTTTCCGCAACATCAACATATTCACATCCGCCATAATACCTTTTGCCGGGGTAGCCTTCAGCGTATTTGTTTGTCAGAACGGACCCCTGAGCTTCCCGTACCGCCCTGCTGACAAAATTTTCCGATGCGATGAGCTCCAGGCGCCCCCTCTGGCGTTTTTCCTCTTCCTCAATGACCTCAGCTATTTCAGGATCGATCTGCTGCAAATAAGACATGCAATTACCTCTGGGAACAAAATACTTGACAGCACCGTTTCGGCCTGAAATTTTATCGCAATCGTCCGATAGTCTACTAACAGGGGGCGACGCCATAATCTTTCTATAATAGCTTAATGGAGCGAATTTGGCCACAGATATTGCCGCGATTGCTCATCTTAAAATAAATAATGAGATCGATAAATCGCTCCATCGGAAGGAGAGGAGAATGACTTTGCGATACGCGCTCTTTTTCGGGCATGTGCCGGCACGGCATCGGCGCTGCTTTTGGCGACGGCTTTTTTTCGCCTCGCTTGCGTGTTTTATGGTGTTTGCCGTTTCGGGCTGTAAGAAACAGGACTCCGCTTCCTCCGGGGAACAACGTCCGGTGGAGGTCACCGTGCTCACGGTTACACCAAGGGACATGCCGGTCACCTTCGAGTACGTCGCTCAGGTGCAGAGTTCCCGGCAGGTGAACATCCAGGCGCGTGTCAACGGGTTCCTTGACAAGCGTGTCTACACCGAGGGTGAAATCGTAAAGGAGGGGCAGACGCTTTTCCTGATGGACCAGAAACCGTTCAAGGCGCAGCTCGACCAGGCCAAGGCGGCGCTTGCACAGCAGGAAGCAGCCCTTGAGGTGGCGCGCAAGAACCTGGCTCGAGTCAAACCCCTTGCCGCCGCCAACGCGCTCTCCCAAAAGGAGCTGGACGACGCGACCGGCCAGTTCCAGTCTGCCGCAGCCGCGGTTGCTCAGGCCAAGGCGGTAGTCGAGCAGGCGGAGCTCAATCTCTCTTACACGGTGATCAAATCGCCTGTTGACGGCATTACCAGTTATGCACAGCAGGCGGAAGGCACGTACCTCAATCAGGATGAACAGCCAACTCACCACCGTCGCCGTGCTCTCGCCGAGCTATGTCAACTTCAGCCTCTCCGAGAATGACAGGTTGAGGTACCATGATGAGATGGCCAAGGGGCTGCTGCGCGAACCCCAGGGCGAGAAGTTACACTGCCGAGGTCGTTCTCGCAGACGGCTCGATCTTTCCGCACTATGGGCAGGTGACTTTCCTAAACCCCATGTTCAACCCGCAGACGGGAACGTTTCTTATCCGTGTTACCGTTGATAATCCCGATGGCTGGCTGCGTCCCGAACGAGTATGTGCGCGTCCGCCTGAAAGGCGCGGTTCGGCCGAATGCGGTCCTTGTCCCGCAACGCGCGGTCCAGCAGTCAGCCAAGGGTCATTTCGTGTGGGTGGTGGACAAGGACAATAAGGCCGAGCCGCGGCCCGTAACGTTGGGCGACGCATACGAAAACGACTGGTTTATCTACGAGGGCTTGCGCGCAGGTGATCAGGTGGTGGTCGATGGAGCTCTCACGCTTCGTCCCGGCGCTCTGGTAAAAGCCGGACCTCCGATGGAGAAGACGCGAGGCGCCGGAGGCCGGCGCCGCCGGCACCGATTCGGCAAAAAGCGGCAAATAGACACAGGAGGCGCCAACTCATGTTCTCCAGGTTCTTCATCGAGCGGCCGATCTTCGCGACGGTCATCTCGCTCATCATCGTGATCGCCGGACTGGTGGCGATGAAAGCCCTGCCTGTGGCGCAATACCCGACGATCACGCCGGTACAGGTCCAGGTTACGACCACCTATCCAGGCGCCGACTCGAAGACGGTCGGCGACTCGGTAGCGGCGCCCATAGAGGCGCAGATCAACGGCGTGGACAACATGCTCTACATGACATCGACGAGTTCGAGCACCGGCCAGATGACCCTGACGGTCTTCTTCACCCTGAATACCGACCCCGACATCGCCCAGGTGCAGGTGCAGAACCGGGTGAATCTCGCCATGCCGCAACTCCCCGCAGCGGTGACGCAGTACGGCGTTTCGGTGCAGAAAAAATCGGCCAGCCCTTTGATGATCATTGCAATCTACAACAAGGACGGCCGGTACAGCCCGGAGTACGTGACCAACTATACCAACGTCTACATTCTGGATGCGATCAAGCGCGTGAACGGCGCAGGCCAGGCACAGATTTTCGGCGTGCCGGACCAGGCGATGCGCATCTGGATGAACCCGGACCGGATGGCCTCCCTCGGGATAACGACGACCGACATCCAAAATGCGGTCTCCAAGCAGAACGCCCTGTGGGGGGCCGGCCAGGTAGGGCAGCAGCCGAGTGACGAGCAGGTGCAATTGACGTACCCGGTCGTGACCCAGCCCCCGTTTGTCAAACCCTCGCAATACGAGGACATCATCCTCCGCGCGAGCCAGGACGGCAGCGCCATTGTCCGCGTCAAAGACGTTGCCCGGGCCGAAGTCGGCCGCAGGCAGTACATCGACGACAACAGGCTGAACGGGGCGCCGGCAACCCCGATCATCGTCTACCAGCAGCCCGGCGCCAACGGACTCGATGTCTCCAAGGGTGTCCGCAAGACCATGGAGGACTTGAAGCGAACCATGCCCGACGGCATCGAGTACCTGATCGCCCTGGACACCACCGATTTCGTGCGGCTCTCCATCGAGGAGGTGATCCACACCCTGTTCGAAGCGATACTGCTGGTGGTGCTGGTCGTCTATCTCTTTTTGCAGAGTTTCCGCTCAACGATTATCTGTACGGTCGCGATCTTCGTTTCCCTGATCGGCACCTTCTGCGGGCATGCTCGCGCTGGGGTTCTCCATCAACCTGCTGACGCTGTTCGGCATTGTGCTCGCCATCGGCATGGTGGTGGACGATGCCATCGTGGTCGTGGAGAACGTGGAGCGCAACATGGTCAAGTCCGGCCTCCCTCCCAAGGAGGCCACCATAAAGGCCATGGAGGAGATCGGCACATCGCTCATCGCCGTCGTGCTGGTCATGGCGTCGGTTTTCATCCCGGCTGCATTCCTTCCCGGCACCACCGGGCAGCTCTACAAGCAGTTCGCCATCACCATCGTCATCTCCGTGGCTCTATCCGGGTTTGTCGCGCTCACGCTCACCCCGGCGATGTGCGGGATCATGCTCAAGCACTCCAAGCCGCCCCAGAAAGGCCCTTTCGCCTGGTTCAACCGCCTGTTCGACCGCTTTACCCTGGCTTTCGGCGATGCGGTGGTGTTCATGATAAAGCGGATGAGCGTGGCGTTCGTGCTCCTGGCCTTTATGATCTGGGGGCTCGTGCACCTGTTCCGCACGACTCCGACGAGCTTCGTACCCAACGAGGACCAGGGCTACGTGATGGCCCAGATCATCATGCCCGACGCCGCCAGCCTGAACCGCACTTCTCAGACTTCGAGCCTTGTGGACGAGTTGTTCGCGAGTAATCCGGCGGTGGCCAACCGGACGATCGTCAACGGCTACAGCCTGATCGACGGCCAGTACAAGTCCAACGTGTCGACCTTTTTCGTGACGCTCAAAGATTTCAAGGACCGCTACTCCTCGAGCGAGCGCGCCCGCAAGGAAAACTGCCGAAGCCGTGCTGATGGAGGTCGCCGCCGCAGCCCGGAACATCAAGACCGGGCTGATCATCCCGATCGCACCCCCGGCGATCCCCGGGATCGGAACGACGGGTGGCTTCGAGTTCTGGGTCCAGGACAAGGCTCGCCGGGGATCCGGCGCGTCTATACGAGATTACCCAGCAGTTTCTCGCCAAGGCCCGCACGCGACCCCAGCTTTCCGATCTGAACACCACTTTTCGCGCTTCCTCGCAACAGTTGCGGGCCGAAGTCGACCGCTCCAAGGCCGTGCTCCTCGGGGTCCCGGTAGAGGATGTGTACAGCGCCCTTCAGGCCCAGTTCGGCTCGATCCAGGTCAGCCAGTTCAACCAGTACAGCCGCGTCTGGAATGTCGTCCTTCAGTCCGACGCTCCATACCGCCGGGACCCCGGCGACATCACCCGGTTGTACACAAGATCCAACAACGGCAAGATGGTTCCGCTGTCGGCCATGGTTACGACCGATTACGTCACAGACCCGGACCTCGTACCGCATTTCAACGGCTTTCCCGGCGGCCCAGATTACCGGCAACGCCGCACCGGGATACAGCTCGGGCGACGCGCTCAAGGCGATGGAAGAGGTCGCGAACGAAGTGCTGCCCAGCGGCTATGGCTATGCCTGGTCGGGCATGGCCTTCGAGGAAAAAAAATCCGGGGGGACCTCCGCATCGGCCTTCGTATTCGGCCTCATAATAGTGTTCCTGGTCCTGGCCGCCCAGTTCGAGTCGTGGACCCTGCCCGGCTCCGTCATGACGGCCGTGCCCTTCGGCATTCTCGGCGCCCTGGCCTTTAACGCGATGCGCGGTCTCGAAAACGATGTCTACTTCCAGATCGGCCTGCTGGTGCTCATCGGCCTCGGGGCAAAGAACGCGGTCCTGAGGGTCACCTTCGCGGTCGACCTGCGCAAGCAGGGGCTCTCGATCATGGACGCTACGATCCAGGCCGGCGAGGAACGGCTGAGGCCGATCATCATGACCTCGCTCGCGTTCATCTTCGGCGTCCTGCCGCTTGCCATCGCCACGGGCGCGGGCGCCAACGCCCGTCACTCGATCGGCACGGGCATCATGGGAGGCATGATCGGCGAAGCCACCCTGGCCATGCTCTATGTGCCGCTCTTCTTCTACATCTTCGACAGACTGAGTGAGCGCTCCGGGGCAAAGAAAGAGTCTGCGGCAGGCGGCGGAAGGTCCGCCGGCCGCTGCGCCGCATCAGAACCTGGAGGGAGAGTGATATGCGCCGGTTGCTTGTCTTTGCAATCGCCGTTTTGCTGGCAGGCTGCATGGTCGGTCCCGATTATCGCCGCCCCATTGTGGATACTCCGCAGTCCTTCCGGTTTGAAGAAAAGGATGCACGCGATACCGCCAACACCGATTGGTGGAAGCAGTTCGATGACCCGGTGCTCGACTCGCTGATCGCCGAGGCGCTGGCGAACAACAGGAACGTCAAGATCGCCGCCGCCAACATCGAACAGGCCGTCGGGCGTGCTCATGCAGACCCGCGCGCCGCTGTTTCCACAGGTCAGCTACAGCGGGAGCGCAACGCGCGAGCGACTGAGCCAGCGCGATCGCGACCCCGCTGCCGCCCAGCGTCCCGAACCCGCAGTCGTCTTTCCAACTGCTCGCAGGCGCCAACTGGGAGATCGATCTGTGGGGCCGCATCCGGCGGCTCACCGAGGCCGCGCAGGCGAACCTGTTCGCCACCGAGGAAGCCCGCCGCGGCGTTATCCTTTCCCTGGTCGCGTCGGTGGCGAGCAGCTACATCCAGCTCCGCACCCTCGACGATCAGCTCGAGATCGCCGAGCGTACGCTCGCTGCCTACGGGGAGACGGTCAAGCAGTTCGAGCTGAAGTTCAAACACGGCCAGGTCTCCACGATGACCGTCGAGCAGGCGCGAGTCTCAGTACGAAACCGCCGCGGCGGCGATCCCGCCGATCAAGTCCCAGATCGTGCAGACCGAAAATGCCATGTGCATCCTGCTCGGCCGCAACCCCGGCCCGATCGAGCGCGGCAAGTCGCTCTCCCAGCTTGCGCTCCCCGCCGTTCCATCCGGCCTGCCGTCGCAGTTGCTCGAGCGCAGGCCCGACCTCGCCCAGGCCGAGCAGAACCTGATTGCCGCAAACGCCCAGATCGGCGCGGCCAAGGCGCTCTATTTCCCGACCATCTCGCTTACCGGCGCCTTCGGCACGGCCAGTTCCGACCTGTCCAACCTCTTCAACGGGCCCTGCGCGGATGTGGAGTTATGCCGGCTCTTTTACCGGGCCGATTTTCACCGCAGGAGCGATCGCCGGCCAGGTAAAGCAGGCCGAAGCCACACAGAAGGCGGCGCTTCTGTCCTACGAGAATGCCATTCAAAGCGCCTTCAGCGACGTGGAAAATGCGCTCTCGTCCCACGCGGAATTGGTCGACCAGCTTCAGGCTCAGGAGCGGCTCGTCAAGGCGCTGAGGGAATACGCCCGCCTGGCCCGTATGCTGTACGACGGCGGCTACACGCAGTATCTCACGGTACTCTACGCCGAAGCGCAGCTCTTTCCCGCCGAGCTCAACTACGCACAGATCCACGGCTCGGTCCTGGCTTCGCTCGTCGGCATCTACCAGGCCATGGGAGGGGGATGGGTGAACGAGGCCGCCAAACTCACTGAGGCCACTCGGCCTGCCTGCCCTTGAACTCATAAGGCAGCCGGATGATCTACGATTCGTCATGAAACTTGGCTAGAAAGACAAGCAATGCGCGTATTCCCTCAACCATTTCCTTCTGGCCAGGTGTTCGGGAAGAAATTTCTCCACGAGCTTCCAGTATTCCGCAGAATGGTCATGATGGACGAGATGGCACAACTCGTGTACTACCAGGTAGTCCAGCACCGGCTCGGGCGCCAGGATAATATTCCACGCGAAATTTATGCCTCCTTTGGTGGAGCAACTGCCCCAGCGTGACTTGAGCGCCTTGATCCTCACCGCGCGAGGCGTTACGCCGATTATTCTCATGTAATGCGTGACGCGCTCTATGATTTTTTTCAGCGCCATATTTGCATACCAGTCGACAAGATATCGTCTGACAAAGTGGGCGCGGGCCTCTGCGGGGATTTCCGGGCGTATGGAGACGATTATCTTTCCTCGTTCACAGCATACCCCGACGCTGCGGCGTTCATGGACTTCCAATGTATGCTCCGCACCCAGGTAGAGCAGCTTTTCGCCCGAATTGAATTCCCGTAAGGGTAACTTTTCCTGCCTCTGCCTGTTCAAATCCAATCTGTTGCGGACCCAGTCGGATTTTTTTTCCACGAATCCGGCTATTTCCTTGCTCGAGAGGCGTTCCGGCGCAGCCACGATCACCCTGTTGTCAGGATAAACACAAAGCGAGAGGGTTTTTCTCCTGGCGCTCCGCCTGATTTGCCATTCAAAATCGATCATTTTGAAATCCCGGTTTTACTTCACCCATCTACCCTTGACCCTTCCATATGATATCCGGCTTGCTCCAGAGCGGCCTCTATTTCCCCGATATGCTCGAAATTGCGCGTCTCGATTTCAAGTTCCACCAGGCTCTGATGAATGGACATGTCGGCCCCGCCCCGGTTGTGATAGATCTGAAGAACGTTGGCCTTCGCGCCGGCGATTATGCCCAGCAGCTTTGCCAGCGCGCCGGGCACGTCATCCAGGCGGACACTGAACCGCATTATGCGTCCGTTCCGCGACAGGCCCTTGCGAATGACCCTGTCCAGCAGAGAAATATCGATATTGCCCCCACTGATAACCAGTACAGCCTTTGCTTCCGGAGGGGCCTTTGATCGCCCCGCTCAGCAGAGCGGCCGCACAAACTGCCCCTGCCCCTTCGGCAAGTATCTTTTTTCGTTCCAGGAGCATAATCACGGCTTCGGCGATCCGGTCTTCACTCGCCAGCACGATCTGATCGACCTCTTTGCGCATTATATCGAAAGGAATGCGCTCCGATCTGCTTGACCGTTATTCCGTCGGCAATCGAGCGGAGCGCTTCGACAGTCATTCTTTCGCCGGTTTCAAGCGCCTTGAGGGCTGAAGGACACGTCTCGCGCCTGAACCCCGATGATCCGAATTCCCGGCCTGATGGCCCTGGCGGCCACTGAAATCCCGGACACCAACCCTCCACCGCCGACCGGCACGGCGATCAGGTCCGCATCCGGCAAATCTTCCATTATTTCCAGGCCAATGCTCCCCTGTCCCGCTATTATCGACGGATCGTCGAATGGATGGATAAAGGTTTTGCCTTCTTTTGCCAGTTCCAGCGCTCTTTTTATCGAATCTGCCAGGCTCTGTCCCTCAAGGATGACTTTCCCGCCGTAGCCGCGTGTTGCCTCCTGCTTTGAAATCGAAGCCCATTCAGGCATTACGATGGTGGAGGGCAGCCCGGCCCGGCTCGCAGCCAGAGCGACACCCTGAGCATGATTGCCGGCCGATGCCGCAACGACCCCTTCCTTCCCGATCCGGTCAAGCTCAGTCAGGATCTTGTACGTTGCGCCACGAATCTTGAACGACCCGGTTGCCTGCAGATTCTCCAATTTCAGATAGACTTCGAACCCGGCCAGCCTGCTGAACGTGGGAGAGTATACGAGAGGGGTTCGGATTACGCGGCCCTTAAGGACGCCGGCCGCCCTTTTGATTTCGGCAGCCGAAATCATCTTTCAAACCTCGCAGACAGTTTATCTGATTCTTGAGATCCAGCTTACAGAATGAATAGATCAGACCGGTTGTTTAGGCAGGATAAAAATAAAATCCGAACCGTCCTGTCTTGGTTCGTACCACATGTCGCCCTCGTGCTTTCGGATGATTTCCCGTATCAGATACAGGCCCATGCCGAACCCATCCTTTTTCTCGGCCCCGCCGTCTATCTGGGTGAACTTGGTAAAAAGCCTGTCCCTGTATTCCTCCGGAATCGGATTGCCGCTATTGTAAACGTTCAAGCGATAAAAAGAGCCGTGATCTTCAAACCCGAAAGCGATCCTGCAGCCTTTACCACCGTATTTTATGGCGTTTTTGAAAAGGTTTCTGAACACGGCTTTCAGCCACATCATATCGACGCCGATTGGAATAGTTCCGGCTGGAATCGCTCCGAGCCGGTTGTCGATCACTATGTGCCGTTCGTCAATTTCATTTGACACCTCATCGAGCACCGCATCTATGATATCCTGCCGCAGATCTATGAATTCCCTTTTTTTGAGAAGCGCACCCTCAAGAGAATGAGCGCTCCCGAGACAGTCCTCCGCTATGCCGATCAGGTTGCCGAACCCGCGCCATCAAATCCGCAACCGTGTTCCATACGCGATTCGTCCATTCGTCCGAAGGAACCGCGCATGAGCAGCTTGAGAGTAGCGGCAATGGAGACAAGAGGTCCCCGGATATCGTGAGACATAATCATCAGCATGTTCAGTATATGCTGGTTGAGTTCCCGGATGCGCCGCTCGGATTCCGAAAGCTCCCGGTTCTGTCTTTCGGCTTCCATGATACGCCTCCTGGAGTTCCTTTAAGCCCGTTATGTCCCTGAGCGCCCCCTCCCACGATATGGAACCGTCCTCCTCGAACCACAGAGTTGCCGTAATGGACGCGCTGAAAACGGTCCCATCCTTTTTCTTCAACTCCACTTCATATTCTTTGAGAAATCCGTCCGCTTCGAGCCGCTGTTGAAACTGACGTCCATCTTCGGGATTGGAGAAAAGCAGGCTCGACATTGTCCAATCCGAGCAATTCCTCTTTGCTGCAATAGCCGAACAGCTCCACCCCCGCCTGATTCACATCGAGCAGTTTGCCGCGCCCGCTCGATATGAAACGCATGTCGCCCGCCGCATCGAAAAAACGCTTATACATCATCCCTACATGAAAATCGGAAGGCTGAAAACCACAGGGAAGAGTATCCTTGTCTGTTCCGTGGGCCATCTCGCATTCACCTCCGCAAGCCTTCCCGCCTGCTCCACCGGTGAGGGATCACAATGGTCTGAATAGATGGCATTATATATGCTTTTCGGCATAATTAACAAGAAAAGGGCGGAAGACAATCAAAACTTGGAAATCAAGCGTTCAGTCGGCCAAACCCATTCCAAATTCTCCATCGGGACTCCAAACCCAGAAAGTCGGGTCCGAACCCGTATTGATCTTCGGCCCACGTCCCGAACCTCAGCGACTGGAGTATTCTGGCTGCTTTTTCCTCGACTTCCGGTATCGTATGGACAATGGCCCTCAAAGATTTGAGCACCCTCAGCATCTGTTCTTTGTGACAAACCGGCAGGATCGGATCTTCAACCAACTCGATTACTTCATCCAACTGAAACAGATTACCCGATGTTATCTGCACATACGCAAGTTTGGACCACTGCCCCAGAAGCTCGGATGGCAAGCCGTCAATGTTCTTTGAAAAGTCGTAATTCATGCCTGTAGGCAATGCATTTACAAGGCGGTCCAACAAAGACTTGATTTCTGACTGATTCAAAAGGCTGGTCCCGCAAAGGAGTTTTTCCCACTTGGGGTCGAATCTTGTTTTTGACCCACTCAAGTTCCTGGTGCGGGGAAAGATAAAGCTTGCCCAAGTTCTTTTTGTTCAACGAGCAGCCTTTGACCAACGACAAACAGGTCTCCGGAGGAACGCAACTCCGAGACTTTTTCGGGCTTAATGCGCCGCACAGCTCGTCGAGAAGAGGTCCTTTCCACTCAAGTTCCGGCGAGTACTTTTGGAGCAGTTCTTCCCATTTCGCCCGAAGAATGCCGATTTGTGCGTTTATCGCCGAGAACACAAACCCCAGTTTGACCAATGTGTTCCTGAGTTCATGGGCCAGGATTTCGCAGCTTTGGAGACGCTGGCGAGCAAAGTGCTTGCTGGCCTGGGTAGAGTTTTTCTCTGAACCATAAAGAGAGCAGTTCGGAGCCGAGGCTCTGCGATAAATCCCTGATGATTCTGGTCGAACGATCTCCGCGTTTCAAGGTCCCCGGCCTGAAGTGAATCTTTATAACGGCTGCAACCACGTATTCGCTGTCCTGCCAGATAGGGTTTCCCTGCCAATCGACCGGATATTGAATCTTTTCGGCTGAATAGCCGTAGAGGCTCTTCTTGCGAACAAGCACCGGCTCCATGTGGTATTCATCTTCCGATTCTCCCGAGAGCTGCTTTCTGACGCTGCGGGAGTCTTGCATGGGGTTGTCCGCCGTCCAGCTCGTCTGCTTTTCGACACACCAACCCATCGCTTCCAGCGGCACGGCCAGGCTGGTCCCTGTAATGCTCCCATGTTTTGCCGGGAGGATTGTAATCGGAGACCGCGGGCAACCCCCACTCCAACTCATCGGAATCTTCTTTCTCGGCGCCTGACAGAACGCGCATTGCGATCAGTTCCGGCATCAGGCCGATCTTGTAAATTGTGCCCTTCGTCGCGTTATCCAGGCATGAAAGAACTGTCTTTATCATGGTCCGACAGGTTGCAACGAGCAGATCGTCAGAATTTTCCATGCCTTTCTCCAGGACATATCCGCATCTGGGACCTAAAGCGGCCGCAGTCGGATTTGAAGCAGGATACAGTCAGTCAACCCTTCTCAGACACCAGGCTCTTCAAAACATTTCATATCAAGATAATCGAATACCCGGGTCAATCCCTTAATGCAATTTTTCGAGTATCTTCTCAAAAAGCCTGCTCAGTATTTTCCCCGAACTGCTTGCCGTTTCTATGATTTGCTCGACTGCCGCCGGCTTGTAACAATCGGGCAGATTGACGTTTGTTATTGCCGATATCGCCAGGACCTCCATGCCTGCGTGAACTGCCGTTATGACTTCCATGATGGTGGACATGCCAACGGCATCCGCCCCTGACATTCTCAAAAAACGCGTTTCGGCGGCGGTCTCCAGACAAGGTCCGAGCACTCCGGCATACACGCCTCTGCGGAGCCCGATGCCCTCTTTGAGCGCCGTTTTTTCGGCAAGATCGATCAGGCGGCGGCTATACGGCTCGACCATGTCCGGGAACCGCAAGCCCCACTCATCCACATTGGGTCCGACCAGCGGGTTTTGCCCGGTAAAATTTATATGGTCCGTTATCACCATCAGGTCCCCTGCCTGGAAATTCGGGTTGAGCCCGCCGGCGGCATTCGAAAGCACAAGCGTTTTCGTTCCCAGCGCCCGAAGGACCCTGATTGGAAATGAAATCATCTGGGGCGAATAACCTTCGTAGAGGTGAAAACGGCCATCCATGGCGATAACCGGCTTTCCCGCCCACCTGCCGCAGACAAGCTGTCCCTGATGGCCCGGAGCAGTGCAGACCGGATGATGAGGTATCTCCCGGTAAGGCGCCACGACAGCCTTATCGATCTGCGTCCACAATGCCGCCGAGGCCCGTCCCAAGAATCAACCCCACTGCCGGTTCGCCCCTCAGACGCGGTTTTATCGAATCGGCGGCTTCCTGCACCTTGGCTTTTGAACCCGATCATTGCACGTCCTTTCTCAGCCGGCCGGAAATAGACCGGAAATCTTTGTCGCGATAATAGCTTGTGGCGATTATAATAAAATCCGGCTTGCCGGAGTTAGCTAAAATATTGACTCAGTCAAAATGGAGTGGTTAGACTCAAATTCGATGGCTGCTTCCCCGTCCAAGAGAAAATATTCCGATATTGCCGCGATTCCGCAACTATTTGTGCCGTCCTACCCCGCCGAGCTGCCTATCACCGAATGGCGGGAAAAGATCGTCAGCGCGATCCGCGAACACCAGGTCCTCGTAATTACCGGTGAGACAGGATCGGGCAAGAGCACGCAGATTCCCAAGTTCTGCCTGGAGGCGGGAAGAGGCCGATCCGGCCTCATCGGATGCACCCAGCCGCGCCGGATCGCGGCGATCACCCTTGCCGCACGCGTATCCGAAGAAATCGGACAGAACGGACCCGGCCTCGTCGGATACAAAATACGTTTCCAGGACCGCACCGCCCGCACGACCAGAATAAAATTCATGACGGACGGCATTCTGCTCGCTGAAGCGCAAAAGGACAGAAATTTCCGCTCCTATGACACGATCATCGTGGACGAAGCGCACGAGCGCACCCTCAATATAGACTTTCTCATCGGCATTCTCAAACAGACGCTCCCCAAAAGACCCGACCTCAAGGTGATCATCACGTCGGCCACGATCGATCCGCAAAAATTCTCCAGCGCATTCGGCGGGGCGCCCATCATCGAAGTTTCCGGAAGGACCTGGCCGGTTGAAGTGTGGTACCGGCCCGCCGATCCGACTGAGGATGAGGAAGCCGAGGATGTGAACCTACATCGATCAGGCGGTGGCAGCGGCCGACCTGCTCAAACTCAGCCCCGGCAAAAGAGGCGACATTCTTATATTCATGCCAACCGAGAGCGACATCAGGGAAACGGTCCAGCGCCTCGAAGAGAAACGCTATGCGAACACCGCTGTCATGCCCCTTTTCGGTAGAATGGCGGCATCCGACCAGCAAAAGATTTTCGCCCCGATTTCCGAGGACAAGATTGTCGTTGCCACAAACGTCGCGGAGACCTCCATCACAATTCCGCGAATAAAGTACGTAATCGACACCGGACTGGCCAGAATAGCCTGGTACAACGCACGGTCAAAGACCCGCAGCCTTCCGGTGGCGCCAATCTCCAGGGCGAGCGCCGACCAGAGGAAAGGGCGGTGCGGCCGCGTGGAGGCAGGCATCTGCGTGAGGCTCTATTCCGAGAGAGAATACCTCGAGCGGCCCCTGTATACGCCACCGGAAATCCAGAGGTCCAACCTTGCCGAGGTAATACTGCGAATGCTCTATCTAAAGCTGGGCAGAATACAGGATTTTCCTTTCCTGGACCCGCCCTCTCCCGCCGCAATCAAGGACGGCTTCGCGGTTCTGCGCGAACTCGGCGCGGTTGACGATCACCACAGACTTACCCCTGTCGGCAAAATGATGGCCCGGCTGCCGCTCGATCCGCGCATCTCCAGGATGCTGATCGAGGCAAGGCGGGAAAACGCGCTCCGGGAACTGATGATTATCGGCGCTGCCCTGAGCATCCAGGACCCGCGCGAGAGGCCGCTCGACCAGGAAGCGCAGGCCGAGCAGGCGCAGGCTGTTTTTCGAGACCAGCGCTCCGATTTTGTGTCTCTTTTAAAAATCTGGCAGGCCTGCTGGCAGGAAACGCTTGCAACCGCGACCATGCCCGAAGCGGCCGCCAACAAGACCACGGCCTCCCGGGACGATCCGGGAACCTGAGCGCTGGCGCCGGTCCCGGACGTACGGATGGAGAACGCTCCCCCCGCAGAACTTCCAGCCAGGTTCGAAAGTTTTGCCGCGAGCATTTTCTCTCTTTTCGGCGCATCCGTGAGTGGCGCGACATTTTTGAGGAAATTCGCTCCATTCTCAACGAACTCGGCGATTTTATCGAAAATTCCACCCCGGCGAGCTATGACGCCATCCACCGCTCGATTCTGAGCGGCTATCTCAGCCAGGTGGCTATGCGCAAGGACAAAAACATCTACTCGGCCGCAAGGGGCCGGCAGGCGATGGTATTTCCGGGATCGAACATTTTCAACAAGGGCGGCCAATGGATCGTCGCATCCGAACTGGTGCAGACCTCCCGGCTTTTTGCGCGCACGGCGGCAAACATTGACGCCGCATGGATAGAAGAGATCGGGCGGCACGTGTGCAAGTACAGTTGGTCGGAGCCGCACTGGGAGAAGAAACGCGGCCAGGTCGTGGCTTTCGAAAAGGCCACTCTCTACGGCCTTACCGTGGTGGACCGGCGCAAAGTCAACTTCGCACGCATAAATCCTGCCGAAGCGCGCAAGATTTTCATCCGCTCGGCCCTTGTCGAAGGGGACCTTCCCGGCAGATACGGCTTTCTGGACCACAACCGGGCCCTGCTCTCGGAAATCGAGCAACTCGAAAGCAAAACCCGCCGCAGGGACCTCCTTGTCGATGACGAAGCCTTCTTTGCGATTCTATGATGCGCGCATTCCGCAAATCGCCGATATCAGGTCCTTTGACAAGCTCATCAAAGACAGGGGTGGAGACGATTTTCTGAAAATGAAGAAGGAAGACCTCCTTCGAACCGAACCTGATTTCGACGCGATCGAGCAATTCCCCGACACTCTGAGGGCAAACGGGACCGAGCTTCCTCTTCGATACACGTTCCGCCCCGGCGAAGAGGACGACGGCATCACGCTCACGGTGCCGGTCCATACTCTGCCGGTCCTGTCTGCTGAACCCTTCGAGTGGCTCGTGCCCGGCATGCTCCCGGAAAAAGTAACGGTCCTGCTCAAGGGTCTTCCCAAAGGCATTCGCAAGCATCTTGTGCCGGTTAACGAAACTGCCCGGCGCATATGGCAGGACCTTGATTTCGGACACGGAGACTTTTACAGCCGGCTTAGCGAAGCGGTGTTCAATCTCACAGGAATCCGGATTTCACCCGAGCAGTGGGACACAGAGCAGTTGCCCGATCACCTCAGGATGCGCTTTGAAGTGCTCGGACCTCAGGGAAACGTTCTGGCCTCGGGACGCAACATCGAAACCCTTCGGCCCTTTGCCATTGAAAAGCACGAAGACGAACTGTGGCATGAGGCCAGAGAAAACCTGGGAACGAGATGAACTCGCCGGCCCCGATTTCGGCGACCTGCCGCAGAGCATCGAAATTGGAACGGATGCATTGGGGATTCCACGACTTGCCTATCCGGGTTTGGCTGACGAGGAAGGAAAGGTTGCCGTTCGTCTCTTCGCCGAGCCCGGCCGCGCAAGGGAATCGACCCGCGCAGGGCTTATGCGTCTCTATAAACAGGCATTCGCCGCCGAACTCAAAGAGTTCCGAAAAGACTGGGCCTTTCCGGATACATTCGCATCGAAAGTTTTTTTCATGGGCGGCATAAAAGAGGCTTCTTCCGCTCTCTATGATTATATTCTACGCGGCCTTTTCGGATTGGACTCAGCGCAGCATCCCGACCGGAACAGTTTTCTGGAAAATCTCGAAAGACTGAAAGGCCGTATTGGAATTCTCGGCAATGAGATTCGAACGCCTGTTCTCGAAGCGGTGCAGCAAAGGCATGATACGCGCGCTGTGCTTGACCGGTTTATGCGCATGGCGGGCGCAAACCGGGCTGTCATCGACCGGCTGGCCGTGATCGCCGCGGAGCTTGAAGCACTTATTCCGCCCGATTTTCTGTCTTGCTTCTCAGATCGGCGTGTGAGACTTTTGCCTCGATACCTCAGGGCGCTTGGAATTCGGGCGGAGCGAGCCTATGTTTCCCCGGAAAAGGACCGGCCAAAGAAGCTCAGTTCATTGCGTATCGGGCTGAACTCGAGGAGATCACAAAGCGGGTTCTTTCCCGGCCCACGCAAGAGGGGCTCGATTTTATAGAGGATGTTGCCCAAATGATCGAGGAATTCAAGATCAGCCTGTTTGCTCCCGAAATAAAGACCCTGTTTCCGATCTCGGGCAAACGCATAGAGAAAAAGCTGCGCGGATTTCCGACATGAACAGCCCGCCGGCCGACTTGAACCTGGTATTCGATGCCGCCGCTTTGCGGGAGCGAGTGGTCAGCGTGCTCTCAGAGCGCTGCGGCCTGGAGACCCTTTTCCACAACGAGGATTGCCGGTACGGCGTGCGCACATCGAGCGTATTGCTCCTCCTTGGGTGAGCTTGTTGCCCGAGGAAGGCGGCATTCCGGAGGTCTGCATTATCCTGAACAAACGCTCAAAAGAGGTCAAACAGCCTGGAGATCTGTGCTGTCCCGGCGGGGCCATTGAAAAACTCGACCATTTTCTTGCCCGTCTTCTGTCGTTTCGGGGTTCAAGCCTTTCGAGATGGCCCTGTTGGAACGAATTGAAAACAGGACAGCCACAAAATGCCCAATTTCTCTCATTGCTCTATGCTGCAGGTCTTCGAGAGAGCCTGGGAAGAAATGGGTCTCAATCCTTTCGGGCTGACTTTCCTTGGCCCGCTTCCCACGCAGTGCCTCGTTCTGTTTCGCCGGTCAATCCATCCGATGGTTGCATGGGTTTCCCACCAGAAACGATTTCACTTGAGCTGGGAAGTTGAAAGGATCGTGAAGTTTCCCCTGCGTGCTCTTCTCAACCCGTTTAACTACGCCCTCTACAGGATGTACGTTCCTCCCCATCTGGAGTGGAGATTCAGAGGGACGACCGTGGATTTCCCATGTTTCATCTATAAGATCGGAGGGCGGGCCGAACTTCTGTGGGGGGTAACCTTCAGGATCGTTACTCAGTTCCTGGAGATGATCTTCGGGTTCCAGGTCCCGGATATCGAAAAGCTGCCTCTGGTCCCGGCAAGCGTGGGCGACGAATACGTGAACGGAGGGACGCGAAACGGCGCTCGTGAAGATTATGCTGTCCTTTGCGCCTCCGGATCATTGAACCAAGGTGAAAAATCGCCGGTCCGGGTATATTCCTTTCCGGATAAGGTTGTATACTGATTTTAACGAGGTCCAATGCGGACCTGAATAACCGGAGGTTACCGGCAGGCAATAATGACCAAAGTTGGGGACGTCGTTCTCGTATATATGGATAACAACCCGGCCTTTTTTGCCAGGGTCGAGGAAATATCCGCCGACGTGAAGCCGGGTTGGTTTCACGTGAAATTACTGGTGCTCCAGGTTCCTCTGCTGACGGTAACCTGGATTTTGCGCGAGGCCTATTACAACGGCCAGGAATTCACGATGGGAGGCCGGCCGATGCGAATTGAAAAAGTGATCGCTCCCGCCGAAGAACATGCCCGAACCCGAGCCTGAGGACACAAGAAAAGAGCCCGGCAAAACCCGAATTGGTCGTACCCAAAAAAGAAAAAGAAGGAAAAGCCGGCAAGCAGGGTAAAGTGATATCGATATCCGATCACCGGAAGAAAGACCGGGAATAATTGCAACATCCTCGATTCCGTTCACGACTTCTTCGTTTTTCCCCCACCACTCATCGTGCCCTTTGAACCACCAGTCTGTTGAATCCGTCGTCAGGATCTCTTCGGCGATCTCTTTTGCAATCGAAGTAACCAGGCGCTGCCTGGCAAAATGTATCCATTTTGCGGCGTAGGAATTTCCGAGGTCGTTTTGCTCCTTGAGTTCCACAATCAGGTCAAGCTGGTCGGCATCGTGAACGAGTCTGGCTTCAGCCGTGCTCGGACGTCCCTGTACTCTTTGAGAAGCTCCTTTAGCTCGTCCCCGAAGGGAAGTGAGTCGGCGAGATCGGCTATTGCGCCGGTTTCGTCCACTGTGACATATCTTTTATTGACATAATTCTGGTCCCCGGTGCGCGCTTCCGGCAGATCGTGAACCAGGCACATGCAAACGACCTTGAACGGGTCGACGTTTGAGTCCATGCGCGCAAGAGCAAACCCGATCATTGCCACCCGGAACGAATGGTCGGCAACGGATTCGCGGCCGGACCCCAGAAACTGAAAACCCGAGCGAGGGGTTTTTTTGAGCATTCCCAGTTCGAAAAAGAAGTTTATGATCTTGCCGTAGCCCAATCTGAATCTCCTTGTAACTATTAGTAAATCAGCCTTCGGCGGTTTTTGCAGCCATGGCGCAAGGTTTTCAATTTATTGCGCTTTAAAAGATCAGTCAATGTTGATATATTTCGTCAAAATCATGTAAATTCAATATGCTTCCAAAACTCAGCCGGAGGTTTCGAATAAATGGATAAGCACACCCTTTCGGTACTGGTTGAGAACGCTCCAGGCGTTCTGACTCGAGTTGCAGGCCTGTTTGCGCGCCGCGGCTTCAATATCGACAGTCTGGCGGTGGGCCGCACCGACAGAGATGACGTCTCCCGGATGACCATCGTCGTGGAGGGAGACAAACCACTCATAGAGCAGGTTACCAAACAACTCCACAAGCTCATAGATGTTATCAAGATCAGCAATATAACGGAAGACGAATATGTCGACCGGGAACTGGTCATGATCAAGGTTGCGGCCGAACCGAGCCAGCGCGTCGAGATCATGCACATCGCCGGGATATTCCGGGCTCGTGTCGTTGACCTGGGCAGGAAGACCATGACTTTCGAATGTACGGGCAATGAGGGCAAGATCAACGCATTTGAGGAATCCCTTCGCCCGTACGGGATCAAGGAACTCGTTCGCACAGGGAAGATAGCCATGCTGCGGGGAAGCAAATTCGTAGCCCTGAGCCGGCGCATCGGCGCGGGAATTGGAAGACGATTAGAATGGCAGACCGCATGAGCGGCCAGTTCCAGAACTTTCCGGAGGTGTTTTCGTGGAAATGACAGTTGCCGAGGCCCTGGTTGAGTGCCTCGAAAGAGAAAACGTGGAAGTCGTGTTCGGCTATCCGGGCGGGGCGATCCTTCCGGTTTACGACGCCCTGTATCATTCGACCAAAATCAAGCACGTGCTCGTGCGGCACGAACAGGGGGCCGTGCACGCCGCCGACGGATACGCCCGGGTTACCGGCGGCGTCGGTGTGTGCATTGCGACTTCCGGCCCGGGGGCTACCAACCTCGTTACGGGCATTGCAAACGCCTACATGGATTCGGTCCCGCTCGTTTTGTTCACCGGACAGGTCCCTACGATGCAGATTGGAACCGACGCCTTCCAGGAAGTCGATATCACCGGCATTACAATGCCGATCACCAAGCACAATTACCTTCTCAAGGACCCGCAGAAACTGCCGGTGGTGGTGAAAAACGCATTCCATATCGCATCGACCGGCCGGCCCGGACCGGTGCTCATAGATATTCCAAAGGACGTGGCCCAGGCCAAGATCAGTTTCAAATACCCGTCGACGGTGCGGCTTAGAGGCTACAAGCCGACCTATAAAGGGCATCCGGCCAAAATAAGCGAGATCGCAAAGCTCATAGCAAAAGCCAAAAGGCCGGTCATCTATGCCGGAGGAGGCATCCTCGCCTCCAACGCATCAGAAGAACTCCTGAAGTTTGCCGAAGCGATATCGGCGCCGGTAACCAATACCTTCATGGGCCTTGCCGGCTTTCCCGGCGACCATCCGCTCTTTCTCGGCATGCTTGGTCTGCACGGGACCCGCTACGCCAATCTGGCAATTACCGAATGTGACCTGCTGATCGGCCTCGGCGCGCGGTTCGACGACCGGGTCGTAATGAACATCAACGAGCTTCGCCCCGCACGCCACCGTAATCCACATCGACATCGATCCGGCGGAAATCGGAAAGGTGATCACCACACATGTGCCCCTGGTCGGCGACGTAAAACTCATTTTGAAGGCGCTCCTGCCGCTTATTGAAAAAATCGACCGTTCCGAATGGCTCGAACGCATCAAGATCCCTTAAGGCTCAATACCCCCTGAGCTACAATCGCGATTGCGGCCTAAAGCCCCAGTTCATTATCGAGCAGCTTTGGAACTGCACCAGGGGCGACGCGATCATCGTCACCGACGTCGGCCAGCACCAGATGTGGGTAGCCCAGTACTACCATTTCAAAAAACCCCGCACGCTGGTTTCCTCCGGCGGGCTGGGCTGCATGGGATTCGGCCTGCCGGCCTCCATTGGCGCATGCCTTGGCGCTCCCGGCAGCGAACGTCATTCTGGTGACCGGGGACGGCAGCATCCAGATGACCATGCAGGAACTTGGCACGATGATGGAGCAGGGCCTCAGCGTAAAGATCATCATCATGAACAATTCCGCTCTGGGCATGGTGCGCCAGCTCCAGGAATTCTACTGCCAGGGGCGCTATATGGCCGTAAATTTCTCGTTCCATCCGGATTTCGAAATCCTTGCGAAGGCATACGGCATCGCGGGATACACATTCAGGACCGAAGAGGACGTAATCAAAGGGCTGCCCGAGGCGCTGCGAAAACCCGGGCCGGCAATTATCAACTGCATTGTTCCCGCTGAAGAGAATGTTCTGCCGATGGTTCTGGCCGGCAAGGGAATCAACGAGGCAATTGACTGCGGATAATATCTGAGCGAGCCTCATCGGAAGCAGTATAGCTCTTGCATGACCTATATGACTCAATACCCTGCCCAAACCCGATTTCGGGCAACTCCTAAAGGCTTTGCCCGGAATCGCCCGTCCAAACCCTGCTTCTTGACATGCGGCCCTTTGCCCCCGTATAGTGCCTTCTTTTGAATTCAAGGAGACGACCGAAAATGAAAACTCTGCTTCTAAATCCTCCGTCATTCGAAAAATTTGACGGGGGCGCCGGCGCCCGGTGGCCTGCGCGCCGCGAAATCGCATCCTACTGGTACCCTGTCTGGCTCGCCTATCCCGCCGGATTGATAAAGGAAAGCAGGCTCGTTGACGCCCCGCCGCACGGAATCGGCCCTGAAGAGACTATTCGCATCGCAAGGGATTTTGAATTCCTCGTTCTATTCACCAGCAAGCCCGGTTTTCACAACGACGTCCGCCTTGCCGAGAAGATAAAGGAAGTCAATCCTTCCATTAAGATCGCCTTTGTCGGCCCGCCCGTTTCGGTCCAGCCCGAGCAGGCCCTGAATGCTTCATCGGCCATCGATTTCGTTGCAAGAAAGGAATTCGACTACACCGTTGCCGAATTCGCCTCGGGAAAGGACCTCAAGGAGATCGAAGGGGTCAGCTACAGGGAAGATGGGAAAATAGTTCACAATCCTGACCGGCCGCCCATCGAGGACCTGGATTCGCTTCCCTTTATCGTGGAAATATACAGGCGCGACCTTGATCCGACCAAATACAATATTCCTTTTCTAAAGCATCCCTATCTTTCGTTTTACACCTCACGCGGGTGCCCGGCCAGCTGTATCTACTGCCTCTGGCCGCAGACTTTCACCGGGCATCCCTGGCGCGTTCGAAGCAACGAAAGCGTTGTTGCCGAAGTGAAGCGCGCGCTTGAACTTTTCCCGGAAGTAAAAGAAATCTTCTTCGACGATGACACCTGGGCATGGGGCAAGACGCGTGTAATCGAGCTTTGCAAGCACCTCAAGGGGCTCAATTTCACCTGGTCCTGCAACAGCCGGGTGCATGCGGACTACGATATGCTCAAGGCCATGAAGGAGGCGGGCTGCCGTCTTCTGGTGGTGGGCTTTGAATCCGGCGTCCAGGAAGTTCTCAATAACATGAAGAAGGGAATCACTGTCGAACAGTCTCTCACATTCATGAAAAACTGCCGCGAACTGGGCCTGACCGTGCATGGAGATTTCATGATCGGCCTTCCCGGTGAAACCAAAGAGACCATAATGCGCACCATCGAATTCGCCGAGCGGCTCGATCCGGAAACCATCCAGGTCTCTCTGGCGCACCCTTATCCCGGCACCGAATTCTATGAATATCTCCAAACCAACGGCTACCTGACCGAAGACGACATGTCGGACGAACTGGGACATCAGCTCCCCAACTACGAGTACCCCTGGCTCAGCCGGCAGGAGATCGTGGATGCGGTCGAGTACTTTTACGGCCGCTACTATTTCAGGCCGAAGGTGATCTACAGGATAGTGCGGCGGGCAATTTTCGACAGCCATGAGCGCAGCCGTCTCTATCAGGAAGCGCGGGATTATCTGAGACTGCGGGCGCGGCGCAAAAAATTTACCGGCAACGTTTTCGAGAAGAGCCAGGTGAAACAGTATCCCGATCTCACCTCGCTTTTGGCAGCCGCAAGAGATGAAATCCCGCCGCCTGATTATAAACGGGGATGATTTCGGCGCTTCCAGGGAAGTTAATGAAGCCGTAATCCTTGCTCACCGCCGTGGAATTCTGACAAGCGCCAGCCTGATGGTCTCCGGCGAGGCCTTCGAGCATGCGGTAACCCTGGCAAAAGAAAATCCGCGCCTGGCTGTAGGACTTCACGTCACCTGCGCCGATGGACGCCCGGTTCTGCGCCCATCGGAAATCCCGCACCTTGTCGGCAAAAATGGAACTTTTCCATCCGACCCGGCCCTGGCCGGCCTGCGGTATTTTTTTTGCCGGAGCGCAAGAAAGGAACTTTTCAATGAAATCGCCGCTCAATTCGAAAAATTCAGCCAGATCCGGCCTGAATTTTTCTCACGTGGACAGCCACTGCCACATGCACGTGCATCCGGTCGTCCTGGATGCAATAGTCGAAATTGCCGAAAGATACCGCATAAAGAGGATGCGGGTCCCGGCCGACAGTTTTTTTTCAGCCCTCCCCTTTTTGCAATCGCCCCTCTTTGCAGCCGGATATGCTCTCGTTTTCAAACTCCTCACCGGCAGGATGAAGCGAAGACTCCGAAGGCGTGGATTTATTTTTCCGCAGAGGGTATATGGAAACCTGCTGACCGGCAATATGAGCCTCGAGTATGTCTTATCGCTGCTGGACAGCCTGCCGCAGGGGACCAGCGAAATATATTTTCATCCCGCCCTGCCCTGTTCGCCATCGACAGATGATGCAAGGCAATTGCAGCGATTCCGGGAACTCTGCATCTTGATCGATCCGCGATGTGCGTTCTAAAATCGAACGGCTTGGAATAATCCCTTCCACCTACTTTGACCTGGAAAAGGATTTATGAAAACAGCGTTTGTAATTACCCTGGCGGTTATTGCCCAGGCAGTCGCAAATACACTGCTCAGCAAAGGAATGAAAGTCATCGCTTCGATGCCCTCATTCAGCGACGGCTTCTCTCTCATGATGCTGGCATACGCGCTGAAGAGCCCTTTCATCTGGGGAGGGATCGTTCTGCTGATCGTTTTTTTCGCCTGCTTTCTTTCCGCTGTTTCGTGGGCCGACCTGAGCCTCGTTCTTCCGATAACTGCGCTGGGATACATTCTGAACGTGTTTTCCGGCAGCTACTTTCTGGACGAACCGGTCTCGCCGGCGCGTTGGATCGGCTCTGTGCTCATCGTTTTCGGGGTCATCCTGGTTTCACTCTCGGGCGCAAGAAAAGACAAAGCAGGGCGACCGCTTCCCGAAAGCGGCGAACCCGGACCGGGGGGAGTTGCATGCTGACCGCCCTGATGGTCCTTATAATTGTCTTTTCAAACGCCGCCGGGGACGTATTTCTCACCAGGGGCATGAAGCAGATCGGCGACGTCTCGGCGCTCAGCCGGCTTGAGCTCCTGCGAACAATAAAGCGAATAGCGGGCAACCTGAACTTCATTCTTGGCGTTGCATGCCTGGCCGTAAGTTTTTTTTCTTTCCTGACCGTACTCTCCTGGGCCAACCTGAGTTTTGTGGTTCCAGCGACCGCAATCGTGTATGTCGTAACGGTCCTGGGGGCAAAATTCTTTCTGCGCGAACAAATCGACCGGATGCGCTGGGCGGGGACCCTCCTGGTCTGCCTTGGCGTAGCGCTCGTCTGCCTGCCTGAAGACCGGGCCTTGTCCCTGCTCGATGTCTTCTCGAGCCTGTCAGGGTCTTTCTTGGCATCCTGACTGCGGCTTCCGCCTGTTATTACCTGGTAAGCATAATCGCCGCCGAAAAGTTCTTCGCCGCTCCGCACGCGCGAGACGCCGCAGCCGGTTTGCCCGCCGCATCCCTCCCGCGGCCGGGAGGGTCTGCACAACTCCCCCTTTTCAAGGGGCAGGGGGATTTTCCTCCGCCCGTTTCCATTCTGATTCCGCTTTGCGGAGCGGACTTTCGGGCCTATCAAAACTATGCGTCCCTTTGCCGCCAGGACTATCCGGAATTCGAAATCGTCTTCGGCGTTGGCGATTCGCTGGATTCGTCTCTTCCGGTTATCGCCAGGCTGCAGGCCGACTTCCCCCAGGTCCCCATCCGAACTGGTGGTAAGCGCAGACGAAATCGGCCCCAATCCGAAGGTAAACACCTTAAACAACATGCTCCCGCAAGCCAGCCATGAGATTCTCCTGATGCTGGACAGCGACATCCGGGTCGGACCGGACTTTATTAAGGCGATCTCTGCGGAACTTCCGCCGGACGAAGGCCTGCTCACCTGTCTCTATCGCGCCGGGGAGGCGCCCGGAACGCCGTCAAAACTGGAGGCTGTAGGAATCTCATCGGAATTTGCTCCGGGCGTGCTCGTGGCCCAGATGGCCGGCGGGATTTCTTTTGCCTTCGGAGCGGCCATTGCCGTCAGTAAGAAAACACTCGACGACCATAGGCGGATTCACGGCGATTGCTCCCTATCTGGCCGATGATTACATGATGGGCAACCTGGTTCGCAAGGCCGGTCTGCCGGTAAAACTTTCCAGGTACGTGGTCGAGACGGTTCTCGCAAGGCTGAGCCTAAGCGATTTTGTCCGGCATCAGCTAAGGTGGGCCAGGGGCATACGGGCCTGTGCTCCATGGGGACATGCCGGCTCGCTGATTACTAATGGAACGGCCCTTTCCTTTCTCTATTTCGCGTTTTCGGGTTTTTCGAGATTTGGGCTGTTCATTTTCGCATCAGTGAGTCGCCTTAAGGCTCTGGATGGCCTGGATGGTGGGGGTGCGCCGTCTTGGGGACAAAATCCTGAGACACAACCTGCTGCTCGTTCCGCTAAGAGATTTTTTTAGCCTTTTCATCTGGTCGGCAGCCCTTTTCGGCAAGCGAGTGGCGTGGAGAGGCCGGGTATTCCGGCTTGAAAAAGACGGCAAGATCATTCCGGAACTCGCCGCGAAGGTCACGAAGAACACCAAGGAGAACCTGACTTGCTAGACAAACAAGATGATATCGGATAGCAATTTGATTGCAGCCGCCTCGCTCCGCCCTTCGTGCTCTGGTTTATTGCTGTCAAGAGTTTTTGTGAAAGATCGGCAGCCAGGGGCCAAGGGCGCGTTCGGCTGGAGCCCCCATACAGCTCAAAGCCGGACGCGCCCGGCAGGGTATCAAATGGCCTTTCCCTGGCTATGGCTTTAAACTTATCCCTTTCCCGTCTGCGGTGAGTGTCGCCTTGCCCAACTCTGGTATTCGTGAGTCTCAAAAGAGCTCGCTTCTTGCTTAATTGGGACTAAGAAGACGACGGGGAGTCATGAAAGCTTCGTGAGGAGGTCGTTGTCATCCGCCTCAATGACACGAATGATAATCTCCCCGTCTTCACCTAAGCGGCTAGTTTAGAGCCGAACCTATGCTGATGATTACTTACATACACGCTATTATCCCGAACAATCGCAAAGGTTATGCGCAAGGCCTTCCTGCACATGGCAATCAATGCCTTTATCTTGGGCATGCCTCTGCCCACCATTTGCTGATAATGAGCGTGCAAAATCCCTTCGTTCTTCACCATGTTGATTGCCGCAAAAAACAAAATCTTTCTGAGATAAGAACGACCCCGCTTGGAGATACGCCTTTGTCCCTTTTTGCGCCCCGAGCTTATTTCATAAAGATCAAGACCTGCCAACTTCATCATCTCGGAGACCGTGCTGAACTTTCGGAAGTCGCCCACCTCGCCTATCAATCCCGCGGCCATCACCTCCCCGATCCCCTTGATGGAAAGAATGCTGTGGCTGTAAGGGACCTTTTCAAGATGATGTTTCATCTCTTTTTCCAAGCTCTCTATAAAACGATCTTCATTGCGTATGTTCAACACAAGATGATTGACTTCCAGCGCGATGCTCTCTTTGCCTTCGTCGATTCCTACCGATTTTTGCGCAGCTTCAAAAATTTGCCTTGCTCGGTCCTGTCCCAGTCTTCCTCTGCTCACTTTTCTGATGATTGCGCAAAAAGCCTCGAAGCCCATCCCAAGGATGCTCTCCGGCGTGGGAAAGTTTTCTACCAGGTGGAGGACGGTTTTGGATTTCATATCCTTCATCGTCCAGGACAGCTCAGGAAAAATAACGAAGAGCAAATGTTGCAATTGATTGCTCATCGATGTTCGACTCTTTATAGCCCGCTCTCTGGCCTGGCTGAGTCTGCGCAGCTCGGCTGCCGGCCCCACCGGAATAATCAATGTCAGGGCGTGTCCAAGCGCAATCACGTCAGCTATCACCCTTGGGTCCTTTTCGTCCGTCTTGTTTGGCGAATTACCCGTGAGTTCTTTCAGCCTTTTGGTATGCATCGGATTGGTTTGAACCAGTTTAACTTTCTTATCGCTCAGAAAGTGAAGCAGGGGCTCCGCGTAAGGTCCCGTAGATTCAAGGCCGACTACGATCTCTTCCAAATTGTGACCTCTCTTAAACTCAACGAGCCTGGTCCAAAACATCTCGAATCCATCTCGCAGATTGTAGAATGCAAATGGCTTTATGTCCTGACCGTCTGGCGCTCTGAAATAGCCGTAATTCATCTTTTTCCCGATGTCGATGGCTGCGATCAGCGTATTCCCGTTGATCTTTCCGAGCTTCTTTGTTTTATTCGCTCTCACGGCTATGCTCCTCCTCTGGTTTGTGTAAACCAACTTGCCATTGGCTCAAACCAAAGCGAGTATAGCCGTTTTCAATTAAGTGCAAGGCCTACTGCAATATAGCAAGCTTCGTGGTGAACCCTTACGAGGAGAAATTGTGGCGCCCGGCAAGTTCTTTCTTCTCATCGTGTGTATGCTTTTGCTCCTCGCCCCCTTCGCTTCTGCACAGGGTCCGGAACCGAAGACTGTTGCGATCGACAAAGAGGATGACGGAAAGCAAATCGCCGTGTCCGAAGACGCAGTTTTCGAAGTTCGTCTGGAGCAGCCGATCTGGATGGGATATCTTTGGCAAATAGTCGAACTGGACAAAAAGCATCTGAAGGTGCTTGAATCCCCTCAAATTCCGCTCAAACAGGGGTGGATCGTCGGCGGGCCGTTACTCAAGACATGGAAAATCAAAGCCGTCAAAGCGGGGAAAACCGATCTCAAGATACTTCTCTTCCGACCCTGGGAAGGAACCGAAAAAGCGGTCGGCAGCTTCCACGTCAAGATTCAGATCAGATAGATCAGTCACCGCCGGGTTCGTTCACTCGCTTACCGCAGCCTTATTAATGTCCGCATCGGGAACATTGTCCGAAGAGATTCTGTCATGTCGCCATGCACACCGGAAATATTCGTTCCATGACTTATCGTAGTCTTTGATTGCTCTGATGTAGGTCGCATACACTCCGCTGGTTCCTTGTCCGTCAAGATTCGGGCGAATTCTGATCATGAATTCGCTTGCGCCGACATGATTCTTCGAGTTGCCCCAGTCGTAAGTATACCCGAGCCGCGTCCAGGGAGCGGTATTCTGCGGAGCGGAGGGGTTGTAGTAGGTTGTGGCGGCGTTATAGGCAAACCACATTTGGTAAGTCTGGTCGGTGGAAAAGAACAGATAGGGATCGGGGAAAGCCCATTTCTTGCAATCCAAACCCCAGACATTTATGGTTTCATCGAGTTGCGCCGCCACCTCGGCCTTATGAGCGGTTATCTGCGGGTCAGGCGTTGGCCTGTAAAGATCTTCCACGTTGACCCACATCTCCAGGACCACATCGTAGCTCCTTCTCGGGTTTAATCCCATCAACCGCACGACCCTTTCCTTACTGGGAGGACAGGATGCAAAAAATTGGGCCCAAAAGAAGTTGCGCAACTCGGGCGCGACCGTCACCCACAAACCCCGCTTCAAAACCGATATCGACTCACCGCCCGGGGGGTGAACGACTCCGCCCTTGTCCGTTCCACCGAACATACACGGATAATACCAATCCAGGTAAGTCTGAGCATCCATGAACGACGTAACGCGGATGCGCGACTTTCCCGGGGTCCCTTCCCAGCTTATCTTGCCCCCATTGAGTCTTGCCGTGTTGACAGGGTCTGCCGGCCAAGACCCCGCGTATTGGCGAGGCGGCACGATCGCAAGCAGCCTGTTGGAGGTTTTGCCGGGCGTTGCAGCCTGGGCGGCATTGTCGAGCGCCGCCTCGAATTTCAAACAATCGTTCTTCGTCCACGAACCCGTTTCCCAGGTCGGGGCCTGGCCGCAATCGACCGTATAGCCGCAAAATCCGGCCCGGGCCGCAAACGCGAGGATAAAAAAGAAACTCAAACCAGTGGCGTATCTCATGAATTTGCCAAAATGCATCTGTCATCCTCCAGCAAGGACAAACGGCCCTGACTCGAACTCGCCAAATTTTGACCCGAAGGTCCCGACGGACCTTTTGCAATCCGGTTCCAAAGGCTTTTCGAAAGCTCCCCGACAGTAAATCATTCGGTGCTTCAACCGACAAACTTGAACGGCAATGACAAGAATTGCCGCTTTCATTGCGGCCATGTTGCAAAATGTGCAAAGCATATCAAAACTGACTGCGTCAGGCCGGCTCACCGGGAAAATCTTCGATTCAAATGAGTGTTTTTTTGATTTTCAGGATGGCCGGGTGTATTTTGACGCGGCAATTTTGTTCTCCATTCATCATGGAGGGTTACAATGCGGAAAGCGGTAGTGTTGATCCTGGTTTTCACGATCGGAGTCGTAGCACGCATCATCCAAAAGACTTGAACGGCAATGAATTGTGGCCGCCTGCCGGCAAGATAGGCAATGGCGCCTGGAGAATGGGGGCTCCCGGAATGTGTCAAAATCGTGTTAAAGTCGAAGCCGGAGCCTGTTTAAAGGGGGAAAAGCCAATAAGAAAGAGGGGAGAATCAACTGGGGGGGCCTGAGTCAATCATCAAGCCGGGAGATCGGAGTTCAGGCTCAAGACCGAGGCCGAAAAGGGCTGCAGAGCAATTTAAAGATATCAGAGCCCTTCATATACTTCCCGAAAAGGCGCAGGAGCCTGTAAGTGCGGAGGGGACGCCAGAAAATCCGGTGGACAAACAGCAAGACGTAGCCTTTCCTACGGACCCGATTTACAGTCGCGTTAGGCATGGCGGTGTTGTCGATGTCCGAGCACTTGAAACATTTGTCCCAATCTCGTCGGTCGTCAATCATCCCGCGGTCGACATACTCCTGCCATAAGGGGGTGCCCCGGTAGACGCGCAGACGGTTAAAGCCAAAGGTGTCCAGCTTCAGCCGGGCGGCAAAGCGGAAGCTGGCGATGATATCCTTCTCGGTCTCGCCGGGAGAGCCAACGACAAAAAAACCGTGCACCCTGTCGATGCCGTGCCGCTTCGCTTCACCAACCGCGTGCTCCACCTGTTTCAGCGTCTGTTTCTTGTGCAGCCGGTCCAAGACCTTCTGCGTACCCGCCTCCACCCCGAAAGCCAGAAAATTGCAGTTGGCCTTTTTCATTAGTGGCAGTTGCTCCACCCCCACTGCATCCACTCGTCCTTCGCAGCCCCAGCCGAACTTGAGATCGCGCGCGATGATACCCCCGCAAATTTCGCCAATGCGCTTGCGATTCAGGAGAAAGTGATCGTCGCTCAGGTAAATCGAGCCATAACCCAAATCGTCGAGTTGCTGCATTTCTCCCAGGACGTGCTCCGAGGAACGGTAGCGCCATTTGCCCTGACACAGGGCCGGGATATTGCAGTAGATGCAGGAATAGGGGCAGCCTCGGGAAGTCTGCATGGTGCAGAATTTTTCCAGGGAGAGGACTCCGGGGACATCAATGGGCAAGGATTCTATGTAGTCGATGGGCAGGCTGGTGCGGTCGGGGTAAGGAAACTTATTCAGGTCCCCCAGGAGTGGACGCAGGCCGTTTCTAACGATCTTTCCACCGTCACGCCAGACCAGACCGGCTACAGCGCCCGGGTCGTCGAAATTGTCCAGGTAGTCCGGCAGGAGTTCTTCGCCCTCTCCGACCGCCGCGCAATCCAGGTCAGGGCAGTCTTGGAGGATGCGGTCCGCATTCATGGTGACGAAGGCGCCGCCAACGATGAGGGGGATTTTCGGGGCGGCCGATTTTAGCCCTCTGGCCAGGTTTTTGAGCGCCGGGTAGGTGCTCGTCGAGAGGCAGGAGAGGGCAATGACGTCGGGACGCTCCTCTTCCACAACACGAGAGATGTGCTCCACCTGCATCTGCGGGTGACAGGTGTCGAACAGCCTCACCTGGTGGCCATGGCTGCGCAGCACCGGCGCCAGGGTCTGAATTCCCAGGGGTGGAAAGGCTATCATTTTGATCCGGCCGTTGTCAGACCGGAAATTGTTCAGCTTCTCCGGGAGTAGTCGGTAAAAACTTTCATCCCGGACGTACACCATGAAGACATGCATCAACAATCCTTCGCTGCGGGTTGGTCAACTCGTCTTGTCCCATCTGTGGGCGCTCGTTTACTCTTTCATCCTGTTTTCAATCTCAGCCCGGCCGTTGCAAATCGTAATTGCCTCGTATGATAGGCCGGTTGACAACACTGCGATAACTTCGTGAAACTGAAACTCTTCCATCTCTCCAAATGGTGATGGAACTCGATTGCGCTTACTTGTAACCCGGCTCTCTTTAGAGGACTGCCGGCAGGCCCCTTTAAATACGGTCTTATACGGCTCTTGAGGCTGCTGTTGCTGGAAAGCAGATGGATTTGTCGAAATCAGGACGGATCGTTTCCTTTTTCGTTTCACCAACCACTGACATGCCTATTCTTCTCCCGATGATTTATTGTGGTTTAATATCAGACATTTGACAGAGATGCAATAGTAATTTAACACGATTTATTGTGTACAGGACAAGAGAGCCTGGTTCTGAAGCTGCGGGCGTCTGTCAAGCATCAACTGGATGTTCTGCTGAAAACAGATTGAATCTAGTGAAGACATAGGGTTAAATTCGATCCATGAAGATTAGAGACCCTCATCAAAATGATCGAAGAGGATGGATGGCTACAGGTGCGCATGCGAGGCAGCCATCGGCAGTTCCGACATGCTTCGAAACCTGGCGCTATAACGGCGGCAGGCAAGGCAAATATTGACAACCCGCCGGGACAAAGGGGATTTTATGTGGGCGAACATAGCATCTTTATTCATCGTGCTGCTCATGGTGTTTGCAGATTCTAATCCAGCTTCCTGCAAAGAGGGCGATGAAGGCCGTGGTAAGCCGTCCGGCGTAACGGAATATCAGCTCTCCGGCAAGTGAAAGAAAGTCTGACGGCTACACGATCAAAGTTGACCTGTCCGGGCAGGTGCTCACCCTGGAGATCCCCAGAGGGGTTCGTCGTGGAGGCGGTGGTGAGGACCAGGCTCTATCCAACTCCGGGAGGTCTTACACCCGACGAACGAAGGAGGCGCTCCGCATGCGGGGGGCTGTCGACTTTGTTTCCGCATCCATTCTGTCGGCCAAGGCCAAACAGTTTGATGACGGGCTTTATGCGGCCGCGGAGATAGCCATGCAGGAAGGGTTGCCGGGCCTTATGGGAAAGAAAATGTTTCTGTCGGCTCTTTTCGGCGCCCTTAAGGACCTCGGTGATCCCTCCATACCGCAGCAGGAAAAAGAATGGTCGAGGGCTTTCGTTGCTGCGGCATCCTCGCTGGGAGGGCAGGACTTAAGCGAGGATGCAAAGGTTAAAGAGTTAAGCCAAAAAATAAAGAAGGATTTTCTGGAAGACCCTCTTCGCTCAAAGCCAATAGGCTTTTACACGTGGAATGAACGAACTCGGCAAGATATTCCGGCAGGATCGCCTCCTGCAAACCGAACTTGAGAAGAGCGCCGCACTTGTCAGGGCCATCAAAGACAAAGCCGGGGAGACAAAAGATTTCTATTTCAAGTACCTGGGATTCATCGAAAAAATGACCAACCCATTTCCATCGGATTTTACGGATTTGAGGCGCTACATAGAGAACCCGCTTATTACTCAGGGGCCTGAGAAAGGCCAAAAACCGGTCGCATTCTTTCCACCATCAAGATCTTATGAAACAGACCTTGTAAAAAGACTCTACGGCAAAAACCCATCCCCGACAATTTCAATCTTGCTGAAAAACTGATCGAGGAAATTAAGGCAGGGAACATCAATCTAACCCCCGGGGAAGACTCCGGCTGGTATGACTACCAGACCTATTCCCTGGAAAGTCTTATCCTTCCGGAGAAGTTCCCTGAGGGTAAAAAACTGGTGTTTACCAAAGTTATAAGAAAGAGTTGGAGGAGTTGTTTAAATCTCTTCTGGCCCTCACAAGAGAAACCCACATAAAGCAACTGGAAATCGGTCGCGCAGGCGGCGGCGCGCGCAGTCGAAAGCCCGAAGATAAAATACGCATAGATATTTCCCCGGATCTCACTTTAGAGCCGATGGCGACCTTCTATTTGAGAAGGGCCCGCTCTTATAATTTCGTCCATAATGTACTGACAGATATGCTGGGGAAAAACAATCTTGCAAAGATACACCGTTTGACGGCATCGGGACCCGTCGAGAAGGACCTCTCCCTGGAACTCAAGGAAATGGAGGCGCTCTTTTTCGGGACGGCTTTAATCGTTGCAAATGAAACCGGCTGCGCTTTACAGATAACAAACAGAGACGGGTCGGGCGATGGCGTGAAGAAGGACATCGGATTTGCCCGCCACTGGATGAATCATCTTTTCGACGATCCGGATGTTTCACGTGATAACAGGATGATGGTTCCCGTCTTTTATGATCTCCAGAGAGAAATGACAAAAGTGTGGGTGGTCTTAGGATACGAAGCGAAGTCTCTCAATGTGGGGTTCGAATCGGATCCGCAAATCACGGTCTTTGACGCCAACAGGAAAAAGATTGACGAATCAAGACTCAATGTACATTACAACCATCAGGTAAGCTCCCTCTGGAATCCTGTTTTTGCTGAGATTTATGTAAGAAATGTCCTGGATAGAGATGAGTTCAGGAAGCTTTGCGACAGCTACGACACGAAGTCGGAGATTCTAAAGGCGCTCCAGCAATAAATAATGAGAGCCGGTGCATGGGTATTGTAGAAAATCAAACTCCAATCTGTAAATGAAATCAACTGGTTGTCGGATTAGCCCTGAATTTGGCCTGTATTTTCAGGGAACGGGTCAATATAGCAATACAATCAAACAGTTACACTGACCCCTCCCGGCTCTTTGAAATCTGAATGCGGTCATCGCGTCTCCCGCATCCCCGCATTCGTCTTTTCGCGCGCGTTATTGCTCCGCCCTCAGGTGCTCCAAAAAGGCCGAACAGAGCGGCGAGAGCTCTCGATTTTTTCTTTGCGCAAGAAAAAACGGCCTGTGAATACAGATTCCTTTTAGAGGGACCGCACAGAGACTGTTTCTTTCGATATCCTCCTTCACAGCGTATGAGGAGATTATGGATATTCCGATCCGGGCCTTTACCGCCTCTCTTACGGCTTCGGTGCTGCCCATTTCCGCAACGACATTCAAAAGCGACGGGGCAAATCCGGCCGCCTCGAGCGCCTGGGCCATTACCATGCGAGTCCCCGACGATCTTTCACGCAGGACGAAGGGCATCCCTGCCAGTTCATCGAGTTCCACATTTTCGCGGCCTTCCCATGGATGGCCCTTATAGACGGCCAGCACCAGCTCATCGGAATAAATCTCTTCAAGCAGGATCCTCTTCTCATCCCACCTGGCGCCGATTACTCCAAACTCGACTTTGCCGTCGAGAATCTTCTGGACGATTTCGCCGCTGCTTCCAATTTTAAGCGTAATCTGAATCGACGGATAGCTCGCCTTAAATGTCCCCACGAGCCGCGGAAGTATATAGGTGCCCGGAATTGTGCTCGCCCCCACGTGCAGGGCGCCCGAGAGATTGCCCTTGAATTTCCCGATGGCCTGCACCGCCTTGTCCCGAAGCTGGATTATCTCGCGAGCGTACCTGTAGAGGACCTTCCCCGCCGGAGTGGGCAGGATTTCGCGTCCGAGCCGGTCCACGAGTTTTTCTCCGAGCGACTCCTCCAGGGCCCGGATATGCTCGCTTACCGTGGGCTGCGTCAGGCTGACAGCCTCGGCCGCCCTGGTGAAACTTTGCAGATCGATAACCTTGCAGAAAATCATGAGCCGGTGGATATCCATTCCTGCATCCTTCTCGGGCATTGCAGCCTCTGCGCCTTAGACGAGCTCAAATCCCTGCCGCTCCTTTTCCGCTTGCTCGAAAATTTTCCTCTATTTGCTTCGAGTTCCAGAACTTTTTCTTCCCATTGGCCGGTTAGCTCGCTGAATCCTGTCCTGCGCCTCCCGGTATTGGGATTGAATCTCCACGGCCAGTCTTCCCTGCCTGTAAGTCTCAGCGTCGGCGAGCCGCTCTCTGAGGCGCTCCAGTTCGGCGTGGCAGGAATCGAGGTCTCGCTCGATGCTTTCAATCCGGTCCTGAACGGGTTTTTTGGCACGGAAGAGTTCGTTTCTCCACTCGGCCTCGGCTCTTTTTTGAACGGTGCGCGCTTTTGCGCCCGAACCGTTGCCCTCGGGTTTTCCCTTTTCCGCGTTCTGAGGCGGGCTGTCGAGGCGAGTTTTCCAAATTCGCTGATAGTCGTCGTAGTTGCCGGGAAAAATGTGGATCTCGCCCGATTTCACCACCAGGATCTTGTTTGCGACAGCGTTTATGAACCGCCGGTCATGGCTGATAAAGCAGATTGTTCCGGGGAATTCGCCAAGCGCTTTTTCCAGGACCACCCTGGATGAAATGTCGAGATGGTTTGTCGGCTCATCGAGGAGCAAGAAGTTCGGGCGTTGAAGCAGAAGCTTGCAAAGGACCAGGCGCGCCTTCTCACCTCCGCTGAGCACGGCCGTTTTCTTCAGAACGTCTTCTCCGTGAAACAGAAAGGCCCCCAAAAGCCCGCGCAACTGTGTCTGGAGCATGTCGCCGGATACGCACAGCGCTTCCTCGAAGACCGTGGCGTCGGGATTGAGCTGCTCCCATTGATGCTGCGCATAGTAGCCGACCGTCGTATGAAAGCCCGCCGACAGCTCTCCGGAACTCGGCTGGACAACCCCGGCGAGAATCTTTAAAAGCGTGCTCTTTCCAGCCCCGTTTGGACCGAGAAAAGCGATTTTGTCCCCGCGCTCTATAACGAGGTCTATCCCGGAATAGACATTGGTATCGCCGTAAGATTTGCTCACGTCCCGCAGCTCGATGACTCTTTTCCCGGACCGGGCCGGAGGAGGAAATGAAAAATGGATTTGCGACTCCACAACCGGAGCTTCAACCTTTTCCATTCTTTCCAGCATCTTTATGCGGCTTTGAGCCTGCCCGGCCGTCTTCTTATTGCAGCGGTTCCTGTCTATGAATCTTTCGAGCTGCCTGATCCGGTCCTGCTGGTTTTTGTAGGTCGCAAGGCGCACTTCCATGCGCTTCGCCTTCTCTTCGAGGTAAAAATCATAATTCCCGGCGTATTCGTAGAGCGCCCCCTGCTCGATTTCGATTATGCGCTGAACGGTTCTATTGAGAAAGGCACGGTCGTGCGAGACCAGGATAAAAGCCGATGAGCAGTTCAGAAGATAGTCTTCCAGCCACAGAAGGCATTCCAGATCGAGGTGGTTGGTCGGCTCGTCGAGCAGCAGCAGGTCAGGTTCCGACAAAAGAAGCCTCGCCAGCTCGAGGCGCATCACCCAGCCGCCGCTAAGCTCCGATACCGGAACGCCAAACTGGCTGGTCCGAAACCCGAGGCCTTCAAGGATTTTTTCCGCCCTTGCTTCAAAGTCGTATCCAACCAGGTGTTCGACCCGTTCGAGCGCCCTGGCGTGCTTGTTGCAAGGGCGCTCAGGACCTGAGGGTCCTTTTCGCGATCCAGCTCCTGTTGAATGGACTCCAGCTCGGCCCGAAGCTCTTGTGCCTCCTCATGGACGTCCGTGGCGCGGGCGAGAACCGATTTGCCGCGCGCCGGAACCATTTCCTGCGGAAGATGTCCGATTCGAAGACCCCTGGTTTTGGCGAGACTGCCTGAATCGGGTTCGATTGCGCCGAGCAATATCTGGAAAAGAGTGGATTTCCCGGAGCCGTTCGGACCTATAAGGCCGATCCTGTCGCCCGGATGCACGTGCAGGGACACCCCACGGAAAAGCTCCCTCTTTCCAAGATATTTCGAAACGTCATTTACGCTCAGCAATAAAACGACTCCTGAAGGTGCAAACAGGCTTCGGCTAGATTCCATTGTAACTTTAAAGCGCGGAATTTCATTCAGGCTTAATCCACGTGAGAACTTTCCTGCATTGCCATTCTTATCAGGAAGCCGCTATGGTTTGAAATGAAAAGAATTTTCAGAAGCGTGAAAAAATGCTAAACAGACGCACTTGATCATGAAGTCTCGCAGGGAGCGTTAGTAACTTGGCCAGTATTGAATCCAACTCCGATCCGGACCTCCAGGCGGTAATATTCGACTGCGACGGCATTCTCGTGGATACCGAGCCGCTGCATTACAGGGCCTTCCAGGAGGTGCTCGTCCCTCTGGGGCTGGGACATGATTTCGAGACTTACCTGGAGCATTTCGTCGGTTTTGACGACCGGGACGCTTTTATCTACGCTTTCAGAGAAGCGGGGCTGGAACTTGCCCCGATGACTCTGGACAGGCTTATGGAAGCGAAGGCGATGGCCCTCAGGGAGCTCATCGGACAGGGGGTCCCCAGTTTTCCCGGAGTAGTTGAACTGGTAAAGGAACTGATGGACAGAGGGGTCCCGATGGCTGTAGCCTCAGGAGCGCTCCGGCATGAAGTCGAGGCTTTCATAGCATCTCTTGGCCTGAACGGAGCGTTTCGCGCAATTGTGGCCGCAGACGAAGTAAAGAAGAGCAAGCCCGACCCGGAGACCTATCTTCTTGCAATCGAGCGGCTGAGGCAGGCTCCAGGGATCGAAGCCCCTTGACCCGATCAATTGCATTGCAATAGAAGATACGCCGCGCCGGCATCCGTTCGGCCAAATCGGCGGGGCTTCTGGTCATTGCCGTTACAAACTCGTTTTCAGCAACTGAACTTACCGAGGCGGACAAGGTGATCGACTCTCTTTCGGAACTCAGCTTCCCGGAAATGGTAAAGCTGCTGAAACGCGGCGCCAGGTGCAACAATGAAACGATTAAACATTCTTTTCCTACTTCTCGGCTTATTTGTCCCCTTCACGGCGTGGGGAGAAGCTGCACGCATCGACCTGCCCCAGCCTCTTGAGCAAAGAAGCCGCCGTCGAATATGCGCTGGCGCACAACAGGGCTTACAGGGCCGCTTTCGAGGACGTCTCGGTAGCCGGTGAAAAGGTCAACCAGGCCAGGGCCGACTTCTTTCCGAAGCTCGACGGGTCCTATGCATTTACACAGCTCGCCGATCAGCCGTTCATCTCCACTGCCCGGTCACGACGTTTTCAGAGGATTCCGTTTTCGATACAAACCATCAACAGGTGGGAAGTCGATCTGGTCCAGCCTCTGTTTACCGGGTTTGGACTGGAGTCCCAGTACAAGGCGAGCAAGGTTGGCCTGAAGATATCCCAAATACCAGCTCGAGGAAGCCCGCCTCAACCTCACACGAGACGTTCAGATCGCCTACCTCCAGACGCTCCTCGGGGCAAAGACTCGTTGAAGTCGCGCATGACAACGTGGCAAGCCTGGAAGTGCAGAAAAAGAACGCCGAGGCCAATTACCAGCAGGGAGTCGCCGCCCAGAACGACGTGCTCAAGGCCGATGTGGCCCTGGCTGAAGCGGTCCAGCGACGAAAGAAACGTCGTCAAGCAGTTGGTCGTTCTTCGCTCGAACCTGAATCAGCTTCTGGATATCGACCTGCAGGAAAAAGTCGAACTGGCCGGAATTGAGGAAAGAACCTACCAGGTCCCCGATCTGCATCAGTTGTATTCGGCTGCAGAGGAGAAAAGGCCCGAATACCTGGCCGTCAAAGCTTCGATTCAGCAGGCCGAATACTCAAAAACAGCGGCCCGGAGCCGCTATTATCCACGTGTCTCCGCATTTGCCCAGTACTACCGGGAAGGCGAAGATTTCGCGGCCAATAATAATCCATTCGCAAACAATGAAAACGCAGCCGTGGGCGTAAGAGTGGACTGGAATCTTTTCGAGGGGGGCAAGACAAGAGCTTCCGAACTCGAATGGGAGTATCGCCTGAGAGGGATCGAGCAAAGACGCGACGACCTTCTCCAGAAGATCCGGCTCCAGGTGGAAAACGCCTTCGAACAGCTAAAGGTGGCCAAAGCAAACATCGACACTGCCAGGGTCGCCGTCAAACAGGCGGAAGAAAACGACCGGATCACCACTCTCCAGTACAAGGAGCAGGTCGCGATATTCCTTGAGGTTTTGAACGCACAGGTATTTCTGGCCCAGACGCGTGCGGATTTTTATCAGGCCTTCTACGGGTACGAAATTGCCAAGGCCGAACTGGAGCGGGCAATTGGCGACCCTGTGGATTAAGCATTTGTAGACCGTTGAGCAGGCTTTCAGGCAATCAATATGGCAAACGATGAAACAGACCGAATCCGAGCGCCCGAACAATAACGCCAGGAACGCGCCGAATCAAAATCGGAGGATTCATCGTCCTGGTTGTGGTGATTGTGGCGAGCGTCTACTGGTGGGTTTTCAAGAGAAATTATGTATCCACCGACGACGCTTATGCCAGGGCAGACAGCGCGATGGTGAGCGCCCGAGTTCCCGGAACTGTCCTCAAGGTGTTCGTGGATAACGATTTTGCGGTCCGGACCGGGCAGCCCCTCATCGAACTGGACCCAGCCGATTACAAAGTTGCCGTAGACAGAGCAAAGGCGGCGCTCGACGAAGATGAGGCCGAATCTCAAAGCCGCCGAAATAATGGTGCCTCCGGTCAATATCCAGACATCCTCCCAGGTGGAAGCCGCAGAGGCGTCGCTCAAGGCTGCCCAGGATACAGAGAATCAAACCAGGCACAATATCGAACAATTAAGGAACAGCCGCGCCGCCACTGCGGCCGATTTCGCCCAGGCCGAACGCGATTACAAACGCTTCGAAAGCCTTTCGGCTGCCGGCGCCGGCACTCAACGCCAGCGCGAGCAGGCGCAAACGGCATATGACAAGGCAAAGGCCCAACTAAGAGCCGTAGATTCCCAGATAGCCGCCCTGGAATCGGCTCTTGCGGCCGCCTCTCAACAGGTGACTCGAGCCAGGGCTCAGCTTCAGTCCGCAAGAAGCGAGCGGGCCAACGTCGATGTCCAGCTCCACAAAGTCGAGGCTCTCAGAGCTAAACGTGACAAATCGATGGCCGAGCTTGAGGCGGCCCGGCTGAACCTGTCCTACTGCGTGATTGCGGCGCCGATTGAAGGCTACATTGCCCAAAAGAATATTCAGGTGGGCGACCGGGTTCAGCCCGGACAGGCCCTGATGGCCGTTGTCCCTCTGAGCAAGATTTACGTTGAAGCAAATTTCAAGGAAACTCAGCTCACCAACGTGCGCATCGGGCAGCCCGCCTCGATATCGGCCGATATCTATCCCGGATACGCATACACAGGGAAGGTGACCGGAATCCGCGCAGGGACCGGCGCCGCTTTTTCCCTCATTCCGCCTGAGAATGCCACCGGCAACTGGATCAAGGTCGTTCAGCGGATTCCGGTAAGGATCGAACTGGACAAACCGCCCCCGCCGGACCATCCACTGAGGGTCGGAGCGTCTCTGGACGTAACCATAAATGTGGCGGACAGGAGCGGTTCGCATCTGCTGCAGACCACCCCGGCACCCAGCTCTGCTCGCCATCATCACAAAAGCCATGACCCCTCAGATCGAAGACAGCCCCCGGGTCAACAAATGGGTTGTGGCCCTCTCGGTGATGCTCCCGACCTTCATCGAGGTGATGGACACGAGCGTAGTCAACGTCTCCCTTCCACACATTCAGGGGAGCATGAACGCGGGGGTGGACGAAGTCACCTGGGTCCTTACCTCCTACCTTGTCTCCAACGCCATCATAATTCCCATTACCGGCTGGCTGGCCAGCGTTTTCGGAAGAAAGCGCTATCTGATATTTTCCCTTTTGCTTTTCACGGCCAGCTCGATTCTTTGCGGCGCTGCGCCGTCTCTTCAGGTGCTCATAATAGCGCGGATCCTGCAGGGTCTTGGCGGAGGCGGACTCCAGCCGCTTTCTCAGGCAATTTTGCTCGAAACCTTCCCGCGGCGCGAACACGGCATGGCAATGGCCGTTTTCGGAATGGGCGTCGTGATGGCCCCCATAATTGGACCGGTCGTCGGAGGCTGGATAACGGATGAATGGTCCTGGCGGTGGGTCTTCTACATCAACCTGCCGGCCGGAATACTCGCCGTCTTCATGACGACTCTTTTCATTCACGATCCGGCCTACATAAAGCGGGAAGTGTTCCGCATCGACAAATGGGGCCTTTTCCTGCTCACCCTCGGCCTTGGCGCGCTTCAGATCGTCCTCGATAAAGGGGAGCGTGAGGACTGGCTTCAGTCCAATTTCATTGTCATCCTCTCCATCACGGCTGTGCTGGCTTTGACTCTTTTCATTATCGTGGAACTGCGCACCGAACATCCCGTTGTCGATCTCAGGATTTTCAAGGACAGGAGTTTCACCGCCGGAACCATAATTATGTTTCTGGGCTTTTTCTGTCTGTTCGGCAGCTTCGTTCTGCTGCCCCTCTACGCCCAGCAACTAATGGGATATACGGCGTTTTGGGCCGGACTGGTCCTGGGTCCGGGAGGCATATCGAGCTTTTTTATCATGCCTATTGCAGGCATTTTGATGAAAAAGGGAATCAAACCATGGCTCCTCCTGGTCGTAGGTCTTCGGCATCACCTCTTATGCATATGTGGATGATGTCCAATTTCAACCTCCAGGCGGACTTTTACTCGATAGCCTTGCCTCGGCTTATCCAGGGTTTTGGCCTTGGGCTGTTTTTTGTTCCCCTGTCTACGGCGGCTTACGTTAATGTTCCGGTGGAGCAGATGGGCAACGCGTCCGGAGTTTTCAACCTGGTGAGAAACCTGGGGGGCAGTTTCGGGGTGGCCTTCAGCGCCACGATCCTCTCGCAGCGCGCCCAAGTCCACCAGACCTTTCTTTCCGAGCACATTACTCCTTACAATCCCGCCTTCCAGGAGGCCTATCAGCGAACGCACGATTTTCTCCAGATGAATCATTCGGGGGCCGCTCCGTCAACGGGAGGACTTGCATTCATCTACCAGGAGGTCTTGCGCCAGGCGAGCATGCTTTCATTTAACGACACTTTTTACGTACTTTCCATCGCGACAGCCGTCCTGATTCCGCTTACCTTATTGCTTAGAAAGGGACGTCCCGGGGCTGCTTCACCGGAGCAGGAATGCACTGACCCGAAGGCCGATCGACGGTCCGAACAAATTTGGAGGAAACCAGTTGCAGACGGTACCGGCAAGTGAGATTGCAAACAGGATTGTCGCGCTGCAGGCGCTTCTGAAGAAAAATAGAGTCGATGCCGCAGTAATACGGCAAAATGCCGATCTGTTCTACTTCACAGGCACGGTTCAGGATGCTCACCTCATTGTGCCCTCCTCGGGCAACCCGTCTTCCTTGTGCGGCGAAGCCTCGCGCGGGCGGAGGCGGAATCGCCCCTGCGTCCCATAGTCCAGATGAAGAGCCTGGCCCAACTGCGCGAAGCCACCTTTGAAGCGTGCGGGACCAGCGAACCGAAAACAATCGGTTTCGAACTGGACGTGCTTCCGGCCAACACATTTTTCATCTACGACGAAAAGATCTTTCCCAAACAGCAGATCGTTGACATAAGCGGCCCCATACGCCAGGTACGCATGATAAAATCATCCGTGGGAAATCCGGATAATGCGGGATGCGGCCGCCATATCGAAACTGGTGGCTGAATCGGTCCCGCGTCTTCTCGCGCCGGGAATGACCGAACTCGAACTGTGCGCTGAGTTGGAGGCTGTCTCACGCAAGGCCGGCAATTCCGGGATGATTCGCTTAAGGGCCTTTAACCTGGAGATGGTTTTCGGACATATCCTCTCGGGACCGAACGCCGCAGTCCCTTCCTATACCGATGCGCCTACGGGAGGCCCGGGCATTTCGCCCGCATTCGGCCAGGGCGCCGGAGACAAGAAAATAATGCGCTGGTGAAATTGTGAGCGTCGATACGATGATTATCTCGCAACGGGTATGCAAACGACCAAACCAGGAATTTCTGCATCGGCCCGCCTCCCTCCAAGGCTGGCCAGCGCTTACGAATTCGTTCAGTCGGTACATGCCCGCTTCAGGAACCTGGCGCGTCCGGGCGCCGTCACGGGCGAACTCTATGAGGCCGTATGGCGGTGGGCTCGAGAAGCCGGATGGGCCGACGTGGTTCATGGGCTGCTCAGATCCAAAGGTTACCTTTGTCGCACACGGGTTAGGCGTTGAGGTCGACGAATTTCCTTTTATCGCCGAGGGGCAGAAATTGGAGCTTCAGGAAGGGATGGTTTTCGCATTCGAACCCAAGGTAATAATTCCGGACGAAGGAATTGCCGGACTCGAAAATACCTACCTTGTCACAAGTGACGGCATTGAATCTCTGAATACTGCCACCGAAGAACTGGTGATCATCTGAGCGGAGGGTCAAATGAACGAGGATCTGGACCGTAATCTGGATTTATGGAAAAGCCAACTCGAAAAAGCGTGGCTAAGAATTCCCAAACCATTTCGAAGCGAACGGGCCGTTCACAGAACGCTTCAATGCCATCTATACAGGATGCTGCAAGATCTCGGCTTCAGCACCGTTGCGGACTACATGCCTCCGCGAATTGCCGACCGACCGGTTGACGTTATAGCCCTGAACGAGGAGAACGAAATAGTTTACGCCATATGCCTGGACACTCTGGTCACCCTGGCGGCGGTCAAAAGCCTCGGAAGTTTCGCAGCAGTGAACAAAGATTATTTTCACAACGGGCATGCTTGAAAAGAAAGTAAAGGAAAGCAGGTTTTTTCTGAACGAAGAGATAAAACACCTTCATCTGAAGCCGTTTGACCGCTGATTCGGCTCTCCAAAATGGAGGACCGTAACCTCCTGGTCTTCCGCCTCAGTCAGCAGCCGCTCAGCAGGCGTTTTGCTCCTCACCGGGAACACGGTTGGCGTCCGGAAGTGCAGGCCAATGTCGATTTTTTCAACGCATGGTTTCGAAATTGAAAAGCAACTGAAGGATTAATCCTTTAAATCAAGCCGCAAGTACTGTATAAAAGCTAGCCCATAATCTGAAATTAATCCCGGACTATAAAGGTTGCGCGATGACTAAAAAAGCGATTCTTCAAAACCGTTTTTTGCTGGTGCTCTTTTGTTTTTTTATCATCACGTTGAACTTGGGAGCTTCCCAAGCCGCCGAACCTCGGGTCTTCAGTCTGGATCAACTTATCGAAATGGCCCTGGCGACCAGCCCTGAGATTAAAATGGCCGAACAGGACATCCTGGCGGCCAAGAGCGAATATAAAGAGGCGAAGGGCGGCCATGCTGCCACAGTTTGATGTTATAGGCAACAACCGGTCCGGTCGAAGACGCTCGATTCCCCACGGTCATAGTGACAGGCCCCCAAGCACGGGCATGATCGTTTCGCATGATGAAGGAATGTGGAATATCGGGATTTTCGGAAGGCTCGATTTTACTATCACACAGCCCCTGTATACCTTCGGGAAGATATCCAACCGCAAAGATGCCGCCGCATTAGGGGTTGAAGCTCGGAGGGCGGCCAGGGAACGGAGAGCGAAACAAGGTCGTTCTGAACGTCAAAGAGCTTTATTACGCATATCTTATAGCGTTACAGGGCAAGAACGCCGCCAGGGACGCCGATCGATACATAAATGACGCCGGCAGGCGCATCAAACGGTTAATCGAACTGAAAGCAAAAAATGTTGACCCCAGCGATCTTTACCGGATGGACGCTTTTGCAGCCGAGGTAAAGGCTTTTGCCGCCAAGGCCGAGTCTGGATCTCACACCGCCTACGCTGCCCTAAAAAAAGCAGATCGGATTGCCCGAAAATGAAGAATTCAGGATCAAAGAGACTGAGCTGCCCAAAAATCCGGTGAACCTTGAACCTGAAGAGGAATACATACAGCGCGCCCTCGCAAATAGACCCGAACTGCTGGAAGTGAAAAAAGGGGTCGAAGCTAAAGGAAAACTGAGCTGAGGCCGCCAAAGCCGACCTGTATCCCTCCTTTTTTGCCGCCGCCGTGGGATCGGTTGCCGGCGCGCCCGACCGCCAGAAATTCGATAACTACATACATAACCGATGAATTCAATCATTCTTACGCTGGAATGTTTGCCGGGGCTCAATGGCACCTGGATTTCGGCATCGGGACGGGAAAGCTCGACAAAGCCAGGGCCGAGTATCAGAAGATGCGCAATACGCAGGAATTCGCCGAAAGAAACATCCCCGTCGAGGTCGTGAAATATTACCAGGACGCTGTTGAAGCCCACAAATCCTTCACGGCTTATGAGCAGGCGGCCGTTGGTTCACGCCGGTGGATTGTTACGGCTTTTTCCAATTTCGACCTGGGGATCGGCACGGCCCGAGATATGTTCGACGCCATAGACCGTTACGGAAAAAACCAGGGCGAATATCTCCGGTCGTTGTACAATTACCACGTGTCGCTTGCGCGTCTGGATTACGCGATAGGTCAAAAGAGCGATATGCCTTGAAAAACCTCTCAGGGAGGCGCATATTTGATCTTTATATGAAAATTGTTACAGGTCTCCGGTCAGGACAAGAATGAATCTGATTACTAGATTTACGAAAAACCTCGTGGCCTGGGTCCTTCCCAGGCCACGTTTTATTCTGGCGGTCGCATTCCTGAGCGTAGTCGCCTCGCTCTGGCTTGCGGCTGTTCGGCTTGAAGTGCGAACCGATCAGCTCGAACTCATCTCCCCCAGACATCCCCTTATAGCCAAATCGCAGATACTGGACGAATTCAATTTTCACGGTAAAACCACCTTCGCGCTCGTAGTTCGAGGCCCCACACAGGACAGGGCCATCGAGTTCATGAACGCCATAGTTTCAAAAATCCACGCCGACCCCAAACATTTTCAAGACGTATTTTACAGAATAAATCCGGATGAGTTCAAGAAATGGCTGCTCTACTACCTCAATGAAGATCCGAACTCGTCAGTATCAGGGACACACTCGAACAGAACTCAGCGCTCGTCCACAAGATGGCCGATGACCCGGACCTGCTCAATTTTTTCAAACTGGTAAACCAGGATATGGCGTCGAGGATGGTCGGAGAGTTTTTCACCGGCTTTCTCGACGAAAAGGCGACCCCGGAAGGCCAGGTAAAGACGCCAAGCCGTTGGACCTCGAATTTCTGATAAAGGTTCTGGATGGGTTTTCAGGATATCTTTCCGGCACGCAAAAGTATGTTTCCCCTTGGTCCTCATTTTTCAAAAGCGGAGCGTGGGACCTCGAAAAAGAGGGCTACCTTTGGGAAGGCAAAAAGAAGTTGCTGATGGCCGCGGTCATGCCCAGCAAAGTTTCCGGGCAGGTGAGCAAGACCCTGGGATCGCTGAGCCCAACTGCGAAAGTATATACATGAACTCGAGGCATCGGGCTTCAGTGACTGTGAAGCCGGGGTCACCGGGCAGGAAGCGCTTAACAACGATGAAATGCACACCGCAATGGCGGATATGACCAAAGCGACCTGGTTATCGATGCTGGGGGTCATGCTGGTAATGGTCCTGTTTCTTCGAGGATTTCGCCATCCGTTGATAATCGCCATATCCCTTGCTCGTGGGTCTGTGCTGGACATTTGGCTGGACGGCGGTTTTCATCGGTCATTTGAATATCCTTTCGATCGTCTTTGCGCCGATGCTCTGCGGTCTTGGAGTTGATTACGCGATCCACTGGTTTGCCAGATTTGAAGAGGAAAGGGACCTGCTCTGGAGGGACTCGCTCCGATATTATCCAAAGGGTCATGGATAAGTCAGGCCCAGGGATAATGCTGGCGGGTCTGAGCACCGCATTTTCTTTCCTTCCCTTTATTCTTACCGGCTTTCGGGGACTGATGGAACTCGGCATGATAACCGGGATGGGAATTACTTTTTATCATCTTGGCCGACTTCACGGTACTGCCCGCACTGAGTCGCTATCTGGCTGCCGAAAAGCCTCTTTCCAAACGATCCGCCGCTCAGGGAAACAACAGGTATCTTCTGCGGCTCGGCCCGAAGGGCGTCGCGAGCCATCCTCGCCGCAGCTCTGATCCTCAGTATAGTGGGTTCCATCGGCGCTTCCCGCGTGCAGTTCGATCTGAATCCTCTGCGCCTCCAGGCCAAGGACTCCGAATCGGTCTATTGGGAAAAAGTCCTGGTCGAGAATTCCGACCGCTCGATTATTTCGGCGGCAGTCATCACCGACTCGCCTCAAGAAGCAAAAACCGAATCGGCAAAATTCAAAGCATTGCGGACCGTTGCGGATGTGGACACTGTCTTCTCGCTGCTTCCTGAGAACCAGGAAGAAAAAATACCGGTTTTGAGGTCTATTGCGCTCCTGGTTCCCGAGCTGAAACCGTCTGTTGCGCGTTTGGCCACGGAGAGCGGCCGTAACAATTCCGATGCGGCGGCAGAGGCGGGCGGCGGTCCGTCCTATAAGGCCGGATTGATCGAGGTCCTTCAGAGAATCAGGTTCAAGATGCAGGATGAACAGGCCGCGAAGTGGGGAGCTTCCAAGCCCCTGGTGGAACAAATGGTAAAAGTCAGGGAACTGATAGACAGGATCGTCCAATCGCTTGACAATTCGCCGGCGGACTCCGAGAGGCTTTTCGAATACCGCCGGCGTTTCAAAAAAGACATCGTGGAGCAGTGGACCCTGATCAAAGAAAGCTCTTCCGCTTCTCCGATGACTATTCAGGACATCCCATCGCAACTGAGAGACCAGTTTTTTCAGGAAGGCAAATACCTTATCAGGATTTATCCCAGGGAATCGATCTGGGAGGAAGGAGCATTGACGCGCTTTGTCAACGACCTCCAATCGGTGAACCCCGACGTCTTGGGCGACCCCATTAATCTCTATGTTTTTGCGTCGGCTTTCAAGAAGGCGTCGATCGACGCTTCGATTTACGCACTGATCGCCATCTCGCTGCTTCTTGCATTTACATTCCGAAGTTTGCGGCTTATGCTAATATCCATTATCCCACTCGTGGTAGGGACGATCTGGACAGTGGGCATAATGGGAGCGAGCAGGCTTCGATTTCAATCTTGCAAACAGCATATTCATGCCGCTCGTGGTCGGGGCGGGCGTGGAATACGGGGTGATCATTCTTCATAGATGGAGAGAGGGCCAGGCAGGGTATGGACGCCTTCCTTTCAGTACGGGCAAAGGGGTCATCCTGGCAGCCTTGACCACCACTATTGGTTTTGGCACGTTGATGATATCAAACCACAGGGGGATTTTCAGCCTGGGTTTTGTGGCGTGGGCAGGAAGCATCTGTGTTCTTCTCGCTGCGCTGTTCATCCTGCCCGCAATTCTGTCTTTTATGAAAGATCCAGCCCCGGTTGCTGACAAGGAGGCTATAAATGTTCGGCGTTAGGGTATGGAATTTTCTTTTCGCATTCTTTTTGATCGTCCTCTGGGCCGCCGCGCCTCTGAGAGCGCAATCCGGTGCTACCGACCAGGTGCGCTCCGTACTCGACAAGGCCATGGACATCCAGACGAAGCCCGAACTCCAGGGGCCTGAACACCGCAAAGAACGGGCTGCACAGATTCGGAAACTGATTTCCGAAAATTTCCTGTCCGCAGAAATGGCCAGGGAATCGTTGCAAGGCCATTGGGAGAAGCTTTCAGCAAAGCAGCGCGAGCAATATCAGGCGCTTTTCACCGGCATTTTCACGGATTCCTATTCCAGGCGCGTTTTGGACTTCCTGAAAAGGGAGACAATCGAATACCCCGGGGAGACTCCCGAAGGTAAATACATAAAAGTGCAGCACTGTAATAATGCGAACCAACGAGCACATCCCGGTCGACTATATACTGGAGCGCAAAGGCCAGAAGTGGATGATCAGAGATGTGATAATCGATGGAGTAGGTACTGTCGAAACCTATCGTAATGGTTTCGGCGGATTCTTAAGAAATCATTCTTTCGATGATCTTATTCAGAGGATGGCAATTCAGAAAAGAGTCGGAGAGGAACTTTGATCACAGAATAAGGCAGCTGCCTGATTTGGAATTCGAGAGGCATTCAGCGGCTCCCTGGATCGCCTGTTCTATTTCCAAAGATCGGCTTCTTGTCAGATTCTTTCCACCTGTTGTGCATCCATAAATACTGTTCGGGAAACCTCCGGATTATTTCCTCCATTTTCAGGTTTATTTCCCTGGTGATTCGCACGATCTCGGAACGCTCATCCGCACTGTGCGGGTCCGGCCAAATCGGGTCCGACACAAATCCTTCAAAAAAATAAGGATCGTTCGTGCGGCACGCTGCGACAACGACAACCGGACGCCCGTGCCTGATGGCGAGCAGCGCCGGGATCGGAGTAACCGTGGCGCTTTTTCCGAAAAATTTTACCCTGAGCCCCCTGCTGGTGCTCTGATCCGGAAGCATGGCAACCGATTTCCCCTTCCGCAGCATGCGTTCCAGGGAGAACATGGCGTTCATTTTGGGAATCATGAACTGCCCGCTTGACGATGCGGCTGGAGAAGAATAGCGCGTTCGAGATAAGGATTGTCGAGCGGACGAATGACTATGGCAAGCGGAATGCCGATCAGAGCGCTGACATAGGGCAGCATTTCCCAGTTGCCGAGGTGCGGGGTGACGAAGATGCATCCTCCGGCCTGGTCATGAATCATCTTTGCTTTCTGGAAAAGATGTTCGAGATGCTCGGTCTTGTAGCGACCGTCGCGGACGATCCTGGCGCCCTCCAGGCGAAAGGGCGATCTTATCATTTCAACGGCGGTCAGGAAGAAAGCTTTGCAACTCAGGCGGGCAAGCTTTCTTATCTCTTTTTCACTCATCTTGTCGCCGAAAGCGATCTTGATATTTTGCAGGGCTATTTTACGTCTTCGAGGTATAGCAACGTAGAGTACGTATCCCAGAAATCCGCAAACTACTCTGAGCACCCTTACAGGGAGCGACCTTGCGATGGCGACAGTGGCATAAAAAGCCAGGTATTCGACAATCTGGAAAGTCTTGCTCTTCCCTTTTTTCCCCATGTTCAGCGCGCCCGGCCCTCGACCAGAACGCTCGAGCACTGGCCGATTATTCCATAGCTAACCGATACAAAGCATCCTCCCCTGGCCTCCTGGGTCGAGGCCGAAATACCTCATGTCCTCGAAAGCTGCTTCGGTTTTCGAGAAGTTGAGCGTCCCCGGAACAAGGCCTTCATTAATTGCTGCGATGCCAAGGATAACTTCACAGATGTCGCTTGCCGCGCCCATGTGCCCGGTATAAGCCTTGAGCGCGCAAACCGGGACTTCATTTCTTGGAGCGCCCATGATTTGAGCGATAGAGTTAAGCTCCGAGCGGTCCCCTTTGCGCGTGCCACTTCCGTGAGGGCATATAAAAGCGAGGTCCCGCGCAGTCGACCGCCCCCTCCTCGAGGGCGGCGATGATGGAATTTTTCGAAATCTGCTCCGGAACGCTCAAGCCTTTTCCCTGTCGGGACCTCAATGCAGTTGCCAAACCCTTTTATTTCGGCCAGAATCCGGGCGCCTCGAGCCTTCGCCCGTTCGTGGTCCTCGATCAATATTGCGGCGCCCCCTTCTGCGGGAATGAATCCATCCCGCGCCCGGTCAAGGGGCCTGAATGAAGCCGGACCATGCCTGCACTTGGACAGGATTCCGAGTCCGTCCATTTCGTACATGGGGATTTCAGTAATCCAGCATCCACACCCTACCGCTAGCGCAACATCAGCCTCGGCGCTGCTAATTCTGCGGCAGGCGAGTTCCAGGGCGTGGGCGCCGCTGGGCGAAAGGCTTGCAAGGCTCGTGTTTGGACCCATGAATTCGAATGCAGCCGAAAGAAAGCTGAAGAGATTGTTGCTTATGGATTCGAGCAGGAAAAATGGATTTACCTTTTCAGTAGTGGCCTTGTTGAGGACGGACAAATCCACTCCCTTCCTGGCGTGCTTTGTCGCATCTTTGAGGGCGGGGTGCATGAACTCGCATCCGACCTGTGTAAGGTCCCCCGAAGCGAGCAAAAGAGATCTTCGCTGCCTCGGAATGATCGAGAGATCTATCTTGGACTGCTCCACCGCCTCCCTTGCCGCTTCAAATCCGAGAATCGACCCACGGTTCAGGAAACGCACCTGACCGGCCATGTTGGACGCAATATTGTTCGGCCGTTCCAACCCTTTGACTTTTCCGAAGAATTGGAGATATTCGGGCTGGCCCGGGCGCTCATGGCGCTCGATTCCAGTCCTGCCGGCCAGCAGACCCCGCCAGTTAGCCTCAACCCCGTTTCCCAAAGGCGTTACCAAGCCCGCTCCAGTTACGACAACCCGCCTTGGCGAAGGCATCGAAAAACCCCTTGATATTGGTTCAAAAGATTGAGGAATCAATCCCCGAGGGAATTCCTCAATTCCTAAATTCCTGAAGATCTGCGAGTAAGTATTTCAAAAAACCTTCTTTGCTCTTCCACTTCCTCGATGGTTTCCAGGTTGACCAGGTTACCCTGAAACTCCGCCCTGGTCTTGCGTTTCCCGTTGACCTTGGCCGTCCCGCTGTAGATCTTGAGATCATCGGAAGGCGCCCGGCCAACGCTCACGGTCAGCTCCACCTGGTCACCGGGAAGGATAAAGCTGTAGAAACTGCACTTCAACACACTGGATACCAGAAACCATTTCCGGAAATCGGAAGATGCCGCCTCGAGCCAGGCGCTGAGCTGAACGAGAGCCTCGAGGACCATTACGCCCGGCATGACCGGCATCTTGGGAAAATGAAACTCCAAGAAGTCCTCGCTCATGGCGACATTTTTCACCCCGGTTATTTTATTGCCTGGATCAAGCGCTATTATGCGGTCAACTAGAAGGTATCTCATGGAAAGACTCCCTGCCTGATTCTTCGTCCGGCTTTGCTGACGTCAGAATTACCGAGGCGATGGCAAAATCCCCTGTATGGGAAATCGATACAGTGTACTGGTAAACTTTCCTTCGGCGTACGATTTTTTCCGTCCAGCCACTAAGCTGGAGAGAAGGTCTGCCGGACCGCTGAGGCGCCACTTCTATTTCGAGCAGCGCGCCGTCTATTCCACTCCCGGACAATCCGGTTCCGATGGCCTTCAAGCAAGCCTCCTTGGCCGCGAATCGCCCTGCCAGATGGACGTAGGGGTCAGCCCTGGAAAAACAATATCGGCGCTCCCTGTCCGTAAAGATTTCCGCCGCAAGTTCAGGGCGCGCGAGCAATATCCGCTTCATTTTCGAAACCGCTACTATATCGACTGCCTGAAATATATAAATCATGAGACACTCAAGCCTCCATCCACCGGGATCGCCTGCCCCGTGATGTAATCCGACAGATCTGAGGCAAGGAAAAGAACCAGATGCGCTACTTCCTGCGGGCTGCCGATTCTTTGCGCGGGGATGCGGTTGATAAGCGCTTCTCCGGCAAGCCGCCGAGCGCGGGCGCTCATTTCCGTTTCGATCATGCCCGGCAAAACAGCGTTTACCTGAATACCCTTGCGAGCAAGCTCGGTGGCGCATGCGCGGGTAAATGAGACCAGCCCGCCCTTGGAGGCCGCATAATTGGTCTGGCCCCGGGAGGATTGGAGGGCCGCAGTGGAGGCGACGTTTATGATTTTTCCGCTATGCCTGGGAACCATCAATTCAGCGGCCATCCTGGTTAGAAGGAAAGCGCCCCTGAGGTTTACATGCTGCACAGCCTCCCAATCGGAAAGCTCCATCGAAAGGAGCAGCTTATCCCGGACGATTCCCGCATTGTTCACCAGGATATCGAGCCTGTCGCAGCTTTGCCGGATTCTGATAAAAAGGGATTCGATCTGATCGGGTTTAGATATGTCCGCTTGGAAGATCTCGCATCCGGTCCCTCTCGAACGGAACTCTTCCATCAACGACCGGGCCTTATCACTGGACTTGTTGAAGTTGATCAGCACAGTCGCTCCGGCGGAGGCGAGCGCTCGCGATATCGCCTCGCCGATTCCTCGCGCCCCTCCCGTAACCAGCGCAGTTTTTCCGGATAAATTCATCTGCATCGCATCAGCCGCCATATTTTCTCACTACAATGGTCGCATTCTGGCCGCCGAAGCCGAATGAGTTGGACAATGCAGCCCGGACCCTCGTCGAGCGGCTGACATTGGGCACATAGTCCAGGTCGCACTTGGGGTCGGGATTTGTCAGGTTGATTGTCGGGTGAATTCTATCCCGCGAAACTGAAAGTACGGTGAAAACGAACTCGGGGGCTCCGGCGGCCGCCATCAGGTGACCGATAAGCAATTTGCTCGAACTCACTGCAACCCGGTCCGCCGCCTCTCCGAATACTTTCCTGATTGCGATCGTTTCGGCAAGGTCGTTAAGTTTCGTCGAAGTCCCGTGAGCATTTATGTAGTCGATCTCATCCGGGCCGATCCCTGCATCGGCCATGGCTCGACGCATTGACTGCTCGGCGCCCCTGCCTTCGGGGTGGGGCGCAGTGAGCCTGTAGGCGTCAATGGTTGAAGCGTATCCGGCCACTTCGGCATATATGCGAGCACCACGCATCCGGGCGTGAGACTCCTCTTCGAGTACGACCGCCCCAGCCCCTTCTCCAATCACCAACCCGGACCTTTTCCGGTCGAAGGGACGACAAATGGTTTCGTCTCCCTGGGACACGGCGGTCGAACCCAGAAGGACCAACCCTGCCAATGCAAAGGGGTCCAGCATGGAATCGGACCCGCCGGCCATAACGATGTCGGCCTCTCCGCGTTGAATTGTCCGGAAGGCCAAGCCAATCGCCTGGGTGGCCGCTGCACAGGCGCTGGTGATCGTTGCGTTCGAACCGAACATGCGAAACTTTTCCGAAATTATCTCCGCCGGTCTGCTCGAGTTATTTCGAATGAAAGATTCCCGGTGAACCCGGTCGATCTCTCGGGCAAACCAAACACTGTCGAATTCTCCGTCTTCTCCGATCCAGCGGTGTGCGTCTTCAAGACGCCAGATCCCGATCCCGGAAGCAAAAGCTACTCCGAATCGTGACCGCTCCCCGAATCCGTTTTCCAAACGGGCGTCACTCCGGGCCTTTTCAGCGGCCCAAAGCGCAAAAAGGGTCCTTCTTTCCCCTTCGGATTCGGCTTCCACCGGGAATTCACTGCATATACGGCCCCAATCCTCCGAAGAGACCTGCCCGGCCACCCCGATCGGGGGGTTTCCGAGCCGCCGGTCCAGCTTCTTTATCCCCGAGATACCGTTGAGCGCGTTCTCCCAGATTTCCTCGATTTCCAACCCGAGAGGCGCGGCTAAGCCAAGTCCTGTTATTACAACCTTTCGCACCATGATCTCAGCCCTTTTCGACCGGGTCCCAGCCTCCGTAAAGGCGGAACATCGCTCTCAGCCTCTCCGTCCGGATTACCCGGTTATGGACGTAGATAATTCGGCTTACCGAAGCGATCTCTCGCCCATCCACCGTCATCCGCGCGGCGCGAGGGAATCGCTGGATGAAGTCGAGATGAGCTGCGCAGAGATTTCCGCCGAGAAACCGGGCCGCAGAGCCGGCGCAATCCTTACGTCTTCTATCAGGGACATTACGCTGCTGAATCGAAAATCGTGCGTGTATATGATGAGCCATCCCAAAAGCTGCGCCATCGCTTCGATGTACATCACTCCGGGCACGAGCGGTTGCTTGCTGTAGTGCTTGCCTAGAAACTCCTCCGTGAGCGAAAAAGTCTTCACGCCGGTGATGGACTCGCCCGGCACGAGGTTGGTGATCTTGTCGTAGAGTAAAAATCTCATTGAGTTTCCACTCTTTCAATAATCAAAGACGCGCACCTGCCCTCATAGCTTGTCGCCACTATCATGATGCGGCCGGGATCGGCGACGGCCGGTGCGCCAAGTTTCGATGGAATGATCGATCCTTCGAAAATCATCGAGCCGATAATTGAGTTGATCATGGGTTGCGCCCCGAAAATTTCCCCAAGGACTCGACCGGACGATATGAGCGGCGGAATACGCCCTTTCCCGAAAACCTGATCGACCGCGTGAGCGCACAGGGCAATCCCTGAATTTCCACTCGCGCCTGTGAGGACCAGATCAATCTGCGCAGCTTGAAGCCCGGAGTCAACCAGCGCCTTTTTCATGGCTGCGCTCACGGCCCACGGCGTGGGACTTCGTTCCGTAATGCTTTTTTCGCACGCGAACCCGAACCCGCCGATTGCGGCAAGAGGTTTGGCGCCTCTTTGCATGGCGAGATCGATAGACTCCAGCACGAGCGAGGCGCCGCACTCGCCAAGGAAAGGGGAACCGGCAAAATCGTCTGCGCTCAGCAGCCCGTTCAACCTGCCCCGCGCAAGGCTGCTCGCAGAGATTTCCTCGCCGACCCCGGCTGCCAGTACAGCCCTGGCTCTTCCCTCCCGCAAGACCTTTGCGCCTTCGGCAATTGCCAGAATGCCGGCATCGGCATGCGGACCAAAAACACAGTTCTCGCCGCGCACCCCAAGGTGGATCGCAACCTGACAAACCATGATGTTGTTAAGAGCAGAAAGAAGGGCGAGCGGATAGATTTCCAGGTAGCCGCCGGAGAAAAACCTCTCATAGTCCAACTCCCCATTGGGAGAGCGCGATTTGCGAACGCATGGAAGAAAATCTTCCGCATGTAAGACGAGCATCCCCATTGAGGCGAAAAGTCCCGTTTCCTCGCCTTCGACAACCCCGGTCTCAAGTCCCGCATGATGATGTGACTCCACGGCAGAGGCCAGAAGAAGCGAGAGGTGCTTCCCCATTGATTTCGCAAGCCGGGGGTGAATGTTCGTCTTGATGCCGGGAACATCCAAAGCCTGGGCGCATCGGATTGAGCCAAAACCGCTCGCGTCGAAGCCCTCTACGGCCTTTATTCCGGATTTTCCGCAAACAAGGGCGTCCCGGATTTCACTGACCGAATTCCCGATCGAGCAGACCGCCCCCATACCGGTAATGACTATTTTCGGACTTCCACAGACGATGTCGGTGTGTTGGCGTCGGCTCATGTCCGGAACTTACCCGGGCGCACAGAAGCGTTCAGGCTGCCGAAACCTAAGCAATTGGACAGAGCAATGGAGTGAGGGACCTCACGCGCCTTGTTCGCCGCGTAATCGAAGCCGCATTCGGGGTGAGAAAACTCGAAGTAGATGGTTGGCGGTATTGCCGATTCATTCATCCCAATGACGACCGTTAGAAAATCTTTTCTTTCGCCTGGACCTGGGTGAGCCAGGCATCGATCAGGTCATCGCCGTTGGTAAACGCGGCCTGCTCCCCGCACGATCCACACTGCAGGCGACTCTCGCTTTCAATTTTCCACTCTTGTTTTCCGCAGTTCGGGCAACTGTCCGGCAGGGTATCGATAAGGCTCAGCACTCCATCGACAACCGAGCGAACCGTCACCATGCTTGGCAACTCGTCCATATCCATGCCGGCTTCGAGTTGGCCGGACGGGTTGTTGAAGCGCAGGCCGAGGACCCTCACCGCCTTTTCCGTCAGCTTGCCATTGGAATCTATCGCCGTTTCTTCGCCGAACATCTCTTCCATGTGCTCAAGGACGGAGTGGCGCGCCATCTTGATGCCGAAGGCCTGTTCCAGCCGATAATTCATATCGAGAAAATCGAGCGATTCTGCGCCGAGGTCTTTTATCAGTGAGCTTTCAAGCAGGACCCTGCCGGGGGCGATATCGAGCCCTTCAGAAATTGCTTTGGTCACCTCTTCGATGACTTTCTGTTCGGAAATGATCCCCTGCTTCATTAATCAACCTCATTTCATTTGGTTTTCGGCCGTTTGCCCACGCCGGACGATATAGCCTATTGCTCAAGCCGTTGTCAATAACCATCTTGAGATCAACCGGCCTAAGAGAAGCGGCTTTCACAGGCGGAATTTACCAAGGCATAGACAGGCGTTTTGCCCCCCGAAGCCGAAGGAATTCGATAGCGCGATCCCGTGTTCCAGTTCACGAACCCGATTGGGAACGTAGTCGAGGTCGCATTTCGGATCGGGGAATTCGTAGTTGATCGTCGGCAGGAGCATGGAACGGTTCATGCCCATTATGGTGAGGCCCGCTTCTATTGCGCCGGCGGCCCCGATGGTGTGGCCTATCATAGACTTGTTGGAACTGACTGGAACCTTCTTGGCTCTTTCTCCCAAAATCCTTTTTATAGCCAGGGTCTCTATATGGTCATTTTGGAGAGTCGAAGTCCCATGAGCGTTGATATACTCGATATCGGCGGGACTAAGGCCGGCATCCGAGATGGCCCCCTGCATGGCGAAAACGGCGCCATCGCCTTTAGGGTGCATGTCCGTTATACGAAACGCGTCGGCTGAGGAACCATATCCAAGCACTTCAGCGAAAATGGGCGCCTTTCGCTCAAGAGCATGATCGAGGCTTTCGAGAACCAGCGCCCCTGCCCCCTCTGACATCACGAAACCATTTCGTTTCCGGTCGAAAGGCCTGGACGCTTTATCGGGAGAGGAGTACCTCTCTGAAAACGCGCGAATCAAGGCAAACCCCACAAAACCCAAAAAGTTGAGAAAGGAATCGCCGCCTCCCGCAATCATCACGTCCGCTTTGCCCTCTCTTATGATTCCGAGCGCCTCCCCGATCGCCTGCGTCCCCGCCGCGCAAGCGGAAACAATGGAAAGATTGCTGCCCCTGCAATCGAATAGAATCGACAGAATCGAGGTGGCCACATCAGGTTTTCTGCGGAAGAAATTAAAGAAGGAATAAACGCCGTTTCTTGTGAGGCCGTCGATATCCGGTACATCTTTGCCTCTATAGCGGTATAAGACGAGCATGTCTTCAATCGAAGGGTTTTCCCCGTGATACCCAAAACTTACGCCGATTCTATCCCTGTTTTCGACTGAACCCAGGCGAGCCGCTCCAACGGCTTCAGAAACCGCCGATATAATTAGCTTGAGACCGCGTGAGCTGCATTTTTCGATTCCCTGAAGCCCTTTAGCCGGCCGAGTATTCAGCCAGGAATCGTCCACCTGTCCCCCTATTCGGCAAGGCAACCCCTCCGTTTCGAAAGCGCTCAGGAAATCTATCCCGGAGACTCCGTTTAAAGCATTTTCGAAAGTTTCCCGACTGTTTTTCCCGATCGGGGTGATCATTCCATAACCCGTAACGACCACCCGTTTCCTTGTTCCAGGCATATTCAAATACGGTCCTGAAGGTTATCCTGTCGTTAATAGGTCCTTATGAGCCGGCCCTTTTCCTGATCTTTGCCCCCCTGTCCATGCGGGGCGGTATAATCTATTGCTCAAGCCATTGTCAACCACAATGGTCTGACCGCAAATCCCGCGAGCAGCGGGTCCGCAAAGGAAAACAGCAACGTCGGCAATGGCCTCGGGACTTACGCAAAGTGCTTCAGGCATGTGCTCAAGCTCTTCCATGTGCTGCCTCAGGACCTTGAACGAGTCCGTCTTGACCACGCCGCCGCAGATCCCGTTAACGGAGATGTTTCTGGGAGCGAAACTCTCGGCGCAGTCTCTCACTACCGTTTCCATTGCCGCTTTCATGCTTCCAAGCGGGTATGCAGGGTTGTAGAAACGGCTCCCGAGGCTCGATATGAAAACGATTTTACCCTCACAGGCCTCCAGCAGATGCAAAGCCTCTTGAATGCAGAAGATATTCCCGATGAAGTTGGTTTCGACAAGTTGTCGAATTTCTCTCTCGAGCAGCCTCTCAATTGGTTTGAAGGGGGCTTTGGCCGCGTTGAGCACTAGAAAATCAAGCCGGCCGCACCAGCCCGAAATGAGTTCGACCATCTGCCGAACAGATGATTTGAGTCCAATATCAGCCTGCACAACAAAAGCTTTACGCCCCAACCTCTCGATTTCGCGGCAAACCTCCTCGGCGTTTTTCTGCGAACTCCCTCCGGCTTTGGAATGATTTATGACCACGTTGGATCCGGCTCGCGCAAACGCCATAGCAATAGCGCGGCCGATTCCTCTCGAGCTTCCTGTCACAAGCGCTGCTTTACCTGTGAAAAAATCCTTTTCCATCACGATCAACGGACCTTCACGTCAAGTTCGATGGTCAGTAGCCAAACGGTATAAGCGGCATCAGTTTTGAAACATTCTAGCACAGCAACCGAATTTTACAACCGATTGCCGGTTAGAGTTTTTCTACGAACTAATCCGGCGAGCCCAAGAAACTCGAGCGGCGAAAGAGTTTCCGGTCGTCTTTTTGGGTCGATCTCGGCCTGCTCACAGGCTTCTTTTATGGCGATTGAAGAAAGACCGAAGGCGCCTGAAAGACTGTTCATCAAGGTCTTGCGCCGTTGCTGAAAGGCTTTGCTTACGAGTTTTCTTTGAAAATCGAAATCAGGACCCACAGGGCGTTCATTCGCGAAATCGATGCGAAGAACGACCGAATCTACTTTTGGGGGTGGATAGAACTGGCCGGGACCGACGCTGAACAGAATCCGCACCCTTGAGTAAATCCCGAGCAGCACCGTGAGCACCCCGTAATCTTTGGAGCCTGGAACGGCGGCAAATCGCGTTCCAACCTCCTTCTGGACCATAAAGACACCCCGTTCGATCGCCGGGAAACTCTCGAGCAGGCGAAACATCAAAGGAGAACTGATACTATAAGGAAGATTGCCTAACACAATCAGGCGCTTTTTCTCTCTGTCGCAAATTTTTCCGAAGTCGAATGAGAGTGCGTCCTGTTCGTAAATCACCGCTTTTTCCGGCTGCACTCTTTCACGCAGATACTCGACCATTTCTCCATCCACCTCGATCAAATGAAGCCTCTTAACTTCAGGCAATATGAACCGGGTGAGCGCTCCAAGCCCCGGACCTATCTCGACAATAGCATCGGCGCCTCTTAGTTCGGCGCTTTGAACGATCCTGAGGGCGGTTGCCGGCTGCGCAAGGAAATGCTGCCCGAAATGTTTTCGAGGCCGGGATTTTTTCTGATAAAAATACTCTCCGGGCGACAGGAAATCAGGCATAGAGAACACGACCCATATGGATTATTGTCTCGCAGGCCTGCTGCATATTCTGGCAAGGCCATGAGCGGAGGAATTTCAGATCTGCCGCTCGCTTTTCAATGAATATCCCGCCTGCCAACTTAGCGGGAATATGCATCCAGTTCGAGCATTCCTTGCTGGGGACCGGAACGTATCCAGATGCGGTACGCGGCCGATGCAATCATCACGGCGTTGTCGGTGCAGAACTGTACCGGGGGCAGATAAAGCCGAAAATTTCGGGAGGCGGCCTCCTGCGCCAGCCTCTTTCTCAACCTGGTGTTTGCGGCAACCCCCCCTACAGCAGCGATATCACGAAGGCCAGACTGTTGCGCCGCCCTGATCGTCTTTTCGACCAGCACGTCAACAACAGCCTCCTGAAAGCTCGCCGCGAAATCCCCCAACTCGTATGAACCGGCCCCGCTATAGGCTGAATCGGAGACCGGGGGACCGTGCAAGCGGATATAGTTGGCGGCGGCGGTTTTTAAACCGCTGAAGCTGAACTCAAGAGATTCTTTTCCAAACCGGGAGCGTGGGAATTGAATCGCCTCCGGATTTGCTCCGGAAGCAAGTTTATCGATCGCAATGCCACCTGGATAGCCAATGCCGAGCAACTTTGCTATTTTATCGAACGCCTCTCCCGCCGCATCATCCCTCGTAGCTCCCAGCAGCCGGCTGCCGCCATCCTGATCTACCCGGTACAGAGCGGTATGTCCACCGGAGACGACCAGGCAAATAAATGGGTTATCCGGCATGAGGCCGGAGAGAAAAGCGGCCTGCATATGCCCATCGAGATGATTAACGGCGATGAGCGGCTTGGCCAGAGCATAAGCCATAGCTTTTGCGGCGCTCAAACCGACCAGCAGCGCCCCGACAAGCCCCGGGCCTTGCGTAACCCCGATCACATCGAGTTCTTCGCAGGAAACGCCTGCTTTTCCCAGCGCGCTTTCGATTACGGGGATGATATACTCCAGGTGCTTTCTGGACGCCAACTCGGGGACCACTCCGCCATATGGGCCGTGAATAGAGACCTGGCTGGCGATTACGCTGGACAATATCTCTTTTCCGTCCCTCACAACCGCTGCAGCGGTTTCATCGCAAGAAGTCTCAATCCCCAGAATTATCACTCACCTGTTCCTATCTTGCGCCACCAATATTACTTGACAAAGCTGTTCCAGCACGCTATCCAATTGAGAGTCTCAAAAAGCTCATCAATATTAATTTATCATACATCCTGTCAAAAGGGCCGATTTCCTTAGCTTCAAAACCGATCCCCGAAAATTGCTCAAATCGAGGAGGCTGATGCAAGGTTCGGATATCGCACCAGACAAGCATTCCATGATTCTGGGGAGCGCGTTTCTCGCCGGCCTGTTCTGGGTTGCAATCCGGGATTACCTTATCTTCCATACTCTGATAGGCATAGTCACGGTGGTCGCCGTATGGAGCATTTTTGTCACGGCCTGGAATTCCCGTCACATTGTCAGAAATGCTTATTTTTCAATTATCGGCATTGCTTGCCTTTTCACAGGCTTGATCGAACTGCTGCACATTCTTTCATATAAAGGCATGGCTATTTTCGGAGACGCCAACCAGTCCGCCCAATTGGGAATAATCGCCCACGGTCTCCAATCTGCCTCGCTTGTAGTCGCCCCGCTCCTTCATGGGAAGAGATTGAAAACCGGCCATGTTCTTGTCGCGTTCGGAGCCGTTGCGGCTGGATCGCTTCTTTCCGTCTTCTACTGGCGCAATTTTCCGATCTGCTTCATCGAGGGGATCGGACCGGCCGACTTCGAGAAGATAGGCGAATACGTAATAATCGCGTTGTTCATTGCATCGATATTTATTTTGTCCCTTAAACGGCGCCAATTCGAGATCGGCGTGTTCCGGGCGCTGACAGTCTCGTTAGCGCTCTTCGCAATTTCGGAACTTGCATTCACCGCCAACACGGCTTTTCTTTTGCGGACAAACGAGTTAGGCCATTTTATCAGACTGATCGCAGCCTATTTAATGTACAGGGTTTTCATAACAACCGGGATCTTCGCGCCCTTCAACCGGGTTTCTCGAAACCTGACCCTGAGCGAAAAAAACCTCTATTCTCTGCTTGAAGGACTTCCTGCTTTTGTATTCGTCCAGATGCCGGACTACAAAATACGATACGCTAATCGAGTTTTCCGCGACCTGTTCGGCGATCCTGAAAATATGACCTGCCATGAGATCCTCAAAGGCGCCGGCATACCGTGCGAGATTTGCCCGACCAGGGAAATACTTCGCACAGGCGTGCCACAGCACAGGGATTGGGGCGTAATAAAGGATAAGACGTATGCGATTTACGAGTACCCCTATCGCGATTTCGATGATTCCCCCGCCGTGTTGAAGCTTGGAATCGATATTACCGACAGGAAAAACATGGAGACCGAACTGATCGAGGCTCGCGATGAATTGGAAAATCGGGTCCGGGAAAGGACTGGCGAGCTTGCACGGACCAATGAGATTCTGCGGCTTGAAATCGCTGAGAGAGAACGCACGCAGCGAAACCTCGAGCGATCTGAAGAAGAATTGCGACTGCTCTCTTTTAAGTTGCTCAACGCTGAGGAAATGGAGCGCAAGCGAATCGCAATGGAATTACATGACAGCTTGGGCGGATCTATCAGCGCCATCAAGTTCAGGACCGAACACGCAATCATCGAGTTGGACCGATACGCCAATGTCAAATCCAGGCGACTGTTAGACGGTATTGTAGTAATGTTGCAGGACCTTCTTGAAGAAGTAAGAAGAATGCATTCCACCATCTGGCCTTCCGTTCTAAGCGACTTCGGCCTCACCATGGCGATCGACTGGGTTTGCAGGAGATTTGAGGAAGATTATCCCCATATTCATATCGAGAAAAGTGTTTCGCTCGAAGAGACCGACCCGCCCGACGAACTCAAGATCGTCATCTTTAGGATCATCCAGGAAGCGCTGACCAATGTAGCCAAACACAGCGGCGCGAATTCGGCCGTTTTAAGGCTTGGCAAGAAAAACGGAGAAATCGAGATGACGATTCGGGATAACGGCAAGGGATTCGATGTCGCCCAAGCGCGGGAATCGGCCAGGATCAGCGCCTGTGTCGGGCTCTCCAGCATGACCGAGCGCGCAAGACTTTCCGGCGGCGCCCTTGAAATTCAGTCGGGCGGAACCGGTACTGAAGTCAGGGTGGCCTGGTCCGTGTGAATTATTCTAAAATGTAAATTATTGTAAACATCTCTTTTTGACTAATCATATCTGAAATTCCGCTTCCCAAAACTCCTCTTTCTGGCATAATGCAGCGCTCGGGCCGCTCATCCCCTCACAGTCACGGGGACCACCCGAAAGGCCTGCAGCCCCCCGGGGTTATCTCTTTTTGACGCCTTGGCGCCTAAACCAAATGGCAACACGAAAGCATGGGTAATGCGATGAACAACATGATCCGGTATCTTATCGACAATTATCTGCTCGTTCTCGGGTTCTGCGGCCAGGGATTGTTTTTCGGCAGATTTCTGGTCCAGTGGATTGCGAGCGAAAGACGAGGCAAAAGCATAGTTCCTCTCTCCTTCTGGTATTTCAGCATCGGCGGCGGCGGGGTGCTTCTCATCTATGCCATACTTAAAAAGGACCCTGTGTTCATTCTCGGACAGGGGGGCGGTCTCATCATATACTTCAGGAATCTCTACCTGATTCACATGGAACGCTCCGGAGGAAGGGTCTAGAGTTCTTATGGGTTCCAGGACACTGGCCTATACGGTTGTTCTTATCGCACTGTGGTCTGCAATTTTCATCACCACAATTACCCGTCCGGCGCTGCTTGACGACGCTGATTCCTTCCATGCCGAGGCGGTCCGCGAAATGGTCCAGTCCGGAGACTGGGTCACCCTGAGAATAAATAACGGCATCAGATACCTGGAGAAGGCCCCTGTTATGTACTGGCTGGCGGCCCTCTCGGTTTCCGCTTTCGGGCTTCATGACTGGGCTCTACGGCTGCCCCTTGCGCTGTTTTCCCTTTTGTTGATATTGCTGGTCTTCAGGTTCGGGGCGCGGTTGTGGGGCGAAAAAGCAGGCTTCTGCTCGGGGATTGCGATCGCAACCTGCCTTGGCCATTATGCGTTTACCCGAATACTTTGGCCCGATGTTATTTTATCCTTCTTTATCGCTTCTTCTCTCTACATGTATGTGCTGATAACATTTGAAGAACAGGGGCCGAAAAATATCGGTCCGCTCGACCCGAGGTGCGCCGCCCTCTATATTTGCGCCGCCCTGGCCGTACTGACAAAGGGACTGATCGGGGTCGTCTTTACGGGCGCAATCATTTTTGTGCATATTCTGGCGACCGGAAACTGGAAGGCGATCAGGAGGCTCCAGATCGGGTACGGGCTTCTAATTTTCCTGATCGTTGCAGCCCCATGGCATGTAGCGGCGGCTCTTGCCAATCCGGATTTCGTCCAATTCTATTTTATCCGTGAGCATCTCCTGCGCTTTCTCGGGATGCGATATCCCAAAGACGCCGGCGCCGTTCCGCGCCTGTTGCTCTGGGGTCTTCACCTCGTGTGGCTTTTCCCGTGGAGCGCATTCATGTGGGGACTTGTTCGAAATTTCCCGAAATCGCTGCGTCCGCAAGAGAAAACCCAAGGGGTATGCCTTCTTCTATTTATCTGGATTGGCGTAATCCTGGCATTCTTCCTGCTCAGCAACTCAACCATGGAATACTACACCTTCCCTGCCTTCGCCGCATTCGCGCTACTGCTCGGCAAGGCCCTGGCGGACCTCGACACGCGGGAAACCTCCTCGAAGTGGGGCCTCATCAGCCTGGGAGTCATGGCTGTCCTGACGCTCTCAACAGGCGCGGGCATGATCGCGCTCACATGGTGGGGCAACCACTCAGCACAGGCTCATACCCTTGCCGGAACTCTTACTACAAATCCGAGCCGCTACGACATCGCTTTCGGGCACATGCGCGACCTCACCTCGGCAACGTTGAGATATCTGGCGCCGCTGGTGTATCAGACCGCCGCTCTTCTGATCCTCGGCCCGTCAGCCGCATTTTTTCTCGCTCTCAGGAAGCGCTGGATGGTCTCTTTCCTGTTGCTGGCCGCCATGATGATAGGACTGTGCCATTTATACAATGCCGGGATGGTCGCCTTTGAACCGGTGCTAAGCTCTAAAAGCCTCGCCGAAGTTGTCCGAGGCTGCTACCGACCGGGAGATAAGATCGTCATAAACGATTTTTATGAGAAAGGTTCGACCATCAATTACTATACAGGCTTGCAGGTTTACGTCATGAACGACGGGTTCGGCGTTCTCTGGTACGGTCTGGAGGACGAGACAGCTCCGAGGCTGTGCCTCACGCAGGAAGAACTCCTCAACGAGTGGAGGTCCGGGAAAAGGATTTTCCTGTTTAGCGAAAAAAAGCCGCTCGATTCTTTCCTTTCGTTGCATCCAGATATTGAATTATCGGGTATTGGCCGAAGAGGGCGGAAAGAAAATCCTGATAAACTGGTGAAATGAATTGAGAGGTTCATGGATTCCCCCCCTTTTTCATAAGGGGGAATGGTGGAATTTAGACTTGACCGACACATCTGATGTTTTTCTTCTGAGGCCAAAAGGCCAAATCTTCGTCGTTAAAGTCGATCAAAAGTTGCATCTTCATCTGAGATGCCCATTCACCCCCCACAGGAAAATACCCTAACCTGCCAATTCTATTATTTTGCCATCTCATTTATCTTGACTTGCTCACAAAATTGCCTGATATGTCAAAAACACAGGTCGCCGCCCTGTTCATTACGTCCAAAGAGGTCAAAGGATGAAATTCTGGCGCGTTCCCCTGGATACCGAAGCAGATCGTCGTTTCCAAAGGGGTGGTCTATATCATAGAAGATCGATGCAAGGGGTGCGGCTACTGTATCGAATATTGCCCAAGGGATGTTCTCGAAGCCTCCGAGCGCTTCAACTCGCAAAGGATACCACCCTCCGGCGATAAAGCAGCCTGATTTGTGTGTCAACTGTCACTATTGCGAGGCCATCTGCCCCGATTTTGCGATCTACTCGCGTGGAAGCCCCGGCGCAAAGGATTTCCGAGCTTTCAATCCAATAACTTTTATGGGTTTTTTCTCTTTATGAAACCTGCAGTTCTCACCGGAGAGCATTTCATGAATGGCGACTCGGCATGCGCGGAAGGGGCGCTTGCCGCCGGCTGCCGCTTCTTTGCCGGGTATCCTATCACGCCGGCCACCGAAATAGCCGAGCACATGGCGAAAAGGCTTCCCGAAGTCGGCGGGGTCTTTATCCAGATGGAAGATGAGATAGCCGCAATGGCCGCAGTTCTTGGCGCTTCCTGCGCCGGAGCAAAAAGCATGACCGCGACCTCCGGTCCGGGGTTCAGTCTGATGATGGAAAACATCGGACTCGGGATTACAATGGAGACCCCGTGCGTGGTGGTAAACGTTCAGCGCGCGGGTCCTTCGACGGGTCTGCCGACGCTCGGCGCTCAGGGCGACATGATGCAGGCCAGGTGGGGCTCCCATGGTCATTACGAGATCATAGCGCTTGCCCCTTCTTCGCCCCAGGAGCTTTTCTTCCAGACCATTACCGCATTCAACTTGAGCGAAACATACCGGCTCCCGGTAATGATAATGGCCGATGAGGTAGTCGGCCACCTATGTGAGAGGGTCATAATACCCGATCCTTCAAAAATAAGGCTCCAGTCCCGCCCCCGCCCTAAAGGAAGAAAGGACCGTTTCAAACCTTTTCATCCCGGCCCCAATGGAGTAGCGCCGATGGCTAATGCCGGCGAGGGCTATCGTGGTGCACTTTACGGGTCTGACTCACGATGAAAAGGGCTATCCGGTAATGACCGCCGAGGCTCATTCGGAGATGGTCTCTCGAATAACGGGAAAAATCCACGCCAACCTCAGTAAGATCATACAGGTGGAGGAGTATCGACTGGAGGACGCCGATGTGGCGCTGATATCGTACGGGATAAGCTCTCGAAGCAGCCTGGCCGCCGTCGATCGAGGCTCGGGAACAAGGCATAAAAGCCGGCCTCTTCCGATTGGTGACCGTGTGGCCTTTCCCCGAGGAGGCGATAAGAGAGCTTGCAAAACGGGTGCGGCGCCTGATAACGGTGGAATTGAACCTGGGGCAGATTCACCTTGAGGTGCAAAGGTGCGCTGCGGGCTATGGCCCCTGCCCTGCTGGTCGGTCATGCCGGAGGAACCGTTATTACACCCGAGCGAATACTCGAAACAATCCATGCCGGCATCGGCCGGCGATGAACCTCGGACTTATAAGCTATTGATTTTGCCCGCAAGGATGGCTCTTAGCCTTGCATCAGGATCAGGATGCGCATGAACAACAAGCGCCCCCCGAAACATCCACTGGATAACATCCTGCGTACCGATCGCATCCCGCACATATGGTGCCCCGGATGTGGAATCGGCACCGCCTTCTCCTCATCGCTGATCGCCATCCAGTCATCGGGGACGGACCTGACAAAACACCGTGGTAGTGTCCGGGATAGGTTGTTCGGGAAGAGGGGCCGGGTACGTCAAGCTCGATTCCTATCATACCACTCATGGGCGGGCTATTCCGTTCGCCACCGGCATGAAGCTGGCCAATCCCGAACTCACCGTTGTAGTTTTCAGCGGCGACGGAGACCTGTTTGCAATCGGTGGAAATCATTTCCTTCACGCCGCCAGGCGAAATATGGACCTGACGGTGATCTGCGTGAACAACCTCAATTACGGAATGACCGGCGGACAGGCTGCGGCGACAACTCCCAGTATGGCCAAGACGACGACCACGCCGCTTGGCAATCCCGAACAGCCATTCAACCTGCCCCTGCTTGCATACGCTTCCGGGGCCACTTATGTCGCGCGCTGGACAATGCTTCATACCCGCGATCTCACTCAGTCGATCGGGGAAGCCCTTGCACGCCGAGGCTTTTCGTTCATTGAGGTCCTCGCCCCCTGCCCTACCGGGTTCGGTCGAAGAAACAGGCAGAAACCGATTGATTCGCTAAAGCTCTATCAGGAAAAGGCAATAGTGAAGAATGGCGCAAATCCCGCCGAAGTAATTCTGGATTTCAAGCAGGGCATAACTCTTGGGAAATTCATAGAGTGCGACAAGCCCACGTTTTCGGAGGCCTACGAAAGGATATGCCGTCCGCATGCGTCATGACGTCGGACCTGAACGGCGAAAAATCGAGACGTGACGGCTGGTAATAAGAGTCAGGCGAGAGTGCGATGAACCGGACTACGACCGCAAAACTGAAAAAAGAGATTCTCATAACAGGCCTTGGTGGGCAAGGCATAGTCCTTGCCGGCCAGGTGCTCGGCATGGCGGCTTGTCTTACCGACCATCTGGAGAGCACATTTACCCAGTCCTACGGCCCTGAAGCTCGTGGCGGGGCTTGCAGCGCTCAGATCATCATCTCGGACAAACCAATCCATTACCCTTATGTGCGCAATCCGGACATCCTGGTGTGCATGTCCCAGACGGGATACGAGAAATACCGCCATCTGCTCAAAGACAACTCGATCCTCATTATCGATCAGGACATGGTGAGGTCCGCCGATATCGCCTCCGGGAGCGTTTTCCCGATCCCTGCGACCCGGATCGCCGAAGACCTTGGCAGAAAGATGATGGCCAATATCGTTATACTCGGCTTTGTAACCTCGATAACCGGCGCAGTTTCTCTGAACGGCATGCTCACCTCTGTAGCCGATTCGGTCCCCAAGGGAACTGAAAGCGTGAACATAGCCGCCTTCAACAAAGGTTACGATTTCGGGCAGGCCCTGCTCAAGGCCAGGCAGAAAAAAGCGGCCGCAAAGAAGGGGGCCGGTTCATGAAAAATCCCAAGGAACGCCTCCAGAAGGTGTGCATAATCGGCGCTACTCCGGCGGGGATCGCTGCAGCCAATAAACTGGGCGAGATGGGGATACCGGTCACCCTGATTGACCAAGACCCTGACCTCAACGAGAAACTGGCCTCGGATATCTGGCGGATGCCCTCGGGGGTTGGCTTCAACTATGCTCTGCGCCCCGGGCTTCTTCGAATCATGAGAAATCCAAGGATCAGGCTTCTTCTTCCCGCTTCGATAAAGTCGATCAAGCACACGCCCCAGGGCTTTTCAGTACGTTACAAAAAAGCGGCCTCCTACGTTGACGCCGACAAGTGCACCCTTTGCGGTCTATGTTCGGAAAACTGTCCGGCAGTCGGCCCTGAGGGCAGTAAGGCCCTTAAGTACGGAGGAAGGCGCGCCCTTCCGGGAAGGCCGGTAATTGACAAGCGCAGGACTCCTCTGTGCCAGGCTAATTGCCCTCTGGGAGTTAACGTCCAGGGATACGTGGCCCTGACGCGCGCCGGCAAGTACAAGGAAGCGCTCGAACTTATCAGGAAGGACAACGTCTTGCCCGGCATCTGCGGAAGGATCTGCACTCGTCCGTGCGAGGCCGCATGTCGAAGGAACGATCTGGATCAATCCCTTGCCATACGTGACATAAAGCGCTTCATTGCCGATAACGCGTCTCCCGATCTGACTAAAGCAAAACCGGCCAGGACTCTGCCCAAAAGAATTGCCGTGGTGGGTTCGGGACCTGCCGGACTTGCCGCAGCATCCGACCTCGCCCGCTTCGGGTATCGAGTGACCGTCTTTGAGAAAGAAAAAGCGCCGGGGGGCCTTTTGCGCTACGGAATTGGACCTTACCGGCTCCCGCGCCCGGTGCTGGACCAGGAAATCGAATACCTTCACCAGATGGGGATCGAATTCCGCCTGGGCTGCGAATATAAATCCTCGCGGGACGCCCGGGACTTCTCCGCGATCGTTCTCGCCATGGGACTGTGGGAAGACCGAAAGCTAAATGTCCCTGGAGAAGAACTTGACGGGGTTGTCGGATGCGTCTCATTCCTTTCCTCGGTGCACCGGGGTGAAATAAAGTCTGTTTCCGGAAAAACCGCTGTCGTCGGCGACGGCAGCTCCGCATTTGAAGCCGCACGAACGCTGGTTCGGCTTGGCGCCGAGGTTACCTTGATTTCGTGGTTTCCCGAGGAACTGATCCCGGCGGACGCACAGGAAGTGGAAGAAACGCTAAGAGAGGGAGTTGCGATAAAGACCAGCCTCAAAGTTGCCGAATTTCTGGGAGATGGCCGCAGGCTGAAGGCTATACGCCTCTTTCCGACCATCCCGGGTCCACCGGATGCCAAAGGCATCCCATGGCCGGTCCCGATTGAAGGCGGCAAGCCGCTTAGGATTGAATTCGAACTCGCAGTAGTAGCAACAGGACTTACGGGAAACCCGGCTCTTCTTGACGGCTGCGCCGAAAACCTTGCCTCTCCTGGCGGGCTCGCCCTGGTGGATGACAAAGGAACGGCCCGCGCCGCCAAGAATGTTTTTGCGGCAGGCGACGCCGTGAGCGGACCGTCGACCGTCGTATCGGCTATGGCCTCAGGTAGGGCGGCTGCTGTGGCCGTTCACGGTTTCCTTACCGGCGAAGCTTCTTTGACTGGTGGACCCTCTGAGCCTCGTTTTTCATCCCGGCCGCAGGGACTGGACTTTCCAGAGATCACGCCACAGATTCCGTCTGCTCCCCGCGCCAGGATGCCGGAACGTCCCGCCGCCTCTCGCATGGAGCTTACCGACGAGGTCGCCCTCGGCCTGACTGAAGATCAGGTCCACTCGGAAACGTCCAGATGCCTCCAATGCGGCGTATGTTCGGAGTGCTTTCAGTGCGTCGAGGCATGCTCGGAAGCCAAGGCCATCTCTCACGCAGACGATTCGTTCGAAGCGGTCGAACAAGCCGGGGTCGTCATTATCGCCGACCCGGCCGCCGCTCCTGGAGTAAAAGGCGAGGACGTCATCCGTGCGTACAGCTCCAAGGCCGTCAAGTCTGACATTTTTGTCATGACGCTGCGGGGTTTCGCCTCCGCAGCGGAAGCTGTTCTGCTGCTCGGCGACAGCGCTCCGCGCATCAAGGGCCATGGCATCTCGTTTTCGCCCCCCGGACCTCAGATCACCTCGGACCTTCGCATTGGCGTCTTTGTATGCCGCTGCAACGACTCGCTCGGGTGGGACCCGGAATTGGACAGGTTCATTTCCTACCTTTCGGAGGACTCGGCGGTGGAATATGCCGAGTCAGTCCCTTCAGCGTGCACGCCGGAAGGCGCCGCTTCAATATTAAGGACTATTCGCGAAAAAGGCCTCACCCGATTCGTACTCGCTTCCTGCGTGTGCTGCCCCCTGGACCTCATATGCAGCGCGTGCACCGACCAGCGAAGCAGGCTGAAGGCTTCTATCTTCCAGGGCGCCGGTATAGCCAGGGCGATGGCCGAGACGTGCAACCTTCGAGGAGAGGCGCTTACCCTTTTGAAGAGTAACCCGCCTCTGGCTCTAAGCCGCTTCAAGGGACTCCTGCAAAGATCTATCCGGCGCGCCGCCCATCTCAAGTCCCTCCCGACTCCTGCGCGCCAGTATAACTTCACAACCGCCATAATCGGCGAATCCGAAGCCGCGCTCAGGAGCGCTCTGACTCTTAGTCAAATGGGAATGGAGGTGTTCTTGTTCGGAAGCCCGGACAGACCGCTTCCTTCGGCGCCCGACTTTCCCAACATTCACGCATTTCTGGGATCGTGCGCCAGGTCTCTTAAAGGTACGGTGGGGGACTTCCGGGTTGTCGTGATCATGGAAGACGGCGCCCACCAGGTTTTCAGCGCTGGAGCCGTAATTCTGGGAGACCGCGCGCGAAAAAATATAGCTTATATGCCTCACCCGGACATGCCGCCTCACGAGTTTACACACTCCATGCAGGCAAAAGGCCTCAGAGGCATTCCCTTCTTCGCTCCCGGGGCGACTTCAATACCGGGGCTTCTGCTGGCGAGTCCACCCGGCGTCAATGCCTCCGAACGGATAAAGGGCACGGCGGCCGCCATCCTGGCAGCCACCGTTATGCCCAGGGGGCCCAGGCAAAACAAGGGATACACGGTTTCCATAAATGAGAAGCTTTGCAGGGGATGCGGCCGGTGTGTGAACGCTTGCCCCTATCGGGCGGTGAGCTTTCATACCAACAAGATGGGATCTGGTTATGCGGTTGTCGATGAGGCCCTTTGCAAAGGATGCGGCAACTGCATTTCGATCTGTCCCTCCGACGCCGCCGACAGCCCCTATCGCGACAGGCTCTTCCTGGAGCAGATGATCGAGGAGGTAACGGCTCAGGGTTCTTGAAACAACTCCCTGAGCGGATAAATACTCATGGAAGACGATCTCAAAATAATCCTTTTCCTGTGCAACTGGTGCCCGCACGCAGCGTTCCAGACCCTCCAGGATACGTTCGCTCCTCTGCCCGGCGAGATCCGCATGATAAGGATACCTTGCAGCGGCCGGATCACCAAGTCGCTCCTCTTCAAGGCGTTCGAAACCGGCGCCGACGGAGTCGCCCTGGTCGGGTGCAGTCCCGGCGCCTGCCGTTACGGGATCGGAACCAGTGTTGCTGAGAGAAACGTGGAGGATGCCAGGGGGATCCTGCGCCTGTTGGGTTTGGGAGAGGAACGGCTCGGCTTCGCCTCGTTCTATCCGGACCAGCCCCCGGAGCTGCTCGATTTTCTTACTGCGTTCAGAAACAGGATTCGACAACTGGGCAAATCACCTGTTGAACCTCCGTATCGAATAGAAAAATCTGCGCTGTCGCCCGAGTCTGCCGCCTCTATTATGGCCGCCCACAATATCAACACCTGTCAGGACTGCGGCAAATGTTCATCCGCATGCCCGGTGACTCTGTCCGGAAAACAGTTTTCCCCGAGAGCAATTGCAAACGCCGTAGTAGCGGGCGACCTGGACGCCTCCTGCATACGCGAGGACATCTGGTCCTGCCTTACCTGCGGCCTTTGCTACGATCGATGTCCCTCTGCGGTCAGCTTTCCCGATTTTATAAAAGAGATGCGCAACGCAGCATCCGGGAACGGCCGGTTTGAAGCACATGAAGGTTTTTTCCACTCCCTCATGCGCACTTTGGCCTCGCCAAACCTGCCGGTGGAGCATTGGCGGTGGCTGCCGCCCGAAATTCAAACCGATCCGAAAAGCAAAACCCTGTTTTTCGGAGGGTGTGCTCCCTACTTCGACACATTTTTCAAGAATCACCTGGGCATCAGCACCAGCGACATTCTGGTCGATGCGCTCAAGCTCATGAACTTTTTCGATATTCATCCGGCAATAATGCAAAACGAAAGGTGCTGCGGCCACGATCTGCTCTGGTCCGGGGACCTCGATCACTTTGTCAAACTCGCCCGGTTGAATGTCAAACTGATCTCGGAGATGGGAATTGAAGAACTGGTTACGGCTTGTCCGGAATGTTACCGGACCTTCTCGCACGACTATCCCGAAAACGGGATCGAAACCGGATTCAAGGTAACCCACATTTTCGAACTGGCGGAAGCCCAAATCGGCAAGGGCGCCGTCGGCTTCTCAAAGCTCAACAGGAAGATAACCTTTCAGGACCCTTGCAGACTCAGCCGCACGCCAACCGGATGCCAATCGCCGAGAAATCTTATCAAACGGCTCAACGTGCTGGGCTTCAGCGAAATGCGCGACCGGGGAGCCTCTTCTCTTTGCTGCGGAAACTGCGCATGGACCGGATGTGACAGCTACTCAAAAGCTATGCAGGTAAACAGGCTGAGGCAGGCGAAAGAAACCGGGAGCGACCTTCTGGTGACCGCCTGCCCGAAATGCCAGATACACCTCAGGTGCGCCATGGAAGACCCCTTCCTTGGAGATGAAATCCGAATGGAGATGGCCGACCTTACCTCCATTCTGGCCCGAACAATACAGTGGGAGTAACATGCATAAAACCTCCATTAATGACGGAAATCCGAGAATCGGCGTCTTTGTCTGCCATTGCGGGTTGAACATCGCCAGAACAGTCGATTGCCGGGAAGTCGCCTCCCGGAGCGCCGGACTTGAAAATGTCGCCGTTGCGCGGGATATCCACTATGCATGCTCGGACCCGGGCCAGCAGAGCATCAGGGAAGATATCGCCGGGTTCGGGCTTGACCGCGTGGTGATTGCCTCCTGCTCCCCAAGGCTCCATGAGCCCACCTTCCGGCGGATGGTCGGGGACGCCGGCCTCAATCCCTACCTGCTCGAAATGGCCAACCTTCGGGAACAGTGCAGTTGGGTTCACATTGACGACCCGCAAGCCGCCACAGCCAAAGCCGTCGATCTGGTGCGAATGGCGGTGGCCAGAGCCGTCGGGCTTAAACCCCTTCAAGGGCGGAAAATACCGCTCAGCAGGCGCACTCTCGTAATAGGGGGAGGCATCGCTGGAATCCAGGCGGCGCTCGATCTTGCCGATAACGGCTACGAGGTCGTACTGGTCGAAAAAAAACCTTCCATTGGCGGCCAGATGGCAAAACTTGACAAGACCTTTCCCACCATGGACTGTTCCATCTGAATACTCGGGCCGAAGATGACGGATGCCGGTCGGCATCCCGGAATAAAGCTGCTCACTCTCTCCGAAGTGATCGGCGTCAAAGGATATGTTGGTAACTTCGAAATCAGGATTCTGAAAAAAGCCCGCTACGTATCCGAGAAGGACTGCACCGCTTGCGGCGACTGCGCGGAAGTGTGTCCGGTCGTGCGCCCGGATGAGTTCAACTCCGGTCTTTCTTCGAGGAGGGCCGTCTATTCGCCTTTTCCGCAGGCGGTGCCTTCCGCTTATGTAATAAACATCAATGAATGCCTTGGTCACAACCCGGTCGTGTGCGCGAAATGCGCCGAGGTATGCGAGAAGAAGTGCATTGACTTCCACATGTCCGATGAGGAAGTGGTGGAAAATGTGGGAAGCGTCGTAGTAGCCACCGGTCTGGAAACCTACGATCCTACCGAACTCGACGAGTACGGCTACACGCGCTATGAAAACGTGCTGAGCAGCACCGAGTTCGAACGGTTGATAAGCGCCGGAGGTCCGACCGGCGGTGAATTGATCAGGCCGACAGACAGGCGAACGCCCGGGTCGATCGGCTTCATTCAGTGCGTCGGTTCTCGCTCGGCAAGGAAGGGCGCCTCATACTGTTCGAATGTCTGTTGCATGAACACGGTCAAGAGCACTCTGGTCCTGAAGGAACACTATCCTGAAATGGACATAAAGGTCTTCTATATCGACATCCGCGCTTTCGGCAAAGGTTTCGAGGACCTCTACAGGAAGAGCAGAAGTCTTGGCGTGCAATATATTCGAGGTTTGCCGGGCAACGTGATCGAAACCCCCGAAGGCGGGCTGCGAGTCGCCGTGGACAACAGCGCAAGAGGCAAGATATCCTTCCACGATCTTGACATGCTGGTGCTGGCCGTCGGCATGAAACCCTCCTCAACGACGAAGAAACTCCAGGAGATGTTTGGACTTCAGCTCTCGCCTGACGGATTCTTCCTGGAAGCCCACCCCAAGCTCCAGCCTGTCGATGCGGCCACCAAGGGCATTTTCTTCGCCGGATGCGCCGAGGGGCCCAAAGATATAAAGGAGTCGGTCACCCAGGGGTCCGCCGCCGCTGCGCGTATCGTTCGCCTGCTCCATAGCGGAGAAATGCTCTCAGACCCCGTTACGGCTGAAGTGATTCCCGAGAAGTGCAAAACCTGCGGCAGGTGCGCCGAGGTATGTCCTTACGGGGCGATTTCGCTCGATGTGCAACGCAAGATTGCAGCATCCGTAAACCCTGCCGCCTGTTCCGGTTGTGGGACCTGCGCGGCCGAATGCCCGTTCGATTCTATAGTAATGAACCACTTCACGGACGAACAGATCATGGGGCAGGTTGACAGCGTCCTCTCAGAAGACCCTGCCGCCAAGATCCTCGCTTTTGCGTGCAACTGGTGCTCTTACGCCGGGGCCGATTACGCCGGGGTCTCCCGCCTGCAATATCCGCCAACCGTTCGGCTGATCCGGACCATGTGCTCGGGCCGCGTGGACGAGTCTTTCATTTGGGGGGGATTCGCAAAAGGAGCGGCGGTAATTCTGGTCAGCGGCTGCCACCTCGGCGACTGCCACTACATAAACGCCAACCAGTGGACCGTTAAGCGTATCGACAAAATACACAGGAAAATGGAAAAGCTCTCAATAAGGCCCGAAAGGCTCCAACTCGAATGGGTAAGCGCGGCCGAGGCGGTCAGGTTTGCCCGGCTGATGGGACAAATGGAAAAGCTGAGGCGCGAGGTCACACCCGAGGAAATTGCCCGGACGGTGCAAGTGCTTGCTGAAAGAACAAAAAAGAATGATACGGACTGATTCTTTACGCCCGCATCCGCCGAGCCTCCATATCCACCCTTCCATCGAGCCTGAGCAGAGGTTCAGGCGGGCCGATCAGTAATACCGGGATCTTTCTCCTTCGAGGCGATGCTGCGCCCGAAATAGCCGATTTCAAAGTTAAACTGAGGGAATTTCATGGGAAGCCTCATCAGATTGAACACCATGACACCTATTGCGAGCCTGTTCAGCCATGAGGACAATGGCCAACCGAAGTGGACGGTAATGTTTCTGTCCGGCAATTCATATTGGACAATCCTTAGCACGAGCATTATTCGCTGGTAGAGGCTGCTTCGAATCAGGGGGAAACGGAAATGATTCTTCGCCATTTTGGGCGGGATGCCCTGGCGCGGCGTATAAAATGTTATATAAGCTTCGTTGTCTTTTGATTCTCCAAGGGATTCCTCGCGTGGGCGGCGAAAGATTATGTGTATGTCGGGCGAGGATGACTCGGCCAGATAGAGTATCATTTCCATCTCATTATCGGCCTGACCGATCTGAACGATTTCCGGCGCTCTTTTCTTTGCCAGCAGTGCCCCCACCACAAGTACAAAAGCCGTTATACCTGCCCAAAGGGCTGTGCCGTGAGGTTTGTCTATCGCCAGGAAAACGAAGCAGCTTACAAGAATAATCCAAAGAATGAGCGTTCCGAGGCGGCTTGTGTAATAAGGGATCACTTCCTTTGTGCCGGTAAAATAGCGGTAGATCAAAAGCGATCCCATGTTGATGCAGAAACTCGCTACAAGGCCTATTGCGTACATATCGGCCAGAATTTTCTGAGAACCGCTTGTAATGACTATAATCGTGGAAAAAAATAGCGCATTCAGAAGGTGAATACGGTAGAGCGAGTGGCGCCGGTTCGTAACGATCAGCCAGTGGAACCCATAGCGGTGAGCTACGCGCTCCAACAGTTCGCTGGAGGCCACAAAGGCGGTGTTCACAGCCATCGTCAGAGTGATGCTGGCCAGTCCGGCGACCAGGATGCCGAAGAAGGTCCCGTTGATCTGCGTTGCATAATAGGTGACCAGATCGCCCTCGTGCTCGCTGAAATTAACCGGGGCGCAAAGAACCAAGGCTGCCACCAGGGGCGTCGCTATGCCCACCGTAACGGCCAGGAAAAGATATGCCTTGTGGATCTCACGCCAGCTTCGTACGAAACCAGCGGTTTGAATGACCGACTCGATGCCCGAATAGGCAAGAATACAAAACGCGATGTGAGATATGAAATTACCGTAATCATGAAGCCAGGAGCCGGTCTCCAGCGGCTTTAACGCGTTTCCGCCCGACTCTTTCAGACGAGCTAGGGCGGCGCCGTCAAATTCGACTATCCCCGAAACAATAAGATTCAGGATGATGAACGCGGCCAGAATGAATACGAAAAAGGTAAACCTAGCATTCTCCTTGATACCGAGAATATTCAGCCCGGCAACTGCCCAGAGTATTCCCAGCACGAGAAAAACGACCAGGGATGAGGATTCGGAAACGTGAGGGAAGAATGAAGCTGCATTGAGAATGGCGCTCACGGCCGAGATGCAGGCGGTAAGCGTGTAATCGACCATAATGGAGGAAACGGCCACAAACGACATCATTGGGCCGAGCACAAGATAGGAGAAAGAATAGACTCCTCCCCCTATGAGACCGTTATATTCCAGGATTTCAGCTATTTCGGTAAACCGGGTGCTCATGAACCGAACAAGAACGCTGGTCAGCGCGATAAAGACTATGGCGCTCGAACCGATGAATCTGTATGCCTCGGCCGGGGCGTAAAAGATGGACGTAAATTCGTCCATCAGTGTAATTATGGCGACGGCCAGCCAGGTCAGCCAGATCCGTCCAGTCCGGGAGTAGGTGAGAAGGCTCGGCCTCCGCATGAGATAAACAAAAACGCCGATCAGAATCAGATTGAGGAACGACAGTGTGAGGGTTTTCATCTCTTGAATTCTTTAAACTATTTTGACTGGGACGCCTACATCGGCCATTCGTTCGGGTGCCGGGTCGCGGACGGGTATTCCAAACGCTTTCTGCTCATCTGCTGAAAGCCTGCGGAGGGGGCTTGTCATGGCGGATTGGCGCCGAAAATGGAACCAACGCAGTAAACTGTGCGTGATCCAGGTGGGCTTAATCCCCCTCGACGCCTGCGAGGTTAGCTGACGGGCTAGGGCCGGAGAGGTTGCCCTACACCGGTCTCCCGGCGTTTAGCCCCTTGTTCATGGTTCCCCCGCTCCAAATTATTGGACTCGGCGATTTGGCGGATTGCACAATAATGCTTTCCGAAAGCGGCGTCAATTCGAAAAACCCGGCAAATCGTTCTACGCCCGGAATCCGCAGATGCTTGCGAAACAGGGAAAACACAAAGGCAAGCGCTGAAATGGCTTTGTATTTTCCCATTATTCAGGTTGAGCTTACAATTTGAGATTTCTCAAAGAAATCCACAAGGCTTCGTCCTATGGGACTAGCCACTCTTCGGGGTAGGCAGGCAAACCGAGCTCAGGCGCATCGAGACCTTCGATCTCTATTTCTTTGGAAACGTGCAGCGGGTAGAAAGAGTTCACGATCCATCCTGCGCCCCCGATCAGGTTGCCCAAAAATTCTATAAAGCCTGCTGCCTGTTCGAGTCGACTTGCCTTGGTTCTGCTTTTGCGTCAACCACCACCACGGTCAGGCCATGGGCCTTCAAGATTAGCTGCTCAACGACAGTTTTTCGCCCGAGCAGGCGTTTCCACCACGGAAGGGGTCCCGGACGGCCGATAACGATGTGGCCGACCCGGTACTCCCTGGCGAAATGGAGAATGGTGTCCACGATTTCTTCGCCCTTATAGGTGAAAACGATAGCGCCAAGAGTATTGGCCAGGGTCAGCGTATCCGAAAGATACCGCTGGGTCATGGCGTCTATGGCGGTGGGAGATTCCATGGGTCTCTGAACGTAAACGGCGTACCAGTTGCGGTTCAGGCGTCCGGCAAGCCTCGATCCATAGCGCAAAAGACCGGCGCTGTTGGGGCCGCGTGAACTCAAACAAACCATTACCTGATCGGGGGCTGTGCTAAGCTCTTCTTCAGGAGTTCTTCTGCGTTTAAGGTCAATCTGAGATGCAAGCTCCCTGAAGGCGAGTTCGCGCAGTTCATTGAGGTTTGTGCGCTTGAAGTAATTATCGAGTGCGGTTCTGACTCTTTCCTGCGGGTATATCTTGCCCTCCCGCAGGCGCTGTTGGAGATCCTCAGGCGCCAGATCGACATTCACAATCTCGTCGGCCTCGGCCAGGATAGAGTCAGGCAGCCGTTCGTGCACCTTAACGCCTACCAAATCTTCCACCGTATCGTAGAGACTCTCCAGGTGTTGAACATTGAGCGTGGTGATCACATGAATGCCGGCCGCCAGAAGGTCTTGCACGTCCTGATACCGCTTTGCGTTTTCGCTGCCCGGAACATTCGTGTGCGCAAGCTCATCCACCAGGGCGACTTCAGGATGCCGCGCAAGCACAGCATCCAGGTCCATTTCTTCAAGGACAATGCCCCGGTACTGAACCTGTTTTCTCGGGATCACCTCCAGGCCTTCGATCAATTGGGCCGTTTCTAGCCGCCCGTGGGTTTCCACCAGACCGACAACGACATCGATCCCTTCCTTCTTCAGACGTTGCCCTTCGAGAAGCATTTGCCAGGTTTTCCCAACCCCCGGTCCATAACCGAGGTAGACCTTCAGCTTACCGCGCTGTGAACGGCGTATCAGTTGAAGAAAGCTAAGAGCCCTGTCTTCATCGGACATTGGCCTCCCCTTCAGCTCTCCAGAGCGGCGTCGGAACCGGTCCGGACTCTTTTCCAACCGGCGAAGTCACGTTGCAACGGGATGCCGCTTTCGGCCAGGTATTCCACTTCAAGCGAAAGAGCCACTTGCTTTATAAGCGATTCCAAAAGATAGGGCTGGTCCGGCAACAGGAAGCGTTCAGGATCGCCGGGCCGAAGGGCCAGAACTCCCAGAACCAGGTCCGCCACCTGGAGAGGCGCATAAAGCACTTCGTTCTCACCCGAGTATTTTGTTCCCCACCCTGTGGTCTCAGCGGTCTCGAACGCCTTTCGTGCAATCTCCAGTTGCATGGTCACATCTTTGAGAAAGACCAGGGACGGGTCACCGCAGGCCGTCTTCAATCTTTTTCCCTCTTCAGGCAGCAGCACGACCACGTGGGAATCGAAGATTTCGGAGATGTATTCCACTGCGATCCGAAGTGTCTTTTCAACACCCCTGGCCGCGGCGAGTTGCCTGCTAAGACCATGCATGGCGGCTGCTTGCCTCTCTTGCAGACGGGCCGTCCAGGTCTGTTTGCGCATGAGCCCCGTCAGGTGGCTTATAGCAAGAGCGACTGCAAACATTACAATGAAAGTCACGATATACTGGGCATCATCCACTGTGAACGAAAAACGGGGAGGGACAAAGAAAAAATCGAACGCCAGTACGCTTAAGAGAGAAACAGCAATAGCTGGTCCGCGTCCGCATTCTATCGCTGTCACCAGGACTGCCAGCAGATAGACCATTATGAGGTTGCTCAGATCGAAATGCCGGTACATTAAGAAACATAGTCCTGTAGACAATATCAGGAAAAGAAGGCCGGTCCCGTAATCCGACCATGGAAATTCCCGAGATCGAATCCGATACGGCCTCTTGACCGGTTCGCCGGAGTCCCCTGAAACAATTTCAATGTCGATTTCTCCGCCGATTCTCACCATTCGGTCCACAGGGCTGCCCAGTAGAATGCTCTTCAGACGTGAACGCCCCGGTTTTCCTGCAATTATTCTCCTGATACCCCTAAGGCGCCCGAACCTGACTATTTCCTGGGCCACGTCGCGGCCCGTAAGGGTTGCGGTCTCAGCGCCAAGTTGTTCGGCCAGCCTCAAATTGTCAAGGACGCGGTCGCGCTCCTTTTCAGGCAGCAGCGCAGATCGAGGGACCTCGACATAAACCGCAAACAGCTTGGAGCCCTCGCCCTCGGCCCTTCTTGCGGCATATCTTATTACACCCGCCGAAGAGGGACCGGAACCAACACAGACCAGAATCTTGTCCATAACTTCCTTTGAATCGGACATCGTTTATCTCCCATATCCCCCCGGCGCACTGCTGTTTAAGCCCGAAGCAAACCCACCAGCCTACACGTTGCCGCCAATCAAGCCCCGCAGCCTGATTTCGGAAAAGGTTCATCGCACTATCTCAACCACAGTTAATGCGCACCGTATCGCTTATCGAGTTCCAGGTTCACTTCAAGAACATTTACGAACTTCTCACCTGCAAGTCCCCCCCATGGCGCCGATGCATTTTCCTGCAAGATCTGCTCGATCTCCTTTTGAATTTGGGCCGGGTCTCGTTTCAAGTCTTCCGCCCTTTTAGATGCCACGCGCTCCAGTTGAAACCTGCGCATTTTCCAGCGTGATATGCGGGTCCAAGCCCGGAAGCCGAAGCGGTAACATAGTCGCCCGGCACGTCCTGGAGTTCGGCATCGGGGTGGTCCTCACGCCACATCAGGAAAAAGGTCGATTGAATGTCACTACCCGAATCGACAACTCGATGGTCGTCACCGATTTGCCGCCTTCTGTTTTAGTCGTTGCGGACAGGAATTTGCCGGGATTCTTCTCCGAGAAATCCTTAAAGAACACCACAGCCAGATCCGGGGCCTTCGGCTCGGGAGTGGCGGGATTGTCCTTGATGAATTTGGCCACTATCGCAGGATTAGCCTTTGCCCACGCGTCCACGTAGTCGCCGTGGGCTGTGTCCGTTTTCACCCAGGCCTGGGCAAGGGAATTGTGAAGGTCCGCCCATTGGGCCACAATCCCTGGTTTACCCTGGTATTTGTCACGCGCTGAACCAGCTCTCGACGTCCGGAGCAACGAGTTGTCCGGCCTTCGGCCCGCTCTTATACTTCACGACAGGTCCGAGCGAGCGGCCCACCCTGTCGCGCAGCCCGTAATTGGACGCCGCAAGGCTCGATGAAGCCGATGCGGAGGCATCGTAAGACGCCGCGGAGGGCCGGGGCTGAAAATATTCATCCTTTGTAAAGGGCTGTGCGATCAGTTTCGATCCCACGTACTTTCCGTCCGGTCCCTTCAGCATGCTGCCGTTGGACTGGAAAGGGAAAAGAGTTTGTCCGATCACCCACAGCACCAGCGGATAAATAATGCAGCAGATGACCACTCCGAATATCAAAAGTAGAACGCTTTTAGAAAGATATTTCATCATGTCCGCGTCTCCCGGGACTCATGTTTTTAGCTGACCATGTGCAGGGCCGCCATCACCACGTCGATCAGTTTGATTCCAATGAAAGGTAAAATCACGCCTCCAAGACCCCATATCAGCATGTTTCTGCGCAGCAGGGCATCAGCGCCGAGCGGCCGGTAGCGAACCCCCTTGAGTGCAACGGGGATGAGCGCGGGAATAATCAACGCATTGAAGATAACAGCCGAAAGGATGGCCGAGGTCGGCGAGTGAAGGTGCATAACGTCGATCGCCTTCAGCCACGGCAGGGTGCCGGCAAACAGCGCAGGAATGATGGCGAAGTATTTCGCAACGTCGTTTGCAACGGAAAAGGTCGTGAGTGAGCCTCGAGTCACGAGGAGCTGTTTTCCGACTTCCACCACTTCGATCAGCTTTGTCGGATCGCTGTCCAGGTCAACCATGTTGGCGGCTTCCTTGGCTGCCTGGGTCCCGGCGTTCATGGCCAGCGCGACGTCTGCCTGGGCAAGCGCCGGGGCGTCATTTGTGCCGTCACCCATCATAGCAACCAGTTTTCCCCCCACCTGCTCCTTTTTGATGTACGCGAGCTTTGTTTCCGGTGTCGCCTCGGCCAGGAAGTCATCGACTCCGGCCCTTTTTGCTATCGTTGCGGCCGTAAGCGGATTGTCGCCGGTGATCATAACAGTTCGAAGCCCCATTTTTCGCAATCGTTCGAAGCGTTCCGACATGTGCGGCTTCAAAATATCCTCAAGAACGACCAGGCCTACAATATCGGGGCCATCAGGCGACGGCCAGGGGCGTAGCGCCCTGGGACGCCACGCTGTTGACCAGCGAGCTGAGTTCCGGGGGCGCGCTGCCGCCACTTAACCGCCGATAAATTTGACTAATGGCGTCCGGAGCGCCTTTCCTTATTTTTCGTCCGTCGGGCAGGTCGATTCCACTCATGCGCGTTTGCGCCGTAAATGCAATGAACTTGGCCTCCGGCGGCACATCTATCGGCGCCGGGCTATCTTTTTCGAACAACTGCACTATGCTTTTCCCCTCCGGGGTGGCGTCGGCGGCAGAGGCCAGTGCGGCCAAGCCGCCCCACATCGGAGGCCGAGTACTTTCCAATCGGCAGGAATGTGGTCGCGTTCCTGTTGCCTATGGTGATGGTTCCCGTCTTATCGAGCAGCACGACGTCGACATCACCGGCCAATTCCACGGCCTTGCCGCTCTTGGCGATGATATTCGCCTGAAGAGCGCGGTCCATGCCCGCTATTCCAATCGCTGCGAGCAGTGCGCCGATGGTGGTCGGAATGAGGCACACAAGAAGGGCGATAAGGGTCGGGACGTCGGTCCCGAGACTTTTCACAGGCTCCTGGATGCCCAGGTAGCTCTGCATGTACAGCTCGGCATTGCGGGCCATCGGCAAAAGAGGAATCACGACGATGAGAAAGACCAGTGTAAAGGCTGAGAGCACGAGGGTGAGGGCGATCTCGTTTGGGGAGCGCTGGCGGATGGCGCCCTCGACCAGGGCAATCATCCGGTCCAGGAACGATTCGCCGGCGCTGCTCGTTATCTCGACCACGATACGGTCCGAGAGTACGACCGTACCTCCGGTCACTCCCGACCGGTCGCCGCCCGCCTCGCGAATTACCGGCGCAGATTCGCCGGTTATCGCCGACTCGTCAACCGAGGCTATTCCCTCGATGATTTCCCCGTCTCCGGGAATTGTCTGTCCCGCTTTTACGACGACCCGGTCACCCTGTTTTAAATCCGCCGACGAGACCTCTTCGACGGCGCCTTTTGCGTTCAGACGGTAGGCAACAGTGTCGTGGCGGGCTTTTTTGAGCGATTCAGCCTGGGCCTTGCCACGGGCTTCTGCAAGGGCGGTGGCGAAATTTGCGAAAATGCACCGTCAAAAAAAGCCATACATCAAGAGCTATAAAGTAACTAACCGACACCTGGCTCGAGGCGCCGCCCAATACAGCTTCGACAGATATAGAGAAGGGTAAGAACAGCCCCGACCAGGACTACGAACATGACGGGATTATTCCACTGGAGGTCGGGCCGCAGCATGACAAACGCCTGCTTCAAGGCGACCTTTGCGGTCTCCTTTTCCAGCAGCTTCCGCGCTCTAACACGGCGCACCGGCTGAGACTGCTCCGGACCCGGACGGGCCTCCCCTACCGGTATTTGAAAATCTGGAACTTCCTTGCTCATATCTGGAACTCCTTTGAGTGCAGACTTCTTAACGCCGTTTCCTAGTATCGTCTTTCATGAGCGCTCCTGACCATTATCCCCCAAAAGGCATCGGGCCGAAGTGCTCCGCTACAGGTCCCAGCACGCACACCGGCAAAAAGAGCAAAGCGCCGATGATGACTACAACCCCCAACAGGAGAAAACCGAACGTAAAGCCGTCATCACGAAGAGTGCCAAGACCAAACGGGCTCGATTTTTTCGCCCCCAGAGACGCCGCCATGGCCACGGGCGCGATAATCGGTAGAAAACGGCCGAAAAGCATGCACAGGCCGGCTGCGATGTCGAATGCCACGGCGCTCGGGGCTGGACTCGCTGCATTCCAGAAACCGTAGGTGACCCCCAGGCCGTCGAAGGCCGAACCATTATTGGCGGTAGCCGAAGAGAACTGGTAAAGGATTTGCGAGAAGCCGTGCGCGCCGGGGTTGCTTATTGCCTGCAAGCCCCCAGGTTGTCCCGGCAAAAAGCCCCGTGGGCCACAGAATAAAGACCGGGATGAACCAGTATGGCGATCATTGCGAACGTTACTTCACGTGCCCCGATTTTCTTTCCCAGATATTCCGGCGTTCTTCCGACCATCATGCCGGCGACGAAAAGCCCGGTTATGATAAAGGTCAACATGTTTATCATCCCGACGCCTTTGCCGCCGAAGACGCAGTTGAGCCACATTCCGGCCATAGGCGAAAGCGCCGCTACCGGGTTCAGGCTGTCCTCCTCGGCGTTTACCGCGCCGCATGTCACATCGGTGGTCAGGGCATCAAAAGTTGCGCCCGCCGATGTCCCGAAACGCATCTCCTTGCCTTCGAGATTGCCCAGATGCTGCTCGACGGGCAAGCTCGGAACTGCCGGCAGACTCACCGTAAGCTTTCCACCCGGGCTTGCCGCACTGGGAACTTCGAACTTCTGTTCCACAGATTGTCCGGTTAATCCGGGATTGGGTTTGAGCGTATCGAAATAGATCGACCAGACGATTGTGCCTGCCATCATGAACAGCATGACAGCGAAAATCACAAGGGAGTGCCGGAACCTGCTTCAGCATTCGGCCAAACATAAATACCAGAGCGAACGGGAACATCATCATCGCATAAGTATTGAAGAAATTTGACAGTCCGGTGGGATTTTCGAACGGGTGCGCGGAGTTCATGCCGTAGAACCCGCCCCCGTTGGTGCCCAGCATTTTCATAGATTCCCAGGCCGCGACCGGCCCCACGATAATCGTCTGCGGTTTCGCCTCGCCCGTGTCGGTTGTGCCCATCGCCCCCGGTTCGAGCGTCTGAAACATCGTGCGAGGTTTGGAAGGTCATCGGGCTGCCCTGGGTTATGAAAATGAGGCCGAATATAAGGGCGGCGGGCACGAACATGTAGACCAGCACCCGCCACATATCGACGAAGAAGTTGCCGACCGATGAATCGCCTCGCAAGGCGCGGATGATGGCAACCAGCGCGCACAGGCCTATCGCCGCCGAGAAAAAGAGATTGAAAATCCCGAAAAAAATCTGGCTGAAGTTCGACAGGTGCTGATCCCCCGAATAATGCTGGAGGTCGGTGTTCGTCATGAAATGAGACGACGCTGTGAAAAATGGTGCTCGGCGCCAGCAGCGTAAGCCCTCTGGGTTTAGCGGCGTACATGGCTGGAGCGCCAGAACCAGGAAGCTGAAGACGAACATCAGGGTATTGAACAGGAGCAGCGAGAATAGATACTGTTTCCAGTTTTGTTCGCCGCTGTCCAGGCGCTGCTCGAACCAGCGGAAAACCGCCCAGGGGCGGTATTTTCCGTCCATAATCCACGCCATGTAACGGCTCAACGGGAAAGCAACGCACCGTGGCCGTTACAAGAAGCGCTAAAGGAAGTAACCATATCTGAATAAATGTCATTTGTTTTTCCTTTCAGAATCGGTAAATCGCCGGGGCTTGCCTAGAACCATTCCGGCCGTATCATGGCAACAATCAGATAAACAAAAAGAAAAACGGCGACAGCCGCTGTAATGTAGATCATCGCTTGAACTCCTTTGCCTCATATTTTTTCGCAAGCTTTCACGAACAGAAAAACGACTCCCATGCACGCGATGCCCAGGAAAAACATTCCCGGCAGCCAAATTGTTAAATCCATCTTTTTTATCCTCCTTTCGAAAAAAGTCCTTAAATCGTATCTTGGTGTTTTTTCCATCTATGTTCATGTCAGGTCGGCGCATCCCTATGCATCATGAAGCCCTCGCTTCGCCGGCAACCCGGTCTGCAACATTGAGCGTAAAAGTAAATCTGGTGCCCTTCCCGGGCTGGCTGGTCACCTCGACCTTGCTGCCGTGGGCCTCCATGATCTCCTTCACGATGGCCAAACCCAGTCCCGTGTTGCTCGGCTGCCCATCGCGGCCGGGCACTCGAAAAATTTTTCAAAAATATGCGGCAGGTACTCCTCAGGTATTCCCGAGCCGGTATCCTCAACGGCAAAAAGCACCGCGCCGTTCTCCATGCGCGCCGATACTCTTCACCTCTCCCCCCGGAGGGGTAAATTTCAGCCCATTGCTGAGCAGGTTGGTAAAGACGATTTCAAGTCTCATCCTGTCAGCAAGGACCTGGGGGATATCTCCGGGCAGGTCGAGCACGAGGGAAACCCCCCGATCCACGTAGGAAGGCCTCATCTCCTCCATGACATTGAGAAGGACCTGTTCGGGGCTCACCGGAACAAGTTCGACAGTAGACCGTCCCGACTCCAGTTGACTGATGTCGAGCAGGTTCTCGATGATACGGTAGAGCCGGTCGCTGTCCTCCCTGGCGGCCATCACGAGTTCGGCCTGTTTGGGAGCTGAGCGGACCGAGTTTTTCATTCAGAAGCACATGGGCTGCAAGTCTGATGGAAGTAAGAGGGGTCTTCAGTTCGTGTGAAACAGTCGAAATCAGACCGCTTTTGACCTCATCGAGCTTGCGCAGCCGGGTCACATCCGAGAGAATGAGCGTCACGCCGATGAGCCGTCTTTCCTCGTCCAGTATCGGGACCGCCTCGGGCAGAAAGAAATGTTCCTCTCCATCCTTGAAAACCTGGATAGCCGAATCGTATGTTTTCAGGCGGATGGGGCGCATTTCGCGCCGTGCGCGTTCAAAGAGTTCGCCTATCTTGTCATTTTCAACCGACTGAATGGTTGTTCCTGCCTTGAGGGCAAAAAGGAGTTGAGCCGTTTCGTTTGAAAGCTCGATATCGCCTTCGGGATTGCAGATGATGACGGCATCCGAAAGAGAGTTAAGCGCCGACAGGGTTGCTTTCTGAGTGCGAATGAGCCGCGCGCGGTTCGTTCGCCTGAATTCGCGCAGGCTTGACGTCATATCGTTAAAGGCGGCGGCAAGCTGGCCGATTTCATCTCCCGATCTGGCCTTTACGACAAGATCGAGGTTTCCCTGCTGAATCTCTTTCACCGAACGGGTAAGGTTGGATATCGGCCTCAGTATCGACGGTCCGATAATGATGACGAAGATCAGCGCCAGGATTGTCCCTGCCAGCACCAGCGCGATTACGTCGCGATTTGTTTCGGCTGCCTGCTGGCGCACCTGGCCGTCGGCGGAGATCATATTGTTCAAGTTGATATCGATTATTTGCTGTGCCGCATCGAGGACCGCGTCGGAGTGCGGCAGCAGCCTCGTCCGGTAAAAGTCCCGGCGCGCAGCGCCGGTCTCCGGCATTTGAAGAAAAGTTTCCAGCTCGCTCCTGTAAGTTTTCCACGATTCCGTCAGTCTGTCCGTAAGCTCCTGTTCGCCGGGCAGAGTGACGTTGCCCTGCTGGAATTTCAGACCTTGCGGAAAACCTCAGGACGGCTGAATCTATATCGGTCTTATCAGCGCCGCTTTCCCAAAGATAGTGCCTCAGCGCCCCGCTCGATTTCCTGGATGGCCTGCTTCATAGCTCAGGCCGGCGACGACACTGTCGTAGTTTTCCCTGAAAATCCGCTCGAGCGTCTTGCTCGACTCAGTGATGGTCCGGATGCTTATAAGGCCCACCACCAGAAGAATCAGCAGCGGTCCGCAGGAGGCCAGGATCAGTTTTGTTTTCAGACTCATGCGCACTACCCTTCGTCTGACTTGGTATGGCAAATCACGTGCCAATTGGAATGTAAAACTAAGTTATGCAATTTCAATGCTTTAGCTAAAAATGACAGAGGTGTGGACAGCTCGGAAGATTTCAAAATGAAGGATGAGTCCGTTTCAGGACATTTCAAAATGAAATGCTCAGATTTACAGCCCATATTTTTTGCGTTTTCGCCAAAGAGTCACTGAATCCATTCCCAAAATCCGGCATGCTTCTTCAATGGATTTGCTCGAAGCCAGCACGCGCCGGATATGGGTCCTCTCAAGCTCTTCCATAGTCACCAGATCGCCGGCGCCGGGCTCGCGCTCCAAAGGCTTGAGCTTAAGCGGAAAGTGATGAATCCCGACTCGATCGTCTTTGCATAACAGGACCGCGCGTTCGATCGCGTTGCGGAGTTCCCTCACATTGCCGGGCCATTCGTAATTCTTGAGGGCTTCAGACGCCTCCTCCGAAAATCCCAGTATCCGCCGGTGGTTCTGCCTGGCGAAAAAAGCCAGAAGGGCCTCGGCCAGCGGGACAATGTCCTCCCGGCGCTCTCGAAGCGGAGGGATCATAATCTCGACGACATCGAGCCTGTAGAAAAGGTCCTCACGAAACCGCCCCGTCTTGATTGCCGATTCGAGGTCGATATTGGTCGCCGCAATGATTCTCACATTGGCTTTCCTGGTTTCCAGGTCGCCAACGCGCTCGTAGACCTTTTCCTGGAGGACCCGCAGCAGCTTAGCCTGGATGGACAGAGGCAAATCGCCGATTTCATCCAAAAAAAGGGTCCCCCCTTCGCAGGCGGCGATGCGTCCCGGATAATCGCGCAAAGCGCCGGTAAAGGACCCTTTCGCATGTCCGAAAAGTTCGCTTTCAAGCAGTTCGGCAGAAAGTGACGGACACGATACAGTCCCGAAAGGTTTTGAAGACCGGCCGCTCCAGGAGTGAATCGCATGAGCGAGAATGGTTTTGCCGGTCCCGCTTTCGCCGCGAATAAGGATGGTGGCTTCACTGTCCGCCACCTGCCTGGCCATGGCCAAAGCTCGCTGCATGGCAGGGCTCCGGCTCTCGATAACGGCCTCGGGAACAGATTCTTTCAACCTTTCCTGAAGGGCCGCCACCTTTTGCTCCAGGGTCCTGACCTCAAAAACCTTGCCGACCAGAACCGATACCTGATCATTGGTAAATGGTTTGGGCAGGTAGTCGAAAGCGCCGCGCCGCATTGCTTCGACAGCGGTGTCAATCGAAGCGTAGGCCGTAATCACGATGCATTTGATCCACGGGCAGATTGCCTGCAGATTTCCGATCAGGTCTATTCCGGATTCCGAACCCAGACGAAGGTCCACCAGGGCCAGATCGAAATAGCGCGCGTTGGCCTCAGTCAATGCATCTTTGGGGTTGCTTACAGCGGTTACATGATGGCCCTCGGCCTCCAGAGCGATACTGAGGGTCTTCCGGATATTGGGTTCATCATCGACGACAAGAATGGAAAGGGCCATGGGCCGTTCACGTGTTCTCCGTAACTGATCAGTCCAACCAGACGCTCGACGTCCGCGCAACCTGCCCGATGGTAAAAGGCCTCCGCAGAACTGCCGCCCACTTGTGCTTATCGATTAATTCCTGTCCTCGTAGACGCCGGTCAGCAGGATGACAGGCGCTCCGATACGGGCAAGTTCATCCAGTTCCGGGCTTGATATGGAAGGTTTTTGATTTCGAGAACGATCGCGGCAGGCTTTTCGACAATTTCCCGGTAGAGCATGACAACCGCGTGGAAGATGCTCACAAAGCCTTCCACTTCGCAGCCGCGCTCGATCAGAACGGCCCGTATGTTTGCCCGCTCCCAGTGATTGTTGTCGATAATCCAGATCAGGGATTCAAGAACGCTTGCCATAAGCGCAAGATGGGCGGCGGCAGCCGCCCTTGAGACGTCGCTTAAGCCAATCGGTCCACGAAAACAGTTCTCTAATGTCCGATGTGGGCAGCTCGGACCTTCATCCTCTTCGGACTTTTTGCCGCCGTCTTCCAACTCTTTGCCGAACTTGCGCACGATTTCCGAAATCTCCTTCAGCCTGTCGTCAACTTTCCTGTAGATGGTGCCCTCCGGATAAGTTCCATCCTCCTGGAGCGTGCCCGCATCCATTCCCGTAAGGATTTTCAGGCCTTCCTCAACCGTGGTGACAGGCCAGATGTGGAATTTGCCTTCGGCGACTGCATCTACCACTTCCTGGTCAAGCATCAGGTTGCGGATGTTTTTGTGCGGAATCATGACGCCCTGTTCGCCGGTGAGTCCTTTGGCTTTGCAGATGTCGAAAAAGCCCTTGATCTTGTAGTTCACGCCGCCGATCGGCTGGATCTCGCCCTTCTGGCTGACCGATCCGGTTACAGCGATACCCTGTTTCAAGGGCACTCTCGCTGATTGCGCTCACAAGGACATAGTATTCCGTGCTCGATGCGCTGTCTCCGTCAATCATTCCGTAGCTTTGCTCGAAGCACACCGAGGCGGAGAAGGCTATGGGCTTGTTGTGGGCAAACCGCTCCCTGAAAAGGCTGCTCAAGATCATCAACCCCTTGGTATGGGTGGCGCCGCTCATTTTCGATTCGCGGTCGATAGACACCATCCCCTCGCGCCCGACCGAAACGGTGGCCGTGATCCGGTTCGGCTTGCCGAAAACGTGGTCACCGGTCATCAGCACCGCAAGGCCGTTAACCTGCCCGACCTTTTCACCTTCGGTCTCGACCCAGATGATATCCTTTTCCATTACCTCCTTTACGCGCTCTTCGATAAGGTTGGAGCGATAGATGCGCTTCTTGATCGCCTCATCGACGTGCTTTCTCTGAATAAGTTCGCTGCCCTCGAGGCCGGCAAAGTAATTGGATTCCCGAAGCAGGTCGGCGATGGTCCCAAGCTCGAGGGTCAGCTTATCCCTGTCCTCGGTAAGCTCCACACTGTATTCGAGCACACGGGCGACTCCCGATCTTGTCCAGGTGCCTTATACTGGTGGTCGTTGCAGTAGCGGGCGATCATCCTCGAGCATTCGAGGACCTTGTCCGGCTTTCTGTCCATCTGGTCGCTCATGTGGGCCTTGACCTTGAAGAGCTTCTGGAAGCGGTCGTCAAGGCTGTAGAGCAACTGGTAGATGTACGGGTCGCCGGTAAGGACGATCTTTACATTGAGCGGGATCGGCTCGGGCCGGATCGTGCGCGTGCTGAAAATTCCGTAGAGCTCGCCCAGGTCTTCGATCCTGATTTCTTTGTCGCGCAGCGCCCTTTTTAAAGCTTCATAGGAGATGAACCACTTGAGCAGGTCGAGCGCCTTCATCACCAGATAGCCGCCGTTGGCCTTGTGCAGCGATCCGGGTTTGATCATCGTATGGTCGGTAAAAAGCGCCCCGAACCACGCCTGCCTCTCTATGGAGCCGAAAAGGTTGGGATAGGCCGGATTTGATTCGATGATAACCGGAGCGCCCTTGGTTTCCGAGTTGTCGATGAGCACGTTCACATCGTACTTGCGCAGGTTCGCCTCCTTGGGAGGGACGGCAAACGGCGCTACGGGCTGCCCCGGCATCTGCTGCTGGGCTTCGGGCTTCTTCTTGAAATCGTCTATATTTTCGAGGATATCCTCCTGGACCTCCTTCAGGTAGTCGAGCACCTGCTGGTCGTCCTGGTATTTTTCCTCGTAGGAATCCATCAACTGTCCGACCACGAAGAGAGCAATCTCGTTGTCCAGCTTTGTGTGCTTTTCCTTGAATTCGTTTTCGGCCTCGCGAATCTTCTTGATGGTGTCCTTCATTCTCTCGTGGAGTTCGTCGCTCTTGGTGCGCAGGTCTTGGCGTTCTTCCTCGCTCAGGTGGCGCAGGTCCTCCTGGGTCATCGGCTCGCCTTCCTTGTTGGCGGGAATGATGACCATGCCGACCTGCGAGAACTGAAGAATGAATCCCTGCTCGCGCGCCTCCTGGGAGAGTTCGTCGATATACTCCCGCCTTCGCTTCTCGAAGGCCTGGTGCACTTCGCCTTCTTTGGCGCGGTAGTCGTCGCTGTCGAAAACCTCGGGGATTTTCGCCTGGAGCGTGGCTATGAAATCATTCATATCCTTTTTGAGCAATTTCCCGCTGCCGGCGGAGATTTTGAGGCACTTGGGCTTGTCCTGCTCCTTGAAATTGAAAACATAGCACCAGTCGGGCGGCGTGGCTTCCTGCCTGGCCTGATCTTCGATGAAGGTCCTGGCTGTGTAGGTGAGGCCCGCTTTCGACGGTCCGGCAATAAAGATGTTATACCCCGACTCCTTCATTCCCATCCCGAACTTGATGGCGTCAATCGCGCGTTCCTGTCCCACAACCCTGTCTGCCAGAGCCTCCAGGGAAGCGGTAGTATCAAACGAAAGCAGGTCGTCCTCGAAATGCGCTCGCAATTCATGTGCGGGAAGTCCCTGGACTATCTCAGACATAAGCTTGGCTCCTCTGTATCGTTATCGATCAAGTTGAATCACTCATTCGATGTTTTCTTCGACGGGCAATTCACCCTGGCCCACCACTTCCAGCTTGGCTCGTTTCTTGTGGCTCGAGGCCGCTGTCTGCAAAACGGTGCGGATTGCGTTTATCGTGTTTCCGCTTTTCCCTATAATCTTGCCGATGTCGTCAGGTGATATTTTAAGCTCGATAAGCACCGTGTCATCCTCTTCACGCTCCTCGAGTTCCACTTTTTCCGGATGATCGGCAAGCGATTTCACAAGATATTCCGCCAAGATCTTTGAGGGCCACTTTATCCTCCAGCTAATCCGGTCCCGTTCGAGCTTTTCCCGGACCGACCGAATTTTCTGTTCCGGGCTGCCTTTTTTGTCCCGCCGGTCGTCAATCCTGATCTGGGTCAGGACCCGCATCGCACCGGCAGCAAAACAGCTCTCATGCATCTGCCGTATGGCTTTTAAGAATGTCGTCCAAATCGCCTGAGATAATCGTGCCCATTGCGGTCAGTTCATATTTCAGAGCGGTCTTTTCAAGCACCTTTATCGCCCCCGCCACATAAGAACTCAGGCTCGTGCTTTCAATACCGATTGGAACAATGCTCAGTTCCACGATTGCCATGTGCGCCGCCTTTAACGACCGGATCCGCTCGTTCGACTATCTACAAACTCGTTAAATGAGGCCATTGCGGCCAATCCCGCCAAAGTCTCGTACAAGTGCTCAACCGTATGAGGTTCCATGGTCAGCATGGGCGAAATTTTCTTTTCACCCAAAAAATCAAAAAGATAATCAAAATCGATCGTACCCGACCCTACAGGAAAATGTGTATCAAAAGAGCCATCGTTATCATGAAGGTGAACTTCCTTCAAGTAGGGCCAGGTCGCCTGGAGCCATTTGTCCAGGGTTGTCCGGGAAAACGAGTGCTGGTGCCCGATGTCCAGGCAAAAGCCAAACCAGGGCGATTTTATCCTCTCCAGCAACTCCAGGTGCAGTTCAGGGTCTTCCTCCCAGACATTTTCCAAAACCAGCGGCGTCCTCAAGGATTTCCGCCCGCCGGACAAAAGGCGCCCACGTAGAAAGGCTGTTCTCGATCCACTCCCGGCGATGCCCCCGATGATGCCTCGGATCGAAACCGGTATGGCAGACGACCTGTTCCGGCCGGATTTTTTCCACCAGGTCGAACAGGCTGCCCAGCCTCGACACGGTGACTTTTCTTATCCCGGGATCAACGCTTCCGGAACACAAGTCCCAAAAAGGCCCATGGAAGGTGATTCGGCACCCTTTTTCACGCATTCGCCCGATGGCGGCGCAGACAGCGTCGGCCGATAAGACTTTCCAGATCGTCGGCCCCGAACCCGATCTCGATATTGATGCCGTTTTCGAGAACCAGGTCGATATATTGTTCCAATATAGCGCCAAGGCATGTTGATAAACACACTGCCCAAGCACCGCCCGCATTGCGGGGCTGACTTGATGACCTTTCATGGATCAGATTCCAGTTCAGTTAAACTCGACATTGCAAACGCTCATGTCAACACAAAAAACCCCGATTTAGCAGGATTATGCGCCTCATTTCCGAACTTCCTTAATATAACACGCCGCCTGATCCCAAGCTCCCGCATGGCGCCGCAAGCAAACCCAACCCGCACCTATAGGAGCAAGAAGACAATAAGTCAAATGCTCAGTTCTGGTTTTCCGCCGGAAGACCATGTTTTTCTGAGTTAATTGATTGAAGGGGTTCTTTTTGGGTTGAACTTCCACGAGAATGTCCGATAATCATGCGACCTTCCACGCGAAAGAGGAAATTATGAACGAATCAGTGCAGTTGGTGGCCTTTATGCTGGACGAGCAGCGTTATGGCCTGAGACTGTCGGTTGTTGACAGGGTCGTTCGGGCCGTGGAAGTGACGTCCTTGCCTTCAGCGCCCGACATCGTGATGGGAGTGATAAACCTGGCGGGCCAGGTTGTTCCTGTTTTGAACATCCGAAGACGTTTCCGCTTGCCCGAAAAAGAGTTAAGCCTGGACGACCAGATCATCATCGCCAAAACAGCCAGGCGAACAGTCGCCCTTCTCGTCGATTCCGCATCGGCACTAGTGGAGGTTTCGGCGAGTGACGTCATCCACGCATCGAATATCCTGCCCCGGATCGATTATATAGACGGTGTGGCAAAGCTTGAAGACGGAATGATTCTGATTCATGACCTCGACAAATTTCTCTCTTTGGAAGAGGAACGAGGGCTCGATGCGGCCATGACTCAGGGTTGAAACTGTTTTGTAGAATGGAAAGCATAGAATTGACAAGAGGCGTTCCTGAAGTACAACTCGCAAGATTCAGCGCTTTCGTCGCCGCCCGGATGGGCTTGCGCTTCCCCGAAGAACGCCGGCGGGACCTGGAGCGCGGAATCAACGCCGCGGCCCGTGAGTTGGGAATTGCCGACCTGGAATCCTTCATCGAATTGCTTGTGTCTTCATCGTCAACGAGGGATCAGATTGAGGTCCTGGCCAGCCACCTTACGATAGGTGAAACCTATTTTTTTCGGGACAAAAGGTTATTCAAGACCCTCGAGGAATCAACCCTGCCTGAATTGATCCAACTCCGCCGCAATAGTGGAAAGCATCTCAGGATATGGAGCGCGGGCTGTTCGTCGGGCGAAGAACCTTACTCGATCGCCATCCTCCTTAGCAAAATGATTCCCGATATCGGGGACTGGAATATCACCATTTTGGCGACCGACATCAACACGAGATTTCTGCAAAAGGCCGTCATTGGCGTATACGGCAACTGGTCCTTCCGCAGCATACAGCCGGGGATCAAAGGCGGTTTTTTCAACCAAAGGGAGGACGGGCGCTTTGAGGTCCTCTCCCGCATAAGGGAAATGGTGACTTTTTCCTATCTCAACCTTGTCGAGGAGCCCTATCCCGCGATTGTGAATAACACGAACGCTTTTGACATCATATTTTGCAGAAACGTTCTCATGTACTTTGTTCCGGAACTTGCCGGCAAAGTAGTGCGCAATCTTCACCGCTCACTGGTTGATGGCGGCTTGCTGATCGTAAGTCCCGGCGAACTCTCCATCCCCGTTTTTCCGCAGTTCACAGCAATATCCGCCCCCGGCGCGACCCTCTTCAAGAAAGAGAATCCACGGAGAGCAAGCGCTCTGCCGGGCAGGCCGCTCAAAAAACCAAAATCCGCACCGGGACCTGCTTTCACCCACGTTCCTCCTGCCGATCGAGTTCCAAGAGCAACGGACTTTGAGATCGCTCCGCCGCCCGGAGCGCATAACGCGCAAGTCGAATCGCAAACCTCAAAGGTTGACGATCAAGACCCGAAGGACCTCTACGGGGAAGCTTCAGCCCTATGTGAGGAGGGCCGCTTCCCGGAAGCGGTCGAGAAAACTGAGAAGCTTCTGCTGCAAAATCCGCTGGACGCCAAATATTTAGCGCTTCTTGCGCGCATATACGCGAATTGGGGCAAACTTGACAAAGCGCTGGAATGGTGTGAAAAAGCCCTGACCGCTGAAAAACTTCATGCCGGTCACCATTATCTAATGTCAAGCATACTTCAGGAATTGGGCCGAACGGAAGATGCCGTCGTTTCGCTTAAGAGAACGCTTTATCTCGACCCGAAATTCATTCCTGCCTATGTAGCTCTGGGAAATATCAGCAGGAAGGCCGGCAAAACCAAAGAATCGGTGAAGCACTTTGAAAACGCCCTTTTGCTTTTGAATTCCAAGCGTTCGCAAGACGTATCGTCCGAGTCCGAGGGAATCAACGCGAAGAGATTGACAGAGATGATCAAGACGATGCAGCAGGCGGAGATCGGGAGGTGAGCCGATGAGTGATGGCCAAATCGATTGGGGTGTGATTCATCGTCGCCTTGATGCAATTAACGCCGCAATAACAAGGGGAATTTCACCAAGTCCCGAGGATAGGAAAAGAATTCTCAGGGCAAGGGCGGACCTGCTGGCCCGGCAGCCTGGCGAAGAACAGGTTGGAGACTCTATTGAAATAGTGGAGTTCATGCTGGCCGATGAGCGCTACGGGATAGAGTCCGAATATGTCCGCGAGGTCTATCCGCTAAAAGACTATACGCCTCTTCCCTGTACGCCTTCCTTCGTCCTTGGGTTGGTCAACGTGCGCGGGCGGATTATTTCCGTCATCGATATCAAGAAATTCTTCGAATTGCCTGAAAAAGGGATCACCGACCTCAACAAGGTAATTATCGTTAATGACTACGACATGGAATTCGGCATCCTTGCCGACTCGATACTTGGCGTTCGAAGCATTGACGTCAGGGGAATTCAGCCTTCACTCCCAACGCTCAAGGGCATTCGCGAGGCATTCCTGAGGGGGATTACTATAGAGCGCATGGTGGTGCTGGATGCAAAGAAACTCTTGTCGGACAAGAGTATCGTCGTACACGAAGAAGCGTGACAAAAGGGGAGGATTAGAGATGAGTTGGTTTGGCGCCGGACGCGAAAAACTGGCCGAAGAGCTTGCGGAAAGCATCCGACATATACACGGAGCCTCATCGAGGCGAGTCTCGACCCGTTGGTGACGATAAGTCCCGAAGGAAAGATTACCGACGTCAACGAGGCAACCGTTAAGGTTACAGGGGTCGGGCGCGATCAGCTTATCGGCACGGACTTCTCCAACTACTTCACCGAACCCGAAAAAGCGCGCGAAGGATATCGCCAGGTCTTCGAAAAAGGCTTTGTCACCGACTATCCGCTTACGATCAGGCATTCCAGCGGAAAACTGACCCACGTCCTGTACAACGCCTCCGTGTACAGGGACGTGGATGGAAAAATCCTGGGCGTTTTTGCGGCTGCCCGCGACATAAGCGAACAGAGGCAGGCGTCCCAATATGCCCGAAGCCTCATCGAGGCCAGTCTCGACCCGCTGGTGACGATCAGCCCGGAAGGAAAAATCACCGACGTCAACGAAGCCACCATAAAGGTCACCGGCGTCGAACGCGAACGGCTCATCGGCACGGACTTTTCGAACTACTTTACCGAACCCGAAAAGGCGCGCGAAGGATACCGCCAGGTATTCGAAAAAGGCTTTGTCACCGACTATCCGCTTACGATCAGGCATTCCAGCGGCAAATTGACCCATGTCCTCTACAACGCCTCGGTGTACAAGGACGTGGATGGAAAAGTCCTGGGCGTTTTTGCCGCCGCGCGCGACACCACGGAGCGCAAGAGGATGGAAGAGGAGTTGCGCGCAGCTTCGCTCTACACTCGAAGCCTGATTGAGGCAAGCCTCGACCCGCTGGTGACCATCAGTCCGGAAGGCAAGATAACCGATGTGAACAAGGCCACCGAACTGGTGACGGGTTTTCACCGCGAACGCCTGATCGGGAGCGATTTTTCCGATTATTTCACGGAGCCGGAAAAGGCGAGAGAAGGCTACCAGAAGGTTATATCCCAAGGGTTTGTCAGGGATTATCCCCTCACCATCCGCCACACGTCGGGCCGCCTGACGGATGTGCTCTACAATGCCGCGGTATACATGAGCGAATCCGGGCAAGATGCAGGGCGTCTTCGCGGCCGCCCGCGACATCACCGAGCGCAAGCAGGCCGAGGAAAATCTCCGGGCGGTGAACCAGCAGGTGCAGGAGGCCGCCAATGTCCTGGTATCCTCAGTCAGCGAAATCCTGACATTGACCACCGCAGTTGGCCTCCGTCTCATCCGAAACGGCCGCGTCGGTAAACGAAACGACTTCGACCGTCGAGGAGGTCAAGCAGACGGCCCAGTTGTCGTCCGAGAGATCGATGAGTGTTTCGGAAAGCGCGCAGAAAGCGGTGCTCGTCGCCCAGCAGGGCAACGCCGCCGTCACGAAGACGGTCGAAGGAATCAACCATATCAGAGAACTGATGGAATCGGTTGCCGAGAGCATCGTGAGGCTGAGCGAGCAGACCCAGGCCATAGGGGAAATCATCACCGCGGTCAGCGACCTTGCGCAGCAGTCCAATCTGCTTGCGGTAAACGCGGCCATCGAGGCGTCGAAGGCAGGTGAGCACGGGAAAGGATTTGCGGTAGTGGCCCAGGAAATCAAAAGCCTGGCGGACCAGTCCAAACAGGCGACCGAGCAGGTGCGGGCCATCCTCGGCGACATACAAAAGGCGACCAGCGCATCGGTAATGGCCGCAGAACAGGTGAGCAAGGCGGTGGACGGGGGCGTGAAGCAGGCGGCGGAATCCGGAGAATCCATCAGGAAACTGGCGGACAGCATCGCCGAATCGGCGCAGGCGGCCTCCCAGATCGCGGCCTCCAGCCAGCAGCAGTTTGTCGGCATGGACCAGGTCGCAATGGCGATGGAAAACATCAAACAGGCTTCCCAGCAGAACGTGTCGGCGACCAAACAGGCCGAGCAGGCGGCGCAGAACCTGCACGAACTCGGTCAGAAACTCAAGGAGATGGTGGGAAAATATAAAGTGTAGCTGCGGGCGGGCCGGGATGACCCGGCGAGCCCCTTCAACCCCAAACCTCGTCTTGTATCTTGAAAATGAGGGACCTGTATGGATCGGAAGGATGAAGAGCTTCTCAAAAAACTCCTTCCCATGTTTAAAATCGAGGCGCGGGACCATCTCAGGATCATATCCTCCGGTCTTGTCGAGATAGAGAAAAGCGGCCTCGAAAAGCGCGCCGGGATCATTGAGACCATATACAGGGAGTCGCACAGCCTTAAAGGGGCAGCTCGTTCAGTGAATCGCTCCGACATCGTGGCGATCTGCCAATCCATGGAGAATATATTTTCCGCGTTGAAACGCAAAGAGACTTGCTCTTTCCGCCCGGATTTTGGACCTGCTTCACCAATGTGTTGACTGCGCCTCAGACCTCATCACCGGAATGGAAACCTCACACGCTGACAAATCCGGGGTCGGGGAAATAATCCACAAGCTTGAAGAGGCCACACTGCAAAAACACAGCGTTTCAGGCGGCGAAGAAATAACTGATATACGGCCCGAATTGCGAGACGTGGAACGGGGAAAAGGAGAAGAAAAAGGACCGGAGATTGGTCGGGTTGCGAAAACCACGCCCTTCATTCCTCAAACTCCCCGAGCCATCGTGCCCGCCCCTTCCCCGACGGGGACAGTAAGGATTTCGACGGCAAAGCTCGATTTGCTCCTCCTCCAGGCTGAAGAGATGCTTGCGGTTAAACTCGCCGCCGGCCAGCGCGCCCTCGAGCTGAAAGAGTTGAAGAGCTCTTTTGCGCGATGGAAAAAGAAATCGTTCAAAACAGCCCCCGGGCGGCAAACACAAGCAGAAGCCGGGGATAAAGGTGAGGCCGGCCCTTTGCTCTCATCCTTCGAAGCCGGCTTAACGAAGCTGATAAAGGCCGCTGAGTACGATCAGCGGTCGACTGCCGTCATGATTGACGCGCTGCTCGACGATATGAAGAAAACGGTGATGCTTCCTTTTTCTTCGTTGTTCGAGAGTTTCCCCAGGTTCGTGCGTGACCTCGCTCGAGAAGCCGGCAAAGAAGTGGAATTGAATATCGAGGGCGGCGAGATCGAAATAGACAGGCGCGTACTCGATGAAATGAAAGACCCGCTCATCCACATCGTGAGAAACTGCGTCGACCACGGCATTGAAACGCCCGAGGATCGAAAGAAAAAGAACAAGCCCTCCCGTGGGAATATAGAGATTTCCGTCTCTTCCAGGGACAGCAGGATCGAGATCGCGGTGCTGCGACGATGGGGCTGGAATTGACGCGCTGCAAGTGAGGTCAGCGGCTGCAAAAGTGCGGCGCCATATCGCGTGAAGAAGCCGACAGGTTGGCGAGTATACGAGTCTCTGCTCCTGGTTTTCCGATCCGGTGTCACCACCAGCCCCATCATTACGGACATTTCCGGCAGAGGACTCGGGCTTGCCATAGTGAGGGAGAAAGTCGAGAAACTGAACGGCGCGGTCTCAATTGATACCCGGCCGGACAACGGGACAAGCTTCACAATGGTGGTTCCTCTGACCCTCGCCACGTTTCGCGGCGTCCTCGTAAGTGTGGGTGGACATCTTTTCGTCCTTCCATCTGCGAATGTCGAAAAGGTGGCCAGGGTTAGGAAAGAGGAAATACAAACCGTGGAGAACCGCGAATCCCTCTCTTTGAACGGTCAAGCCGTCTCGCTCGTCGGACTCGGGGCCGTCCTCGAGCTTGAAACAACCGCAGGCCGGGCGCTTGGCGAGGATCCTTATCTGCAAATCGTGGTGCTCGGCTTCATCCGGAAAACGCATGGCTTTTCGTCGTCGACGAAGTCCTTCAGGAACAGGAGAGTACTGGTCAAGAATCTGGGACCCCAGCTTTCACGAGTGCGAAACATCGCGGGTGCGACGCTTCTTGGAAGCGGCAAAGTAGTGCCTATCCTGAATGTCCCCGATCTGATGATTTCCGCCGTAAAAGTCGCCCCCACTTTCGCAGAAACCATAGTTGGAGCACCTCAAAAAAGGGTGTCCATTCTGGTCGTTGAGGATTCAATCACGGCAAGAACTCTGCTGAAAACAATTCTTGAATCCGCAGGATACGAAGTCGCAACCGCTGTTGACGGTATCGATGCATTTGCTGCTCTGGGAAGCGCTGAATTCGATCTGGTGGTATCTGATATCGAGATGCCCAGAATGAACGGGTTTGACCTTACCGCAAAGATAAGGGCTGACAAAAGGCTTTCAGATTTGCCCGTCGTGCTGGTGACCGCACTCGAATCGCGCGAAGACAAGGAGCGCGGAATAGATGTCGGGGCAAACGCATATATTGTGAAAAGCAGCTTCGAACAGAGCAATTTGCTCGAAGCTATTCGGAGACTCATATGAGCATAAGAGTCCTCGTCGTGGAAGATTCGGCAGTCGTTCGCGAATTCCTTAACCATATTCTCAACTCCGATCCCTCGATACGCGTGATAGGAGAGGCGCTTAACGGAGCGGAAGCTCTGCAGTTGGCGAAAATCCTGAAGCCCGACGTAATCACGATGGACATCAATATGCCGGGCATGGACGGCTATGAGGCGACTCGCAGGATCATGGAGACTCATCCGGTCCCTATAGTGATTGTGAGTGTGAGCGTAGATCCAAAGCAAGTCGCAACGACGTTCCGCGCCCTGGAAGCCGGCGCGCTGGCGGCTGTCCAGAAGCCCATGGGCGTCGGCCATCCGGACTACGAGAAAACGGCGAACACTCTCATTCAGACGGTTAAGCTGATGTCCGGAGTGAAGGTGGTGAAGCGCTGGCCGATGCGGCGCAAAACAGAGACCCCTCCCGTTCAATCCGGCGCCGCCGACGTCTATGATCTCGGCCTGAAAGATATAAGCGCCGTTGCAATAGGCGCCTCAACCGGAGGCCCCGTCGTCCTGCAAACCATCCTCTCGGCTCTGCCCGAAAATTTTCATGCGCCGGTCTTTGTCGTCCAACACATCTCTCCGGGCTTCATACAAGGCTTTGCCGAGTCGATCGCCAACTATTGCAAATTGCCGGCGCGAATTCCGTTCCACGGCGAAGGTTTTCAGCCCGGAAACGTCTATCTTGCGCCCGATGGCATGCACATGGGAGTCGAACCGGGAGGCCGCATTGTCCTGAGCGGCGGTCCGCCGGAAAATGGCATGCGTCCTTCAATTTCTTACCTGTTCAGGTCCGTGGCCGGCGCATTCGGTGCAAAATCAGTCGGAGTGCTCCTGACCGGCATGGGACGGGACGGCGCCGACGGCCTCAAGTCCATGAGGGAAAAAGGGGCCTTAACTATCGCACAGGATGAGCCAAGCTGCACGGTTTTCGGCATGCCCGGCGAGGCTATCCGGCTTGGCGCCGCCGCCCATGTGCTGGCGCCCGACAGAATAGCTGCAACTTTGGCTCAAATAGCAAAGCGGTGAGCAGCGGTCACCGCTTGGAGCTTAATCAATGTATTCCGAACAAAACATCGCGGCGAAGGGGCCTGAGATACTCATCGTGGAGGACAGTCCCACTCAGGCCATGGAATTGGAGTTTATCCTGAAGCAAAATGGCTACCGCACCTCGGTTGCCGGAAACGGCAGGGAGGCCCTTGCTTGGCTCAGCCGGAAGATGCCCGCCATGGTCATCAGCGACATAGTTATGCCTGAACTTGATGGCTTCGATCTATGTCGCGCCATACGCGAAAGCAAGGAACACAGGGCCGTTCCGGTCATTCTGCTCAGCTTCCTGTCCAATGAGGCTGATGTGTTGAGAGGTCTCGAGAGTGGGGCGAGCAATTTCATCATCAAACCCTATAACCCCGACCAACTCATTTCCTGCATCCGCGAAAAGCTTTCAAGATCCGCCACAGAGGAACACGGGCCTCAACGGTCCGTAACGGTCGAATACTCGGGGAAGCCCTACACGATCAGTTCCGGCGTTAGACAGGTCCTCGACATCCTGGTTTCGACCTACGGGACGGCAGTCCGCAAAAACGAGGAACTCATCAAGGCGGAAACCGAGCTTCAGATGTTGAACGAAGAACTTGAGAATAAAGTCAGAGATAGAACGGCGGCGCTTACGGCTGAAATCGCGGAGAGACGCCGGGTCGAGGAGGAACTTCGCAAAAAGAGCGAAAAGCTGGCTGCATATTCCGCCAGGTTGGAACAAAGCAACAGAGACCTTCAGGACTTCGCCTTTATTGCGTCTCACGATCTGCAGGAGCCGGTTCGAAAAATCCAGACATTCGTCGATCGTATTAAGGCTCAGTATGATGGATTACTCGATGAGAAGGGACGTGATTATCTTGACAGAGTTCGCCGGTCCGCCCGGAGAATGCAGGAGCTGATAATGGCTCTATCTGAAATATTCGCGCCTTACTTCAAACTCTGAACATCTTTTCCCCCGGGTGAATTTGACGCTGCCTGCGGAAGAGGCCTTGTCGGACTTGAAGGTGGTTATTGAAGATTCGGGCGCTCGAATCGAGATTGGAACTCTTCCCACGGTGGAGGCCGATCCCGTTCAGATGCGACAGCTCTTTCAAAACCTTTTGGGAAATGCCCTGAAGTACAGGGGAGAGAAAACCTCCGTTATCAGGGTCTACGCTGAACCCTGCGAGTGTGAGGGGTTCCATGAAATACGGGTGGAGGATAATGGAATAGGTTTTGACCAATGTTACCTCGACAATATCTTCAAACCCTTCCAGAGGCTCCATGCAAAGAACTCGCCTTACGAGGGCGCCGGGATGGGCCTCGCTATTTGCAGAAAAATAGTCGAGCGTCACGGAGGCAGCATCACGGCGCGGAGCAAGATTCAGAAAGGGGCGGTATTCATGGTGAGGCTGCCGGAGAAACAGTCATGACCGCAGACCAATCCTTGAGGATAAGAGATGAAGCAGTACGTAATTGATCAGTTGAGAGAATCCGACTACGAGAAAATCCTTGAATTCCTGAAGAAAAATGCGGACGCATCCGAATTTGGAGACATTTTCTGGGTTATGCTTCCCGCAGAACTCTACTCGGACATCCAAAGGGAGCATAAGCAATGCCATCCCTTCTGGTTTGCCGTAAACCTGTCGCTAAACCAAGTGGATTTCGAACTGCTGACCCGCACCCGCCAGGTTCTGCGGTGCGCTTGCATAGGCTACGCCGACGTGAAGCAGAGGGAATATATCATGGACTATGCCGACCGGATGCTCGAGGAACTCGATATCAGGGTTTAAGCCTTCACTTTCGATCCATCGGCGCTTTCAGATTTCTGATATTTTGCGCGTAATCATCCTTGAAAACCGCCGAACCTGCGACGAAGACATCGACCCCCGCTTCCGCAAGTTCCCCTACAGTCTCAGGGTTTACTCCTCCGTCGACCTGGAGCAGCGTCGAAAGCCCCGCATCATCTATCATCCTGCGGCATTGCCGGATCTTGGGCAGCACGTTCGGGATGAACGCCTGTCCGCCAAACCCGGGATTGACGGTCATAAGCAAAACCATATCGACATCGGGCAAGACCACGTCGATCGCGCAGAGCGGCGTCGCCGGATTGAGCGCAACGGCGGCCTTTACCCCCAGTTCCTTTATCGTCTGAATCACCCTGTGAAGATGAACGCAGGCCTCGGCATGGACTCCCAGCCACGTTGCGCCCGCTTTGACGAAATCTTCCAGATAGCGGCCGGGGTTTTCTATCATCAGGTGAACGTCCAGAGGCAGGCGCGTCACCTTGCTAAGAGCCCTCACCATGTTGGGCCCTATAGTTATGTTTGGCACAAAATGGCCGTCCATGACATCGACATGTATCCAGTCGGCCCCTGCGGCTTCGACAGCTTCGACCTCTTCTGCAAGCATGCCGAAGTTGGCGGACAAAATAGACGCGGAAAGTAGTCTTTTCATTGTTTTCTTTCAATTTTGATTGGCATTATGCGGCATCACAACCCTGAGAACCTCCTCCAGAGCGGCAAGCCCCACCGGCGTCTCACCGCTCAAATGGACCCTCAAGACTCTGCGCCGGTGTTTGCGCAGCGCTTCGAAATCACCCAGGGCCTGGGCACGCATCAACATTCCGAAAGTATATGGCTGCCCGGGAATCCCGGCATCCTCAGCAATGTCCGAGGTAAGCAGAAGGAAAAACCCCCTGTTGGTCCCCCCTTGTGAAGCTGGCCGGTCGAGTGCAGGTAACGCGGACCGTAGCCTACTGTCGCGGCGATTCGCATCCTGTCCCTCACAAGTATACGAATCCGCCGCAGTCCGCTCTCGTTCGCTTCATTTTCGGTCAGGTAGGCGAGAATGCCCAGGTAATCCTCCCTGGCAGCCCCCTCGAAAAACAAGGACAATGCCTGCGGGACGCTGGAAGCTCCACCGGCCAGGTAAAGCCGCAGCGGACCGTGCGACATTTCCATCACGGCCTCGGGCACCCTGCCCTCCTTTCTGACCTCATCGAGAATCTTGGCTGTAAATTCCTTGGTTTCCTGCACGTTCGGCTGATCGAACGGATTTATGCGGAGCAAAGCCCCGGCGGTCGCGGTGGCAATCTCCCAAAGGAAAAACTGCTCTCCGAGATCGAGCCGGTCGCGCATATAAACCGTGATGACCGGATGGCCGGCTTTGCGCAAAGAATCGGCTTTGGCCTCAAGGGCCTCGTCCGGTTCGTTCTTCATTCTGAATTCAACAAACAGCCGGTCTTCTCCGTAGTTTTGCCGGTTTTCAACCGGATCGCCCGACACCGGAACCACTCCTGTCCCGTCCTTTCCCGTGCTTTCGGCAACAAGCTGTTCCAACCACATTGCAAATGAGAAAATGGGCCCGGGCAGAAGAAAGGTCAGCTTGTCCCTGCCGCCCGCCGCAAGAACGCCGATCGCCGCCCCGAGCGCTACGCCCGGGATTTTGGGAAAGGGGCTTCTCAATCCGGCATTCATCCAGCATCTTTGAAGCCCTGAAGAGCAGTTCATTTAAATCGATGCCCATCAGCGAGGCCGGCGCCAACCCGAAAAAGGAAAGCGCCGAATAGCGTCCGCCGATATCCGGATAATTGAGAAAAACTTTGCGGTAGGAACGCTCGGCGGCCAATCTCTCGAGCATGGAGCCCGGGTCCGTTATTACGCCAAAGTTTTCGCCGGCGCGGTTTGCCTTTATGCTTTTGACTCTTTCAAAAAAATACTCGCCGAAAGAACGGCTCTCGACGGTTGCGCCGGACTTGCTGGCCTCGATGAAAAAAGTGTTGGCAAGAGGAAGGCCTCGTTCAAGCCGAATGACAGTGGCCGGATCGGTGGTGTCGAGCACCGTCAGCGGCAAGCCGGGAGCATGCCTGCCGAAAGTTTCGCTGAAAACCAGCGGCGCAAGGCTGCTTCCTCCCATGCCCATAAGGAGCACGTGACGAAAGCCCGCTTTCTTCAGTTCGGCGGCAAATTCGGCAAGATCGGCCACAGCCTGCCTCATCTTCACGGGAGAATCCAGCCAGCCCATCGAGTTTGCAATTATCTTCTGCTGGTCCGGTTCCATTTTCCAGATCGCGGGGTCCTTTTTCCAGAGCCGGGCGCAGAAATCGGCCTCCTCAAGATCTTTCAGCCTTTCCATTACCGCCGATTCGAACCCGGTCAGGTCGACATCCATTCCGGCCAGCTTCATAGAGAAACCTCCTCGAAGACTCAGGGAAATGACCCTGTTTGCGGACACTTACCAAGAGCCGTAAGCTGAATGCAAGCCAAAGATCAGATTTTAGGCAATTGCCGAAAAGGTCTTCATTGCGAGCGCCGCAGCCCCGATGATTCCGGCTTCGTTTCCGAGTTTTGAAGCACAGATGGCAAGGCGGCCGGTTGCCGCACTCAATGCGCGGCGGCGCACCCCCTTATCTATGCGCGAGACCATCTCGGGCATGCCTTCGATAATGCCGCCGCCCAGTATTATCTGACAGGGGTTAAGCGCATTTACCAGGGCGGCGATTCCAGCGGCCAGAGCGTCCGTAACCTCGTCAATGATCTCCGCCGGCGAGCGCGTCTCCGGCGTAAAAGGCCTGCACCAGCGTTCTCGCCGTAATCTCCTCGACCTTGCCTCCCGCCATCTTCAAAATAGTGCCGCCGGAAACCGGGTCGGCCTTTACGCTCTCACGCGTCCTGCGGGCTATGGCCCAGCCGCCGGCGAGCGCTTCCATGCATCCCCTGTTGCCGCAGTTGCAAAGCGGACCGTTAAGGTCCACCGTCATATGACCGATCTCCCCGGCCGTATTGCTGCACCCTTCAAGCACCCTGCCGCCGCAAACGATCCCTCCGCCGATTCCCGTCCCGACAAAGACGCACACGCAGATCGCCGGCGCCCTCGGCCCGCCCCGAAAAGCCATTCGCCCCACAGCGCCGCCCGAACGTCGTTTGTCACTACCACGGGAATTGCGCATGCCTTTTCCATGTCCGCCCCAAGCGGCACGTCATGCCAGTCCAGGTTGGGCGCAAACACGACGGCCCCGGTCTCGGGGTCCACCTGCCCGGCAACCCCGATGCCGATCCCGGATATTGAAATCCCGGACTGCGCCCTGAGTTGCCGAACTCCTTCGACAATCTGGTTTATCACCGCGCTGGAGCCGCCCCGCGTCGTCCGTGTCATAGCGAAGCAGCTCCAGCAACCGTCCTTCTTCATCGACTGCGCCAAGGGCAATCTTGGTGCCCCCCAGGTCGATCCCGATCGCACATTTTTTCATTGTCAGATTCTTCCGGATCTTTTCCGGCAGAACCCGAACGGAAAAATCTTTCATCTTTCGCCAATCCAGCGACTGGTGGCGTGGAACGACCAATACCCCTTCGGCCGTGCGATCCGAGACCGAAACCACGATCTCCAGGGTCCCGTTGTCGAGTTCCACAGATACCCTGTCTCCGTCGGAAAGCCCCGCGCACTCGCGCGTCTTTTGAGTGCATCGACATATATGGTTCGGTGATGCCGGCGTCAAGCGAATCCGACCAGGCTGAGAATTCCGTTGTGCCGAACATCCATTCGACCATTAAAAGTTCAAGGCCGCTCGGAGCTTTTCGGCTTTTCCGCGGACTCGGCGCTCCGGAGGCGTCCACTTACCCTCCAGCCCGGATTTGCCCGGAAGGATTCTTATTCCATCAACCGGGTAATTGTCCGCTTTGAACCCTTCGAAGGCGGCGTGCTCCGCCGGGATAAATTCACCCGGGGAGATATCGCTCAGTCCGCCGAATCCCTGCGCATCGGTATGCCCGCAATTTCCCAAAGCGCCTTCCAGGCCGGCAGGTGGTCGCCTCCGGGAACAAAATCCCGGTAAACACGCGGCGGGTGTTCTCCTCCCCAGATCGGCACGCCGCCGTGGTGGACACGCTGCGCAAACTGGGCCCTTCCTTCCTGATTTATATATGTCGAGCCGGTCTCAAAGATGGTGGAAGCCGGATAAAAAATGGAAGCGCGATTGACCGTCTCCGTCGGGAAATAATCGATCGCGATCAGAAGTTCGAGCTTCGACATGGCCCGATCGAGTCTCAGCCGGTCCGGATAATAGTGGAAAGGATCGCTCTCCACAACGACCAGAGCTCGAACCAGGCCCTTTTCGATATCGCCGACAAGGTCCGCAAAGTTTCCCCGCGCGATCCGGTCTTGCCCGTCCGCTCCGGAAAGAAGGGCCGAACTGAAAGAGCCTGCCCCCGGCAGCAGATAAAAAAGGCCTGCCTGTTTTCCTGCCAGCCGCAGCAACCGAGCGCAATCGGCGGCAAACGCGGGCGTCGTTTCGCGGGTCACGTCGGTTCCGCAAATTATCACCGGCCTTTGACTCGGCGCCGAGACTGTTCGCAAAGAAGCGACAATCCCGGCCGGAAGTTCACGATCTCCATGTTCTGCAACCAGCGCCCGATAAAAACTCCTCCGCGTCTTTTCCGAACCCTTCCGCATTCTTTTCGACCGCCTTGCCGACGAGCATGCCCAGGTACAGCTCGATATCTCCGGGCGCAGCCGGTATATGTTCGAACTCGCAAGGGCAGAAAGACCGGGCGGGGATCGATCGCGACAACCGGGGCTCTGCCTCCTGTGCCGCCTGCCGGATCGCGAGCGCGGCCATCCCCGCTTCATTCAGGGGATCGGCCCCTGCAACGATGACAAAATCCGCTTTCTCGATTTCCCGCATCGATACGGCGATTTCGCCGTCAAGCCTTTCAACGGCGGAGCGGGTCTTGCGGAGTTTTGCCGGATCGAAAAAAAATACCGGGCCGCGCCAGTCCCGTGTTCTGCATATTCGCTTGAGCATACACTGGGACTCAAGGCTGTTTCGAGCCGAGCCGACCGCTGCAATCGCCCGGGAACCGTATTTTTCCGCAATATTGCCCAGAGCTTCCCGCGCTCTGGCAAAAGCGGTCTGCGCGGAAACGTCGCTCCCTCCAACCCGCGGCGCCCAGGGGCGCTTTTTGTGACCGGCGCCGCCGTTCGTATAGGAAAATCCAAACCTTCCCGCGTCGCATATAAAGTACCCGTTCACATCATGATTGCAGCGCGCCTCCACGCGCATGACCCCACGGTAATGGGCGTTCCCGACCGTATTGCACCCCAGCGAGCAGTGGTTGCAAAGAGAGGGCGCTCTCTGGAGGTCCCATCTTCGCACTTTGAACCGGGCGGTCTTGTCGGTGTAGACGCCGGTAGGGCAGATATCCACCAGGTTTCCCGAAAAAGGGCTTTCGAGCTTACCGTCCGAAAACCTGCCGAAGTAGAGACGGTCACCGATCTGCATGGCACCGAGGTCTCTGTATCCGGCAAACTCCTGGTAAAACCTGGAACAGCGGTAGCAATGGATGCAGCGGTTCATTTCATGCTGAATGTAGGGTCCCAGGTACTGGTCCCGATACGTTCGCTTGCTGCCCCGATACCTGCGGACGCCGTGTCCGCCGGACCACCGTTTCATCCTGCAGCAGGCATTGTCCGCCCTCGTCGCATACGGGACAATCCAGCGGATGATTCATCATCAGCAGTTCGATTACCCTTTTGCGAAATTGAACCGCCTCTTCGTCGGTTGTCGAAACGACCATCCCATCCTGGGCATCGATCATGCAACTCATCTGCACGCCTTTGAAGGGCCCCTGGATAAATTTGACCGCACACATCCGGCATGCGCCAACGGACCCCAACGCCTCGTGATAGCAGAAGCGCGGAATTACAATGCCCAACCGTTCGGCGGCGTCGATGACTTTGCTGCCCTTTGGGACCTCTACTTCAAGATCGTCAATGACCAGCCTTGGCATGGAAAGGACATCCTTTTTGGCTAATGTGTTGGCGTACTTCATCTTCAAAAAAATCCAGAAGGCTGATTACCGGCTCGGCGGCCCCTGGAGCAAGAGCGCAGTAAGAGTTCCAAACCTCTTTGCACAGTGTCCTCAGATTGGGGATGAATTCTTCTTCCCCCTCACCATTTTCGATTCTCCACAGCAGGTCGCGCATGTACGGCAGCCCTTCCCGGCAAGGCGTACACCAGCCGCAGGACTCCCGCGCGAAGAATTCCATGAGGTTCAGGGTGGCGCCCACGAGGCATGTTTTGTGATCGAAAACCATTATGGCGGCAGTACCGAGACGGTTTCCAATTGCCTTCAGGTCGTCGAAATCCATCCGGATATCGTAGTGCTCCCTGGTCATGAACCGGGTCGAAGCGCCTCCCGGAAGGCATGCCTTGAATTCCGAACCCGGAGTCATTCCTCCGCAGTGTTCATCGATTATTTCGCTTAGCCGGGTGCCGATGGGCAGCTCAACCGCGCCGGGAACATTCACTTTACCGCTTATGCCGTAAATTTTCGTGCCGGCCCCGTGAGGGGTGGCCGCCAGCCCCTTGAACCACTCGGGACCGTTGCGCAGAATATGAGGGACATTGGCCAGAGTTTCCACGTTGTTCACAACCGTCGGCTTGTCCCAGAGGCCCTTCTCGGTCGGGTATGGAGGCGGCTTTATCGGGTTTGGCTCTTTTCCCCATTATGGCGTTGAGCAGCGCGGTCGCCTCCCCGCAGATGTATCTTCCTCCGCTTCGGTGAACGACGATGTCAAAAGAAAAATCCGTACCCAGAATGTTATTGCCCAGAAAACCCGCCTGCCGCGCGTATTCCAACTCGCGCTCAAATATGACGGCGCTGCTTTCGTAGGAGGGACGCACGAAAAAGAAAGCCTTGGAAGCCGAAAAAGAGTAACCCGCCAGGATCATTCCCTCGATTACGCAGTGCGGGTCAACATGGAGCAGCATGCGGTCCTTGAATGTTCCGGGCTCCATCTCGTCGCCGTTTGCGGCAAGATAGCGGGGAAAAGCGCCCGAGTCCGGCACCGCAGCCCATTTCTTTCCGGCCGGAAAACCGGCGCCGCCTCGGCCCAGCAGGCCTGATTCACTCACCAGCCTTATGATCTCTTTGGGAGAAATCCCGCCGCCGACGAACTTTTCGAGCGCCTGGTACCCGCCGCTTTCGCGGTATTCGTCCAGGGTCGCCACCCGGTCCGGTTTCCTGTTTTTGAACAGTACCTGGGGATACTGAGGCATGAGTTATTCCGATTCGTGAAATTCGGCTTCGTGAGCCAGTTTATCAAGAATTCCGTCGATCTTTTCCGGGGTCAGTTTTCCGTATACCCGCTTGTTTATCACCATTGCGGGAGCACGGTCGCAATAGCCGATACAGCAGACGGGCAGAAGCGTGAAGAGCCCGTCCGGACTGGTCCCGCCCATGGGAACGCCGACGCGTGCGCTCACGTAGTCGATTACACGCTGGTGGCCCTCCAGCCAGCACACGGTGCTGTCACAGACCTTGATTACATATTTGCCTACGGGGCTGCGGTATATGTAGTCATAAAAGGTGGCAAGCTCCTCCAGCTCCAACGGCGTCATGCCGAGCAGCGCCGCCGCTTCGACCATGGCTTCATCGCTCATCCAGCCCTGGAGTTCCTGTATTTCAAACATTACATCGATGGCTTTCTCGCGGGGCGATTCCGCCTCGGCAATCATTTTCTGGAGCTTGAGTTTCAATTCATCCGGCAGCATATTAGTCTTTAGTTTCCAGTTCTTTGAGTTTTCAAAGTTCTGAGTTACGCCTATACCGCGCATGCTCCATGGGGAGCGAATATGAAAACAGACAATGTAATTTATTGAAATTCTTTCATATTACATGAGTTTGCGTTATTTTAGAGTCTACTGAAAACTAAGTCTGTGCCGGTAAAAGTCAAGAAAAGCGGCTGGAGACCAGGCGCCCAATCCTATCTCAAGGCGGCCCGTAATGCCGAAGGAGAACTCATGAAACCTGCAGAAGCTTACCGGTGGCTGTTGGACTACTCCACAACCACCGCTCTGTATCGAATCCATGAAAAGCCTGCTCAACTGGGACCAGCGCACATACCTGCCCAAAGGAGGCCATTCGCACAGGGCGCAACAAATTGCGACCATTACCGCCCTTCTTTACAGGCGCGCAACAGATCCCGAGTTCGGAGAAATGCTTGCGAAGGTCGAAGCCTCCGAAATCCCCGGTGGACCGCTGTCCGATGAAGCCGTGAATCTGCGTGAATGGAGAAGAAACTACGACCGCGCAACCAAAATACCGGAGGCGCTCGCGGTCGAACTGGCAAAAGCGGCCTCGCAGAGCGAGCTTGCATGGCAAAGCATGAGGCGCGAAAATGACTGGAAGGGTTTTCTTCCTTACCTCGAACGGATCATAAGCCTTAAGCGGCAGCAGGCCGCCGCGCTCTCTACCGGCGGGGAAGAGATTTACAATGCGCTGATCGAAGATTTCGAACCGGGGGAAAACGCCGGGAGTATCGAGGCGCTCTTCGACAAGCTGGCAGGCGCTACTTTCGAATTGCTCGAAAAAATCGAAGCCAGCCCCCGAAAACCGGACCCCACCGCTCTGCAGGGTGATTCGCCCGCGTCCGTGCAGAAGATCTTCATCATGGAAATAATCGCTCACCTGGGCTACGACCTCGGCGCAGGCAGGATGGACCGGTCTGCCCATCCTTTTACCTCGAAGATCGGACCGGGAGACGTTCGAATCACCACCAGGTTCGATCCGAACTCGTTTGTCATGGCCCTGTTCAGCTCGATTCACGAGACAGGACACGCCCTCTACGAGCAGGGGCTTCCGGTGGAACACTGGGGGACCCCGCGCGGCAGGTCCATATCAATGGCGATCCACGAATCTCAGTCGCGCATGTGGGAAAATATGGTGGCAAAGTCCCCCGGGTTCTGGAAGCATTTTTATCCTGCAGCGCGCAAGCGCTTCCCATGGCTGAACAAAATCGATATCGACAAATTCCTCTTCGCTCTGAACGAGGTTCGTCCAAGCCTGATTCGCACCGAAGCAGATGAGGTTACCTACAACCTTCACATCATCATGCGATTTGAACTGGAGAGGATGCTGATCGGCGGCGAGCTGGAGCCCGAGGACCTTCCCGAGGCCTGGAACGCCGAAGATGGAACGATATTTCCGGCTGCTCCCGCCCGACTACTCGGACGGCGTGATGCAGGACGTACACTGGTCGGCGGGAGCAATCGGCTATTTCCCCAGCTATGCCCTTGGAAACATGTATGCAGCGCAGTTTTACGCAAAAGCAGAAGAGAAGCTGGGCAATTTGCAGGAAATGTTCGAGGCGGGCGAGTTCGCACCTTTTCTCGGATGGTTTCGGCAAAACGTTCATTCGCAGGGCAGCCGCCATCTTCCGCGCGACCTGGTTAAGGCCGTCACGGGCGAGGACCTGAATGCGGATTACCTGATCGGTTATCTGAAACAAAAGTACGGCAGGCTGTACGAACTGTAATGACAAGACTCAGACCGTTACCCTCTTTCGAGCAGTTCGACGTTGGAAAATGGGTCACTGGACTGTTCTTTCGGCGCCATCGCGGGTTTTCGCCATTGGATCAATTCCCGCGATCACGGCAGATGATCCACCAGTGCATCCTCAAGAGGGCGGCATAAAGGCGGGCTTCAGCAACCGCTCCCCGATTCCTGCTTCCTGATCCATGTTTCCCGACGATTTTTAGCGCGCCTTGAAGGAAAGCATCATTCGAAGATGGAAAATATTTTTCATCAAAGTTATATTTGGCGCGGCAAAAGATATTTCTTGAGTGACGTTTTCCTGCTCGGCGCTCTGGAGCGCGCGCGCAAAGCTTACTCTTTGACCTCAAATAACAGGCAGACAGCAATGATAGTACCCGTCATCTTATCCGGTGGTGTGGGATCCAGGTTGTGGCCTCTTTCAAGAGAGCATCTGCCAAAACAGTTGATGCCGCTTCTGGGAGGAGAACACTCCCTGTTTCAAAAAACCCTTATGCGCCTGTCGAAAATTGCCGGAACAGCGCCTCCCATAATTGTGTGCAACGAAAGCCACCGCTTCATGGCGGCAGCCCAGATGCAGGCGCTTGACATGACTTATTCGGATATCATCCTTGAACCTGTCGGCCGAAACACCTGCCCGGCAATTACCGTGGGCGTGCTGGCCGCCATGAAAAACGACGAAGACCCCGACGTGCTTGTTCTTCCAGCGGACCATCTCATCCGGGAAGATGAGCTTTTTGCATCGGCTGTTCAGAAAGGAAGCGAACTTACATCGGATGGCAACATAATAACTTTCGGGATCGTTCCCGACAGACCGGAAACCGGTTACGGGTACATCCGCAAAGGGGAAAGTGTTCCGGGGCAGTCAAACGAAGGCGCCTGCCTGGTCCGCGAATTCTTTGAGAAGCCGGACTATGAAAAAGCATGCTCCTATGTGGATTCAAAAGAGTACTTCTGGAACAGCGGCATGTTCATGTTCCGGGCCTCTGTTTTTCTTGAGGAACTGGGCCGGCTTTCGCCCGAAATTCTCAGCGCCTGCCGCGAATCATATGAAAAGGCCAGGCGTGACCTGGACTTCACTCGGCTCGAAGAGAACGCCTTTGCCTCATGTCCGAATATTTCCATAGACTATGCAGTTATGGAAAAAACGCCGCGTGCGGTCGTAATTCCCCTGACAGTGGGCTGGAGTGATGTCGGGAGCTGGCTCTCGCTTCATGAAGTGTGCGAAAAAGACGAGTGCCGCAACGTCGTCACCGGAGATGTTTTGCTGGAAGATGTCCGCAACTGCTATATCCATTCGGAAAACAGGCTCATTGCGGCCCTGGGCATAGAAAACCAGATCATCATCGAGACCAAGGACGCGGTGCTGGTTTCATCGATCGAACGTTCCCAGGACGTTAAGCTGATTGTCGGCAGGCTCAAAGAGCAAATGAGAGAGGAGGCGTTTTCTCATTCCCGGACCTACCGTCCCTGGGGGTCTTACGAGTCCATCGATACCGGTGAGCGCTTCAAGGTAAAGCGTATAACCGTAAATCCCGGCGCCTCTCTTTCTCTTCAGATGCATTACCACAGGGCGGAACACTGGATCGTGGTAAGGGGAACCGCCCGCATAACAAGGACAACGAGGAATTCCTGCTCAATGAAGACCAGAGCACATACATTCCCTGGGGCACGCGACATCGCCTGGAAAACCCCGGCAAAATACCCCTGGAACTAATTGAGGTCCAGTCCGGCAGCTATTTGGGAGAAGACGACATCTGCCGGTTTGACGATAAATACGGAGCGACGTGTTGAAACTGAATATCCCTGATGTCTTTCATTCCGGCATTCGGCCTTGGCGTAAATCTCAAACCATGTAGACTTCGTTTCTGTTACGCATGACATTGACTCGAATTCAATGAAATTCTGGAATCGATTTCTGCTATGTGCATGAATCTTTCGATTCCAAAGAGGAGTAACGCATGAAAACATGGGAATGGTCATCGAAGATTCTCACAATCGGATTTGCAGTGATCCTCCTCGGAGGTTGCGCCACAGCGCCCTTACGGTTCTTACTACACCGTTCAGCCGCCTCCCTGCGGAGTCCAGCCAGGCCCCAGCCGGAAATGAAACGAATTTTCTGACCGTTGGCCCGCAGGATCGCTACCTATATAATGCACGTCGAAAACCGCACTCCTTTCGCGAGTGCGTTTCCCTCAAGCTCATCGGGTCCTCTATGAGAAAGGATATGACCAGGTAAGAAGGGAAAAGGAAGCTGATTTTTCGCTTGATATTGCGCTGAGTCGCGCGAAGCTCGGGACAACCCGGACGTAAGGGCCGAACACCTTTTAGGCGGGGCGATTCTCGGCGCTGCAGCAGGCGCGCTGCTTGGCGCGGCCGCCGGCGCTCCGGTTACCGGCAGCGATTGCCGGAGCGGCGGGCGGCGGCTTCCTCGGTCTGGCCGCTCCGGCGGACACTCCTATGGTCAGGATCGATATCCGAACCCAGAGCTTCCGCGACAAGACTTCCTCATCTAAAAGCGTCGTGCTGGACATGGCGCATGTTTCGCCCTATGACGTCCCGCGTGCAATCGATATTCAAGTTTCGAGAATGCTCCAGGCGCTCGCGGCGAAATAGGCCAGGACTGAGATGTCTTCATAAAAGACCCCCTGCCGATTCTGCTCGACAGGGGGTCTCATTGTTAATATCTACTTCTTCCCGGCCCTCTGGAAAAGATGCTTCACCTGGGAGAAGCCCATCTTGCGGCGAAGCATGCCGAGCTGATCCTGGAGCGGGATTTTCTTCGGACACATGTCCTCGCAGCCGAGAAGCCCGAGGCAGCCGAAGATTCCGTCCTCGTTTCCCACCACCTCGAAATACTCATCGTTGCTTCTCTCGTCGCGCGGGTCCATCATGAACCGGGCGACCCGGTTGAAAGCGGTCGCTCCCATGAAGCCGTCGGGCAGCATGTTCGCCTTCCCGCAGGCGGCCACACAGCAGCCGCATTCGATACAGCGCTCGAGTTCGTAAATCTCCTCGGCGAGCGCGTTGTCCATCCGCTCTTCTTCCTCGTTTGGCCTGAATTCCTTATTGGTATGGACCCACGACTGCACCTTCTCGTTCATTCCGCGGAACCAGGTGCCCGTGTCGACCGAGAGGTCCCCGATCAGCTTGAATACAGGCATCGGCATCAGCGTGATCTCGCTTGGCAGCTTCTTGGTCTTGGTATGGCACGCAAGGTCGGGCCGCCCGTTTATCATCATGGCGCAGGAGCCGCAGATGCCGGCCCTGCACATGAAATCGAACATGAGGGTCGGGTCCTGTTCCTCCCTGATGCGGTTAAGAGCAATGAAAAGAGTCATGGCCTCGGTTTCCTCGAGATAATACGCATCCATGTGCGGAACCGAAGCCGGGTCCTCCGGGTTAAATCTGAATATGTTGAACTTTAGAGTCCTTCCCATCAAAACACCTCTCGCTTATGCTAGTTGGTTTCCGGCTTTGGAATGCAGATCTCGGGGTCTTCGGTGCAAATTATCTTCGTAGAACCGTACCCTCTCTCACCCGGCGGAATCTCCCAGACCTTTGAAGGCTTTTCGTATTCCAGGGTCGGCAGCGTGTCTTTTTCACTCTTCCAGTAGGCCAGGGTACGCTTCAACCAGTCTCTGTCATTGCGTTCCGGGTAATCTTCGCGTGCGTGCGCTCCACGGCTCTCAGTCCGCATCAGCGCTCCGTAGGCAATACACAGTGCGAGCCGGAGCATTCCGGGCACCCGCAGGGCCACTCCCAGTTCGGGATTGGCGCCATGCACGCTGGTGGAGCGAAGGCCGATCTTCTTTGAGCGCTCATAGATCACCTGCAGCTTATCGACGGCAGCCTTGAGGTCTTCGTGCTTGCGGAAAATGCCCACCCCGTCCATAAGCGCATCGCCCATAGCCGCACGGAGTTCGTAAGCGTTTTCTTTTCCGCTCCCGCGAATCAGACTGTCGATCCTTTGCTGCTGCTTTTTGACTGCATCCCGGACAACAGCGGTTTTGAAATCAACCTGGTAGCCCTGGAGGAATTCCACTATCTTTTCGCCCACGATCCTTCCGGCCACAATGGTCTCGGCCAGTGAGTTTCCACCGAGGCGGTTAAACCCGTGCATATCCCAGCACGCAGCCTCGCCTGCCGAATAAAGGCCCTTGAGGCCGTAAGCGGCGCCGTCCTTGTTGGTGCGAACTCCGCCCATGCTGTAATGCTGGCACGGACGAACAGGGATCAACTGGGTAATCGGATCTCGATCCAGGAACTCATTGCAGATTTCTTCGACTTCGCGGAGCTTGGTCTTGATGTGATGCGCCCCCAAATGGCGGATGTCCAGCCACAGGTGATCGGCCGTAGGGGCTCGGCACCCCTTTTCCGATCCGCATATGATGAAACATCCAGCGGGAAACGACGTCGCGCGAGGCAAGTTCCTGCTTGCCGGGCTCGTAAATGTGCATGAATCTTTCTTCATTGACATCTTTGAGGGTCCCGCCGTCACCGCGGCAGCCCTCGGTCACCAGAATGTTGGTGGGAACGATTCCCGTCGGGTGGAACTGCACGGCCTCCGGGTTTCCGATGGGGACAATCCCGGTGTCAAGCGAGATTGCGGCGCCGTCACCCCAGCAGATTACCGCATTGGTGCTTTCGCGGTAAAGCTTGCCGTAGCCGCCGGTGGCAATCAGCGTGGCCTTGGCCAGATAGGCCCTCAGCTTGCCGGTCTTCAGGCAGCGGGCCACAACGCCCATGCAGGTCGCGCCGTCATGGATCAGGGCCAGCGCTTCAACCCTGTCGTGGACGGTTACGCCCAGGCGCACGACTTCATTGTCCATCGTAAAAAGAAGCGTATGGCCGGTCCCGTCCGATGTGTAACAGGTGCGCCATTTCGCGGTCCCGCCGAAATCGCGCGCCGTGATTGTGCCCTCCTTCTCCGCCTTCTCAATCTTTTCGTATTGTTTTCCGGCTTTATAGTAGATGCCTTTTCCGGGAACGACGCGGTTCCAGGGAATGCCCCAAAATGCCATTTCTCGAACGGCGATCGGCGCGGTGTCCGCGAAAAGACGCGCGACTTCCTGATCGCATCCCCAGTCGGACCCTTTAACAGTATCGGCAAAATGGACGTCCGGGCAGTCGCCCTCGCCCATGCAGCAGTTTCCCAGAGAAGCCTGCATGCCGCCCTGAGCGGCGGAAGAGTGGGAACGCCTCGGCGGAACGATACTGAGGCAGATGGTCTCAAATCCCGCTGAGGCCGCCGCCACCGCCACACGCTCGCCTGCCAGGCCCGCTCCGACGCATAAGAGATCAGTGTAGAAGGTATCCAATTTCAGCTCCTTACATTGCTTTGACTAAAAAATAGAAGGTGAACAGAGTGACAAGCCCTATGGCAATCATTACGAGGGTGAGCTTGTTTTCGAAGCCATGCAGCGCCTTGCGGTTAGACCTCTTGATAAATCCCCACTTTACGCCGATTCTGTAGATTCCGATCCCGACGTGAAGCTCTATCATCGGGAGCAGGACAAGGTAGAAGGCAAGCCACCATCCGCCCTGAACCCTGGCGGCGCTCTTTGCGGCGGTTATCGGCAGATTGGTGAGCACCGTCCACATGTGGATGCACCCCATGATCAGAATAATGAAAGCGGTTACCGCCTGGATTATCCACAGCCAGGTATCGATGTGGTTGAAATTGACGGCTGTGCCTCCACATGGCCTTCTGTTCACGGGCACGGAAGGGAAGCTTGCGGGCCGCCAGCACAAAATGAACCAGCATGGTCAGGGCAATCATCGGACCGCCGATTTGAGCCATGTAAGTGGCTTCAAAGAAATGGGCGATCGCGTTCATCACCCTGCCCCCTCCGAGGTCGAGGTTAACACTGGCTACCAGAATCATATGCGCCCACATAAACGCCACGAGCCCGACTCCGGTAAGCATTTGGAGAAAATCCAAATACGCCTCGGTTCGAACAGGTTCCACTCGAGCAATAGTTTGATCCGCCATCATCTTCCTTCAACTCCTGAATAGCTGTTGTGAGGTAGGTTAAAAAATACCTGAGTTCGCGCGTGCAGCATCGGAAAATGACAGAATGGGCTAAAAGTCAAGTACTTTTTATCACAACGCGCGGCGACCCATTATGCAGGTTCATCACGCCCGAGTCAGTTGGCGGTACTTGATCCTGTGCGGCTGGTCGGCTGCGGCGCCGAGGCGGGACCTTCTGTCGGCTTCATACTCGGAATAGTTTCCGTCGAACCAGACGACAGCGCTGTCGCCCTCGAAGGCGATTATGTGTGTTGCGATCCTGTCGAGAAACCACCTGTCGTGACTGATCACCACGGCGCACCCGGCGAAATTCTCGAGAGCCTCTTCGAGCGCGCGCATGGTGTTGACGTCGAGGTCATTCGTAGGCTCGTCGAGCAGAATCACATTGGCGCCCTGTTTCAGAATTCTTGCCAGATGGACCCTGTTGCGCTCGCCTCCCGAGAGCAGACCGACTTTCTTTTGCTGATCGGTCCCCGAAAAATTGAACCGCGCAACATAAGCGCGCGAGTTGACGGAGCGGCTTCCAAGTTCGATGGTTTCCCTGCCCTCCGAGACAGTCTCCCAGATGGTCTTTTCGGGGTCGAGCGTCTCCCGGCTCTGCTCCACATAGGCCAGCTTCACCGTATCGCCGAGTCTGATCGTGCCCGAATCGGGCTTTTCCTGGCCGGTTATCATTCGGAACAGGGTGGTCTTGCCGGCGCCGTTCGGGCCCGATCACCCCGATGATGCCGCCAGGCGGCAGCGCAAACGAAAAGCCTTCCATCAGAAGGTTTTCGCCGTAGGCTTTGCTCAGGTTATTGGCCTCGATAACCACATTTCCGAGCCTCGGGCCGGGCGGGATGTATATTTCGAGGTCCCTTGCCTGCTTTTCATGGTCCTGACGCAAGAAGCGATTCATAAGCCTTTATGCGGGCCTTTGATTTGGCATGCCTCCCCTTGGGCGACATTCTTATCCATTCCAGCTCACGCTCCAGCGTCCTCTGCCGTTCGGTTTCGCCTTTTGCTTCCTGCTTCAGCCTGGCGCTCTTCTGTTCGAGCCACGACGAGTAGTTGCCCTGCCATGGAATCCCCTGCCCTCTGTCAAGCTCCAGTATCCATCCGGCCACGTTATCGAGAAAGTACCTGTCGTGAGTAACGGCTATCACGGTACCGGGATAGCGTTGAAGATGGTGTTCGAGCCAGGCGACCGTTTCGGCGTCAAGGTGATTGGTAGGTTCATCGAGCAGCAAAATGTCGGGCTGCTGGAGCAGGAGCCGGCAAAGGGCAACGCGCCGTCTTTCACCTCCCGAGAGGACCTTGACCGGAGTGTCTCCCGGAGGGCACCTCAGTGCGTCCATAGCCATCTCGAGCCTTGAGTCCAGGTCCCAGGCGCTCATGGAATCGAGTTTTTCCTGCACCTCCGCCTGCCTGTCGATCAGTTTATCCATATCCTCATCGGACATGGGTTCGGCAAACCGCTCGTTGATGCGGTTGAATTCATTCAGCAGATCGACAGTCTCCTGGACCCCCTGCTCGACTGTTTCCCGCACGCTCAGCGCATCATCCAGTCGAGGCTCCTGTTCCAGAAAACCGACCGTATGGCCGGGCGCGATGGCAGTCTTGCCGTTGAAATCCATGTCCACCCCGGCCAGTATTCTCAAAAGCGAACTCTTGCCCGAGCCGTTAAGACCCACCACTCCAATCTTTGCGCCGTAGAAAAAGGAGAGATAGATATCCTTCAGGATCGGTCGTTTGTTGAAGAACTTGCTTACCCCGATCATGGAGTAGATGATTTTGTTCGGCTCAGCGCTCATTTGGACCTAAATCCAAATAATGTTCATTGAAATGAATCAAAATTGCGTCCTGCTTTCCCGATCAGTCACTCCATTCAACCAGGTGGGAAGACTTGATGTTGACCTCCTTAACACCGGGAATGTCGCCGGCAATTCTTTCCATTTCCCGGACCAGATCGGGGTCTTTCATGATCTGGGCGCTGGCGCCAAGAGTAACGACGCCGTCGCGCACGAATACCTGGATGTCGGGTTTGAGCTCGAGCAGGGTCGTTTTTACTTCGGATGCCAGCACCAGGTCTTCCATTGCCTTCTGAGACTCAAAGGTCGTCTTGAAAGTTTCCAGTCCCGCCGTATGGCAGATCACGTCCACCGCGTCATCCACGGTCATTTTCCGCACGCGAATCACCAGATCGTACAAAATCGGATCGGAGGTGTCGATCCCGTATAGATGCTGGCTCCATTTGCGCCTTTCGAGATCGTCCTTTTTGATCAGCGCCAGGGCGCTTTCATAAGAGATATTTTCCCGGTCCATAACTATTTGAATCCGGTCCTTCATGTCGGCAATAATCCGAACCTTGAGAACGTGGGAGACACCTTTGACATAGAAATGTCCGGCCAGCCCGTGATAGACCACGTTGTCCCTCCGGAGGCACTTCAAAAGAGCGGACTGAAAGTATGCGATGAACTTCTCCTTGCCGTAGGAGAACCTTTCCAGAATGGAAGGAGCGTCATGTACTGCCTTCACCAGCTTGATTTCGGGGATGTTGAACTCTTTTGAAGCCTCCAGAATGACCTCACGGGCGTAACACTGGTAGCCCAGCTTCTGAGCCACTTTTTCGGCCACTTCTTTGCCCTTGCTGTAGGAGCCTCTGGAAATAGTTATAATTGCCATTTGCGCCTGTCCTCCTTTTGTTGAGCCGGGCGGCTCGGCCGAGATTTCGTCCGCGCCGCCAGGCAGTCTGATTACTGGAGGCTGTACCTCTTTATTTTCCTCCAAAGCGATACTCTGTCTATGCCAAGAATTTCAGCCGCCCTGAGTCTTATTGTCATCTACCTGTTTGAGCACCCAGAGGATGTAGTCCCGTTCATTTTCATCCAGGGTCAGAAACTCCTTCTGCGGACGCCGCACCCTGAATGCGAGTTGCTGCAGATCGAGCGGCAAATGGCCCGGCTCTATGGTGTGCCCGTTTGCGAGGGTAACCGCCCTTTCGATGATGTTTTCGAGTTCCCGCACATTTCCGGGATATTCATAAGAAAGAAGAATCCTGAGCTGCTTCGTCCGAAATGCTCCCCACCTGCTTTCCCTGTGACTTTGCAAACTTCTGAAGGAAATGAAGAGCTCAGCAGGAGTATGTCGTCTCTTGCGATCCGCAAGCCGGGGCACATGAAGTGTTATCACGTTGAGCCGATAATAGAAATCCTGGCGAAAGGTCCCGCACTCGATCTCCTGCTTCAGATTCTTGTTGGTCGCTGCAACAATCCGGATGTCAACAGGTATTTCATGTATGCCTCCCACCCGCATCATCACTCGTTCCTGAAGCACCCGCAGCAGCTTCACCTGCATTGACAGGGGCATGTCCCCGATTTCATCCAGGAAGATAGTGCCCCCCTGGGCGGCTTCCAACAGGCCCCGTTTTATGTTCTTTGCGCCGGTGAACGCCTCGCGCTCGTGCCCGAACAGTTCGTTTGCAAGAAGCTCTTCGCTGAACGCGCCGCAATTGATCGCAAGAAAACGTTTCTCAGCCCGAAGGCTCATGTTGTGAATGGTCCTGGCCACAAGCTCCTTGCCGGTCCCGGTTTCGCCGAGAATAAGCACGCTCGAATCGGAAACCGCGACCTGCTCGATCATCTTTCGCAGGATTTCCATGTCAGGACTGTTGCCGATCAGCAGCGAGGTCTTGCTCTGATCGCGAACCCGCTGCCGCAGCTCTATCACCTCCCTGCGCAGGCCGCGCTTCTCGATGGCCTGTTTTACAAGGATCCTGACTTCATCGATTTTGTACGGTTTCGGGATATAGTAGTAGGCCCCTTTGCGCATAGCCTCGACAGCGGAAGAGACCGAAGCGTATCCCGTAATGACTATCACCTCGATATTGGGGTAAAGCTCACGCGCCCGATCCAGCACCTGAAGGCCATCCACCGGCTGCATCCGGATGTCCGTCAACACCAGGTCGAACTCTTCCTTTTCGAGTTCCCCGATCGCGGCAAGGCCGTCACTGACGCTTACCGTCTCATAGCCCTCCCTGCGCAGCACATGTTCGAGATTTTCTCGGGCTATCTGTTCGTCATCGACTATCAGAATGCGGGGTCCGGCCATCGAGCCTCTTTTCTCAGCACACCGTTTCGATTGGAAAGCGCATCGTGAATCTGGTGCCTTCCCTTTCCTTGCTGTCAACCGATATCGAGCCATGATGCTTCTGGACTATCCCGAAAACTATCGACAACCCGAGGCCGGTCCCGGCGCCCACTTCCCTTGTCGTAAAAAATGGATCGAAAATCCTTCCCAGTTCCCCTTCCGGGATGCCTTTTCCGGTATCTTCAACGGTAACGAGCACCTGCTTCTCAGCCAGGTCGGCTCTTGCCTTAATACGTGATCTGCCCGGGAGGCTCTATTGCATGAACAGCGTTTTCAATCAGATTCAAAAAGACCTGCTGCATCCGTTGAGCATCAAGATTGAGTGAAAGGTCCTCGGGGACATCCAATAAAATCTCGACCCCGGGCGGGACATGACTGGAAATGAGTTTGACGGCGCGCTCCACCACCTGGAAAAGGGCCGTCGGGGCGAGGCAGAATTCCCTTATTCGTGAGAATTCCAGCAGTCCTCGCACGATATCGCGGGCACGATGCACTTCGTGTTCGATATTGTTGAGCATCCGATGAGAAAACTGGGCGTCCGACTTATCGAATTCCTCCAAAAGTATCTGGCAGGAGGTGGAAATATTGTTAAGGGGATTATTCAACTGGTGAGCTATTCCCGAGGTCAACGTCCCAAGGGAACTCAGTTTTTTGGCCTGGAGCAACTGGTCCTGCCGCTTCTCCAGCTCGGAAATCATCCGGTTGAACCCCTCGACTACACGCTGTGTCTCATCGCGCGTATCGTAAACCTCAATCGGCGTGAAATCCCCTCCGGCAATTCGGTGCGTAGTTTTTTCGATATAGCGAAGCGGGCGAACGATTTTTCTGGAAATGACCGGGATCAGCAGACCGCCGCCTATTATCGTAACGCCCAGCGAGATCAGAAGCTGGGTCTTGAGTGAGTTTACGATATGAAGAATACGTTCGCGCTCGAAGGAGACCAGCCTTTGGGACAAGTCCACCAGGCTCTTGCCATGTTCCCGCAACTGGTCTTCAACCACGGACAAACCCGAACTGCCGCCATGGCCGGGGGCTAATTGGTTCATCAGTTGTTGATAACCGCCAAGTTCCAATTTGATCTGGTTGAGCAGGGGAACACCCTGAAGATCGTTGATCTCCGGGATCGTCTTATCGAGCAGCTCCAAGCCAAGTTGGGTAAATCTGCGATTCTCGTTCAGGTCGTCACCGGAACCGTACAGGAGAAAGTTTTTCTCGTACCGGCGGGCTTCAAGAATAAAATCTCGAAGATCATCTGCTGTCTCAACAAAATGCTGCTTTCGCTCCACTTCCCGAAGGTAACTATACGAAACCGTGCCGAAGGAGCCGGTGATGATCAGCAGTAAAGTGAAACCGGCCATCACCTTCTGGCGGATGTTCAAAATTGTTGGAAATCTCATTGGCATCGGCGACTCCGATGTGTTTTCCCGGACATTGTCTTTTTGCCGGCTAAGCACTGCAGGAGCATAATCGGCAAAAGTGAAGGCCGATCCTGAGCCTGGGTCCTGGCAGGGGAAGCATTACCGACCTTTGACGAGCGCTGAGTATAGTCCAATTTTCATTCGCTGAGAAGCCTCCTGACACGCCAGCAGCGGCAGAATGACCGGGTTGACTATTGTTTTTGGATTTTTGTCTTCCTGCGCTTACCCCTCAAAAAGGCTCTCCCCTTCTCTGAACGCTTACAGAGAAGGGGAGAGCAGCGCCTTGAAATACGGCAGGAATCAACAGGGTAGCCCCACTTGATTCATCTGGCTTCAGCCAGGACTTTCGGAATGTATGCCGACCTCCTTGCTTTCCACATGCTGGCCAGAATGATTACGGCCCCTATAAGCAGAGCAAGACACATCGAGACAAAACTGATCGTGCCCAGCACCGTTATCGTACCCTGACCTATTGAGATGACGCCGAGCTGATTCAGGTACTTCGGGATTGCAAACCCCCTGCTCACGGCAACTATGAGCATGATGATCGCCATAACGATTTTGATCATGTATTCCTTTACATAAGTGGTCCCGATTGCGCCAAGCTGAACACCCAAAAGCGACCCGGCAAGTATGATCAGGACCAGCCGAATGTCAACCATTCCATGCATCGCCCAGTTTATGGAGCCGCCCATACCCATCACGAAAGCGATTACCAACTCGCTGGCCGAAGCTACGAGCCCCGAGACTCCAAGCATATAAATCATACCGGGAACGCCGATGAAACCGCCCACAGCAATCGTGGCTGCGAGCATACCGGTCGCAAAACCGACCGGAAGCGTAAACCAGAAGGAGATGCGCACATTTGCCGTCTTAAAGGTAATCATTGGCGGAAGGTTGATGCTCTGGAGCTTCTTGGCAAGCAGGGCAACTCTCTCGCTTCCACCGGATTTCGATATCTTCATGGCGTCGCGGAAAACATAGGCGCCCACAATCACCAGCACCGCCACAAAAGAAAGGCTCACATAGAGGTCGGACCCTGCCTGTCCCCATTTTTCGAGGACTAATCGCTGGATTCGTATGCCCACCTGCACACCGACGCCTGCGCTCGCAGCCAGCACAAGGCCAAGCTTCAAATCCACCTGGCCGTATTTGAAACGTTTGTATGCTCCGACAAGCGCCTTGGGGAATTTGTGGCACATATTGCTCGCGACCGCTACGGTCCCCGGCACTCCCAGACTCATCATGCCGGGAGTCAGAACGAAGGCGCCGCCCGAACCGATGAACCCGCTCACCAGGCCGCCGACAAAGCCGACCAGAAAAAGGAAAATGACGTAAATCAAATTGAGATCGATGAACTTGACTGCTTCATTTGCTATATCGTGCATTTTGAATCCTTACTGGGGCCTGAAGGTTTTTCACCAAATTGAGCAATTGACTCGCTTTTGGGTGAGCCGCGATAGACCTCACCCTAAAATCCTGCACTGTGGAGCGCTTGACTAAAGCCGACCTGACCTCGAAGAACGCCTATAAGTCTATCCTGTGAAACGGATTGACGTAAGCATAGGCGCGAGGTCTTTTTCGCTGCTGTTTTCTCTTCTCGATGACCTTGTGTTCGGTCTTCCGGACCTGATCTCTTTTGAAGGCCTCGATACCGAGAAGCGACCACAGATTGTGCGCAAATGCGCCGTGCACAAACGAAAATACCAGAACGGTGGCAATGGGAAGAGCTGCGTACCAGCCGCCTCTGGAAAAGATTTGCGTGACGGCGTCAGCAGTTTGTAAAGACAGCCGCACAAAAGGCGGCGCTCAGCACACCATATCCAGCCGTTTTTCCAATCGCCTTGGCTTTCGAGGATTCGCTCTTAGCAGGCATTGCACTTCCTCCTTTGTCGTTGAAAGCGGATAAAACACTCACTACCGGAACCGATATATTTCGGATACTCTCGCTGTTTGTCTCCGAATCTATTACGACGATCTCCACCCTCTTTATCTCGTGAATTGCGTCCTCAACCGCAAATTCAATGTCCCCGCTCCTGATCATGGAACTGCAATGGATCCCGTTGCGAGCAGCCCTCTCGCATAATTTCCTTGCCGATTCGGCAGACCTGTTTTCGAATGACCTGCCTTCACACTGCGCATCAACGCTGAGAGCCGCCAGATCGTATCCGAGCCGCCCGGCAAGCTGCACGCAATGATTGATCAGGTTCTCCGCGAAAAGCCCGTTGTTTGCCACGACAAGGATCTTGCGGCCGTTGCGGAGCTTCGTTTTTATGATTTGTTCCGATTAAATCTGACATGGCCTACTCACCTGAGCATGAATTTTTCAATCTACTATAGTCAAGAGTCGTGCCATCTGGTAAAAAGCTGACGAAATCATTGGCAAATAAGGCTTGGGCTACTCCTTGGCAACCGGTGGCTGAAGGGACCTCAAGCGTTGCAAAATGCAATAGCATCCAGCCTGAATTGATGCTGTAGCGGAAAAGCGGCGATGTTCGATTCTGCAACGCAGGGCTTAAGCACGTTGCGAATTGCAACATGGATCGAAAGGCAGAGTATGGGTTTCTTTAAAAAGATTGAAAAGATCGAAGAAAAATCCCCTGAAGAACCATCGATCGAGTTGGTCGACCTTCGCAGAGCCATAGAGGGGGCGAGGATAACGAAGGCGGTTTCGGAGCTGGCCTCCAAGGAGCTGGAGCGGCTTGAAAGAATGGACCCCGGCATACCCGAATACACAATCGGGGTGAGTTATCTCGAGTTCCTCCTGTCGCTTCCCTGGCAGAACTTTACCGACGACAGCCTGGATATGGCGCGCGCGGAAAAAATCCTCGAGCTTCAGCATTATGGACTAAAACACGTAAAAGAGAGAATCCTGGAATACCTGGCGGTCAAAACCCTGTGCAACCTGAACGAGTTCAATATCCTGGTGGTCGATGACGAAGAGATAGCCAGAACGAATCTGGAATATGTTCTGCGCAAGGAAGGCTATCAGGTAAGCACTGCGGTCAACGGCCAGGACGCTCTGAACAAACTGAGGCAAAAAGAGTTCGAGCTGATCCTTACCGATCTCAAGATGGAGAAGATGGACGGCATTCAGCTCCTCGAATCCGCAAAACAGATCGCCCCGAACACCGAGATCGTGATGATCACCGGCTATGCCACGGTGAGTTCGGCGGTTGACGCTCTCAAAAAAGGCGCCGCCCACTATCTGCCCAAACCCATTGACCTGGAGGAACTTCGCTCCACTGTGCGGCAGATTCGCGAAAAGAAACGATATCTCCAGTTGACAAGAAGCCCGATCCTGTGCTTTTCGGGCCCGCCCGGAACCGGAAAGACTTCCATTGGCAAGTCTATTGCCGAAGCGCTGGGAAGAAAATTCGTCAGGATTTCTCTTGCCGGTTTGCGTGATGAAGCCGAACTCAGAGGACACCGAAGAACTTATGTCGGATCGATGCCGGGCAGAATCATGACCGAGATTCGGCGCATCGGGGTCAGGAACCCGGTTTTCATGCTGGACGAGATAGACAAGATCGGCCAGGACTTCCGGGGCGATCCCGCTTCGGTTCTCCTGGAAATCCTGGACCCGGAGCAAAACAGCCGGTTTCTCGATCACTACCTGGATGTCCCCTTCGATCTGTCCAGCGTCATGTTCATTGCAACCGCCAATGTGGTGGAAAGGCTTCCCGCCCCGCTCCTGGACAGGCTCGAAGTGATTCCATTCCCCGGCTACACCGAAAAAGAAAAACTGGCTATCGCAAGACAATACCTCGTTCCCCGCCAGTTGAGAGAACACGGCCTGAAAAACAGAAATGTCGAGTTTCTCGACGGCGCGATTTCAAAAATCATCATGGACTACACACTCGAAGCCGGACTGCGCAATTTCGAGCGCGAAATCGCCACCGTCTGCCGAAAGCTTGCCAGGCTCTGTCTTCAAAGTGAAAATGACCGCTCACCCGTCGTGGTGGATGAGAAACTGATCGAAAGCCTGCTCGGGCCGCGAAGATTCACTCATGAGATCGCCGAGGCCGGACACCGTGTGGGGGTCACCACCGGACTGGTGTGGACCGAATTCGGAGGAGAGATAATCTCTATCGAGGCAACCAGGATGAAGGGAAACCAGCAGTTGATATTGACCGGTTCCCTCGGAGAGATAATCCGCGAGTCTGCGCAGACGGCCCTGAGCTATATACGCAGCCACGCAGAAGATTTTTCACTGGACCCGGATTTTTTCGAGGGCAACGACATCCACGTGCACATTCCCTCCGGAGCCGTTCCCAAGGACGGCCCTTCGGCGGGCGTCACAATAGCGCTGGCGCTTATTTCGCTTCTAACCCGCAAACCGGCGCGCCGCGATGTTGCCCTTTCCGGAGAATTCACTCTGAGCGGCAGGCTGCTTCCCGTCAGCGGAATCCGCGAGAAAGTTCTCGCTGCTCAAAGAGCGGGCGTGAAAGCGATCATATTTCCCGAAGCAAACAAAATCGACATCGACGGCCTGGATGCCGACGTCCGGGAAGGAGTCGAACTGATTGTGGCCGGGGATATCTTTTCGATTCTGGATAAGGGTTTTGATACAGGATACCGTGATTTGACGAGCGCCTTAACGGATTGACAAATCAGACAAATTCCTTCAGAGCTCCAACTCTTTCAAGCCAATCGGTATACATGGTGGGCTTCGTTATGAACAGCTTCGCTCCAAGAGAGCTGCAAAGAGCAATGTCCCGGGGTTCGTCGGATGTGGTAAGGATAACTATGGGTATCTTATTGAACCTCGAATGAACGCTGATCTCCCTCAGAGCCTCCCGCCCTCCTTTTCGCGGCATGTTGAGATCGAGCATGATCAGGTTCGGGAAGCAGCCGGCGCTCTGCTTTTCCCGTCTCTCACAATCTTCCAGATACTCCATCAACTCGATTCCATCACCAACGAACCGAGCATCCCAGTCCAGGCCGGTGTCAATCAAAGCGTCCTTTATCAGCAGGCAATCGTCCGCATCGTCGTCTGCCACAAGAACGATCTTCCTGCCTTCCCTTGAATCTTTCACCTGACTCAACCCCTCTCGACTTATTCCCACGTTCAGTCAAATGAATATACTAAAAATATTTCGTCAGGAAAAGAATTCCTCTGCATCATCAGGCGTTACATAAGGCTGAAAATGGAATTGCTGGCAAGCGACCAGAAGTAGGAGGGGAATATCCCCATAAAAAGGACAGCCGTGGTCGTTGCCGCCAGTGCGACCACCACCTCGGGTGAAATCGCCGTAAGCGATAATCGGATTTTCAGACGGCTGCGGCTGAAAATACATCACCACGACCACGCGCAGGTAGTAGTAAATTGAGACCACGCTGTTTACACCCGCTGCGATGACCAGCCAGACATACCCGGATCGCAGCGCCTCGGTGAAGATATAAAATTTCCCCATAAATCCCCCCGTGGGCGGAATGCCGGCCAGGGAGAACAAAAATACCGACATGACAAGCCCCAGTGCGGGGTACTTAAAACCAAGGCCGGAAAAATCCGAGATGCTGTTGAATTCTTCCCCCTTTTTGCAGAGCAGCGCGACAACGGCAAACGCCCCTATGTTCATGAAGGCGTACGCCATGAGATAAAAAAGCATTCCCGCCTGCGCAAAGTTCGTTCCGGCGACAAACCCCAGCAGAATATACCCTGCATGGGCGATACTGGAATAGGCCAGCATCCTTTTGATGTTATCCTGGGCAAGGGCGATTATATTTCCGACGGTCATGGTTAAGAAAGCGGCGACCCACATGATCGTGATCCAGCTTTCCTGCATGGGGGCCAGGGGAACGAGGATCGCCCGGATAAGGGCCGCAAAAGCTGCGGCCTTAACGCCGGTCGCCATGAATCCCGTGATGGATGTGGGCGCGCCTTCGTACGCATCGGGCGTCCACATGTGAAAGGGGACCATCGATATTTTGAATCCAAACCCGGCAGTCATCAACACCAGCCCGACGATCAGGAATTTGAATTGAACGATTTGCGGATGGGTTTGAATAAAATTGGCTATTTTGATAATGTCCAGGCTTCCGGTGGTCCCGTAGACGAAGGCGAATCCGTAGAGGAGAAACGCGGAGCCAAAGGCGCCCAACAGAAAATATTTCAAGGCGGCTTCCCCGGATTTCAACTGATCCTTATGAAATCCGGTCAGGGCATAGATGGAAATGGACATGGTTTCAAGGGCCACAAACAGAAGAATCAGGTTTCCGGCGGTCGCCATGAAGATCATGCCCACGCCGGCAAACAGAACAAGCGCGTAATATTCGCCGGACTTGATGTTTTCAAAGAAACTTCTGATAGTTTAACGAGACCAGGATGGTCAGGACGATAATCAGGCAGATAACAAGGGTAATGAAAAACGAAAACCTGTCGGTTAAGACCATTCCGCTGAATGAGGAGAATGGAGGCCCTGCGGAGCCGGTAAAAAAAACACTGACGAGGGCAAGGACGGACCCCGACAAGGGACACATGACCGATGAAGGCGGCCTTTGCCCAATCCTTGAAAACACCCATGACAAGTACGATCAGTGCCGTTGCAACAAGAATCATCTGCGGTAAGACAGCCACGTAGTCCATTACCGGCAGAGTAAATTTCAACGTCTCCATTCGGTTCCTCCAGATTTAAAGCAGCGTACCCGGCGCAGCACGTTCGATATTCTTCGATCATCGTACCTCAGCGAAAGCAGACCCGCCGTGAGAGTCTGCGTCGGAATTGACGTCGACATTATCCTTTTGCAAGGCCGCTGCGACAGGATTGCCGTTTTTTTCAGCCGCATACATTTCATACTTGTATTGGTATTGTTTGATGAAGTAATCGACCGATGCATCCATTTTGCGCAAAAACAGGCCGGGAAAGATCCCCATAACGAACACCAGCACCGCAATGGGAACCATTGTCACAATCTCTCTTGTGTTCAAGTCGCTCAGTTTGCGGTTGGCATCTTCGGTAACGGGCCCGAACATCACCCTCTGGTACATCCAGAGCATGTAGACGACGCCAAAGACCATTCCGGAAACGGCAAATACGCCGAACACCGGATAGGTCCTAAACACACCCACCAGGATCATTATCTCGCCCACAAAACCGTTTGTCCCCGGGACCGCCACGGAGGCAAGAGTAGCGATCATGAGAAAGGTGGCAAATACCGGCATTATCTTGGCAAGGCCGCCGAAATCGTCCATGAGCCGGGTATGGCGCCGCTCATAAATCATTCCAACGAGAAGAAAGAGGGCGCCGGTGTTCACCCCGTGGTTCAACATCTGATAGATGCCGCCTTCTATCCCCTGGATATTGAGCGCAAACAATCCGAGCATCACGTATCCCAGGTGGCTGACGCTGGAGTAGGCCACGAGTTTTTTCATGTCCGGCTGCACCCATGCCACCAGTGCCGCATAGATGATTCCGGCAATGGCCAGAAAAGCGATCACCGGGAGAAACTGATGGGTGGCATACGGAAAAAGGGGCATGGAAAATCTCAGGAAGCCGTATGTCCCCATTTTAAGAAGGATGGCGGCAAGGAGGACACTGCCTGCGGTGGGCGCCTCGACATGAGCGTCCGGAAGCCAGGTGTGCAGCGGAAAAATCGGCACCTTGATGGCGAATGCGACAGCTAAAGGCGGCGCACAGCCAGAACTGGATCGATATCGGGATATGCAGGTTATAGAGATCAAGCAGGTTGAAGGTGCCTGCTCCCGTGGTTTTATAGCTGTAATAATAAAGATAAATAATGGCGACCAGCATGAATATGCTTCCTGCCGCCGTATATAAAAAGAACTTGACCGCGGAATAGATGCGGCGTTCACCACCCCAGACGCCGATGAGAAGAAACATGGGGATCAGCATGAACTCCCAGAAAATATAAAAGACGATAAGATCGAGAGAAACAAACGTGCCGATCATGGCGCTTTCGAGAAAGAGCATGGAGATCAGAAAATATTTTGTTTTTTCCTTTATATAGGTCCACGAACACAGCACGCATAACGGTACGAAAAAAGTGGTCAAAAGAACGAGCCAGAGGCTGATCCCGTCCAACCCGACATAATAGTTCAGCGAAAAGCTTTTAACCCAGGGGACAAATTCCACAAACTGCATACCGGGGATGGCCGCATCAAAGCGGACCAGGAGCAAAAGCGAAATCAAAAATTCAATGACAGAAGCCACAAGGGCGGTTTTCCGTAATAATTCATCATTTTTACCGCCTTCGCTTCTGATAAATATCAGCAAAAACGCACATAACAATGGAAAGAAAATGAGAGTGCTGAGGATCGGAAAACTGAATTGATTCATTGATTTGCTCCCGAAGATATATCCAAATCTATAAATTATCCCCGTTAAAATCCCTGACTGACACATATCGGCCATTATCACTTAGCGGATGTACATATAATATGCGACTAGAACGAACACTCCCACCAGAAAGGATACCGCGTACCGTTGGACATAACCGGTCTGGGACGATTTCCATATAACCCCGCACTTCATGAAAAATTCGGCAGTCGAATTGACAAGTCCGTCAATGACCACCACGTCTATGCCTTTCCACAGAAAGAGGCTGATCGAACGTAAAGGGTTGATGACCGTTTTTTCATAGAGCTCGTCCACATACCACTTGTTCAGCAACAGACGGTAGAAGGATGGGTTTCCGGCCGCCAAAGTTTCAGGCAGCGATCTTTTTTTCATATACATTGTGTAGGCGAGAAGAATTCCGCCGAACACGATAACGATGGTAAGGAGCATAAGCGAATATTCGAGTTCGAACGAGTGGTGGGCGACAGCTTCGGATACCTGGTGCATCAATGCCGGCCCGCCGGCGGATTGAAGGAGTTTGTCCTTTCCGAGTCCAATCACCGGGTCGAGGAAATGCTCGACAAGATTGCTCCCTCCAAGGGACGCGGGGACGCCGATGTAACCGCCGAAAATGGAGAGAACCGCAAGAATGATCAGCGGAACGGTCATTGATTTGGGGGCTTCGTGGATATGTTTTTTCACCTCTTCAGAGGCCCGGCATTCATTGAAAAATGTCATGAAGATCAGGCGGAACATGTAAAAAGCGGTCATAGCCGCAGCAAGAACACCGATAAGCCACAGGAAGAAATTCCCATGCTCCCCGCTGAACGCCTTCCAGAGGATTTCGTCCTTGCTGAAAAAACCCGAAAGTCCCGGGAAACCCGACAATGGCAAGGGTGCCGATCACCATGGTATAAAAGGTGACGGGCATTTTTTCTCTTAAGCCCCCCATGTTTCTCATGTCCTGTTCCCCGCTCATGGCGTGGATGACGCAACCCGAACACATGAAGAGAAGCGCCTTGAAAAAGGAGTGGGTCAGCACATGGAAAAGACCGGCGGCAAACGCTCCGACGCCCAGGCCCAGGAACATGTAGCCGAGCTGGCTCACGGTGGAGTAGGCCAGGACCTTCTTGATGTCGTTTTGGGTCAGGGCAATGGTGGCGGCCAGCAATGCGGTCAGGGCGCCGACAACGGCAACCACCCCCATGGCCAGAGGAGACATGGAATAAAGGATATTGCAGCGCGCCACAAAGTAGACGCCGGCGGTCACCATGGTGGCCGCATGGATAAGGGCGCTGACAGGGGTCGGGCCGGCCATGGCGTCAGGGAGCCAGATATAGAGGGGTATCTGGGCCGATTTGGCGGTGCATCCCAGAAAAAACAAGAGGCAGATCAGGGTAATCAGGTTGGGTGAGAGCAGGTATGCGTTTGAAAACACATCGGAAAATTTCAACGACCATATCCCGTGCTCCCCCAGATATGTCACCAGCAGGAGCATCCCCACCGCGAAGAAGAAATCGCCCACCCGGTTGGTGATAAACGCCTTCTTGCCGGCAACGGCGTTTGCCAGATCGGAAAACCAGAAAGATATCAGCAGGTATGAACAAACGCCCACCCCTTCCCATCCGAGAAACATCAACAGAAAATTATCGGCCAGAACCAGCGTGATCATTGAAAACATAAAGAGGTTGAGATAGGTAAAATACCGGTAATACCTGCCTTCGTCATGCCACATGTATCCGATTGAATAGACATGAATCAAAAACCCGACCCCGGTCACAAACATGCACATGAACATCGACAGCGGATCGATCTGATATCCCACGCTCACGTGAAAGTCCCCTGCGGCAATCCAGGTAAACCAGGTGAAATCATATAAGCGCTTGTCCGAAGGGAGCCCCAGCAATTGGAGAAACAGGATCAGCGTGACCAGAAAGGAGAGTCCCACCGCGCCGCAGGCGATCCAGTGCACGAGGCTTTTGTTTTTTTCCTCGATTCTGCGGCCGAAAAGGCCGTTGATCAACACGCCTGCGAGGGGAAATGTTGGAATAAGCCATACTAGATCAAACATCATCGTAAGCCTCGATTTACCATTTCAGCAGGTTGAATTTATCAATATTGATGGTGCCTGTTTTCCGGTACAGAAGGACAAAGATGGCAAGTCCGATTGCAGCCTCCGCTCCGGCAACGGCCATGACGCACATGACCATGAATATCCCTTCGGCCGACTGATTGGCGCGTGAAAAGGCGACAAACGCCAGATTCACAGCTCCAAGCATGATCTCTATGCACAGGAAGACGACAATGGCGTCTTTGCGGATGATCACTCCGAGTGTGCCGATGGCAAAGAGTATCGCGGACAGTGCAAGATAGGTGCTTTGATAATCGTTCATTGAAACATTCCCCTATGATCCTACAAAATTGACGGTCATCGATTCGTGTTAGTTTCAGTCCTTTCTTGCCAGAAAAACCGCGCCGACCACTGCGGCGGTCAATAGAACGGAAACCAGCTCAAAGGGGAAAAGCCCTTCGACAAAGATATAATTTGCAATCAGATTTACCTCGCCGAATGCGGATAGAGCATGGGGCGCCATATCTCCCTTTAACGCCATGGGGCTCAGTCCCACGCCAAGAATCAAAAGGCCGATAAAGAAAAGGAAAAGAATGGCAAAACGGCCGGTAAAAAGGTTTTTCTTAAGATCTCCTTCCTCACCGGTTGCCCTGAGATTCAGCATCATGATGGCATACAGGATGAACATCATAATGGCGCCGGCATAGACGATCACCTGGAGGATGGCTATAAACTGACTGTTCAACAATAAAAAGAGGACTGCCAGCGCCAGGCAGTTTCCGACCATCCAGAGCGCGCTGTGCACGGTATTTTTCGAAAAAATGACAAGAAGCGCGGTCGCCACCGCTGCAATACCGCAGATTACTATCGCTATCAGTTCCATTTCCGTTTGCCCTTTTGCTTTTCACTTGCATGAAGCCGACCCGATTCAGCATCGGACATCAGTCTGACGATCCTCGGCTATCCTTTAAACTCGAATTGCTCCGGTGGTTTTTCAATTTCTCGATATCGAACAGAAAATCTTCACGGCTGTAATCTACATAATCATATACTTCCGTCAGACTGATGGCCCCCTTCGGGCATGCCTCCTGACAGAATCCGCAGAAAACGCATCGAAGCTCATCGACGACGAATTTTTTCGGATACCGCGTTTTTCCTTCCTCTTCGTAGGGAACGAGGGAAATCGCCTGTGACGGGCAAATGGCGGCGCAAAGTCCGCAGGCGACGCATTTGAGCTCGCCCTTTTCGTCCACATTCAGCCTGTGAAGACCTCGCCAGCGCGCGCTTCTTTTCGTTTTCTCATCAGGGTACTGAAGGGTGACCGGTTTTCTGAAAAAATTGCCAAGGGTATACCCAAGCCCTTTCAAAAAGGGCTTTACGTAGTGTCCTTTTTCAGCTCTGTCTTTGCTGACGACTGATAATTTCGGATTTTTCCATTATTGCTCCTGTTTTCAAGCGTATCTGTCCTTCCAATGCTGTCTATGGCGTGGAAGGCCGCCATGAAGATATCAGCCCAAAAGGGCCATCACCGCGCCGGTTGCGATGACATTTGCAATGGCCACCGGCAACAGGAATTTCCACTCGAGCTTCATCACCTTGTCGTAGCGCAGACGGGGAATCGTGGCCCTTATCCATATGCATATAAAAATGACGATAAATGTTTTTATAAAAAACCAGACAACGCCCGGCAGAAACGGTCCATGCCATCCGCCCAGAAACAGGGTGGTCACAAGGGAGGCAAAGACAAACATGTGGGTGTATTCGGCCAGAAAGAAAAGAGCGAATTTCATGCTGCTGTATTCAACATTGTATCCGCAGCAAAGCTCGGATTCCGCCTCCGGCATGTCAAAAGGGATGCGGTTCAGCTCGGCGATTCCGCTGATGAAGAACACAAGAAAAGCGACCGGTTCCCGCACAATATTCCACAGGTTGTGCTGGGCGGCAACCATGTCCACCAGGCTGAAAGACCCGCTCACCATTATGATGCTGATAACGGAAAAGGCCATGGAGAGTTCATAGCTGATGATCATGGCCGATGCCCTCAGACCGCCCATGTAACCGTATTTGTTTCCCGACGACCATCCGCCGAGTATGGTCCCGTATGAGCCGATGGTCGCAAATCCCAGGATAAAAAGGATCCCGATGGACGGGTTTGCCAGGTAGAGAGTGATTTTTTTGCCAAAGATCGTAATGGGGTCTCCGAACGGAATTACGGCAAGGAGTATAACGGCCATGGAAATGCTGATAACCGGCGCCAGAATGAAAACCGCTTTATCGGCATTTTCCGGGATCACTTCCTCCTTGAAAAAATTCTTGATCCCGTCCGCAATGGGCTGAAGGAGCCCGTGAAACCCAACCCTCATCGGCCCGTATCTGAGCTGGAAATGGCCCAGGGCTTTTCTTTCAAGCCATGTGGTATAGGTAATGAAAAAAAGGCATACTCCAAAAATAACAAGCAGTTTGATTACAGGAATGATGAGAAAATCATTCATCAGGCATACTCCGTTATGCAGCTTTTTCGATTGCGCCCTACCGGTCGATTTCGCCCAGCACCACATCCAGGCTCCCGATGATGGCGACGGCGTCGGCGACCATATGGCCCACCAGCAAACGGGGCAGAGCGCTTGCCAGGTAAAAACATGACGAACGTATTTTGAGCCGGTACGGATGCTCGCTCCCATTGCCGACCAGATAGAATCCGAGTTCCCCTTTGGCCCCTTCGACGGCCGAATACACCTCCCCCTTGGGTACAGGCGCGCCTTTGGCATGGATCATGAACCGGCGGATAAGCGCGCTGATGTCATTCTGGACTTCCGGCAAGCTGGGGTTCGCGATCCAGGGGTTATCCGTTTGAACCGGTCCGGCCGGAAGGTTTTCAATCGCCTGGCCGATGATGTTGATCGACTGCTTGAACTCTTCCATCCGCACAAGGTAGCGGTCATAAACATCGCCGTTTTCCCCGACCGGGATCTTGAAAGTCAAAGTCGTTGTAACTGGAGTAAGGAAACGCCTTGCGCACATCATAGGCCACGCCGGACCCCCTGAGAGCTGGGGCCGGTCAATCCGTAGTTGACGCGCTTCTTCGGCTGAAATCACCCCGATATTCATGGTCCGGGTGGTCCATATCTTGTTTTTCGTCAGAAGCGTGTGATAGCCTTCCAGCGCTTTGGGAAACCACTTCACGAAATCACGGACCTTTTTGATAAACTCATCGGTCGCATCCTGGGCCACGCCTCCGATACGAATAAAAGAGGGAGTGAGCCTGTATCCGGCGATCTCTTCGTTGATGGCCATGATCATTTCGCGGTCCCGAAACGCGTAGAAGATGACGGTCATGGCGCCGATGTCCAGGGCATGGGTGCCCAGCCAAAGATGGTGCCCCATGATCCGGGCAAGTTCGGCCATGATCACCCTCAGATATTGCGCTCTTTTCGGGACCTCGATGCCCATCAGTTTTTCGACGGCCAAGACAGTATCCGATATTGTTTGCCGAGGCGGCCGCGTAGTCGAGCCTGTCGGTAAGCGGAATGATCTGCTGGTAGTTCCGGTTCTCGCAGATTTTTTCGATCCCTCTGTGGAGGTATCCGATAACGGGCGTGGCATTTACAATGGTTTCCCCGTCAAGTTCCAGTATCACCCGGAGCACGCCGTGGGTGGCCGGATGATGGGGGCCCATGTTCAGGGTAATGGTTTTGCGTTCAGTCATGATTTCCTATGCCTGGCTATTTTGTTGTTTCGTTCCAATTAGCAGTAATCTTTGATTGTTGTCGGATCGAAGGGCTTGTCGAAATCTTTGCCCTCAAGCGGGAAATCCTTTCTCAACGGGTGTCCCTCAAAGTTTTCCCATGTGAGAATCCGCCGCAGGTCGGGGTGATTTGAAAAATTTATCCCCAAAAGATCAAACACTTCCCTTTCCCCCCAATTGGCGGAATGCCAGATACCGCTCACACTGGGGACATCCTGCCCCTCGTCGGTCTCCAGTCTGACGATCAGGCGGGTAAAATCCTTTGAGGATAACAGCAGGTAGAGCAGATCGAAACGCGGCGCTCTCGGCATGCGGTCGATGCCCACAATATCGGTTAACATATCGAAGCCGCAATTTCTTGTCCCCTTGCAGGGTCTTCATCACTTCATAGAAAGATTGCGCGGCAACGGTAATTTCGTGGATGCCGTGATGGTCCGTCTGCTTTAAGATTGAACCGGGACATTTTTCGGAGATCGTATCAACTATTGTGTTAAGCTCCATCCGTATTTTCCTGTCGACTATTGCAGCATGCCGGATTTGAAGTCGGGGCGCTGGTCTAATTTTTCGGTTCTGATTTTTTCCTGGATTTTCATCAGACCGGCCAGTACGGCTTCGGGGCGGGGCGGGCATCCGGGGATGTAGACATCGACCGGGATGATCTGGTCAACGCCCTGGACCACGGAATAGCTCTTGAAATATCCCGCCGCATGAGGCGCATGCCCCCATTGCAATCACCCATTTCGGGTCCGCCATCTGGTCATATATCCGTTTGACCATCACCGACATTTTCTTGGTAAGGGTCCCGGCAATGATGATCAGGTCGGACTGCCTGGGGGATGGGCGGAAAACCTCGGAGCCGAAGCGGGAGATGTCGAAATCGGCCAGTGTGCTGGCGATCATTTCAAGGGCGCAGCAGGCAAGGCCGAACGTGCACGGCCATACGGAATTGCTCCTGCCCCAGTTCACCAGCTTTGTCAGGCTGGTAACCAGTACATTGTCGCCTACCAGTTGATTTTCTAGTCCCATTCCAGCGCTCCCTTTTTCCATACGTACAAATAACAGATCAGAAGTATCAGCAGAAAAACCATCATTTCGATAAACCCGAACATGCCCAGCTTCTGGTAGTAAACCGCCCACGGGTAAAGAAATACGCATTCAAGGTCAAAGACAAGGAAAAGGAGCGCAATGACATAAAACTTGATGGGCGTTTGCGCATACTGCGCGCCCTCGCTGGGCAGGCCGCATTCATAGGCTTCTTCCTTGACTTTAAACGGCCGCTTGGGGCCGAGGATGTGTGAAAGAAACACGGTCCCGGCGCCAAAAAGCACGGCAAGAATCATAATGTAGAGAATGGGTAAATACTGAGTCAGCATAGGGCCAAGCCTCCAAACCGTCCGCTGACAGCGCGCAGCGGCTGAAAAACGCGGTCCGCTACGGGCTGGCGCGGGTTATTTGCCGTGCGGCGGCCCTATCGTGCTACGCCGCGCGGAACTTCACTTTTTGAGACTCGCCGTTGATGCCGGGGGATTAACAAAAGACGAATGAGCACCGAACAAGCAACCGGATTAATAAGCCATCAATCTTAATATGACAACCTTTTTTTCCGGTCGGAGGAAATTTTGGAATCCTGATAAAATACAAACCCCATCACCCTGCTGTGGGCCGTCAACGAAGACCGCAAAAGCCGATCGTGCTGATTTCTCAAAGCTTCTTCGAGCCCTTCGCCTCCAGCTCCGCGTAGGCGAAAGCGACGCCGGCGCGCCCGCCGCTATCGAGGGGGGTGAGGGAGCATGAGCGAGATTTTCTTGTCGTTCGATTATGAGTCAACCAGACAAAGAATAGTATGCTTGACATTTTTTAAAATCTTGTTTGCATTGCTCCCGATAAGAAACGGCTTTTGCTCTTTGAAGCTCTTCTTGCCGATCAAGACAAACTGATACTGCTTGCGATCGATTTCATCGAGCATGTCTCGAGCAAGGTCCGTTTTTGTGTGCACAATTCGTGTCAGCACCTTTTCGGCGGGCACTCCACCGCCGATCAGCGCATCACGGGCTTCGGAGAGAAATTTTTCAACCTCGCGCAGAGACACCTCGCGCCACTCGTTAAGCTCTTGATTTCTGATTTTTTCTTCCTCATCATTAAGGATTCGCCCATGGTCCCAAAATCGAGGCGGCATCTTGGGCATGAAATGAAGCAGCGTGTAACTGAAGTCAGGAAGCGGAGCAAAGAACTCGGCAGCATAGTAAGTCAGGGCGCGCGAGTCGGGAGATCCCTCCATCGGGATGAGAATCTTCCGCGTCTGATGCACCGGAGTATCGATCACCCATACTGTTCGCAGGGTGCTATACTGGGATATCCGGCTCGACGTGCTTCCGATAAGAAGATTTTTCTTCGGCGTTCTACCGCGCCTGCCGCAGATTACAGTCTGGATTTTCGAAGCGGCGGCTTCATTCAATATATCACACGATGGAGCTACGCTGTCCGTTTTGAGCTTCATCGCAATCCTCTCGACAGGGAAGCCTGTTTCCGAAAGGACACGATGCGACGATTCCAGAACGGCCTTTCCGGCCTTTTCCAAGTAGCCTTCCAGACTGCCTGGAGCCATCATTTCGCTCGGATAAAACACCTGTAACTCGGGCACGCAATGATAAAGCAGCACCTGGCAGCCGTCGTGATTCTTGAGCAGGTCGCCGGCTATCCTGAGCGCCTGATTGCACTTCTCCGAACCATCCACTGCGAAAAGTATCTTTTTTTCCATTTGCGGACTTTCTTTGTAAGGATTCCGCCCTCTCCGGCGCTACCCGCTTGTATTATTCGCAGTAAAAAGGCGGTCCCAACTCTCCGAAGGAAAAACTCGTGAAAACATGATGACCGTTGTAGTCCAAAACCCTCAGGTCGTTGCTCTTTGATAGATCATGCAGGATCAATGTGTATTGGTCCTTGTATTTCTCTTTTACCGCTTCGACCGAGAGTTCATACGCGATGTACTTTTTGATTCCCTTGGTGGACAGTTTCTCTACGAAACTGGGATCGTCAAAGGACTTGTAGCTCGTGAGGATAAGTATTGGACCCGTTCCTGTAAAAATAATTCCCGCCTTCACCGTCGCCTCCTTTCCGGATCGCTTGCTAAGCTATGAGTGCATGAAAGTTTTCCGGCGTTTACAAAATCAGGGCCGCCTTTCACCATTATCAGTCGATCGGCGATTCACGTGCGGACGAACCTCAAAAGCAGCTTGGATGGGAGCATGGGGAAGAGATGGAAGCCGATCGCCGGCGCCGGAATTTCAACTGGCATAAAAAAAAGTAAAACTCCATTACATGTATAAAATAAAATAACTTGGACTATATCCGGAAGTCAACGCGAAATTTGGATAGACCACGGTTCGTAGAGGATATCGCCTTTTTGATAATCATGGCGAAACTTCCTGTCCTGCAACTGACATAATTACGTAGAAAATAGGTTCGAGGCGAGGGCTGGCGAGAGCCCGTTTTGATGCTTCGCAGGTGAGGCGGGCATCATGAAAAATTACCCTGCAAATTCAGACGCACCCTTACGCGATCTCAATGGGAGGGTGAATAGAGCGCCGGAGGATGGAGCGGACTACCGCAGTTCGAACGCCAACACTGCGTGCCTGATGCGAAAAATCCCGTACCTCACGATAAGCTCCTCCACATGAACCGGGCGCAACCCAAGCCGGTCTATCAGGACCTTCCATTCTTCCAGGCTTCGGTTCGCATGCGGGTGGCCGAAGAACTCAGCATTGAGCACCGTGTCCAGAAAAATCGTCTGCGCCCGCTCGATCACAGTGCGATAAGTGTCCTCCAATATGACTATGCGCCCATGGGGACGCATTACGCGCGCAGCTTCCCTCAATATCTCCGGCTGCATGCCGTGCGGGGCGTGATGCAGCACCGTCAGCAGCAACACCGCGTCAAAGCTGGCGTCGGAGAAGGGCAGATGAGCGCCGTTGGCCAGTACGAGCGGCAAGTCCACAAATCTCAAGTCTTCGATATCGAGGGGAACCACCTCATGCCCGGCTTCGCAAACCGCTTCGGTTATGTGTCCTGATCCGGCGCCGATGTCGAGTATCTTGCCGCCATCGGGCAGCAGGCCGTGAAAAAGACTGAACAGCTTCTGCGCCCTCGACCGGGCGATCGCGTTAACCACGGCGGCCGCGCCCCGGTGGCGCTTGGCGAAAGACACAAGTCTTGTGGTTGATGGATGCATTCCTACCCGCCCGAATTTCAAAGTGGCAAAACCTTCTCCCCCACGCTCATATTGATCACCCACTTCAGGATTTGCCGCAGCACCTCGGCTAAATCACTTGCCTGGCCGGCGCGCCGGAAAGCTCCTGTGATCTCTTCACGGAAACTGTCCGAGTGGAACATCGCATAGTTCATGTACTCATCGATCCATCCAAAGATGTCGTTCGACGTGAGCGTCGGGGTGGAGCTGGCGACCAGCTCCGCCAAATCCCCGGCGTTCTCGTTTTCCAAAAAGCGGTCCACGGCGTCTTCAACGTGAAACCGTATGTTGCACAACGCCTCGGCTACCGCCGCGCGAAGCGTCGGCTCGCGTTCGTCAAGCACTGAGCGCAACGCCCTGAGCGCCAGGTCATGCCGGCGGTAAGCCAGTGAAAGGATTACGCACGCCCCGATCGCCCGGCGCGCGTAGTTCAGGTCCCCTTTGGCCTTCGCATCCAGGTAGAACTCGGGGATGAATTGCGCCCGGCCCTGCGGCCTATGCTTGTCGAACACAATCTCCGCCCACGCAATGTGCGGCGCCAGATCGTATGCAGCGCGCGGGGTCTTGAACGTTGCGGCCGTTGTGGTGATCGTCTCACGCGTCATCTGCGCATACAACTCGATCAGCTCCTCGTCGGCTTGCTCAGCCCGGTTGAGCGTGTGAAACGCTATGTACAGCGCTGATTGTCTGAACCATGCGCAACCGCCCTGATGAACCCGGTAAAGAGAGTGTATCATTGCAGCCGGTTCCCGGGCGCCGTGGAAGACAAGCGTACGCTCGAGAACCATCATCAGATAGACCCCGAATGCAAGTTCACGGTCCATCGCCACATCGATGGCTTCGGCGAAACCGCGTTCGGGATGCTCCAGATGCTCCAGCACCCTCAAACCCAGTTGCTGTTCGGGGCCGGGATGTGCGAAGGAGGCGGCCATCTCCGTCAGATTGATTGGCTGGAAAGCGGGCTGGGCGGCCATCAACAGTTTGAGCATCCTTGTGAGGAGAAAGATGACGGCGCGCAGCCCCGAACTGAACAAAAACGTGCGAGTCCGGCCCGCCTGGTCCGGCAGATGCAGGATTCGCCGCACGTTCTGCTTCCAGTGGTCATGCAAACGATCGAGGGTCGCCGCCTCATCCGAATGATAGATGAGGATAGCCAGGCACATCCCGCCGTAGCATTCGATTGCCCGGCCGTTGGGCAGTCCAAGGCGCCCCAGCAGGATATCGTTGAACCGGTCCATGAGCGCCCAACCGGCATCCCTGTTCCTGTGCCAGTAACGATAAAGATAGGGCGCCAGGAGGGTGCGCACTGACTGGGAGCGATCCAGGGCTGCAGCCACCAGCAACTCGCCGAGGTTCTGACCGTAGGCCACATCGAGTGCGACACGCCGGGCATTGAGTATAGCGGCGGGGAGCGGCCGCCGGCCCGACAGGCGCCCCAAAGCCCTGCTCCATACCTGCGCCAGGCGCGAGGGTCGCGTAGTGCTGCGCGCCAGGAGCCTCTTGACGACTCCGGCGACCAGTTTGGCCCGGTCCGGACCGGCGACCCTTAGCGCCGAAGCTGCTCCGTCCCTTTGATAACTGTATTCGGTAAGGGCCAGGTTCACCAGCTTGCTCTCGTTTTGCCCGTCCAACAGCAAAAAGGTCAGATAACGGAAATCTTCTGCTGCCGGAAGCGGGTTTTCAAAACGTTTTATCTTCTCCTGCACAAATCCGGACCGGCGCAAGAGCTTCTCCACTTCGTCTACCGCGCCCGCTTCGTAAAGATGCCTTGGCAGGTGCCGCAAGGGATAGTCGTCGTCCAGCTCGCGCCATCGACGGCAGTAATTGAGGAGCCGATCGCGGGCCAGGGCAAGATGGGCCGGCGCCGCCACCTCGCCCTCGGCGCGCAGCTCGCGTGGGGCCTCGCGCACGAAGTGTTTATTGAGGCGAGAGGCGACTTCTTTTGAGAGTCTTCCCGAAAAAAGGGCGAGCAGGAATTCGCGAAACTTTTCATGGAAAAGCTGGTAGCCGCTTATTTCCGTCGAGGCGGGCACGAGCACGGGCTGGAGTTTATCCTCTATCGCCTCCTCCACTCCCGCCCATGCGAATTCGGTCATCGCCCAGACCTGGTTTACCGACAGGTGGCTGCGCGCTATGGCTAGCAAAAGAAGACAATCGCGCAATGCCGGCCAACTCGGGTCGATGCTGAGTCGTTTTATGTAGTCTTCGAAGTAGCCCTCCAACCCCGGCGGAAGCCTGTCGATATTGTCCGGTGTGATGTTCCCCAGCTTAAGGTCGCTCACCAGCATCCGCACATAAAGGGCATTGCTTTGCGAAACCCGATGTATTGCATCGACGTACTTCTCGCCGTCCAGGCGCACGACGCCCGCTTCGTCCAGCATCTGCCGGATATCCTCGCGCCCGAGGCCGCCCAGCTCCAGTTGATGGACCTGGCCGGGCTCCTGGTCCAGATAGCCCCGGCGCGCCGAGAGCAAAACGTAGACGCCTTCAGGCAGCAGACCCCGTACCGGCAGTGAACGCAAAACTTCGTCCTGCTCAGGCGGCGTTAGGCCGGACAGGACTTCATCGACCGCATCGATCACCAGCAGCGCCCTGCCCGAAAACCTCGAGTGAGCAACCCGCGCCACTTCGAGCAATGCCGGCAGGGAACGTTCCTGCGGCGCGCCGGCCGACTGTCCGTACTGATTTGTGAGCTGTTCGGCCAGTGAGGAAAGAATCTGAGGCGCCCTCGTGCTGTCGATAATGCGTCGTGTGCAAACATGAAAGGCCACAGCCAGCCAGCTCTGCTGCAGCCGTGAACAAAGATCGCCGAGCTCGGCCGAACGATCCTCCGCCTCGCCCCGCTCCGTCAGGTCAAGCACCACACGGGAAAGCAGCGCGCTTTTTCCGATCCCGGGGTCTCCTGCAACAGTGACAAACCCGCGATCGTGCTCCAGTATATACCTGAGAATCTCATCTTCCTCCCGCACCCGTCCGACGAAGCCCAACGCCATTTCGCCCATCATGTCCCGGGAGGCGGCGAGGGAGGCCGGGCCGATATCGAGATTCAACCGGTCTCTGCACCCCGCGATGATCTGCTGCAACACCGACCCGATGTCCGAGAGATGTTTTACGTGGCTCATCGAGTAATCGAGGAACTCGGGCTTTCGTTCGCCGCCGTTAAAGAAGAAGAACTTGGTCAGCCCGCAGACGTCCGGAGGCGCCCCGTAGCCGCACCGATCGTAGAGCAGCAGCGGGAATAGGGTCAGAAGAACATTTTTTCCCTGCACGCACAGATGCCCGGCGGGCGGCGAAGCGCCGCCCGCCGGCGCGGCCGCAGGCGCCGGCGGGCCAACCCCCATGTGCAGTTCGCAGTGGCCGGGATCTTTGCAGTGTATGAGAGGGTAGTCTTTGAGGAAGCTCAGTTCCGAAAGAAACTGCTCAACAAGCGGCAATGTCGCATGATAAATCTCTTCGGCCTCCTGAGCCCGTGGCCTTGCGCGGTGAGCCAGTACGCGATTCCGAAAGCCGATCAGTTTGTCGACCAGTTCATGCCCGCGCTTTCGAGGCGCGCCCCCCGGCTCGAAATAGAAATCCGCAAGCTGCGGCACGGCCGATTTTTCCCGTTGTCCGCTGAAACAGCGGGCAATCTCTCGCATGATGTGGTTCCAGTTCCCCAGTTGCGGACGCCCCAAGTGCTGTGTGATCGCCAAATCGACCGGCGCCGCCTTGAGACCCAACCGGAGATAGTCCTGGATCATAACGATCGCGCAATACTTGAGCGCAACCTCGAATAGGTCCTTTAACGCAAACAGGCGGTCCAGGGGCGATGAGTTCGCATCCAGCTCGGCGAACGCCTGTGCTATGGGGGCGGGATACCCTCCGGCGCCCGCTCCGGGACCGGAATCAATCTGAATTTGTGCCTGCCCATTGCTCATAAAATCTCTAATTCGAGGTCATCGGCATGTTAAGCTTTCGTATGACGGACTTATATATAAGCATTAACCGATTACTTTGTGAAACTGAAGCGGCCGCGCCTCAGCGTCATACCCCGCGTAGCGCGGAAGGCCGACCGCGCCGCCCGGGCCTATCGTGCGCGCCGGACATGTGCGCGAGGCCTTGTAGCCCTCGCGCAACCCCGCTCCCTGCGGCCTGTCGATGAAAGGGGTTTGCCCGTTGGCTGCTGCAAATTGCGGTATCGAGCATTACTATGTAGCATTGAAAAGCGAAGCGAAAAGACAGGTCTGAAAGGAACTGCGGATGGAAGAACGCCTTGAGTCCGTCGATCCACTGAATACGGCCGCCAGAGTCTCAAAGCAGGCGCGCAGCCTTTCCGGCGCTCTTTTCTGCGCGGCCCGCAAGCCCGGGCTGCCCGGTCCATCCGAACAACATGCCGGGGAGGGCGGCGTTGATCCCGAGGCGCTGCTGGCATTGTCGAATCACGAATTGGAAGGCCTCGAAAACCCGGCAGCCCTCCTTTCGATGATTTGTCGCCTGCTCATTCGGTTGGGTGACAGCGGCTCTCTCTATCTCGTCTCGAAATTGTCCTACAAAATCCATGATCTTGAACCCGGCCCGGGAAGGGAATCCCACTTGCCCGATCTCTACCGGGGAATCAGCCAAGTCGGGCTCAAACAGACTGATATCGGGATCAGAAACGTATTGGTTGGCCTGTCTCCTGCGCGCGGAAACCCGATTCTGCCCATAGACAATTTTTTGGGCTGCTGGGCGCTGACGAGCGCAGCGATTATGAACAGAAACATTCGGCTGGCTCTCAAGTACGCGGACGAACAGCTTCGGATTGCAAAGGGGGCCGGGCTCGAAGATGAGGCCTTTCGGGCTAAAACGGCAATGCACATTCTCCGCCTTTTGCTCGGGGATGATCTCTGGTGCTCCTCCAACACGAAAGAGATCGCGGCCGATGTTCCGGAGGAATGGCGCGGGACCCTCAAGTTTATCGAAACATGGACTGAAATGCTCTCCTCGGGCATGCAAGCTTCATTCGAGGATTTCCAGGAACCCCTTCCGCTGCTCCTGGGGCTGGATTGGCGCTTCAGCGGACCGGCGCCTGACGACATCCCCTCAGCCGATTTCAAGCTCCTGTGCAATCTTGTCAGAAAGCTCAACGGCAAATCCGCAATAAAAGAGCGCCTGACAACCGCGCAGGTTGTGGACTATTCGGCCCTTCTGGCCGGATGGGAGCTTTTCAGACCGTTTAGCGACGCCGAAGCCGTCCTGAAAGAGACAAGCCTCGAAAATTACTTGAGCCTTAATATTTCCAGGGTCCTGGGGAAACATGCGCTCGAATATCTATCGAAGGACCTTCACGCACAGCCGGATATCAGGCCTTTGCCCGATGCCGTCATCTGGATGATGGACGTCAGGGACTTTTCGAAGTTTTCCGAAGATTATCCCCCCGAATCCCTCTTCGAAATCCTCGGCCCGCTATTCAAGATAATGCACGAGGAACTTGAAAGCGCAGGCGGGACGATTCAGGAATTTATCGGCGACGCCATCATGGTCGTGTTCAACACGTGGGGAAACCGGCAATCGGATATCATGGACATCCTGTCCCACTCGATTCGCTCTATCCAGCGCATCCATGTCCTTAATTCCCTCTATCTTCCAGCGGGCATGCCCGAGCTTCGCGTTGGCGTGGGGATCAACAAGGGACCGGCGGCCACAGGATATCTGGGCGGACTCAGCCGATGCCACCTCAGCGTTTTGGGCGATACGGTCAACGTTGCGGCGCGCGTGGAGCAGGTGAGCAAGCAGGCCCCCGGCGCCGTGCTCGTGTCGAAAGCATGCTTTGCCGGCGGGGAGCCCGATGTCTGGAGGACCCCTTTGCGGGTGAATTTTTCGCTCCGCGAGGTGGGGCAACTCCTCATGAAGAACATTTCAAACATTCCGCCTCTATACAGCGCCAGGCCGCTTTTGAACTACTGGGTGGATTTCGTGCCGTTGGGCTATGTCGCACGGCCGCAGAGAGGAATTGTCTACATCGACGCCGGAAACGCCGGCGAATCGGGCGTCATCGACCACCACCACCCGGGAGAACATGAAGCGGGAAGCGCGTGCGAACTGCTTATCCGCAAGCCCCAGCTTCTCCTGGGACATGTGCAGGGAACACCCTCCTCGCAGATCGAGTTCCGCCTGCACCGGCAACCCGATCTGGACTGCGCCGCCACTCTTTATGCTGCCTGCGAACTCCTGGACAAAGAACCGCGCGAAGGTATCCTGCAGACCCTGGCCGATTACGTAAACAAGATCGACCAGGGAATTATTCCCCAGCCGGAAATGGTTGCAGATTCCCTCTACGGTGTCTTCCTTGCCCACCAGAAGCTTGTCGAGGAGAAGTTCGGGAGCGGGACAACCGACGCCATGCTGCTGGAAGCCGGAATGCGGGTTGTTGATTGCGCTTTCTACCTGATGGAAAGAAGCAGGCAGCGCGCAGATTTTTCCTGTATTTTCCGGTTCGGGCCCGATTGGTTCCAGGAGGAAAGGCGACTGATAAAAAGGGACCGAACCCTATACGACGAGGACCGCGAACTGAGAAGCCGCAGCTACAGGGCGCGCGTAAAGGGCCGGCCCGAGCCGGTGGAGGGCCTGTGGCTGGACCATCCGCAGAGCATCCTCTTCAAGTTCTGGGCCCGTAACGACCAGAGGGCTGAAGGGGGCCGGGGATATGCCTTTCTAGCGGTTGACTGGTCCGACCTGGAAAGGGGCCGGGGCCGTTTCGTCATCAGCGTGGCCCCGGAATCGGATGTCAGCCTCGAAGGATTGGGAGAGCTGCTCGAAAACAAAGAAAGCGCCAGGCGGAAGGAACTTGGAAAAGAAAGACCGGTCCGGCCCATTCGCCATCCTTCGGACAATTCGGACCCATGGTATTTCGGGTGGGGCCATGACTATACCATCGTGGATTCGCCCAGGGGCGGGACTGTCCTTACAGACGAAGAAGTCCGCAAGATACACGCATCATGGTCCCCTGAATAGCGCGGCTCGATGTTCATCCGGTTACTGACGATCGTTTGGATGGACGAGGGCGGCCCGGCCGCTTGCCGGGCCTGTCGTAAGAATCATTTGCAATGTCCGGGAATCCACTTTCCTTCCGCATTGTGATGGCCGGGGACCCAGTGCTTGTGATGCCAATGACCGGGGATCCACTTCCCTCCGGGATTGTTGTGCCCCTCGACCCAGACCTTGCCGCATTTGGCCTGGGCCGGACTGCAATCAAAGGTCATGCCGCAAACCAGTAGCAAAGCAACACAAGCGCCGGCAATAAAATACTTCATCTGTCCCTCCTTTATTTCAGGTTCAAACTCCCGGTGAAAACGAAACGGCCACGCCCCCTATTATCGTGGCTGTCCGGCCTTGAGCGCAATAAAAAAGGAACGGAGGACGGATGCCCATAAGCGCTGGCTAAGGCTTATCCTTGTCGCCCGTAAGGGCTAGGTCTAAAATAGAAATATGAACAGTCTCAATACAAAAGCATTCGGCGGCTTCCTGTTCTTGCTTCTCGCCATGGCTCTGCTACTGTTTCTTCCCGCAAAAACGGTCGACTACTGGCAGGCGTGGGTTTTCCTGGCCGTGTTCGGCGCATCCGCCCAGGCGATCACCCTGTATCTTATGAGAAAAGACACGAAGCTCCTGGAGCGGCGGGCACAGGTAGGGGCGACAGCCGAGAAGCAGACGAGCCAAAAGATCATACAATCGATCACGACCGTAATGTTCGTCGCGATGCTTGTCGTCGCTGCGCTAGATCACCGCTTCCACTGGTCTACGATGCCTCTCTATGGGGCGATAGCAGGAGATGTTCTTGTCGCCGCCGGCTTCCTTATCATATTTCTTGTGTACAAAGAAAATACCTTTGCCTCTGCGACCGTCGAACTCTATCCCGGACACAAAGTCATATCGACGGGACTGTACGCTTTCGTGCGTCACCCGATGTATATGGGATCGCTTTTATTATTGGCCGGCGTCCCTGTCTCGCTCGGCTCTTGGTCGGGGCTCTTCGTTTGCATGTTCTTCATACCGGCCCTTATGTGGAGAATTTCCGCCGAGGAAAAGTTCTTGGCGAAAAACCTGTCAGGATATTCAGAGTATCAAAAAAAGGTGAGGTATCGTCTGGTCCCGTTTGTTTGGTAAATGGCAGGCGCGTTCTAATGTTTAGCAAAAGCATGATAATAAAACCGTGAATCCTTCGATCTTGCGGCGGCGCCCTGCAAGCGCCGGGCAAGCGCCAGGCCGCGCGTGCAGACGCGCGCGGCCAAATCCTGCGGGGTGCGGGGATCTTTAGAGTGAAGAATCACTTCCCCACTCTTTTCGATTACTTCACTCTTGAACGCCAATTGCTCTAAGTTCTACAAAAATCAATTACTTGCAGCTATGCATCCAGATCTTGGCGAACAGTACTTATATCGGCGCATTATTTCATTTGGGAATGGCTTACGGTAGTGTAGAATAGTGCAGTGCAACAGACTGGTTCTTTCTCCCGTGAGGGGGTAAGCTGAACGGTTGGCGCTGTTCATAGCAGGTCTTATATAGTAATCTACCTCTGAGGATACTGTTTCTTTAACTATAGTCAGCTTCTTATTTCTACTATCCGGGCGGAAGGAGCAAGAAATGCTTTATTTAACACGATGGATCTGCTGTTTGGCATTCTTGATGGTCATCTCCGTTGTCAGCGCCCATGCGCAGGCTACTCGCACATGGATTTCGGGTGTTGGAGACGATGCCAACCCCTGCAGCCGCACCGCCCCATGCAAAACCATTGCCGGCGCTATCTCCAAGACGGCTGCCGGCGGAGAAATCGACATACTCGATCCGGGCGGGTTTGGCGCGGTGACCATCACCAAGTCAATAACTATCGATGGCGGCGGCGGCAGTACGGCGGGGGTGCTGGTTTCCGGCACGAATGGGATAGTCGTGGCTGCCGGGGCTACGGACGTGGTGATCTTGCGCAACCTGGACATCGATGGAATCGGTCTTGGGCTTAGCGGCATCCGGTTCAACTCGGGGGCCATGCTGTATGTCGAGAAGTGTACGATCTACGGATTTACACAATATGGGATCTTTTTTAACCCGTCGGCAACGTCACGTCTATCTGTTGATAAGACGCTGGTGCGTGAGAACGCTGCGGGTGGTCTGTATATCAAGCCTGCAAACCCAAGCGTCACAATATCCGCATCGGTTTCCGACAGTCGTTTTGTGCGCAGCCCCCATTTCGGACTGAGGGCGGATGACGCCTCAAGCGTTACGGTCACCAATAGCATTGCGAGCCATAACCAAACCAATGGTTTCACCGCGGTGGCGGTGAATAGCGGACCGGTAATGATGCTGGATAATTGCGTCGCCACAGACAACGGCTGGGGGGTAAACGCCTATGGAACGGGGGCATCAATTGCTATGGCAAACAGCGTAGTTACCGCTAATGTCAACGGTCTTTTCACGAACCTTGGGATCATCTATTCTTACGGCAACAATCGAGTAATCGCCAACAATACAAACGGCGCGCCCAGCTATACAGTAAGCCCGGAATGACGCCGATCTGCTGCCCACGGGCGCAGCGGAACGCTCGGCTTTCCCGGGGCCGTGCCGAATAATCTTCGATAAATGCCGGACATTATTACCCCGGAGACAACCCTTATAACGAACCAACCGGCCCGCTTCTGCGGGCCTTTCTATTTTCATCTGCTTTAGATATCGGGAGCAAAAAAAAGGCAGAGCCATTTCTGACCCCGCCTCTCATCGAGCAGACCAGGAAGTCGCTGCGTGCGCAGCGTCTAAGATCCGCCCGACGTTCTACCAGGATTTATGACAATGCTACCTGGTGATTTGTAGATATCACCGGATAATTGAGATTACAAGGGTGATTCTAGGTGGTAGGAATTGGGTATTTCTCATCTCCAAAAGAACAATATCAGTTTAAGAATCGATGGCTTGTCCCGGGAGACACATCGCGCATAAATTGCAAAAACCTTTCCCTTCATTTTGTGGGCGACTACGTATGTTAGCACATTGCGTTTACCGTCCTAACTCCTAACACCAATTCAGGGATACGACTTGGCGTCAGATGGAAAGAGACAGAAGCAGATAGCCAAAGAGCTGGGCATCTGCCCTATTACCCTCACCCGCCGGATGGCCGATATTCAGGCCAGGAAAGGCATTTTACTGAAATATCGCTCAATCCAGACTCTCCAACTCACTGAGCTGCAGCTCCGAGTCCTGGAAGCCATAACCCCCGAGAAAATAGCAGATGCCTCACTCCTGGACCTGGCGAAAGCATTCAAGATTTTAAAGGATGCAGAACTCGGGCTAAAAGGAGAGCGATTCAAAATAACAGCCCTCCTCGGATATCTTTTACAACTGGAGAGGGATGATAAAGGCCAGAATGTAAGGGCTGATGGGGTTCTCTCCGGATGATTACCACCCAACTACCTCACGATACGAAGGCCTATTCTTCTGAAAAGCCATGAGCGCCTGGAAGAAGCGGGAGAAACATTAAAAATTATTTTTTCTTCCTCGCCTTTATGCGCTCCCACAAACCCAAGCGGGCTGTTCTACGCGGCGTCTCCGTCTTAGCTCCCCGTCTTAACTCTCCGTCTTAACTCCTAACCTCTAACTCCTAACGCCAATTCAGTGTCAGCCGAGTATCGCGGCGCTGACGTTAAGCGGTGACGCTGGCATCGACATACCTGAACGTGTTCAGAGAAAGGATAAATCTTAGCCTTTCTGGCAGAAGCAGGAGGCTCAGGAAGGATATCAGATATGATGTGCATCCCTGAAAAGGTGCGAGGAAGTAGCGGCGTTTCCTATTCAATTGCGTGGATAATGAGAGGCCATTTAGTTTATTATATGAAAAGTGCGCAATGTATGCTCAAATCTTGACGTGTCAACATACGGAGAAGAGAGAGCGTATCTATGGAAGCCAGTCCCACTAAGGTCCCCAATCGCGTGAAAAGCGAAATGGTGAAACTCCTGCACTGGCTACGGGGCAGCGTGTTCTTGTTTGAGAATAGTCTCTCTTCTTGGAGACTACAGCCCTTTTTGCTTAAGCGTACCAACCTTGGCAGATGGCTTGCGATTCGCAAATTAAGTCTCCGGTTTTTCGGCCACCGTTTTGCTTACGCTCAGGCAGAACGCCTTTCGACAATCCGGAAAAGTGCGATTCTTGTCGGATCGCTTGTCAGGGCGGCTGCTCCTCCGATTATTTTGGCATTGTTTGCTCTCGCCCTTCTCTTTGAATTGCCTTTACTTTACAGCGATCTAGCCTCGCGTTTTGGATGGCCGGTCATATTCGTCCCAAAGATCGATGACGCGATCTATAGCACCTTGATGGGAACCATCGCTCAGGCAACGGCTACTGTACTTGCCCTATTTTTTACTGTCATTGGTGTTGTTGCAAGTACGACATATGCGAAAGTCCCGACAGAGGTCCGTTCGCTTGTTGCCAATGATGATCTGAATCGCCGTTATTTGCGGTTGCTAGTGTTGCATTCCATAAATAAATCTATATAATGTGCCTCCTAAAGGGGGGCGCAAATGAGAAAACCTTCAAGTATTGAACTGACCGATGAACAACGTTCTACTCTCATAATGTGGACTACAGCCGGAAGAACTGAACAGCGGCTTGCCAAAAGGGCTCAGGTCGTTTTGTGCGCTGCCGCTGGTATGGGTCTCAAGGATATGGAATCCAAGACGGGCCTGAGTTGGCAAAGCTGCTTGAAATGGCGAAAGCGCTTTGTCCAGCAAGGCATTAAAGGCCTTAAGGATATCCCCCGAAAAGGCAGACCTCAAATTATCACCCCTGAGGAACGTATTCACGTGATGGCTCTGGCCTGTACAAAACCTGACGACGCCAGCAACCAGTGGACCACGACAAAGCTTGCAGACGCCTGCGGTCTGTCAAGGACAACAGTTTTTCGTATTCTCAACGAAGCTACGCTTAAACCGCACAAAATCGACCAATGGTGCGGGAAGAGCCCTGACCCGGAATTTGAACCCAAGCAAGCAGATATCCTTGCCCTTTACCTCAGCCCTCCAGAAAACGCCCTTGTGATTTCAGTGGATGAGAAATCGCAAATCCAGGCGCTTGACCGGACCCAACCCATGTTACCTATGGGACCATATCGAGCAAGGCGGCAAACCCATACTTATACCAGGCATGGTACAACCTGCTTGTTGGCTGCACTGCTTGTCCACCAAGGGCTCATAGAGGGACGATGTGTCGATTCCCACACACATGCTGAGTTCCTTGGCTTCTTGAAACATCTCTACCGAAAATACCCCCATAAGGAACTTCATGTAATCGTAGACAATTACAGCGCTCACAAACATCAGAAGGTGATGGAGTGGGCATCAAAACGCAAAAGGCTCACACTCCACTTCACGCCCACTTACGCTTCCTGGCTGAATCAGATTGAGATATGGTTCAGCATTTTCACCCGCGATGTCGTTCGCGGCGGTATCTGGCAAAGCAAACAGGAACTGGTCAATCAGACCATGCTGTACATAAAACGCTACAATGAGACCAACGCGGCGCCATTCAACTGGACCTACACGGGCAAGCCGTTGGTTGCATAATATCGATGGACTTAAGGAATGCTACACTAGCTCACACAGCGGCGGTTGCGACGGCAGGCATTGCTATTGGTTCCATCCACACACCGGGAGCGACCCTGTTGGCCGGATATGTTTTGGGATTAGCTATTATTTGTATTCTGTCTTTTTTGCCACTTGGTATCCGGACATTTACGCTTTTTGAGCCTGCTGCATTGGCAGGATTTCCAATCCGACGGTTCTTACGCTCACTACGGATAGTCACCAACCAAGGGCGACGCTGGTTAGATCCGTCCTTTCAGAATCATGCCAGAAATATTGCCGAAAGGCAGTTGCGTCTTATTGAAGATCTTATGGCTCTCGCCATTACCGATGATCGATCTCGCAATGATACCATTCTTTCGCTTACCGCATCTTTCCATCTTCTTTCGAGGAAATACTTGTCTCAAAAGGCGAAAATACCAAGCGACAGCCTTTGGTTTCCCAGAAAACCTCAATTCGCGCGATGGCAGGTGATGAGTAGCCCATCCACTAGCATTGCCCTCCAAACCGGTACCACACCCTCCCCTGAGTTTATTCCTGACCATGAGTTCATTGAACAACGATGTATTGCTATGACTTTAGATTGTCTCCGTAATTTGCTAAAAAGAGGTGCAGTAGAGGAGATTACGACAATCCTTTTAGAACTAAGCAATACCACAGACCATTATGCTCGTATGTTCGAGCAGGAACAGACGATGCAATTGGTTGCATCTGTTCGCACAATCATCATTGAGTGGCTGAAAGAAGCGCAATCATCACAGCGCCTTTTTTTGTGCCTCCAAATCATAGATATTCTTTGTGTCGCTGCTATCGCTCCAGTTCTCAGTACTTCTTTGTCGATCCTGGAAAGGCCTCTGGTGGAGCTAATGGGTATTACTTCTGAGTTGCTAAATTTGGACACCAGAGGTTTGTACCGAGGTAATCATCCAAGGCTAATCCTCAAAGATGCGGAAGATCTTTTTAAGCGACTGGAATTCGAGCGCCTTACTGAAGGGCAGATCAACACGCAACCTTGGTACGTGCAACAGATCATTGCCTTCGCCTATGCCGAATTCTTGCGAAAAATTATCGCAAATATCCTTCTCTGTGTTGAACGAGAATTCGTCAATCCTCCTTCAGAGCTCATTGAATCGAGGAAGGCAAGATTTGCCGGTGCGTGGTTGCAGCGTGGCTTGGAGGCTTGCCGAAAGGCAGAGGATCAGATCCAGAGACTTGATAATCGTTACGAGGAATTAAAGGCTTACCACGTTACAGAACTTGAGTGGCATCCATCGGGCGGGAAAGCTGCATTGAAAACCATTGTCGCCCACCGGAAGAAAATCATTCAGTCACTAGCTATCATTGTGCCTGACCTATGTGAAGGTCCTTCGGAAGCCAATTTGCCCGATCTACTAGGGCAGGCTTGTGCACGGATAGCTGACGAACTCGTCTCGATGATGGAACAAAAAGAAGAGGAAAACTTCCCTGAGCTATTTGCTGGGTATTTTAATGCAAGCAGTGGAGTATGCCGCGAATTCATTAATCTTGCACAACAACCTGAAAAGGCTGACTACATTCGTGCAACACAGGATGTGATGGTGGACGTATTGGAAGTATCGGGATTGGCTTTACTTTTCAGTGAACTCGATGGTACGCACTATAGACAAATCGTTGAGTCCACGTGGGATTTCTACCTAAGTAACTTTGAAGACCAGAAGGGAATCGTTTTACTTTGGTTGAATTCGCTCGAATCAGAACTCAATCTACCGATTTCCTCGCCAAGTGCTATGCAGCGGCAAAAATGGGGACAAGGGTTCGCTCAAGCACTGGCTGACCGTGGTGTGAATCGAGAATTTGAATATTATGAGCCCTGGTCTGCTCGGGAGCGCCGTAAGCCTCATCCCAGTGCGATCATTGAATCTATCCATGTCAGCTATGGGCACCCAATGACAAAGGCGAGTGAATATTTCGCAGCTTTGTATCTGGCCCGACTGGACGTAGTCCGAGGGCTCAAGCTGCCAAAGGTCATCAAATACTGTATGCAAGAAATAGAACTTGCTGAGGAGCGTCAGAAGAAAGCCTCTGATGAAAAGGAAACAGCGCCTGAACAAGAATAACATCCAATGGGAAGAACAGCAGACGGTTTTTTGGCAAACCCATCGTGATCCATTGTCAGAAAGCGGTGCCAAACTATGGTGGTGCGCCGAGGATGCCAAAAACAAAATCTGGGCACAGTTTAACCGAAGAAATTATGTAGGTGATGGCATCATCCCTTTACGGATCGAGAACTGCACGGATGACCTAGAAGAGATACTTGTTACGAGCTTACCTGGTAACCCATATGAGCCAAACCTGCACAGGACTGTCACCGATTGTCTTCTAATGATCGTGCAAAATCTGATCCTTTGGGGTCGCATTTCCTTCTGGCTCAGATTAGCCTGGGACCGATCAAAGAATCCACCTCAACTGGAGGGTGCGCAGATTAATTATGTCCCAACTGGCTCGCTCCTGAGAGCAGGGCATAAGATTTTCCAGGTCATCCCGTCCGAAGTTGGTCGAGAGGAAAAACAGGGTAGGATCATTGAACTCAATCCAAATCGAATTATCGAGTTTGTGCCCCCTTTTCAATGGCGACGTCCACTTGAGAAAATTCGAAGAGGTCTGCCCCTACTTGAGCAATCGCAGCAAACGTTCATGAGTTCTTTCTTGGAGCAAAGGCAAGGTGAGGATTTCAAATCTACCCAAAGGCAGTTCAATATCCAGTTCGGTCGGCTGACAGCACCCATCGGATACAACATCAGAGGACTCTTACGAGATGAAATGGCAGATTTTCAATGGGTTATGCGAGAACTCCAGTGGATAAAATTCTGCATCGAACTGCGAGACGGCGTACTAGAAACACTGAACGCTATTTTTCTGCGGATAGGACTGCTCCGAGGGGAAATACCGCATTTGATTTGGGAACATCTCCCCACAGTTGAGCGAGCCGAGGAAGGGATCAGAAAAATAATGGATGGTCGGACTAGGTTTGATGAGGCCCTAAAGCCTCTTCGTTAGTTATGGCAGAAATCATTTCTCAGGGGAGGCATCAAGAGCCGAAACTGAATTTCAACTAATGCGTGCCGTATATGCAAATTCCCGGAGCGAGGTCGGCTGCAAAACATGTGAGTTGCACATCATGACCTTGGGGAGGGCTCTTTTCCGAAGGTAGTGCCAGTGTGCTGTGATCTGGTGGAACTACCGGCTGGATTATGAACGAGAAAGAATAATTTTTGACCTTTCCGCTGGAAATGGGCTCTTGGAGGGTATCAGATTGGGTGGCGTTGAGCAGGTGGTGTTTCTGAAACATGGGCAATGCGTAGTTTTGCCCAGTTATCTTTGACCCGCTATAAGACGCGCCCGCCAAAGAGAAAGCACAACGTCCATTTGTTGTTGGTGGCTTGTTTTTTTCTCTTCGCCCTCCATCACGGCTTGCCAGAGTCTTTTCTCGTCGGGAAATCGAGAGTCGTCTTGCTTTAGCAGTCGCAGAGCTGTCAGGGCGTACTCTTTATTCTTGTTTGCTTTGCAGTAGTCTCCCCTTGGTATTCCAGACACAGCGCCCTCTTCACATAAACCAAGATATGCACCGCGCGGACAAACTTTTCCCTGTGATGATGCACTTTCGGAGATCTCGCGGACAGCCTTTTCCCAAGCTGACCTTGGAGATAGGGCCAATTTACAGCAAAGCTCCGTAGCCTTTTTAGCAACTCCTCCATATTGACCTATTTGAATAACTCCTTACTCCATCATGCTGTGCGTGTTCGGGCGGTTTTCATAACTGGACAATTTACCGGGGTTTGTCCGGTTATTTATCGCCCCACAAATGAACTTTCCCGTTTGAACTTTCCCGTTTAGAGGTAGTGAACAGCACTCTATAAAAGACTCATACACGAATGCTGTTTTATAGCGTCTGCGATATCAGGCCGCTCCTTTTTGATTACCACGTCAAATATCTCTTGAACAAATGGAGCTACCCAATACTGTGAACCGTCCTGCGGTGTCATGCCACATTCGAGACAATCCACATAATCGCTCGACGACATATAGTGCTCTTTAAAATAAAATACGTAAGCCATATGAAGAATAAATAAATTTTTGACATCTTCGCAAAGCGTATTCAACGCCATCAATCTACCCTTCACATACACCCTATTGTCATTTAATAGTAGATTGTAAAAGAAATTGTAGTGGGTGTGATCGTTACACCGATCTCTAATTTTATTATACTTCTTGTCTTTATTAAGAAGATTATTTATAATATCAAGTTTATTATCACGTTTAATGTATTGTGCCATAACTCTATACTCGGGAAGTTTTTCTATTCCTTGAATCCAATTATTAATTTGTTTTACTATGACGTTTTCAACACTACAATTATTTTCTAGATACAGATTTGAATAGATATTAATAATTGCTGAGTCATGATATTTCCGGAGCAGCGCATATGCATCATTTATTCTTCCCATTTTAAGAATGACGCGGATGGATTCGAGCGTCCCCTGAATTGAAGAGTACACATATGAATCAACATTACAGATAGCTTTAGTGCCTACCGTGCAAAAGGCAAAAACCGACATGGCCAAGCTTTCGTAGAATTTGATGTACCTGTCCAGCTCCTTAAAAATATGGTGTTCTTTATATTTTTTGTCAGTCGCCTGCATAACTTGCTCTACCTGTTTAGTTTCGGAACAAAACCCGAAAATACCCACATAAAGCCCGCGCCAAGAAGCAGGACTAAAGCCGGACTCGGGTTTTTGCCAGATGGGCACATATGACACTGATTTTACTAGTGCGCCCTAGATTCCATGCGGGTTTACAGCCCCGCAAACCTCGAAAAAGTTCAAAAAGTGTAGGCACACGAGGTCAATTTTTATTCTTGACACCATCGGGTAGTACATGCTAATCGAGTAGGCATGTATCTACGAACTACAAAACGCAAAAACAGAGATGGATCGGTGGTCGAGTACTACCAGCTTGCCCACAACGTCCGGCATTCCGAAACGGGAAATCCGGTCGCCGAGATCATCCACAATTTCGGGCGAGCGGATGAACTCGACCGGGACGATCTGGTCAGGCTCTGCCGCTCGATTGCCAGGGTCTGCGGTGTTGAGGTTCATGACCCTTTGGATTCTGCTGAAACCGCTACAGGTCCCATCCGCGAGCAATCACCCGCGCTCCCTGAAAAGGTGCGGCTGATTCAGACCTTTGATTTCGGTGTTCCTCTTGTGGTCGAGGCGCTTTGGGAGCGACTGAAGATCGGCCCCGCATTGCGCAAAGTTATGGAAGAATCCGGAGGCACTCCTTTACACGAAAGAGCCCTTCTTGCCATGGTTGCAAACCGGCTCTGCGAGCCCGACTCCAAACTCGGCGTATGGGATCGCTGGCTACATTCGGTATACATGCCCTCTTGCGGTACGGTAAAGCTCTACCAGATGTATGAGGCGATGGACCTGCTGCACTGGAACGTGGCCGAAGTCGAGAATGCGGTCTTTTTCCATGTGGCGAACCTTTTCAACCTCGTGGTGGATGTCATTTTCTATGACACAACGACCGCCTCCTTCTCTATTGACGAAGAGGACGAGGACACCGAAGCGGGATCGGGCTTTCGAAAGTTCGGCCATTCCAAAAACGGCACATGGAGTCCGCAGATCGTGGTCGCTCTAGCCGTAACCAGGGAAGGCCTGCCGGTAAGGAGTTGGGTATTCCCCGGCAACACCTCCGATGTTGATACAGTCAAGAAGGTCCGTGAAGACCTCCGGGGATGGAAGCTTGGGCGGGCGCTCTTCGTTGCCGACTCCGGGATGAACTCCGCCACAAACCGCGATGAACTGGCCAGAGCCTGCGGAAAATACCTTCTGGCTACCCGTATGGCCAGCGTTTCAGAGATTAAGGAAGAGGTAGTCACCAAGCCGGGCCGTTTTAAAACGATTGCCGAAAATCTCCAGGCAAAGGAAGTAGTCGTAGGAGATGGAGAACTCCGGCGCCGTTATATCCTGTGCCACAATCCCCGCGAGGCTGAAAGGGAGCGAAAGCATAGGGAGCAAGTTGTCAAAGAGCTTGACGAAGAACTAAAAGGCCATCCGGATCATCATGCCACTGCCAGATGGGCAATCGATCTTCTGGCATCCGGCAGGTACAAACGTTACCTGAAGGTCGATAAGCAGGGCCGTATCCGACTGGACCGTGAAACAATCCAGCAGGTGTCAAAGTATGACGGCAAATGGGTGCTCCAGACCAATGATGACACCATAACCGTAGAAGATGCAGCCGCCGGTTATAAGGGACTCCTTGTGATCGAGCGGGCCTTCAGGACCCTTAAGAGCACGCGGATCAAGATGGAGCCGATGTACCACTGGCTGCCCAAACGCATCGAAGCTCACGTGAAGCTTTGTGTCTTCTCGCTTCTCATCGAAAAGAGTCGCCGAACTCAGATGCAAGCAGTCCTGGCCGAACATCCGGAGGACACTTTCCACGCTCCAGGCGACCGAGTTTCACACCCGAAAAAATCAATTCTTTCAACGCAACGAGCCATCATCCGAGCTTGTCCGAACACTTAAATCCCTAGAGATTCCAATGCCTAAGGCCGTCATGGATATTCAATCGGCACCCTCTCACGCGTAGGCACACGACAAATTTGGCCACCCTATGTAAGTCACTAGATTTATGGCCATTTTATGATTGTGTTTGCCTACCCCGCAAAAACCCGAGCCGGAGGCAATAAGGTCATTTCTGAATAGAACAGTAGGTTCTGTTTCCTGCTTTCTTTGAATTTTGCGACGCGGTTGAGATCGTAGCATCTTCCAGGCCGAATATATTCAATTCCGTCCTTTGGCCTGTCTAGAAATTCGCGATCTCTTAGTTTTTCTCCGGTAAATTTATCGACGGGAATTCGAATTGACCCCGGATCAGGCGTTATTTCATCGTCCCATTGCACTTTTGAAGGGTCTATTTCATCGTCAGGCGGCGCTGTTTTTCCTCCTACGTCAGCCTCTACTTTGATCTGTGGTTGAGATTGTCTCCGATGCTGCTCAATCTTGGCTTCCTCCTTACAGTGATCGACCTCTTGCACTGCCCTCTGGCTCTCAATGTAACTAATAGCGGACGGATAAACTCCAATCATTCCAAAACAATCACCCAAATGAAAGAGGCCAGAAGCCACAATCGGAAAAAGCCTTTGCGCCAATTCAAATCCCGGAGAGACATTGTTTGCTCCCTGGATGAGAGGCAGTGCAGGATAGAAGTAGGCCGTTGAACTATGATGAAGAAAAAGGGCAAAGCAGGTGAATCTGGTGCGGAAACATATTACAGCAATATTTCGGTTTCGCAAGAAATTTTTGTGCCCTGACAGAGGGCCGTGCGCAAACGAGAGGTCGGGTATGGCCCACCCTGAGAAAACCGATTGTAGGGCATCCTGGCGCTTCCTGTGTGAGAAATAAGAGCAAAGCCGGGTGAGAACAAGTCCAGTTCCAGGAACAAGAGGAACAATGCTCTAACGCGAGGGTGACAACTTCTTCTTTTTAAGAGTGTCTTATGGTGTCATGGTTGGACCAAATACGCGCACGCGCGAGAGTGACAACTGTCAGGCCATGCTCTGCCCCATACGGCGATTTCCTGCACTCGCCCTAAATGTCAGGTTTTGTCAGGTTTCCGTACCGATCCGGGAAGCATCTTTGAATGACGGATTTTGACAGGTTCTCCGGCAGAGAGCGCGGGCCGCTCATGAATTGTTCAAAATTGGACACAGCGAGGGGGCTAAAAATCGTTTCACCCTGAATTAATGGACAGGACATGGACAGGGACTTTAGACAGGCAAACCGCTTTCCGGCTAACCACTTTATATTCCTGGCAGGCCAGGAGGGATTCGAACCCCCAACCCCCGGATTTGGAGTCCGGTGCTCTAACCGTTAGAGCTACTGGCCTGCAGGAAAAAACCTTATAACTGGTTTGGCTTTTCGATGTAAAGCAAAAACAAGCCCGCAAGAATCCGGGGCAATGGCGGGAAGATAAGCCGGGACGAGATGCGGGGAGCAGGGAGTAAGGAGCAGGGAGCAGGAAGCAAAAATGGACTATGCCGGCGCCCGTACGCGAGCGAGAAGCAACTTCCTTCCGTCCTCCGTCCTCACGGCTCGACGTTTGACTGAATGAAAGAGGCGAGTTGGGACGTCTGACCCTGTGATAACTCTCCAAATTGAAAACCGGACCGGTAACCTTCCCCGAGGTTCTTCTCGTAAACCAATCTGGCGGGAATCTCCAACATCGGATCGTCCGGACGCTCATGGCCCATCAGGACAAGTTCGGCTTTGTTCAGCTTCATTGCTATTCGATCTTTATGCCTGATCGCCAACCCGTTTTCGGACATATTCATGATTTGCCCGACAATGACCTTGAGAGTGCCAGGCACAGGCAATGCCGCTAACATTCCATCCCTCATCTTATACCGGATATGCCGTCTGGCCTCAAAAGACATTGCGCTCCTCCCTTCTGAACTCCGCCGATCCAGGCGCACGGCGCGTCCTGCGTCTTACCGGGCCCGCCCGGATATCTGTCCGTGCCTGCTTATATAATCGGAAAATCCGGTAGAAAACATTAGCTCGTTTCCATCCGGAAACCTCGGATAAGAGACTGGCAGTTTCCAATTCGGCAACGAGGCATTTTTAGTCTTGGCAAGGAAAGAACTTGCCCTGAGCCTTTCGAAGGGAGCCCCCCTTTCCTAAAGGGGGGCAGGGGGTCCTGCAATGCCACACTCAACTTGTCCCCCCTTTCCTAAAGGTGTATAGACCGGGGACATAGGTAACACTCGTATGAGGACATGGGTAACATCTTAATTTAATAGGCATATCGAATTGAAAGCGGAGGACGATATGCCTTGGAAGGTGGAATCGCTCATGTCTGTAAAAAAGGAATTTGTAGCACTGGCAATCTCCGAGCATAGCGGCGTATCTGAGCTTTGCCGGCGATTTGGAATCAGCCGCAAGACCGCTTATAAATGGATTAACCGCTACGCTGCCGAAGGTGAATCAGGACTCCTTGAGAAATCCCGAAAGCCCTTTTACAGCCCCAATGCCACACCTCTTGATAGCCAAGAGGCGATCTTTGAAATAAGGAAAACGTTTCCAGCCTGGGGAGGCCGAAAGATTTCGCGTTCTGCTTGCACGTTTTGGTTTTGATCCTGTTCCGGCCGCAAGTACGATCAACTCCATTCTCAAACGAAAGGGCCTCATCGATCCGCAGGAATCAGCCAAGCACAAGAAATGGAAATCTTTTGAAGCGGCCGCCCCTAATGACCTTTGGCAGATGGATTTTAAGGGTCACTTTCAAGCTGCCCAGGGAAGGTGTCATCCATTGACTATCCTCGATGACCATTCGAGGTATTCGATTTGCATCAATGCGTGCAATAACGAAACCCGCGTTACCGTGCAAAGCGCCCTTGCAGAGGTCTTCAGGACCTACGGGCTGCCAAAGGCTATCCTTTGCGACAACGGTCCGCCCTGGGGAGACGAGGTCGGCCGCTTTACCCGTTTGACTGTGTGGCTTATACGGATGGGAATCCAAGTGCCTTATGCCCGTTCTTTCCACCCGCAAACCCGTGGGAAAATAGAGCGCTTCCATCGAAGCCTAAAGGCCGAGGTTGTGCAATACTGCGGCAGCCTTGACTTGAACGAATGCCAGAAACGTTTTGACCGATGGAGAGCCTTATATAATGCGGATAGACCCCATGAATCATTGGACATGGAGGTTCCGGCAAGCCGATATGGCATAAGTTCACGATCCTTCTCCGAAAAGCTGCCCTCCGTCGAGTACGGACCTTCCGATCATGTTAGAAAAGTCCAAGATGGGGGCAGGATTAGCTATAAAGGCCGGGAGTTTCGAATCAGCAAAGCTTTCTACGGTGAAAGGATCGCTTTTCGACCAACGGTGGTTGATGGAGTAAGGGATCTTTATTTCTGTGACCAAAAAATAGGTCACGTCGATTTAAGAGACAACCATGAACAGCTTTAACATGCGATCATCTTTGGGGGCTCCGCCCCCAAACCCCCGGAGTTTAACGCATTGGGGGAATCAAAAGGGGCAGAGGGAAAAGGAGCAGGCACTACGTCCTGCCCCTCCGTCATCCCCCTGCCTCGGCGCTCGGGTTGCTCTCCAGCAAGAGCCCTATCCTCCGGGCAGGCAAGCAAAAAGTAACAATTTTCAAGGAACAATGGAACGAAACAGTGCTTTTAACTCAAAAAGTGTTACCTATGTCCTCGGACACCTGTTACCCCTCTCTCCGGTCCAAACAAAAGGGGGGCAGGGGCAGCAGTGTCCGGTTAGGTATTTGCATATGCATTATTTTGAAAAAATTAACGAAATTGGGATCTTCGAATGATTTTTCTCTTGACAATTCAATAAAGCTGCGCGGCGGCGCCTCTTCGTAAAATCCAATAATTTGAGGAGGTTACGAAGATGCCGCGTTCCTTCTTTCTGAACCAAGAGCCGCCGTCGTTCGATGATCTTTTTAACCCAATTGAAAGACTCCAATCCTCTATTCCTCTTTTGGAATCGAGGGGCTACAGGCCATTGCAGATGGAATTCATGCATCAACTCAAAGCCCTCGTTGCCTTCCACCTTGAGGAGCATAAATCCGGGCGCGATCTGCTTCAGTTTCTTGAAGAGGACGATTTCGCTCGACGGGCAATATCTCCTCCCCAGGGGATAAAGAAAAGCTCCTTTTTCGAGGCGATCAATACCCGAGGGCTTGAGCAAATGTTCTATGTTTTCAGACACCTCCAGGCTGAAGCCACCAACGTCATACCCAAAGCTCATGCAGATTGGGGTGAACTGATCGCCATCGACGGCTCATACATTGAAACAGTGCTCTCTATGCACTGGGCCGATTACTCGGACCAGGCAACAAAAGCCAAGGTACACATGGCCTTCGACCTTAATCGTTCTATCCCAAAGGAGGTAGTCTTAACAAACGGCAAGGTCGATGAACGCCCCTTTGTCAGCCCGCTGCTCTCCCCTGGCCAGACAGGAGTTATGGATAGAAATTATCAACGCCATAAAGATTTTGATTGCTGGTTGGCCGAGGGCAAACATTTTGTCTGTCGCATTCGCGAAAACACCCGAAAAACGATCATCAGGTCCAATCCTCTCACAGCGGGAAGCAATGTCTTCTATGACGCAGTGGTCTTGATCGGCACGAAGGGCGTCAACCAGACCGAGAATCCCATAAGGATCATCGGATACCGAGTTGATGACAAGCAATTTTGGATTGCCACGAGTCGCCATGACCTTTCCGCTGAACAAATTGCAACAATTTACAAAGAGCGCTGGCTCATTGAGAAGTTCTTCGGATGGTGGAAGCGTCATCTAAAGGTCTATCACATTATTGCAAGGAGCCGATACGGCCTCACGATGCAAATCCTTGCCGGATTAATAACTTACCTTCTCCTTGCAATTTATTGCCAGAACCATTTCGGGGAAAGAGTCAGCATCAAGAGAGTCAGACAACTCAGGACCCAAATTCGTAACGAGCTTCAGGGCATCAAGGTTGCCAGTGGAAGCTTTCAAGATTTCAAAGAACAAGGGACAAGCTCCCGGCTAGCAAAAACCTAACCGGACACTGCTGGGGCAGGGGGGATTTTAGCGCGGAGGCGTACATCGTCGCCGCCAAGCTTGCCCTGGGCCTGTCGAACGGGCGGAGCTTAGAGATCCTGCCTGCGCCGCTGCCGAAGGCTTGAGTGGCTACCCCGGCTGCGGCCCAGCCGCCCGCCAGAGCCAGCCCCGGACCTGATCCGGGGGCGGAAAAGGACCCTTTCCGGCTCGGAAACTAGCTCAATCCCTGATATGTCTCCATCCTGGTCCGCCGGTTTTCTTCGGGCGGGATTTGGCAATGCGCAAAAATTCACACGACTTATTTTCTTCTTTCACAAGCGCTCAATTTCGCTTATACTTACTCGGTTGTGCAACTCTACCCGCAGGGTGGCCGGGCTTCCAACCAGGCCAGGGGGACAAGATGAAAATCAAATACTGTAAAAAGTACGAAAAGTATGTCAGTGAACAACATTGTGAATTTTTTAATGAAGGCAATTCCTGTGAGTTCTACAGCGAGATGAGTTGGCCGAGCATCAAAGACCTGCTAAGGGACGACGACAGGCCTAAATGGGACGCTAACGCCATAATAAAGCCTTTCAAATGCAACCTCATGGACAGGGAAAACACGCACCAGAGGGATCGAGCGCGCCGCGTGGCAAAACGTGCGGGCATCTCCAATTAGCCGGCTCCCGTCCGGGTCCCTCGACGTCCGGTAAGTCCTTTTTCCTCCTCCCTCCTTGAAGTGAATACAATAAGCGATGTTCCCGATCCGGAGAGGAACCTGAAGGTGACCGTTTCCCGAAAGCGAGCCCAGAGATGTTCAAAAAGTTACTCGTTGCAAACAGGGGCGAGATCGCCATCCGCATAATGCGCTCGGCCCAGGAGCTTGGAATAAAGACTGTGGCCGTCTACGAAGAGACGGACAAGACGGCGATGCACATCATGCGCGCCGATGAGGCCGTTTGTATCGGAAGCGGCCCCAGGCGCGACTACCTCAACATCGAGCGCATCATACAGGCGGCCCAGAGCAGTCAGGCTGAAGCGATACACCCCGGCTACGGTTTTCTGGCCGAAAATCCCGCTTTTCCCAAGCAGTGCACCGAGGCCGGTCTCGTTTTTGTCGGCCCGCCCCCGCAGGTCATCATCGATATGGGCAGCAAGGTGATAGCCCGCCGGGTCATGGCGCAAGCAGGAATCCCGGTGATCCCCGGAACGCAGGTGCTTCCGGCGGGCGAGGAAGGAAAAGAGATCGCAACGGCCTTCGGCCAAAGCTGCCGTTTCCCGATAATGGTCAAAGCGGTTGCAGGGGGCGGGGGGCGCGGAATTCGCGTCGCCCGAAACATGGACGAGTTGCTGAGATTCATCGAGCTTGGGCGTTCGGAAGCCAAAATGGCGTTCGGCAACGATGAGGTTTACCTGGAAAAAGGCCTTACCAACCCCCGGCACATAGAAGTTCAGATTCTTGCCGACGGGCGGGGCGCCGTCATTCATCTGGGGACAAGAAACTGCTCGATCCAGAGGCGTCACCAGAAGATGATCGAAATGGCGCCGGCCTTTCTGCCTGAAAAACTTTCCGACAAAATCTGCGACACGGCCGTGCAGGCCGCCCGCGCTTCAAATTATCTGAGCGCCGGCACAGTCGAATTTCTTCTGGATCGGGACGACAACTATTATTTCCTGGAGGTCAACACCAGGATCCAGGTAGAGCACACGGTCACAGAGATGGTGACGGGAATAGATATCGTGCGGGAGCAGCTTCAGGTCGCGGCGGGCCAACCCCTTTCAGTAGCCCAGAAAGACATCTTCTTCAGGGGGACCGCCATCGAGTTGAGGATAACGGCGGAGGACCCCAAGAACAATTTCATGCCCGACCCGGGGTTGATCGCAGATATACCAATCGCCCGGCGGCCACGGCGTACGTATCGACGGCGCAGTCTACCAGGGTTACGAAATCCCCCGCTTCTACGACTCGATGCTATGCAAACTCACCGTTTACGGCCACACATGGAGAGAAGCCGTCGACCGGCTGCGCAGATGTCTCGACGGCTTTCTTATAGCAGGCGTGAAGACTACGATACCTTATTACAAACAAATAGTGACAGACCCTGATTTCATGAACCAGAATTTCGACACCTCGTATATAGAGAGCCATCCGCAACTTTTGAACTACCAGGAGGAAGTCCCGCCGATAGGCAAACTGGCCGTCCTGGTGGCTGAAATAAATGCCTGCGGCTTCAACCCCTACTCGGAAGGCTAAGGGGTCCTGCTTTTGATATAACTTGCAGCTTTCATCAGGGCTGATTGGAGTTTGAGCGGATGCCTGAGCGACAAAGAGTCTCACCACATATGTCGGCCGGCGAAATCCTTCGATTTCCCGCGCAATGCTCCGGGGGTTTTTCTCACCAATAACGAACGAGATGTTTCGCAGTCGGATTTCAAGTGCCGGATCATGCCGCAGACGACCCTGAAGGTCGCTCCCTATCGAGACGCGAGCGGATACTTCGGTTTTGAGATATTCGGCGGAGCCAATGTTCATCTGGACCTGATGAAAAAGCAGATAAATCCGTTCGAGAAACTGCGCCTGGTCCGCAAAGCTATGCCCAATACGCTTATCCAGGGACTTTGCCGGGGAAGAAATCTATTCGGCTACAGGCCCTATCCCGATAACGTGATCGAAATGACGGTGAG
>CAVSIN010000010.1:0-145317 GCA_963727975.1 uncultured delta proteobacterium | reverse complement strand
CTTCTTCTGATACTCCTCCCAGACCTCGGGCGACAGCTTCTGAATATCCCAGTTGAAACCGAAGCTTCCGGCCAAACCGGCGGAAGGCGGTTGTGGACGCCATCCGCGCACGGGGCGGCCACGGATGCTGAACTTGACCATGTCGGCAACACCCAGCAATTGAGCCCTGGGCTTGCACTCGTAAGGCCTGGTCCGGCCCTCCACACCCGGTCTGTAGTTGGAATAACCATCATAAGGCTTGTCAGCGTAAAGGGGCGAGGTGTCCGGCTTTTCTCCGGGTCGTTCTTCCGGCCCCTTATACATAAAACCCTGAATCATGTGGATGTAATAGACCGTACCGCATTCGGCGCAGTTGATTGTGCCTTCCCAGTTCCAAAAGCAGTATGGGTCCAGGTAGTTAATGGTGTCACACGGTTTTCCACCCTTGTCCTTCTTGCACCAAATGATATCACACACGGGCGCCTCCTCTTAAATGTAGGCCTTTTTATACCATTCTTCGATCTTGGTCAGCGGAACGCCGAGCATATCGCGGTAGATCTTCTGGTTATCGGCGCCAACCGGTCTCCAGTGCCAGTTGGTCCTGCGCGGGGTTTTCTCCATCAACCCGGTGCTGTAGCCGCTGTGGAGCAGCATATCGCCGAACAGAGGATCGTCGAGCCAGCGGACTGTGCCTCTTTCCCTGTAGTGCGGGCTCTCGTAAACCTCGCGGTCGTTGCGAACCGGTTCGGCCAAAAGGCCCGCATCGGAGAGTATCTTGGCGACCTGGGACCTGCTCTTGTCTGCGGCCCATCTTTCCAGGGCGGTGTAGATTTCAACCTGAGCTTCACCTTCGACCCGGTCCTTATGGGCCTTGTACTTGTCGTAAAGGTTATTCATGCCGGTAATGGCGCAAAGCTCCTTGAAGTCCGCATCCTGGAATGCGCTGACCATGACGTACCTGGCGTCAAATTTGTCCTGGGGATTTTCGGCATCGGGAAAATCGGACTTGCCGCACAAAATAATGCCGTGCGCGGCCAGTTGGGTATCCCAGTTGCCCCAGCGCTGGCGCACGATGCCGAACTTGCCGTACATCGTCGTGGTATGGCCCAGCATCCGGGTTGGGACCTGCACCTGGGAGAATTCTATCATGGTGCCCAGCCCCGTTTTCCTGCGATGGTGAATGGCCGCCAGAATCGAGCAGGTAATCAAGTTGCCCGACTGCCAGTCGATGATCCAGTTGGTGCATTTGGTGCAATGGCCGCCCATGTACTCGTGCATGCCGGTTATCGAAGCGAGTCCGGCGTGGGCCTGCCCCAGGATGTCGTAAGAACCGCCGAAAATCTTTGGTCCGTAGCCGAAACCGCCGCCCCAGACATAGATGAACCTGGGGTTGATTTCACTCAGGTAGCGGTAGCTCATTTTCCACTTGTCCAAGGTCCCCGGCCGGTAAAGTTCGGTAAGCCCGTCGGATTTTTTCACCAGCCCGTAAAAGACATCCACCATCTCGGGGACGTGATAGTCCATGGTGAGAAAGTACTTGTTGGGGTTGGCGTTGGTGAATCCCAGGCCGGTGCCGGTCATGGGGCGAGTATCGTGGAGCGGATAGAGATATGCCTCGTTGAAAGGTGAGGTGTGCCGCATGGCGTCACCCATCCTCGGCATCTCGATCTTGATGCACTCCGCGCCCAGTTCGGCCAGGTTGGCCACCGAGTGGGGCGTGAAGATGTACATGGTGCAGCTCAGCCAGCGGATGCCTTTAAGCGCCGTGGGCTTGGTGTGTTCATTGCCCACATCGAAGAGTTTCTTGCAGTACTCCTCGTAGGGCATCTTGAACTCGTCCATTTCACCTTTGCTCTTGGGGCCTGGCAGGTCTTCTATGCGTGTTACTCTTGGGTCTTTTGCCATTATATCACCCCCTTCTGTTTCATTGCATTCACCGTGGTCTGGGTCATTCCAGTCCATTTCAGGTAGATTTCGTAGTTGTCAAACCCCAGATCTCTGCCCATCCACTTGCACCTGAACGGAGCTCGGACCTGGTAGGACGCCGGACTCGAAGCGATCAGCAGCGGGCCGTAGTCGGTCTCATGTACGTAGATCCATGGACGGTATTTGAAGTGGGGGAACTCGCAGACCTCGTCGATGTACAGAACCGGTCCGGCCGCAAGCTGGTACTCGAGCAGCTTGGTTTCGGCCTCGACCCGGTTGGTGTCCCTCAGCCACCGGGTGGTCAGGGTGTAGGTCTTGATCAGGGCGTGCAGGGCGTTCCTGGCCCCCATCTCCTTGAGGAACGGGTCTTCGTGGATCAGCCGGCCGAACTGCGTGTACTCACGCTCCAGGCAAAAGCCGATGTTGTACCAGAGCTTGTCGGTCTGGCCGCCGATCATCATGTAGCCGTCTTTACAGGGGTTCCAGGCATACTGGTTGAGGTTGGGGTCCCAGCCGCCGGATCGGGCTTTGATGCTGGCATTGAAACCGTACCAGGTGATATCGAAGTCGATGATATCCATCAAAGCTTCGGCGCCCGGTGACCTCGATCATCTGGCCCGTTCCGCCGAGCTCGTCTCTCCAGTAAAGGGCCGCGTTGGCGTTGACGAATCCCTGGGCGCCGGCGACATAGTCGGCAAGCCAGATGCCCGAGCGGGTCGGATCGCCGCCCTTGCCGCGGGGAAGCAGGTCCTGGGCCAATCCGGTGTTGTGGATCCAGGAGTTGGCAGCGCTGGCGAAGGGCTCCAGCATCCACTGGCCGAACTTGGACTGCTTGTCCTTCCAGGGACCCCACTGGCCGAGCATTCCAATCCAGACGTAGACCATCTTGGGGTTGGCTTCCTTGAGCTGCCGGTATCCGATGCCCAGCCCATCCATGTAACCGGGGGGCATCCCGTCGATCAAAACGTCGACGTTGGCGGCCATTTTCTTGAAAATCTCCCGGCCTTCCTCAGTCTCGACATCGAGCGTTACGCAGTGGGTGTTTACCGTCTCGTTGACGAATTCCATACCGCACTTTTCGCCGGATATCTGATTTTGCAGCAGGTACTCTTCGCGGCCGAACGGCGTCAGCTTCCGCAAGGGATCGCCGCTGGGCGGTTCGATCGAAACGACCTCGGCCCCGGCTTCGCCGAACAAAGAGGCGCAGAACTTGTGGCCCAGCCTGTAGAGGCCGATATCCAGAACCCTGAATCCCGCCAGGGCCTCATCTTTCCCGTATCTTTTTTCGAATCTCAAATTGTTCTCGGCCCAATCACAGAACTCCAGCGCCTTCCTTCTTTCGTAAATCGGTTTTACCTGATCGTAGGAAGGCGGCGGGGTGACCGGGAAGGGCCTGACGTCCAAATCCATCAGACCTATGGTGTCGGCCCGGCTCTTTATTTCGATATCTCGTTTTTCTGGCATCTCTTACCTCCCTTGTTCGTGGCAGCCCTCTGTTTCTGAGTTCACGAAGCGATGATGTTTCGTCTACGCCACCACTTGGTTTAGCAACCAGCCTGGCTCGCGTGATTTGTCCCGATGAGAAAGACCCTCCGCACAACAATCATTCTCCCGGAAAAGAGCCAGAACTCAAAATGGGAAATTGCAGTCCCTTGACCACCTCCTCTCATTCTATATTCACGGTAATAGTCGTATTTGAAATCCCCAATTGATTCCCGGCAGGGCGTGTGTTCAATCCGAGAGTAATAAGGATTGACTCTGAACCACAAAAAAATCACCGATAAGACAGGTGCTCTTCAGCGTTTGATCTAATCATTAGCCTCCGAACGGTTACCCTGAATCAGCAGCCTTTCCCGTTGCGCCGTGTCGTCAAACGAATTGGCCGTTGAGGGGCTGAAAACAACGCGCCTCCCCGGGGCGCCCTGCGCATGAAGGGAGTGGGCGGTCAGGATGAGAGAGCAGCAGGACCAGACATGAATAGCGCTGAAATCATAAAATTGCAAGCGTTAAACCGGTGTTTCAGGGCTGACGAATGAATTTGCAGTAATTTACCAAACCCATTTATAATATTCATCAAGGAGGTCGCCGATATGCGGCCCGATTCCTCTATATATATGCGGTATTTAAAAAGATCGTCGCTTTGCCCCGACGAGAACCCCGCTCCCCCCACGGCGGACCCGACCCTTAAGATTTCCTGCATGCTCTTGCTCTGGCCGATAATGTTGCCATATCCGCAGCGTTCAGCGTCACGTGGTTTCAGATTTTTGACTTCGGTCTCGTGAATTACGAAATTCCTGAGGGGAAAACAGCGGGATAGCCAACCAGGCAGGGTCGGCGCCGGCGGCGATTCTTAGAATAGTTTCCATCCGGAAAGGGTCCTTTTCCGCCCTGACGGCGTCAATCTTCGGGTTTTCTTGTGCGGCGTACTGGAGTACGCCTCCGCGCAAGCCCTTGATTTCCTTGGCAGGACAAAAAATGCCTACTTTCCGAATTGGAAACCGCCAGTGTCTTATCCGAGGTTTCCGGATGGACACTAGTGTTGCATTCCATAAATAAATCTATATAATGTGCCTCCTAAAGGGGGGCGCAAATGAGAAAACCTTCAAGTATTGAACTGACCGATGAACAACGTTCTACTCTCATAATGTGGACTACAGCCGGAAGAACTGAACAGCGGCTTGCCAAAAGGGCTCAGGTCGTTTTGTGCGCTGCCGCTGGTATGGGTCTCAAGGATATGGAATCCAAGACGGGCCTGAGTTGGCAAAGCTGCTTGAAATGGCGAAAGCGCTTTGTCCAGCAAGGCATTAAAGGCCTTAAGGATATCCCCCAAAAGGCAGACCTCAAATTATCACCCCTGAGGAACGTATTCACGTGATGGCTCTGGCCTGTACAAAACCTGACGACGCCAGCAACCAGTGGACCACGACAAAGCTTGCAGACGCCTGCGGTCTGTCAAGGACAACAGTTTTTCGTATTCTCAACGAAGCTACGCTTAAACCGCACAAAATCGACCAATGGTGCGGGAAGAGCCCTGACCCGGAATTTGAACCCAAGCAAGCAGATATCCTTGCCCTTTACCTCAGCCCTCCAGAAAACGCCCTTGTGATTTCAGTGGATGAGAAATCGCAAATCCAGGCGCTTGACCGGACCCAACCCATGTTACCTATGGGACCATATCGAGCAAGGCGGCAAACCCATACTTATACCAGGCATGGTACAACCTGCTTGTTGGCTGCACTGCTTGTCCACCAAGGGCTCATAGAGGGACGATGTGTCGATTCCCACACACATGCTGAGTTCCTTGGCTTCTTGAAACATCTCTACCGAAAATACCCCCATAAGGAACTTCATGTAATCGTAGACAATTACAGCGCTCACAAACATCAGAAGGTGATGGAGTGGGCATCAAAACGCAAAAGGCTCACACTCCACTTCACGCCCACTTACGCTTCCTGGCTGAATCAGATTGAGATATGGTTCAGCATTTTCACCCGCGATGTCGTTCGCGGCGGTATCTGGCAAAGCAAACAGGAACTGGTCAATCAGACCATGCTGTACATAAAACGCTACAATGAGACCAACGCGGCGCCATTCAACTGGACCTACACGGGCAAGCCGTTGGTTGCATAATATCGATGGACTTAAGGAATGCTACACTAGAATAGAACATATGGGGGATTTGTCTGAGGGACCGATGAGGTCCCCGACTCTGTGCTTTTTGATCTGATGAACCAGTTCCGGGCCAAGGGCCGCATGCCTCCAGCTTCTGCAAAATCTGCAGGAGCTCCCGGACAGACTTGGGCTCGCAATCCTCCAGGCGCAGCAATTGCTCGCATGAGGAGTCCAGGAGCAAAAAAGCAGGCTCCGAACCGGGAAGAAGTTTGACGGCAAACTCGATCAGAAAATCCACAAGCTCGTGCAAAGCAGCCTTTGTCCCCAATTCGCGGGGAAAATCGAACAGTTCATCGAGTCTGCGCTGCGTCCTGAGCAGTTCATCGGAACGCAGGGCCAGCGCCTGTTCGAGATTCTTCTTTTCATCCTCGCCGCGTCCACCGGCAAACATTTCATGGCATAGTTTTCCAACCACCGGTCCGCCATTGTCTTTAAAAAGCGTGGAAGAAGCTTCGTTTACCTGAAGTATGCGAAGATTTGAATCGCAGATGAACACGGGTTAATTCAGACTTTGGAATAACATTTCAAAGGATGGGGAGGTTCGAACCGGGGGGATATTTCTTCCTTCATACGCCTTTCCCCGCGCTCACTGCCCGGTAATAGACGGATTGCCCGCCGCCGGCGTGGATTGACGCACGCGCGTCAGTAGAGAAAACCTCATCTCTATAAATCTTTTGGATTACTCTTTTGCTTGCAAATTCGAAGTCAACGAGCTATGCTAAAAAGTCAAGTAAAAAGGGAATCACTGTATTCATGGTGATTGAAGTCTTTCTTTCTGGCAAGGAGAAATTCGTGAACGAACTACTGGCGCCCGGCGGAAGTCTTGAAATGGTGGAAGCCGTTTTCGAGAAGGGCGCCGATGCCGTCTACGTGGGATCCAAGGGGTTTAGCCGCAGGAAAAGCGCCTGGGAACTGGAAGATTCACAGATTCGGGAGGCTATCCGGATCGCAAACCGATTCGGTGGGAAGGTGCGGATTGCCATCAACGCGGAGGTCCCTCGAGAGAAGGCAATGGTCCTTCTCGGAAAAATCGCGAAATATGCCTCATGGGGGGCCGAGGGCATCATAGTAAAGACCCCGTTCGTCATGCAGATGGCTCGCGACAACTTCCCCGAACTGGTGATTCACGCCAGTGTGGGGTGCAATATCCAGACGCGGGAGCAGATAGCCGAGTACGTTGGCTACGGCGCCACCCAAGTAGTTGCAAGCACCGAGATCAAAACCGTCGAACAGCTCTCCGGTTTCAAAAGCGCCGCGGACTCCCTCGGAGTGGCCGCCGAAGTCCTGATCCACGGCAACCGGTGCGTGGGCGGGGTAGGGAACTGCTCGTTTCACGAACTGATCAGCGATTCCTATATTCAACGCACGCTGCCGGGATGAAGACGGCAACGAAATTATCGAATTCGAAGGATGGCCCGACCGGTCGGGAAGCTGTTTTCGGCTCTGTCTGCTGACCGATGAGCAGAGGCGAAAGGTCCTTGGTCAAAGAGGGAAAAAGCCTGAAGAGATCGAGTCCATCAACGAGCGTATCCGCCGAAATCCCAACGTCGCCTTCGTTATATCCGGCGAAGAGTTGTGGAAGTACATGGACCTGGGGCTTCACACGCTCAAAGTCCAGGGACGTGAATACCCGGTGGACCTCGTCAGCAGGATGATCTACATATACCGCAGTCTGATCGAGGCCTGGCGCGCTGGCGCTCGATACGACGATCCCGGCCTGCTCATCCTCTGGGAGGAACTCGAGGAGATCAGGAAGGAACGCGACCGTATGCGAATCCTGAACACAGTCGAACTTCACAAGCATATCAAAGGGCTTTAGCAGCGGGTAGTTGAGAAAACCACGACCCTTTGTCGTTCTCGTAGCTAAGCTCGCAAGCTCATTGCAGTCTCCCCATGGAATGGAGAACCACAAATCTGCACTCAGTTCTTTATTTCCTCAGCGGCATGATTTTGCTGGCCGGCCTGGGCAGTGCTGTCCTGCTTTATGAGTCATCTGGAGATCGCTCGGCAAGCGTCCTTGGATACGAAGATGAAGGCGGGTCCGTTTATCCGGTTTTGCCTGAAGATTCCAAACAGTACCTGCGGGGACTGCAACTTTACGGCGGGACCGCAAATGTTATTGCCGACGAGCTAAGACGTTGGTTTGAAAGTTTGTGGAGCGGCAAATCGCTCGCATTCACGGTGGCCTTTATCGCCATTCTAATATCCTCAGTGGTTTTCTATACCGCCAGGCGCCTGGCGTCCCGCGAAAATGCGAGCGTTCAGCGGCGTAGCGGGGACCGGCCTTGAACACCGCGGAAGATCAATAGAGTTCTCAGGACCTGGAAATAGCCGTTTGCATTAATCCTGTTGATCCTGTAAATCCTGTCTAAGATTTTCTCCGTTTCCTCGGGTTTGCTCATCTCGAGGCAGGATAGCATGGCACGCATACGAAGCTGGCAAGCGCCGTAGGGTCGCCAGGAGAACGCGCCCCTTCGGATAAGGCGGCAGTCATGGCTGTATTACCACAGATCGAGCGATTCTTCTGGTTCGACGGCCGTTTGAAGCAAAAGCGGTTTCCCAACGCATCCCATCTTGCTGAACGATTTGAAATATCCCACAAGACCGCCCAGCGCGATATCATCTTCCTGCGCGACCGGATGCGGGCGCCCATAGACTATGACCACTCGCGCAGGGGCTACTATTACACCGAGGAGGGTTTCGATCTTCCCCGCCTGCCCGCCACCCAGGAGGAGATACTGGCTGTGCTGGTCGCGCGCCGCCTGCTCTCCCATAGCGCCGGAGGATTTATCAGCGAGGCGTTTCGCGGCTTCAGCCGAAAGTTCCAGGACGCCGCCGCCGCCCTTGGAATGGACGAGGCCCGCCTGGAAGAATCCTTTTCCGCCTCCTGGCATGGATTTAGTCCCGCGCCTGACAAGATCTTCAGGACGGTGGCCGAAGCGCTTATCCAACGCCGCGCGATCGAGATCGGATACCACTCTCCGGGGTCTTGCGCTAACACGCGGCGTATCGTCGAACCCCACCATCTGCAGCACTATATGGCCTCCTGGGTCCTTATCGCCTACTGCCGCCTGCGCGATGACTGGCGCAAGTTCTATCTTTCCCGAATCGACAGTCTGGAAACCCTGCCCGGGACCTTCGACGTGCGGCCTCGCGAACAATGGGCGCTTCAGCTCGAAGGCGCCTTCGGCATCTTCCAGGGCGCCGGCCTCCATTCCCGTCACCTTGCGCTTCAACCCCTTCCGCGCCCGCTGGGTCCGCGAACAGCTCTGGCACCCGGAACAGGAGGTCCGGGAAACGCCGGACGGCGGCATCGAGCTCTCCTTTCCCGGTGGCCGATTTTCGAGAGGTCAAGATGATGATCCTGCAATTCGGCGCCGACGTGCACGTGCTCGCGCCCGAGGCGTTGCGGGATGAGATCGGCGATGAGGTTGCCCGGATGAGGGAGTTGTATTCGGGTGAGCGGTAGCAGTGAACGGATGCCCGGGGGACGGACAAAACGTCATGGCCGCCTCATTTGTTGTTTTCTGCTCACTGTTCACTGCATTGCTCACCAGACGACCCGGGCCGGGTATTGCCGGATCAGGGCGTCGGGAGTGAGCAGCGCCAACTGGTGGGTCAGCGCCTGGCAGATCAGCATCCGGTCAAAGGGGTCCTTGTGCAGGTCCGGCAACCGGGGCAGCATCAGGACCGCTTCCTCCTCCAGCGGCAATGGATCGATGCCGTGGATTTTCCGCATCGGGCCGACAAATCGCTCCGGAGGTTCGGGAAGCGGCAGGCGCCCCAGCATATGCTTAACGGCGATCTCCCAGGCGGAAACACTGCTCAAATAGACTGCGTTGGCGGTATCCTGAAACAGCTCGCGCGCCCGTGCTGAGAGTTCCGGAAGCATCCGTCACGATCCACAGAAAAGTGCAGGTGTCCAGTAGAATGTTCACGCCTGCTCTCCGCTGAAAAGCAGCGATCAGTTCATCCGGCAACGGCTCGAAAAAGGAGGGCGGCAGCTCGAATGCTCCCCCGGCAAGCCCGATGGGCCGCGGGGCCCGTCGCTGCGGCGGGAGCGGACGGATCTCCGCTACGGGCACATTGCGCTTGCACAGCAAAATCGTTTCTCCTCCGGCCAGACGGTCAAGATACTGCGACAGATGGGTCTTGGCTTCATGTATATTGAGTCTGATCATTATTGAAACCTCAAATGAACTATTAGTTAGCTTAAATATAGATCAATAACTGAACCAAGTCAATGGTTCATTCGGTGGTTCGCTTTTATAGCGCCCGTATCAAGGCGCCCGAAGCAGGGAGCAGGAAACAAGAAGTGGGAAGCAGGGAGCGAGGACCAAGAAGCGAGCAGCAGGGAGCGGGAACTCAGTCCTCAGTCATCCAAGGCTGCTTGCTTCATGCTGCTTGAAAAAAAAGAAATTTTTTCGGACATGGGTCGCCGGATGTCCTACCGGCTGTGCTAAGAGATTCGAAAAAGGCAAACGGATATCAGATTCCGTAAGCATGAGCTGAAACTTACCTCACAAAGGGGGAAACAAAGATTGTGATGAATGCGAACTACAGCGAGGCTTTTAACTTCGATGAATCGTTCAGTGCCTTGATGGATGATAGTCCTTTCGAGTGGCAAAAGCGGTTTTTCTCCCGACTCATAAAAGGTGACATTCCTGCCGCGCTCGACCTTCCGACCGGTCTGGGTAAAACATCCGTTATCCCCATCTGGTTAATTGGTCTGGCTGCGCAAGCCAAGATGGCCCATGCGACCCTTCCGCGGCGGCTGGTTTATATTGTGAATCGTCGAACCGTAGTGGATCAAGCCACAGAGGTTGTCGAGAAAATCCGCCGCAGACTTCTCAATCCCGATGACCCGTCATGGCAAAAACATGCTCACGTGTTGCGGCAAATAAGGTGCACATTGCTGAACTTGTCAGCCGGATTGGATGACATGCCTTTGGCGATCAGCACGCTTCGCGGCGAATTGGCTGACAACGAAGAATGGAAGACCGACCCTGCAAGGCCCGCAATCATTGTGGGGACCATCGACATGATCGGCAGCAAGCTTTTGTTTAGCGGATACGGTGACGGCAGATATTACCGTCCCCACCATGCAGGGCTTATCGGTCAAGATGCATTGATCGTCCACGACGAAGCACACCTAGCTCGGGCCTTCAGCAAACTGCTGGGAAGTATAGCCGAAGCTCAACGTCAAACCCATGAAAGTCGGCCGGTACGAGTATTGGAACTGTCTGCCACCGCCCTTGGCAGTTACTGTGATGTCTTGTCGCTTGAAGCGGAGGATGAGAGAGACAGGATCGTCCAGCAACGGCTTGACGCCGAAAAACGACTCTGCTTTCATGAAGTTGACAAGAATGACCTTGTCAAGAAAATGGCCGAACTGGCAAAGAATCATGAACTCACTTCGTCAAAGGTCCTTATTTACGTACGTTCTCCCGAATCGGCTAAGAAGATAGCGGACGCACTTGAAAAGGAACTCGGAACTGCCTCGGCCCCGCGAATCCGTCTGCTTACTGGTACGATGCGTGGCCACGAACGAGACAAGCTCGTTCAGAAGAATCCAGTGTACGGCGCTTTTCTGAACCACGACATGAAAGTCTTAGAGACGGTCTATCTAGTGAGCACTTCAGCCGGTGAAGTGGGGATCGACCTTGACGCCGACCATATGATCTCTGATCTGACTACGCTGGATTCGATGATCCAGCGCATGGGCCGTGTTAATCGTCGGGGCGGCGAGGAACGTGCAGCCTTGGTGGATATTGTGGAGCAGAAAGCAGAAGAGAGGGAAGGCAAAGAAAAAAGAGAGGATCGGTTCGATCAGGCGGCAAAAGTGACTCTGGCTATTCTACGTCGGCTTCCCCCTGAGGATGACGAGGCGCCTAATGCCAGTCCGCGAAGCCTCCGCGAGTTGCTAAGTGGTCTGAGTGATAGCGAAAAGATCACCGCGTTTGCACCGCAGCCCGCCATGCAACAATTGACCGACATTATGCTCGATGCTTGGTCGCTGACGAGCATCATGAAATCCATGCCCGGTCGCCCTGATGTCGCCCCGTTTCTACATGGCCTTACGAACGAACCACCCGAAACGTACATTGCATGGCGGAAAGAAGTGACCTTGCTGGGTGCCGCTGGTGTGGCTGAGGAACCGCTGAGTGATTGGTTTCGGGCCTGCCGAATCGAGGCGCGTGAACTCCTGCGCGACCGCACGGATCGCGTAAAGAAGGCATTGCAGGACCTACTGAAAAACCATCGCAAGGAAGACAAATCCCGCGATTTTCCAGCGATTCTTTTGGATGAGAGGGGCAATGCGCAGCGCTGGTGTTTGTCGGAAATTGTCGAGAAGGACTTGGCTTACCGTACGGTCGTGCTTCCGGTCGAAGCAGGAGGGCTAAAAGCTGAGTATGGTATGCTGGATGGCAATGCGGTTGCTCATCAGGCCGTCGATATGGACGTAGCCGATACTCCAGCCGAAAAGGATGGTGAGGTCCAGCGTGAACGGTGGCTTTTCATCAAGACCACAGAGAGTGCTTGGTGGGAACGATTATTGACGGGCGAAACGATGGAAACTCCACCGGCGGACTTACATGAAACCGAAGCGGTGACACTACAGGAGGCGCCGGAGGGCACCGAAGGGGAAGCGGAAGTGCGGCGTCTTATACTGATGGTCGGAATGCAGATGGACGCATCACAGAGCCCGGAAACGTCCAAGATAAGACAAACTCTTGGGCAGCACGCGGGCAGGATAAAACGCCACATCGAAAGCATAACGCATGCATTGAGATTGGACCCCCGGTTGGGAGATGTTTTGGTAACGGCTGCCCTCCGACACGACCAAGGTAAAGCTCGGCCCATCTGGCAGCGGTTTGCATGCAATCCCGATTCGAACAACCCACTGGCTAAGTCCACAAAGTTCATGCATGGCCGCATCCTTGGTGGCTACCGGCATGAATTCGGCTCCCTGATTGATGCGGCGCTGGACGTCAGGGACCATCTTGAAGGAGACCTCATCCTGCATTTGATCGCAGCGCATCACGGTTGGGCGCGACCTCACTTCGAGCCAACCGCTCTGGATAGTACTTACACCACCGAGGACAACAAAAGGGCCGCTATTGAAGTCTTGCGTCGCTTCGGGCAGCTTCAGCTGCGTTTCGGTCGTTGGGGCCTTGCTTGGCTGGAGGCCATCCTTAGATGCGCCGATATCGCCGCATCTAAGCAGCCCACCGACGCACCCGCGAGAACGTGCCCCGAGGAGGTATAAGGATGACATACCCCGAACCCGGTTTTTTCGTAAAAGTAGATATGAGCAACCCTGGTCAGTTTTTTGCCTGCTGCGGCCTGCTGGAACTGGCTCATCGCCTCTGGCCTGGTGCTGAGGGCTGGTTCGAGGATGATCGTTTTCGTGTCCGAGCAAACCATGGCACAGGTGATCCCCTCCCTGAGGTACTTCAGGCTTTAAACATAAGTGAGATGATACAGCTTGATCCCGAAGACGACTACTCATCTCCTATCGGAATTGGACCACCACTTAATCTCCGACTGGACTGGTGGCTAGACGAGCTGGCGGGTGGTAAACAACTTAAAACTTGGGCCGGAAGTATGCGAAATGTTTGCATCGCACAGGCAATGAGGGATGCTTTGTCAATCATACTTCCGCAGGACTGCACAAATCTCTTTTCAGATGAATATCGACAAGTGGTGTTTGAATCAAACCGGTCTGACAAGAAAGTGGAGCCATTTTATTTCGATAGCCGACGCGGATCAAACGCCCAGTCGCTTGATATTGGTTTTACACCGGACGCTTTGGAAATGACGACTTTGGCTCATCCTACTATCGAATTACTTTGTCTCGTCGGACTGCAACGGTGTCGACCAGCGACGACAGATGTGGTCAGGATATTCGACTACCTAACTTGGTCAGCCCCGGTTCTTTGCTCCATCATGCCTGCGGCAGTCTGCGGGATGGTGCGAAACATGAGGGGTCAACGGTATCGGTTCGAGGTTGCATTCCGGACCGGACAAAAAAAACATAAAGCCTTTTTGCATGGAATCCCAATAGGAGGTCAGACGTGAACAATGAAGAACAATTGAGGCAGTTTGACAAATGGTTGACTGAGGGCAGTGAGTTCGCGGCCCTGGTGATGCGGCAGTGGCTTGCACCGGTGGAAGGTAATGACGCCGTGATCTTCCCCCCGACTTATGCTAAGCCCGAGCGAACAAGAGAGGATGATTGGCTGGGTTATAACATCGACGGTGTGGGCGATTCCAGCGTCTGTCAGATAGACAGTGTTGGCTCACAGGCTAATCGTATGGAACCGATCTTCAAAGGTGACAAGTACAAGCTGCTCGTACCGCAGTTTACTATCAAGGCAAAGAGTGAAGGCAGAGAAAGAAAGGTTGACCTGCTCGATGCCGGCCATCGCGGTGCTGACTCGATTGTTCGGTTCTCCGAGTTGGGCACTGAGTTGCATGAGGCCTTCCGGAGCTTTCGTGATAAGGGCAACGCCGAACCTCTGGCAAGGATCGCGCCCACCTCAATTGTCTTTGGTTCGTGGGATTCGAGAGCAACTCAGGCAAAGCTACCACGAGTTGTCCGATCCGTCATTCGTGCATACAACGTGAGAGTCTTACACCGGTCAGCCCAGTACTCCACCATTGCAGGTGAGATTCTCGAGAGTGGTGATGTCGAGGTTACAACGAAAGGGCCAAAAGCAGAACTCGGGCTGGCACACGTACCTGCTGCATGGACACACGGCGGGGTTCAGGTGTTGGGGGAGATTCGGCGTGATGCAATACTGAAGCTTGAGACGATACGTTCATTGGCAGGTCCAGACAAGGATGCTTCTCTTAGACTCCGTCGGTATGTACTGGGATTGGCGCTTGTGAGTTTTACCGCCCCTCAAGAAACATGCTTGCGCGAGGGCTGCGAGCTTGTGGCTGATCCCAAACGGCCCGTGGAATGGAAGCTGGTTAAACATGATGGAACGAGAGAAGACAAAGTGATAACGCACGATCAAGCCATCTCCTTCGCGACTGCCGCTGCCGGTAAGTTTGGTGTGCAGCCTGGAGGGGAGGTAGTTTTTAATTCTGTTCTCGCCAAAGACATTATGGAACTCAAAGAGGATGATCGAAAGAAGTTGTTCAAGCAGGGCCCTATTACGAAAGAAAAAATTGAGAAGTTGAAAAAAGAACCAAAGGGCAGAGGAAAAGCCAAGGACGCTACGGAGGAGGCGAAAAGCTAATGCCCGGCTATCTTTGCATCTCGATAACCTTTCTCGATCCGCTTTTTCATGGCAAGAGTGATGGCGATGCGCCGGAGTGGCCACCGTCTCCCATGCGTGTCTTCCAGGCACTTTTGGCAGGTTCACGCATGGGCTGCCGTAACATCGAATGGTCCACGGTGAAGTCAGATGCTTTTCGTTGGCTCGAACGAAGGAAGGCGCCGATGATCATAACTCCTGATACGCGCCTAGTCCCTGCTAGTATGATTTTTGTACCCAATAATGACAGCGATAAAGCGTTCGACCGCCAAGACCGATTGACTAGAAAACGTGTTCGCCCGCATCGTTTATTAGATGGTAGTACATTGTATTACCTCTGGCAAATTCATGAAAACGAAGGGGGCTCAACGAAAGCATGTGCGGAACTGCTTTGCCGTGAAGCCAGGCACCTGCTGGCTCTGGGCTGGGGCATCGACCAGGTCGTTGGCGACGGCCGCATTTTGACAGATGCAGAAGCTGCCGTATTGTCTGGACATCGTTGGCGGGCATGGGATGGATATCGGCCTGGGCGACAGACATACCGCATCCCTGTGGAAGGTTCTCTGGAAGACCTTGAAAAGGTTCATAGGTCTTTCCTGCGACGCGTCGATAGCCAGCGGTATTGCCCACCGCTTAAGCCTGAGAAGTACGACACTCTGAGTTACATCCCGGGAGCTATCCTGCCGGCGCGATTTTGTGCTGCGTTCGAACTTCCGGAGGAGATTGCCTTCCGACAGGAGGATACGATTAGGGTTGCCGCCATGTTGCGTTCCTTGACCTGTAGACTCGCCCAAGAGGACACACATAAATTCCCTGGTGAATCAGAACTGTATGTTGCCGGCCATATCAAGGAAGACGACCGGGGACAGCCTCGCTTTTCGTATCTTCCTCTGCCAACGATCGGACATGCTCATGCAGACGGCATGATTCGGCGACTGATGATCGCCGAATCATTAGGTGGGGACGGTACACACGCCCGATGGGCACAAAACCGGTTGCGGAGTGCCTTGCTGAAAGACCAAAACGGTAAGGAGCGAGGCGTTTTGGTCGATCTTTGGCGGTCGGGATCTGAAGGGATGATCCGTCGCTATGTTGGTGAAAGTTCAGCCTGGTGTAGCGTCACACCAGTGATTCTGCCCGGCTACGACGATTTCAAGACGATTACGCGGCATGATCCCAAGCAGCCGACCAAAGCTGAGCGATTGCTACTCAAATGTCTGATCCATGCAGGGATTCCAATTGAGTCGGTGAAGGACATAACTCTACGCAGAGCTCCATTTTGGTCGGGATCTCAGCATCCGAGACATTATCACCGTCCGGATTATCTTAAGGACCATTACGCACGGCCCGGCTGGCATGTCCGGCTTGCGTTTCATGAGCCTTTAGCAGGCCCGTTGGCTATTGGCGCTGGTCGGCATTGCGGTCTAGGGATTCTGGCTGGGAGTGAAGAACTAAATCTGGTCAATGAATAACATCCCTCCTACGTGTAGCAATAGCTCAATCGTCAAGAAGCGGTTTTGCGATGCATATCTGCACAGTTGATCACGATTTGTTGATTCCCGCCCGCATGCTCAACGAGTATGTCTACTGCCCGCGGCTGGCTTACATGATGTGGGTGGAAAGCGAGTTTGCCCACAACGCCGATACGGTGGAAGGGGCCATCCGGCACAAGCGCGTGGACCAGGCGTCCGGTGCTCTGCCCGAAAGCGGGGAGGATGCGGAAAAGATCCACGCCCGCTCGGTGCACCTGAGTTCGGAGCGGCTGGGGCTGACCGCCAGGATCGATCTGGTGGAAGGAGGGCCGGACGGGGTGCGGCCGGTCGATTACAAGAAGGGCAAGCGGCCTCATGTGGCGGCCGGGGCGTACGATCCCGAGCGGGTCCAGCTCTGCGCCCAGGGCCTGCTGCTCAAGGAGCATGGCTTTAACGCCGGATACGGGTATTTATATTTTGTCGCCTCGAAAGAGCGCGTCAGGATAGACTTCGATGAAGCCCTGATCGGTCTGACGATGGCCTCCATTGAAGGGCTCCGTGCGCTTGCCCTCGCGGATAAGCCCCCCGAACCGCTCGAGGACAGCCCCAAGTGCCCGCGCTGTTCGCTGGCGGGTATCTGTCTGCCCGACGAAATCGGGTTCATGAATCACAAACCCCGGAGGTGCGGCCGATCTTTGCCGGGGCGGCTGATGGCCTGCCCCTGTATGTCCAGTCGCAGGGAAGCTATCTGAAAAAAGAGGGCGATCAGATCGTCATCGAAGAAAAGAAAGGCGCGCGTGGCTGAAGCCCGCTACATGGACACCTCACAGGTGGTGCTTTTCGGACTACGCCGGCATCAGCACGCCCGCTCTGCACGAATGCTTCCGGCGCGATATTCCGGTTACTTTCATGAGCTATGGCGGATGGTTTATCGGACATGCGGTCGGCACGGGGCACAAGAACGTCATGACCCGAACGCTGCAATATAAGACCAGTTTCGATCCGGAGACCTGTCTGAAGTTGGCCCGCAAGCTGGTGGCCGCCAAGATTCACAACTGCCGGACGCTGTTGCGGCGAAACTGGAAGACGCCCGAAGGCGAAGAGGGCAGGGCGCCCGCCGATCTGCTTGCAGGCCATGAAAAACGATATCGCCCAGGCAGGCCGGGCCAAAGGCATCGCCGAACTGCTGGGCGTCGAGGGCAACGCGGCAAGACGCTATTTCGAATATCTCCATCGCATGATCTCCCCGTGACCGGAGAGGCGAGCAAATGGGCTTCGATTTTTGCGGCCGAAACCGGCGGCCGCCCAAAGACCCGGTGAACGCTCTTCTTTCCTTTGGCTATGCGATGCTCACGCGGGAATGGACCGTCACGCTGTCGGCCGTCGGCCTGGACCCCTACCGGGGGTTCTTTCACCAGCTTCGCCATGGGCGTCCGGCGCTTTCCCTGGACATGATGGAGCCGTTTCGGCCCCTGGTGGCGGACTCGACAGTTCTGACCGCGATTAACAACGGCGAAGTGAAGCCGGCGGATTTTATCAGCAGTGCAGCCGGGTGCAACCTTAAAGCGGAGGGCCGCAAAAGTTTCATTGCCGCGTTCGAACGGCGGCTGGCCCAGGAGGTTACTCACCCCATCTTCAAATACCGCATCAGCTACCGTCGATTGTTCGAGGTCCAGGCGCGATTGCTGGTGCGCTATCTGGCGGGGGAAATCCCGAGGTACCCTAATTTCCTGACACGGTGATTCTCATGGAGCATGCTTATCTGGTCTGCTACGATATCGGAGACCCGCGGCGCTGGCGCAAAGTATACAGGACCATGAAAGGCGTGGGCGAATGGCTCCAGCTCTCGGTGTTTCATTGCCGGCTGACCAAAGAAAAGTATCTTCGCATGCAGGACAATCTGAGTGGTATGATCAAGCGCAGCGAAGACCACGTGCTCATTATCGACCTGGGGCCGGCGGACACGGTTGAACTGCGCGTCGAAAGCATGGGCAGGCCGTTTGATCCCATTGGGAAGGACCCGGTCATAGTCTGATTTTTTTGCCGGACGCATGCGAGCGCTCGTGTGATATAAAAATCCACGTCACCGCTCGCAAGCGTCCAAGCTCTTTGAAAAAATGGAGAAATGTGAAATGAGAGAAGGATTCGGTACGAAACGTTTTGACAATCTGGGTTCGGATTTGAAAGGGTCTCGCAAACAGCCCCGCAGAGACCCGCGCAGCAAAGCCCGGCAGAGGGGCGGATTTCCGGAGCTGAATTGCTCCGGCCTCATTGAAGCGATTCTCTTCATCCGTGTTCATCCGTGTTCATCCGTGGATTTCCGGAGCTGAATTGCTCCGGCCTCATTGAAGCTTCGTCCTCGAGGAGATTTCGGTCGAACAGATCCTTGATTTCCGGAGCTGAATTGCTCCGGCCTCATTGAAGCATCGATATCTCCCCTGGTCAGTTAGTGGTCCAGCTCGATTTCCGGAGCTGAATTGCTCCGGCCTCATTGAAGCGATATCAGGGACGGCCGGGGCGGTGGCGCTCATCGATGATTTCCGGAGCTGAATTGCTCCGGCCTCATTGAAGCACGGTCATCGACAGGCCGTTCAACACACCTGAGGTGAAGATTTCCGGAGCTGAATTGCTCCGGCCTCATTGAAGCTTTGCTTAACCAGCGCGGTAACCAGGCCGTCTTCGGATTTCCGGAGCTGAATTGCTCCGGCCTCATTGAAGCTCCCGTTTCTGGTCTTCTGCCCCAGGTTGATCGCGGTGATTTCCGGAGCTGAATTGCTCCGGCCTCATTGAAGCTACTGCAACCGCGCTATTTCCACCTGGCTCGACATGATTTCCGGAGCTGAATTGCTCCGGCCTCATTGAAGCTTTTCAGGAGGTCGAACAGTTGGGTGAATACAGCGGCGATTTCCGGAGCTGAATTGCTCCGGCCTCATTGAAGCTCGGTCGCGCAGACCGTGACTGCGACCGTCACGACAGGATTTCCGGAGCTGAATTGCTCCGGCCTCATTGAAGCCGTCGAATCGACGCTCAGATCCGGCAGAATTCCGTGGATTTCCGGAGCTGAATTGCTCCGGCCTCATTGAAGCCTCGAATCCCACACCTGGGCGAGCGGCCGCAGCTTCGGATTTCCGGAGCTGAATTGCTCCGGCCTCATTGAAGCACTCTTTCGCAGCTCATCGACAAATACGGACCGGCGATTTCCGGAGCTGAATTGCTCCGGCCTCATTGAAGCAAAGCCAGGAACTGGCGGAGCTGCTCACATTTATCGATTTCCGGAGCTGAATTGCTCCGGCCTCATTGAAGCTATCATTACTCCATGCTCCAAGCAGGACCTCTACGAGGATTTCCGGAGCTGAATTGCTCCGGCCTCATTGAAGCTTGGCGTCGGGGCCAACCATTCGAAACATGGCGCAGGATTTCCGGAGCTGAATTGCTCCGGCCTCATTGAAGCATTCTTCCAGAAGCGCAAACCTCGGGCTCCCGCTGCGATTTCCGGAGCTGAATTGCTCCGGCCTCATTGAAGCACGAACTCGACCGAGCGGCCCTCTGGATCGCCGCAACGGATTTCCGGAGCTGAATTGCTCCGGCCTCATTGAAGCCCGATATGCGCATCAATGATATGCGCATCATCGACATGATTTCCGGAGCTGAATTGCTCCGGCCTCATTGAAGCATTGCAAACCTGATTGTGGACCCTCCGCCGCCGGAGCGATTTCCGGAGCTGAATTGCTCCGGCCTCATTGAAGCGAAAACGCGGGGATAGCCGTTCATGAGTTTCAGCTTAGATTTCCGGAGCTGAATTGCTCCGGCCTCATTGAAGCAACCTCTTGCAGGGCGGAATCGTTGACGCCTTGCGGATGATTTCCGGAGCTGAATTGCTCCGGCCTCATTGAAGCAAAGGATCAAACAGAATGCAGCCATCATTTAGAGAGATTTCCGGAGCTGAATTGCTCCGGCCTCATTGAAGCGCATCTGTTATCCTGTCCTAAAGAGACATCTCCTGCACGATTTCCGGAGCTGAATTGCTCCGGCCTCATTGAAGCGTGCTTTTCGACCGTCGAAGCCGCCGGCATCCGGCTCGGATTTCCGGAGCTGAATTGCTCCGGCCTCATTGAAGCGGCTATCGGGCCAGTTTGTTACGTTTCTAGTAGATTTCCGGAGCTGAATTGCTCCGGCCTCATTGAAGCGTATAGCATGGTGTTGGTGAGGCGTGCGTCTACGAAGGATTTCCGGAGCTGAATTGCTCCGGCCTCATTGAAGCATCCTTTCCTGCTGCGCTCTCCGCGTCTCCGCGTGAAATTTCCGGAGCTGAATTGCTCCGGCCTCATTGAAGCTGGTCCACAGTCGTAGTAATCCCACCGGGAGTTTCATTTCCGGAGCTGAATTGCTCCGGCCTCATTGAAGCATTGTCGGCTGGAGAGCGATCGCGGCTTTTTGCGGGGGATTTCCGGAGCTGAATTGCTCCGGCCTGATTGAAGCCCTGTTACCTCTGCGTCCTCTGCGCCTCTGCGGTGAAGATTTCCGGACCGGTCAGCGGCTTTTTCAGTTGTCCACAGATCGAAGAGGCGCTTGCATCTTCATTTGACGCTTGCTATAGGCGCTCCCGGTCCCACCTGTCACAGGATCGGAGACAAACAGTTTGCTTTCCTTGTCGGCTATCCTCCTCTGGGCTTTGTCAATATCAAGCTCTTTTCCAACATAGATGGAATGGACCCTGCCTGCGATTTTTCGGTACAGGCGGTAGTAGCCGTCTTTTGAGCGTTGAGCGTTCCAACGGCCTACCTTCTTCGGAGAAACTTGACGCTCCGAATTCTGTATAACCTCCGGGATAACCCTGCTTTTTACCCCGGGTCCAAGCCATTGTATAACTGATTGTGAAAAACCATCCCCGTCAGCGGGACCCTGGACCGCAACAATCTGCGGCGTTTGTCCTTTGGCCGAAAGCCTTTCGATCCGTTTTCGCAGTCTCGCGATCTGCCGTTCCAGGGAAACTTCCTTTTCCATTAAAGCGGCAATCTGCTCTCTTAGAGCGGCGTTTTGGGAGCTGCCGTTGTCAAACTGCTGTCTAACCTGTTCAAGGCGACCGTTCGCCTTATCCAATTCCATTTCAAGTCTGGCTGCCTGAGCTTCCAAATCGGATTTTTGGTCCTTTAGAATTAGACAGGTTTGTTCTGCATGTTTAAGATTCCATAAGGCCCTGTCTCTTTCGGCGAAAGCATCCCGGAGGTTCTGTACAACCGTGTCTAACTTATCGCCGGGATACCCCGCCCCGCAGGCGCCGAGCCTCTTAGTCGGCCCCTCTTGATAATCGGGGCCATCGCTTATTTCGCTGTCGTTCCATTCGGAAAGAAAAAGGCTGAAGAGCAGGATTTGCTCAAAAATGGCGAACTCGAGCTTTCCCTCTAACCCGGGTATGGCTTCCGTGAAGGCTTTCCAGGCCTTCCTGACCGTTTTATGCTCCTTGTAGAGCGAAGACAAAAGCTCCCTGTACGCCTTTACCCATTGCACATACGGGGCTAGAACGGGGATGAAATAGTCCTCATTTTTGTCGTGTGTAGGCATGAGTGATACGTCTAGAGATTTGAAGAGTGTCGTCAAAAAAAGAAAGCCCCATGCCCGGAAAAACGGAAACTCTGGTCTGGGGCGGAGTAATCTTTCAGCGGTTTTCTGCCTTGGGAGTGAAGGGTAGCATTGGAGTGAACGCCCAAGTCATAATCGAAGGACTCGGATTTTTCCCCGGTCCAGGGTATTCGTGATAGCGGGGCTTGGATTTGAACCAAGGACCTTCGGGTTATGAGCCCGACGAGCTACCTGACTGCTCCACCCCGCGGCAACGTTTTGAAGTATACTCCGGGCAAAACTGCATGTCAACCGAAGTAATCCCTGTAAACTTTGAGGGCACGACCGCGCCCGAGATTCGAAAGCGGGTCCCGGCGGCGGCCCTGTGGTTCAGGCCGCCCTCGCCTGACGGGTTTGGAGCATTTTCAAAGAGGCTTCGATAAACGCCGGAATATCCGACGGCTGTCTGCTTGTAACCAGGTTGCCGTCCACCACCACCTCTTTGTCGATATAATTGGCCCCCGCGTATTTTATGTCCTCAGTGAGCGACTTCCATCCGGTAGCCTTGCGGCCTTCGAGTTTCCTGGCCGATATCAGAAGCTGAGGTCCATGGCATATGGCAAAAACCGGCTTGCCGCTCTCCATGAATTCCCTGACGAACCGGACGGGCCCCTCGTGCGCCCTGAGATTGTCCGGGGAGTAACCTCCCGGAATAAGCAAAGCGTCGAATTCCCGCGCATCGGCCTCATTTACTTCCATATCTATCTGAACGGGGGTATTCTGTTTTTTGCCCGTTACCGTGTCGCCCTTCTTCAACCCGAGGTGCACGAGCTGATAGCCGGCCTTTTTAAAGGCTTCAGCAGGTTGGATATATTCGGAATCTTCGAAATCCTTCCCGATCAATACTGCAATCTTGTTCATCTTTTTCCTCCTGAATCAAAGAACTTTTAATAAAGATTTGCATCTCGGAGGAATTTGCAAGAGGCCCGGAGTGGTAGCCTGGTCGAAATTCATCGCGGGCGCGGTCCGCTCCTACTGAACGCTCGTGCGTTACCACCACAGGATCGAAGGGGTTCGGAGCTTTAATTAATGAGCCTTCTGCGCATCACCACCAGGGCGACCGGGAAAAGCAGGACAAACAAAATCGTGATGTAAGCGATACTCCACGTGAGGTCAGGGGTCAGTTCGCCCAGGCAAAAAGCGCGGCACAGGTCCACAAGGTGGGTCAGGGGGAGCGCCAGGGAAAGTTTTTGAGCCCATCCGGGAAGGGCCGAAATCGGGAAAAAGGTCCCGCTGAAAAGAAACATCGGGGTTATGAAAAGAAAAATCGGAAGGTTGAACATGTCGATACTGGGCACAAGACCGGTAAAAACCATCCCGACTGTTCCGAAAGCCAGTCCGCCCAGGAAAGAGAGGGGCAGAATGAGCAGGCCGTGAGGAAAATAGACCAGCCCGAAAAAGCTTACCACCGCGAGCATTATTGCGGTTGCGATAACCGATTTGGTGGCGCCCCAGACAATTTCACCGGCGATGATATCTTCCAGGGAAAGCGGGGTGGCCATCATGGCGTCAAAAGTCTTCTGGTAGTACATGCGCACGAATGAAGCGTAAGTATTTTCGAAAAAGGAGTTGTACATCATTGTGATCGCCAGCAGCGCAGGGGCGATGAAAACGATGTAGGAAATCTCTTCTCCATGATAGCGTACCTGCCCGATAAGGGTGCTCAAGCCCGACTCCGAAGGCCGCAAGGTATAAAAGAGGTTCGAAAAGGGGCACGAGAAAATTTACAAGCCAGATTTTGCGATACACCACCATATTGCGGTTCCAGACGCGGATAAAGCGCCATGAGATATTGCGCAATCTGAAGAGCGCCGCTCATTCGCGAAGTTCCCTTCCCGTGAGTCTCAGGAAAACGTCTTCAAGGGTCGCCAGCCTCTTTATGCAGGTTTCCCCGCAAAATTTGTCCCCGATTACGTCGAAGAGTCTGTCGGCCTCCATGCCGTAGATAATCATCCGATGGTCCAGGGCATCGTGCAGGAAATTGTGAGCATTTACGAACTCCTTTACATCGCGGCCCGGGTTTACGATTTCAACCACGTGATCGCCGGCATAGGAACGAATCAGATCGGCAGGTTTTCCTTCAACGAGAATCTTGCCGTGATCCATGATTATCAGCCTCTCGCACAGCCGCGAGGCCTCGTCCATGTAGTGGGTGGTAAGAAGGATCGAAAGCCCGTTTGCCTGAAGCAGTTCCAGCCGCTCCCAGACCTGGTGTCTTGCCTGTGGATCGAGTCCGGTCGTGGGTTCATCCAGGATGAGCAGTTCAGGATTATTGATGAGGGCGCGTGCAAGCACCAGCCTGCGCATCATTCCCCCTGAAAGGCTGGTCACCTTGTCATCTTTTCGGTTCTCAAGCGCGATAAACTTCAGAAGCTGAAGCGCCCGATCTCGAGTCTCCTTTCGCGGAATGTTGAAATAGCGTGCAAATACCTCCAGGTTCTGGAGCACGGAAAGGTCGGGGTCGAGGTTGTTTTCCTGCTGGCATACGCCGATTCTCGCCTTTATCGTGGCGCCACTTGGTGTTTATGTCCAGGCCGAAGACCTCCAGGCTGCCGGAAGTCATTGGAGAAAATCCGTATACCATGCGTATGGTTGAGGTCTTGCCGGCGCCATTGGGGCCGAGCAAACCGAGGCACTCACCGGGAACCAGATGAAACGATACACCGTCAACCGCCGTGAAGCCGTCGAATTTTTTTCGCAAGTCCCTGGCCCGGATTATGTAGCGCTCGTTTTCAGCCATTGTCTAAAATCTGTTTGAAAGATTTTCGTCTTTTTCCGCATAAAAGACACAATAAGGGGTAAGGCCGTCAAGCTCAAGGTATTTGTGCGGGGCGTCAAAACCGTCCCCGGCGCCGGGATAGAATCGGGACTCTCGTCAATTGGTTTGCTACACATCGGCAGGTGTGGAGGAGATAAATGAAATGAGCGAAGAATCCGGCAGGCGCCGTAAAAAGCTGCTCAGTGGAAAAATGACCTTCGAGTTACAGAGCCCGAGTTTCACGCTCACCGTCCCATCCGGGGTTGGTTTATTCTTTATCAGGTTGCTCGCCCACGCGATGAGAGATTCTTTCCTCGATAGTCCAGTCATCGACGTCAATATACTTGAAGGCCCCCGGCTCCATCGGGAAGAACGACCCGGCTGATGCCGGCGTTTATGATTACCCGTTTGCAGAGCAGGCAGGGAATGACTTGTGAGACCAACTCGCCCGATTCCACTTCGATGCCCACCAGATAAAGGTCGGCCCCGACCATGTCGAGCCGGGAGGCATGGATTACGGCATTCATCTCGGCGTGAACCGCCCGGCAAAGCTCATAGTTTTGGCCGGCAGGAATATTTTTTTCCTGGCGAAAGCAATACCCCAGGTCGATACAGTTGGTGGTTTGCCGTGGGGCGCCATTATAGCCGGTGCTGATTATCTGATCGTTTTTCACGATCACGGCGCCGAATCTGCGCCTGAGACACGTGCTCCGCATTGCCACAGCCCTGGCGATATCCACGTAATACTGGCTCTTTGTCGGTCTTTTCACTTTTGCCCTCATGAGTTGGTCGTGTATTGGGAAACACCGGACTAACGCTATTTAGATCATCGATCGGCGAAAATTCAATCCGAAAATGATAAAGCTACTTTATCGGTTGACATCCGCAGATCATCATATAAATGCGTAGCTTATGTATCTTCTTGACCCGGTCGTCTGTGCATATTTAAATAAAGCTTATGTGTTGAGTTATCTGTTCGCGTGAATCGCGTGCTCTTGCAATGTGCACTTCATCAAAGCAAAGGCAATCTGAAATGGCTCAAAACGAAACTTACGACGTTATCATCATCGGTGGGGGACCTGCGGGTCTTACAGCCGGAATTTACGCCAGGCGGGCGGCCCTGAAGGCTGTGCTTATCGAGAAGGGCGTTCCGGGCGGTCAGGTGGCTATCACAAAAGGAGTGGAAAACTACCCGGGATTTATCGACATAAGCGGATTTGATCTTTCAGACAAGTTTTTGCAGCACGCCAAGTGGTACGGCCTTGAGATAGTGCAGCAAGAGGTCGTGGCGGTTAGAGCCGGGCATCGATTTCCACTCGGTTCGCCTCGCAAACGGGGAAGTCCTGAACGCTCACAGCATCATCATGGCTGCGGGAGGCAAGTCCCGGAGGCTCAACGTTCCGGGCGAGATCGAAAATTTTGGCAAAGGAGTTTCCTATTGCGCTACATGCGACGGCTTTTTCTTTCGCGATAAAATCGTTTGTGTGGTGGGCGGCGGTGATACCGCCCTCGAGGATTCGCTTTATTTGGCAAAGATAACCGAAGCGCGTTTATCTGATCCATCGGCGTGATGAGTTCCGGGCCAGCAGGATTCTCCAGCAGCGCATCCTGTTGGAACCCAAGATTGAAATCATTCTCAATACGGTTGTCACCGAGATTAAGTCCGATGAGCAGGGTGTGCGGGCGGTCGCCTTGAAAAACACTCAGACGGGCGAAGAGAGAGAGCTTGAAGTCGATGGTGTCTTTATTTTTGTCGGTTTTTCGCCAAACAGCGCGTTGGCGCCCATAGGCGTAAAGACGAGCGCCACAGGTTACGTGCTGACCGATGAGAAATGCGAGACGAATATTCCCGGGAATCTTTGCCGCCGGGGACCTGAGGCAAAATTACGCCAAACAGATAGTAATTGCGGCTTCCGAAGGCTGTATCGCCGCATTGGCTGCGGCTCGTTACGTGGAAGCGAAAAAGCCGGCAGGAAAGCATGCGGCCGTTCAGCCTCGAACCGGCGTAGGCGTTCGCCAGAGTCGATCATGTCCTGCGCCGCCTTGAATCATGAAAAGGGGCAGGAGAGGGCCATGCGCGCGATTTGCTTTAAGATGAGATGTCTCGGACCCGCCCCAACCGGGCCGATGCCATAGACCTATTGGGCACACGAAAACGAGGGCGCGTCAGGGACTACCGGATCGCATTGGCGCCTGCAAGGTCCTTTGGCCGTACCATCGCCCGACTTGGATTCGATGTCATAAGAGTAACCGATCCTGCCAATGTTGCGACCGTCCACTACGAAAACGGCCTCAGCCGGGGGGCGAACCCACCCTTCGCATTCGAACCTGATTGAGTTGCCAGTGGCCCGTATCCCCGATCACATGGAGCAGATTATAGGCAAGACATCCGACTGGAAGCCTTGCTTGATTGGATCCAGGCTAAGAATTTAACCAAACCGTAACAGTGCGGTAACAAAGTCTCTCCCGGCCGGCCTTATATTGCCTGTAAAGTCGCGTGTAAGCCTCGCCGTAGTGTGGACAGGCCCGCGGCAACCCTTTGCCGGGGATGAGATCGTGAGGAAGAAAGTACTTTTCATTTGCGTGCACAACGCTGCGCGGAGCCAGATGGCCGAAGCGTTTCTAAACCATCTTGGCGCAGGCAGTTTCGAGGCGTACAGCGCCGGTCTTGAGCTAACACGCGTCAATCCCTTCGTAATCGAAGTCATGAAAGAGCTTGGTTACGATCTCTCGGAATGCGTAACAAAAACGATTTTCGCCCTCTACAAGGCGGGAATGCTGTTTGACTACGTGATAACGGTCTGCGAGGAATCCGTAGAGAATAAATGTCCGATTTTCCCTGGAATAACGAAGCGACTCTATTGGCGATTCGATGATCCTGCCGCATTACAGGGAACTGAGAGCAAGAAACTCGATGAAACGAGAAGGATTCGTGACGAGATAAAGTCGAAAGTCGAATCCTGGATTGTTGAAACGAAAATCGGCTCGGGATAAGAGAAATGAGAATAAGAGGTATTGAGTCCAACAATTCAACGTATTAGAAAAGTTCGTTCTGCCCCCGCCTGCATACTCACTCAAGACAAGAGTTCCCCCAGTCTCAATCATGCTCAGGCCTGCTTCGATCATCCATCTTATTCATGCAAAAAAACATATCATACCGAATCGATATGCCATGTTCTCTATTGACATATATTGCACACAATTCTAAGTTCAATCATTGACACCAGTACTCGGCGCTATTGATACTACGCCAAATAGAGCGCTACGTATTGCAACAATAATGAAACAGGCTATTGCATAATGCAACGCCCCAACCGGCCCTTGCAAATGCATGACAGGCCAAAAAGCTTTAAAACAACGGAAGGCTTGAGATGTCTTTGTCTGGTTGGCTCAAAAATCTGCGTTTGCTCGAGTTTCCCGACGAAGGCGGCTCACCTGAAATCTACCGTCTGCTTCGCAGACGCATCATTGTCCTGATGATCGTGGTCACGGTCATTCCGCTTTTTTCCATGGCGATAATAAACTCTCACCAGTATCAGAACACGCTCAGGCAGGAGATACGTCAACCCGCTGCTTGTCCTGGTGAACAAGAGCAAGCACTCCATGGAGCTGTTCCTTGCCGAACGACTTTCGGCCGTAAGTTTTATCGGTTCGGAGCATTCATTTGAGGAACTGGCTGATGAGGGAAACCTCAACCGCATATTTCGCGTCATGAAACAGGAGTTCGGCGGTTTTGTAGATCTGGGCGTGATAGACGAAAACGGCGTGCAGGTGAGCTATGTGGGGCCTTACGATCTCAAGGGCCGCAACTACAGCGAGCAGCCCTGGTTTGGTGAGGTTCGATCACGGGGCGCATCCATCAGCGATGTCTTCATGGGGTTCCGCAGGTTTCCGCATATCGCAATGGCCGTGCAGAGAGAAGATCGAAGGCGGAAAATCCTGGACTCTGCGGGCCACTATCGATACTCACACGATAGATGAGCTGATCGCTTCGATGCGGCTGGACGCGAAGAGCGATGGATTTCTTGTAAACAAGGAAGGCACGCTGCAAACCGCCACCAGGAATTACGGAGGCGTTCTGGACCATTTTCCCATCAGCCTGCCGCCCTTTTCAAGCGAGCCAAACTGCATGGAGACAATCAGATTCACTCGGCCGTGAAGTTCTGGTGGCATACGCCTATTTCCAGAACTCTCCCTTCATGCTGGTGGTCGTAAAACCCAGGGGGGAACTTTTCAGGTCCTGGTACACGCTAAAGAGCGAGATCTTATATGTGTTTCTTTCAGGCGTACTGATAATCCTGCTCGTTGTATTCAAGCTGACCGGCTTTCTCATAGACAGGCTCCAGGAAAGCGACGAAAGGCGTGAGGCCGCTTTTCGGGAAATCGAGCACAGCCACAAACTCTCATCCATTGGAAGACTCGCCGCAGGGGTCGCGCATGAAATAAACAATCCGATGGCGATTATAAATGAGAAGGCCGGCCTGATGAAGGACCTCATCGAGTTGGAGAGCGAGTTTGAGGACAGGGAAAAATTTCTCGCCTTGACCGATGCGATTATCAACTCTGTCGAGCGCTGCCGGTCGATTACCCACCGCCTGCTCGGGTTCGCGCGCAGGATGGAGCCTCATATCGAGAATCTTGACATAAATGAGGTGGTTCGCGAAACCGTGGGTTTCGTTGAAAAGGAAGCCCGCTACAGAAATCTGGATCTTCGGCTGGAACTTGGGGACAATCTTCCTGCAATTCGCCTCGGATCGGGGCCAGCTTCAGCAGGTCTTTCTCAACTTGCTGAGCAATGCTTTTGCGGCTGTGGAGGACAGAGGAACCATCACCATCTGCACCTGTGACTGTGGTGAAACTCTTTCGATTTCAGTTGAGGACAACGGCTGCGGGATGTCGGAGGAAACGCTCCACCGCTTCTACGAACCTTTTTTTTCGACAAAAAAGAAGGGACATGGAACGGGGCTGGGTTTGTTCATTACCTATGGCATCATCAAGAGGCTTGGCGGGCGCATCGAGGCCAAGAGCAAGGAAGGGCAGGGCACAACGATGACCGTTCATCTGCCTAAAAGGCTCAGATCGCAGCAAGCAGGGTAATGCCGGATGGAAAAAATCAGAGTGCTCCTGGTCGATGACGAAGTGGAATTCACCTCAGCCCTGGCCGAAAGGCTGAACATGAGGGGAATTCCAGACTTCGACCTCCTCCGGAGGAGAAGAAGCCTTGAAAATGATCGAGGCCTGTCCTCCGCAGGTGGTCCTTCTGGACATCATGATGCCCGGCCTTGGCGGAAAGGAAATTCTGGCCAGGATCAGGTCGAGCCACCCGGATATTTCCGTCATCTTCCTGACAGGACAGGGCGCCGTCGAGTTCGATCCTGAATGTAAAGATTATCTCATAAAGCCGGTCAACATTGACGAACTGGTTCGCAAAATCAGGTCGATCTCTTCAAAGAACCGATATGAAGACCTTTAGGGAATGTGTGTATGCTTCGCAAGATTTTTCCGTTTGTTGACTGGGTGAAGGTTTTAAATCCGTCCACCTTCAAACTGGACATCGTTTCCGGTTTGACCGTCGCCCTTGTGCTGATTCCGCAATCGATGGCTTATGCGCAGCTCGCCGGAATGCCGGTCCAGTATGGACTTTACGCCTCCTTTCTTCCTCCGATGCTTGCCGCTATGTTCGGATCGAGCCGGCAGCTTGCAACGGGTCCGGTAGCGATCGTTTCCCTCATGACTTCAGCAGCCCTGTCACCCTATGCCACTGCCGGAAGCGCAGGGTTTTATAACCTATGCCGTCCTGCTTGCGCTCATTGTCGGGGTTTTCCAGCTTGCCCTGGGAATTCTGAGGCTGGGACTGGTTGTCAATTTTCTTTCTCATCCGGTGGTAAACGGATTCACCAACGCCGGCGCAATCATCATTGCCACTTCCCAGCTCTCGAAGATGTTCAACGTCCAGTGTGGACGAGGCGGAGCATCACTATGAGACCATTTACCGGGTCGATCAAGGCGGCGTTGCGCTATACGCACTGGCAGACCCTGGCGCTGGGGGTGGTCGCTTTCGTCATAATGTACGGGCTGAGGCGGATCAACAGGCGCATTCCATACGTGCTTGTCGCCGTAGTGGTCACCACTGTGATTTCCTGGGCGACTGGATACGAAAACAACGTCCGGGTCCCTGTGGATACGATCGCTTCAAACGAGTGCCGGGACCTGATCGTCAAATTCAACGCAGCCGCAAAGGAGTCGAAGGAGCTGGCGCAAACCCGGGCCGAGCTCACTCCCAGGCTGACAGAGGCTGAGAAACAGTACGGCAGCCACTCCAAGGAAGCCCTGGAGGTAAAGCATGAATGCGATGTGGTCGATTTAAGACTCTCTGATCTCAAGGAGACAATGGCTCGAAGGCGCTCGAGGATCAGATGTTATCTTTTTACTGCCGCTACCGGCGCTGATGGCAAAAAGATTTACCTTTCCACCGGCAAACCTGATGGAACCTTAAAGGGAGACGGTTCGATCTGGAGAGTAAAGGTCGGCAACTCTCCGATCGATGAGAAAGCTGTCGTACTGATGGGTGGGGGAAGCGTTGTCGGAAGCATTCCCCGCGGGTTGCCAAGTTTCGGGATTCCCAGGCTGGATTTGAATATCCTGCTCAAGTTGCTCCCGATAGCCGCTATCATCTCTCTTGCTCGGATTCATGGAAGCAATTTCGATTGCCAAGGCGATGGCCGCTAAAACAGGACAGAGGCTCGATCCCAATCAGGAACTCATCGGTCAGGGCATTGCCAACATTATGGGGGCTTTCGCGAGAAGCTTTCCGGTATCGGGATCTTTCTCCCGGTCGGCCGTAAATATTCAGTCGGGCGCGGTAACCGGGCTATCGAGCGTGGTTACCAGCATTACGGTCGCCATAGTGCTTCTTTTCTTTACCCCGCTTCTCTACTACCTGCCTCAATCCGTGCTTGCCGCAGTTATCATGATGGCGGTCATCGGCCTGATAAATGTCTCGGGCTTCATTCACGCCTGGAAGGCGCAATGGTACGACGGGCTTTTCTCGATCATCACCTTTCTGGCGACCCTTATTACCGCCCCGCATCTTGACAAGGGAATCATGGTCGGCGTTCTGCTCTCGCTCGGGATGTTTCTCTACAAGAGCATGCGTCCGAAGGTGACCACCCTTTCGATGTATGAGGACAGTTCTTTTCAGAGCGCCCGCGATCACGGTCTCAAGGAGTGCAGGCACATTGCGATGATTCGCTTCGACGGAGCACTGTTTTATGCTAATGCGGGCTATCTGGAAGAAAAGGTTACGGAGCGAATTCGTGCAATGCCGGAACTCAAACACATTCTCATTGTCTCCAACGGCATAAACGATATGGACGCCTCGGGGGAGGAAATGCTCTCGCTCATTGTGGATCGGGTGCGAAGCGCCGGCTACGGGATATCCTTTGCCGGACTGAACGAAAAAGTGCTTGGGGTTATGGAGCGCACCCATCTGTTGGCAAAAATCGAGGAAAACAATATTTATTCGACGATCTCCCATGCCGTTGACGCCAATACACTCCAGCGGGCACACGCAGTGCCGGGAAAGCTGTCCGCTCCTTTCGGTCCGCTTTGTAGATGACACGCCACATCTCGAAAAGAAGGAATAAGCAATCATGCCGGTTGTCAATGTTTTTTGCGGTTCTTATTGCGGAGCTGAGGAAGTCGTACGCAGCGTCATAGAGAAAACGGGTTACAGGTATCTTGACGATGCCGCTCTGGTGGCTGCGACGAGCAAGCGGTTCAACATTGAAGAGACTAAAATCTGGAAGGCCCTCAGGGGGAAAACCTCCATTTTCAATAAGTTCACCCATGAAAAGGAGCGCAGCCTGGCCTGTCTGAGGCAGGTGGTCGCCGATTCTCTGAAGGGCGATGATTTCCTGTTGTTCGGGCTTTGCAGTCTGATGGTCCCCAGGACGAATATCTCACGTGCTTAACGTGTGCATGATAGCTGATACCGGATATCGTTCCAACCTGGCCTGCCGCCTGGAGAACATTTCGCTTAAGGATGCGTTGAAAAAAATTCACAAGGATGACGAGTCCCTTGTTCTCTGGGTCGAACATCTCTTCAGGCAAAAAGACCCTTGGGCCGCCGAGCTCTATGATATTGTGATCCCGATGAACAAAATCGCTCACGACGAAGCGGTTCGGCTTATATGCGATAATCTGAGAAGCAGCGTTCTCACGGTATCGGAGGACTCTGTGAAGGCTGTGGCCGATTTTGCGCTGGCCTCTGAGGTCAATCTCAAGCTGGCCATGGAAGGTCATGATGTTTCGGTTTCGGCAAAGGACGGCATAGTTGTCAATGGAAATCAACAAGCATGTGATGATGCTTGCCTCACTTGAAGAAGAGCTCAAAAGGCTTGCATTGGCTATTCCGGGCGTCAAAGGGGCGGAGACCAAAGTGGGGCCGGGATACTACCAGACCGACGTCTACCGCAAGTTCGACTTCGATCTTCCCCTGCCGTCCAAGGTGCTGCTGGTCGATGACGAAAGAGACTTTGTCGAGGCCCTCTCGGAACGCCTTCAGATGCGGGATTACTCTTCGGCGGTGGTTTACGATGGAGAGGAAGCCCTCTCGATTGTCGAAGAAGATGAGCCCGAGGTGATGGTCCTGGATCTGAAGATGCCGGGGATAGACGGTCTTGGAAGTCTTGCGCCGGGTGAAAGAAAAGCATCCGAATGTCGAGGTGATCGTACTTACGGGTCATGGTTCCGAGGATGCAGCCAGGCTTTGTGCGGAGCTCGGGGCATGCGCCTACCTGGAAAAGCCTGTTGATATCGAGAAACTCACCCAGGCGATGCAGCAGGCCTATAGAAAGGTAAGAGAATCAAAGGCGAAGGCAAAAGTTGACTGAACGAGCGCCGCTTTAAGCAAATCTTGCGAGGGAATCGGGGTGAAAGCAAACGAGCTTGCTTTTTTCGGTAAAATAGCCGCCGGTGTGACTCACGAACTGAAAAACGTTCTGGCCGTAATTAACGAATCAAACGGACTGATGGCGGACTTCCTTGCGATGACGAAGGAGGCCCCGTTTCCGCACCGGGAGAAGTTTCAGCGCTCGGTGCAAAAGATCGAAGAACAGGTTCGAAGAGGGGTCGAAATCACTTCCAGGTTCAATCGATTCGCTCACAGCATGGACCACCCATTGCACCGATATCGATCTGAATTCAATCGTAACTCAGACGGTTTCGCTGGCGCAAAGACTTGCCGCACTCCGGAATGTGGAACTCAAGGGAACTGTCTGCGAGCGCCCGATCATGCTTTTTACCAACGCGTTCAGGGTCCAGATGGCTTTGACCAGGGCCATCGAGGCCTTTATAGGATGTATGAGCGGCAGTGGCTCTATTTTGATGCAGGTAAGGGACGATCTCGGTTCTCCAGGTCTGGATTTTTATTTCGAGGGCGAATCCTGTGAAAAAGTTGTAAAAGAAGCTGTTGAGAAATTCGACGAATGGCAGGAGTTCGAGGAGTTGGCCTCCATTTTGGATATGCGTTATGACTGGCGGGCGTCGGATGGGGGCTTTGCGCTCTTTTTCCCGGGCATGCCGACTCCTGAGCGCACCCCTGAGTCGAAATGATTTTCCGGACCGCTCCGAGTTCGGCTAGATTTCTATATGGAAAGGTTTGATCCAAATGGGAATCGAGATTCTTATTGTCGACGACGAAGTGGAATTTGCTGAGGCTTTTGCGGAACGGCTTCAGTTGAGGGGATTCACCGCTCATATAGCCTACAGTGGTGAGCAGGCGCTGCGAATTGTTGACGAGGGCGCCGCAAAAATCATGGTGCTTGATCTCAAAATGCCCGGGATGGATGGCCTGGAAGTCTTGCGCCGCGTAAAGAAAACTCATCCCGAGGTCGAAGTGATAATCCTGTCGGGCCATGGGTCCGAAATGGATGAAGCCTATGGCCGCAATCTTGGCGCGTTCGCCTACCTGAGAAAACCGGCGGACATCGGCGATATTCTGGAAGCTGTGAAGAGGGCCGAAAAGCTGCTGACAACCAAGGCCTTTAACGAATTGCGAGCCTAATGAACGAATCCGCCTGAAATCCGATATGAAGGAAAAGCATTACTACTCATCTTTGACCAGGAACATGACCCTGATTGTGATCCTGGTCTCCTTTACACCGCTGATTCTGATAGCAGGTCTGATCGGCTACTATTTTGAGACCTCCTATCGGGAAAAGGTCATGGAGCATCTCCACGAACTGGTGGAAAAACATCAGCAGCATCATAAATTCGTTTCTCGATGAAAAGCTTTCCTACATAAAGGTCCTGGCCGATTCTTACACCTACGATGAACTGACTGACGAAACCTTTCTCCAAAACAAGCTGGTTATTCTTCAAAATGCCTATTCGGGTGTTTTTGTCGATTTAGGGGTAGTAAACTCAGCGGGCGTACAGATTTCATACGCAGGGAACCTCAAGCTCCTCAACGCCGACTACTCCAAAGCTCAATGGTTCCGGGAAGCCATAAAGAGAGATTATTACATGAGCGACGTTTTCCTGGGTCTTCGCCGTACGCCGCACTTTATCATCTGTGTAAAAAAAAGGCGCGGCAGACACCGAATGGCTCTTGCGGGCGACGATAGATTTCGTGGCTTTCAACTCACTGGTTGAAGAAATTCACATCGGCGAAACGGGGTCGGCTTTCATAGTGAACAGTGCGGGAGAGCTTCAGACGCGCCCCGGGACTGAACTGGTGCCCAACATGACCGGCCTGCTGAGGAGGACTTCATGGGCCAGGATGGGCGGGCGCGGAAAGCGCCGAACCTGTTGCCTCCCGATATTGAGGAGGTCAAAACGATCCTCATCGGGCAGCAATGCCGTATCGGGAATAGTTAAGAGCCGGAACAGGAACATCATCTTCATTCTCATGCCGCTCAAGTCAGGCGAGTGGACGCTGGCCTACCAGCAGGACCAGGATGACGCGTTCTCCGAGATCAACCGCGCAAGGGTTATTGCTCTGTCTATCTTTGTCTTCGGCTGCCTGGCGATTGTGCTGGTTGCCCTTTTCATCTCGCGCAAGGTGGTTCGGCAGATCGAAAAGGCCGACCTGGAAAAGGAAATGATGAACGAGCAGGTAATAGAGGCGGGAAAGCTGGCCTCAATCGGCGAACTTGCAGCGGGGATAGCTCACGAGATAAACAATCCCGTCGCCATTATGGTCGAGGAAGCCGGGTGGATGGAAGACCTGCTCGAGGAGCAAGAGCTTCAGGAGAGCCAAAACGTCGATGAATTCAGGCGCTCGCTCAAGCAGATAAGCCTTCAGGGAGTGCGGTGCAAAGAGATAACTCATAAACTGCTCAGTTTTGCCCGCAAGACGGACCCCGTTCACCACGAGATCCAGGTGAACGATACAATTGAAGAAATATTGAGCATTTGCGAGCAGCGCTCAAAATTCAGCAACATACGAATTCAGACCGAACTAGATCAGTACCTGCCGCTTATTTCGGCCTCGCCGACTGAATTGCAGCAGGTTTTCATGAATCTGATCAATAATGCGATTGACGCGATTGGTTCCGGGGGCGGATTGCTCGAAATACGGAGCAGGGTGGAAGGCGACAAGGTGGTAGTGGACATTGCGGACACCGGGCACGGAATCTCCAAGAGCGTTATGGCGCGCATATTCGATCCATTTTTTACGACCAAGCCCGTCGGAAAAGGCACCGGGCTGGGACTGTCGATCTGCTATGGAATCATTAAAAAACTCGGAGGAAACCTCACCGTGGACAGTTCGGTTGGGCTCGGCACGACTTTCCATGTACATATTCCCATTCACGCAGAGACTTCGTGATGCACGGCATAACAGGCAGATCGCATATGTCATCCGCAGACCTCATCAACTCTGAACAAGACCAAAGCAAAGGGACCAAACTTCTGCTGGTCGATGATGAGGAGGGCTATGTTACAGTGCTGGCGAAAAGGCTCGTCCAAGCGCAATTTTCTGGTGAAAACCGCCCTGTCCGGAATCGAGGCGATTCGCATTTTGCGCAATGAATCTTTCGATCTCGCCGTCCTTGACTTTAAGATGGAAGATATGGACGGCATCGAGGTCTTGAAGGTATTTAAGGCAATGGAACCCGAAATGCCCGTTATCATCCTTACGGGGCATGGGTCGGAAACCGCTGCCCGCGAAGGAATGGAATTCGGGGCGTTTGATTACCTCGTCAAGCCCTGCGATCTTTCCGAACTGGTCGAACGCATCAGGGAAGCTTGCGCCTAAGAGCGTCTGAGGTGTATTAAAGGCCATTTCAGGTCCCTGATCCATTATATGTGATAGTCATTATTTGCTTCTAACCGTCGAGATGGAAGGCGGCCCGGAATGAGTCTCACGCTTTTTCTTCAACAACTCATAAACGGCGTCTCGCTGGGGAGCCTCTATGCCCTGATCGCCATCGGATATACGATGGTTTACGGAATTCTGAGGCTCATCAACTTCGCCCACGGCGATCTGTTGATGGTTGCAGCCTATGCAGCCATATATGGAATTTTGCTTTTCTCACTTCCCTGGTTTCTTAGTTTTCCACTCGCAATCATCGCAACCGGAGCAATCGGGATTCTGCTGGATCGTGCAGCCTACAAGCCTTTGAGGCAGGCCCCGCGTATTTCATTGCTGATCTCCGCAATCGGGGCCTCTTTTCTGATGGAAAATCTTGCCCTTGTGCTGATTGGAGGCGTTCCAAAGCCCTTTCCCAGGCCCGATTTTTTCAGCCACGTGATCAAGGCCGGAGACCTCCACATCCTGGTGCTCACGATTTACTCTCCGCTCATAACACTGCTTCTCGTTCTGGGGCTGCTTTATATCGTCTTCAAAACCAGGGCAGGCAAGGCGATGCGCGCAGCTTCGCGGGATTTCGAGGCCACCCGGCTCATGGGAATCAACCTGGACAGGATCATCGCCCTTACTTTCCTCCTCGGATCGAGCCTGGCCGGCGCCGGCGGGATCATGTGGGCGATGAAATACCCGCAGATAAATCCGTTCATGGGTGTCATACCCGGTCTCAAAGCTTTCATTGCAGCGGTCCTTGGAGGGATCGGAAACATTGTCGGCGCTGTTATTGGGTGGTTTTCTGCTTGGACTTTGCGAAATTCTGATCGTGGCCCTTTTGCCCGATCTGGCAGAGTACCGGGATGCGTTCGCTTTTTTGCTTCTTATAGGCGTGCTGCTTTTCAGACCGACCGGGATCATGGGTGAGCCTGTAATTGAGTAATTCGGGATTCGGGGTCATGAGCGACAAATTGAAATTCCGGCTCAATGTCGCCTCGCTTTTTCTGCTGTTCGGCGTTCTTTTTCTATTCAGCCGCTACGGTTCCGGCTATCAGGTCAGAATACTCAATAATATCGCCATATTCATCACTCTTGCGGTCAGCTACAACCTGATAAACGGAGTCTGCGGCCTTCTTCATCTGGGCCCCAACGGTTTCATAGCCATAGGCGCCTACACTTCCGCGTTGCTGTCGATGACCCCGGCGGAAAAGGAGCTCAATTTCATTCTTGAGCATGTGATCTGGCCGATCAACGTGATCCAGGTCCCTTTCGCCGTATCGCTCATCGCGGCCGGAGTTGTAGCCGCTTTTTTTGCCTTTCTCATCAGCTTTCCGGTTCTGCGCGTGCGGGGTGATTATCTGGCGATCGTAACCCTGGGGTTCGGAGAGGTCATCCGGGTGCTCTGCAATGCCGCTCAAAGCGTCACTAACGGGCCGCTTGGACTCAAAGGGCTCTATCCGCATACAAACCTGTGGTGGTCGTGGGGTGTGGCGGTCCTGGCCGTGGTCGTCATTCAGCGGCTTGATCAACAGCAATTACGGCCTGGCGATGAAGGCGATCCGGGAGGACGAGACGGCTGCAAGGGCGATGGGAGTCGATCCGTTTCGGCGCCTTATGCTCGCCTTCCTGATAAGCGCCTTTTTTTCGGGAATCGCCGGGGGACTGCTGGCTCACCTGATAACGACGATTTCGCCGGGCCTTTTTACCTTTTTCCTTACGTTCAACCTGCTCATCATGATAGTCGTGGGAGGCCTCGGGAGCACGACCGGGGCCATCATCGGGGCAGTGCTTTTCGCCTGGGGCGGCGAGGCGCTGAGGATAGTGGAACAGCCCATGGAGATCGGTCCTTTCACGATTCCGGGAATTCCCGGAATGCGGATGGTTATCTTCAGCCTGATCCTGATGCTGGTCATTTTGTTCGTCAGAAAGGGAATCATGGGGCGCAGAGAACTCAGTTGGAATTCTCTGGCCTCGAAGTTCGCCGGATTGAGGAGGACTCAAAGCACCGCCATGAGCTCGTTTTTCCAGATGCGCCATGTGACAAAGGAGTTCGGAGGGCTTAAGGCGGTAAGCGATTTCTCCATCACGCTTGAACGGGGTGAGCTTACAGGCCTGATAGGTCCGAACGGCGCCGGAAAGACTACGGTTTTCAACATGATAACCGGCATGCTGAGGCCCACCGCGGGCGATATAACCTGGAATGGAGAAAACATCACCCGGCTTCCCTCTCACCTGATAACGGCCAGGGGCATTGCGCGCACTTTCCAGAACATAAAGCTTTTCGCCGATATGAGCGTGCTCGAAAATGTTATGGTGTCTTGCCATTATTCGATCGATTCATCCTTTTTGGCCGCGATGCTCGGGCTGCCCAAACACAGAAGGGAGGAAAAAAGAATCCGGGAGCATTCCCTGAAATACCTTGAAGAAGCAGGCCTTGCGCACCTTGCTTTTGAAAAGGCTCAAAACCTTCCTTACGGGCTTCAGCGCAAGCTCGAAATTGCCCGGGCGCTTGCCACCGAACCAGGTATGCTCCTGCTGGACGAACCGGCTGCCGGGATGAACCCGATGGAAAAAATGGAGCTTGCCGCCTTCATTCGCCGGATACGGGAAAAAAGCGGGATTACGATTTTTTTGATCGAGCACGACATGAAGTTCGTCATGAACATTTGCGAGCGCATCAAGGTCATGAACTACGGCCAGTCGATCGCCGAAGGCCCGCCTGATGAAATCAGGAGCAACCCTGAGGTTATCTCGGCTTACCTCGGAGGCGCATCTCATGCTCAGGGCTGAGGACCTCCACGTATATTACGGAGGCATACACGCGCTCAAAGGGGTCAGCCTCAAGATCGACCAGGGGCAGATAGTCTCTTTGATCGGCGCCAACGGCGCGGGCAAAACGACCGCCTTCAAAGTCATTGTCGGACTCGTCAGACCGCGTTCCGGCGCGGTCTATTTTCTCGGAACGGAAATAACGCGGCTGAGCACTCACAGTATCATTCAACTGGGTATTGCGGTCAGTCCTGAAGGAAGGCGGATATTTGGAAACCTGACCGTTACGGAAAACCTTGAAGCTTGGCGCATACAACCGCACTTCCGCTGAATTTAACAGGGGACTCGAATGGGTGTTTTCGATTTTCCCACGGCTTTCAGAGAGGCGGACGCAGTTGGCAGGCACGCTCAGCGGGGGTGAGCAGCAAATGCTGGCGTTTGGCCGTGCGCTCATGAGCGAACCGAAGCTGATTCTGCTCGACGAACCGTCGCTCGGGCTTGCGCCCCTCATGGTCGAAGAGGTCTTCAGGGCCATCCGGCAGATCAACGCTGCAGGGGCCGACCATCCTGCTGATCGAGCAGAACGCAGTGGCCGCCCTCAGCATAGCGCATTACGGATACGTCACTCGAGACCGGTGCGGTAGTTCTCGAAGGCCCGGGCGTAGATCTGCTCAAAGACAAAGGAGTCCGAAAGGCCTACCTGGGCGAGTAGCGACAGTTGTTGATAGTCTCCATCCGGAGACCTCGGATAAGAGACTGGCAGTTTCCGAGCCGGAAAGGAGGCATTTTTAGTCTTGGCAAGGAAATCAAGGGGTTACGCGGAGGCGTACATGCGCCCTCACAAAAGATCGAACGCGAACTATAAGCATCTAAGCGCGGTCTAGAGTCTCGAGCGCGAACATGAGCGCAGTGAGTGTTCGTACGCCGCACAGGGAGCCCTCTCTTCGTTCGGGCTCGCGCTAAGAATTTGAGCTAACGCAAAACGCTTCAAGCTCAGCGCCCGATCCTCTGTGAGGGCGCACCCCAAAGATTGACGCCGCCAGGGCGGAAAAGGACCCTTTCCGGATGGAAACTAATAATACTAAGTTAAGTACTCAGGACGAATCAAATAATGCCGGGAACCGCGTACAACACCAGGGACAGAACCCGGCAAGCCTAATCAGTGCCCTTTGTAGTGACCTCCTCATTTGGGGCAAGGTCACACCAGAAGTTTTTTTTAAAGCGGGCTTGCTCAGCCTGCAAAAACGCATAAGCAATGGTCACAAGAGTTACATGATGATGCCACCCAAGCCAATGCCGACCTTCATAATGATCAAGCCCAAGCTCCTCTTTCATTTCCCGGTAGTCGAGTTCGATACGCCATCGCGCTTTCGCAATTCGTACGACATCGAGAATATCCATACTTTTGGTCCCGAACCAAGCCAGCCAGTATTTGGTCGGGGTCTTCTTTTCCCTCGGGCCATTCTATCAAGAGCAGTTCGGGAACTCTTTCTCCATGCCCAGGCTTGTCCCACCCATGCGCAGCCCATACCCGCACCAGCGCAAACCGCGATTTTCGAGGCCCCTTGGCGCCATCTCTCCATTCTATCTGATGCCAAAAATCCTCAGGCAACTCCACTGCCACGGAAGTCAGATCTTTGGGTTTAGGCAGCGTTGCCAAAGGAGGATATTTTCTGGGCCGTCCAATCCTTTGAGGCGGCGGCGCGATAGCATTGGGATCTTGCCGCCACACAACTGTGGCGGGCTCTACCTGCACGGCATAAGAAAGGCTGTGACCGCGCAATTGCTGCCTAAAATGAAAATCATCACCATAATGGGAATCTGCAACCACGGGCCGCGCAGGCAACTCCCAATCGGCCGCTTGGTCTATAAGTTCCATGGCCAGTTCAGATTTTGTCCTGAATGTAGTTTCGGGCGGAATTTTGGATTTGGCCGCCCTATCAGGGTCTTCAAACCATCTTTTCGGAATATACAATTTCCAACCGATAGGGCAGCTGAATTGATCGCTGCTCCAGTGAAGGGTTACAGCAACTTGGCAATTGGCGACCTTACCCAAAGTCCCGCAATACTGCCGAGCTACACCCACGGAGTGTTTGCCCGCTTTAGGGAAAGAAGTTTCGTCAACAATCCAGACTTCGGCATTGGAGAAAAGATCAACGATTTTCCTAGCCAAGCGGCGCTGGATATCATGGACCGCCCAGGGACTTTGTCCAACAAACTGACGCAAAGCTTGGACATCGGCGCCAGGGATTCGCTCCGCAATCGGTCCGATAGATTTTCGGTCTCCATCCAGCAGCAGCCCTTGCAAGTATACGCGCGCCCAATGCCGCCGCTCACTCCGGCCCATAGGTTCAAGAAGCTCCCGGAGGAACAGGCTCAGCCTTCGGTCCAAAGATTTTAGTTGTTGTTTTTTCATGAGTCTACTGTGGACCCATGAAAATGAAATGTCAATACAAACTTAACTTAGTATTACTAGATAAGACCCTCGTGGCGGGCGTTCTTGTAACCTGGCTTCCATCTGCGAACCAGTCTATCTCAGGAGGAAAGCTTATCCGGCTCTATGGGGTCCAGGGTTTGAGTTTTCTTGGGAGGCAGGGTTGCAATCTCGGTCCAATATTCGGTAAGTGTTTTCATGGCGGAAACCACTTGCTCGAAGCTCGACTGCTTTGTAATGTATGAATTGGCGCCCAGATCGTAGCAAATCTTTACGTCCTCCAATTCTCTGGAAGTCGTCAGAATGATCACCGGAATGGCCCTGAAGCGGGGGTCGGTCTTTAACCTTCTCAGGACTTCACGGCCGCCGATCTTCGGCATGTTGAGGTCCAAAAGAATAATATCCGGAACGGGGGACGATTCAGGGCGCCGGTAACGTCCGACTCGGTTCAGATAATCCATCATTTCGGAGCCGTCCTGAACACAGCGAAAAGTGCAACCGGTACAGGCCAGTTCCACGGCCTCGCTCACAACAACACAGTCGTCCTCATCATCATCCACCATGACTAGAACCACCCTGTTAAGCTCATCGTGTTTACTTGATATGTGCTGAAAAGGGAGGCCGACGGGATGGGTTTCGGGTTTCTCGGAGGGGTGGTCAGAACATTGCTGGGGCTTTGACATTACGCTCCCTTCTTGCCTTTAGAGAACCAGAGGATAATTTGATTGCTCAATCCCCATTCCCAGCTCTGACGATTGAGAACGGTTGATTCACTGCCAGGATAATCGTTGTTAACTCCTTAAAATTATCATTTATTGGAACAAGAGGCCACTGATATTTTGGCTTAGACGACAGGACCTTTCCAGAGGGAAAAACTTTGAAAATGCGTAAAATCCCGAGGCGATGGCGATCACATCTTCAATGGCCCAAACCAATAATCGCATGTTTTTTTCACAACATTGACCAGTTCATCCCAGAGAACCGGCTTGACTATCACAGTATTTGCGCCCAGGTCGTAGAATCTCCTTATTAAAGCCTCGGGGACCAGCCCAATGAGGACGATAATCGGTACTTGCCTCAACTCGGAATTTGATTTAATCGTTGCTATAATCTCAAATGTGCTCTCCCATGGCAGGTCCAAACCCAGGATTACCAGGTCGGCTGCGTCATCGGTCGTTCCGTAACTGCTTTTACTTCGGTTAAGGTAATCAAGGAGCTCTTCACTCTTTTCAAAAGAACGCAGACCTACATCCTGTCTGCACTGCTCGAAGGCCTCCTTCAGCAGAAGCCGATCGTCGGCGTCTTCATCCAGTATGGCGACAATATGCGATGGTTTTTCTTGCAAGGCGCCCCTCGGAGGTCTATCGCCGGACAAGGTCAGGCTTGGGTTTGAGCTGCGTAGCAACGGTTGCCGACTGTTGTATTGTTCCGTGATCTTAAACTACTGATTTTGGGCAGGATTGAAAGCCCAAGAATTTGAGGGGTAAATATGGGGCAAAAACTGGTATATTAGGTGAGACTCAAAAGATGAGACCTCAGATTTATTCCCATTCCTCTCAGTCCAAGCTTCGTCCTGATATTGTTCCTGTGGAATGAGGCCGTTTTTTCAGAAATGCACAGCAGGTCGGCGATTTCCTTGCTGGTCTTACCATCTCTTACAAGGGCTGCGACCCTCATTTCGGTGGGCGTGAGGACCCTGTATTCAAGGGCAAGCGTTTTGCCGAATTTTGAGGTTAGTTCCTTTAAATGAGATTCCAGGATTTCAAGCAATGAGGCCTGGGAGCTGCTCAGCGGCCCGCTTTTGAGTCGCTTGACGTAAGGCAGGATAAGGTTTTCGATATTGGTCAGAAGAGCTTCCTCGAACTCCTTTCTGTCCTCGTCCCTTTGCCGCAGTAAAGCTTTCAGTGCGGAGTTGACTTCCTGGAGACGATAGGATTTTGCCTGTAGCTCCTGCTCCATATCCTTGCGCGCCGCGATATTCTTGATGCGCAGTTCCTCTTCGACCCGTTTGTGCTCAGTGATGTCACGCCAGACGATAATTCCTGCGATTACATTGCCATCCCGATCGAGGACGGGTCCTGAATTGCAAAGCAAGTTCAGCTTCTGCCCGTCCGGCCGCCTCAGCACCCATTCCTCATTTGTTACAATCTCACCTTTGAGAGTGGCTCGAATCGGCGGCAACTGCTCACAAGGGGTCTCGACACCCTTAGCATCGACAATGTCCAGGGATTTGCCGTACTCCAGGTGCGTGATTCCCTCGATCTTCTCCTTTGGACGGCCGAGTAGCTCCCGGCCGAATTTGCTCACCATTCGAACAGTCAGGTCCCGGCCATCGACGATAGCAATTGCTTCGGGAATATGCTCCACGATGGCCTCAAGAAACTCCTCGGCCTCGGCCAAAGTCGATTTTAATCGCGTCATTTTGCTCGATTAGACTCTTGGCTGCTTCCACCAACTGTTCTTCGCGTTCATGCTTCATGTGCGGAGGCCCCGCAATAACGGGCTTGAGCGGCAGACTCATAAACCCTCGGGCTAAAAAGCTTCTCTATCTTTTTTCCGGGTTGGAAGTATCTCCCCTGGGGGGAAGCGTAGCTGTGTCCAACCAGTACTCCTTTACCACCTTAATGGCGGCAAGCAAGCCCGCAAACGAAGGCTCCTTGATAATGTATGTGTTGGCGCCCGCATCGTAGCAGAAGGCTATATCCTCCTCCTGGCTAGAGGTGGTCAGGATGATAACGGGGATGGAGCGAAACCGCTGATCCGCTTTTAACTTCTGAAGCACTTCACGGCCGCTCATCCTGGGCAGGTTGAGGTCAAGCAGGATAAGGTCCGGACGCGGTGAACTGTCGGAGCCGTTATAGGGGCCGCGCCGATTGAGGTAGTCGAGCATCTGCAGGCCGTCCTTAACGCAGTGGAAATCGCATTTTAAGTAAGCTTCGTAGAGAGCCGCCTCGACCAGCAAACAATCATCCTCATCATCATCAACCATGACGAGCACTATTCTGTTAACTGTCTTGTGGTTCATATGCGACCGGCTCTCAAGAAGGTGAAATTCTTATAACACGCGTAACGGCAAAATGAACAATGAACATTTGCGGGAAGCTGCATTATCGCTCTTTCATACGCCAGGCGTCAGCGGGCGGCGCGACCACAAAACTGCGCCCCTTTCGGCAAAAAGCTGGAATATTCGTACATTTTCATTAAAATTAGGCTTATCCTTCAGAAACTCTATTTTTCGAAGGCAACGTGCGGCTTTTCGCTGCAAAGGGCGGCGAAGGGCATGAAATCGACCTGGCAAAACCAGAAGCCAATGGACCAGTTGAATATTTTCGAAAATCGTTCCGGTGATGAACTCGGGGGACAGGCGCCTCTGGCCGAACGGATGCGTCCCCGCGACGTCTTGATGAGTTCATCGGGCAGTCGCACCTGCTCGGGCCGGGAAAGATACTCGACAGAATTTTGCGGAACCGGAGTTTCCACTCCCTTATCCTTTGGGGGCCTCCGGGTTGCGGCAAGACGACTCTGGCCAAAATAATAGCAACGCATACCGAAAGCCACCTGATCTATTTGTCTGCGGTCATGGCGGGGGCCAGGGAAATACGGGCCGCCGTTCAGGAGGCCAAAGAAGTCCTCGCCAGAAGAAAAATCAGAACATGGCTGCTCATGGACGAAATCCACAGGCTGAACAAAGCCCAGCAGGACACCCTTCTGCCGCACGTTGAAAATGGAACGATCCTTCTGCTCGGGGCCACCACGGAAAATCCGTCGTTCGAAATTATTCGTCCGCTTCTGTCGCGCGCTCAGGTTGCCGTTTTGGAACCGCTCGAAGAGGCCGATCTGAAACAAATAATCGACCGTGCTCTCTGCGATGCGCGAAAGGGGGCTGGGAAAATTCCCGGCGCGCCTTACCGAGGAAGCGCAAGACTATTTGCTTGCGGCCTCCGGAGGGGATGCACGAGTCATTCTGAACGCTTTGGAAATTGGCGTGCTGACCACTGCGCCTGATTCCGAAGGCATACGAAACGTGGATCTTGAAGCCGCAAAGGAAGCTCTGCTGCGCAAGTCCGTGCATTATGACAAGGCGGGCGAGGAACACTTCAACCTCATTTCCGCCCTCCATAAAAGCGTCAGGGGAAGCGATCCGGACGCGGCCCTCTACTGGCTGGCCCGGATGCTTGACGCAGGCGAGGACCCGCTCTATCTCGCGCGGCGCATCATCAGGATGGCCTCCGAAGACATCGGGCTTGCTGATCCAGCCGCTCTGGTGCAGGCTGTAAACGCTTTCCAGGCCTATCATTTCCTCGGCAGTCCCGAAGGCGAGCTTGCCCTTGCTCAGGCTGTCGTGTATCTTTGCCTTGCGCCCAAGAGCAATTCGCTCTACATCGCTCTTGGACCGCGCCCTGGAAGCCGCTAAAAACAGTGGCGCCGCCCGGGTGCCTTTGCACCTGCGCAACGCGCCCACCGGGCTTATGAAAAAACTCGGCTACGGCAGAGAATACAAATATGCTCACGATTTCGAAGGGGGGTGGCTCCCCGAACTCTACATGCCCGGGGAACTGGCCGGCGTGCTTTTCTATGATCCCAAGAGCCGCGGATGGGAAGCCGGATTCAAAGACCAGCTCGAGCAAAGGCGCGCAAAGGTGAAGGAACTGCTGGACAAAGAAGACAGCGCAGGAAAATGAGATCGATTCAGGCCAAGAAAAAAGTTCTGGAAAGCGTCAAGCCGTTTCAACTGGTCAAGTATCTTGCGCTTTCCAGTCTGATGGTGATCCTGGTTTGCACCATTGTTCTGTCCGGGTTTATCTCGCAAAAAGCCAAGGCCATTCTGCTGAAAAAAAGCGAACAATACGCGCTGCTTGTTGCCGAAAACCTGAATCACCAGGTCTTTTTTCAATTCACCGTGCCTACACTGATCGCCGAGGGGGAAATCCGCCTTAGCCGCGAAAGCCAGTATGAAAGGCTCGACAAGGTCGTAAGAAACACAATCCACGGACTGTCGGTCGAGCGCGTGAACATCTACGATCCGCGAGCAGATACTCACCTACAGTACGAACAAGGAAATGATCGGCAGCAAGGGCGACATCGGCGAATCTTTTACTCGAGCTTTGAACGAAGAATCCGTTTCGGTGCTGTCGGCCGAGGAGACCAATTTTTTCGGATTCGAACTCAAAGGCGGCGCCCGAAGGCTTATCACCTATCTGCCGATGTGGGAGGAAAAGCCGCTTAGCTGGAGAAAGGGAAAGGTCCTCGGCGTCTTTGAAATAACACAGGACATAACTCATGATTATGAAACCATACACCGGTTTCAGTGGATAGTCGCACTCAGTTTTCTCCTTTTCGTCGGTATCCTGTTTGTGACCATTCTGTTTATCGCCAGGCGCGCTGAGCGGATAATCACGGCAAGAAGCCGGGAGAAATACAAGCTCGAAGAGCAGCTTCATCAATCGGAGCGGCTTGCTGCGCTTGGCGAAATGATTGCCGGCGTCTCTCACGAAATCCGCAATCCCCTGGGAATCATAAGAAGCACGGCAGAGCTTCTCGATAGCCGCATGCAGGACGATAAACAAAAGAGGTTTTCCTCGATCATCGTCGAAGAATCGACGCGTCTGAACGATATCCTGACCGAGTTTCTGGATTTCGCCAGGCCCAAGACGCTGCGGCCTGCGAAATGCAAGATAGAAGACATTCTGGACAGGAATCTTTCGGTAATGGAAGCTGAGTGCCAGCGGCTCGGCATCGAGGTCCAAAGGTGTTATCAGACAGGGGACTATTGCCTGGAGGCCGATCAGGACCTGCTCTACCGCGCCTTTGTCAACATCTTTGCCAATTCGCTTCAGGCGATGCCGGAAGGAGGAATGCTAACCATACGGACCTCGATTACCAACGGCAGGGATGGCGCTTCTCTTGTGGAAATCCAGGTCCAGGACACCGGGACGGGAATTCCCAAAGAGGTGATGAAAAAGATTTTCAATCCCTTTTTCACCACGCGCGAAAAAGGAACCGGGCTGGGGCTTGCCATCGTTCAGACCATAATCGATAACCACAGCGGCGAAATTGAAGTGGTAAGCCAGGAAGGGCAGGGCGCCACCATGATCATACGACTCCCGCTCACGCAACCCGAATTCGAGACCGAAGGGGAAGCTGCGGAATAGAATGAATACAATCCTCATTGTCGATGACGAAAGAAATTACCTGCTCGTTCTGGAGGCGCTGCTTTCAGAAGAAGGCTATCAGGTGATCACCGCCGAAGGCGCCGCGGCGCGGCCTTGAGTGCATCGAGGAAAACGAACTCGACGTGGTGATCACCGATATGAAAATGCCCGGAATGGACGGCATGGAGTTTATGGAACGCATTCGACTGCGCCAGCCCGATCTTCCGGTTATCATGATGACCGCCTTCGGCAGCGTAGAAAAGGCTGTGGAAGCGATGCGAAAGGGCGCTTTCGACTATATCCTCAAGCCTTTCAAGAACGAGGAATTAAAACTCACCATCGGCAAGGCGATCGATCATTATCACCTGGTCAGGCAGAATCGGCAGCTTGCCCGCGAGCTGCAGGGCAAGTATCACTTCGGAAACATAATCGGCAAAAGCGCGCAGATGCAGCGCATATTCGAGCTGATCGAAAAAGTGGCGCCAACCAAGGCAACCGTTCTGATAACGGGTGACTCGGGCACCGGCAAGGAGTTGATTGCCAGGGCGATACACTACAACAGCCCGCGAAAGGACCAGCCGTTCATTTCGGTAAACTGCGGGGCCTTGCCGGAAACACTGCTCGAGAGCGAGCTTTTCGGCCATGAAAAGGGCGCGTTCAGCGGCGCGGTCAGCCAGCGGAAGGGGAGGTTCGAACTCGCTCATGAAGGAACGCTCTTTCTGGACGAAATAAGCGAAATGTCTCCGCCGCTCCAGGTTAAACTGCTTCGAATTCTTCAGGAAATGGAGTTCGAAAGGGTAGGGGGCAGCCACACCCTCAAGGTGGATGTCCGGGTAGTAGCCGCCTCCAACCGAAATCTCAAGGAGGACGCTGCAAACGGGCGGTTCCGCAGCGATCTTTATTACCGCCTGAACGTGGTGCATGTCTATTTGCCTCCGCTGCGCGAGCGGACCGGACGATCTGCCTCTTCTTGTAAATCACTTCCTTGCCAAGTACGCAAAGGAAAACCATCAGGAGTTGATCTCCATTTCCTCGGGCGCCATGGAACGCATTCTCGATTATCACTGGCCCGGGAACGTGCGGGAGTTGGAAAACGTGATCGAAAGAGCGATTATTCTTTCGGACAGACATGAAATCCAGGTCAAGGACCTGCCCTCCGAAGTAAGAGAGCCCCGCGCGGCGCCTGTAACCACAGCCGAAGACAAGAAAATTCCGTGATGCGGGGATTTTGCCCATTCCCGAGCTTAACGCCGGTGACCGTGTGCGCGATTCGGGCTTTAAGGTGCGGCAGATGCGGGCAATGGAATTCATCAAAACACACGGGTTCATCACCAATAAGTATTACTCACAACTTGCCGAGATCTCCGAGCGCCAGGCCTTGCGCGAACTGAGCGAACTGGTCGACACGGGCAGGCTCCTCAGGATAGGGAAGGGAAGGGCCTGTCGTTATGTACTGAGCGAGTCGGCCGGGATTTAACCGCCTTCGCCTTCCGGTCTGAAAGACGCTGAGCGGCGGCGGGCGGATTTTTTGCCGCGAGCTGCTCTTTTGGTTTTGTGAAGTGTTTGTGCAACCGCGCATGGAAATAGGCGGAAGCGCATCGGCTCTTCCCTGCAACCACACAAAAAGGAGTTGGAAGATGGCTAGTATTCTCGTTCTTTACTACAGCATGTACGGCCACATAGAAACTATGGCGAAGGCGGTCGCCGAAGGTGTCTCAAGTGTTGAGGGCGCTAAGGTCACGATCAAGCGCGTGCCGGAGCTGATGTCGGAGGAAGTGGCGCGCAAGGCCGGAGCCAAACTGGATCAAGCGGCGCCTATCGCCACCGTTGACGAATTGCCTGGCTATGACGCCATCATCTTTGGCACGCCAACCCGCTTCGGCAACATGTGTGCGCAAATGCGCAATTTTCTGGACCAGACCGGCGGCTTGTGGTTCAACGGCAGCCTGGTTGGCAAGGTAGGCGGTGTTTTCACGTCAACCGCCACACAGCACGGCGGACAGGAAACTACTATTACCTCCTTTCATTCGACCCTCCTGCATCAGGGTATGATCATTGTTGGCGTTCCTTATTCCTGTGCGGGACTCTTGAACATGAGCGAAATCACAGGTGGATCGCCTTATGGCGGCGGGACGCTCGCCAATTCAGACGGCAGTCGGCAACCTTCGGAAAATGAGCTGCTGATCGCCCGCTTTCAAGGGGCTCATGTGGCCAAAATCGCCAAGAAACTGTCCGCATGAGCCTGACCGTCGCTTCATCTCGACTTTCGAACACCATTTTTTGCAGGGATATTTTTGTTTTAAGTAGACAAAAAGCGCCAGGCCATACGTCTTTAAGTTAAAATCGGGATGATATGCAACGCTGGGAGGGGGCTTCCCTCCCGGTCCCCATTGCATGCTTGTCCCGAACTATGAGGCGTTTATGCTCGAATGCTGGGAAAGGACCAGTTTTAAGGAGAGAAGCCATGAAGCGCTTATTTGAGGTTTTTGCGGTTGTCCTGATGGTATTTGCCGCCCTTATGCTTGTGTCTCCCTGTTGCGCATACGCCGGCCACGGTGGAGGCGGCGGGCACGGAGGCGGCGGGCACGGAGGCGGCTTTGGCGGCGGCCACGGAGGCGGCTTTGGCGGCGGCCACGGGTATGGCGGCCACGGATGGGGCGGCCACGGATGGGGCGGTCACGGCTGGGGCTGGGGCGGTCGAGGGTATTACGGCGGCTGGGGCGGCTGGGGCGGCTACGGCTATCCCTACTACTACCCGTATTACCCCTATTCCTATAACCCGTATTATTACTATCCTTACTAGGGGATAAGCTCTCTTGGAATGGAGGTATAACTGCACTTTCATATTACTGTGTTGGTAAACGGGAAATACACTCCAGACCTGATTGTCTTAAAAGGAGAATGTGCTATTTTGCGTCCATAAGGTTCTCCTCTCTTCTCAAGTTGTGTTTTTTTCGACCCCCGAATCATCTGCCCCGGAAAGCCAGGAACCCTCGCGCCTGGCTTTCTCCTTTTTCCCCCTGTTGTAAGCGTCGTTTTTCCCTCAATGCCGTCCGATATGAGATATCCTGTTTTGAGTTGCAACCCCTCACAATATGTGCTACCCAAGGCTTCCGGAAGCTAACTTGTCATCACTTAGCTTCTCTGCCTCCGGGCGAGCTTAGAGCCATGAATTGCATCAAATTATTCAGGGTGGTGTTCGGGTTTTTGAGGAGTTAACCGCAATTTAGCTGCGAAGGAGGATTCACCATGACTCTGGACGAAATTAAATCGGCGATCCTGGCCCTGAGCGAAGCAGATCAGAAAAAAATCATCATCGAGGTGGTTCCGCTGCTCTGGCCGAAGGCGTGCCGTGACGACATGTGTGTCGCCAAGCTCAGGGGACTCGTCGACGATGCGACAATAAAGGAATACCGAGAACAGCACCTGGGAACCATCTGAACAACCTGTCCATGTTTTTCTCAACACGGCCGGAGGGGTCTATCGTGCGCGTCGGGCGCAAGAGGGAGGCCTTGAACCGGCCGTTATAAAGACCCAGGCGTCATCGGCTGGGAAATGAGCAAAGGGCGTAAGCTGAGCGTTAAACCCGGTACTTTTCCCGGAGAATATTTTTTTGCACCTTGCCCATGGAGCTGCGAGGCAATTCGGATGCAAAGTGAACCCTTTTCGGGACCTTGAAGTTGGCCAGCATCCCCTTCAACGCACTGATAATCGTGCTCTCCGTCGCAGCGGCCCCCTCCTCACCCTGCCTTCGCACTACGACAGCCGTCACCGATTCGCCAAAGTCGGAATGCGGCACGCCGATTATGGCCGATTCGACAACCCCGGGCATGGCGTCGATCAGTTCCTCGACTTCCTTGGGATAGACGTTCAGCCCGCCTGTTATTATGACATCCTTCGAACGGCCTGAGATAGTCAGGTAGCCACTGGCGTCCCATTTGCCCAGGTCAGCCGTTTTGAAAAAACCATCTGAGGTGAACTCCTCTTTTGTCTTTTCAGGCATTCGCCAGTATCCACGAAAGATGTTTTCCCCTTTGACCTGTATCGCGCCGATTTGTCCCACCTCAACCGGCCGGTCCATCTCGTCCGCCACGCGGATCGAGACGCCCGGCAGCGGGAAACCGACTGTTCCGCTACGCCGCTCGCCATCGTATGGATTCGAGCAAAGCATACCGCCCTCGGTCATGCCGTAGCGTTCGAGAATGGCATGGCCGGTTCGAGCTTTGAATTCATCGAAAGTCTCCATTTGAAGCGGAGCGGAACCCGAAATAAAGAGCCGCATTTTTGAACACAAATCCCGCGTGAGTCCCGGCTCCGCGAGAAGCCGCACGTAGTAGGTGGGTACGCCCATGAATACGGTGGATTCGCCCAGAAGCCCGAGAGCCCTTCGGGCGTCAAATCTTGGTTCGAAAAACATGGGGCCGCCGTTCATAAGGGTGCAATGTGTGGCGACAAAAAGCCCATGGACGTGGAAAATCGGCAGCATATGCAGCAGCGTATCACCCGGCTCAAACCCCCAGTACTTGTGGAGTACTTCGGCATTGACCGCCAGGTTTTGGTGGGAGAGCATCGCGCCTTTGGAACGGCCGGTTGTGCCGGAAGTGTGAAGAATTGCGGCCAGATCACGCCCACGGCGGAAAATGGTGGCGAAATTGCCGGGTTGGGACGCCGCCGCCTCGGCAAGGCTCCCCCCGCCGCTGTCGTCGAGTTCCATAACGCAAGGAACGCCGATCTTTGCGGACGCTTCATCAGCCATCGCTCGCGCCAGGGGCCTGCAGACGAAAATCCGCGGCGTGGCGTCGCCCAGAAGATACTCCACTTCGCGCCGCTGATAGGCGTCGTTAATCGGCATGTAGACGGCCCCGGCCCGAAGAGAACCGAGATAGAGAAAGAGAGCCTGGGGCGATTTGCTGACCTGGGCCGCAACCCGATCGCCCGGCTTGACGCCTAACGAGACCAGCGCATTGGCATAGCGCGCTGATTCCTGATCCAGCACGCCATAAGTAATGACGCCGCCTTCGGGCAGAATCATGCATGGTGCTTCAGGGTTCTTTGGAAAGCGCCTTTTGAGAAATTCATAGAGGTTTTGGTCTGGCTGCACAAAGATTCAATTCCTCAATCCCTGAACAAAATAGATCATCGAGATTATTACCCCGGCAATCACCACGATTCGGCGCAGAATAGCGGGTCGAATCCTGCCGGCCATTCGCCCGCCCAGTGACCCGCCCACCAGCGCGCCGACCATCATGACAAGGGCGGCCGGCCATACGACTTTTCCCGAGAAACAGGAAAAAAGCCGCTGCAGCGATGTTGGCGAAAAAAGCGATGAACTGCTTGATCGCGTTAAGTCGCGTAAGGGTATCGTGAAGCGCCAACCCAAGCACGGCCAGAGTTATCACTCCCAGCCCGGCCCCGAAATAGCCTCCATAAACGGCGGCGATGCCCACCGAAATTATTGAAAAAGCCTCGTTTTCCATTTCGCCGGTCTGCCCGGAGCGCCGTGAGAGCCATGTGCGCACAGAGTCCTGGACAGCCAGCAGTCCCGCTGCGAACAGGATCAGAAACGGCACCAGTCTGCGAAAAGTCTGCTCCCCGGTCATCAGAAGCAGCATTCCACCGGCTATTCCGCCCACCACGCTGACCACGGCCAGAGGCCATAATCTGCGCTGACCGCGAAGATCGCCTGACTGGGCGAATGTGCCTCCAAGGTACCCCGGACAGAGCGCCACCGTATTGGTGATATTGGCGGCCACCGCCGGTACTCCGAGCGCTGTCAGGGTTGGAAAGGTGATGAGCGTGCCGCCGCCGGCCAGGGCATTTACAGCCCCACCTGTTACAGCGGCAAGCCCGACAAGAATAAACTCATACCCGCTCATCACCTGATTATCCCTTATCCGTAACCATCCACGTGTACCGAATCGGTGGAAACTACCTTGTGTTCTTGATGATCTCCTGGCGGGCAAGCTCGTCGCAACGCTCGTTTTCCGGATGGCCTGCATGTCCCTGCACCCAGACCCATTCAATCTGGTGCTTTTGTGAAAGATCGTCGAGAGCCTCCCAAAGCTCACGGTTTTTCACCGGCTGCCTGCCCTTGGTCTTCCATCCGTTGCGCTTCCATCCATGTATCCAGACGGTAATTCCGTCCCGCAGATACTTGGAATCGGTATGGACTCTCACCCGGCAAGGTTCTTTTAGCATCCGCAGGGCCTCGATCACCGCCTTCATTTCCATTCTGTTGTTGGTGGTCTGCCTCTCGAAGCCGGAAATCTCCTTCTCGGATCCCTTATAACGTAAAATGGCGGCCCATCCGCCCGGCCCAGGGTTGCCTGCACAAGCGCCGTCCGTAAAGATATCCACAATCTTGAGCGGGCGAGGACCTCTCGGACCTATCGGCATCATAGACAGTATTATTATTTAAATCAGATGGTTGCACGTGATTCGCTAATACTTCCTGAAAGGAGAGAGGCTGCGCCGAACAAAACGTTCGATCGAAGTAGATGATAAATTCCCGATGACTTCAGACAGACGCTTAAGCGGAATCTCCGCACGGGCCATCGCCTGATGTCCGCCTGCGCATCCCAGTGAGCCGAACGCGCGCCTGACAAGCCTGCCGGCATCCTTTCGATTTCCATCGTTTCGAACGACTATTATGAGGTTATCGTGATAGATTCCGGACACAATGCTCCAGGAGATGTCGTGAATCTTGAGCATGAATTCGGCGACCTCGACCAAAATGTCGGAAGAGGGCACCTCGTCAAGGTAGGCGAAAATCCGGTCCTTTACGACATGTTTTCTTTCGAAAGCCTTATGGAAAAACTTGGTGTCACTAAGCGAGAGGTCTGAAATCTCGATTTTTCTTAAAATATTGTGGTCGGCATATTCGAAAAGGTATCTGAAAGCCTCGATGTCTTCGACTAACGTGTGGCGTTCAAAGTTGCGGGTATCTGTTTTTATTCCGTAAAGAAGAGCGGTGGCAAGGGCTTGTGACGGTTTGATCCTTGCGGCCCTGAGATACTGCGTCATTATCGTGGAGGTGGACCCGTACTCCGGGCGCACGTCAGAGAAACCGGCGTTCACCTTCTGATTTTGCGGATGATGATCGATTACCGCCGTATAATGAATCTGGCTGAAAAAATCATTATGGGATGGCTGGCCGTCGACCAAAACGAATTTGTCCGGACTTCTCGGTATCGTGCTTCTTTAAAAGAAACAAAGGAAGGCGGAGCAGCCTGACCATTGTGAGATTGTTCAATCTTCTTATGGGCCTGATGATTCCAATCGAAGTCGATGCGACCTTGTGCCAGAGGAGCCTTTTTACGGCAAGGGCCGAACCGATGGCGTCCGGGTCGGGGTCGATCGTGACAAGGACATGAATCTTTCGAGGCGAAGCAGGAATAGAATTCATCGAGCTGGGTTTTCCAGGTTTTTCTCTTGATGCATGAATCTGCCGGGCGAGTGCGGTTTGGTTCATAATTTAAAAATATAGGCAGAAGTCGGCTGGAAGTCCACAAAAAAAGGGTGGTTTCGGAACCACCCTGAATTATGCTATGGAGCGGGAAACGGGATTTGAACCCGCGACTTCAACCTTGGCAAGGTTGCACTCTACCACTGAGTTATTCCCGCCTGAAGCGCCGGTAAATGTAATGGAAAAGCGGTTTGAAGTCAAGTGGAAAAAGGATATGGCGAACAGCTAATGTCTGATAATATATATTATGTAAACTAATGACAACCTCCACAATGTGCTCAACCATGAAAGACTCGGAAGCGCGCGCCACAGCACCCGGCCTGAGGGCGCGCCGCCGAGCTTCTCGATTGAACTATTCCTCGGATATCTTATAATCAAAACAAGATTCAGCTACTCACAGAACTCAGAGCCCCAAACATGCTGAAGCATCAACCTAAAACGCTCGCCAAAACCCTCGACTACATTGCCCGGCGCTCGCCCGGCGAATATGGACTCTTCTGGGACCCTGACGGCACCATGCCCTGGAAGGAATTCTACTGGGCCCTGCAGGAAGATCCTTCCTTGCGCTTTGTGCGTGAATCCACCATCCGGGAACTTACGTTGCTTGGAATCGAGCTTCCGTTCGCACTTGACGGAAACCTGTTGCGTCTTCGTCCTGAATTTGCCCCGCCGGTCTATCCGCCTGCCTCTGATGTGCCTGAAAGACTTTACTTCGGCTTGAAACCCAAAAATCTGGTTCATACCCAAAAAATTGGTCTAAAGAGCACCCGCCGCCGATTTGTAGCGGTTTGCGCGCGAGCGCGAACTTGCGTTGCGGATCGCTAGAAGAGATGAAAAGACGCCGATCCTGATCGAAATACTGGCCCGGGAAGCTTCCGAAAGCGGCCTATCGTTCCTTGTCGCCGGGCCGCATCTATACCTTGTCGAATCGGTCCCCGTGGAATTCATCCTCTTTCCAAAAGTCCGCCAGGACTTGGCGGAAAGACCTCGCTGCGCCGTGCCCGCAAGACCGAGGCCCAGCCCTCCCCTCCCGCCGCTCCAGGCTCGTTCATCGTTCAGACCCGCCATCTTGAAGCGTCCAGCGCCGGGAAACGAACTCAAAGAAGGCGCAAAGAAGGACGCAAAAGGCGGGTGGAAAAAAGAAGGACGAAAAGAGAGGCATAAAAGAGAAATTTAGGTTCGAGTTTGCGGATTCTATGAGTTCCGATATCGAAAGCAGGATTCGCGAAACGGGATATCGCCTCTACGATCTGATGGAGGAAGAATCGGGATCTATCTTCAGCAAGGAATACTGGGTAGGCAAGCTTTTCGAGTGGTGCATGCACAACGAGGCCTTTAAAGTGCAGATGTTTCGCTTCATCGATGTGTTTCCCTACCTCAAGGATGCCGATTCAGTAATCAGTCACATACAGCAATATTTTTCCGATCCTGCCCTGAACTTCCCCTCTGCGGTGAACTGGGGAATCAAATACGTGGCTCCCTCCTGGATGACTTCCAGGATCATTGCCAGAGGGATCGGAAGAAACATCGGCAAAGTGGCCAGACAGTTCATTGCCGGGAGCTTCTCCGCAAGACTGCCTGCCGGTGCTTGAAAAACTGCGCTCCAGAGGCCTGGCGTTCTCGATAGACCTTCTGGGCGAAGCCGTCGTATCCGAAAATGAAGCTGAGGGGTATCTGGGAGCGCTATCTTGAGTTGTTTGACTTCCTGAACGCCGCCCAGCGCAAATGGCGCTCCCCTTGGCGGAGTCTGCGGGTGACCTCGATTGGGGTCATTCTCCCAGGGTGAATGTGTCGATCAAGACCTCGGCCATGTACTCACAGATGAACGCCTGCGCTTTCGAGCACTCGATCGAAAAATCAAAGGAGCGTTTGCGCCCGATCCTGCGCAGGGCGATGCAGGCCGGCGCTTTCGTAAACCTTGATATGGAACACCATGGGATAAAGGACCTGACGCTTGCGCTTTATCGAAGTCTTATGGAAGAACCCGAATTCAGCAGGTACCCGCATACCGGGATAGTCATTCAGGCCTATTTGCGCGAAAGCGAAAAAGACCTCGAACAGATGATTGACTGGGCTGCTCGGGGCGGACTTCCATTTTACCATCCGCCTGGTGAAGGGTGCTTATTGGGACCAGGAACTCATCGTTGCGAGCCAGAAGAACTGGCCTCCGCCCGTATTCACCGAGCAAATCTGAAACAGACGCCAATTTCGAGCGTCTGGCCCGGATCATTCTTGAAAACAGGGGCCGGATAAAGCTCGCGTGCGCCTCTCACAACATTCGGTCGATAGCGGCGGTTGTCGAGACAGCCAAGGAAGTTGGCGCAACCGACGAAGATCTCGAATTTCAGGTGCTCTACGGTATGGGCGAGCCGGTTCGCAGCGCTCTTCGCAAAGCCGGTCTGCACGTTCGCGTTTACTGCCCTGTGGGTGAAATGTTGCAGGGGATGTCCTACCTGGTCAGGAGGCTGCTCGAGAACACGGCCAACGAATCCTTTCTGAGGCAGGCCTTTTCACAGAAGCTTCCCAGGGAAGACCTGTTGAGCAACCCGGCCGACAGGCTCAAAAACAGACGCATGCTGCGAGAACCGAGACGCCGCAGGAAAGCGGCCGAACATAGCGGCATCGGCCCGTACAGGATAGAACCCGTTTTCGACTGGTCACGCGCGGAGCATCGCGCCCGATTTGCCGATGCCTTGAAGAGAGTGCGCGACAGCTTTCCAATACAGGTCCCCTTACAAGTAGGCGGCAAGAAGATTCAAACCGCATCCCGGTTTGCGTCTTTGAACCCTGATCGCGCCGATGAAACAGTGGGAATTATCTCTTCGGCAGGCGTCAAAGAAGCTGAATCGGCAATTGCGGCCGCAAAGTCCGCGTTCCCGGCATGGCGGGACACCCCGGCGGAAAAAAGAGCCGGATATCTTTTCAAAGCAGCGGCTTCGGCCCGGCTCAAGCGCTACGAACTCGCGGCGCTTCAGGTCCTTGAAGTTGGCAAATCATGGAGCGAATCGGATGCCGACGTTTGCGAAGCAATCGATTACCTCGAGTACTACGGCCGGGAGATGCTCCGGTACAGCCGTCCCATAGCGATGGGACACGTGCTGGGTGAAACGAGCCATCTGCTGTATGAACCGCGCGGAGTGGCGGTGGTTATCGCTCCGTGGAACTTTCCGCTGGCCATTTCGACCGGGATGAGTTCTGCGGCCATAGTTACCGGCAATACCGTGGTCTATAAACCCGCATCGCAGTCACCGGTCACGGGATATATGCTGAACGGCATTTTCGAAGAGGCCGGTTTGCCTGAGGGGGTTTTCAATTTTGTTCCCGGACCTGGCGGCAGCAATGGGAGACGCGCCTGACAGGACATCCCGACGTCGCTCTGGTCGCATTTACGGGCAGCAAGGACGTTGGGCCTTCATATTATTGCAAAGGCACACGAAATCCGCAGGGATCTTCATCGTCAAAAATGTCATCGCTGAGATGGGCGGCAAGAACGCCATTATCCTCGATTCGGACGCCGATTTGGACGAGGCCGTCATCTATGTTCTTCAGTCGGCTTTCGGATACCAGGGGCAGAAATGCTCGGCATGCTCCCGGCTGATAGTGGTCGATGACATCTATGACCGGTTTATGGAGAGGTTGAAAGCAGCGGCGCAGAGCGTCAACATCGGGCCTGTCGAATTCCCGCAGAATTTCATGGGGGCGGTCATAGAACCGGCCGCGCGCGACAAGGTGCTGAGCTACATCGAGATCGGGAAAAATGCCGGATACCCGCTGTTTGAGCGCAAAATCCAACTGGACAACGGCTATTTCGTCCCGCTATCGCATTTTCACCGATGTGGACCCTGAAAGCAGACTGGCCCAGGAGGAAATTTTCGGGCCTGTGCTTGCGGTAATAAGAGTCAAGGATTTTGATGAAGCGCTGCGCGTGGCAAACGGGACGCAATACGCGTTGACCGGTGGAGTGCTTTCCAGAAGCCCCGCAAATATCCGCAAGGCGCGCGAGAGTTTCAGGACCGGGAACCTCTATATAAACAGGGGGTGCACCGGCGCTGTTGTGGGACGCCATCCGTTCGGCGGGTTTAAGATGTCAGGTCTTGGATCCAAGGCGGGAGGTCCCGACTACCTTCATGCACTTCATGATTGCGCGAAACATAGTGGAAAATACGGTTCGCAGAGGATTCGCCCCGCTTGAGGCAGCCGAACTGGAATGAGACCTTCAGCGACCTTCAGCTTAGAGTTGGTCCTTCTTTCTGAGGACCCTGTGGCCGTCTTGCCTGATGAGCGAATATCGCCTGGCCTTTATATTCGAAATCCTCCATGTAGCTGTAAGGAAGATTAAGGTCCTGTGCTGCCGACATGGTCTCGAGCAGAAAGGACAACAACATTGCGTATTCCTCCATCGACACGAGGAATTCGTTGCGTTCTATCCATATCTCGTCCAGGTCGAAAAGCCCCTTCAGACCCCGTGTCTCGAAATGAGCATCCGAATCGCTCATGATAACACTGATTATCTGGTCCGGTTTCTTGCTGTTCTGGATCTGCAAGAAAACGGCATTGTCGTATTAGGCATATCAAACATTCCCAAGCTGCCGCCCTTCCTTTTTTAATGTTTTTCAGAGAGGCAGGATGACGCGAAAAAGGCATTCGAGCTGGTCACAATAGTTCGTAGCGCTCCCGAAGCAATCGAAATTGCCCTGCTTTGCGTTGAATCTCCTTTATCAGCTCAAGCCTTGCTCTTCCCGAAAGAATTTATTCCCAAACTCTTGGCGAGACGCGCACCTCATGCATTTTCATAAGAGAACTCCCTTTTCTCCAATCATTATTTACCGAAATCATGCCGTCCAGAAGATGTCAACCCCGCTCTGCTCCGCACCAACCTGTGTTCTGAGTGACACGCCCCTATGCCTGCTTTGCGCACGGGCATGAAGATTTTCGAAATCCAATCTGAATTTTGGGGCCTTCTGCTCCCGGTACTGCCTTGAGATGAACGGCCCCGGAAATATCTTTAATGGAAAGAATAGTATTTCCCTGCTGCCTGGCTTCAATAGTGCCCGAAACAATCTGAATCCTGGGAAGTTGCATATGAGTCCATAATGGCTCGGATGGCTCATCGCCGGCCGCGACTTCCCTCCTCTGCCCTTTTCCTTCGGGCGGGGCCGGGACCAGCCATTTGCCGTCGGCGCTTCTTTCAAGTTGCAGAAACGGCTTTTCCAGGTAGACTTCTTCAACAATGATGTAAGGCCGCTTTATTGACAGCTTGTAATTGAGGTGAACTTTGTCGCAGTCGAGGATCTGCTTTCCTTCCGACTCGATCTTTACATCGGTTAAATATATGCCTGAAAAGGGCCACCACTGATAAGAGCGGATTTGCACCCTGAAGTTCGTGGCAGCCTCTATCCGCGTGACGCCCCTGAGTATGATTTCCTTCTGGATCGGGGGCAAGTGCAGCGCGATAATCGCGACAACGCCAGAAAAAGCAGGACCGCGGTCCCCCATGCCGCCAGCCGGATAAGAAATGGCGCTTTGTGGGGCCGCGCTCTTTTGGTATTGTTTCCGTTGGGCAATTCAGCTCCCTTGCGTTCCTCGGGTTCGGCAATTATGAAGAATTTGCGGGAACAAATCAACCCGCAATAAGTTTCCTTTGCAAAAGGGGGAAATCATGAAAGCGATGGTGCTTGAACGAATGCGCGCCTGTTGAATCAGCCCCTCTTAAGTGGATGGAGCTTCCCGACCCTTCCCCGGCCCGGGAGAAGTCAGGGTCCGGGTAAGGACCTGCGGCGTCTGCCGCACGGACCTTCACGTTGTCGAATGTGAGCTGCCTTTTCCGGGACATCCGGTTATTCCGGGACATCAGATCGTGGGGATAGTAGATCGGCTCGGGGCAGGATCGAAGAGATTTGCGCTCGGCCAAAGAATCGGCATAGCATGGCTGCGCCATACGTGCGGAGAATGCGTCTACTGCCGGAGCGGTCAGGAGAACCTGTGCGAAAGCGCTCGGTTTACCGGCTATCACGAGCACGGCGGGTACGCGGAGTTTGCTGTTGTAAATGAAGCAATTCGCATATCCGATACCGGATGTCTTTTCCGATCAGGAGGCCCCGCCTCTGCTGTGCGCAGGCATTATTGGATACCGCAGTCTGAAGCGCAGCGGGCTGCGTCCGCGGTGAAAGCCTGGCGATATATGGGTTCGGGTCCTCGGCCCATATCGTGATTCAGATCGCTCTGCATATGGGCTGCAAAGTTTACGTGTGCACGCGAGGGGAAAAACATAGAGAGCTGGCGGCAAGGCTGGGCGCAGAATGGGTGGGTGAAAAACCCGAAGAGATGCCGGCCCTGACGGACAGCGCGATCATTTTTGCGCCGGCCGGCGAACTGGTCCCCAAGGCCCTGGAGCATTTAAGAAAAGGCGGCACTTTGGCCCTTGCCGGGCATCTACATGTCCGCGGTGCCTCAGATGGATTACGAAAATCACCTTTTCTATGAAAAAAACATCCACAGCGTAACGGCAAATACTCGCCAGGACGGCATGGAACTTCTTCGGATTGCCGCCGAAATCCCCATCAGGCCCCGAGGTCCGGATTTTCCCGCTGCGCGAAGCGAACCAGGCGCTGCTCAGCCTCAAAAAGGACAAGATGGAGGGCTCCGGAGTTTTGGTTATCGAGAGTGACGCTCCTTAAAAAAATTCAAACATTGGTTCAGCGACTTTGGCGGTATCCGAATTCAAGCAGGGCTCTTGGGTCTTTTCTCCAGTTTTTCTGAACGCGCACAAAAAGACCCAGGTATATGTGGCATCCCAGGAATGTCTCTATTTCCCTTCGGGCCTGTTTTCCGATCTCCTTGAGCATCTGCCCGCCCTTCCCTATTATGATGGCTTTCTGAGACTCACGCTCCACATTGATTGTCGCATCTATCTCTATGAGGTTCTTTTCGGGTATTTCGCTGAATTTTTCGATAATCACGGCGACCGCGTATGGAATCTCCTGGTGAACGAGGTGAAAGATCTTCTCCCGGATCAGCTCCGCGGCAAAAAAGCGTTCAGGCTGGTCTGTGATGTAATCTCCGGGGTAATATTGCGGCCCTTCCGGCAAAAGCGCAAGGACCTCCGCCAGGATGTCCCCTGTCCCCTCCCCTTTCAGGGCGGAAATTGGAATTATGGCCTTAAAATCAAACCGCTCCCGATAACCCTGGATCAGAGGCAGCAATTCGCCTTTGTTTCTGAGCGTATCGACCTTGTTTATCACGAGTATTACGGGCGTATGAATCCGGCGAAGGTTGTCCAGGATGTACTCATTTGTCGGCCCGTCCGACCTCCGGCTCTATCATGAACAGCACCGCGTCGCTTTCGCTCAGCGTGGAAAGCGCTGTTTCCACCAACCCGCGGTTGAACTCATCCCGCGCTTTATGTATTCCCGGGGTATCCACAAAGATGATCTGGTAGCCCTCTCCGGTAAGTATTCCGAGAATTCGGTTCCTGGTCGTTTGGGGCTTGGGCGCTGTTATGGAAATCTTTTGCTTCAGCAGTTGATTGAGCAGAGTCGACTTTCCGACGTTCGGCGCCCCTACGATAGCGATGTATCCGGATTTGAACTCTTTTTTTCCCTCGAGACCCAGGATGCTGCCACAATAGGCTAACGCCTGCCGTTGCAGTCAGTTCAGCTTCCTGAGCTAACGGTTATTTTCGACAATCATTTCAATCCCTGTCCAGGCCGATCTCTCCGATAACCTTTACGCTTATGCCCCATCGGGCTTTCCAGTGCTGCAGATTTGACCTTCGGTGTCCAATAACGTCGCTCACCTGATTTGGTGAGACCAGCAAAACAATGTCGCCCCCGGAGAGTTCGAGGGAATGAGGCAAAATGCCGATCTATGCGGTCCCGCCACCAGCGGCATCTTACGAGGTAGCCGAAGGCCGGATGGTAAGGTCCGGCCAGAATAACTCCGGGCTTTTCCAGGGCAGGGTCGGGTTGCAGGCCCATTCTGATGACAGGTATGCCGGCCCTGAGCGCCAGATCATACGCAGGTGCAAGCCAGGTTACAGCTTCATCGAGACTCAAAGGAGTGTAAATGCCGTTTCTAAAGGAGTCAGCCAGAGCAGTCCCTTCAAGGACCAGGGTCGGATAGATGCGAAGAAAATCGGGCTGCGATCTCGATCGCCTTGCGCATTGACTCGAAAAACAGCCCCTGAGTGTCGCCGGGCAGACCCGGCCATAAGTTGAATGCCGAGCTTCCATCCCTGCATCCCTGACCCGTTTTGCCGCATCATAGACCGATCTCGCGCAATACCCCCTCCGGCTCTTTTGCAGGACAGAGTCCGACAGACTCTGAACGCCGAGTTCAACCGTGCGGACCGGGTATTTTGAAAGAAGATCCACAACCTCGTCGCCCAGACAATCCGGACGGGTTGAAAAACGAATTCCGGTAAAAATCCCTTGCCTTACGTGAACAGAGGCAGCGGCAAGGATAGATTCGATCAACGCGAGGGGCAATGCGCTGAAGGTGCCGCCAAAGAAGGCAATCTCGCCGGAGCGGCCCGACCTGCGGATCTGGTTGGAGTATGCTCTCAAACAGGACTCTACAAACTCGAGAATGTCGCTTTCCCGATGATCGTGAGAGACAACCACCCGCTGATTGCAGTAAACGCACTGAAACGGACATCCTGCGTGGGGCAGGAAAACGGGATAGATCATTTTCTTAGGAAACATCTGAGTGAAGCAGTCCGGAGTCTTTTTCGATTTCAGTGATGGCCTTTCGCGCGGCTTCCTGCTGCGCTTCCTTCTTGCTCTTGCCAAAACCGTGCGCCAGCACCCGATCTCCGATTGCAACCCTCATGAAGAAAGTCTTATCGTGATCGGGCCCTTCTTCGGCCTCGAGAAAATAGATGGGGGTGAGCTTGAGCTTCGCCTGCGTGATCTCCTGGAGCTGAGTTTTGTAGTCTTTATCCAGAGCTTTTAGCAGATAGTCTTCTTCCCTGTGTTCCAGATAGCCGTGAAACATCTTTTGAACCAGCCGCACCGCCGAATCCAGACCGCCGTCCAGGTACACGGCGGCAAGCAGCGCTTCGAGTCCGTTGGCCAAAAGCGAAGGCTTCTGGCGTCCTCCCGAGAGTTCCTCCCCTTTTCCCAGGAGAAGAAAATCTCCCAGATTGACGCTCGATGCGATTTGCGCCAGCTCCCGCTCGTTCACAATAGAAGAGCGGAGCCGGGACAACTCTCCTTCATCATAGTCCGGAAAAAGCTCGAGCAACAGATGGCTTATCGCCAATCCAAGGACCGAATCGCCAAGGAATTCGAGCGTTTCGTTATCCGCCGCAATGTCTTGATTTTCGTATGCAAAGGAACGATGGACCAGCGCGCGGAAAAGAAGGTCTTTGTTCTGGAATCGGTACCCGAGTTCATCTTGCAGTTTTTCGAGATCGGTTGTCTGCAGCATGGTCCCGTGTTAAAAGTAAAGTATGGTAAAAAGATCTGATCGCTTTCCACTTTCAAGTCCGGCATCTTTATAATATACACCTTTTACAGGCCTGATTTGAGTATATTCTGATTCAGATACGGACGGACCGGTAAAAATGCTTGTATGGCTTAGTTCTGCCCAACCGAAAAACAGCCGGTTCCTCCTTTTGGACCGGGACGGCGTATTGAATGTAAACCGGCCCGATTATGTAAAGAGCTTTGAAGAAGTCTGCTTTTATCAGGACGCTCTCGAAGCGCTCAAGCTTCTCAACCGCAACGACATAGGGGTCATTTTGATCAGCAACCAGTCCGGGAGTCAATCGGGGTCTGATCCACTGGGACGATTTCTGGGAAACTCATGAAGGAGTCATTCGGCAGGTTGAGGAATACGGCGGAAGTATTCTGGCCGCCTTTTACTGTCCTCATCGTCCGGATGAAAAATGCGAGTGCCGTAAACCTGCGCCGGCCATGATACTTGCCGCTTGCCGATTTGCCGGCATCGACCCTGGCCAGACATTTTTCATTGGAGATCATGAGTCGGATATGATGGCCGCCGAAAACGCCGGGTGCCCCGGCATTCGCATCTGCCGCGGCGGCGATGCCGCACAAACAGATATCTGCACGCTCCGAGAAGCCGTATTTTACGACTCTGTTGGATGCGGTTTTGATGTATCTACGGTAGAGCATTAAAGCCTTGTGAGACTTATATTGCGACATGTTCAGCCTTATCCGGATGCAGTGACCAGCTCGTTCCTCATCCGGATGAATTCCACTGATCAGCCAGAAGGGATATTGAAGCATGTCATGAGCTTGACAACAACCGTTATGCGCCGCTTCTGCAAGAGAAAATGTCCGCCGAGAGTTACCGGAAACTCCTCGAACTCGATAACCCCGCGCTCTTCGAGTTCGTAGGCGAGTACACCGAGCTTTGCGAACCCGATTCCGTCTACATGTGTGACGACAGCGACGAAGATGCGGAATATATCCGGAAAAAATCGCTGGAACTCGAAGAGGAAAAACCCCTGGCAAAAGAGGGCCACACAATCCATTACGATGGTTTTCACGACCAGGGCCGAGCGCCCGGGGCCACAAAGAACCTTGTGAGAAAGGAACTCGTTCCGCTGATGGGCGCGCTCCTCGCCAAGGAGAGAGAGGAGGGTCTGGCCGAAGTTCGGGGCATTCTCAAAGGGATCATGAAAGGCAAGCAGGCGATCGTAAAACTCAGTTGCGAAGGCCCGACCCACAGCCCCTTTTCAATAGCATGCGCCCAGATGACCGATTCCTTCTATGTCTGCTCATTCCGAAGAACTGCTCTATCGACGGGGCTATGAGCACTTCCGCCGGATGGAGCCCAAGGACAAATTCTTCCGGTTCGTGCACAGCGCGGGTCGCCTCGATGAGAACGGCAATTGCATAGACCTCGACAAGCGGCGGATTTACCAGGATATGGAGGACTACATAGTTCTTTCCGCAAATAATCAGTACGCGGGAAACAGCGTTGGGTCTGAAAAAACACGCCATGCGCCTGGCCATCAAGCTCGCCGGGACCGAAGGCTGGCTGTGCGAGCACATGTTCGTCATGTCTGTCCAGAATGAGAAAAAAGGGCGTTCGACCCACTTTTGCGGCGCTTTTCCCTCAGCCTGCGGAAAGACTGCGACGGCGATGCTGCCCGGCGAAAAGATAATCGGGGACGACATTGCCTATTTTCGCAACATAAACGGTGAGTTTAGAGCGGTTAACGTCGAAAACGGCATATTCGGGATCATAAAGGACGTAAATGCGCGTGGATGACCCTCTTATTTTCAAGACCCTTCAGACCCCCGGGCTCGAAATCATCTTTTCAAACGTCCTCACGGGTCCGGACAATGAACCCTACTGGTTGGGCATGGGGGTGGACCATCCCAATGCGCGGCTGGAATTTTTCGGGGGAATGGTTCGAGGGCAAAACAGACGAGGAAGACAATCCGATTCCTTTTGCGCACAGCAACGCCCGCTATACGCTAAGGCTTGGATACCTCGAAAACATCGACCCGGCCTACAACGACAGGAATGGTGTGCTGGTCAGGGGCATAATCTACGGGGGCAGGGACAGCGACACTTCGGTCCCCATAGAAGAATCTGCGGACTGGAAGAGCGGAATCATCCTCAAAGCATGCACTCTGGAATCCGAGACAACCTCGGCCACTATCGGACAAGAGGGCGTGCTCGCGCCTCAGCCAATGGCGAACCTGGATTTCATCAGCTACCCGATAGGCGCCTATATCAGGAACAATATTCGATTTGTCGAGGGCATGAAGCAAGTCCCGCGAATCTATGCCGTCAATTACTTTCTAAGAGATGAAAAAGGAGATTTTCTCACTCACAAACTTGCCAAGAAAGTCTGGCTGCACTGGGCCGAGCAGCGCATCCACGATGAAGTTGACGCTTACCGGACCCCGCTTGGATTCATTCCGAAGTATGAGGACCTCAAATCTCTATTTCAGGAAATCTTCAGGAGGACTTTTCACAGGAACTCTACCAGGAACTCTTCAAGTTCCGGATCGATGCGTGGACAGCCAAAATCTCGCGCGCCATCCGCTTCTACAAACGCACTGCGCCCGACTGCCCGGAAGAGTACTACCAGATATGGAGATCGACCATACAGAAACTGCAGGATCTCAAGAGCGAATTCGGGCCTTTATTGCGCCCGGCGCATATAAAGAATGACAGCCTGAGCCTGAAATCAATTTCTGAACCTTAACCCTGACCTTGAGAGGATGGTCTGAATGTTTTTTCCACCTTTTCTGATTTTTTTTGTGTTCATATTCGTATTTCTGCTTCTGCGTGGCTTTCGGGCTGATCCAATTCGGTCTTTTTTCATGGGCGTTCGCCAAAATCGGCATTCCGCCCGAGTATCTTTTTACGCTCCTGTTCCTGTGCATTGTCGGCAGCATGATCAACATTCCCCTGCGCAGGATCCCGCTCGAACACGATGTCGACGACTGGGACACCGTCTGCTTTTTTCGGAATGCGTTTCCGTCCTCCACGTTCCGATCGACCCAATGAAATGGTGCTGGCGGTAAACGTCGGAGGCGCCGTAATTCCTGCTGTTCTTTCGCTCTACCTTTTGGTCAACTCGCCTCATCCGATCCGGATGATGCTCGCTCTTGCAGCGGTCACTTATGTCGTTTATCAGAATGCGCGTCCGATCGCCGGTGTTGGAATCGCCGTTCCGTGGCTGATTCCGCCCCTTGCCGCGGCAGTTGCGGCGATGATATTCGATTATAGTTTCGCCGCTCCGACGGCCTACGTTGCGGGAACATTGGGGACACTGATCGGGGCGGACATTCTTCACCTGGACGAATTGAAGATATCTGCGTGCTCCCGTGGCGTCGATCGGCGGGGCCGGGACCTTCGATGGAATTTTCCTTGCAGGGATCATTGCCGTTTTGCTCGCGCCTGTCGGGGGCTGAGACGGCCCCGGATGCCGGGCATTGGATAAAAACAATGATATATTGAGGGCGTGTGATGGCGAGTGCGGTCTATTTTACCAGTTTGCGTGCAGGATTCGGAAATAGCCTGCTGACAAAAATCAAGCGCCTGGCGCAAGCCGCCGGGTTGGAAAAAATCGTCAGGGAAAAGGGGCTTACCGCCGTCAAGGTTCACTTCGGTGAAAGAGGAAACACCGCCTTTATCCGGCCCCTGCTCGTTCGTCCCGTGGTGGATGCGCTTCTGGAAGCAGGCGCCAGGCCGTTTATTACCGACGCCGGGACCCTTTATCCCGGCTCACGCGGCAATGCGGTGGACCACTTGAATACGGCCCTTCTGAACGGCTTTGCCTACCCGGTTATCGGCGCTCCTCTCATTATTGCCGACGGCATCGACGGACGCGACGAAGTGGCGGTGCAGGTGAACCTTAAGCACTTCAAGGAGGTGTTTATCGCCTCGGCGATAGTTCGCGCCGATTCTTTGGTCTCGCTTGCCCATTTCAAACTGCACGAAGCGGCAGGCTTTGGAGGCGCAATAAAAAACGTCGGAATGGGAACGGCTTCACGGAAAGGCAAAATGGCCCAGCATTCCGAGGTCGCCCCGGAATTGATTTCCCAGAAGTGCATAGGCTGCGGGGTCTGCCTCGAGCAATGCGCCCAGGGCGCGATAACCCTGGTCGAAAGGCCGCCCGATGTCCCGGCCCCGGGGGCCTCTGTCACGAAGCTCATGCGGATCGACCAGGAACTTTGCGCGGGTTGCGCTCGCTGCATTCACGCCTGCCCTCAGGGCGCTCTCACTATAAACTGGGAAAAAGACCTGCCCAAGTTCATGGAAAAGATGGTCGAATATACCGCCGGGGCGCTCAAGGGAAAGGAAAAGCGCTCGCTTTTCATCAATTTCCTTACCCAGATTTCCCCCGCATGCGACTGCTATCCCTTTGCAGACGCCCCGATTGTCGGCGATATCGGCATCACCGCCTCAGTGGACCCCGTTGCGATAGACCAGGCATGCGCGGACCTTGTAAACAGCCAGCCTTATCTTGAATCCTCATGTCTCAAGGGAACCGACAAGCCGTGCGCCGACAAGATCAGGGCCGTTTATCCGCTCATTGACTGGGAGCGCCAGTTAATCTACGCCTCAGAAGTCGGGCTCGGCTCCAGAGAATACGAGTTGTTGGAGGTTTAGGGCTACCGCTTGCCGGACCCGATCTGCTTCCGGGACGGTTTGGCTTTTTTCGCCACCCGCTGCTTGCCGCTAATGAGGGCTGGTAGCGCCGCCTTCCATGGCGGCGCAAAAAGGTCGTCGGTGGGATATGAGAGTTATTTTTGGGTCCTCGCCAGGACAGGCCCACCGTGGCGCCAAATCATCGGATTGCCAAACTTGAAGAAGCAGTATATATTCCGCACTTCGGAAGCGCTAAGCTCACTGGTGGGGCTCCCGGACTTCAAATCCGGTGTGGGGGCGTGAAGGCGTTCCCAGGTGGGTTCGATTCCCATGCGCTTCCGCCACATTCCTATTGTTTTCGATCACTTGGAGGCTTCATCCTCAGGATTTGCGGTGTCCCTCTGGTGTCCCCCCCTGCCCTTCCGGTGTCCCCGAGCAGATGAGTGAATCCTTAAAATGGGAGGAGGTTGCAATGGAAATTTGCAAGCATAAAAGTTCTGGAAAATATTTTATCCATATTGACGATGTGGATAGACGTAAGGCACGTTTTGTAACCCCCGAACGAGAAATTAAGTCTTTGGAACTCGATTCTTTTCGAAGAAGCGGAAGACTGGCCTGAGAGTGATCTACTTGCGAATGGCCTGATAACGAAAGGCCAGATAGAAAAGCTGCATGAATACAGAAGCGATAGATTTGAAGAACACATCGAAGATTTCGATGAATGGCCAATCCACAAACAAGAAACGTTCGTTAAGCAATTAGAAAAGTTAGTCAAAAAAGATGTCGCCAACGAAGCACGGGAAAAACAGGATACTATAAGGTTCAAATTTACCGTGAATGATTCATTCCTGAATTACCTTCATAGGCCAATTACCGTCCCACGGGGTAGGGTAGATTACAGTCACCTTGAGACTAGGAATATTGCTACAGATGATCTGAGGGTCTTATGCCCTAACGGGGAGAGAATGTCAGGTAAGCTGATATACAATATCGCCGGATATGGCCCTTATTATCAGATCAAAATTGAAGGTACTCAAAACGACCCGCTCAGCCGTCTTCCGCTTGGCCAACGTCTTATTGTCGAAATGGAGAAGGTTGGAAGGGTCTTAGAAGTACGGCTAAGCAAGAATTAACTAAGGCACAGTGGTATATGCTAAACCGGATAAAATCCCGTTTTGTTTAATGTCAAAAACTGCTTCCCAAGCCCAGTGCGGCTTTGCGAGGCACCCGAAAGACTCAACATTAAACAAAATGGCGGGTGCAAGTTTTGAGGCGTTGTGCTATCTTTCAAAGGGTACATTTTGAAGACATTCAACGAGGCCTATGCCTATGCCAAGCAGACAGGAAACCAGCCGGAATTTGAAGGCCGTCGATAACGCCATTGCCCAGCAAACGCTTGAAGGGCTGGAAGTCCCGCCGGACGTTGTCGAAGAAATGAAGCGGGCCGCCAGGGGCGAAATCGAGATCGAGGAAGGCATCCGCAATACAGTCCGCAGGTTTACGCATGGCAAAGTACGAGGGGAAAGACCACTACCTTGATCCCGAAACCGGCGTTCTCAAGAATAAACTCGGCATTGGGGACAAAGACGAGCTGGAGCGGGCTGAAGCCTCTTTGGTAGCCTGGCGTAGTTTTCAGTTAAGCAAAAAGCCGATTCAGGGGAGTTTTAACCTCGATCATCTCAAAGCCATTCACAAGCATCTATTTGGCGACGTGTATGAATGGGCCGGGGAACTCCGGGACACCGACCTTGCCAAGGGCAATAGCTATTTTGCCAATCACACCCATATCATTGGCGCGGCCCTCCCGATTTTTGAGAAACTGGCGCACGAGAACTATCTGAACGGTTTGGACGCCGCCGCGTTCAGCACCCGCGCGGCCCATTATCTTGGGGAGATCAACGCCCTGCATCCCTTCCGCGAAGGCAACGGCAGAGCGCAACGGGAATTCATCAATCACCTGGCTTACAAAAACGGCTATCTCATCGAATGGACGAACGTTAGTCAGGCCGACCTGCTTCAGGCTTCGATTGCGTCATTTCATCAAGGCGACAATTCGAAATTCGCCGCCTTCATCCGTGATAATCTAAGGAAAACTTCCGGACGCTGATGCCGATGAAGCAACACCGGCCAAGAAAAGCGCAAATTTCCAGAACCGGGCTAAGGCCCCTTCCCTTTTCATACTACTGGAAAACGATGAGCGACAGAAAACACCTGACATCCAGTTGAGGTGGGCAAACTCATTTACGCGACCAAAGGCAGGCGGCACGAAGTCCGCGACCGCTGCTTACTGCTCTTGATGTTCCGGCACGGTTTGCGCGTGTCCGAGGCTTGTGGACTCGAGCTTGACCACGTGGACACCGAAAGCCGCGTGCTGCACGTGGCGCGGCTTAAAAAGGGGCTTTCCACGACGCACCCGCTACGCGCCGACGAGATCAAACTTATCAAGACATGGTTGGCGATCCGCGCGAAGATGAAGCCGGAGACAGGCGCTTCTTTGTCAGCGAGCGGCGCAGCCCTTTGAGCCGCATCAACGCATGGACTGCAATTAAGCGTTATGGTGAGCTGGCCGGACTTCAAATCCGGTGTGGGGGCGTGAAGGCGTTCCCAGGTGGGTTCGATTCCCATGCGCTTCCGCCACAAATCTAATCCTTACGCTGACTTACAGGCTTGAATTCGAGGATTTCCGGTGTCCCTTTGGTGGCCCCCCCTGCCCTTGGCGCTGCTCCTCCGCCAACGACCGAAGCTCGCCAACCGTCAAGGCGAATCCCTCAGTCCTGTATTGGCCATGCCAATGGGCAACAACCGGTACCTCATCGGGCATATTGAACAGATCGGACAGCCTCCGAGTGACATGAATAGTGCCGCCCCACACTGCCACAAAGGTGGCATTCGACAGACGGTCCGCTCGTTCTGTCAGGCGGAATTCGCTTCCTGGTCTCGCACCAGTTATTGTGAAGGCGGTCATGGATCCTCCCTCTCTTGCCTAGTCAAATATGTTAATGCCCTTATTTGAGCGCTTATGCCCCCCTGCCCCTCCGATGTCCCCTCGAGTTGATGAGTATATCGCCCTGACAAGTGTTGGACTATGCCGGAAATACCGGTAATGTGCAGAAAGTTCTGCAAAAAAGAATGACTTGCAGAAGATGGTCATGGCATACGGGTGTTTCACTGTAACGAATCACCCACCCGAACAGACGGAGAATATGCCATGACCGAGAACAAATGTAAGCGCAAATGGATCAACCTCCAAGAGATTTTCAGCGAGGAGAAGGACGGCCTCAAGACATTACTTCGTGAGGTGCTCCAGGAAGTGTTGGAGCAGGAGATGACAGAGGCGGTAGGAGCCGAGAAAGGGGAAAGGAGCGACGGGCGCGTTGGATACCGTTCAGGCTACTACGGCCGGTCTTTGATAACACGCGTGGGCAAGCTCGAACTCCGAGTGCCACAGGACCGGCAAGGGCATTTTTCCACTCAACTCTTCGAGAGATATCAAAGATCGGAGAAAGCTTTGGTTTCCGCGCTGGCCGAGATGTACGTCCAGGGCGTGTCCACGAGAAAAGTGAAAGCCATCACCGAGGAGCTGTGCGGCCACTCGTTTTCGGCCTCCTCGATCAGCGAGGTCAACAAGACTTTGGACGAGAGCCTGGAGCGGTTTGCCAAGCGACCCCTCGAAGAGAGCTATCCTTACATGATCTTGGACGCCCGCTACGAAAAAGTCAGAGATGACGGGGTTATCCGCAGCCAGGCTGTGCAGATCGCCATCGGCATCAACGCAGAGGGCAGACGGCAGATCCTGGCCGTGGAACTGGCCAACCGTGAAAGTGCGACAAGTTGGAAGGATTTCCTGGTGGAACTGAAAAGGCGCGGCTTACGGGGCGTAGAGTTCGTAGTATCGGACGATCATCCCGGACTCAAACGGGCCATCGCCGAGGTACTTCCCGAAGCCGTCTGGCAGCGCTGTTACGTACACTTCCTAAGAAACGCCCTGGATCACCTCCCGAGGAAAGCGGTAGACGACTGCTTGCAGGAATTGCGGTGGATATATGACAGAAGGGACCTTGCCGAGGCTCAAAAGGACCTGGCGCAGTGGCTTGAGCGCTGGAGCAAGAAGTATCCGAAGCTGTGCGAATGGGTGGAAGAGAATATCGGGGAAACCCTCGCCTTCTACCGTCTCCCGCTTCAACACCATAAGCACATGAAATCCACAAACATGCTCGAACGGCTAAACGAGGAGATCAAGAGAAGAACTCACGTAGTGCGGATCTTTCCCAACCGGGAGAGCTGTCTGCGGCTTGTCCGTGCCTTGGCGGTGGAGACCCACGAGGACTGGCTGGAAGCAAGCCGTTACATCAATATGGATCTACTCCAAGAACAAAAGAAGCTGCGACTAGGTATCGCTGCCTGAGAGGCCGCCCTGGAGGGCCGCCTCCGACGAGTCACTGTTGGACCCATTCTCGGCGGCCCTCCAGGGCTCGCTTCGTCGGTTGAAGCAGTAAGGAAAACAAAAAACTAGGCGCCGTATGCCCTGATCGAATTTGCAGAACTTGACGCACACAACTGAAATACCTCAAAAAAGCCTTGTTGGTGGAGACTTGCGAAACTGGTGCCAAGGAGCAAAAAAGCGAGTAAAAACAGCGTGCGAAACTGGACGGTTTGCTGTATTGAACTAGGCCTTCGGCAGCGCATCGCATATCGTAAGGAACCAGAGTTGGAATCCAATTCGGTGCGTGCTTCGATGTATCTTCAATCCCTTCGATCCGTCTGAGATTCCTTTCAATGCAATTTCAGCTCCAGACTTGACAACTTCACTAGATACTCTCCCACTGCTACAAGCTTCTTGTTTACTTCCTCGCTGGTAGCCCGATCAATACTTGGATAACCTTCCTTCTCTTTGAAATTTTGAAGCACTGCAGCATCTCGAGGATCGGCCTCCCATTCAGTGCTGTTTGGCACAATCCGTCGTACCAGATGATATCGTTCATTTTCAACAGCTTCCAGTACCCAAATAGGGGGATAATCAAGCCAGATTGCTTCATGTTCGAGTGCACCGACTGAAGGCAATTCCCAAAATTGAAGTTGAGTGAAAAGTTCCTGGAATTTTTTGATTTCCTCTTTTGATAAACGCCTTTTTCGATTCAATTTAAAATCTTCGTCGGAAGCAAAATAATTGGTCTCTTTGATGATGAGTACCCACGTCCCCATGGCGCTCTGGTCGAGCCTCAAGATCACCTGGTGTCTATACCCCCAATGCTCTCTATAGATCAAACGGTATGAAATCTTTTCCCGATCTTTAGCAAGCAGCCATAATGGTGGCTCCTTCATTGATTTCAGGATCTTCGAGGAAACCGACATGGAGGCTTGTTTATCACGAACGGGCATATCGAGATCGTCGGGAAAGTACTGTCCAGCAAGCAAGTCGCTGAACAAGAATGAAATCATGAGCAAAATGGCAGCGGAAATGGTCTGTTTCTTACTCATTCGCCCCTCCTCTGAACCACACCATATTCTCCTTTACGGCAGCCATAGAAAGGTTTCTCCAGAGTGAATAGTATACCTCCATGCAGGATAAGGTGTCCCTTAAATTCTCTTTCCTAAAGGAGGTATGCGCCATGACTTACCTGAGAAAACGAATGATCGAAGACCTTCAATTGCGGGGAATGGGCATTCTTACCCAGCAGAGGTATGTTCGGGCCGTACAGCAACTCCGGGGTGGCCGTAGATCACGAGGGGTCAACAGTCCCGCAGTCGAGCGCCCGCGTAGCAAGCGCAACGACGCGCGGAATAGGTCTCGTTCCCTTTTCGTAGTAAGCCACAGTACGGCGGCTTAACCCAAGTGAGCGGGCCGCTGCATCCGAGGTATAAGCCTTGCGTTCGCGCCAATGCCTGAAAGCCTCCGGCGACATGGTGACGCCCGCCTGTTCTCGCGCTAATCGCCAAAGCGTGTCGGCGGCCATGTCGATTTCATCAGACCAAACAATGTCCGTTCCATGCTCGCCAACCCGTACGCGCCCGAACAATTCCGGCGAATGGCGCAACGGCTTATAAACGCGGAACGTCTCAACCAAACCGGAAACATCCACGCGGCTTTCGTCTCCCTTGTCCCAACGGATGTGCAAGGTCAAAGGCTTCCTGTCCGTTGTCACGGCAAGGATACGCGGTAAAGTTTTCTTCGGCATGATCAGCCCCTTTCGTTGAGTTCAGCCCATTTCAGAGCCAACATCTCTTGGTGGGTTTGCGCCCACGCCAGAGCCTCGGCAATCTGAGTTTCGCGGGCTTCGCCGGCAATCACCGTCAAGTCCGAAATCCTCACCAGCACTTGGAAGTCCGGCGCGGCAATATGGAAATGCGGCGGCCGGTGATCGTCGGCGTACATCCGCACGCTGACGGAGCCAAATCGTTGCAATGTCGGCATAGAAGCCCGTTAACATCCTCAATAACCGGGCAATTTAGAACAAGCTGCCCACAGTGCAACTATTGCACTATCGGAGGCGAAAGTCAAGCCCTATCCTAGAGGGACGATCTTAGAGGGACGATTAGCGCCTAATAATGTGAACACTATATTTATCAACCCGCCTTTTCCAGAATCTCTCCCCTGCCCTTTTGCGTATTACGCACCGTAATTTTTCTTGAATCCTGATATGATTTTGTGCCATGTTCACCTGCTTCGCTCCCTTTCTCATTGCTTCCCGCCGAATCGAGGAGGTCGAATGACAAAATTCAAATTCCTGCTTTTTATCGCTGTACTGCTCGGATTCGCAACCCTTGCTCATGCCGGTCTCAAAGAGGGTAAGGCGGCCTATGACAGAGGCGATTACGCCAGGGCTTATAAAAAGTTCAAGCCTTTGGCGGAACAGGGACTTGCCGAGGCGCAATATTTTTTGGGACTGATGCGCCAGGCAGGCCAGGGCGCGCGAAAGGATTATGCCGAGGCCGTCAAATGGTTCCGCAAGGCGGCTGAGCAGGGAGATGACGAAGCACAATTTGAATTGGGCTGGGCCTACGCAGACGGTCAAGGCGTCCCGCAGGATTATGCCGAAGCCGTCAAATGGTTCCGCAAGGCGGCCGAGCAGGGATTCCCTCCTGCACAACGTGAACTGGCGGGGCTTTACGCCAACGGTCAAGGCGTGCCACAGGATCATGCCGAGGCCGTCAAATGGTACCTCAAGGCGGCTGAGCAGGGAGATGACGAAGCACAATTTGAATTGGGCTGGGCCTACTCCGACGGTAAGAGGGTGCCGCAGGATTTCATACAGGCGTATATGTGGTTTGATTTGGCGGCGGCGCACGGAAACGATACGTATGCAGAAGATTATGCAGGAGATTTCAGAGACGGTCTCGCCGAGAAGATGACGCCGGCCCAGCTTGCAGAGGCGCAACGTTTAGTAAGAGAATGGAAGCCGAAAAGCCGGGACTAGGGCGCTCGTTATGGAAGAAGGGCAAAGAAATGGCGAAGTGTGGTTACTGTGGCGCAACAATTATGCGCCTCATTCGCTACATGCCTATCTCCGGAATGGTCAGGTAGCGGCATATCTTTTTTGCAAGCCTGTCGGGTATTTCATTGTGTCGCGGTACGGCTTCGCAGTGCCCTGTTTTAGGGTTGCACCAAAGAGAATGTTCACCGCCTTCTCTTTTCAGGTAGCATCCATGTTTACGAAGGTGTCTCAGAAGCGGCCCACTCTTCATTGGATAACTACCACTTCCTGAATTGCCTCCGCTGGTAATCCGCGTCGAGCATCTTCCCTACGATCTTCCAGAATTAGCGATATGGCTTCCGCCAGACTGTGCAGGGACTCAGGGACAGTTCGGCCTTGACCGTTGGCCCCCGGGATTTCCGGGCAGTAAGCAATGTACCACCCCTCATCTTGTTCAATAATGGCTGTAAATTCATTATGCATTAGTTGTCCTATTCCTTTCTCGCCTGATTTGGTCAGGGATTCCGCCAAGATTAATATAAGATCGTTATCATTTCACAATCTTCAAAGCCTGTCCATGCTTCCGGGTCATGATTTCGGCGCTTGCTTCGGCAGCGCGCTTAAGAGCATTCGGCACCAAGTGAGCATATCTGTCCATTTCATCAAGGACGCCGGCAGCTTTTTTGCTTATCGGAATAGTAAGGGTCTTCCCGCCTTTGGGCGCCCGCAAGGTGATAAGCCGAAGTTCAGAATCAATGTCCGTTAATTCCAATCGGAAAAGCTCGCTGCGGCGAAGTCCGGTCAGCATGACTAGGTGAATCGCTTTTCGTCTTTTGGTTGCGGCCCAAGCCTCCCGTCCTCTGTGGTGGAATTCCCTGTGAACGGCTACTCCAGCAGCGATGCGCAATCTTTGTCCGCCAGCCAATAGAGTTTGCCTCCATGACGATCGGGTTCGATCAGCAAGGCGGGAAAGCGTTCGGGGTCGAGCCGCCGGGCCAGCGCCTCTCTTAACGCCCCGGCTTTGGAAGCGCCGGATATGATAAAGGCCAAAACCGATGCCCGATTGAGAATTGGAGCGGTCAACGTGACCCGGTAAATTCCATCCGCTTCACTGTAAATTTCGGTAACCCAGCGCTTCTTTTCCAGCACCGCCGGCGTTCCAGGAAAAAGCGAAGCCGTATGGCCGTCGGTCCCCAGCCCCAAAAACACCAGGTCGAAGCGATTGGGGCCGCCGTCAAAAAAAGAGCGCAGCAGGGATTCGTAGCGGCGGGCGCCGTCCTCCGCCGAATCGGCGCAAACAATAGGGTGGACCTGATCGGGAGGAACCGGAACACGGTCGAGGAGTTTTTCCCTGGCCATCCTGGCGTTGCTCCGGGGATCGTCGGGCGGCACGCACCGCTCATCGCCCCAGAAGACATGCACCCGGCCCCAGTCCACAAGACCGTTGAAAGGCGGACCGGCCAGAAGCTCGTATGCCCGCTGGGGGGTATGCCCTCCCGCAAGCGCGACGCTGAACCGGCCGCGCTCTTTTATCGCCTCGGTCGCCTGCCGCAGGAAAAGCTCCGCGACGGCCCGGCTCAGCATCTCATAATCGGCATACACGGAGACTACTCCGGAGGCTCTCTTGCTACCCGGCATATCGCAAGGTCCTCCCGGCATTGCAGAAAGGTGGGCATCGTCCAACTGCGTCCGTCCTGGGCGATGAGGATGTCGGCTGCTTCCGGCCCCCAGCTCCCGGCCTGGTAGTTGGGAAAATCCGTCGGTCTTACCGACTGCCACATGTCCAGAATCGGGGTGATCACCGACCAGGCGGCCTCCGTTTGATCGGCGCGCATGAACAGCGTGGAATCTCCCCTCATGATGTCGAGCAGCAAGGTCTCGTAGGCTTCGGGCGAGCGGACCTGGAACGCCTCGCGGTAATAGAACTGCATCATTACCGGCGCAAGCGCCATATGCTGGCCGGGATGTTTGACCTCGAAGCGCAGCAAAATGCCTTCTTCGGGCTGCATGGCGATCAGCAGCCGATTTGGCCGGGAGTCCAGAAGCGCTGAAACCGGAAAGGTCTGGTGCGGCACGGGCCGAAAATGAATGGAAACCTCCGAGATTCTGGCGGGCATCCGCTTGCCGGTGCGCAGGTAAAACGGGACCTCCTGCCATCGCCAGTTGTCCACAAAGAGCTTGACCGCTGCAAATGTTTCCGTCGGCGAATCAGGCGGCGACGCCGGGCTCGGAACGGTATCCCCGGACGCGTTCGCCTTCGATCGTGCCGCCTCCATACTGGCCCCGGACAGCATTCAGATGGATCTGGTCCGGGTGAATGGTCCGAATAGCGCGCAGAACGTCGACCTTCTTCTGCCGGATTTCATCGCTGTCGAACGAGACCGGGGCCTCCATGGCTATGAGGCACAGGATTTGAAGAAGGTGGTTTTGAATCATATCGCGCAAGCGCGCCGGCGTGCTCGTAGTAGCCGCTCCGGTGCCCGACCCCGTCCTTTTCCGCCACGGTGATCTGCACGTGGTCGATGTAGCGGCGGTTCCAGATCGGCTCGAAGAGCGTGTTTCCGAACCGGAAGGCGAGGATGTTCTGTACCGTCTCTTTTCCGAGGTAGTGGTCTATCCGGTAGATTTGGGATTCCTGGAAATGCTCGCTGAGGAGCCGGTTCAGTTCCCGTGGCCGAATTGAGGTCATGGCCGAAGGGTTTTTCCACAACGATTCGGGCATGCTCCGGGTCCCGGTTGAGCCCTGCGCCGGCAAGCCCTTCGGCCACGGGCTTAGTCATGTTTGGCGGCAGGGCCAGATAATAAATCCTGGCCGCCTTTGCGCCCCACTTTTCGTCGTAGGCCGAAAGCTCCTTTGCGATCCCGTCGAATGCCTGCGGATCGCTCAGATCGGCATTCGAAAAGGCGACATGAGATGCGAAATTCGGCCCAGCTCTTCTCATCGGTTTTGCCGCGGGCCGAAAACTTGTCGACGCCCTCGCGCAGGTGTTGGCGGTAGGAATCGTCGGTAAACTGCTTGCGGCCCACTCCCAGAATCGCGAATCGCTCCGGAAGCCAGCCGTCCAGGAAAAGGCTGTAGAGGGCCGGCACCAACTTGCGCAAGGTGAGGTCGCCGTCTCCTCCGAAGATGACAAATACAGTTGCGTCAGTAATCTTGCCGCGCTGCATCAGGGACTCTCCTCCACCTTTCGTCCAGACGGTATGCAGAATTTTTCCCGGCATGTCTTTTCGCTCGTAAGTGTGTGCACCGAAGTAGTCGCGCTGCGCCTGGATCAGGTTGGCCGGAAGCCATGCGCTTCGGATATGCGTCGAGGTAGGCGAGGGAGGCCGAAAATCCGGGCGCGGGCACTCCGAGTTCGGCCGCCGTGGCGACCACCGTTCGCAGCGATTTTTGCCGGGCGCCGACTTCCCGGCTGAAATACTCATCCATCAAAAGGTTCGAGAGATCGGGCCGCCTGCTGAACGCGGTGCGGATGGGTTCGAGGACGGCGGCACGGATAATGCACCCTCCACGCCAGATCCTTGCCACGGTCTCCAGGTTCAGTCCGTACTCGTAGCTTTTTGAAGCCTCCCTGAGCAGGGCCAACCCTTGTGCATAGGTCATGACCATTCCGGCATAGTATGCATTTCGAAGATGTTCGATCAGCCCCGTCCGGTCGCCCTGGAACCGGTGTTCGGGGCCGTGCAGCACTTCGGCAGCCCTTTTTCGCTCATCGAGACGGCCCGAAAGATTTCGCATCATTACGGCCGCATCGATATTGGGCGTCGGCACCTCGAGGTCCATCGCGTCCCATCGAGGTCCATTTGCCGGTGCCTTTCTGCCTTGCCCGATCCAGAATGAGATCGATCAGCGCCAGGCTCAGGGTTTTTTTCGTCCTTGTAATCGAAAATATGTCCGCGGTAATCTCGATCAGGTACGAATTGAGTTCTTCGCTCATTCCATTTCGAATAGATTTCGGCCAGTTCGCCGACGCTCATTCCCAGGCCGCGCTTCATGATGTCGTAAGTTTCGGAAATGAGCTGCATCAGGCCGTACTCGATCCCGTTATGGACCATCTTGACGTAATGGCCGGCTGAACCGGCGCCGAGGTAAGCGACGCACGGATCGCCATTAACGTGCGCAGCTGAGGCTTCCAGTATTTGGCGGACCCGTTCGTAGGCTTCGGAAGGTCCGCCGGGCATGATGCTCGGGCCGTGCCGCGCCCCGTATTCGCCCCCGGAAATGCCCATGCCCATGAAGAGCATACCGCTTTCGGCCATCAGCTTTTCCCTGCGGTTGGTGTCCGTGAAGTGGGAGTTGCCTCCGTCGATGATGAGGTCCGACTTATCGAAATGAGGAATCAGAGCGCTTATTACGTCATCCACCGGCTTTCCGGCGGGAACCAGCAGCAAAACGGCCCGAGGGCGGCGCAGCATGGCCGCCAGTTCCGGCGCCGTGCCCCCCGCCAGGACCCTGCCCCTGCTTTCTTTTCTTTGAGCGAACTCCCGAGCTTTTGCTTCATCCGCATCGTAGAGGGCAACCGAAAACCCATGGTCGGCCATATTGAGCGCCAAATTACCCCCCATCGTGCCGGCGCCCACTACTCCTATGTCGCATTGCTTATCCGCCATCAGCATGCCTCCGAAAGACAGACGCCGCTACGCTTCTTTTCGAGATTCGACATCAGGCTGTCATAGGGTTTGTTGAACTTTTCTATCCCCTCGTCTTCGAGTTGCTGAGTCACCTTGTCGATGTCTATTCCCAGTTCGGCAAGGCGATCGAGATTCCGGTAGGCCTCGTCCAGGTTTTCTTCCAGGCGGGGGGCCGGATTGCCGTGATCGCGGTAAGCCTCCAGGGTCTTCAGCGGCAAGGTATTGATCGTGTCGGGTCCGATCAGGGCTTCGACGTACTTTGTGTCCGGGTATTCAGGGTTTTTTGTGCTGGTGCTGGCCCAAAGAACACGTTGAGTCCGGGCGCCGAGATCGGCCAGTTTTCGAAACCGTTCGCCGCCGAAAATCCTCTTTGTACATCTGGTAGGCGATCTTAGCGCTCGAGATGGCGATCTGGCCGCGCAGACGCCTGGCGTCGTCAACATTCGGCCTTTTCGAGCATGGGATCCACAAGAACGTCAATGCGGCTCAAAAAAAAGCTGGCCACCGAAGCAATATTTTCGATGGGCAGCCCTTTGGCGACGCGATCCTCCAGCCCGGAGACATACGCATCGGCAACCATCCGATAGCGCGGCAACCCAAAAAGCAGAGTGACATTGATGTTGATGCCCTCACTGATAAGCTGCCGAATGCACTGCAGTCCTTCCAGGGTCGCAGGGACCTTTACGAAGACATTGGGGCGGCGGAGCATCTCCCATAGCCGCCGGGCCGCCTCATTGGTGCGCCTGCACGTCGTGGGCGAGGTGAGGATTGACTTCGATGCTCACAAACCCGTCCCTGCCCTGCAGTCTGTCGATAGGTCGGCCTGAAAATATCGGCTGCCTGTCCGACGTCCTCGCGTCGTAAGAGCCTGATAGATTTCTTCGGCGCTCTTTCCTTCACGAGCGAGAGTCCTGATGGCGTCGTCGTAGACGTCGCTTCCCTCGATCGCCTCATCGAAGATGCTGGGATTGGATGTAATCCCGAGCAAGCCCGTCCTCGTCGATCAACCGCTGCAAGCCGCCGGACTCGATTAGATGGCGGTGAATATAGTCAAGCCAGATGCTCTGGCCGTAGGACTCCAATTTTCGCAAGGGATTTTCCTTCACTGTTTTTCCTCCCGCACTTCCAGGTTTTTCACCTTCTGCAGCCGCCGCACGAAGCGCTCATCGCCTTTAAAGCGTGCCTTCAGGAATTCGCGAACCAGATCCTAGCGCCAATTCATAGCCGACCACCCTGCCGCCCAGGCACATGAGGTTCATGTCATCGTCCTCAACGCCCTGATGGGCCGAAAACATGTCCACGATCAGCGCCGCGCGGACCCCGGGCACCTTGTTCGCCGCAATGCAGGCGCCCACCCCGCTTCCGCAGATGGCGACGCCCCTTTCCACCTCGCCCTTCGATACTGCAAGCGCCAACGGCACGACAAAATCCGGGTAATCGTCATCGGGGTCGGGTTCGTGGGCGCCGAAATCCACCACCTCATGGCCCATGGCCCTCAGGTCGGATACGAGCCTGTTTTTGAGTTCTAAACCTCCATGATCGGCAGCAATGCCAAGACGCATTTAGTTTTGCCTTTCCGGCCTTCGATGAGGCGAGGGCGCCAACCGGATTTCCGACGCTTCGCGGCGGATCGATCACCGATCTCGACGCTGCGCTACCTGGTTGAAGCCCGGCGTTCTCTCCTCCACACAATCTCCTTGACCTTCGAGACGATGGCTTTTTGAGAAATTTCCTCGTAATCGAGAAGTTCCTCCGGCATTCCGCTTTTCGGCCTTTTGCGCACGGCAAGGGAATACACCGGCACGGTCAGGGGCGTGAGCGCGCTCCTTACCGCTTCACCGATTCCCCCCGCCGGATAATGGTCTTCGACGGTGATTATGAACTCCGTGCTGTTTCGCCGCATCGCGAAGCGTCGCCTCGTCCAGCGGCTTGACGCTGTAGAGGTCGATTACGCGGATCGGGATTCCCTGCTTTTTCAGTTCCTCATAGGCTTTCAGCGCCTCGTGAAGAGTCACCCCCGCAGCGGCCACCGTGGCCATATCTTCGTCGCTTTTCCGCAGCACTTTGCTCCCGCCGATGACGAAGGTTTCGTTTGCGCCGTAGATGATGGGAGTGGCCATCCTCGTGGTCCGAATGTAGACGATCCCCCGGTGTTTGGCGGCCTCTTCGACCAGCCGGTCGGCCGAGACCGCATCGCAGGGATAGAGCACGACGCTGTCCAGAATGGTCCGGAACAGGGCGATATCTTCGAGGCCCATCTGCGAGGGTCCGTCCTGACCGATTGAAACCCCGGCGTGAGAGCCGACGAACTTTATATTCGCGTCGGAGTAAACGGCTCATTCGGATCTGGTCGAATGCGCGGCTCAGAAACGCGGCAAAGGTGGAAACGAACGGGATCTTGCCGCGCCGGGCAAAGCCGACCGCTGCTCCAACCATGTTCTGCTCGGCGATGAACATTTCGAAAAAGCGGTCCGGATAGGCATTCTTGAATATTTCAGCCCCGGTCGAGTTGCTCACCTCCGCATCCAGGCTCACGATCGCGGGGAACTGAGGATAGATGCGCGCAAGGGCGCTCCCGTACGCCATCCGGGTGGCTACGGGCTTGTCCATCGGATAGGTTATGGCGCCGGCCGGCTGAGGCTCCACGGACTGCGGTTTCAGGTTCTCCGGACGGGCAATTTCTCCTCGCACCGAATGGTCGATTTCGCCAAGTTCCTTTACCGCCCGATCGAAGTCGTCCTTTTTCAGAGCTACCCCGTGCCATCCGTTTTTGTCTTCCAGAAACGAGATCCCTTTGCCCTTGATCGTTTTGGCGACGATCATCACCGGCTTTTCGGAGCGGCAGGCTTTTTCATAGGCATCGAGGACCTCATGATAGGAATGTCCGTCGATTACGATGGTTTCCCAGCCGAAAGCCCCGACTCTCCGGGCATAAGCCTCGACGTCAGAACCGTACATGGTCTCGCCGCGCTGACCCAGCCGGTTTACGTCGATCATGCCCACCAGGTTGTTCAGCTTGTAGTGGGCCGCGATCTGGATGGATTCCCATTGCGAGCCTTCCGCCATCTCGCTGTCCCCCAGGAGCACGTAGGTCCGGTAGGGGAGCTTGTCGAGGTACTTGGCATTGAGGGCCATTCCCACACCGATGGAAAGCCCCTGCCCCAAAGATCCGGTCGCCGCTTCGGTATAGCGGAATGCAACCGTCGGGTGGCCCTCAATGGGACTCCCAAATTTTCGGAAGCTCATGAGTTCTTTTTCACTCACCGCCCCGGCGGCGGCCCACAAAGAATAGAACAGCGGAGAGGCATGGCCTTTGCTGAAAATGAGCCGGTCATTATTGGGATTTTCGGGATGGTCCAGGTCGTATCTGAAGGCGCCGCCAAACAGGAGCCCGGCCATAAGTTCGGTTGCGGAAAGAGAAGAGGTCGGATGCCCGGAACCTGCTTCGGTGGACATGGCAAGCGAGTAATAACGGATCAGTTTGCTTATTTTCTCCAGACTTTTCCAACTTATTGCGGTCCTGCATCTTCTTGTCTCCTCAGTGGCCGAGAAAACTCTACGGGCAACCAGTCAGCGCAAGACCGCGAGGCTTTCCTGCCGATCTTTGCGAGACGATCGGGCGGTCTCTGACGCATCAACGCTCTTAATATAATTGTTGTATTGAAATGACGTAAGATGAGGTGAGACGAAAATACGATCCGCTAGCAGACAACCCAGACGGTCCTGTCCTTCGCCATGTGGATCACCCTGCTGCTGACTCGCCCCATTATGAATTCCTCGACTTTGGAAAGGCCCCTTCTTCCGACAAGGATGGTATCGTAGTCACCTTTTTCGGCTTCTTCTACTAATGGCCTGGGCTGAATTGCCTGCGCCCCGTGCGATCTTCTGATGAATTCGGGCGGGGTCCACTCCACGCGAAATCAGAGTAGCCTTCGCCTTATCAAATGATGGCTCCAGCAATTTCGCCGCATTGTCCAGTTCTTTGTCGATTTTTTCAATGGCTGTTTTATCCCTCTCCGAAGAAAAAACTTCGCGCACGAAATTCCTGAAACCGTGAAAGCCGCGAACAGCGTGGAACAGAGTGATTTCGAAATTCTTCGAGGTATCCAGGACATCAGCAAGATGGGGCAAGGCAAGCATGGACTCTTCGGAGCCGTCCAGACACGCGAGGACCTTCGTTGGCAGATCGACCCCACCCACAATCCACATGGGGATGGGTACAAGCCCCGAGAACGTGCTCGGCTACCGAGCCGAGCATAAAGTCCTTGAGATCGCTAAGCCCTCTTCGCCCGACGACCAGCGCCTTATAGCCGTTTCGGGATTCAGCGGCGATATCTCGGGCGATCCCGATCTTTCTGTCCTCAATTCTTAGCGTTATCGCTTCATTTGGGAATCCGGCCTCCAGCAGAATCGCCTGGGCTTTTTCCATGAACTCCCGGATGGCCTTCTGCTGCTGTTTCTCCCAGGGTTCTACGCTCACTAACCTGTAACGGTACGCGGGAATTTTTTTTTCGAGGTCGATGAATGATTCGGGGACCTTTGTGACAACATGGAACAGGACCACCTCGAACCGATTCCGATCAAGGATGGAGGAGACGTACCTGACCGTCTGCAGGGAGTGTTCGGACCCATCGTTTGCAACGAGTATTCTGTCCCGCACTGGAGTCGTTCATCTGGCTTCCTTTATTATGCGCGTGTTATTTAAGGTCAAAAAAGCTGCTCATGCGGCGGCGGGCGATTCAATTCAGGACGGCGACGCTCGAGGGCTTGGAGAGTATGACGGAGGAAATGTCGGCAAGCAGTTTGCTCTTGAGTTGCAGACATGACGCGTCATTAAACATGATCATATCAAGTTGGCGAGTGTGGATGAGCAGGTATCCCAGTATCTTGAGCTTTTCCTTCATCACCTCTTCATCGTAGCCTTCCAGACGCGCCGTCACACCGTCGTCCCTGATTTCACTCCTGAAATTCGAACTCTTCGAGAATAGCGCCCACAAATCGTGCGCGGCGCACACGCCTGCCATGGTCGGCCGCCCCGCCCTTAAAAGTGAAACTGATGTAGTTCTCGTTCGCCCTTTCACCGACAAGGGCCTCGATGCTTGAGAAATGAAAACCGAACCGGGAACTGAGACTGCAAAAATTTTTCGATATCATAAAATAATTACGATCCGCGTAGGGGGAAGGCATGGAAGGATCGAGCGCCGGATTGGAGCTGGCTTCCATGAGGATCGACATGAAACCCTTGGAATCCACCGGCGGAGGCCCTTCCCACGGCACGGCGACAATCCCTTCCCAAAGTGCGAGCATGGGGATCGAGACGATATTGTCCAGGTTCACGAACTTGCCCGGCACATCCTCCCTGAACCCGTCATCAAGGTTTAGCACCCACCACTGCATGGGAATCCGGCACACCAACTGCTTGCTTGCCCTCTCCGAGAAATGGTGATCTTTTCCGAAGCTGAACATCTCCATGACAGATTTCTCATGGCAGAACCTGGTTATATCGTGAAAAGTCCGGCACCGGGAAGGTTTGAAATCCGATGCCCCCGGATCGAGCAGATGGAGAGGGATTATATTCTCGGATATCCTCTTCAGGATGTCCAAAACCGGAGAGCCATCCATAAGGCTTTTGGATGTCTCCTTATTTCGAGCAAGGGTTCGATTTTTCCCCTGCATACTCTGAGGCCGTCCGCATCGACCGTAACGGGCTGACCGTTTTCGAGCAGATCGGTTGCGCCCTCCAGTCCCAGGATTGCCGGCACGCCGAATTCTCTGGCCACATTGGCCAGATGTCCGGCCGCCGTCCCCTGTTCGGCGACAAGGGCCGAGGCCCGGCCGAGCAAAGCGGCCCACCTGGGCAGCGCCTGCTTTACAACCAGGACCGCTCCCCTGGGGAAAAGAAGGGCCTCGCTTTCTTTCCTGACCACGAAAACCGGCCCGAACCCGGCCCCGGGACTTGCCGTAAGACCGCCCGAAACGATTACTTCACAAGCCGGGATATCGCATCCCACCCTGCTCCCGTTCCGTAATCGCGCTCCTCTGCCTGAGAGGGCGGCACTGAAGTATTACTATTTCCCCTTTCTCATCCAGCGCCCATTCGATATCCTGGGCAACCCCGTAATGATCTTCTATCCGAAGGGCGATGCGCGCCAGCTCCAGCGCAGTATGATCGGAAATGGAAGCCTGCGAACCCTCATCGCCGACGATTTCAAGCCGGCAGACGCCTTCGTCCGGGTAGCAGACAAATTTCTGCCGCTTTTCCGCGATGTGTTTTTCCACGATCTGAGGCGGATGATTTCTGGAGACGACAAAAAGATCGGCCGCAACGCTGCCGTCCACCACCGATTTGGGCAAGCCAAAGACGGAATGAATAAAAATCCGCTCATCGCGGACATCGAGGGGATTTCTCGAATAAATCACACCACCCGCCACCGCGTTTACCATGGACATGCACCCCACGCACATGTCGATGTCTTCGTCGCGGATTCCCCTGTTCAACCGGTAGATAATCGCCTGGAGGCTGTACTTGCTTGCCGCTATTTCCTTGTAGGCGTGTATGAGGTTGTCGGCGCTGACATTCAATTCGGAGCGGTACAGTCCGGCAAAGGAGGTTTGCAGGGAATCTTCGCCCGAGGGCGCTGCTGCGAAGCGAGACTTTCACCCCCTGCCCTTCTTCTCTTTCAAGTTCGGCGTAGGCGCTTAAAATGGCTCTTTCCAGCTCGGCCGGCATACCGGCCCGGATGATCTGCTGCTGGATATGCGCGCTAAGCGCGAACAGTTGGTCCATTTCTTCCGCCGGAGACGACTGCATAAGACGGTCTATCTCAGCCTGAAGGTCACCGTAGCCTATGAATTCGCGAAACGCCCGAGAGGAAATTACAAAGCCATTGGGAACCTTTATACCAAGGCGATTGCGGATTTCCCCGAGGTTTGCCATCTTGTTGCCGGCCTCATCCGACCTTGTTTTATCTACGTCCTGGAGAGAAATTATCAGCGGACCGGCGCTCGTTTCTCTTTTTTCGGACAGAATTTCAGTAATCCTGCCCTGAATCGACCTGAAGCTGTCGTATAGGTCGATATATTTGCCGGGCGCCAGTTGATCCATACTCTTTACCATGCGAAAGACGTTGACAGAGACGGCCGTGCAGTTAGCCCGAATAAAGGACATTCCGAACGGCGTGTCGCCTTTGCGGGCCTCCTCAAGCTCAGACATGATCTGCAAGGCTTTGTTATTGGCGCTGAGGAGCAGCTTGAAATTATGGTACCTGGTCTGGAAGGCGGTGCGGAGAGCTTCGACGTCCAACGGTGTGAGCGTCTTCTCACTTTTCCTTATTCCAAGTTTTTGCAGACATTTTCTTATTGAAGACATACGGCAGCAGTTCATCAACTCGATGGGCCCCGCGTTTCCACAAGCTCGGCTTTTTCATTCAGCCTTTTTCTCTTACAGGCATCCTGTATTTTATACATAAGTTCGTCGATTTCGATCGGTTTCATAAGATAGTCAAAAGCGCCGAGATCCATCCCTTCGATGGCCACTTCCATATTCGCATGGCCCGTGAGCATGATCACTTCCAAGAGACTGTATCTCTTCTTTATTTCGCGCAAGGTATCAAGACCGCTCATACCGGGCATCTTGACGTCCAGGACGACGATATCGACCGGGGTTTCTTTCAATTGTTCCAGAGCCGCTTCCCCGCTCGTGACGCCATTTACCGTCCAGTTTTCTTTTCCTGAGCCTTTTGACCAGAGTCTCCAGGAACTCGACTTCATCATCCACAACCAGAACGCTTAAAGTTTCCACCTGCACAGCCTCCAAAAATAATCCCTTTTGAAAGGATAACCTCAGACGCCGCCTATCCTGGCTGCGCCCCCACCGCTCGTCCAGGAGGGGCGCCGGGTTTTCGGATGGACGCCGGCGTAAAGCTTATTATTGCCAATAAGCAGGCATTAATAAAGAGATTTCTTGAAGAACCTGCTTGACGATACTATCGGTGATTGATACTATCTTTCTCATGGGGGGGAGATCCTGTGATCCTATCGTTTAAAGACACGGAAGCGGAGAAGATTTTCAACGGATACTTTTCCAAAAAACTTCCCGAAAACATACAGCGCAAGGCGGAGATGCGGCTCATCTACATCCACTTTTCAAAGGATGTGAACGATCTGCGAGTCCCCCCGGGCAATCGGCTCGAAATTCTAAAGGGAAACCGAGAGGGCCAATACAGCATTAGGATTAACGATCAATGGCGAATCTGTTTTCGGTGGGAAGATGGGAACGCCTATGATGTTGAAATAGTCGATTATCACTAGGAGGCAGCAATGTCCGAAAAAATGCCGCCGATTCATCCAGGAGAAATGCTACAGGAACTTTTTTTAATACCTGGAGGAATCTCCCCGTATAGGTTGGCCAAAGGTACCGGCCTCACTCAAACGCGGATCGGTCAGATCCTCCAGGGCAAACGCGGTATTACAGCAGAAACGGCGCTCAGGCTTGCCAGGTTTTTTGGTAACTCCCCTGAAGTCTGGCTTGGTATGCAGGCTCAATATGACCTCCGTGTTGCCGAGGAGCGGTTCAAAGACCGCATTGATTCCGAAGTTACGCCACTGAAGGACGCCAGCTAGAGTCCATCCGGAAACACCGGATGTGACACTTGCAGTTTCCAATTCGGAAAGGAGGCATTTTTCGTCCTGGCAAGGAAATCAAGGGGTTGTGCGGAGGCGTACATGCGCCCTCATAAAAAATCGGACGCGAACTATAAGCATCTAAGCGCGGTCTAGAGTGTCGAGCGCGAACATGAGCGCAGTGAGTGTTCGTACGCCGCACAGGGAGCCCTCTCTTCGTTCGGGCTCGCGCTAAGAATTTGAGCTAACGCAAAACGCTTCAAGCTCAGCGCCCGATCCTCTGTGAGGGCGCACCCCGAAGATTGACGCCGCCAGGGCGGAAAAGGACCCTTTCCGGATGGAAACCAGCTAGACTGGGACCCTGAACCCCGGCGGCAGGAAAGCAACAGGAAAGAGGATGGACAAGACCGTCCAGAAGGTGGTCTCGCGTTTCTGGGCAAGTGAGCGCAAACATGGGCGAACATTTCACCCTTCTAACTTCACCCGTCGCACTTCTGTTCGAGGATGGAGACCCAGCTATGGGGCCTGGTCGGCTGGTCCGGCATTAAGATGGGTCCGGGTAAAATCTTTTAAGCATATCGGCGATGGCAGTCTTAAGGTGGTCGATATTGCCGCTCTTTTCGATATAGATTTCCCCTTTGTTCGAACCATAATCCCGCTCGGATTCTTCGGTCAGGAAAGTATGGATTACAACCGGCAATGGGGGGCGGCGTTTCTGGGTTTGCTCAAGAATCTTCGAGCTGTCGGCATCCGGCATTTCGAGGTCGAACACAAGCAGATCCACCCCATTCTCCCGCTCTATTTCCGCAAGAATCCCGCCGCCATCCCCGGCGACCGCAACTTCATAACCCTCCGCCGAAAGTTCGCGGCGAAGAAAATCCCGCACGTTCCTGTTCTTGTCTGCGACCAGTATTGTGAATATCCTTTTCATGAAGGCCCTATACTTCCTGCTTCACCCTGGCCTTTTTCATGCTGAGGCCAATACCGTCGAACAGGTAGAAAATCGCAAAACCCCACCACAAGGTATAGAGTACGTAAAAGACCAGCAGACCCGTTGCAGTGAAGGCCTTTTCGACAACACTCTGGGGCTCGATCCTGTAGAAGTTGTAGGCCGGTTCGATGCCCTTTTTCATGACCTCCAGAATGATGTTGGACTGTGCAGTATTTCTGCTCTTCTGGAGTTCTTTTACGACACGGTTCAGCGCGCCCCACCAGGTCGACATCACTTCTTTTTCGTCCATTCCGTACTTTTCCCTGACTTCATCGCCTTTGTTGAAGTACATGGAGTTGGAGTCTTCCAGAACAGCTCCGAGCAGTTTTGCAAGATTTCCTTTGATACTTAGCACGGCGCCCTGCGAGGTGGTATCCGGGGCGACCATTGCAAAAATCTTTACCGCCTTGGCTGCCTGCTCGGCATTTTCCATTTTGACGCTGACTGCAAGTTCCTCTTTTTCAACCTCCTTCAGGCTCGGCGGTAAGTTTCGGAACAAAGTAAGAGGAGCCTTTAGCCAGCTTGTTGAAAAGCGCATCCGAGTACTCCAGGCCGTTTCTGCCCTCTCCGAACACAGGAGAGAAAATCAGGGCCAGAACTCCAAAGAAAGTTACCCCAAGCAACAGACCAATACTCATTGTCTTTTGATGTCTGATCAGCATTTCTATTTTCTCCTCTGTCCACTTGCTCTAAACAGCCGGTTTGACGGAAATTTCCGGAACCCTCGTCTCTTCTCTCAGGACCCCCAAATTGCCGAAGAACTTGGCAAACAGCCAAATCCCAAAGACGGCTACCACAATCCAGAAAACAATGTTGCCCACGAACTCGATATTGGCGGTTATGGATTTAGGGATGCTGACCAGTTCGAGTTCAACCATTTTTCGGGGCAGCGTTGCAGCCCGGTTTACAAACCCGGCGAGAATCGAGACCGCATAAAAGCCGCGGATGTGAATGCCTTTAACCACTTTGGTGGTAAGCGCGCCGACCTGAATGCCCAACAGGGAGCCGACCAGCATTCCCATCGCCAGGGAGTAAAATACGTATCCATAAATGGCATATTGAACGATAGACGCCAGACCTGCCGTGAAGATGATCTGAAGAATATCGGTGCCCACGGTCGTCATGGAAGAAACACCGAAGACATAAACAAACATGGGGAACGTAACGAAACCGCCTCCCACGCCCATGATGGAGGCAAGAATCCCCACAACGGCGCCGCCCGCTGCAATGATCGCCCAGGAAATTCTTTTGCCGCCGGGGACGAAATCCTCATCGAAGGGGATCATCGGTGGAATATTTACCGACTGAAGTTTTACCGCGAAATTGGTGGTGCCGGAATGAGCGGAACCGTGAGCGCCGCCTCCGGCTGCTGCAGGACCTTTTCTGGATTTCAGAAAATCGAAGAGCGCATAAAAACCAAGAAAACCCAGCAAAACGGCATAAATCAGGCTGATGAAACCGTCGCTCAACAGAGGATCGATATTATAGAGCACCCTGTTGATTGCCCCCCCGACGAAAGTGCCGGCTCCGGAGCCGATCAGAAATGCTATTGCCAGTTTCAGGGAGACATTGCCGAGCTTCTTGTGGACGGTGGTGCCCATGATGGCCTTGGCAAAAATGTGAAAAAGGTCGGTCCCGACCGCCAGAATGCCCTTTACACCCGCAGCCATAAGAGCCGGAGTAATGATGAACCCGCCGCCTGCCCCGATACACCCGGTGATCAGTCCGGCGGCAAGGCCAATGGCCATCGAAACCAGAAAGATGGTCGGCGAATAGAACGAGGGAGCGTAAGCCTCTTTGCCGCCCAGCAAAGGAGCTGCTTCAAGCAGAGACACAAGCAGAATCGGGCGCGAGCAGCAGAAGCAAAACCAAAAGTTTCTTGCGGTTTTTAATGATGGACATAGACACTTCGTAATCCCATTGCGCATGTGCAATGGACGAAGCCTTCAGAAACTCGTAAACCTGCCTTGGACCACTCATTGGGGGAAACCTCCTTTTGATCGATTGGAGATGAAACGCGAATCCGAAACGACCGCACAGGGCGAAATCCGGCCTCGAAGAGATTGGCAACTTGCATGCCATAGAGCGTCTTTATGAATCGATTGAATAACAGCTTGATTTACTTAGATAATTATGGAGCGTGCTTTTGGCTTACTTCGGAATCATCTGGGTGAAGTGTCAGTCTTTTTACAAAGTGTAAACTAATGGGACTCACCCTCCATGGTAATGGCGTGAAATGGTCGGACTTGGCCGGGTTTGCCGATTTTTCGATACAGCATCTCAAAGCGCTGGTGTTTCATTGGCTTCACAGGGTGAGAAAACACTTCACCCCGGTTTCCGAGACTGTGTCGTAGCCGGGGTGAGGTCGTTACGCCTGATGGCTTGGCAGGTCTAAGATATTTGTCACCGGTTTTTCGATTCAGCGCACTTAGAGTTCATAATCTCCTTCCATATCGAGAATAAACTCCCCGGAAACAGATCCGGCCTTGACTGTGAAGGTCCCGCTTCCCTTGAGGTTTGACAGCTTCCCCAATCCCTTGTAAACGTTCCAGGTCCCTTTGGTGAGCTTGGTTGCAGCATCCCGGCGGCCCTCGTATGAAGAGTAAATTGCTCCATCTTGAAAGGTGGTTATGGCATAGCCATGCATCTCTCCCGTACCGGCAATCCGGTCATGGGAAGTCACGCTGCGGCGGGAGACAAATTCGCCGGCGACGCCCACCTGATATTCGATCGGTTCCCCCTCCATTTCCACCAGCATCAGGGTATGGTCGAACTGATCGTGGACATAGAGCGATTCCCGGCGGGTGATTTCCAATCGATAAGTTGCTTTTCGCTTCATTGTTTCCTCCTTTTCCTCTCAAGAATCGGAATAATGCAACAAATGCGCGCAATGCATCCGAACCGCATTTCCAGGTATGATTCCGCCCGAAAAGACTTCCGGAACAACCCCGAAGCACGCAAAACCATACGATTTCCCAATCGAACATGCAAGTGAAAGGTCAATGAGATTCGTTTTTTGCCTTAGAACGGATCATCCCGGAAACCTCGGATAAGAGACTGGCGGTTTCCAATTCGGAAAGTAGGCATTTTTTGTCCCCGGATCAGGTCCGGGGCAGGCTCTGGCAAGGAAAGAACTTGCCCTGAGCCTGCCGAAGGGAGGGGTTACGCGGAGGCGGACCCTCACTTCGTTCGGATTCACGTTAGCGCTTCCGACGGAGGTTACACGCTGGACCCTCACTGCGTTCAGGTCCGGGCTTAACATTGCGAACATGGTTAAACGCTTCAAGTCCGGGCACGATCTCTTGTGAGTGCCCAGTTCGCGTCCGATTTCTGTGAGGACGCACTCCGGTACCGCCAAGCTTGCCCTGAGCCTGTCGAACGGGCGTGGCGGTCCCACCGCCCCAGGGCGGAAAAGGACCCTTTCGGGATGGAAACTAAATAGGAAAAAACCATCGGGGAGCCTCAGCCCATAGGCAGCTTTTTTTCGATTGAATTAAACCTATTCGCATACTCTTGCATTGCCGGAAAAAGCAGGAGCGCGCCATCATAGGAGGCGCATATCCGGGAGACCAGGTCATTTGCCCAGAACGCCCCGATTCCAGCCAGTCCCCTGGTGGCCATGGCGACCATGTCGGCCTGTCTTGCTCTGGCGGAGGCGGCAACGGCGGGCTCGGCCCCACCGCGTTCAACGCTTCCGCTCGCCTCGACATCCCGGTCGAGCAACCATTGAAGCTTTTCTTTCATGCGGCCTATTGTCTGTTCGGTTTCCAGATCCAGTAACAGGCGCGTCGCACTCGGGACAAGGCGCGCTCCGGGAACTTCCTCCAGGGTGGCGCTGACTGCAGTGGGCACTACATACAACAGATGAAGTTTCGCCTTGAATATCATCGCCAGTTCCGAACAGGCATTGAAGACGGCATCGCTGTGCGGTGTGCAGTCCATAAAGGCAATTATGCTGCGCGGGCCAAAATCGGGAGCGCGCTCATATTCATCGGTCTTTATAAGAATCACGGGCGTCCGTCCGTGCGTGAGCACCTGCTCGGCATTGGTTCCGAACACAAATCTTTTGATCCCTCCGCTTCCGTGCGTGCACAGGACAATGAGGTCCTGTTCGAGCTCTTCGGCGTGTTCGGCGATGCACTTGGGCACATCGCCCTGCGGAACTTCGTGCACGTGGCTGGAAACTTTGAGTCCCCAGCCCACAAGCATTTCGACTATTAACGCCAGATACCGTTCAGCCCCAGCGGCGTCCTGGAGGTGAGCATCGCCGTGTATGCTGCTCGGAGGGCGCTTCTCGATCACGTGAAGAAGTTTGACCTCGCATCCAAGCCGTTCCGCGAGCCTCCTTACGACCGGAAGGACCGATTCGGCCAGCTTTGACCCATCGAGAGGAACGAGCAGATTCGAAAACATACACCCTCCGCATGACTCTTACATACGAATGTCAATCGCCACCGGCCGCCAAATTGTAGAGCAGGTATAGATTGAGCGCCAGAATCAGCACAGTTGCGACGCCGGCCAGAAATGAGGTGAACGGCCTGTTTACCAGCGCACCCATTATTTTTCTGTTCGCCGTAAAAACAACGAGCGGGATCACCGCAAAAGGAAGCCCGAAGCTGAGCACGACCTGGCTGATCACAAGCGTCCTTGTGGGATCAAATCCCATGGATAGAACGGCCAGCGAGGGCAGTACAGTAACCAGGCGCCTGATCCAAAGCGGGATGCTGAAGTGAACGAACCCCTGCATGACTATCTGGCCGGACATCGTGCCCACCGCCGATGAAGACAGACCGGCGGCGATCAGAGCGATCGCGAAAATATTGCCGGCAGACGAACCCAGAATAGGAGAAAGCGTCCTGTACGCTTCATCGAGTGTTCCTATCTCGCGCATTCCCTGAGCGTAAAAGGTCGATGCGGCCATAATCAGCATCGCTGCATTCACAGCCCCGGCGATCGTCATAGCGATCGCCACGTCCATGACTTCAAAGCGGAACAGCCTTTTGAGTTTGTCTATATCCTTCACGATTATTCGCCTCTGGGTCAGAGCGGAATGAAGGAATATGACATGGGGCATGACCGTCGCCCCCAGAATGCCGGCGGCGAGCAAAACTCCTTCCCTGCCCCCGAAGCCCGGAACAAAAAGTGATGCCGCCATCTGTGCGGGGTCGGGTCTAACCAGAAGCATTTCAATCAGATAGCTTACCGCCACAATCCCTATCATTGCGGTAATTACGGCTTCCAGAGGACGAAAACCATATCGCTGCAAGCCAAGGACCAAAAAGGTGCAAATGGCTGTCAGCACCCCTGAATAGATGAGCGGAATATGAAATAACAGGAAAAGCCCGACGGCGGCGCCCACGAATTCGGCAAGATCGGTTGCGATGGCGACGATTTCGAGTATAACCCACATTGCCCAGACAAGAGGCGATGGGAAATGGTCCCTGCACAACTCCGCCAGATTCAGGCCGGTAGCGATGCCAAGCTTCGCCGAAAGGATCTGAACCAGCATGGCCATTAAATTGCTTATTATTATAACCCAAAGGAGAGTGTAGCCAAGTTGTGCGCCGCTCTGGATATTTGTGGCGAAGTTTCCGGGATCTATGTATGCAACGGCGGCAATAAATGCGGGACCAAGGAAAGGAAAAAGCCTTTTGCGCCATGGCACTGTTTCCCGGGACAGCACTTTCTCAGCCGCCGAAATCGTGCCGGAATCTAAAGAGCGAAGTTTGCTTTCTGGGCGGTTTTCCGGCACGCCGGGTCCTTTCAGGCGGGTCAGCGATGAGCTATTATCATAAACTTTTGTCAAGATGCATACAACACGTTATGAAATGGGGCAAAGCTTGCTCTATTGCCGCGCTGCTCTGAAACTAAAATGCGACAATATGAAACTATGAGTGGACACAAAAGGAGGTATTATGCACTCGCGGACACGGAGAAATCGTCTATTAACTTTCTGAGCGAACTCACCATGATAGGTTTTATAAAGTAGCCTGCGGCGCCCATTTCCATGGCTTTCTTTACGTTACTCCTCTCATCGAGATAGGCGTCCGACTATTACGACTGTCCGGCAAGCCGTTTCCTGAATCGAGTCCAGCAGCAGAAAATGGTCCTGCTGGAGTATCGAGATATCGGCAAGAAGAAAGCTGAAGGGGATCTCGGAAAAGAAGGCTCCTGGCCTGTTGAGGGTCGTTCACCCAATAGCACTTGTAGCCTTCGCAGTGGCTTTCGAGCGCTCTAGCGAAAAGCTCGGCGGTGTCCCTTTCGGGATCCAATATGAGAATATTTTTTCGGTTCTTTTCAACCATTCTGAACGCCTGTGAACAGGGCCATTCTATTTAATCAGAGCGCATATGGCGGCGACAGATGCGTAAGCGGTTGTGCTTGCACTCGTTTTAAATACAAAGTCTGTGCCAGAATGTGAATGCTGCAGCGATCCGGAGAATTCGTCAAACAGGCGGGCCGTGCATGGCTTCATGGCAGGCGGGCAAAACTACTTTAAAGGTGGTTCCGGATGCACCGGGGGCTTCCTCTTCGCTCAGACTGCGGCACTCTATTCGGCCCCCAAACCTCGTTATTATCCCGTAGCTTACCGAAAGACCCAACCCGGTTCCTTCACCAACTTTCTTGGTGGTAAAGAAAGGATCGAATATCTTGTCCAGGTATTCCCTCTTGATTCCGCACCCCGTATCCATAACTATGGCTTCGACTTCTCTTGCCGCCTGAACCCGGGCGGGTTTCTATTCTAAGCGCTCCCTTGCCGTCCATCGCCTGAACGGCGTTGTTTATCAAATTGAGAAAAACCTGCTGAAGACCGGTCGAATCTCCCCGCACGAGCGGCAAATCCTGGGAGAGAGAGAGGACCAGTTCTATATTATTCATATCGAGGGTGTGTTTCACAACTGAAACGATAGACTCGATATTCGCATTGAGATCGCAGCATTCCTCGCGTTCCTCTCTCATCCTGGCGAAGCTCAGCAGTCTTTCCACGATGCTTTTGCAGTGCAGGCCGTGTCTTTCGATGGTCTTGAGGTCGTTGTACTCCATGGAGCCAGGGTCCATTTTCTCCAGAAGCAAATCGCAAAAACCGAGCATTATTCCGATCGGATTGTTTATTTCGTGTGCGACACCGGCAGCCATGGTCCCCAGGGAAGCGAGTTTCTCAGTGTTGATGAGCTGCTGTTCGATATCCTTTCGTTCGGTAATATCTCTGGCGATGGCCAGGGCATAGTCCCTTCGGCCCCTTCACCTTTTAAGGGAATATACTGAATATCGAACCAGAAATTTCCGGAGGGCAGAGCCAAACGCGTTTCGATCTTTTGACCCTTTCCGGAAGCGAGGACCTCCCGAACGTAATTCAACTGCTCATAAACCTGCTCTCGGGCAAAAACCGGTAGAGGCTCTGGCCTGTCATCTCCTGGAGTGTTGACCCCGAAAAGACGAGACATATGCTGGTTTGCGGTTCTTATCAGCCCGTTTCGATCCATGGTGAAGATCAGGTCTTCGGCGCTTTCCACCAGGGACCGGTACTTGGTTTCCGAGCTTTCAAGCTCATTGGCGTATTTGCGGATATGTTCCGTCTTGACCGCGACTTCATGCTCCAGCTCACCGGACCATCTCCGTTCATAAAGCACGACGAACAGGCTGCCCAGGCAGATGATGAACACAACCAGCGCCTGGAGGAGAAACTGCCTCGTATATACCGAATCTACGAGAGATTCGACCTCCTGAGCCGGGGCCGCTACGGCGACCGACCACGAATAATTCACATAAGGACCTTGAATGTGCACCGGTGCGAAAGCGATCAGCTTTTCCATCGGTTTGACAATTTCCCGATGCCATCCCGTAAAATATGAACCGGTGCCCTCCTTGCCTTTCATCATCTCCTTGCGCTGAATTTCGTTGATTTCGGCAAATGAGAGACCGGGGCTTCTGTTGGACCTCGCATCGAAGGCGGTGTCGCCGATGAACGATTTCTCCGGGTGATAGATAAACTTGCCATCTGAGTCAATGACCCATGCGTAGCCGGTCTTCCCGGAACGGATAGAGGGCATGATCTCGTTCATCAGATGAGTAACGTCCAGAGTCAGTCTGATGTACCCGGCAAATGCTCTGGAGAGGGAAAGGGTGAGCGGTGTTGGAGGCCTCTTCGTAAGTTGGCGTAATCAAGTCGCACATGAGGGCGCCCCTGTCTTTTGCCCCTTCCTTCGGATATAGAGGGCGTACCCATTGTTTTGCCCCTGTTTGCCGAATCTGCGGCCCAGGACAGATAAGCCCCGGGCTCCTGCTGCGCCGGTCCCATATTGCGTCATGATGATCCCCTGCTCGCTCGCGGCGAAAATCGGGCTTCCATCCCTGTCTATTCGTCGAATTGCGATAATGCTGCTCCCGTTGAAAACCGGCAGCGTCGAGAGCAGCAGGGTTTCGTAGCTGTCAGGATCGCAATACTGAATTGCGGGAAGGGAGTTGAGGAGCAGTAAGTCGTTGATAGCGTCGTTTATATATGCTTCCACTCGCTGGGCGGCGTGCCTGGCGAGCACCAGTTGCTGTTCGTTAAACTGGTCTCTCAGAATGCCTTTCATGTACCCGGCGGTGGAGATGGCCAGCCACGAAGCTCCTGCGACAAGCAGGAAGGTGGCTATGCCGATGATTTTCAATACTTTTGAGCGCTCTGGCCGTCCTTTTGGGTCCATTTTTTTGTCCACGCATTATCTCAGATCGTAAAAGCATGCCTAAATTCACAAACTGCAACTTTTTAATGACATTTTATTTGACTCTGCGTCAACAGCCGAGTGAAAATCCTCGTATGACGGAATTATATACAACGCTAAATCAGAAAGACATGGCGTCATAGGCGGCTTACCCTTAGCTACGCGCTTCGCCTGGCGCGGCCGATTCCCCGCACATGAGTCTGTCCGAGCGCGTTGGGCAGGATGCGGGGGCCTGGTGAACGGAAGCGGGGTTTCGGATCGATGAAGAGTCGATGAACGGGTTGAATGCAGTTTCTTCATGTGAAAAGGATAAAAATGTCTTCAATTCTTGCTTTGGACGACGAGCAGGACATGCTGGCTCTTTTGAGCAGAATCATATCTGAGAACAGTTCCCATGGGTTGACTACTCTGAGCGATCCCTCCAAACTTACGCAGCTTTTGCAAGACAAGTCCTTCGATGTCGTGTTGACCGATCTTAAGATGCCGGGCAAGAACGGCATTCAGGTGCTGGAGGAAGTCAAAGCAGAAAAGCCCCCGGACAGCAGTCATCATAATGACGGGCTACGGTACGATCGAGTCGGCTCTCGACGCCACCCGCAAGGGGGCTTTCGATTACATTACAAAGCCTTTCCGCAAGGAAAGGATTCTTCATGTGATCGAGCAGGCGCTCAACTGGCAGCGGCTTCAGAACGAAAATATCTACCTTCGTCAAAAGCTCGAAGAAAAATCCAGTTCTCCCAGCCTGGTGGGTTCGACTTCGGCAATGCGGTCCCTGCACGATGAGATACGAAAGGTGGCCAAAACTTCAGCCACGGTGCTCATCACCGGCGACAGCGGGACCGGGAAGGAACTGGTTGCCCGCGCACTTCATTCCCAGAGCCTCAGGAGCGGGCAGCAATTCATTCCCATCGACTGCAGCACAATTCCCGAATCGATCATTGAAAGCGAACTGTTCGGCCACGTTAAAGGGTCTTTCACCGGGGCGATCCGGAACAAGAAAGGCATGGTCGAAGAGGCCAACCACGGGACCCTTTTTCTTGACGAGATCGCAGATCTCAGCCCGACGATGCAGGTGAAGCTGCTTCGCCTTCTTCAGGAAGGCGAATACAAGGTGGTGGGATCGAATGCGATCCGCAAGGTGGACATCCGATTCATCGCGGCCACGAATCAGAACTTGAGCGAAAAGATCAGGAAAGGTGAATTCAGGGAGGACCTCTACTATCGGCTCAATGTTATCAATATTCAACTCCCCGCCCTCTCGGAGAGAAGAGACGATATCCCGCTGCTTGCGAACCATTTTCTTGAAAAATATAACAGTCTGCACGGCAAAAATGTCAAACGAATCTCGGATGAACTCATGCGATACCTGCTCGGAAGGGATTGGCCGGGAAATGTTCGCGAACTGGAGCATGTAATAGAAAGAGGCGTGATAATGGCTGCGGGGGACACCCTGGAAATAGCCGACGCGCTAGCGTTCGGACCGGCCTCCAAATCTTCCCCCCAGGAACTCAGCTCAATCCTCCGATCTTTTTTCCATGGCCTTCAAGGAAGCCAAAGACAAGCTGATCGATCAGTTTCATGCCGAATACATATCCAGGGTATTAAGCCGCAACGACGGCAATGTTTCAAAGGCCGCCCGCGAGTCCGGCCTCAAGCGGCAGTACCTGCACAGGCTGATTCGCGAAACCAAGCTGGACTCAAAATCCTTCAAGAAGGATTATCCCCACTAGAACAGGGAATCAGGAAGCCGGGAGCTTACGCTTTCGTCTACTGAGATCAGGCAGCCTGAACGAAGCCGTTGGATATTCCCAGTGCCGTCAAGGCGGCAAATGCCGCCTCGTATTCTTCCTCTGTCGGCTTCCTGTCAAGGGGTGGGGTAGATGGGCCTTTATGAGCCGGGAAATACTGGTTCATAAGACTTACCCAGACCTGCGGGCCGAATCGCCGCGCAAGAAATGAGAGGCAATCGGCGCGAACCGGACAGGTTTTCCGGCAGCACCAGGTGACGCACCATCATGCCCTTCAGGGCGATCCCCTGCGCGTCGGTTTGGATCGGTCCGGCCTGCCTCCACATCTCGACAAGAGCCTCCCGGTTGCAACTGACGTAATCTGCGGCCCCGGAATATTTTTTCGCTATTTCGGGATCGGAGTATTTAATATCGGGCAGGTAAACGTCTATGATTCCATCGAGCAGTCTGAGGGTCTCAAGAGATTCATAGCCGCTCGAGTTATAGACGATCGGGATTCGAAGACCCCGGCGCGCGGCCGACAGAAGGGCGCTGAACAACCGCAGGCATCTGATGAGTCGAAGTAACCAGGTTGATGTTGTGGGCCCCTTTGCTTTGGAGCTCGAGCATCCCTGAAGCAAGATCCTCCACGCTCATTTCGCGGCCAACCCCGAGCTGGCTGATCGGATAGTTCTGGCAGAAGATACACCTCAGAGTACAGCCGGAAAAAAATATCGTGCCGGAACCGCCGGTTCCGGAGATAGGAGGTTCTTCCCAGTGATGCAGATATATTGAGGCTATCCTTGGAAGACTCCCAACAGCGCAATAGCCCACTTTTGCGCTTTTTCGGTCAACGGCGCAGGCTCGAGGGCAAAGATCGCACCGCTCAAGCCTTGCATCCAGAGCTTCGGCCCTGCGCGAAAGCTCGCCGTCTTCCAGAAGTTTTAAATAACCGCTTTTTGCAACAGCGCCGCCTGCTGAACAAGAATCAGCCGCTAAAGCGCCAGACCCATTCTTCGCCATCCCGGATACCCATAACCCTGCCGGAATTTGTAACGTCATCGCCTCTCATGGTCTCCCGGGAGCCTCTTGAAACCAAAACGCTTGAAAAAATCCATTCGAAAGCGCCTGGCGGCGCTCAGGTTCACCTCGGCGATATAAACCTGTTCGAGTTCGTCGAGTTCGACCTGAACCCAGTTCTCCAGGTTGTCCAATCCCCTTGCCCAGCGATTGAAATCGTCCTTGTCAAGCATCTTTGGGAGGCTGGAGTATGAAACTGCCCCCTCCATACTGGTGAACGCGCTTTTCACCGAACACAGCGTTGTAATCGGCAGTGTTGACCCCGACGACCGGAACGAAATTATCGAAGGCCCGGACCATCGCCCCCGTTTTCCAGTGGCCGCGCAGGACCGGGAAGATGCCGGGATTGAAAACGATATCGACCCCCTGCTCGCAAAGCTGCCGCCCGGCTTCCGGCTGTCCCCAGAAATCGATGCAAACCGGTATGCCGAGCTTTCCGAAATCGGTTGCAAAGACCTTGAACACTCCGTCTCCCGGAGCAGATTCCAAGCCTGTCGCGCTCCAGTGCTCCGACATTGAACTTGCGCTGTCTGCCCGCCACCCGTCCGGCCCGGTTGAAAAGAGTAGCGGTATTGTACCGCTTCCCGCCCTCTTCTTCGACTATGCCCGCTATCACGATAACTGTTAAATTTGCGGGCCGCCGAACCCATCTCCCGTTCGCCCATGAAAGGGAAATATTCCGGGAAACAGATTACGTCCAGCTCTTCCCCCCGGCATTTCTCCATTAGTTGCAGGGCGTGTCCGATATTGCGCGGATCGTCGAAGGACGGGTACGGCTTGGGCTGAATGATAGCTATTCGTATATTGTCTTTCATCGGGCAAATTCCTTGACCTCGCGGGGCGTGGATATCTTCGCATGCGGTCACGCCGCCCCGAGCATCCCGCCCGCACTTGCGACAATGTGCCTTGCTGTGGCCAGAGAGGAAGTCGCGCCCGGCGAGGGCGCGTTCAGCAGGCGTATTACTCAGGCCCCTATAATTGTGACAGCGAATGGAGTCGCCATAAAACCCCGAGAAGATAGATAAAACGCGGCCCGGCCACGCCTCATGGCGCTGAAACCTGGACCATGCTGGCGTCTCGGCTCCTGTGGTCCACAACCGTGAGAATAATATTCGTTTTGGGAGGCGTCGTGCTTAAAACTTCGCCGAATTCATCTGGTCCTGCAACGGTTTTTCGGTTTATCTGCAAGATTATATCACCGGGCTCTATCCCGGCCTGGCCGAAAGGCCCCTTTGCCTCAACGCGGCTGACCACGACTCCGTTGCTGTCATTAAGACCGTATTTTTTCGCATCCGTCTTCGCCACGGGCTTCACTTCGATGCCGAAGCGCTCAGTCACCGAAGACAGAAGCGCCTTTGCCAAGTTCCTGATCGCTCGATACCCTGACGTTGATCTCCCGGGATCGGCCCCCCCGAACTATGGTCAATGCAACAGTTTGTCCGATGGCGGCGGCTGCGACTTCGTTTCGGAACGCATCCGGGTTGTCAACGGGCTTGCCCTGGTAGGCCGCAATTATGTCTCCCTGTTTGATCCCGGCCCTCTCAGCGGGTCCATCCTTCAAAACGTTTGCCACCAGGACTCCCTTTGTGTCGCTCACTCCAAACGAACGCGCCAGTTCAGGCGTAAGATTCTGAATAGTCAAGCCGAGGTATCCGCGCTGGACTTTTCCGCTCGAAATCAACTGCTTGGCTACGCGGAGCGCCATATTGCCGGGAATCGCAAAACCGATTCCCTCAAACCCCCCTGATTCGGACATAATGGCTGCGTTCACTCCTATCACCTCACCGTCGAGATTGAGAAGAGGCCCTCCGCTATTGCCGGGATTTATGGCTGCGTCTGTTTGAAGAAAATCCTGGTAGCTGCTCGGGTCGGCAATGCCTCGCCTGTGCTTCGCGCTGATAATCCCCTGAGTGACAGTCTGGTCAAGCCCCTGCGGATGCCCGATCGCAACCACCCACTGCCCTACGTCAATTTTGTCCGAATCGCCGAAAGTGGCGAAAGGAAAGCTCTCTTTATCCATAATCTGTATGACTCGCCAGATCGGTCTTGGAGTCTACGCCGATAACCTTGACCGACTTACCAGTGTACCTCCGGCCGTCGGAGAGAACGACTGTCATCTTTGTGGCGCCGTTCACCACATGGCTGTTAGTCAGAATATGCCCTCGGGCGTCAATAATGATCCCGCTCCCAAGACCCTGTATTTCCCTTTCGAAGGTTTTCGGCATCTTGCCGGGATTTCCAAAAAAATACTGAAAAAAAGGATCGTTCTGAAATGGCAGCAGTGGATTGGCAACCGACTGCTTCTCGGTCACCTCGATATGAACGACAGAGGGGATCGCCTTTTTCGCCACATCCTGAATGGCGGTCACCAGGTTTACATCGTAGGGGCCTGCCTTTGCGGCAACCGCTCCCGCCATTGAAAGGACGAGCGCCGTCAACAGAAAACAGCCGGCGCAATTTTGAATAGACTTTGAACTTCATGGCTGGAAACTCCTCCTTCTATGAAAAGCCTGTTCACAATACTCAAATAGACTTTTCCGCCAGATCCGGATTGAATCGTCAAGAGGGAAGTCCGGTCCGGACCGCTTCCAACATATTACAATAACATTTTATTTTCTCACAGATTATAGCTCTCTATTCCTTTCTTCGGGGAGATGGTTATATTTTTGGCGCGAAACGTAATGATGGCGCGCCACTCGAGATATTTTCAATTTACATCGTGGAGGACCATTGCAATGACTGAGAAGATCGAAGTTTGTCACTGCGACAAGTGCGGAAACGAAGCCGAAATGACCATCTCCTGCCAGATGGTCGAGGTCAGGACGGCCTCAGGAGAGATCAAGGAAAAGCAGCGTGAAACCCGCACGTGCAAAGTATGCGGAAACGAAGCAGACCTTATCATCGACTTCGATTAGTTTGCCTTGACTCTGCCTCGTAGAGCGCCGCGATTGCGGAAACGCCGTAACCACTTGGGCGTGGCCCTTATCTTAGGGTCTTCGCTCGAAGTTGAACAGGGAGAAGTTCTTCGTCGGTGACCTGGAAGCGGCAAACCCGCTCAAAACCGCTCCAAGGGAACCAGACTCCTTTGGACCGCCTTCGCTTAAATCAATAAGAAAATTGCCGTAGCCAAAAGATCGAAGAACAGGAAGCTGCTCGAGCCAGCTTACGGGCATGTCGGCGTAGATTTCCACGAGGCCGGCCTTCTTCACCAGACGGTAGACCTCGTTGCGTGGGCTCAGAAAAGGCCGATCCTCATAAAGGGTGGGAATCAGGCGGGATGTGAAAAGCGGCGGTTGGCAGTAAACAGTAATAACAAGCCGGGCGCTGAATCTTTTCTGAGCAAGTTCCTTGAGTTCTTCCTTCGGTGATTTCAAGGGAAACAACGATCTCGCCTGCATCCCATCTCCACGGCCTGGGCGAACGCGGCGCCGTTTCGAAGGTTTAGCCTCGATCCTGCAACCAGGTGCGCTCCCCTGCCCTGCCCCGTCAGATCGAAATGCCCCCAGTTATTGATTTCCCAGAGCAGAAATCCCTTTTCCATAAACCACATGACGGCGGCCCTGAAATATTCGATGTCCTTCTCAGGAATCACCGGAGGCAGGGAGAACCCGAGTTTCTTCAGTCTGGGAAGGCGAAAACCTCTGTTTGGCGATGCGCTCCAGGTTATTTTTTGTTGCGCTGAGAAGAACCATTGCGGCGGAAGAACGCAAGGCCTGCGCCAGGTCGTTTGCCGAGTCCACTTTGACGATGAGGGTTTCATTTTGTCTTGTTTGCGCTGCAGCAGGTCTTTCGAGATCGTCAAGAATTTTTTGCCTGTGGGGGAATCTGGATTTCTGGTGAAAAGCCGCCGGAACTTCCCCCCTTATCTTCTTCCATATTGCGGCTGCGGATTCCGATTTCGTCCCGACTTTGAAAAGCCTGTCCCCGGAATGAAGGGGTTTTGAGCAGGCAAGATATACCTGGGCGCCGGTTTGCGCGGAAAGAATGCCTTTACCTGCGCCGTCAAAGAGCTGCGATACCGTAAAGGCCTCCTGCTCTCTGCCCGCGGAGGATTCCGGGCGAAGCCGGTCGCCTTTTGCAATCGGAGGGCGCAAATCGATCAGAACGCGATCTCCCTGGGAACGACTTGACCGTAGCCGACCAGGCGCCGCTTGAGCCCGACCGGTGCGGCGTGAGAATTCTCCCCGCGCTCGCCTCGTCCAGGTGCCCGGAGTGCAGGCGTCTTGAAGGGGCCTGCGCGAGCAATTCCTTTGCACTCATCAAAGCCTCTTTTTCTTCGTCTTCGGATTCGGCGTCCAGAATCAGGCGGTAGGCCTTTACGACGTCGGCAACCCAGGCCGCGGGCTTCATTCGGCCTTCTATTTTGAACGCGGCGATTCGCAGCCGCTTGAGTCGCGGGAATCAGCGGCAGGGCGCACAAATCGTTGCACGAAAGGAAGAACCCCTCCTTGTTGCCCTGACGGAACCTCAGGCGGCATGGCTGAACGCATTCGCCGCGAAGGCCGCTTCGCCCGCCACGGAAGCTGCTCGCCAAACACAGGCCCGGAGTAAGAATAACAAAGCGAGCCGTGAATGAAGATTTCCAGTTCGGCTTCCGTGCCCGTGGCATATTTTTTCGATCTCCCCTAGACTCAGTTCGCGGGCAAGCACCACCCGGCCGGCGCCCATCGCCTGAAGAGCTTTTACGCCGGCTGTATTATGAACGGCTGCAAGCGTGCTGGCGTGAAGCTTAAGCTCCGGGAACCAGCGGCGGACAAGATGAAAAATCCCTGCGTCCTGAACTATCAGACCATCCGGTTTTAGAGATGCAAGAGAGTTAAGCGTGTCAAGCAGTTCGGGGATTTCGCTCGAGACGATCTGGCTGTTCAAGGCGACGTAGATGTGAACGCCCCGTTTATGCGCAAACGGCATGAGCGTGGCGAGGTCCTCGAAGGTAAAGTTGGCTCGCCGTGGCCCTGGCGCTGAACTTTTTAAGACCGAGATAGACAGCATCCGCGCCACTTTGAATTGCGGCAAAAAATGATTCGATATTACCGGCCGGGGCGAGGAGTTCGGGTTTAGGGTTCACTTTGGCGACCTGTGAAATTCTATTGGCATATAGAGATTAATAAATAATTATAATCGAAATCGAACATCCAAAGAATAGAGCCGGCCCGACCCCTATGTCCCCCCCCCGAATGCGCGTTCAAAAATGACGTCCAGATATTTGAGGTGATAATTCAGATCGAATATGGAATCAATCTCCTCTTCTGTGAGCCTGCCGGTCACCCGCTCATCGCCTTTTAGCTCATCCCTTAGATCGCCTCCCTTGCTCCAAACCTCCATCGCGTCTTGTTGGACAATGAGGTACGCTTCTTCTCTGCTTATCCCCTTCTGAATCAGAGAAAGCATCACCTGCTGGGAAAAGATAAAGGTTTCCGGAAATGGACATGTTGCGTTTCATGTTGTCTGCAAACACGACAAGCCGCTCGACAACGCGCGTTAGGCGGGCCAGCATGTAGTCGAGCAAAATTGTCGAATCCGGACCTATGACGCGTTCGACTGATGAATGGCTGATGTCGCGCTCGTGCCACAGAGCCACGTTTTCCATCGCGGCCAGGGCGTTGCCCCGAAGCACACGCGCAAGGCCGGAGAGGTTCTCGGAAGAAATCGGATTGCGTTTGTGGGGCATCGCGGAAGACCCTTTCTGGCTGGGTGAAAAGTACTCTTCCACCTCCCTGATCTCAGTGTGCTGGAGCAGACGAATCTCGGTCGCAATCTTTTCGATTGAACACCCGATTATGGCGAGCGTCGAGAAAAACTGCGCGTGCCGGTCGCGCTGGATGATCTGCGTGCTGACCGAAGCGTGCTTCAGTCCAAGGCGCGCGCAAACGGCTTCCTCGATTTCCGGGGCGATATTTGCGAATGTGCCGACCGCGCCGGATATCTTTCCCACCCGAATGCTTTCCCGGGCCTGCAGCAAACGGTCCCGGTTGCGCTCCATCTCCGAATACCAGACCGCGAGCTTCAGCCCGAACGTGATCGGTTCGGCGTGCACGTTATGTGAGCGTCCGATCTGCACCGTGTTCTTGAACTCGAAGGCCCTTCTTTTCAGCACCGAAAGGAGCTTCTCGATGTCTTCCAGAAGCAGGCCGGATGCTTCCGTAAGGAGCAGTCCGAAGGCAGTGTCCAAAACATCCGACGATGTAAGGCCCTCGTGGATAAAACGGGACGAAGGACCGACAAATTCAGCCACGCTCGTAAGGAATGCAATAACATCGTGCTGGGTCTCGCGCTCGATCTCCTCGATTCTTTTGACGTCGAAATCGGCCTTTTCCTTTATAGTTTTAAAGTCTTCAGCAGGGATCTCGCCTCTTTCGAAGAGCGCCTCGCAAACTGCAAGCTCGACATCCAGCCACTTGCGGTATTTATTCTCAAGTGTCCAAATTCGACCCATTTCAGGACGAGTGTAGCGTCTCGATCATTTTTTTCTCCCGGGGATGCAGGTGAATTAACTTCAAAGCAGTTCTTATTCTTTCCGCAGGACGCAAGAATAATTCAAAAGCAGCCGAAACACAAACCGGAGACACGGTCATTCGAACAGTGCCCTACCTTGGCGCACATATGTCAATTGCAGGCGGAATTCACATGGCCTTCGACCGCCTTAATGAAATCCAGGGCAACGCCCTGCAGATTTTCACCACTAACCACAGACAGTGGCGTTCGGACAAACTCAGCCCCGCGGCACATTGAACTCTTCAAGTCACAGGTGGGAACAAAGCGGCGGCATTCCGGTTGCATCCCATGACATCTATCTAATCAATCTCGCCGCAAGAGACGAACTGATTCTTTCCAGGTCGATCACCGCTTTTGCCGAGGAACTGGCGCGTTGCGCCAACCTCGGGATACGATACCTGATAATGCATCCGGGCGCGCACCTTGGCGAGGGAACAGAGGCCGGTCTCATTCGTTTCGTTGAAAACCTGGACCGCGCAATTGAAACTTCCGGAGTCGAGTCGGTCTGCGTACTTATCGAAAACACAGCCGGACAGGGATCGAGCCTTGGATCGAGCTTCGAGGAAATCAACTTCATTTTGAAAAACTCCCGATTCGGCGAAACGATGGGGGTATGCTACGATACCTCTCACGGATTTGCAGCAGGATACGACATGCGGGACGAGCAGTCCTACGGCCTTACGATCTCAAGATTTGACGAGACAATCGGAATCGACCGGCTAAAGTTCTTTCACCTCAATGATTCCAAGCGCGAACTCGGCTCCCGCATCGACAGGCATGAACACATCGGCAAAGGGCAAAATCGGCCTGAACGGATTCCGGCTTCTACTGAACGATCCAAGGTTCCGCGACCGTCCTATGGTCCTCGAGACCCCTAAAGGAAAGGACCTGAAGGAAGATAAAGAAAAACATGAGGGTCTTGCGGTCCCTCATGGAATCCCGCAACGTGAGTTAGTTTTTCAAATAGCTTTCCAATTCAGGGGCCCTGAAGCCCGCTATTCTAGCGCCGGAATCCGTTATGAAAAGAGGTGTTCCATCTACTCCGATTTCCCCTGCAATAGCTTTGTGCCTGGCAAGCATTTTTTCGCCCGCTTCGCATTTTCCAGAACCTATCTCCTTGTCAGACTGGGCATTATCGAGAGCGGTTTCCTGATCTTTCGAACAAAAGACCTGCACGCTCTTTTCGGCAGATTTGGGATGCATCTCAAGGGGGTAGAAAAATACATAAAGAGTGTAGTTGGTCTGGCTCTTTAGCCAGTCGTAGCCCCTTCTGCAAAAAGGGCAGTCGACATCGGTAAACATGATGAGCTTCTTGGCCCCGTTCCCTTTCTTGATTGCGATGGCGTCCGTCAGGGGCATCTTCGACATATCGACCTTGTTTACTTCTTCGCGCCGCTTCTGGGTCAAATTCACCTTATCCTGGCCGAAGAGGTTTCCTCCCAAAATAAGGTAAGCGCCGTCTTTGGTGACATAGTAAATCTGATTTCCCTTCGAAGGCTCCTTCACCACAAGCTCGAAGATACTCCCGAGATCTCTTGCCTCGATCACTTCCACCTGTGCAGGAAAAAGATTCTTGACGATCGGAAGCTCTTTTACTTCTCCGAGGATGTCCTTGGCGAAAACAGCGCCAGGAGCAATAAAGACGGCCAGCATGAGCACGAACAGCGTTTTCTTCATCGGACCCTTTCCATGATTAAGACGGAAGTTATAAACCCCGTCTCGATGAGATTCACATTTCCAGACGAACAATTATTATAGCAACGAAGGCGTGGAGTTTCCACTTATACCCGTAAAAATACCTGTCGACATCAAACATCATGCATTCACTATGCTGAGACAAATCAGCGCCGGCATGATTTTCTGCCGCAACCTCTTTATTGTAACGTTGCCGGTCTCGCCTCTCCATGCATCGAAGTATCTGGGGGAAATTACCTGGAAGGGGGTGGGCGCCGCCAGTGGGCAAAGTTTTACGGCGAAGGCAGTACTCAGCTATGTTGGCGGTCCCCCCACAGTTGGGATGTAACCTTTGTGAAACCTTCTTTTGATATAAGCGATCCAGCGCCTGCGTTCTCACGTTCCGATAGCGCTGATTCAGGACACAAGGACAGGATCAGGCATTGAACCAAGCACACAAGGGGACCGTTATGACACGAAAAACCATTTTACTCGCGATGATAGTATTGGCGCTGTTGCTTCCACCCTCTTTATCTTTTTCCTACGAGGAATACACAATCGGGGTCCTCAGCAATAGGGGAGGCTATCACGCCCTGAAAGAGTGGAAATCCACAGCCGCCTATCTTTCCAAAGTGCTTGGAAAACGCTTTTCGATTGTCCCGCTAGGGTATGACAAGTTAGCGTTGCGGACAAAGGAGGGCAGACTGGACTTCATCTGCACCAGCCCCGCCCAGTACAGCGATCTAGCCAAACTCTACGGCATCGAGGAGATCGCTGCCGTGGTAACGCGCGTCAAACCTTGTGTTTGGACCGACCAGGTGGGAGCTGTCATTTTTGTGAGGCGGGACAGCCCCATCAATGACGCTGCCGACCTCAAGGGCAAAGATTTCATGTGCAGCGGGCGTGAGACCGTTGGAGGCCGGAGGGCTGCCAATTGCTTTTTCATTGAGAACGGCATAAACCCGGAAGCCGATTTCAATAGCATCAGGAGCGCCGCCTCGCACCCGAACGTAGTATGGGGCGTTCTCTATGGGGCGGTGGACGCCGGCGTAGTGCGCACGGGGACCCTGGAGTTGATGGCCGTAGCGGGAAAAATCAAAATGGAGGATTTTAAGGTCATTCATCCGATAGCAGATGGTTTTCCCCTGGCGCACTCCACCCCGCTCTATACTGAATTCCTTATAGCGGCATCCTCTCGGGCGCCTCACGAGATCCGGGAGCAGGTTGCGCAGGCCCTTCTTGCAATGCAGCCACCCGATCCGGCCTCAGTCAGCCAAATCGCCGGCTGTAAAACACTGCTCGATCACGTGTCGGTCATCGGTACTCTGTCCGAAGTCGCCGCCTCTTCGAAGGTGAAATGAAAAGGAGGTCCGGGCTGGAAATGACGAATGATGGAAGGACCAATGAGTGCGTCATGCGGGCCTCCTGGAGAAAGGATGGTAAATGAGAAACATGCGCAGAGGGGTGTGGCGGGCAAGGAAAACCAGGGAATGGTTTTGGATAGAAAAAAAGGGAGAAAGATACTTTTCTTCTTACTGGATCACCTGTGCAGATGCTGTTCGGATAATTCAAGGCAAAAAGCCCGTACCGAAAACCTGCGTTGAGTTGGACGACATTAACTGCTTCGAGCCTGTCCCTGATGGCACCATTGAACAGATGACAAAAGCGATCGATAAACTATGGCAGGATTCTGCCGAATGATGGCTTCAAATTGGAACGATCTATCGACCGGCAGCTCTTATCCGGCTATTTCCTTCGTTTGTGCTCAAGTGGCCCCTTCCCTGCCGGAAAAGAGCCACTTGTGAACGTTAACCAGTTGTTTATTGGATGCGTCGCATCCGGCGGCTTCTTTCACAAAAAGCGACATGCCGAACACCCGGTTCAGCACAAGTGGGGGCCGCAGAAACAAGTCCCATTAAGTGTCATGCAACATGCGCGGCCTACTTTGAAAGTGCTGAAGTGTTCAACATTGGTTTCGACTTCAGTCTTAAAATGAACCGGTTCGTCCAAACGTTTACCCTCGGCGTCCGTTACCTTTACAATACGTCCTTTTTCATCGATGGAAAGTCTAATAGTGATTTCTTGCATTTTGTCTCCTTTTCCGTTGGCCGGGTTTGGTGGATATTCATCATTTCCCTTACTATATCGATCTTCGGATGGCCGATACAGCCTAGAAATAAAACGTAACCCTCCCCAATAGAGAGCGGGTGGGCACTAAATTCGGGTTGTATGGATCGGTATCCTGAAACTTGAACGACCTGTCGAAGAGATTTCTGCCCTCAAGCGAAATAAAGCCCAAGCGCTTTGGCAGGCGGTAGCCGATGATTGCGTCCAGTACAAAAAAATTGCTGCTGTCCTGGAAAAATGTCGGAGTTGTGGTGGATAGAAATGTTCCGTCCTGCAAGACGTAAGCAGGGCTTATCGTCGCAAACAAGCCGCATGGGTGAAAGAAATTAGCTCCCAGGGAAAAACGATGCGTTGTCAGGTTGAGGGCTGAGTTCAGCACAAGATCCGGCGAGGTTTGACGGACCTCGAACTGATACTGCGGCCCTATCGCAAACCATGGGTGAGGCGTCCAGTAAAAGTAGAGCCTGGCGAAATTTTCATGCAAGCCGGCGCCTATGGTTTCTCCGGTCTTTGGATCGAGAGCGTAGGCCGTGAGGTCGCGCCTGAAAAATTCGCCTCCCGTGTAAAAATTGGAGCAGAGTTTTTGATCGAGCCCGATTCCGTACACCCATGAATCCCACGCCTCATCGTCGTCGAAAAACTGGTTGAAGCCCGCCACCTGTGTCGGCTCGATTGTCTGGTTCCCGATGTTGGTGAGCGACATCGCCCTGAAAGCGGCGGCCCGAATGGTGGTATCAGGGAAAGGGTTCCACATGACGCCGATTTTGGGGTTGGGCTGTGCTCGGTCGAGACCGAACGCGCCGCCTTGATAGAAATCGGCGCTTGCCCCAATGGTCCATGTTACATTTTCCGGGTAACGGAGCTGTGAGTAGAGATAAAAATTGCCGTGTCTTGCATCCGGCTCGGTTCTCAGGACCGGGCCCCCGAAAGCCAAAACTTGCTCGCGGTTGAAGTCGAAGAACCCGCCCCCGGTTATGAGGTTGAACTTTTCAGACCGGTACAGATGCTGCACTTCACCCCCATCTCCATCAGCAGTCCGGTTGAACGCCGAAGAGAAAGAAGGCTCGGTAAAATCATAAGATTCGTTAGAATGGGCAAAATACCCGATGAGGTCTGAGCCGGGAGCAAACTGATGATGGAACCCGAATCGTATGCTGTCGATGGCGTCTTTTTGTCGAAAGTCCGATATGAAATCGGCCGGGTCGAATAGCGCCAGCGTGTAGCCGTAGCCCATGTCTTTGTGGCGAAACTCGGTCTGAACGCTGGTCGAAGGTGTCAGGCTCGCCTGAAAATATGCATTGTAGATATTTTGCGCCAGGTCGTCATTTTTTCTGAACCCGTCTGTTTCGGAATGGAGTTGGCCCACACTGTAGGAATACCTGTCCGTTATCCCTGAAAATACTACTTCGTCCCCGAGGGTCCCATGATTGCCGGCTGCGCCGTCAAGCATAACGGCGACTCCGTTGCGGTTGAACAAAGTGTTGTATTCGTTTAGCGAGGAGGAGGCCGGGCCCTGTGCCTGAGGCACGAAAAACTTGCTCTCGGCCAGGCTGGGCTGGACGGGATTTATATTGAGCGGCTGCAGGAGTTGAGATTGAAGCAGTTCGCTCACCCTGGCAATCTCATGGCGAGGAATTGCGAAATATGAATCCGAAAGAAACCGGTGGGCCGAGAAGTTGGCCGGGTCCATGGACAGGGATTTCCAACCTTCCACAAGCGCCAGTTGATCGAAACCAAGATCGTTGTAAATCCTGGCAAGGCTTGCGCTTCTTGCCGCGAGGTCCTGATCGAGAAGCAACCGCGATCTGTAGACTGCGCGATTATCGTTGAGCTCGATAGATTTCTGCAGGTCCTCCATAGCTTCGACCGGGCGGTTAAGGGTCTCTTTCTGGATCGCATCGTAGAACCATGGCGTGGGGTCCAACGGGTCAAGCTCCTTGGCTTGCATGAACTCCTCTGAAGCCAGCTTGCTTTGCTTTTCCTCGAAATAGGCTTTCCCGAGATAGCTCCGGATAAGGGAATTCAGTGGGTCGAGCATCGCCGCAATCTCTATTTCCTTAGTGCCCTGCTTCAAATCGCCGCCCCTGATAATGGCCAGTCCGAGCCCCAACCGGGGCAGTGGGTCTGCCTGGTCGAGCTCGATTGCCTTCCTGAAAGCTTTCTTAGCATTGCCTATATCGATACGGACGAGGTAAGCATAGCCAAGGACGGTTTGTGTGCGCGACACCGCCGGATCGAGGGAGACAGCCTGCTTCGCGGCGTCCATGGCCCTGTCCAGATGGCTGAAAGAGAGCCACAGTTCGGAGAGCCTCGCCCATGCGTAGGCGTCCTGCGGGTTGGCGTTTACAGCTTTCTGTATGCTGCCCAGGGCCGCTTTAAGATCGAAGCGGGCCTGTTGTGCGTAGGAAAGCGCCACCAGGGCGGCCGATGATGAAGGCTCGGTCTCGACTGCTCTTCGGGCAATCTCAAAAGCACTGTCCTTCTGGTTCCGGGCGACGGCCATCACCGACTGGAGCGCAAGCGCATAGCTATCCTGCGGATTCAGCTCAAGAGATCTTGCAAGTTGAGCCGAAGCCTCATTGACTCTTCCCACCGCAAGCAGGAGTAATGCCCGGTAATCGAGCAGAACCGGGTCATCGATGGCGGGCGTCTGTTGCAGGGGAACAAAAGCCGCGCTCAGGTCCCCATGCCGGTAGGCTTCGACCGATGCCGATATTTTTTTCTGCCATTTGGCGCCTGCGTTTGAAATTGCGGCGTTTGCGGCAATTTCCGGGATAGGGGGGTAATAAAGCGCCCACTGCACAGCATCTTTGGGTCTTGCTATCGCCAGAAGGGCAGGCGGTGCGCCGGCCTTGCAGATCGCTGACTGGCCTCTTTGCAGCAAAAGGCTTCCGTAATCGTTGGAGGCGTTCAACCTGCCGTCAAAAACAGAAATCGATGTCCGGTCACCTTCGACCGTCACCTGAAATTCGGTGCCTTCGACATCCGCGTTGATAAAAGGGGTATTCACCTTCAAGCTGAAAGGATTGCGGCTGAAAAAAAGAGCAATGCCGGAGATAACATCGATGATGCTTCTCTTTTCATTCTCAATCCCAACAAGCGTGATAGTCGTATTCTGGTCGAGCCGAACGACGCCCCCGGTCGACAAAGATATAGCTGCACGGCTGTTTCCAAGAACCTGTATTTTGTCTCCGGGGCAAAATCTTTCCCCCGGCCCGGCCGGCGCCCAGGTCGTCTGTCCTGCTTTCTGAACCAGCACAGTTCCCTGGACCGACTCGATCCGCGCCATCCAGTTCTCACATGAATTCGACGCCTTGGCGATCGCCGGGGAAATCAAAAGCAGAATCCAGATCGATAAAGCCCGAAGGAAGATCGCCCTTTCCATTTCACGCCCTCACCTGAACGGAGATGCTTTCTCGAAAATTTGGAAAAACGATCGACTTGAGCGCTCATGCAAGAATAGCGGAGCCGGGATTAAAGACCTCTCACATCAATATCTTCTAGTGTCGAATAACTATTCTCCAAAACGAGTGAATATCGAGGAGAGATTATTCTAGGACTTCTCGATCTATGTTGCAATAGAATTTGCTATCCAAGCCAACAGGAGCACGCCAAAATCTCCAGACGGCCGGAAGGTGTAGGTTTGAATGCTCAAAGTGATGGACGCCGCGATATCCGAGAGAAATATCGCTGATAAATGAGCTTCTCGGGAAAGGCTCAAAAGCTGGTGAAGCTCTCTTCAGGAATCGATTCAAAAGCACTGATGCTGATTATCACTCGTTCAACCTTTGGCGGAGGATCTTCCCCTCGAATTATCCTGCCGGCTTCCATGGGCCCTATGACTTTGAGGGACATGTAATATTTGACTCCTTTTCTTTCCACATAAAACCAATTTCCGCTCGGGATAAATCTCCATATTTCTCCCTTCGCCTTGCCCATGGGGAGTCCTCCACTTTTGATGTGGGCGCACGAGTGTCGGACCGAGTGCGCACCTAATACATACTATGGTAAATATGCAGAATGGCATGAGTCTGCATTGTTTTCAGCACACTCATATCATTGAAAAGGTTTCAAAAGGGTTACAGCTTCGCAGTTAAGACGGGGCAGGGGCAAACCCCTCCTTTTGTTCTACATGGCCAAATCCTTTGATCTGCCGGATTATCTGAGGTAGAATGCTTTTAAATTTCCGTTTGCCTGTTGGAAAGCAGGGCGAATTTTGTCACCGCTTTCATTCCCCCTCTTACTAAAGGGTCGAAGGGGACTTTAAGGGGCGCAACTTGGTATAAGGGTCCGCCATGTACCGCCGTTATTGTTTTGCGGTAGCAGCAGGTTGCCTGGTGGGAATGTTGGGACTGCTAGTCATCCTGACCCCGCTGGGATTATGGCTGGAACAGGAAGTCGGCCTCCATATTCTTTTCCGTCTCAGGGGACCCAGGCCAGCTCCGCCCTGCGTTGTTATTGTGGCGTTGGGTGAGGAATCCGCCCAAAGCCTTGGACTCTCCCCGAACTTTCTGAAATGGCCCCGGCATTATCATGCCCGCCTCACGGAAATCCTCGCCCGACAACGGCCCTCAGTCATTGCATTCGATATTCTGTTCAGTGATCCCACTGTGCAAATAGACGATGAGGGGTTTGCCAATGCTGTCCTCAATGCCGGGAATGTCATTTTGTACGAACAGCTCAAAGAGGAAAAGGTCCCTCTAAATTCAACTGGTTGCATGTACATTGCGAAAACTGTTCCCCCAATGGAAGCCCTGGCAAATAATGCTGCTCTACTGGCCCCCTTTCTGCTGCCAAAAATTCCATCCTATGTCAGTCAGTTCTGGACATTCGAACCAGTGGCCGGATGCAATCCTACCCTTCCTGTAGCAGCGCTTCAGATTCATGCGCTGTTCGTATACAGGGAGTTCATTCAACTCTTGGAGGCGGCCTCTCCAGCCCTGGCCGGGACATTCCCCAACAATGTCGACGCCATAAGACAGGAAAGGAAGTTGGGATGGCTCATTGCGAAATTCAGGAATATCTTCGAACAAGATCCTTCACTGCCGGACAAAATGATCGCGATGCAGGATAGCGTTTTGCCTGGTCTTGAAAGCGACAAGAAAAGCATTATCGAGTCTGTCATAAGACTCTATTCACACCCGGATAACCTTTTTCTGAACTTTTACGGGCCCCCGGGCTCCATTCCAACCATTCCCTTTCACAGTATTATCAAGTCGGGTCCATCTTCACCTGCGTTATCCCTATTAAGGGGCAAAGCGGTCTTCATTGGAGTCTCTGAACCAACTGATCCCGGACAGCGAGACGGTTTTCGCACTGTGTTTTCAAAACCGGATGGAACCGATTTGAGCGGAGTCGAAATAGCTGCAACAGCTTTTGCGAATTTAGTCGAAAACAGGCCTATTCGCCAATTGCCTGCGGCGTTTCAGTTTATGCTGATTTTCCTGTACGGTCTGACTCTGTCGGGCTGCGCCATGCTTTTCCCCGCCTTTTCATCGGCTTGTATCGTGGGGGCATGGACTATCGCATATGTGCTGGTCGCTCGATATGAGTTTGGGTCTAACAGCTTTTGGATTCCACTCGGGATTCCCCTTCTGCTCCTGTCTCCATTGGCGTTTGCGAGCTGCCTCCTCCGGAACTTTTATTATGTCCGCAAAGGACGCGAAGATATCAGGAAAGCTTTCGGCTTCTTTCTACCTGCCAAAGTGATCGATCAGATAGTAAGCGACATGCCGGAGATGAAGGGCGTTGCCCATAGTCGCCAGACTGCCTTCGGAACTGTTCTGTGTTCAGACGGCGACCAATATGTGAGGCTTGCCGAAATGATGAAGCCCGAAGAGTTGAACAAGTTTCTGAACAGGTATTACGAGTCGGTTTTCAGTGCCGTAAAGGCCAACAATGGGACCATTTCCGACATTATTGGCGACTCGATGCTTGCTGTATGGGCCACGGCTCATCCGGACCAGTCGCAACGAAGAGAGGCATGCCGTGCAGCATGGGCAATGAAAGAAGCAGTCTGGCAATTCAATGAACGGAATCGGCCATTGACTCTCAACACACGAATCGGGCTTCACTACGGAGAAGTCCTGCTGGGGACCGTTGGGGGATCTGGTCATTATGAATACAGGCCGATCGGCGATGTCGTGAACACCGCCGCGAGAATAGAGAACCTGAACAAGCATTTCAAGACGAGAATTCTGGTGACCGGAGCGGTGATTGACGAATTACACGATTTCCTGCTCCGAGAACTCGGCCGTTTTGTTCTGGGTGGAAAAGCAAACCCTGTCACTGTTTATGAACTGGTTTGTCCTGTCGAGGAAAGTAACCAGATCCGGGAAGATCTGAGTTCCATTTTTTCGGCAGGACTCAGAGCATTCGAAAAGCGGCATTGGGACAGGGCAATTGAGTTTTTTCAAGAGTATCTGAGAGTTTCGGGAAAGGACGCGGCTGCTTCTTTTTATCTGGAGAAATGTGGGATTTATGAAGAAAATCCTCCCGATGAGCTTTGGGACGGCCTGCTCTATATCGGGAAAACCTAATTGGAGTATTGGGGAATCAATCCTCAAAATCGAGCAATTGAACATTTAATCCCGCGTATCGCTAAATCTCTCTCAGCTTTCGACGATGCGTTCATATATTGAGGTTGTCAGTTTATCCGGCGCCATGCCCAGTTCCCTATCAAGAGCCCTCCTGCATTGATTATAAACGCGGATGGCCTCGGTTCTCATTCCAATGTTCGAATAAGCCAGCATGAGCTTCTGGTAAGCTTCCTCCAATGTCGGATCGGTCTTCACAACCAATTTATAAAGATCAATGGATTTTCGCGAACTGCCTTGAGTCTCGTAATGAGCGGCCGTGCGCTGTAAAATATCTATATACAGGGCGCGGATCTCCTCCCTCTTCAGCGTGGTCCATGGGGTATATAATTCATCTTCGAGATAGTCCCCTTTATACAGCTCAATTGTGGAATTGCCATACGCAATGGAACTCCTGATATCCCCTGCCTGCTCAGCTCTCCTTGCACGTCTGTAGAGGGAGAGGAATTCATTGATGTCCAGCCGAACAAGGCCCTGGTTCAGAGAAGTCATATTCCCTTTGTGCCAAATATAGGGAGACCTTGTTCCCGTCAGATTCCCGAGTGTTTTTCTGAGCCGATGCAATACGACTTTAAAATTTTTTTTGCCGTCGTCCGGGGGGGCGTCGGGCCACAGGTCTTCAATAAGCAAATCTTTTGGCACATTTTCAGCTCCCCGGGTGATAAGAGCTTTAAGGAGCAACTGTGGTTGGTTTGCACTCCATTCTTTTCCTGTTACAAGGGTTTCCCCCTGGAAAAGCTGAAATTTGCCGAGTACATTAATTTGAATTTGGGGAATGCCGGCCGCCTTCTCGCTAATGGATTCACTGGGTTCAGCCAACGCAATCTCATCAACCGAGGCCGTAATGAACTTGGAGAAGATAGCTAATTTGCGGCTTTTTTCAGCAAGCGTGCGAATAAACCTGTTTTCCGAGTCAACGAGCCTCAGCGATAGACTTCGCGCGATGGCCAAAGCTAGTCCGGGGCGTCCCAGCATAAGCAATTCGAAATCGTCTCTGGCAATTTCAATCAGACGCACTCTTGACTTCGCCCGCACAGTTGCTGAACGGGTCCCTTCGGGATTCAGAAAACTCATCTCACCGATTGGCTCACCAGCACAGCAAACTCTCAAAACGATCTCGTCGGGGGTCCCAAAAGCTTTGATTATTTCCAGCTCTCCCTCCACGATAAGATAGAGTCGGTTACCCCTCGCTCCCTCTTTGAAGAGAATCGTGTTGGCTGGCAACTCCAGTTGCCTCGCAATTTGGGACAGGAACCGGATATCTCTCTGCGACAAAGAACTGAAAAGGGGTATTTGTTTCAGCAACTCATTCATCGGGATTCCAATGAGTAGGAATTTCGCCGGGGTAAAGCAGTGACGCCGGATTACGATAAGTATCGCGCCTTGGACCGTGGCGATGTAGAATACAATTATATGAGAGTAACCCGACCTTTCATTTTGCCTCCTTCCGGCGTAATTTTTTCTTTTATATCACAAGCCTAAGATCCCCGCTACGTTGATTATCGACCTATCTTCCATTTCTTCTTGTTGGTTTTGCTTTGAGTATCGTATTATTTTCGGACTTGTGGCAATTCAGGAAATCTTTCCTATGGGAATCCGGCGCCCGGATGCGCTTAGGCGTGCGCGAAAAGTCAAGTTGATGCATTACTATGAAATGCGAACGCTCTTCGAGAGTCAGGGCTGATGAGGTTAGCATTATCCAGCGATTTTAAGCCAAGATTCAAAGAGGCGGATGGGACCTCCAGATCGGATTTGCAGCTGGTTGACGGTTCCCGCGTTGCAGTCATTGGCGGAGGACCTGCGGGGTCGCTTTTCAGTTGCTTTCTTCTCGATCTTTCAGAAACGTTTGGGATCGAGATCAACCTGGATTTATTCGAACCCAAGGAGTTTTCACATCCCGGCCCCGTAGGTTGCAACTATTGCGGTGGAATCATATCGGAATCCCTTGTGCAAATGCTTGCCACCGAGGGGATCAATCTTCCCTCCTCCGTGGTCCAGAGGGGGATTGAGTCATATACCCTCCACATGGACATAGGAACGGTCAGAATTGAAACTCCCGCCGATCAGAAGAGAATAGCCGCAGTACACAGGGGAGCAGGGCCCGCAGGTATAAAGGAGATGAAGTGGGGCAGCTTTGATGGGTATCTTCAGGAACTTGCACTAAATCGAGGCGCCAGGCTGATAAGAAGACGCGTCAAAGAGATCGGCTGGGTTGACGGCCGCCCACGGGTCGGCGCCAAGGGACATGAGCCGGTGAGCTATGATCTGCTCGTTGTCGCGACGGGCATCAACACCAGCACATTAAAAATGTTCGCGGGACTGGGGCTTGGCTACAGACCTCCACGCACAACAAAAACTTACATATGCGAATTTTATCTGGGTGAGAAAACTATAGAGCAAATTCTTGGCTCCTCGATGCATGTTTTCCTGCTTGATCTTCCCCGTCTCGATTTTGCCGCGCTTATCCCGAAGGGAGACTTTGTAACAATGTGTCTTCTCGGTGCGGACATTGACTCCACCCTGATCCGCTCGTTTCTTGAATCACCCGAAGTGAGGAGTTGCTTCCCGGCGAATTGGAACTTCCTTGAGAAGAGTTGCCACTGCAGTCCCGCCATTGCAATAAGCGGCGCCGGGAGGCCATTTGCCGACAGGCTTGTATTCATCGGGGATTGCGGAATAACACGGCTCTATAAAGATGGCATCGGGGCTGCTTATCGCACTTCCAAGGCAGCGGCAAGAACGGCTGTATTCAGCGGAATATCCGCAGCAGATTTCAGGCGTCACTTCTGGCCGACTTACTGCTCGATTTCCTTCGACAATAAGGTCGGAAAGGCCGTTTTTGGGGTGACTCACTTGATCCGCAAGCTGCGACCAGCCCGGCATGGCGTGCTGCGCATGCTCTCAAGAGAGCAGGGTTCTGCTGATAATGCCAGGCGCATGAGCACGGTTCTTTGGGACACATTCACGGGCAGCGCCCCTTACAGGGATGTGTTCATCCGCGCCCTTAACCCGGCTTTTTTGTACCGCTTTTTATTGGATGTGTTTTCTGGAATTCGGTCCTAGCTCTTTACGGACCCGAGGAGGAGGAGATGTCTGCTGGAGATCTTGGGAAGACATACCCGGATGGGGAACTGATCATCCGGCAGGGAGAGATTGGGGACTGCATGTATGTGATCCAATCAGGCAAGGTCGAGGTTTTCAAAGTGCAAGGCGATTCGGAAATGCATTTAGGCGCGATGGGCGAAGGAGACTTCTTCGGCGAGATGGCCCTGCTCGACCGCGACGTTCGATCTGCAAGCATACGGGCCGTGGGTGAAGTCAGAGTTCTCAAAGTAGATAAAAGGACCTTTCTGCGCCAAGTCCATGCAGACCCTACCATTGCCCTTCGAATTGTTCAGAAGATGTCTCAACGCATTCGAGAACTGCACGGGGAACTTGCCAGGAAAAATGAATCATAGGCGTTTGTGCAAATGGTCCCACGTGGCCTAGGCCCTATTTCCATAACAAAACCAAGAATAATCATTATAGACGAAAGAATTGATGAATTAGTGTCCATCCGGAAACCTCGGATAAGACACTGGCAGTTTACAATTCGAAAAGTAGGCATTTTTTGTCCCCGGATCAGGTCCGGGGCAGGCTCTGGCAAGGAAATCAAGGGCTTGCGCGGAGGCGACTTCGCTCAGCATGCCCCGGAAGAGCCATCGATGAGCGGGATAGAGGCAGTACCGGTAAAGAAGCCCGAAAAACAACCGGGGTGGAAAGCGGGACAATTGCAGAAGTTTCGTTTCTCTACCCTTCAGACCGAGACCCTTTCCATCGGTTTCTCCAATTTCGAAAAGTGGTATCATGAGCTAAAGAAACCGGCTTTATGGAAAATGGAGCATTTTTATGCCGACGTCCCGGCAGAATTTGATTGAAAGCTATTTTGACTACCTGGCCAAGCGCTTTCCCGTAATGTGCGCGAGCGACGAATTCGACTTTCTTCCTCGAGCGGCGGCGGCGAGCCGGTATTACGACCGGATGGAAAGCCTCGATCCCGGCCTTATCGAAGAATGTATCTTCACTCTCAGGGACTTTCAGAAAAATTTCGCTCTTCTTGCCGCCGGCGAGGACAACCTGGAGAGACGGATAGACCTCGAATTGCTCGATTCAAGCATCTCCGGCGCCCTGATCGAACTCGAGGAAAAGCGCGGCTGGAGGCGAAACCCCCTGCTATATTTGAAGATAGCTTTCATAGGGTTGGACCATGCCCTCAGCAAACCGGCAGACAATCGAAAGGAGAGGGTAGAAAGAACTCTGGCGCGGCTAAGCGCGATTCCATACCTCTTGCAACAGGGCGCCGGGAATATGGACTGCGTACCCGAGACTTTTCACCAGGCCGCGCTGGCGATGCTGGACGACTGCGGCAGGTATTTGAGCGAAACGGAGCAGGTCCTCGCCGCAGACGATGCCCGGCGGCTTACGGCCGCCTTTGAGAAGACACGGTCTGCCCTTGAGGCCTTCGGCAGATACCTTGGTTCTCTTCGTCCAGTCCCGGATCGGGAGCTTGCAGTTCCCGGCCTTGAGGCAACTTTGCGCGACAGGTTCGGGTCGGTTCGAAATCAATCTGAAGTATTTGATATTGCCGTTGAAGACTGGTTGGAAAACCTGAAAGAATTGGAGAGCCTGCAAAAGAAATTGGCGCCCGGCAAATCATGGAAGGAATTGTATCATGGTTACCGCCCCGAGGAGGCGGACGCAATAGACGCCATCGCGCTGCACCGGCGTGAAATGGAAAGGCTGAAACGCTTTTTCGAGTCCAATGGTTTGAAGGGGGTGATTGCGCCGGGGTTGCCGCTGGTATGCCAGACTCCCACTTACCTTCAATCGGTGCGCGGCTCCGCTTCCTTCAGCGCAGCCTTTACCAAGGACGGCAGGGAAAAGGACTTCTTTTACATCACCACACATGCGCAACATCAAAGGAGCCATGATACCGGAGAGCTCCGCGGGCAACGCCTTCACCGGGAGTATAAGTTTCTAACGGCGCATGAAACCTTTCCGGGTCACTATTTGCTGGATTTTACGCGGCGGATGCTTGAAAATCCGGTGCGAAGCCAAATTGAATCCCCTCTTTTTTACGAAGGATGGGCTTATTATGTGGAGTCCCTGCTGACCGAGTATGGATATGCCGATCACCCGATGGACCTCATGGTTGACCGCAAACGCAGGCTCTGGAGGGCCGCGCGCTGCCAAATCGACATCGGGTTGAATTCTGGAAGACTGGTTCCCGATGATGCGATGAGACTTCTGACAACAGCCGGCTTTAGTGCGGAAGAGGCTCGGGGCCAGATCGATCGCTTTAGGCTGAATCCAGGCTATCAACTCTGCTATAGTTTAGGCCGTTTCGAAATTTTGCGGCTAAGAGAATCTTATGGAAGTCAAATGGGCCATGACAGCTTCCACAGGTTGTTGCTCGAAGGAGGGGAATTGCCCTTTCACCTGATCGAAAAACGGCTCAGGCGTCCGGATAGGCCGCATTAATCGTGAGGAGGCGCATGCAATGAAAGATTTTGCGGGATTCCATTCCGAATGGAACCTCGGCAGCCCTGGCGGATGGGACTATCAGCGTATCACCCAGATCATCGGCAAGGCCGTCTGGTCGGAGCTAAACCGCATTATCCCCATAGGTGTCGACCTGGACTTTGACCATCCGTTGCTGTGTCCAGTCGATGGATTCGTGAAAATGCTGCTCGAAGCCCACGAGGCCCGCGAAGGCCGGAATCCAGGGTTGATTGCAGTTGTGGCTGAGAAAGAAACCCTTGAGGACGTAACCGAAAATATCAATTTAGCCCGGCGCCTCAGCGCCTTTGATGGAATCACGGGCGTATTGATGAGCCCTGAGCAACTGGAGCTGAAAAATGGACGTGTGAGTTGGAGAGGTCGAGCCGTATCGATCGTTTTCGTGGATTTCAATTCCGATGTGCTGCTGGATCTGCACCGCAAACATGACCTGAGGCCGCTTCTGGAGGCCGTACGAGAAAAGCGCGTGATCAACCCTCGCGGTACGGAACCCATAAACGTCAAAAGCATGTTTGAAGTTGTGGGAAGCCTATACAGCGACCGGTTTCATCCCGAAATCGTGAAGCGAACTCCATGGACCCGCCAGTTTCACGCACGCCGCACTGTAGGGCCGGGGGGCGAAGAGATTGACGATTTGATCGAGTGGACATATCGCAATTGGAGCGAGTTGGTCCTCAAGCCTGAAAGGGGTTATTCCGGCAAGGGGGTGCGTGTAGGCGTTGTGAACCCGGACGCCGGCGAAGCGATCGAGCTTGCGTTGCGCGAAGGAAACTACATCGTTCAGAAAAAGGTCCCGCTGGACTTGTGGGCTGAAGAAAACCCGATATTGGACCGAGATCGAAAGCGCGTAGTCCTGGGCCGATGTCAAACGGACTTCCGCTGCCTGGTTGGCCCCGGCGGGCTTTTTGGCTTCCTTGGCCGCTATGGCGCAGTCCCCACAAACGTTGGCAGCGGGGGCGGCGTTCAGCCGTTGGCCGTTCTTCGCTCCGATATGACCGTACGCGATGCGGTGAACCGCATCAATGACGCCGTCCTGGGGATGAACTATGGTGAGCTGTCCGGGGTTGTTCGCTTGCAGCAAAGATTGGCTGTGGAGCAGCGGTTTACCTATCTGCTTGGACCCATAAGCGTCGCCTTGCGTCCACGGGTCATTACCGCCCGCCAGATTGAGTCGCTAAATGATTATGGTCATGCCCTGTGGTCGGACTGCCTGACGCTGGAGAAAATATGGCTTTCCGGCGAACTCGATGAGATCGTCAAGATAGAAGACGAAGAACTTGAAATCGCCCGCATGCAGCCCTGGGGCGGCAGTCCTGCAATTATAGCCTCAGACGGCCTGTTTGATTTCGGCGCGAGTCCGGAGCCCTCATGACCATCGAAGTGGATCCCGAATGGTGGAAAACGATATTCGATGAGTTCTACCTCCTCACCGATGCACGCTCTGTATGCGATGATGAGATAACGCAGCGCGAGGTGGACCTTATCTGTCAATTGCTTCCGATTCGTTTGACCCACAGGATTCTAGACTTGTGCGGAGGTCATGGCCGGCACAGCCTGGAACTGAGCCGGCGGGGTTTCACCAGGTGCACCCTGGTAGATTACTCCCAATTTTTGCTCAATCGCGCAGGGTCGCAGGCAAGACTATACAATTACCCCATGGATTGCATACTGGCCGATGCGCGAAGCACCGGGATCGCTTCCAGGATTTTCGACCATGCGCTAATTATGGGCAACTCACTGGGATATCTGCAGGAACCGTCGGCCGACAGGAAAATTCTTATCGAAGCCAAACGGCTGCTGCGCGCTCAAGGTTGGCTTTTGATCGACCTTGCCGACGGAGTGGCCGTAAGAGATAATTTCAAATCCGAAGCCTGGCACGAGATTGGCGAAGATATCCTGGTCTGCCGCCGCCGCGAATTGAAGGCGGATACTGTATCGGTCCGCGAAATGGTCCTGAACAAAAAAAGAGGCCTGGTCCGCGACCGTACCTACTCGATCCGTCTCTATGATTCCCGGCAGATTTCCGAAGCGCTCGGAGGGACCGGATTCGAAGCCGTCAAGATAATAACCGACTTCTCTCCGTACAGGGATCAGGGCGATTATGGTTTCATGAACCACCGCATGATAGCCATTGGCTGCAAGCCATAACAGTGGCCCTACTTCGCTTCTTGAGTAAACACTCCGTCCCAGTTCTCCGGGGGTGGATCGGTCTTGTAAGGCGACACCGCTCCACATACCTTCCGGATGGCGGGTCCTGCGACTCAATCGACCGAAAGAGCAGTTCTGCGCGGTCCCATAGCCGATTCTTATACTCTGCCAGACCTTCTGCAAAAATATCAAGAAACGGAAGCTCCACTTCTCCACGCTTTCCTATCAATTCATAAATTCGGACCGGGGCCCGCCTGCCTTTTACCCTTATTGAGTCGAGTCTCTCGTGTCAAAAAAGCCGGGCCCCGCGAGATGGAATGTGTCCTCACTGATTAAAATGGTTGTGCCGTAGAATTTGTTTGTGCCCTCGAGCCGGGAAGCCAAGATTCACGGTATCGCCGAGCACGGTGTAATTGAAACGCTCCATGGAACCCACGTTGCCTGCCACAACCGGACCGGAGTGAATTCCCATGCGGGCCTCAAGGAGCGGCAACTTGCGCTGCCGCCAGCCTTCCCGCAGGCCGACAATGGCCTCTTTCATCTTGAGCGCTGCCTCGCATGCATATTGAGCATGGTTTTCCAGCCGAAGCGGTGCACCCCAAAATGCCATGATGGCGTCTCCTATGAATTTGTCCAGCGCTCCGCGATGCTCCAGAATGATGTTTGTCATTGGAGTAAAGTATTCGTTGAGAAACTGCCACAAGGTCCTTTGGAGGCGAGGCGTTCGGAAAAGCCGGTGAAATTAGGCGAGATCGGAAAAGAAAATTGTCGCCTGGACTTCCTGCCCGCCCAGTTCCAGAGAACTCGGGTCATTTACAATGGATTCGACGACCGCAGACGACAACATATCGGTTGAAAGCGCCGCGCAGCCATCTTTTCTGCCTTGGCTTCCGCCAGGTATTGAAGCACCACATTACCGGTGTAAATTGAAGCGGTTCCGAACACAAACATTACTGGAGGCGACCCAGAAATCCAAAAGCGCTGAAAAAGCCAGTAGCAAAGAGCGCTAAGGCCCAGGCTCGATACGCCGAGGGCGATCAGCCCTTTTAATGGAGAGAGGGCTGTGAACATGAGGGAAAAAAGCAGGAAATACCCGAAGCACGCGATGAGCTTTACCGTGGGGGAGATTTCCCTCACCCATTGGCCGGTTAGAAGATTGTGTATGATGTTGGCCTGGATCTCGACACCGCTGGTGTAAACCCCGCTGCTTCCGAAAAAAGGAGTAGGGAAAAGATCGGTCTGGCCCAATGGCGCAGGAGACGCCTGCAGTTCGCGGCCGACCAGTACGATGCGGTCTCGGATTCGCTCCGCCGGGACCGGGTGCTCGTCATCGAGTATCTGATAGTATGAAAGCGTGTCGATACTCCTGGCAGGACCGATGAATTTTATCAAACCGGATGACTCAGGACGGCAAATCGGGCTTTCCCGCCGCATGCGACCGCGAAGGCAGGCAGGGTTGTCGCCCCCTCGAATCTGCACCTGAAAATGCCTGACCACCCCATCGGTGTCCGGCGTCTATCATGGCGAGCCCCGTCCCCTTGGCGCAATCGGCGAAAAGGCCGAGCGGGCGTACGTTGATAATCCGTGAGAAAAGCCTGTCGTTTGTGTAGTCAACGGTCTCGGCAAGCACCACATTGCCCGCGCGCTTGATAGCCGAAGCAAGGGCCGCATCGTTTTCCGGGTCCGAAGGTTCGGAGAAAAGGATGTCGAACAGTATGAGGCGGGCGCCGGCCGCCGACAGCCGGTCGATCAGCCGCGCATGCAGGCTTCGCGGCCAGGGCCAGACAAGGCGCAACTCCTGGAAGGATGGCTCATCGATCCCTACAAGGAGCAGCTCCGGCCGGAGGCGGCTGGGCGCCCCTTATTTGCGAAAAAGCGGTCAATGACCCGGTTTTCAAGTTCCGTGATCAGGGAGGATAAAGCGAGCGGGACATCAGAAGCAGGCTGAATATACAAAGAGTCCAAACCCGGTGTCGAGTTCTCAGGAAAGAATCGATGTTCATCTGCATGAATCATTTCAAGGTTCAGAAGTAAAGGCCCACACTGAAGACTATCGCGCGATCAGGGTAGAAGCTCCACAGCGAAACCGGTTCGGTTTGATAATAGAAATGTTGATTGAATATGTTGGTTAACGTCAGGGATGCATATCCACGTTTGTTGGCAAAATATTTGCCGAAGGTGATATCGACCAGATTGAAAGGATCTCCCATGTCCGTCTGTCTTTGCGCGAGGCTCTTATTGCTCAGGCCGCCAAGGTCCTGGTTCACCACGGTATCTTTAATCGATGCAAACCAGCCGCTGGGGTGCATGTACGAAAGCGCGACGGCCCCGGCTATCTCGTTGAAATCGCCCGTTAGAAAGGTGTTGGGGGGGGCGTCCAGGGAGACCAGTCTTCCCGGAGACGCCGGCCGAGAGGCCAAGAGATGAGGTCAACAGGCGATTGACGATAAAGGATCCCTCGACGCGTTCGGATCGCGAATCGATTACAATATTCTCCGCCGAGTATCAGATCGTATTGCGGATTGTCGATGCGATGGGCCTGCACGCGCAACACGGTGAAAGTTTTGGGGTTCCACTGCGACTCCCATGCAAAGCCCAACTCCTTTACTTTCGAACCTTCATCGGCATTGACCTGTGATGGAAACCCGGCCACTTCAGAAGGAGCTATGCTCGGGCTTAAAAGAGAGTGGCCATTTACATAGCCCTGGTAAGCAAAGCGCAGAGTATTTGATTTATCGATTTCATAATTGAGGCCCACCGATGGATTGACGGTAGTCGAAGATATGGCGAATTGGGAAAACCGGCACGGGAACTTGAGACAAAGTCCCCCGAAATGCCCAGTTCCACAAGCAGCTGCGGGCAAATACGCCAGTAGTCGCGTACATAGACGGAGGTGGCGCGATCGGGTGGATTGTATTTGTAGACAAAGTTTGTTGATAAGGAGGGGGAAAGTCGATAATATATGAATCCGACTAGGTAATAATCCAGAGAGCCGGTAAAATAATCAAACCCGGCTATGAAGGTATGATCGCCAACCTTGAGTTGTTGCTGGAGTTGGACATTATTGAAATCCTGGATCGTGCGGCGATAGGTGTTTTCGAAAATGTCGTGCAGGAAACCCTGGTTATCGAAAAAGCGGCTAAAAAATAGGAATCCGTCGCTCAACCAGTTTTCGTGACCCCAATTGAAGTATCCAATGAAAACAGCCGAAGGTGAAAAACGGTGGACGTATCCGCCCTCGGCAAAATTATCGTTGGCTTTCCACCGCATGTTCGGGTCATTTTTATAGGAGAAATCATCCGGGTTGTAGGTATCTCCCCACCGGACTTGATTATAGGTGTAAGTGGCGTAAAAAGAATCCTTGATCGTGGGTTCGAATTTTCCCTGCCCTACTCCGAAAAAGGATTCTCTGTCGTCATTGTTCTTCCTGTAACCCGGATCGTATTGATAGTCTCCGTAAGCATCCAGCGCCAACCCGGGCTGGCCGCCGAGAACTTCGATCGAGTTGTCCTGAATCGGCGCTTGAATGGTTGGCCCAGGCGCCGACGCTCCCGTTAAGCGAAAGTCTCGTATACGGCATTTCGAACATCTGCGTGTAGTCGGTGTAGCCCACTGAAGGTGTTTTCATTTGCCGGGGAGAGCAGCCGATACAGAAGAAGCTCGGAAGCGGCGGCGCCGACTCGCTGCCGCGTGCCCGCGTATGCGGAGCTGAGAAAAAGGTGGGCCGAAGGGTTCAGCGGATCGTCTTTCACCGCCGTAAGGGCTTTGCTGTAAGACCAGTCTCCCAGCCCAAGCTGGCTGTAGGCGCGCGCCAGGTCGGTGTTCCTTACTGCAAGGTCCCGGTCCAGCATGAGTCTGGACCGAAAAACGGCCATGTTGTCGTTTAGTTCTATCGATTTATTGATCTCCTGTATTGCTTCTCCGGGACGGTACAGATCGGAGAGGGCGATTCCCTTGTAGAGATACGGGGTGGGATCGTTGGGATCGAGGGTCTTGGCGTAATCGTAAACCTCGAGCGCCTTATCGAAAGACCTCGTTTGATAAAGCGCCTTTCCAAGGCTGCTCTGGTATAGCGATATCCTGGGCTCGAGCAGCGTCGCCGTCAGCATTTCGGTCAGACCCTGGCCGAAATTTCGATTCCTGAACGCAATATTGGCAAGGCCGATGTGAGGTTCTCCAAACCCCGGATTATTCTTTACAGCCTCCGTGAACAGATTGAACGCCTTGTCATAATCCCTGTAGCCAAGCCGGACAAAGCCGGCCAGACTCAAAACCTCACTGTCGGTTTTTGAAATTTCGAGCGCCTTGCTGATAATTTCCCATGCCCGGTCCAGATAATCGGCCCCCAGCCAAAGTCTGGCAAGGTAGACGTAAGCATCCACGAAATGGGGGTCGGCGGCAAGGGACTCTTCCAGAAGTCTTCTCGCCTCAGGCAAGTCAAAATAGGATATCTTGACCAAAGCGGCCGTCATACGCACCATCGGGGACTCGCCATTCAACCGCATGGCGGTTGCCGCCTCGCCGGATGCTTGCTCCTTGCTGTTTTGGATCAGGTATATCTGGCCCAGCAGCGAATGCGCGATCGCCGATTCCCGCCCGCTTATCCGGCTGTCCGTCAGGAGCGCCCTGGCTTCGTCTATTTTCCCGACAAGCATTGAAAAATATCCGGACATAACCAGCGTCAGCGACGACGGAGGCCCCTTTTCCAACTCTGCGGCCATGAGCTTATAGGCGCCTACGCAATCCCCCGTGCGGTAGCCGGCCAGGGCCAACCCGCATACGGTCAACCCCTGCGGGGCATTCTGTTTTCGGGCTCTTTGGAAATACTCCATGGCCTTATGCGGGTCTTGCCTCTGCAAGGATATCCAACCAAGGATCGCGAAGGCCTGGCCGTTTTCAGGGTCTCGAGCCAACGCTTCATTGGCGTCCCGCTCGCTGCGGTCCAGGTCTCCACGATCGTAAGAGGTTCGGGCGTTGCGAAGAACGGGAGGTCCAACCTCCTCCTCCGGCTGCGCGCCGAGAGGAATATCGCGGTAGCTGAAGATTCCAGGATAATAAAGTGACCACTGGACGGCGTCCTTCGGCTGCAGGATCACTCTTTTGACCGGGGCCTTGCCGACCTCGGCAAGACCTTCTTCACCCGGGTCGAGATCGATCTGCCCTTGAGGATTGGCCAGCGTGAGCTTGCCCTCCAGAAGAACGAGATCGCTTGCGCCGGCTCGATCAACTTTCAGATTGAATTCAGTTCCGCGAATCGCTGCTGTTACCGCTGGGGTTTTGACTTCAAAGCGAGCTTTTTCGTTTTTGTTCCGCAGCCAGATTTCTCCTGCCGGCACCTCGTAAAGACTAGCCTCGGTCTCTCTTTGAGCTGCCGCACCGGCGACGCCCATCCGCGGAGAAGGAACGCTGCCTTTAAGGACTACAACAGTATTTTCATTCAATTTCAGTTGCGTTTCATCGACACACAGAATCGAAACGCGGGAATCCTGCCCGGTTTTTACCGAATCTCCGGCGCCAAGGCCCCGGCCGTTCTGTCCCTCCTCCCAGGAAGCCTTGCCTGAGGCCAAAACCACAACAGACCCCTGAGGGTTGATCAGCCAGCCCACGGGAACATTCGATGCGCTTGACAAACCCGCCTGCCAAGACTGGAAACCCACGAACAGCAGAAACAGAAGGACTACTCTCTTGATGAGCGTGAGCCGTCCCGATCTCAGAGCAGGTTCGAATGCGCCCTGCGGCCTGGTCGGACAAAGAACAGAGCCGACGAAACGGGCGCGACACGCAAAATCATACATCGCGCAGCCTCAAAATATGGATTGGGATCGTAAGCGTCTGGGCACAGCTTTAAAGCAGGCTTTTTCTCCAAGCCGAAGGAAAAGTGCGCCGACACGTTATCCCGGCATTTAGATGAACTTGGGAGATAAATTCACGAAACGAGGCAATATAGCACATCCCGCATTTCATCGTATCGCAAAACTCGGGGCGGGCGCCGAGATCGGAATATTTTTCTATATCCTGCAGGCTCTTACCGCATCGCAGATGTGCCCCATAATATCCGAAAGGCTGATCACGCCGGTCAGCCCCTGCCCGTCTCTGACAAACAGATGACCATGCCCGGAAACAATCATCCTATAGATCGCCTCATTTATTGAATCGTCCGCATTGATTATCCGGCTCTCTTCAGGCACGGTCATAAGCGACTTTATCAATAGCGCTCCGGCCTTTTTACACAAGCCATCGAGGGCGTCTTCCCAAAGACCGTATTTTTGCAGTTCCGGTCTGATCTCATCAGGAGAGAACCCGCCCTTCCTTGCAGATTCGACAAATTCGTCGAGCCTGGGTTCAAGGCCCCCAAGCATGTTTCTGAATTCAAGAAAACCGACCACGTTCATTTGTTTATCCACCACAAGCGCAGCCGGGCATCTCATGCCGCTCGGATGTTTTGCCCGGGCCATGCCAATTTCTAGTAAGGCTTCGAAAAGAGAGGAATTTTCATCTATCACCGCGATTTCCGACAGTCCTGTCATCAGTTCCTTTACTTTGTGTCTCATCGTTGAAAACCCCTTGACCGGGAAAATGCATGCCAATCGCCGCGGCCCTTCCGGGGAAATTTGACTGAACCTGCTCGGGCGCCTTCATGGAGCTATCGTGGTTACATAGACAAATTTGCCGTTCTCGACCTTGTTGATAACCATGCTTTTTATCGGGTTGCCGTTAGGTCCCATTGTTACAGAACCGGAAACCCCCTTGAAATCCTTGGTGGCGGCAAGAGCGTCCCTGACCTTTGGTCCTTCTGTGGAATCGGCACTCCTTATCGCGTCAACCAGCAGGAAATAGGCATCAGCCCCAAGGGCGGAGTAAGCGCTCACTTCCTCTTTGTATTTGGCCCCATAGAGCTTGGTGAATTCTTTTGCGCGATCGGTGGTTGCGGCGTCCTTGTGAAAATGGCCGGTAAGATACATTCCCTCCACGGCATTGCCCCCTATCTGGATTAACTGGTCAACTTGGGCGCCGTCGCCGGTCACAATGGGGATATTTATCCCCAAATCTCGAGCCTGTTTAGCCAGCAAAGCGTCCTCGGTATAATATATAGGGGCATAAATCAGGTCGGGCCTGCTTGCCTGGATTGAGGAAAGCTGGGCGGAAAAATCCTGATCGCCCGTCTGAATGAATGTTTTCGAAACGATTTTGCCGCCAAGATTCTCGAACTCTTTTGCAAAGAAGTTTCCCAATCCCACACTGTAGTCCTGTGCATGATCGATTATCAGGGCCGCGGTCGTCGCTTTGAGGTCCTTATGCACAAACCTTGCGGCGACCTCACCCTGAAACGGATCGGTGAAACAGGCCCGGAAGGCGTACTTTTTGCCCTGAGTGACAAGCGGATTTGTGGCTGTGGGACTGATGCTGGGGATATGAGCCTTTTCCGAGATGGGATTGCCTGCCATAGTGTTGGCGCTGATAGCTTCCCCTATTATGCCGGCAATCTTTAGGTCGACAAGCAGGGAAACTGCGTTGGATGCTTCGATCTGCTCGCTTTTTGTATCAAGCAGTACGAGATCGATCTTTTTACCCAAAACTTCGGGTTCCATCGACTTCGCGATCTGTATGCCCGCCCAGGCCATTTTGCCCATAGGCGGCGACGCCGCCGGTCATTGGCAGATAGACCCCGAGTTTAATATAAGTCTTGAGCCCAAACAGGCCGGCTGAACAATCCAATCGCAGTCAACACAAGCATCACAACTGAAAAGATTTTGAATCGGCGACGCATTTGACTTCTCCTCCCACTATAGAGTTAAGGTATAGATTAAAGAAAATTACTCAATAGCATCGGATTCTCCACGATGATAAATACCTTGCTTCAAGAGTTTGTGCTATACAGAAAATATATGGATTCCGTTATACTTTGGCTCCTGGGAGCAGATATAGATGGTCGTGTTTTTCAATTAGACGGTGGGTATGACCTTTTTCCCCGAAGACGATTGTACTTGAAGGACCTCTGGAACCTCGTGAAAAATCGGGCATAACTTTCATCGGTCCCGATTTTTTCGCGAACAGACGAAAAAGGGGACCTGCTGAGCCCGATTGCATCAGTATTTCCAAAACACCGCACCATAGTTAGTGTCCGGGGCATTCATGCCTACCATGCTTCGATTATGCTCGAACTTCTCAAGCGGAGATTCGCCCGAAAAAGATCGGCGTGAAATCGAGGAACTGTGAACTCGAGATTATACCAGGATGCGGTATCGCTGCTCTTTCGTGGCGCGCTGATCCTGGTTCGATCCGATCCAGCCGATATGGAACATGTTTTTGCCGCTGACCGGATACTGCAGCTCTTTCTTCCCCAAAGAGCAAATTCAGTTCACCGGGTTGCATATTCCGGAGATAAGAAGGCAATTGCGCCACAGAGGCGAAAGCTGGCGAATGTCTCCGACTCCGAGGTCCGTCGAGGAGATTTGCTGTCACGTGCGGGCAAGCAAGGTGCAGGTGAGCACCGGATTGACCGTTTATTACAATGCGCCCACCGGAGGCAGGTTCCTCACCTACGATGAATTCATCCGTATCAGACCGCTGATCGAGCAGGACCGCACAGAGGCCCTCGCTCGACTCAGGGAGATACTACAACCTTTTCCAGCGCGAAAATAGCATGGGGCGTCCGCGAATTGAGCTTTTTTCTGCCTGCGGGACATCAGTCTCGATTTCGACAGATCTCGAAGAAGTCGTCTCTCTGCTCGAAGCCCTTCCACCTTCCGAGAGACGCAGAACAAAGTTCAAATAGCGTTTGACCGTTTCGCCTCTCATTTCGCCCAGATCGGCCGGCCCTGAACTGATAGTGGACGATTATCACAACCCCGTGTGGCGAACGACCATGTTCTGCCGTCTTTTCGATATCAACGAAGAAGAGATGGAAGAATGGGCGCTGCGACCTAAGCCCCGAATTTCATCTGAATGTAAAATGGCTGCCCGGAGCATCTATTGTTGGTGATGAGCTAAGGTTCGACCCCGGGGCGCATCATCGCGTCCAGGGCTTGATCTCGCATTTTTGGGAAAAATCCGGCGGACTCCTCTCCATTAATGTCGGGCGCATAGAGGAGTCCCAAAGCACCAGGGAGATTTCGGGTGAGGAAAGAGAAGTCTATCTGGTGGTGATGACGACCCGAGACGAAAAGGATTCAATTCGTATTCTTCGGCTCATGAAATGGGACGTAATTCACAGGATAAAGATGGGCATTCCCCTGGATCAGGCTATTGCCGAGACATTCAAGTACCGCGACTATATTTTCGACAGACTCCATGCCGCCGCTCAGACTGGGGTTTCCCATCCTTTCGTACAACGAGATAAGGCTGGATGAGCAGGTCCCCGGATTGGGGCTGATCCCGGCCTTTTTCTTCGAGCGGCAGTATGTCGCGGGTGTTGTCACCGACAAGATTCCGATCTCGTGCTACAAAAACCCTAATTTCATAAAGAGTCTGTCCGGTCTGCTCGGCGGCGCCGCAACTTTCACCCTCGTGCTGGGCAGAGCGAGTCCGCGCACCGGCAAGATTTTCTACGATGACGGCGATGAAGTGATCCAATTAAATTCCAGGTCCATACCCACACGGCTGATTATAATCGAGACCACCGGGTCGTTCACCGATTGGACAACTCCGCTGCTGGCAATGCTTCCGCAATGCCTTACCCGCTTCAGAGCGCATCTGGACAAAGCCCTTGAGAGCGGTGTGCCGCCTGCAAGTGATAAACGAGGTCGGTGGCGATCTTTGCCGAGGCGCTTTGTAATAAGCTCCATGAGATTAAAGAAATTGCATTCGCCCCTGCTTCGAATATCCGCTTCTTGTTCAACGACCGGCCTCCGGAACAGGGAGGGATAAGGGACAGATGGGAGGGGATCATTCACCGCCTGGAAACTACCGACCCGGAGAAATTGCACCGTTATATCGCTGAAAGCCCCGAACTCAGGTTCGCATGACTTAATTCCCCCGATTCCCTAATTCCTCAATCTCCGGTTTCCAATTGCGCATCGTTCTGTTATAGGAAAGCGGGTCGAAAGACCGGGGCGCATTATTTATAAGTTTAGGGATAAGGATGCCTGTCGCCTTTATAACCGGAGCAACGGGGTTTGTCGGACATCACGTCGCAGCGGCCTTGATTCGCGAGGGATGGAGCCTGAGGGCGCTTTGCCGCAAACAATCCGCTCGATGCGCGGACCTGCCCGGCATTGAATGGCGGGTTGGCGACATTCGCAATCCCGGCCAGGTAATGAGCGCCATGTCCGGGGCCGAGGCGGTCTTTCACGTCGCAGCCGATTACAGGTTATGGGCTCGGGACCCGCGCGACATTTACGAGAGCAATGTAACCGGCACGGTCAACGTCATGCGGGCCGCCCTGGCGACCGGAGTCAGGCGGGTAGTGCATACAAGCAGCGTAGGGGCGCTCGGGCTTGTTTCGGACGGAACTCCGGCCGATGAAAACACTGCCTGTCTGTCTCGAAGACATGGTCGGACACTATAAGAGATCGAAATTCCTGGCCGAGCGGGAGGCTGAGAAATTCCTCGAGAAGGGATTGCCTTTGGTATTCGTCCACCCAAGCACGCCGGTAGGCCCTGGAGACCACAAACCGACGCCGACCGGCAAAATCATCGTTGATTTTCTAAACAGGAAAATGCCCGCTTATCTTGATACGGGTCTTAATCTTGTCGATGTGAGAGACGTTGCCGAAGGGCACAGACTGGCTTTCGAGAGGGGCAAAATCGGAGAAAAGTACATTCTGGGCAACCGTAATCTCACTTTGGCGGAGATTTTTGCAATGCTGGAAGATATCTCCGGAGTCCCCGCGCCCAGCGTAAAACTTCCCTATACCCCGATATTATGGCTTGCCGGAATTCTCCATCTCGTCTCCTTGGTTACCCGGCGTCAGCCGCTGGTCCCGTACGAAGGGGTAAAAATGGCGGCAAAACGTATGTTTTTCGACCCCTCCAAGGCAATACGGGAATTGGGATTGCCACAGACGCCGGTCGAGACGGCCCTGTCCGACGCAGTCGCCTGGTTTAGACAAAACGGATACGTTGGTAAAAGCGGTGGCGGGAAGCAGAAAGCTAATATCTTTTAAAAGCGGTAGCTGCAAAAGCGAGCAGGAGGAGGCAATAGCAGTTCCAACTCCGGCTCCTCAGAATCGAGGTTTTGATGCGTTTTCCAATCAGTCTTTACGTTTCGATGACAAAGTACCTTGTCGGCAAGAAACTGCGTGGAGTCGAGCGGTTTCCCCTCGTATTGATGCTCGAACCGACTCACCGATGCAATCTGACCTGCGCCGGGTGCGGCAGGATTCGAGAGTATCACGATACCCTTTCTCAGGAAATGTCCCTTCGAAGATTGCATGACCGCAATCGAAGAAGCAGGGACGCCTGTAGTCACCATTACCGGGGGAGAACCGCTTCTTTACTCTCAAGCCCCACAACTCGTCGAGGAAACGCTCGCACGAGGCAGGCATATCTATTTTTGCACAAACGGCCTGCTGCTCGAGGAATCCTTGTCACTTTTCAGGCCGAGCCCGCGCTTCACCTGGAACGTCCATTTCGATGGCGACCGAGCCTGTTCACGACTCCATAATCGGAAAGCCGGGAGGATTCAGCAAGGCGCTTGCCGGCGTGAGGGCCGCCAAAGCCAAGGGTTTCCGTGTAAGCACCAATACCACTGTTTACCGCGAATCTTCGGTTGTTGATATCGCCAAGCTTTTTCAGCAGCTCACAAAGGCCGGGGTTGACGGTATTCTTGTCGCTCCCGGTTTCAGCTACGAAGAGGTCGTTCAAGACGTTTTTCTGACCAGAAGTGAAATCGTGAAAAAATTCCGGGAGATTAGCACCTGGGGCCGGGACTTCCCGATAATAAGCAATCCGCTCTACCTGGAATTTGTCTCCGGGAAAAGGTCTCTTAAGTGCACGCCCTGGGGAAATCCGACACGCAACTCTCAGGGCTGGAAATCCCCCTGTTACCTTATAACGGATACTCATTACCGCACTTTTGCCGAACTGATGGATCGCACCGATTGGGACCATTACGTATCCGGCGCCGACCCCCGGTGTTCCCAGTGCATGGTCCACTGCGGTTTCGAACCTACTATCGTGCGCCAGATGGGTTTAAAGGACCTCTTTCGGATGCTCAAGTGGAACCTGAATGTATGATTTGCTAAGACTCCTATGGGGAACCATCCTTCTTCGCCCCTATGTTTTTGCTTTTCTTGCCGTATACCTTGTTGCGGGCTGGCGGCATATCGGCTGGAAAAGGACGCTGGCCTATATTCCGGTCGGCTACAGCCTGGCATGGCTTTCTGAATTTTCATCGATTCACTGGGGGTTTCCATACGGGGATTATTTCTACATACAGAGCACGGCGGACAGGGAGCTGTGGGTTTTGGGGGTCCCGTTCATGGATTCCCTCTCCTACGTCTTCCTTTCCTATTGCAGCTACTCGCTCGCCGTTTTTGTTTTGAGTCCGGTGACCCTTTCGTCCGGGAACCTGCTCACTCTGGAAACATCTCGAATACGGCGCTCCTGGCGGACGCTGATTTTTGGCGCATTCCTTTTCGTTCTGCTGGACATAGTTATCGATCCGGTCGCCCTTCAGGGGGAAAGGTGGTTTCTCGGCGCGATTTACGGATACCGTCATGAAGGGTTCTACTTTGGAATCCCGATGAGCAATTTTGGCGGATGGCTGTTAGTAGGGGCCGTCCTCACGGCGGCCCTCCAGATGCTGGAAAGGATGCCTTCTCTGGATTCAAAACCTCACCTGCCCGCCAGCCGTTTGTCGTGGATGAGGCTGCTCGGACCCGCGCTTTACTTCTCGGTCCTTTTGTTCAATATATCGGTTACTTTTTACATTGGAGAGATGCTGCTCGGCCTGGTGGACCTGCTCCTGTCGGCGGCGCTTGTCGTGCCTATGGTATTGTTCACGTTCTATAAGAACTCACTCATTTCCGCTGAAGTGGGGATTAGAATTTGGCCCCCCCCGAATTTGCCATAGCAGTTCTGAATTGAAGAACAACCTCGAGGGCAGTGGCCAAATCGGCTCGCGCTCCAGGTTCCAAAGTCCCCGCTCACTGCCTCTCGATCCTGATTTCACCCGCAATCTTTCCCAGCAAGGGCGCTGGAATCCCCAAAAAAGCGGCGAGTGAGTTGCACAGATTCCTTGCCGCCCGCCTGGAATTGCGCCATGAAAGGTAAAAGTCCTTCAAGGTCGCAGGCTTTCTTATTAGTGTCAAAGCCACGCCGGTTAGCTTTATCCTCCCGCGCTCGTCGGCAATATCGCTCAAATCGAACCCAAGATCGTGGCCGATGGGGTCGCTTACGGCCCTTAAGCAAATGAAGGGTATCTTATTATGCCAGGCTATTTCGGCCACCGTTGCGGTTTCCATGTCCACAACAGCTATTTCTCCAAAAGCGAGCGCAGACATGCCCTGCTTGTTGCCGGCCGTTTCGGCGCTAAGCGTCAGGACCGGTTTGATTTGATTTTGTGCGAGAAAACCCGAGAACGCATTGGGAACACGGAATCGGAATACTTTTTCGGAAAATATTTCGCGGACCCTCTCCGTAAAGCAAACATCCCCGATCTGCAGGTCAGGATGAAGACCACCTGCAAAACCGGAAAATATAAGGATATCCGGGGTGAATCCCGCCAGTTCGGCTAGAACCGCTTCTTTGGCAGGCATTGCTCCCATGCCGCATTCGATCAGGACGATCTCCTTATCGGGGAGTTCGAAGGCGAACTTCTTCGAGGGCTTTTTTCTCACAAGACGCCAGAAGGGAAAAAGCTTTCGTAAAGGCGAGTATTCCTGAGGCAGGGCCGTAAGTATCAGGATTTTCATGGGATCATAAACCTTCAATACCCGTTATCCACCACGCTGCGCTCATCCATCCGCGTCGATCAGTGTTCATCCGTGGCTCCAAATCCCTTAAATCCCTTTATCTGCGCCTATCTGTCTGCATCCGTGGTTCATTCATTTTCTCGAAAATCTCTGCGGAAAATCGGTAAAAATTCCGTCCGCTCCCATGGCAAAAAACGCTCCGGCAAGCCATGGATTGTTTAGAACCCAGACAAGCACGCCGAAACCTTTTTGCTTCAATCTGCGAACTTGCCGCGGCCGAAATGCTCTCAACCGTGGATTAAAGGTCGAAGCGTCCAGTTCGAGCATCAATCCGACAGGATCGGATTGAAAGCTATTCACAAGAACCCCGGTTTTCATTTTCTTGTCCAATCTTCTGACGAGCGAGAGATAATAATGGTTAAAAGAGGAAATAAGCACTTTTTCAGTCGCGCCCAGCGAGCGGACAAGGCCAACGGTTTTTTCTACTATCATCTCATGTCCTGGCCGTCCCGACAAATCTTTGATCTCCACGTTCAGCAGCCAATCGTTTTCAATCGTGAACAGGATGGCCTCCTCAAGGGTCGCCGCCGCTTCGCCTGAATACCCGGCAAGTTCGGATGGCGAAATCCTGCCTGCGGCGATTTGTCCGAAAGGATCGGCTTTGGCGAACCAGGAACCGAAATCCAGGGATTTGATCTCACTAAGAGTGAAATCATCAACGAACCACGGGCTTCGCCCCGGGAATTTGCTTTGTGCGTCTGACGTGCGCTTCAGGTCCGGATCGTGGAGCAGCACCAGTTCTGCGTCCCGGGTCATTCGCAGGTCGCTCTCCCACATGCGCGCGCCGGTCGCAAGAGCCAGCCGCGCCGCAGCCAGAGTATTTTCAGGGGCAAGCGAGCGGGCGCCCCTGTGCGCCGCGATCAACCGGCGGTTTCCAAGAGTATTGATGATAACCTGGCTCATGAGCGCCATTGAGGTTCGTGAAAAAAAGCGCATAATTGCGAAAATCATGTAGATATTATTTGACTTTACGCAAAAAGTACTGTAGCGTGCTACCCGTGATTACTGTCTCCAACCTATTGCTTCCCGGCATGGAAAGTTGGAGACTAGCATCACAAGAGTTGGTTTCCATAAGTACCCTATTCCCCGAAAGCCAGGCCCCCTCCCTCCTCCTGGCTTTCACTTTTTTTTGGCCCGACTTATTGCGCGCCGGCTCAACCATACATAAAGCACTCTCGTATGACAGACCTGTATGCAACACTAAATCAGAAAGCTGCAACGCCGCAGGCAGCCCTGTCAGACGCGGCGGGCGATGCGCGAGGGGCCTTGGACAAGTTGCAGCATAATCGGCCGTATTTTAACTTATAGCATATTTTTGTTCTCTTCCTTGACCTTTCAAAAGCGTTCACCGTAGAAACGCTGCATGGTGCGGTCAACGAGAGGCCGAAGAATTCTTGACAGAATGAAATGAATATAGCTCTCGTTTTTCCGCCCTTCTATTTCGAACCGATGTACAACCTGCCTCCACTGGGGCTCATAAATCTTGCCACCGTTCTGAGATCTTCCCCTCACAGCGTAAGAATATTCGACTTTCCGCTCGCTATTCGCCGGAAAGCGCTTTCCATGGACAGCGACATCTACAGGGAATGCGCCAGGCAGATCCTGCAGTTCGAACCCGATCTGGCGGCTTTTTCAGTCCAGTGCACCACCTACCCTCCAGCCGTCAGGATTGCCGAGGAACTCAAGAAACTAAACCCGGCGCTCAAAATAGTTTTTGGCGGACATAACGCTTCATTTGTAGATGAGCTTACTCTTTCGCGGTTTCCTTTTATCGACGCAATCGTTCGCGGCGAAGGAGAAATAACTTTCCCCGAATTGATCCGGGCTTTCGAAGGGCAGATCCCTCTGGCCTCGATAGATGGAATTACCTTCCGCACGTCGGACCAAATAATCCGAAATCCGGACAGGGAACTGATCGAAAACCTCGATTCTCTGCCTCGTAAGCGACTATACGTTCGTACCCCCCCTTCATGTATACCGGGACGTCTGCGGCATCAGGCGCTCGATTGCCATCCTGGAGGTCGGCCGGGGATGTCCGCACCGGTGTGTCTATTGCTCGCAATCGATCATGTGGAAACGAAGGACGCGCACATTTTCAACAGACCGGATCATTGGGGAAATGAAAAACCTGGCCGAAAATTTCGGGGCCGAGTGCTTCCTGCTCGCCTTTGATCAGTTTACCGCCAAAAGAGACTTTGCGGAGCAGTTCTGCCGCGGCCTGATAGACGCCGGCCTGAACCACCTTCCCTGGTACTGCATCTCCAGGCTGGATACAGTCGATAAAGACCTTTTGAATTTGATGCGCAAAGCCGGATGCGAGACGATGTGCTATGGGATCGACTCGGGGTCGAAAAAAACGCTGGCTTTCATTCGCAAAGACATAGACCGCGAGGTCCTTTTCGATAGAGTCAGAGAAACGACCGAAGCGGGCATCATTCCTACTTTGAGCTTCGTGATCGGATTTCCCGAAGAGAGCAGGCAAGACCTCGAAGCAACCCTCGAGTTGGCGCTCAAGTCCGCAGCCACAGGAAATGCGAACATCCTGGTGCAGATGGCGACCATTCTGCCCGGGACTGACTTGTACGAAAAATACAGGCACAGACTTGGTTCGAGAAGTCGATACCTATTTTTCTCTGGGGATTGAGTTCGACCAGGGGAAGCGAATTGCATCCGACGATGCGCTGATCGATTCCGACCCGGCCATTTTTTGCAGCTTTTATAACGTGCCCTGCCCTGCCGCGACCCTTGAGGAACTAAACGAAACGGCAAGTTACTTCACCATAATCGCGGCCCTCTACCCGAGAAGTTTCTTTCTGCTGAGTCTTGAACTAAACCGGCCCATTCTCGATCTTTTTTTCGCTTTTCTCGACCGGGTTGCCGAAATCGAGGGAGAGATATCTCGAACAGGACACGCCCCCTGCCGTTCCCACCACGAATCTGCCGCTCACTGGCATGCAGTCTCAACGCCGCCTTACGCCTCAGGCATGCCTGGCGCATTTCAGCGATTTCGCCGCAGAAAGTCTCGCCCGGCATGACATCCTTGTGCGGGACTACCTTCCCGAAGTCGTAAAATATGAAACATGCCTGCTTCGCTGCAGGCAAAGCCGAGTCGCCGCCTTCGTCGTTTCATATCGACTCTTCGCGGATTGGCGACCTCAAACCGCTGCGCAACGAAAAGATTTTGATCGAGCAGTTCACATTCGATATTCCGAGCCTTATCTTTGAATTTCAAGTGCGGCCATTTTCCGGACAAGTGTCCGCGAAGGGACGGTTTTTCTTGCCTTCACCCAGGCGCAGGGCGGCACGGAGGTTCGAGAAATCAACGAATTCGGGTTCGATTTTCTCCGGCTGTGTGATGGACAGAGGACTTTAGAAGAAATAGCCAATCGGCTTTACCCAAAATACGGAGCAGACAAAGAGCGCGAGCAGTTCGCGATTATATGTGCGGAAGCGGCCGGGACGCTGGCGGACCTTGAGCTTCTCGCCCCGTTCGCACCCGCCTGATTCTGAGGGGAAAGGAGGTGAAACGGATGCTCCAGGTAAAGGAAATCGAGAAGAAGATCCTTACTACCGCTGTCAATGAAGCATCGACAACTTATGTCGTGCCGACCTGACATGCCCCAACGGAATCTCCGGTTCGGAGATAAGGGCCTCAAACCCGCTAGCTTTTCGATTGGAAAAGAAGCGGAAAACATCAAAAGCCGGGGCGCGCCTCAATGTGTGCTC
>CAVSIN010000009.1:0-115043 GCA_963727975.1 uncultured delta proteobacterium | reverse complement strand
TGACAACACGGTGGAAGAAGTGGACGCTGTTCTCGGGGTCCTCCCGGAATTGGTGGAAGGACTGCGGCGATGACCTTGCCGAAACAACGCATTGTGGTGGCCATGAGCGGCGGGGTTGACTCGAGCGTGGCGGCTGCTCTGCTCCTGGAGCAGGGATTCGAGGTCATAGGGGTCACCCTTCAACTGCACGCGTGTCACGAGTCCGCTCCGGGCCGATCGTGCTGCGGGACTGACGCCGTCGCCCGCGCCAGGGAGGCTGCAGGCCATCTCGGCATACATCACTACGTGCTCGACTGCCGTCAGACCTTTGAACAAACCGTACTGCTCCGCAGTTGGGAGGAATACTCCCGAGGCCGCACTCCCAATCCCTGCGTCATTTGTAACGAGCACATAAAATTCGGCGTTCTGCTCGATTACGCCAAAGCCTTGGGCGCAGAGAAAATAGCCACGGGCCATTATGCCCGCATCGGCGCCCGAAAGAACGGCGGCGCCTTCCTCTTGCGCGGCGCGGACATTCGAAAGGACCAGTCCTATTTTCTCTTTTCGATATGCGCCAAGGGCCTTGAGGCGGCGATATTCCCGCTCGGTTTGCACACAAAGGACGCGGTTCGCGGTATGGCGCGGCGCATCGGACTTCGGAACGCGGATCGGGCGGAAAGCCAGGATGCGTGTTTCTCAACCAGGGGGACAGCCTACCCGGAAATCCTGCGGCGGCGGTTCAATGAAGGCATGAAACCGGGACCGTTCCTTGATGAAGAAGGCAGGTTCCTGGGTATGCATGAAGGGATTCACAGGTTCACCGTTGGGCAGCGGCGCGGGCTCGGGGTGGCGCTGGGTTCCGCCGCCTGGGTGCAATCTATCGATCCGAAGAGCAGCTCTGTTTTTCTCACCACCAGGAAAGAAGGATTGAATGCTCAGGGGCTGATAGCCACAGGCGTCCGTTGGCATGCTTTGAAGCAGAAATTCAGGCGGCTCCGATGCTCCGTGCAGGTTCGCTACAACCAGGCCCCGTTTCCGGCTGCCGTCGAGCAGCACGAACCGGGGACCGTGCGGGTCCGGTTCGAGCGCCCCCTGACGGCCGTCTCGCCTGGACAGGCCGCAGTCTTTTACTGCGGCGACCGTCTGCTTGGAGGCGGGTGGATAGAACGATGCCTTAAATAGTTTCCATCCGGAAACCTCGGATAAGAGACTGGCAGTTTCCGAGTCGGAAAGGAGGCATTTTTCGTCTTGGCAAGGAAAGAACTTGCCCTGAGCCTTTCGAAGGGAGTTCCCCCCTTTCCTAAAGGGGGGCAGGGGGGATTTTAGCGCTGAGGCGTACATGCGCCATCACTAAAGATCGGGCGCGGGCTTGTCCGGACAGCTCGAATTCGAACGAAGTGAGGATTCAGCATCTAAGCGCGGTCTGGAATGTCGAGCGCGAACATGAGCGTAGTGAGTGTTCGTACGCCGCACAGGGAGCCCTCTCTTCGTTCGGGCTCGCGCTAAGAATTTGAGCTATCGCAAAACGCTTCAAGCTCAGCGCCCGATCCTCTGTGAGGGCGCACCCCGAAGATTGACGCCGCCAGGGCGGAAAAGGACCCTTTCCGGATGGAAACTAATAATACTAAGTTAAGTACTCAGGACGAATCAAATAATGCCGGGAACCGCGTACAACACCAGGGACAGAACCCGGCAAGCCTAATCAGTGCCCTTTGTAGTGACCTCCTCATTTGGGGCAAGGTCACACCAGAAGTTTTTTTTAAAGCGGGCTTGCTCAGCCTGCAAAAACGCATAAGCAATGGTCACAAGAGTTACATGATGATGCCACCCAAGCCAATGCCGACCTTCATAATGATCAAGCCCAAGCTCCTCTTTCATTTCCCGGTAGTCGAGTTCGATACGCCATCGCGCTTTCGCAATTCGTACGACATCGAGAATATCCATACTTTTGGTCCCGAACCAAGCCAGCCAGTATTTGGTCGGGGTCTTCTTTCCCTCGGGCCATTCTATCAAGAGCAGTTCGGGAACTCTTTCTCCATGCCCAGGCTTGTCCCACCCATGCGCAGCCCATACCCGCACCAGCGCAAACCGCGATTTTCGAGGCCCCTTGGCGCCATCTCTCCATTCTATCTGATGCCAAAAATCCTCAGGCAACTCCACTGCCACGGAAGTCAGATCTTTGGGTTTAGGCAGCGTTGCCAAAGGAGGATATTTTCTGGGCCGTCCAATCCTTTGAGGCGGCGGCGCGATAGCATTGGGATCTGCCGCCACACAACTGTGGCGGGCTCTACCTGCACGGCATAAGAAAGGCTGTGACCGCGCAATTGCTGCCTAAAATGAAAATCATCACCATAATGGGAATCTGCAACCACGGGCCGCGCAGGCAACTCCCAATCGGCCGCTTGGTCTATAAGTTCCATGGCCAGTTCAGATTTTGTCCTGAATGTAGTTTCGGGCGGAATTTTGGATTTGGCCGCCCTATCAGGGTCTTCAAACCATCTTTTCGGAATATACAATTTCCAACCGATAGGGCAGCTGAATTGATCGCTGCTCCAGTGAAGGGTTACAGCAACTTGGCAATTGGCGACCTTACCCAAAGTCCCGCAATACTGCCGAGCTACACCCACGGAGTGTTTGCCCGCTTTAGGGAAAGAAGTTTCGTCAACAATCCAGACTTCGGCATTGGAGAAAAGATCAACGATTTTCCTAGCCAAGCGGCGCTGGATATCATGGACCGCCCAGGGACTTTGTCCAACAAACTGACGCAAAGCTTGGACATCGGCGCCAGGGATTCGCTCCGCAATCGGTCCGATAGATTTTCGGTCTCCATCCAGCAGCAGCCCTTGCAAGTATACGCGCGCCCAATGCCGCCGCTCACTCCGGCCCATAGGTTCAAGAAGCTCCCGGAGGAACAGGCTCAGCCTTCGGTCCAAAGATTTTAGTTGTTGTTTTTTCATGAGTCTACTGTGGACCCATGAAAATGAAATGTCAATACAAACTTAACTTAGTATTACTAAATAAGAGGACTGAGGATCTGAGTACAAAATGAATTCAACTGATAACAATCGTTATGCCCGGCAGCAAATCCTGCCCGAAATAGGCGCAAACGGCCAGGCCAAACTGGCTGAGAGCACCGTCTTTATCGTCGGGTGCGGAGCGCTCGGGATGCTTTCAGGCCGAACTGCTGGCAAGGGCCGGTCTGGGCAGGCTTCGAATCGCAGACCGTGACCTTGTGGAGTGGAGCAATCTTCAACGGCAGGTTCTTTTCGAAGAAAGCGACGCGGCGGCGAATGTCTCCAAAGCCGAGGCCGCTGCACGGCGCCTGCGGGCGATCAATTCCACCATCGCCGTGGAATCGCTGGCTGTCGATGTGACAACGCGAAACGCGGAATCGCTGCTGGCGGACGCCGATCTTGTCCTCGACGGCACGGACAACTTCGAGACCCGTTATCTGCTCAACGACGTTTGCATCAAACAGGGCAAACCCTGGGTGTACGCTGGAGTGATCGGCACGGTGGGCATGGTCATGCCGATCCTGCCGGGCCGTGGTCCCTGCCTGAGATGCGTTGTCCCCAGCCCTCCCGATCCCGGCGCCATGCCCACCTGTGATACCGCCGGGGTACTCAACTCAGCCGTTGCCGTCATGGCGTCGCTGCAGGTAACGATCGCCCTGCGGATACTGCTGGGATCGCCCCCGGCCGATACGGGCCTCTTCTATGCCGATGTCTGGAACGGTTCCTTTGAGCTTATGAAGTTCCAAAGAGATGAGCAATGTCCATGCTGCGCCCTCGGTAATTTCGAATTCCTCGACGCGAGCCAGGTCTCCTGGACAACCTCTCTTTGCGGCCGCAATGCGGTCCAGGTGAACCCTCCGCGATCGGTTGAACTTGACTTTGAGGCGCTTCGCCAGCGACTCGAACTGGTCGGCCGCGTCAGTTCGAGCGGCCTGCTGATTCGCTTTAAAGCCGATGACGGTGAAATGGTTATCTTTCCGGATGGCAGGGCCATTGTCGCCAATACGACGGATGTCGCAGGGCAAGGACTTTTTACGCGCGATATATAGGGATATAAGGCATTGAATATGAAAGCGATTGCGCTCCTCTCCGGAGGTCTTGACAGCTCTCTGGCCGTCAAGCTCATGATTGACCAGGGTATCGATGTAATAGCTATCCATTTTACCTCTCCTTTCTGCAACTGCACGCCCAAAAAGGCCGGGTGCTCGAACCAGGCGCGCGTCATTGCCGAACAACTGGGAGTCGATATCCAGGTAATAGCCAAGGGCATGGATTACCTTGCAATCGTAAGGGACCCGCCCCACGGTCACGGCAGGGGCATGAACCCGTGCATCGACTGCCGGATATATATGCTCAGGAAGGTCAGGGAGAGGATGGCTTCGCTCGGCGCTTCCTTTGTGGTCACCGGAGAGGTGCTCGGCCAAAGACCCATGTCCCAGCACAGGAACGCCATAGAACTCATCGAAAGAGAAAGCGGTCTCAAGGATCTCATCCTCAGGCCCCTTTCAGCCCACCTTTTCCCGCCGAGCCTGCCCGAACGGGAGGGAATAGTGGACCGCGAAAAACTTCTCTCCATCACGGGCAGATCGAGAAGAACGCAGATCGATATGGCGGAAAAGCTCGGAATAAGGGATTATCCCTGCCCCGCCGGCGGATGTCTGCTAACCGACCCCATCATAGCGTCGAGGCTCCGGGACCTGTTCGCCTGCACGCCCGGCTTCGACATGGCTGACATCCATCTTCTCAGGGTCGGAAGACATTTCAGGGTCCTGCCGGCCCTCAAGGTCATCCTGGGCAGGAATGAAGCGGAAAATGAGCGGATCAGCCGCCTGGCGAAACCCGGATTTACACTCTTTACTCCTGCAAATTTCAAAGGACCGGCGGCCTTGGCAACAGGAATTCCCGAAGAGCCGCAGGATCGCCTGATCGGCGAAATGATCGCCCGCTATTCCAAGGATGCCTGTGAGGGATATGAACTCAACAGGGAAGTAATCGGTGGAAATGCGTCAACGCTGATGGTGACAGAGAAGCTCCCTCAAGAGGTCATTGACGCTTTTCAAATACCTTCGAACAAAACGCTCGACAGATAGCGTTCACCCGCATCGGGCAGGATGACGACAATTATCTTGTCTTTGTTTGCGGGCAAAGATGCCGATCGAACGGCCGCGGCCATCGCTGCGCCGCTGGAAATCCCGCACGTGATTCCTTCTTCCTTGTGCAGACGCCTTGCCATTTCCACGGACTCATCGTTTGTCACGGTGGCTATCTCGTCTACCAAATCCAGGTCCAGCACGTCAGGTTTGAATCCGGCGCCAATGACCCTGGATTTTGTGAGGTCCCGGCTTTGGCGGTTCCCCGTTGCGGATGGCGGTCAGCACCGGTGAATGAATCGGCTCGACCGCAACCGACCAGATGGCTTTTCCTTTTGACTCCCTTGATATACCGGTTTACTCCGGTAATAGTTCCGCCGGTCCCTATCCCCGATATCAAGATATCGATGCGGCCGTCGGTATCGTCCCAAATCTCAGGGCCGGTGGTCTTGAAATGAATTTCCGGATTGGCCGGATTCTTGAACTGCTGAGGCATGAAGTATTTTTGCGGGTCGCCGGCCACGATCTCTTCGGCTTTAGCTATGGCCCCGGGCATGCCCTTGGCGCCTTCGGTCAAAATCAATTCCGCCCCGATATGCTTTGAGCATGCGCCGGCGTTCAAGGGACATGGTTTCAGGCATGGTTAGAACCAATGGGTATTGCCTGGCTGCGCAGACAAACGCCAGGGCGATCCCGGTATTGCCGCTGGTCGGTTCGATCACGGTCACATCCCGATTGCCTTGTTTGCAGCTTTCCCTGCGCCTCGGCGGCCCAGATCATTGACGCCCCGATACGGCACTTCACCGAATAGGAGGGATTGCGCCCTTCGATCTTTGCCAACACGATCCCGGGCAACCCCGCCGTGATTCGATTGATGCGGACCAGCGGCGTCCGGCCGATGCTCAAGCTGTTGTCCTCGAATATCATTGCCCATGTTTATTCTCCTTCATCTACGGGTTGACTGTGCTTGTGCAATAAGCATTGATTTCGCTCGATCAACCCGTCTTCCTCAATTTAGAATAAAAATCAAAGGCTCTGGGTCCGGCTTGCAAGGCTGTCTCATGAAGCCTGCGGTCCGCATATTTCCCCCTCTTCCAAGGGGGGGCTGAAATCTTCGATTTAAGCAAACAATCATGGACCGCTCAGCGCCTGGCTGCGCGAAGTTCCCTGACGCTTCGCGGCCAGAGCCTCGGCCGCGCGGTCTATTTCCTCGACAGTGGTGAGCCTGCCCAAGACTCAAGCGAACGGCGCCAAAGCCCTGCTCGCGGGATGTCCCCATGGCCTTGAGCACCCCGGACAATTCGCCGCTGCCTTCATGACAGGCCGATCCGGTGGAGGCGGCGATCTCGAGGCGTCTGCGCCAGAAGCTCCGCCCCGACTACCCCGCTGAAAGCTGACGTTAAGGGTGTTGGGGAGCCGCTCGGTTGGGTGTCCGTTCAACATTACCCGTCCACCAGTTCGCGCTAGTCTTTTGTGGAAATGCTCCCGCAACGAGCAGGATGCGCGCGCCGTCAGCGGCCAGGCGCTGTGCGGCCAGTTCGGCCGCCTTGCCCAGGGCCGCAATATAAGGAACATTTTCCGTACCCGCGCGGCGGCCCCCTTCTTGCCCGGCGCCGTGCAGATAGGTGTTGATTTTTATCCCGCTGCCGGATGAAAAGAGCGCCGATTCCCTTGGGGGCATAAAGCTTGTGGCCGGCAACCGTCAAGAGGTCCACCCGCAGATCGTCCACCCGCGTTGGGATCTTCCCCACCGACTGGGCCGCATCGGTATGAAATATGATCCCCTTTTCACGGGCGATCTCCCCGATTTCGGCCAACGGCTGGATCGTCCCCACTTCGTTATTGGCGTGCATGACGCTGATGAGAATGGTCTCGCCGGTGATGGCCCGGCGCACTGTCTCCGGATCGAGACGGCCGGCGCCGTCAACCGGCAGACAGGTGACCGTGAAGCCCTGCCCCTCCAGCCAATGGAGAGGGTTCAGAACCGCAGGATGTTCGATCGTGGTGGAAATGATGTGCTTCCCGCGGTCCCTGTTGGCAAAAGCGGCGCCGATGAGGGCCTGGTTATTGGACTCGGTGCCGCCGCCGGTGAAGATGACTTGCGCCGAATCACAGCCCAGCAGGGCCGCAACCCTTGTTCGCGCCAGTTCCACCGCCTCCCTGGCCTTTTTCCCGTAAGGGTGGCTGCTGGAAGGATTGCCGAACGCCTCGGTCAAGGTAAGGGACGAAGTTCTTCGACCACGGCAGGGTCGGTGGGGGTCGTGGCGTTGTAGTCGAGATAGATGGGTTGCATGCGAACCTCCGTATTCGAGACCGGGGACTGAATGGAAAACCATTCTTAATCCCGCAAATCCAGTTGATCATGTCAAAAATTCTTGCCCTTTTCTTTAAATCCACCGCGCCAATGCGCCTTCGGGATTTCAAGGCTGCCGCGCGGGCTCGAACAGGCGGCAAAAGGCGCACAGACCGGGTGCGCCCGTTGTTTGTCCGCATTTTTCACAAGGGTCGAAGTTCGGGCCGTTTGTACCCTGGAGAAGGCTGTTTTCTTTGGCCCGCAAAAAGCTGAAGTAGAAATGCAGCTTGGTCCCCGGAGAATTATTCTCCATAGAGTTCAGGACCTCTTTTAGACGAAGGCTTGTCGCTCCCACTGAAAACGGGCACTCCTCCTGCATATAGTCAATGTTGCAGATGATCGCATAAGCGGCGGTTTCGCGCTCATAAAACCGGGCAAGAGGTTTTGCCTTCTTCACCAGGCCCATGACCATCCGCCGGGAGCACGGGCGATTGTCTGAGCAAGATATTCGGGTTCCCAATGGAGAACATTCCCGAACAGAACAGCCGCTTCGTCATCCAGATTATGGCCTGTGGCAATGACCGTGTAGCCGAGTTCACGAGCAACGCGATTCATTTCATGCCGTTTCACCAGGCCGCAGACCGAACAGAATTTCTTTCTCCCGCCCTTTCTCCGGCCCGCCACTTCGGGTACTGTCTTTCCATAAATACCGGCTATATCCAGGACATGAAGTTTCGCTTCGGGAAGGATTTCCTGTGCAAATTTTTCGACATGCTCGCCCGATCTTTTTGAATAGCTGCACCCTGCATCTATCCCCAGGTCCAAATACAACCCGTCGGCCTGGTAGCCCAGTTTCCATAGAATGCGCCACAGGGACAGACTGTCTTTGCCCCCCGATACCGCTACAAGTATCCGGTCCTCGGGTTCGAACATGCGATGCTTCTTGATGAAGCTCGACGTTATCTTTTCAACCCACTCCACAAAATGTGCTTCACACAGAGCGAGCCTATGCTCGCGCATATTGATGACGCTATCCGCTGCGCACTTGCGGCAACGATGAACTCCCACCTGGCTCCTATCCGCCCGAAATAACGGAAATCAGCTTGATCTCGCCCTGATTTCCAAGTCTGGTTTCATTATTGACCAGCTTGCCGTCTCTCACAGCCAGAACGCTTTGGGGGTTGAGTCCCAACTCTTTTATCAATTCCCGGATGATTATGTTGCCCGGAATTTGCCATTCCGCGTTTCTAAAGATTACTTTGACCATAAGCGAGCTTCCAATCAGGTTGACTGAGTTCTTCGCTGACTTTGTTTTTAGCCGGGAGAAGCAAACCTCATTTGGAAATCACGAATATGCCGATTTGCGCAAATATGTTCGGGAGCCTGGAAAGACGCCCCCTGTCTCCCAATGTACTCGCAGCGCTCGATTGTAATGCCTTTTTCTCGGCAGAATGCGAAAAAATCGGAGATGCTCAGAAAGTGAAGATTCGGGGTTTCATACCACTGATATGGCAGGGAAGCCGTCACAGGCGCCCTGCCCTTGAAGAACAATTGCAACCTTGCGCTGTAATGGGCAAAATTGGGAAACCCGACGATCACCTTCTTTCCCACTCTCAAGGAATCCTCCAGCACCGGTTCGACATGCCTGACCTGCTGTAAGCTCTGATTGAGGATTACATAATCGAACGAACGGTCCGGATACTCGGAAAGCCCCGAGTCGATATCTCCGTGAAATACGTTCAAGCCCCGCGCCACGCATGTGTATATGGCCTGTTCGTCGATTTCTATGCCCTGGCCGCGTGCACCTCTCTGTCCTTTATCAGCATGTAGAGCAACTCTCCGGTGCCGCACCCCAGGTCGAGGACCGAGGAGCCGGGGACAATCAGTTCGGAAATAATCCGGTGGTCCAGCCTATTGGACTCAGACGGCATATTCGCTCATTACCTCGTAGCCGTTGTAGACCTTCTTCAGGAAATGGGTGATCAAATGGGTTTCTTCCTCTATTTCGAGCAAGAAAGGCGTCATGCCCCCAGGTAGAATCGATTTCGCAGTAGCTGGCCTCGAGACCTGCAAGTTTGCAGGCCCTGACGATTTCCTTGGTCTGGTACGCCGGATAGAGCCAGTCGGACTTGAAGGCGATCACAAGGACCTTCGCATCGGTCCCCCTTAACAATTCGTGGAGAGACCCGCCCTCGGCGGCGTCGAAGTTGTCCATCGCCTTGGTGATGTATAGGTAAGAGTTGGCATCGAACCTTTTCACGAAATTCTCGCCGTGGTAGTGGAGGTATCCTTCCACCTCGAAGTCGGGGTCGAACTTAAAGGGTTCGATACAGTCCTTGCGCTGCCTGCCGAACTTTTCGTGCATCGAGGCATCGCTCATGTAGGTGATGTGGCCGACCATCCTGGCGACCGATAATCCCCTGGCCGGAAGAGGCCCGCCGTAGTAGTTCCCCGACTTCCAGTGGATGTCGGCCATTATTGCCTGCCTGTCCGACCTCATTAAAGGCGATCTGCTGGGGCGAGTGCTTGATCGCCGTCGAAATGGGGATGACGCTGCGCACCCGGTCCGGGTGCCGGGTCAGCCAGGAGAGCACCTGCATCCCGCCCATCGACCCGCCCGAGACGCTCAGAAGCCTCTCTATGCCGAGGTGATCCACGAGGAGTTTCTGGCAGTTCACCATGTCATGTATCGATATAAGCGGAAAACTCAGGCCGTAAGGTTTTCCCGTGGCGGGATTGATGCTCGAAGGCCCCGTCGTCCCCTTACAGCCTCCCAGAATGTTTGAGCATATAACGAAATATTTATCGGTATCGAAGCCTTTTCCAGGACCGATCATGCCGTCCCACCATCCCGGCTTCCTGGCCCCCCGGTGAAAGCCCGCTGCGTTGGCGTCTCCCGAAAGGGCGTGGACGATCAGGATCGCATTGGTGCGTTCGCGGTTGAGTTCTCCGTACGTTTCGTAGGCGATCGTGACCGTTTCGAGCTTCTGGCCGCACTCCAGCAAAAACCCTCCCGGCGGAGAAATCGTTATGGATTTGGTCTCAACGATACCTATGCTCTCTTTTTGACTCATTATCTTCTCCACTTATGTCCTGCCGCCCGCTTTTTCAAGCGCCTGGCTTATGTCGTTGATGATGTCCCGAATATTTTCAAGACCTATCGAAAGCCGTATATAATCTTCAGTGACGCCGGTCGCTTCCTGCTCCTCTCTGGTGAGTTGCTGGTGCGTGGTCGAAGCAGGATGGATCACCAGGCTTTTGGCGTCTCCGATATTGGCAAGGTGTGAAAGCAGCTTGACGGAATTGATGAATTTCTTTCCCAGCCTCCAGGCCGCCTTTTATTCCGAAACCGATCAGCGCTCCATAACGCCCGTTGAGATATTTTTTTGCAATCGGATGGTTCGGGTTGTCCTCGAGACCGGGGTAGTTCACCCAGCTTACCAGCGGATGGCCTCTTAGAAACTTTGCCACTTGCAGAGCATTCTCGGAATGCCTCTCCTGCCTCAGGATCAATGTCTCGAGTCCCTGGAGGAAAAGAAATGCATTAAATGGGCTCAGGGCCGGTCCAATGTCGCGGAGCCATTGCACTCGAGTCTTCATTATGAACGCCACATTCCCGAGGCCGGGGAAGTCCCCGAAGACGTCCCAGAATTTAAGGCCGTGATAGCTCGGGTCCGGTTCGGTGAATTCGGGAAACTTGCCGTTGCCCCAGTTGAATTTTCCGCCGTCCACAATCAGTCCGCCAATCGAAGTCCCATGGCCGCCGACAAATTTTGTCGCGGAAAGGACGCTGATGTCCGCCCCGAAATCGAACGGCCGCACGAGGCCTATTCCGACCGTGTTATCGACAACGAAAGGTACCCCTGCATCATGGGCGATTTTTGCAATTGCCTCGAAGTCGGGCACGTTCAGTTTGGGATTGCCGATAGTTTCGGCATAGATGGCCCGTGTAGCGTCCGTCAGGGCTTTTTTGATTTCGTCGGGGTCGGCGGAATTAACGAATTTTACTCTGCGCCCAAGCTTGGGAAAAGTGTAGTGAAAGAGCTGGTAAGTTCCGCCGTAAAGATTGTCAGCCGAGACAATTTCATCTCCGGGTTGAGTAATGGCAAGAAGCGCCAGAGTTTCTGCGGCCTGCCCGCTTGCGACCGCCAGCGCCCCGCTTCCGCCCTCGATCAGGGCGATCCGCTGTTCCAGAACGTCATTGGTCGGATTCATGATCCGGGAATAGATATTGCCGAATTCTCTCAGAGCAAAAAGATTTGCGGCATGATCCGTGCTCTTGAATACGTAAGAAGTAGTCTGGTAGATCGGGACCGCCCTCGCGCCGGTTGTCGGGTCGGCGACCTGTCCGCCGTGCAACCCTATCGTTTCCAGGCCCCATCCTCTATTTTCCGCTTGTCGCCATTGGTGTCTTCCTCCTGATGGAAATGCCGGCAGACTCAGATGTTGTAAGACAGACCATGCTTGTTTTGAGTTTCTGCCTTTCCACCATCGCCTCCAGCGTAAAGGATTCGAGCGTCTCGAGCATTTTTCCGGTTACCTCGGACCAGATGTCCCGCACAAGGCAGTCCTCGGAACGTTGACAAAGCAGGGGCTTTTCAGTGCATTCGACCAGGCACATCGATCCTTCCAGCACGAGCAGGATGTCTTTCAAGGTGATGTCCCGGGTCGGCCTCGCCAATGTATACCCGCCCTGGGAACCGCGGACCGAGATGGACCAATCCCGCATTCTTGAGGAGGGGGATAAGATTGGAGAGGTACTTCTCCGAGATCTCCTGCCGCGCCGCAATATCCTTCAATGCAACTGGTCCGTCTACCTGCGTGGAGGGCAAGATCGAACATGAGGCGAACGCCGTATCGGCCTTTGGTTGATAATTTCATTGCAGCTTTCTCCTGATAAGCAACAATTCCCATCGAATTAGTGGACTATTTCTCACAAAATACTGCCCACCGTCAATAGTTTATTTCCCGGTAAGCTCCTCGTTTGATTGACAGGCAAAGAAAACTGCATCAACCACTTTTTTGAATAATTTTCGTTTTTCTCCTCGTTTTCTTGTCCGAAAGAGTCTTACCGTGTCACCTGAAATGGTATTCTGCTTCCCGTGGCGTCGTGTTCAACGCGGGAACAGGTCTGCCCAATCATCTCTTTGTTTTTTTGAACCGTGAGGCTCGCCGGATGCCGCTCTGGAACATGCTGTGAACGTTGATCGAGTCGAAAGCGGAGGTGGCGATGTGGGAAACGGGTCGAAAAGTCTCGATTGTCATGGTTGACGATGACGAGGATGATTGCTTTATCATAAAGGAGGCCCTCGATGAAAGCGAACTGGACCACACCTGACGATACTTGGGTCCGGCTCGGAACTGCTGGACTACCTGCGCGGTCGTGGTAAATACGCGGGAGTCAAAACCCCGAACTCCCCGATCTGATTCTGCTGGACCTGTATATGCCCGGTCTTAGTGGAAGGGAAGTGCTCAGGGAAATAAGAAAGGACCCTGATCTCAGTCATCTGGACGTGGTGGTGCTCACCGATTCGACTGACTGGTCGGAGTTGCGGGAATGCTACCAGTTGGGCGCAACGGCTGTTTTCACAAAGGGGAAATGGCTGCAGACATTCGCCGAAATCATCAGAATTTCCGGTCCCTATTGGTTCAAATTCGTGACTCTCCAGCTCGACAGAATTGGTGCTGATTCGAATTCCCGCAACGGTGTTTAACCGTAAAAAATGAAGGGTGCGCGAAAAGCGGGGGCCGAAGGCGCCGGTCATGAATTTTTCGGCGTCCGGAGTAGACTAATTCAAAAGCTGATACGTCTTTTGGTCATAGATTGTTGAAAAACGTTATTGACCGCGACTCATCAGGAGGCAAAGATGCGCACAAGGAAATTCATCATTTTGGCGTCCATCGGATTGGCTCTTTTCATGCTTGTTCCGGCCACGCCTGCGAATGCTGATTGCTATTTCTGCAACCCGCTCCTCTTTCCGTTCGCTGTGGCGGCCGCTGCTGTGGGAACCGCAGCAGCTATTGCAACCGCTCCTTTTTGTCCCTATTGTGGACCTTACTACTACGGTTATCCCCGGCCTTACTACTACGGTTATCCCCGTCCGGCGCCCGCATATTACGCCGCCCCGCCATATCGCTATAGAGCGTGGGTCCGCGGCCATTATAACAAGCATGGTGAATGGGTGCCCGGACACTGGGCTTATCGACGCTACTAGACGTTTGAGTCAAATCCCGTCACCGTCCCCGGTGGCTTCATCCTGAATGCGATGCCCGGGGCCGGTGTCTTCCTCCTCCTATGATTGCCGATTTCGACGGCCATGAGCATGATTTTATCGCAACGAAGCTCGCGAATGATGCGCGAAGAGGCTCGAAGTTTAACTGGAACAACGCCTTCGCGCAATATCTGGTGCAAAAAGCAAGAGACTGCGGGAAAATAGTATCAAGATCGAAGGAGATCGTATGAGTGATCGGCCGGCTGCATTTTTGGACGCTCTCGGGTACTTCGAAGAACCTTTTGGCGTCTTCTATACCGACGTGGAGCCTGAGAGCGGGTTCGTGCCGAAGGAGGGCGCCGTGTTCTCCTACGAGATGGAGAAGCGGGGCGAGATCGACTTTTCTGCGCTGTTTCAGAACTGGTCGTGCGTAATGGGCAATATATGGCTTGCCCGAAAGAAAAAGTCCGCCGCCTATTTCGAAGCCAGGCGCTTCGGATGCATAGGCGGTTCATTCCACCTCGGCTTCCACAAGCCACAGCTCGAATTCATTGCCCATTACATCTCAACCGGCATCCCGGGCCGGCTCGACGGTGAACGCTACCTTCCCTCACCGGAGGTTGACACGGCGATTTTTCAATGAACTGCAACCCCGGCCGGCCCCCGCCAGGTTCTGCGTATTCAAACCGCTCAGCCTGTTCAAAGAGAATGAATCGCCTGAAATTGTCACTTTCTTTGCTCGGGGTGAGACGATGGCCGGTTTGTGCACGCTCGCCGCGTTCGTCACCGAGGATTTCGAAGTAGTTGCCTCACCGTTCGGCGCGGGGTGCAGCTACGTTGTCACATGGCCCCTGCACTACCTGAAACAGGGCAGCAATGAAGGCCGTTCTCGGAGGCTGGGACCCCTCGGACAGAAAGTTCTTGAAAACCGACGAGATGACTTTTTCCATTCCTTATGAAATGTATCTTCTTTTCCTCGAAAAATGGGAAAAATCTTTTCTGCTGACCGATACGTGGGCCGGGGTAAAGAAGAAAATCGTACGAAGCCGGCAAACATGGGGTGAATAGCAATACGGATATCGCATATCGGATGAGGAGGGCGATTCCGGTATCCGGCTTCCGAGCCTGCTTTTCATATCCTGTCTCCGATATCCGTAAGGAAATCAAATGAAAATCTCCAGAGGGAATCCACGGACTTAAAGGACTTGGAAGGTTTGGCGCGATCACCGGTGTCCTTGTCAAACACGGGTTTGGAGACCTTCTCGAAAGGGTGCTAAGCGGCAGGAAAACCGCCGCGGAGGTCTCGGACGGGGAGATGTTTCTGCGAAGCGGGTTCCCGTCCGCCCGCCGCATCCGGCTGGTCCTCGAGGAACTGGGGCCGAGTTTTGTAAAGCTGGGTCAGCTGATGAGCACCCGGGCCGACATCTTCCCTCCCGAATACATAGCTGAATTCAAGAAGCTCCAGGACATGGTGCCTCCGGTGTCTTTCGAGGAGGTCAAGGCGGTTATCGAACGAGAGATCGGACGGCCCCTGCTGGAAATCTTCGCCGAATTCGACGAGAAATCCATCGCGGCGGCCTCTGTTGGGCCAGGTGCATATAGCAAAGCTGCATTCGGGTGAGAAGGTCGCGGTCAAAATCATTCGCCCCGGAATCGACCGCCGCATAAAAGAGGACCTTCGCCTGATGTATTTTCTGGCCCGAAAGGCTGAAAAAGCGCTCGAAATCGGCAGGGTCATCGGCGCAATCAATCTGGTCCGGGAATTCGAGCGCAATATAGCCCGCGAACTCGATATGCTGATCGAAGCCGGAAGCATTGAAAAGTTCGCCGTCAATTTCGAGGAGGTCAAGGAGATTTACATCCCGAAGGTCCATTGGGACTACACTACCAGGTCCGTGCTGGTCATGGAGCACATCGAAGGCATAAAGATGGACCAGGTCGAGAAGATCCGCGCGGCTGGAATCGACCCTAAAGAGGTGGCGATGATCGGGTTGCGCTCCTTTTCCCGCCAACTGATGCTCTACGGCTTTTTCCATGCCGACCCGCACCCCGGAAACACAATAGTGATGTACGACGGGCGGGTGAGCCTCGTGGATTTCGGCATAACCGGCTATCTGGACGAGGAGATGATGCGCCAGATCGCCAACCTCTTTCTGGGATACGCCGAACACGACTACGACATGGTTATGGATGCCCTGATGGACGCAGGGCTCATAAACGAGGATATGGACCTTGTAGCGTTCCGGAGCGATCTCAAGGACGTTAGCGAATCCTTCTATGGCCGGTCCCTTCAGCACATTTCCGTAAAAGACGTCTACGACCAACTGATGGATATTGTCCTGAAATACCACATCAGGCTTCCAAGAAATCTGCTGCTGCTTCTCAAAACATTCATCCAGACCGAGGCGCTCGGAAAGATACTTGGCAGCGACGCGAGCATCCTCGAGGTGACAAAGCCCTTTGCCAAAAAACTCCTCCAACGAGGCTTGAACACCCAGAGCATCCTGAGAAATCTCGATCGGGAGAGCCGCGCGCTCAGCGGCTATGCAAGGACTATCCCCAAACATCTCAACGACATCCTCAGGCAGACAGCCGCCGGCAGACAGCAGATAGAACTTCGCCATACGGGCATGGAGGAGGCGCGGTCCCAAGTCGAAAAAGGCGTTAACCGGCTGACTGTCGGAATCATTATCGCGGCGTCGATCATTGCCGGCGCGATGATTCTAAATTCCGGCCAGAAAATCATGGAGTTTACGTTTGACTTTCTCGGCCTCCAAACCGTTTCGCTGACGGCAATTCTGGGAGTAAGCGGTTACGCGGTCGCCACCCTTCTTGGAGTGTGGCTGATCGCCTCCATCCTGAGGTCGGGGAGGCTGTAAGGGCAGTGATGCCAAGCTGCGTTAAATGAGCGGCGAATAACCGCAAACTGAGCGGGGGAAAGTTTCCCCCGCACCCGCCAGGATTTCGGTCTTGCGCGCTAAGCGCGCAAGACCGAGCGCTCGGCGCTGTCGGCGGCAAGCCACCGCATGCGCGGGGCCGCCGCCGCAGCGCCATATAGATCTCGAGGCTCCGCCAGGCGGAAGGGGGGGGAACCCTCACTACGTTCGGGTTCGCGTTGAACGTACGAACCCGCGTTTGACGCTTATAGTTCGCGTCCGATCTTTTGTGAGGACGCAGCTCCCCGCGCTTTTAAGAATCTATCTTTTGATGCTATCATGAACGCAACTTAGTATCATTTCACCTTTGGAGGTAAAGATATGGCTGCGGCGCTTCTTTTGATCGATATCCAGAACGATTATTTCCCCGGGGGGAACATGGAGGTTTCCGGCAGCGTGCCGGCAAGCCTGCGCGCCCGTGAGGTCCTCTATTTCTTCAGGAAAAGGGCCATGCCGGTCATTCATGTCCGTCATGTGTCTGTGCGGCCGGGGGCTACTTTCTTTCTACCGGGCTCCCGGGGGGCCGAAATTCACGAAAACGTGAAGCCTCTTTCTACCGAAGCCCTCATAGAAAAAAACTATCCGAACAGCTTCCGCGATTCGCCCCTGAGGGCGATTCTCGAAAAGGAGGGCGTCACCCGGCTTGTAATAGCCGGCATGATGACTCACATGTGCGTTGACGCAACGACGCGCGCCGCATTCGACTTTGGCCTTGCCTGCACGCTCGTGCACGATGCCTGCGCGACAAGACAGCTCTCGTTTGCGGGCGCAACTGTCCCTGCGGCGCACGTTCAGTCGGCTTTTCTAGCTGCTCTGAACGGACTTTACGCCAGGGTCGTCTCCGCCCGTGACTTTATTTCCAGCGAATCTGCAACGTAGACGAAGATCCTTGATTCCTAGCGCGCCCATTCGCCCCGGCGGCGGACTTTTTGAATACGACGGATATACATGGACTCGGTTTACCCCTCTCGACGGCGCAACTTCAATACTCGGGGTGACCTGGCCTTGATTGGATAGTATTTGAGCCAGGCGGCCGGGCGGCTTTTGGCCCGGCCGCCTGTGCGACTATGCCGGCATGGAGCGGCTTCTCGTAGAGCGTCTCTCAATTCAATGGGCCGGTTGTCTTGATCTCTTTGCCATGCCCGGCCATTCCCCGTCTTGCCTCAGTTGCTGAATCTCTATCTTGCATTCAGCACGATTTCTTGTTAAAAATTAAAACAGCTTTGCGCCCATAGCTCAGCTGGATAGAGTGCCGGACTACGAATCCGTAGGTCGGGCGTTCGAATCGCCCTGGGCGCGTGAGTAAAATCAATAGGCTAGCAGACTTATTGCTAGCCTATTGATTTTAGGGGTGTTTACACCTTCTTTGTGGATTAGCCGCCATTTTCGGAGCTCTCTCCACGCATCGTTTCTAATGCATTTAGGGCCGAAGGTTTCAAGTCGAGCTTCCTTCGGCGATTTGTATCCATGAGGCATAAACCGACTATTCGAAGAAAGCTGAATCGGAATAGGGTCTAGGAGTTTCACAAGATCCTGAAGAAACAACTGGCGCCCTGTCCAGTCCAGTGGGGTTGGCCCCATTGTTCCTGCTGTGAAAAAAACGGGATTTGACCTATCAAATCCTCTTAGTAACAACCCAAAAGCAGGGAATATTCATGCTAGGCTTGAAGTTGACATAAGGTTGTCGAGGTTTGTTATCGCTGAATTATCCCATCATAATAATGGTGCGTATTGGGAAGCAGGGTTTGCAAGAGCGTTGGGAAAGCCGGTCATCTACATGTTTAACAAAGAGATTGGCGGGGATAAACCGCAGCTTAATGGCGCCATCTGCCGCAAGCGGATTCGAAAAACATTGCATTCATATCCTAACCTATTAAAATCTCAGTACCCTGAACTTTGAAGTTTTCCGTTTACCTTTCCGACCAAGGATTCCCAATGCCCAAAAAACTCATCGAGATCGCTTCAGAGATTGTCCAGACCCAAGTATCCTTAACGCCCATGACAGCCGCCGATATCAGTTTATCTCTTCGGCAGGTCTTCAGCACTCTTCAGGAGATGCAAAAGGCTGAGGCGGCTGGAATCGACATCGAATTTATTCAGTCGCCCACAGAGGAAGTAGCCGCAACCAAGCTCAGCCCAGCAGATTCTATCCGGAACGATAAGGTAGTCTGTCTCGAATGTGGCGCCGAGATGAGGCAGCTTACGTCGAAACATCTCGTTTCCCACGGCATGAACCAGAAAGAGTACCGGCAGAAATACGGTTTTTCGATGAGGACCCCTCTGTCGGCAAAGTCATTGACCAAAGCCCGAAGCAAAGCAGCGAAAAAGAGAGGACTGCCTGAGAAGCTGCAGAAATATATTGAAGCGAGAAGGCAAAAGAAAGCGGCAGCATCCACGAAAGCGGCCACTAAGACTGTGACAGCCGGCAAACCGAAGCGGACGAAACTTCGGAAGAAGAAGGAGGTTTAATATGGTCGGCTATTGCGGTAAAAGAAAAAATGCCGCGACAGAACATAGCCAAGAGTTCCGAGAGGTGTCTATTTTTTGGATGATGTGCCCAAAACGAGCAAGGGCAAGATTATGCGCAGGAAATTAGCCGATCTTTTGCAACATGCTTGACATGCAAGATTATCTTAGACCAACATCAATCATAGACAGCGACAACGCAGTCATTCGCAACTACGCACATCTGGTGGCGGGAGGATGCCGCGATGCCGTGGAAAAAGCCGTACAGCTTTATCTCGCGGTTCGTGACGGAATCCGCTACGATCCTTATGCTCCCTTCTATCGTCCGGAACACTACCGAGCTAGCTACGTTCTGGCTCGCGAGAAAAGCTTCTGTATCCCCAAGGCCGCTCTGCTTTGCGCACTCGGGCGAGCGTGCGGAATCCCTTCCAGGGTTGGCTTTGCTACAGTGCGAAACCATCTGGCCACCAAACAACTTTTCGACTACCTCGGGTCCGACTTTTTTGTTTACCACGGATTTGTTGAATTCTATCTGCGGGCCAAATGGGTCAAGGCAACACCGACCTTTAACAAGGAACTCTGTCACAGGCACAGGGTTCTGCCGCTCGAATTCAATGGTCTGGAAGATTCAATTTTTCATGTCTACAATCTGGACAATCAGAAATACATGGAATACTTGGAATATCTTGGAAGCTACCCGGACATCCCCTTGGCTCTGATCCTTCATGCATGGAAGAAAACCTATGGTGAGGATCGTGTCAACGGGTGGATTGCTCATCTTGAGGCTAAGGCCGGGGAGCATGGGCAGGACTTCTACACCGAGGACCCCATAAGCGAATAGGCCGCTGACAGCTTGAGCGCCTTTGCACCGATCAAATGGAGTCTCAGCTCAGCAGCGGTTGGAGCGGTGAGGATGCGGCGACCTTCGGAACATCATGATGCCGACCTCCTGATCGCCCTTCTGGATGGTTCTCAGGTGGATGATGGGACCGCATGGGAGATCGGCTATTTCTAAAAGATGAAAGGATTTGCACATTTCAAAATATCCCGGCTCTTTTGGCTTGTGCCAGTTCCCTTGTTTTACTATCTTAGCCCCGGAAATGTACGTGCAACTAACACAATTCAAAAGGAAATCAGAAAAATGCCTCAAGGTACAGTAAAGTGGTTCAACGATCAGAAAGGGTTACGGATTTATCACGGCTGAAGACGGAAAAGATGTCTTTGTTCACCATAGCGCCATCGAAGGTGAGGGTTTTAAAAGCCTTCGGAAGGTGATCGTGTCAGCTTCGAAATTGAGCAGGGCGCCAAAGGACCATCGGCAGTCAAGAGTAAAGAAGCTCTAACTGCTCATCCACAGAGGAATCCGAAGGGCTGGAGAAGCAATTTCCGGCCATTCTGTTTTTGGCCCAAAGAAATCCGAGCCGATTTCGGTCGGGCTGATCCGCAAGTAAATTCAAAGGAGAACCATTCATGGCTATGAAAGTCGAAATCAAAGACAAGAAACTCTACATAGAGATCGACTTGGAAGAACCCACACGGTCTTCATCCGGCAAGACCCTCGTCGTGGCCAGCACGCACGGGAATACCGTTACTACTGCCGAGGTAAACGGCAAACCGGTTACCATTGGGCTGAACGCTTATATCAAGCCCTGATCAGGAGAGACTAATTCGCAGGATGGGTTAAGTTGAAAAAGTTTGGACCCCAAGTGACCATTTCAGCTGCCCAGCTTTACCACAATTGATTCATCTCGGCTTTTTTATCAACTTCCCCAAAGAAGCTTTGCGCTTCTTCTTTCCGGTGAGTATTTCCGCCGAGCATGTTCACTGGGCCTCGTACTTCGACCTCTTGGGGTCCGACTGAAAGTTAAACACTATAAAGAGACTGTCAAGGATATGAGATGCCTCCGGAAGCTGATCTTTCATCCCTGCTGGATTGCTTCAAATACCGCATTAGTTATCATCTCTTCTGAAGGCATTCCCGATACCCCATAATGTCTTCACCCAAAGCCGAATGCCGCACTCTCACGTGCCGCTGGCTCGATATCAAGCCCGTTGATCTGGACCGTTGGACTGCCAAGAAAGCGAAACTCAACCGCCATCTCCTGCAAAGTTACCAGCACTGTCTCAATCAGGAGTTTAAGGAATCTTGGGGCAAAAAGCACCAAAAAGGCAATCAATACAACAAGATATCAGTTCGAATTTTGTAAGACCCCACCCTCGAATTCATATCCAAACGCCTTGATAATTTTTGTCTGGAGCTGCGTGGGTTCCTCGATGAGCCTGGCGGGATTTCCTTTCTTGGTGGTCCAGTAGAGGCAGGAATGAAGCCTTTGCATTTGCTTCATCGCTGTGGCGGCGCTGATTTTTTGGCCGGCTCGACTGAGCCTGCTCTCGATTATGCGAATATACGTCAGGGCTATGACGCAGGTGAGAATATGGCAACGGATCTTGCCGTCAGTCCAGTGCCGTAGCGGCAGGATACTTACCAGATCGTCGTCTTTTGTCTGCCGAAAGGCTTTCTCGACCATGTAGCGATCAAGGCTCGCCTTCACAATTTCGTCAGTCGTCCAGTCCATGTGATCCGTTACTATGATATTTTTTCCAAATCGTTCGATGTATCTGCCGATCCGATAATGGTTTTTCCGAAAGATCAGTTTCCATTTCCGGTTTTCCTGCTCAACGGATAGATCATAGAGGTCTTTGGGAAGATGCACCCGCTCGCAGACATCGGCATAGTGCTTTTCGATCCGGCCGGGTTTCACCCATTTTGAGTCCTGGGTTTGCACTTTGCTCCGAAGATAGAAGAGGACATCCTGGATCTCCAGGAGCTTCTTATCGAATGCATATCTTTGCTTTGCGGCGGTTATGGGATTATGAGTGACCACCACCCTGCGTTCCTTCCCCCAAAACTCCCCTGAGGTCCTGTATGCAGCGATCTGATCATCCTCGCGACCCGAGGCCACCAGTTCCTGGTTCTTTACCGTATCTACGGCACTAAACTCCGAGAGCTTTATTCGGGCCAGTTCTTCTGCAAAAAAGGTCGAATAGGTGGTTATAAAATGGATATTATCCCTGCTGTCGATTGCCGCGATGTTGTCTTCGGAGTTCATGCCCTTGTCAAAAACGATAGTCAACTCGCCGCTGGTTGCCGGTACTTTCTCCATGGCGCAGAGGACCTGCTCGATAATGCGGTTGAAGAGCTTCGAATCGTGCCGGTTTCCCTCGTACTCTTTGTAGAAAAGAGGCATCTGGTGGTCGCGGGAGACCAGTAAAGCCACGCCGATCTGGCGGAGCCAGTCCCGCCCCTCTTTGTTCTTCCCTCGCCGGGCCAACTCAGAGTCCGTATCGCTTGCCATAAAGGTGTAATAATTTGTTGTATCAAAAAGGAAGCATCCCGATTCCGGGGCCGCTAATGCAACAATCTTTTCAAAAAAGCGGGAGGCTATCTCCTCTATATCCTTAGTTTTCACCCGATCCCATTTTTCCCAGAACCGTTGTGAATTGAGGGCCTCAATATCAACCGGGCGTATACTCTGGATGGCAGTGCCCCTATACCACTCACCAAGAGAGCTCTTTGAGCAAGAATCAATCATGTGGTTGAAAACCGAGTAGAGGAAGTATTCTCCAATTGTCGGACCCTTCTCGATGCATTTCCTTGGCAGCACGGAATCGATAATCGATACAAGCCCGATATCCTGTTCAATGAGATTTGCAAGCCACAGCGCTCCGAACTCCTGGGCAGCAATCCTGATCGGTCCACCCCGCCCACCGGTCGCCATTTGCATTATGCGCTCGGGGCTGCCCAAGTAGACCTGGTTTACAACTTTGGGCTTTCCGTCAACGCGGGCCATTTCCCTTACGTAATAACAGGGTCTTCCATTTTTAATTTTTTTGTGTATGTGCGCCATGTTGAGACCATGGCATAAGGGTCGTACGATGTCAAGAAAAAAATGACATGCCACTGAAATTTTTGAATTATTTCCCACTAAAGCTTCTCTTGGCAGGGGTCTTACGGAGAGAAGATGTGCAAGGTATTGTATTTACACAATAAAGTGGCTATCAGGAAGGCCTATTCCTTAAACTCCAGTCAATGGCGACACGATGCCTGATTTCCTTTCCCACTTTTTCAATGAGATCGATCGCAAGGGAAGCATTGGGACATCCTTGCGAGTATAGGACACGTACATGAACCGTTTCATTCATCTTTTCGCCGCCCATTATATCTGAATCGGAGTGAGATCAATTGGAGGATTCGGCAGAAATGCTGTGAAGCTGACGCCCCTTTATGGTGTAGCGAAGCGATCCGGCGTCATTTTCCACCTAAAACCATGACTCGCCTTTCCCGATCTTCCCAAGCTGCGGCTCGTAATTTTATATCCTTCATTCACCCTCCCCATTCATCTCAGCCCGCAAAACGTCGGAGCACTTGAAAGTCACTACCTTCCTCGGCGGCAGAGTTATCGACTTACCCGTGTGGGGATTCTTCCCTGTACGCTGCTGTTTTTCTTTCATGGAGAATTTCCCGAATCCGCTAATGAGAACATCTTCGCCGTTTTTCACAACGTCAGCATTGAAGGCGAGATGCCCACTATCAGCCTCATCGCACTATGAGTACAGGAACCTTTGTCTCGTTATGAATGACTCCATAGGCAACGCTGCCAAGTACTGAGGCTGCTAAAGCACTTCTACCATGGGAACCCATAACAATGAGATTTACCTTTGACTTTTTAGCCTCTTTCACAATATTCTCAACAGGATGCCCTGTCGTTATAACAGTCTCTGATTGGACGCCACTTTTATCACACAGCTTCTCTATCTCTCCAGCATACCCTTTGGCAGCCTCGCGCAGATAATCCTCGATAGGCTCTATTACATGCGTTGGAGTATCCACGGCAGAAACTGTCTGGGCTATAAACGAGCGATTATCAATAACGCTCAGGACAATTACCGAGGCATTTAACTGTTTTGCAAGGTCAACCGCATACCTGACTGCCTTTTGAGCTGTCTTTGAACCATCTGTCGGCACAAGAATCTTTGAAACCATAAATCCTCCTTTAATATTCTTCGCATTTAATCTGAAAATAATTTGACTCGTGGTCGCACGCGGGACATTTTTCGGGTGGAGCCTTCCGCCGTATGCATTTTGGACCCATCGAGACCCGGAGTGGACAATACCCCAGATTTGCAGACCCTCTTGAGCGCCATGTCTTACTCCAATCAGAGATCGATAAAAATCGGTCGCGGGAGATAGCCTCTGTAGTGCATACTCATCAAAAGGTTGCGGCTCGCTAAACGGAAGTCGATGCAGGCCGGTAGGTGGCCCATCCTTACTGTCGAAACAGCCGGGCTCTCTCAAAATGAGACGGAACCGCACTGGTCTGTCTTCCTCTCTCATAAGGCTTGCCTGGTAACAACATGAGATGAGATGATCGAGAGTGTTCTGATTAGGCAGAGAATCCTCAGGGCCGCAATCGATTACCCTGCTCAATTCATTAAACCGAGTATCGCCCCAGTGGTCAGTAACATAGCGGGCGAGATCCTGTGTGTTTGCATGCGACATATCTATTCCTCACCATTGTAGCTCATTGGCCGAGGATACCTTACCCGGTTTACAGTTAGAGGGCAAGTTCCACATAACTGTATTGAATAGTTTAGGTTTCCTTGCCGGTTGAATAACCGACAGCTCGTTTCTGATCGAAGATTCTTTCAGGACCTGGAAGAGAAATGGACATCACAACCCATTCGCAGGTCAAAACCCTCTTTCCCGCCGTTCTGTGATATATTCCACGCTACGGAAACGGACTTTCGAAGAGGACAGCATGCTCGCAGCGGCTACTAAGACTGTGAAAGCCGGCAAACCGAATCGGACGAGACTTCGGAAGAAAAAGGCATGATCCCGGCTTAACTGTCAGCTCAAGGAGGCAAATGCCATGAGTGATCCGACCATGTTAGACAAGACCTTCCAAATCATAATGAAACGAATGGTGGAAACCGGTGTGGCCCCACACTACACCGAAATTGCCGGCGAGTTAGGCCTTAGCATGGAAGAGGGCCGAAAGGCCGTACACGACTTGTTTGCAGCAGGCATTCCAGGATGGCTGTTTCCCAATACAAGTTTGATTACCTCTTTCGCCCCGTTCAACAACCTACCCACTCAGTACAGGATTACTGTGGACGGTCAGCAGAAGTGGTTCGGCCAGTGAGGTTTTGAATCGCTGGCGGTCTGCTGGCTTTTTCCAGGTAAGACGGTTCGCGTCGATAGCCCTTGTCTCGACTGTGGGCTCCCCATTAGCATAGAAATTCGAGATGGGAGCATACTTCATGCCGATCCGGAAGGCATTGCCGCCTATGTGGCGGTTCCTTTCTGGCAATGGTGGGACAACCTCCCGTATGCCTGAAGCACAATGAATCTCTTCCGGTCGGAAGATCATATCCACAGTTGGGCACAATTCAAAGAAGGTACTGAGGAAGGGATAATAGCTCTTGCCGATTTGGTGAAACTCTTCTCGGTGACTTATTTCCGCAAGCGTCTCGACCCGGATTATGTGTCCCGAAGTCGAGAATACAGGAAGGAATTGGTCGCAACGCTCGTCGAAATAGGTAAAACCGGCCAGTTCTGGCGTAGACCGAAATAAGAAGATGTCTGGCGATCGGGTTCAGAAACTTAAGTAGTCTCCATCCGGAAACCTCGGATAAGAGACTGGCAGTTTCCGAGCTGGAAAGGAGGCATTTTTCGTCTTGGCAAGGAAATCAAGGGGTTACGCGGAGGCGTACAGCGGTACGCCGCACAAGAAACCCCGAAAATTGACGCCGCCAGGGCGGAAAAGGACCCTTTCCGGATGGAAACTAAGTAGCGATTATGGCAAACTGACATGGCGTCATGTTTAAGCAGTTGAGCGGTAGTGCTGGAGACGTCCTTGGTTTCAAGATCGGCGAAGATGTACGCAAGCGGTTAGGATGGATTGAGCACAAGCTGACACATTATTCCAGGCAACTCGACATGAGGGCCGTATGGTATTTCACACGTGAACCGGAACCAAAAGGTAATGGAGGAGCTATGTCTAAGGCTTTAATCATTCTTCTCGCGATTTGTGGGATTCTCATCACCTATAGCACGGTTTTGGCGATAAGCGATGGGGCTGCCAAGTTGCGCGATCTTAACAGTCTCTCCGAATTCGCGCCCCCGGAGACTTTTTTGAACGGCAACTTCATAGCGGATGAAATCGAGCCGCAATTCGTTTTCGGAAAGGTCAAAGACTTCTGGAAATCCCGGTCCTGTCCGGCCGCATGGCTCATCGAAGACGGCCAAAAAGAGCGGATCAAAAACCGGAAGAACCCGTCCGATCCCTTTGAATATACCCTTTATCTGGAAGAAGATTGCCCTGGGAAAGTTGTATATTTCATTTTCGTAGACCGCTCCCAGTGCAAAGGCGACCAGTGGATGGAATGGCGCGAGATTTTCCATAAGAGCAAGGCGCAGGAGGAATACGGAGCGGTTGGAACACTTTTGCAAAAGGCGGCCCAGAATGGATTCCACGTTGACGCCGAGCTTCGGTTCATCGAAATTGGAGGCAATCTGATTTCGAAAAAACCCGAGGACTTTCTGACAGGCGATCTCAAGGTCAGCCCGATATACGACCTCGAGCAGGGCAAGCCTGTCGCCAAATGATGCTGTGGATCGCTCGGGCGAAGGTCAATTCAAGATTCCTGCATGGGAGATAGGGTATTTCTACGCAAAAAGATCGTCCGAACAGAAAATTATCGGCATAAGGGCTGATTTCCGCAGAGCTGGAGAGAGGCTGAAGGCGTCGTAGTGTGGAGTGAACTCGATTGCGACGCCCTGCAATCTCTCGGCCCCGGCCTGCTTCATCTTGAAGGCAGTATCTTGCCCTCAGGGGTCTTGGCGACCCTTCTTGAAGAGGGTATTTTTTTGGGTGAGGCCGCCCGGTTGGCGGCGGCATCGCTGCCTGGCGACACCCTCGCTGCTCTGGGCGTTCTCGAGGCGCTCGATGCTCCGCGAGACGGCCCGGCGAGGGGCCGTTTTCCTTGGTTTTGATTTTTCCCTGGAGCATTGCTCAACTCGTAACTGTATGCTGATTCTTCTCCTTTTGCATTGTAAGAGGTTATCACAAAAAAGTACGTCTTTCCGTCTTCCAGGTTGTCAACGACAGCCTTGGAAGTAAGCCTTCCTTCCACCTGAACTGTTTTTGTATAATTGCCTGCCTCCGCGCCGTAATGTATTCTGTAGCCAACTACCCCCGGATCATTGCATTGGTCCCAAGCCAGTCCAATTGAGGCGGCATTGGCAGGAGCCGGTGCGCACAGGATCAAAAAAAATACGACGGAAAGCCTCAGTTTCAAGCTTCGCCCCCTCTTGAGGGTTTGAACATCATAAGGGCCTTTTACACTGGCTCACAGGTTGGATCATTCGAAAACTGCAAGTAGCTGCGAGCGTGAGAGCCTGTAAAGCCGGATAAATCTAATCAGCGGCTTGCCGGATAAAGGAAGATATACCGCACCGGCTGTTGGGAGGCAAGGATAGAGCAGTCAAGGAGGAATGAACGCATCTATTCAAATCTCCCGGGAGACTTGCTTGGTGAGCGCCCGGATTGTCGAATGAGGAAATGTGGAAGTGAGGAAATAATGTTGCATCGATCAGTCGATGCATCTTGAGTGGACAACCCGGTGGACGATCTTTGGCATGTATCTGTGTAGTCGCAATCCCCCGATACGAAAATCGGGCGCCACTCATAGGTAGGTTTTCTGTGTGAGAATCCGTGTGAGAAACATTTCCAAAATCTGCCAAAAGGTGGAAAATGTGCTAAAATGTGGAAAATTCAAATCGCGTGATTTCCGTAACTTGCGTACTGATGAGGAGTTCGTGAAGCTCGGGGTGAATGACTACGAATCCGTAGGTCGGGCGTTCGAATCACCTTGGGCGCGTAACAAAATATAGAAAGCTTAAGGGGTCACGGAGACATCCGTAACCCCTTAACTTATTATATGAGGGATTTTGAGAGTTTGTCCCGCTCCTGTCCCGGTTTCCCACTCATGAACCAAGATATCTCCAGCTAGGCCGTTTGGTCCTTGACACTCTCAAGCGGGCAAGACAATACATCAGTTCTAGTTAACAGCTTAACAGTATTTCTTCCTGTCATAAATGGCAAATAACGGCTTATTATATACGACACCGGGCATAACAGAATCAGGGCTACTAACGTTACAAGAGATCCATATACGACACTTACTTCACCAGGATACATCGACATTCGTAACACCCGATATAATAGAATGTTAACTACTAAGAATGCACTGTATTGCAATAAAAAGAAAATAAGACTATTTTCACCAATAAAGTTAACATATCGCAAATGCTTTATGCCAAACCATTGCAAGAATTTCGATACATGTATGTATAGATAGATATTAGATAATGCTGCAATATAGAACCACACAATATTTCCATAATAATTATGTCCCATCGCCACCCACTGTATATGACGGCCTGCAATTGCTTTTATGCCAAGGTAATCGATATTGAGATAACATGTCACAAGCCCGATAGGCAAACATATCACAGCAATAACATATGCCAGCCTTGACGGCTGTAGCTTATCACGTAAAACATAGCTTGATCCATAAAACACAACAGCCGTAAGAGCCACATCAGTACTGAATGGAAGTCGAATTGGACAGTAAATAGACTCAAGATATCCTAGAATTGAGAATAAGCCTAAAATTAACACTATAGTCGATGGTTTGTTATGAGCTATCTTCGTTATTGCAAAAAATAACATTTCAACCATTAGAAGACACGTAAGAAACCATAATAAAACATTGTGCGTCAGGCTGAACCGTCCATCAGACAGAGTCCCACAGATCATTCCGACTAAAGGCTTGACCAAAGGAGTGTATAAATCTCCTGGAATAGACTGCGACCTGTTGTATATTGAAAATATGCTTAATAATATTGGCATTATAGATATGCAATATGTGAGTATGCCGAACAGCACATAAGGAACCATGCGAGTACGTAACTTTTTTATAAAGAAGCTTTTAAACCCATTTGTTACATCCGAATACTTAAAAAATAATCCAGAAACAAAAAAGAATAGAGGCATATGGAATGAATAGATGTAGCTAATCACTAGCTTATTGGATAACTGTAAATGTCCTAGGAACACAAGGAAAATGCCAATAGCCTTTAGTGTATCTGCCCATTCAACTCTCTGAGTTATCACTGGCTCCAACTTTGTTCTTATACCCATTACTCCCTCTATACAATCACCCACCCTGTATTGCTTTAATAATGGCTCACAGTGCCTGGCATTCGATGGTTGGTACGTGACTATCCTGATAGGCGTCACTGCCTTTCGCGGTTATACGGCGAAAAATGACGCATCAGGTGGAATAATGCATCAACTCCTGCGCTCCGCATCCAAACTGCATGTTGGGATCGGATTTTTGCCCGGCAAACCTCCGCGGCACTCCTGAAATCACCAACACGATACAATTTTCCCAATAGAATATGCAACTGAAACGTCAATGAGACCGGCTTTTGCAATTCCGCGCACACCTCCTCCCGCAGTTGGCGAACTCGTTTCGCCGGCCACCAGGTGGCAGGCTCTGGCGAATGGAATTCGGTCATGCCGGGTGAGTGGAAAAGCCCGCGCAACATGGACATACCTCCTCCTGGCATGGTAGATCACTCCGGCCCCAACCCTTACGAGCCTTCTGATGATCGACTCTGTCGCTCGAAGTATCATCTGCGAACTCACTTGAAGCGTTCGTCCGCTTTGAGCTGCTCCGCTGCCTGAACTCTGTTCGAGAGCCAGCCGATCTGATTCGTTTCCCTCGAATCGAATTGGGGCACATAGGGCTTTATGTCCAAAAGCGGCGTTCCATCGACAATATCTACATCTTCGACACAAAGGAGGGTTCCTTCGATCCCGATCAGTCTGACGACGGAAATTCCAATAGGGTTCGGACGCTTAGGCGCCCTTGTGGCGAATACTCCGTGAAGCTGGTCGTCCAGAAAAGGCTTTACTTCAAGAGCGTAGCCCTCAGAGAGGCTGAAGTGGTAAATTAAAATGATATGGGAAAAGCCATCGAGGTCCTTTAGTCCTGCAAGGAACTCCCTCCTGAGCTCGATGCTGCCTCGCACCCCTCTGGCGCCCACGGGCTGAATGGGGGCGCCTTCGACCGTCTTAAAGGGTGATCTGATGATTCCAATCGGTAAATAGACTATTTCGTCCATTCCAATGCCCGATCTGCGAAAGGTTAAATGGCAGGGGTGGGAACACTCTTCCACGCAGTGGCTGTTCCGACTCGCTCCACATTAATGATGTCACCCGTTTGGGTATTGATATCCATGAAACAGATAGGGACCCGCGTTGCTCCTGATTTCAGGGGAGAATTGCAGCCGCCCCTGAATCAGCGTAAAACTCGCCGCTAGAATTTTCTTCGCTGCTTGACGTCATGGACCCCTAATCCGCCGTGAGCGAACTGTTGTAGAATAATGTCGTAGAAACTCCTTTGCTGCTCGGAGCTGAGTAATTCTTTTTCCTCCAGTATATGCTCGATAACTTCCAGTTCGAGTTCCGACTGAGACTCCAATATCGACTGGGCGATAAGATCGACGCTTCTCCTGTCGGTTGGCTCTGAAAAGAGCGCCTTTGCAAGAGATATTCTCTTCGTACAAAGCTCCTGGCGGATTTTCTCGACATGGGGAAGAAAGCTCAACCGGATTTCCTGGACCCTCGTTCGCTGCTCCTCGGTAAGGTCCGGGATGAGATCCATATAGCCCTTGATATCTTTGTCTTTCCACCTGGTATGCTTTAGATAGTAATAAGCGCCCACTAATAATGAAAAGATAATGACTGTAGCGGTTGCAATACCAAAAATGAAATCAAACATGAATAATCCGGCGGCCATTTTGGTCCTCATTTGACAATAAGTTGAAAGTAGGCATGACTGAGCAAAAGGGGTGGAAAATCTCCGAATTCATCCAACGAACCGGTTTTTTGGGATTCATATCCGGGAAGCAATTCGAAAACCGAATCCGCCAAAAGCAATAATCTCCCAAAGATTCTCTGGGGCAGGCCCATTTTCAAACAAGGGCCGGTTTTTACTGATTGAGTCCTGGCAATGATTTCCGAGGCGAAACTTCCCGGGATGACAAGCTCGGGTAGCCCTCGAACCAAGGAATCTATTCGATCAAGTTTCATCAATTCCTCACGACAGGCGTCGCACGCCTCAATATGGCGTGAAACTTGATCTCTCAAATCCTCGTCCAATTCACCGTCTTTATAGGCTGACAAATTGCGCTGGATCTTATCGTGCTTCACTGTTGTCCTCCAGTTATGCCCTGAGCATCTTTCTAAGGTTCTCGCGAGCGCGGAATATCAGCGACTCTACGCTGGAAACTGAAGTGGAAAGGACATTGCCGATTTCCGAGTAGGATAGCCCTTCATTCACTCTCAGCAGCAGGGCCGCCTTCTGCTTTCCCGGAAGGCGCTGAATCGAGTCCATCAATTCTTCCTCAACTTCCTTTGCGCCGGCGTGGTCTGGCGCCGCCAGTTCAAAACCGTGATCGTCAATGTCGGTGATCGAGCACAACCGGCCCCTGCGTAGAATCTCGTTTACCGACAAGTTGTAGGCAATTTTGAAAATCCATGTCGATACCCTGCCCCTGGGCTCGAACTCAGAGGCTGCCTGATAAACGCTGAAAAACACTTCCTGCGCAATGTCTTCGGCCCCGAATCTATCTCCCATGTATTTAAAGATGAAATTCAAAACAGGCCCCTGATATCTCTTGATGAGTGTTTCAAACGCAAGCGCATCGCCGGCTCCAATCGCACCGATCAGTTTGTATTCGCTGTCGCCTTTTGAAATAGAGCCCTCACGCAGATCATTCATCTTTTTTCACTAAAATATGGGCCGGTTTGCTCCTGAATTCCAACCGGTCACGCGTCCTATAACTTTGCCGGCGACAACCTCATGCTACGTAGTCTCCATCCGGAAACCTCGGATAAGAGACTGGCAGTTTCCGAGCCGGGAAGGAGGCATTTTTCGTCTTGGCAAGGAAATCAAGGGGTTACGCGGAGGCGTACAGTGGTACGCCGCACAGGGAGCCCTCTCTTCGTTCGGGCTCGCGCTAAGAATTTGAGCTAACGCAAAACGCTTCAAGCTCAGCGCCCGATCCTCTGTGAGGGCGCACCCCGAAGATTGACGCCGCCAAGGCGGAAAAGGACCCTTTCCGGATGGAAACTACGTAAGGGTTTAACTGTGGTCTCACTTCTGTTTCGCTTCTGCCCGAGCAAACCGCCGGCCTGCATTTTGCCGATTTTTAAATCTTTATCCAACCGCGCCTCAGCGAATTATCCAGAATTACTCCCACCAGGAAAGCCACACCCATGTTCCACATTGCAAAAGCGGCCACGATAAGCATAACATAGAAATCGGCTTTCTTATCTCCGATGTCTTTTACCACTATAGCCAGTTCCGAACCCGCGAAGAACAGGATCACTCCCAGGATGGCATTCGGGAAATATCTTGAAAATGATGGCAACGGAGTCGCTGAAAAACAGGGCGATCAAGACGAGTATGCTTCCCAGAATCACCAGGGCGCCGCCTGTCCTTGCCCCGAAGCGAACATGGCCGGCCATTCCGCCGGCCCCGTGACACATGGGGATACCGCCAAAAAGCGGAGAAACCAGGTTCATTATGCCCTGAGAAAGGGCGATCCCCCTCTCGGTTACCTTCCTGTCGGGAAACAATTCGTTATTTTCGGCAACGATTGCGATCACCGCGTTTCCAATGGTCAGCGGTATTTGTGGGATCGTGAAAAGCAATGTGCCGACAACGAGATCATTCCAGGTAATCGAAGGGAGGGCAAAAACAGGCAGCTTGAAACCGACATGGATTTTGGCAAGTTCGTGCAGTATTGCAGGGTTCATGATAGGCGCTGACCCAACTCCGATCAATAAGAGCACGAACATTGCCGGGAATGTGGGATTTGTCAGAAGAAGATAGGTGACCACGAGAGCGATGCCGGCCAGGACGGGCGCCGTCTTCATCCGGTGAACGCCATCGACCATAAAGGAAAAGCCCAGGCCCAGCATGATGCCTCGCACAACCGGTTTGGTGGCAAGTTTTGCTATGGGCTTGATCGCCCCGGTCGCGCCGGCGAAAAACCAGAAAATCCCAGTGGTGATTCCCGACCCGAAAAGGGCCGCCGGGCTGATGCCCCCGGCGATGGCTGCCGCGCCGATGGCCTTCATGGGTTGGACGGGGAGTGGTGTTCTGTAATAAAATCCCGAAGCCAGTAAGCAAATGCCAAACATGAAGAGAAGCCCGAGTGGCTCCACCTTCACAATCGTGATGTAAGCAACGACGAATGGAATCAACGTGCCGATATCGCCGAACGCACCAGCCCACTCCATCTTATTATAAAGATTCTTTGTCTTCTTCTCGCCTGCACTCGCTGTCGCCTGCGCAAGTTCCCACCCTCAAGTTCTTTTGCCTGGCCATCCGGTGACATCAATTCTACCTCCTAAGATTTTGGATGTTGATTCTCATGTTAATTAGCCCTGTGTGCCAGTCTTTCTTCTGCGTGTTGGAGTAACCCTTGCCTGACATCGTGGTTCGGAAAGCTCAATGGACCGGAGACTCACCTTTTCACTCTTTACTCGTTAAACAATTCAAATCAGAAAAACTTGCGCCCCTCGCGAAAAAAAATGACAATCAACCGCAAGTTTTTCAATTTTCGGTTGTTTAACTAAACAAAAGACAGCTCATCAATGATCTGGTTGCGGACTCAACTGAGGAGGTAAAGATGGCTGAAATTATGGAAGGCTGTGTGATGCTGGCTCTCTCCACGTTTAGAAAGTCCGAGAAAGCCGTCGATACCGCAATTCAAAAGGCAAAAAACATCAAGAAGCTGCTCGTGGTTTTTGTTGCAGACGTCAATTTGGCTCGGTATTTCATCGGGGCTGAGCACGGACCTTGGCCTGATTTGAAAGAAATGTGCGAGGCCGATCTGCTGAAGCTGCACGAAAAAGAGGGCCGTGGGTATGTTGAACTAATTGCCGAAAAGGCCCGGTTGGACGGTATTGAAATGAAGGCAATCATCCAGATAGGGCAATTTGCCGTCGTTTGCCTCGATCTGGTCAAGCAGGAGAAACCCTCCCTGATAGTAACTACCCGATCGCGAAGACCTGAATGGGTGAAGAGATTTTTCGGGGCCCCTGTCAACGAGCTTATAGATAAGGCCGGTTGCCCGGTTATAGTCGTATAGATTGTCTGCATGACTCTGTCTATCATTCAAGGAAGATATTGTAAAAATCGAGGGACTTCTCCAGGAGATTCCGGACAGCGATGAACGAATCCTGAAAGATCCGGCCCCGGCTATCGGCGTCGCTAAGTTTACCGAAACAAGCGTCAGAATTGCGGTGCGGCCGTGGGTGAAAACCGCTGACTATGATGCCGTGGCAGCTCAGGTCCTGAGACAAGTCAAAGAGTTGTTTGACAGCAAAAAGGTGATGCCTCCCCTCGAGGATAGACTCGTTCTTTTCAACAAACCCGAAGCTTAGGGCTTGCCCCTATAGAGCTAATGAGGTTTGGCGCGCAGGTATTGGTTTGGCCAGGGTATATCGGCGCTCAGTACGTGCGCCGCATGCAGAGGCCAGTATGGCTGGCGCAGCATCTCCCTCGCCAGCAATACGACGTCGGCCTGCCCCGTGGCGACGATTTGTTCCGCCTGCGCCGGCTCTGTGATAAAGCCGACAGCGCCTGTCGGCATGCTGGCTTCTTTTCGAATGGCGGCTGCAAAGGGGACCTGGAACCCGGGGCCGGCAGGAATCTTCGCATATGGGACCAGGGCGCCGCTCGAACAATCGATCAGGTCCACCCCGATCTCCTTTAGCTTTCGGCAGAATTCGACGGATTGAGCCAGGTCCCATCCGCCTTCAACCCAATCGGTGCAGGAGATTCGCACAAATAGAGGCAGGCGGGCGGGCCAGGTTGCGCGCACGGCTTCGGCTATACTCAGGGGAAGACGGATACGATTCTCGAAAGTCCCGCCAAATTCGTCGGTGCGCTTATTCGATAGTGGCGATAGAAACTCGTGCAAAAGATAGCCGTGGGCCATATGGATTTCGAGCGCCTCGAATCCGGCGTCAAGGCTAAAACGGGCGGAGGCCTGAAACTGCTTCAGTACATCTGCGATCTCCCGGCTGCGCATCTCTCGGGGGACCGGGGAACGCTCGTTGAAAGGAATCGGGCTGGGGGCTGTCGGCCGCCATCCCCCTGCGCTTTCATCCAACGGGTTGTCTCCCCGCCAGGGAATATCCGTAGACGCTTTGCGTCCGGCGTGCGCAAGTTGAATGCCGGGAACGGCCCCCTGGCTCTTTATGAAGGCTGTTATACGGCTGAACGCCTTCACGTGCGCCGAAGACCACAGACCCGAATCATACGGTGAGATGCGTCCCTCGGGGCAAACGGCTGTAGCCTCAACCATAACGACGGCGGCGCCTCCAACGGCGCGGCTCCCGAGGTGAACCAAATGCCAGTCGTCCGGCATTCCGTTCTGACTTGAATACTGGCACATTGGAGATACGAATATTCGATTTCTGAATTCGATTTCCCTTAGACGGAATCGGGAAAATAGCATGCTCACGGATGGACCTCCTCCTCTGAGAGACTTTGAAAGAGCCTAAAGTATAATCGTCGTGACCTTTTCGCCGGCGCGACGCGACTCGCTTCATTCTATGAAGCGGTCTCGCCGGGCCTCCCTTATCGATGTATCAGTGCGTAGCGGGGAGGCCGACCGCCCATTCTCGACGCTCAGCGAGACGGGGCGGCAGCGGGAGGCCTCCTATGATGATCCTCTTACGCCTCCTGCTCTGCTCGTGCCGGGTCCTGTTGATAATAGAGCTTCAGCTCTTTATAGAGCTCCGGGTGTTTCCTTTGCAACTGGACGGGCTTTTCGAAGAAACACTCGGTGGCGACGGCAAAAAATTCCGCCGGGTTGGTGGCGCCGTATTCATCCAAAACTGTTATGCGGCCCTCTTCTGCGTCCTTCTGCAACTTTGAGTAGTCCTTTCCCAGTATTCGGGCCCAGGCCACATACCTTGATCGGTGCGGCAGGTGCGGGGCCCCGTTGGCGTAGCCGTCTTCAACGTCCAGTTGATGAGCGAACTCGTGCAGCGTCACATTTCGCCCGTCATGAACGTCCCCGGCGTTGGCCAGCACATCGTCCCAGGATAAAATCAGCGCGCCGCGCTTCCAGGACTCGCCGAGACGCACTTGCTCAGTTTCGCCATAATAACCGGGGGCGATTTCCACGTGTCCTTTCGCTATGAAGGCGCCGGGATAGACGAGAATTGAGTAGAGTCCCGGGTAATAATCGGTTTCCCGGTGCAACAGCAGGACGCAGGCATGCGCCGCTATGGTGACTTTGATCTCATCGTCTGGCTCCAGCCCTCCGCAACCCTCAAAATTCTTTTCGGCGAGAAAAACAAGGATATGCCCCTGTATCTCTTTTTTGTCCGCCTCGGATAACCGGTGGTAGATGGGGACGTTTTTTTCAATTATTTCGAGCCAGGCAGGCGGAAAAGGCTGGTTTCGAAGTTTTTCCCGCCGCCGCTTTTTAAAGCTGAACATCTCGCCCGCAAACTCCGCTGTTATGATCCCGCCACTAAAATTGCCGTACTTATTATACTCAGTTGCATTCATGATAGCATCAGAAGATAGGTCCGTAAAAGCATGGGGCCCGGGGGACATGCGCCATAAGCGCTCAAACAGGAAATTAGGCATGCGCTGTTTGAGCGCATTGTAAAATGCAAATGCCGGCATGGGGTCGTCGGTAATGTGCCCTCAAGCTGGCCGAATTGGTCCGGCCGGCATTTGCTTGAGGTTTTTGATTGGAATATCGTATGATTTGCGGACGTTCGGCATGCGAGGCGATGATCGGGATCGAATCCGGCTCGGAAATGCCGTCCGGGGTTCTTCGACAATAAAATTGATGCACTGCTCGGATTAGTGTTCCATCCAAAAAGAAAAATGAAAGGATAAAACATGAGAACAATGATGATAACCTCGGTATGCATTGTGTTACTGGCGGCAGGATTCGCCATGGGTCAGGAAATAACGGTAAAATCCATGCCTCCGTCTGTGGTCGGGACTGTTCCACAGTCCGGCGACACGGCCGTGGATGCGGCGCTGACAAAGCAAATCACCGTAACATTCAGCAAAGAGATGACGGACGGCAGTTGGTCTTGGGCGCAGATGTCAAAGGAGACGTTTCCCGAGATCGTTGGAAAACCAAAGTATCGGGACGACCGTAAAACTTGTTTGGTGGATGTGAGGCTCGAACCGCACAAAACATACGTAGTATGGATCAACTCGGAAAAGTTCTCCGGATTTAAGGACGTTGACGGAAACTCGGCCGTTCCGTTCCTTTTGGTTTTCCAAACCAAGTAGAAAGTAGAAACGGTCATCGAACGCGCGGGCGCCGGGCCTGATTAGTTAGTCTCCATCCGGAAACCTCGGATAAGAGACTGGCAGTTTCCGAGCCGGAAAGGAGGCATTTTTCGTCTTGGCAAGGAAATCAAGAGGTTACGCGGAGGCGTACAGTGCGCCCTCACAAAAGATCGGGCGCGAACCATAAGCATCTAAGCGCGGTCTGGAGTGTCGAGCGCGAACATGAGCGCAGTGAGTGTTCGGTACCGCCTCGCGGAGCGTCGAGATCCTGCCTGCGCCGCCGCCGAAGGTTTGAGTGGCTACCCCGGCTGCGGCCCAGCCGCCCGCCAGGGCGGAAAAGGACCCTTTCCGGATGGAAACCAGTTCAAGAAGCCGTCCGGCGCATCTTGCCGCTTCCGTTCCGCAACTCCGGTGTTGGAGCGCGGTGAATGTGATGGCGGCCTGCGAAGGCGTGGCTGGAATCAAAATGTTCTTGCGAAACCCGAATGTGACTGTAGTATGCTTTATGGGAGTTCACATGCATTGCCCCCTTCCCTTTTATGCCCGCCGGATAGAGGAGGCCTAAATGACAAGATTCAAATTCCTGCTTTTTGCGGCTGTATTCGCCGGCTTGGCCGCCATTGCCCATGCCGGTTTAAATGACGGTAAGGCGGCTTATGACAGCGGCGACTACGCCGGGGCTTACGAAGAATTCGCGAAGTTGGCGGGACTGGGGGAGGCCGAGGCGCAATATTTCTTGGGACGCATGTACGAAAATGGGCAAGGCGTGCCGAAGGATCAGGCCCAAGCGATAAAATGGTATCGCAAGGCTGCCGATCAGGGGTATGCAAAAGCTCAATTCAGTGTCGGCGACTCTTACCGGAAGGGCGATGGCGTGCAGCAGGACTATGTTGAAGCCGTCAAGTGGTTCCGAAAGGCGGCGGAGCAGGGGAACGCCGAGGCCCAATGTGCTCTGGGAAATATGTACGGTGAGGGCCACGGCGTGCCGCAGGACCACGCCGAGGCTGTGATGTGGTGTCGAAAAGCGGCCGACCAGGGTGACGCTCTTGCGCAAACCGTTCTGGGCGGGGCGTATGCCGAGGGTAACGGCGTTTCCCGGGATTACGTGCAGGCGCACATGTGGTTTAGCCTGGCGGCGGCGCAGGGCCTGACGTCCGCAAAAGATTACATAGACAAACTCGCCGGTAAAATGACGCCTGACCAGATAGCCGAAGCCCGGCGCCTTGCAAACCAATGGAAGCCGAAAGGACAATTCTAACTGTGTCCTGCTATCGTCTGAATTGGCGGATAAATGGAACTGTGCGATTTCCGGTTTGGCGTCTGCATGCAAGGCGCTCCGGGAAGATTATGGTCAAAACAATATGAAAACCGTGTCCCTGGTTCTTGGAAGTGGCGGCGCTCGCGGATTAGCGCACATTGGCGTTATTCATTGGCTTGAGGAAAATGATTGCAAAATACACTCGGTGGCGGGTTGCTCAATTGGCGCGCTGATAGGTGGGATATATGCTGCCGGCAAACTGGATGAATTTGAACAATGGGTGCGTTCCATAACGAAAATCGACATAGTCACTTTGCTTGATCTTTCATGGGAAAAAAGTGGACTGGTAAGAGGCGACAGACTCATCAATACTTTGATCAACCTGGTGGGAGATTTGTTGATCGAAAACCTGCCGATTCCATACACGGCTATTGCCACTGACATAAAAGGCCAGAAAGAAATATGGATAAAGTCAGGCCGTCTTTTTGACGCCATAAGGGCGTCTTTCTCAATACCCCTTCTTTTTACTCCGTTTAATTACAAAGGGGTCGTTCTTGTTGATGGAGGGGTTCTGAATCCTGTGCCCATCGCCCCAACGTGGGGTGATGAAGCTCATACGACTATCGCCGTAAATCTGGGCGGCCCGGCGGAGAGTCCCGCAAAACTGAGCGCCGTAAGAGCTGCTCCGATCTCCCCTTCATCTTCGTTTCGTGAAAAGATCAATCGCTTCATAAACCGCCTCCAAAAATCGGTGACGGGCGGCCGTCGGGATTGGGGGGCCTACGATATCGCCATCCAGGCCTTTGAGGCTATGCAGACGACTATAGCACGGCAAAAGCTCGCCGCTTATCCGCCGGACATTGTCATAGAGATTCCCAGAAACGCATGCCAGACCCTGGAGTTTGACCGGGCGGCCGAGATGATCGAGCTGGGATATGCAAGGGCGAAAGAGCGCCTGGATCGAGCTGAGTCGCAGAACTGGAACGATGAATGCTGACAAGGATCGAGACGACTCCAACGCTTTGTCGGGGTCGTTTCAATCCATTGTTCAAAAAGCCCGGCGTCGCGAGCCGCCCTGCAATTACTGAATTGAGAGTCTGATAATTTATCCTGGATTATGCGTGAGCATGACCTGACAATTATACTGCATTTGTCCCAACTATCTGATATTATGGCGCAAATTCGTAAGAGGGAGGAAAAGTTGCATGCGCGCAGTTGGTGACAAACAGAGAGGGACCATACGGCCGGATTTCGACAGATCCATTCAGCATTGATTTTCAGGGCGCAAAGATCACCACCGATACCGGCTTTCTTGTCATGAGGGAGATCGATCAGCGCTATCAAAATCCTCGGTGCTGCGGCGTCCCAAATCGATGACCCCAGATCGCTTCGACATACGGACCATTCCTTGCTCCAACTGTTGCGGCAGAGAGTCTATCAAGTTGCAGGAGGCTATGAGGACTGCAATGACGCCGATCATCTGAGGGTGGACCCAGCGCTCCGATTGGCCCTGGGGAAAGAGCATGAGAGCGGAGCCGGGCAATCCGCACTATCTCGCTTTGAGAACAACATTCTCGCAACAGGCCAGGGTTTGAAAGCCCTCGAAAATGCAATCAGCCGATCCGCCGACACCCTCCTTCGGCGCAGAAACAAACGGCGGTTCATCATCGATGTAGATTCCACTGAAGACCCCGTCCACGGAAACCAAGAGGGTGCAGCCTTTAACGGTTATTTCGATCAGGTCTGCTATCATCCTCTGTTTTGCTTCACTGGCAAAGGGGACCTTTTGGGTGCAAAACTGAGAGCCCGGAAACGCACATTCAGCCGATGGCGTCATCGACCTTATTTCGCCTCTGATCAATCGCTACCGATCCTGGTTCAAACAGTTTTGGCTCCGGGGCGATGCGGCCTTTGCCAGTCCAGACCTGTACGAATTTTGCGAAAAGAAGCGGATCACTTACTTCATTCGTCTTCCCAGCAACAACAGCCTGAAGAGACACATTCTGCCTCACCTGAAGCGCCCCGCCGGTCGTCCTCCCAAAGAGCGGCGATACAGGTCAGGGTGATCGAGTTTCATTACCAGGCGGATAAATGGAATAAGCCCCGAAGGGTTGTCTGTAAGATCGAATGGCATGTGGGTGAACTCTTCCCCCGTGTCGGGTTTATCGTGACCAACTCGAATCTTGAAGCTCACAAGGTAATTACGATTTACAATGGCCGTGCTGAGATTGAAAACCGGATAAAAGAAGGAAAGAACACCCTCCAGATGGGACAAGACGAGCTGCCATAGATTTGCAGCGAATCAAGCAAGGCTCCTCGTCGGGTGTCTCGCCTATAACCTGCTCCATATGATCCGGGATACGGCGTTCTAGGGCGAGGATGTCAAACCGTCCATAGACTCAATCATCCGGCGGCTTGTGAAGGTTGGAGCCAGGGTGGTCTACCATGCGAGGAGATGGTACGTCCATGTCGCGTCGGCTTTTTCACTCGCCCGATACTATCGAATTCTATTCGCCTGACCCCCAATACCGGGTGAGGCTGTGGAACGAATCCACCAACCGCGGGGAGGAGGTGTGTACTGAAACTGCAAAAACCAGTCTCATTGACGTTTCAGTTGCATATTCTATTGGGAAATTGTATGGTTTTGGGGCCTTCAGGAGTGCAGCGGAGGTTTTTCAGGCAAAAATTCGATTCCAACATGCAGTTTGGATGCCGAGCGAAGAAGTTGATGCATTATTCCGGTTTAAAGAGCAAGCAGCTTGGAACACAGCGGCTTTGACAAATGGGCAACAGCCGAAAGGAAGGGTTTATGAGAAAGAAGGGACTGTCTTTCCGGAGAGAAAGTTGGCAGGGATCCATTTGAGTAGTGTTCCTGCAGGAGGGTAGCCCTACAGTCAAGTTGAGAAAAATGAAATTAATATTGCCTATCACGATCCTCTTGGTCTTTGTGTCTACTTTCCCTGTTAACTCAGATGAGGGCAGGAATTGCTACCCAATCACTGCTAAAGATCTAATTCGAGAAGGTGCTCCACATTTTGACCAGTACCCCGCCAAGGCTGAGCAGATTAGGCATCCCGCTGAAGTTAACTTGAAGAGCAACCCAATGGCTCGCAGATATCGGACAGTATTACGTGAGGAAGCAGCAAGGGGGGCAAACTTTGCAACGTGAATTCTGGTATGCAAGGAGTCGCCTGTTTCATTTGGTTTGGTTCTCATTCCTTGGCGGGATGATGGTACTGGGCGCTGCCTTCCACTCCGCCAAGGATCTTGTCCATCAACTAGCCTCGCAATTATCTAAATTCGGTGCAGATGGTGAAAAATATATTCTGGAGATGGCCCGCGTGGCCCTAGTGCAAGAGGGTATACCAGTCAATCTTGGGCTGATCCTTGGTTTTTTGTCACCAGTGTTGGGGATTTGTGCGTATCACATGATGGTAAGATCTGAATTGCCGATAACAGACCAAGAGAATGTACTTGTTCGTACCCACGTCAGGTCCTTGTTGATAATGACTCCCGTGCTACTTATTGCTGGAGTAGCTACATCTCTGATTACAGCGTATTTCGTGAGTCCCTACAAGAATTTTACTAATTTGATTAATTTTTCGGGTTACATCCAATCAGTCTCCAAGAGTCTAGTATTTTGTCTCACCCTATCAGGGTTGGCATTTTATGAGATAAAATTGCTTTATAAGATTGCAACGTTCTGGAAACGGTGTGCTGTCTGTGTTGTGTCCATTCTGGTCAACCAGTCTGCAATTATATCCATAGATGTTGGGATTACGCACTTGCTAGTGATTAGATAAACCCATAGCCCGTCTTCCGTCTTCCGTCTTCCGTCTTCCGTCCCCCGTCATCCGTCATCCGTCATCCGTCATTTCTTCCCGTGCGGCGTCTTGCCGTGCATCTGAATTGTGATCGACCCAAGGGACGTACCCGAGCAGGAGTCATTTACGCTCACGGTGTACTGGACGCCCGTCGTCAGGTCAAAGTTCTTCGTATGGAAATCTGCATGGTACTGGCCGTTTCCGGGGGCGAACATCAAACCATTGCCCGTATTGAAGCGAACCACCTCTCCGCTCGGACCGGTGATGGACAGATAAACCTTCTGCACCGTGCGCAGCACTCCGGTGTTTGTCCTGAGCACGAATTTTATTGGCAGCGTGGTCCCGTTTTTCAATATGGTCCGCCCGGTTCCTGCGATAGGCGGACGCCATACGACATCGGGAAGCGTGAAACTGATTGCGGCGTTGTAAATCAGGCCGATGGGATTGGCTACAGAGTTGGTCGGAACATCCCTGGTCACGTCGAAATCGAATGTGTTTTCACCCTGCGCCGGCACGAACGCGAAGGCGCCGACTACAGGCAGAGGGGGGTTTGTGCCCGAATCTTGAGTACTGCCGATGGAAACCTGGTTGAAGTAAACCGTTTCAGCGTTGTTGGCGGCCGTGTACAGGGTCCCTGCCAGGTTGGAAGCGGTGCAGGGAGGGGTGAAGCTGTCTTGAAATAAACTATAGCTGACAGCGGTATCCGCCGGCGGCGTAGGGGTCGTAATCCATGCCGCGCCTACCAGACTGGGGTCGCTTGAAGCCTGGGGCCATCCCGACGGCACGGAACCAAGAACGCTTGCGCTGCCCGGCGTGACGCCGGACGGCGCCGCTCCAAAAAAATCGGTCGCCGACGGACCGTAGACCGGAACGTTCGCTACACTCACCACGTTCACGCTGACTGTTGCGGCATTACTGCCGGCGCAGAACGCCGATCCAATAACACAGACCGCCGCCAGGCATATGATTATCCTCTTATTCATCTCCGCTCCCTTGTCTGATGTTTCATTGAATCGGGTTTCCACTGAATAAGGACGCGCGCTAACGAAATCGCGATTACGAAACAGTTATTCCTCGTATGACAGAGTTATATACAACACTAAATAAGAAAGACATAGAGCCGCAGGCAGCCCCCCTTAGCTACTCGCTCCGCGCAGCGCGGCAGGCGCCCCGCAAACTCTCGACGCTCCGGGAGACGGGGCACGGTGCGGGGGGGCTGATTTGTCATGAGGAGTTCATTTTCCGCCGAGTTCGGACGGCCCTTGAACAGACTTCTTCCTGCTGTTCACCGCCAAAATTAAAAGACTCTGCTTCCGCAAACCTTTCTTTAGGAGCAAAGAATATGCCCACCTTGCCGGCGCCCGATAAATACCCGAAAGACTGCAGAAATACTCAGCGCCTTGAACAGCACAGGCCACACGCTCCCTGCTGTGAGTTTGCCGGGACCCCGGAAGGCCTCCCTGCTCCACGACCGTAAGGGCGCATTTATACGGGGCAGGACCTGGCCTGTTCCAACAGGCATTGTAGGTATATGGATGCATGTGTGCAGCCATGTTCATACAATTGTTCTGTTATGCCGCGGGCTATCTTTTGTTTTGAGACATGGTGAAAGTCTGTCCGGCCATGGTCGAAGAACCGGTTCGATTCCTCCCTGTTGCGCCGGCCGCGACAGTATAACCTGCCAAACCACTGGAGAAGGGGGCTGGCGCCGGATGGGACCGTAATCCACGATTCATCGCTGTCGGCCGTCCGATTGCGAGCGGTTTGATTGGAAACGTAAAGGGTCCCTCTCCGGGGGGCGCTTTTCTTTGGATGCTCGGCTCCGCTCAGGATTGAAAAGAGCGTTGGAACAGGTCATGGATTGCCCGTTTGCCTTCTTCGCTGAGGTGTCGGGTCCCCGTGCCCACGAATGTTTTATGTTCGATTACCGGCAGGCTCTCCACCCAGGAGTTGTCTTGCCAGGTAAACCAGGCATTCCGGTTCTGATCGAACACACTCAAGGGGCGGTTGAAAAGTTTCGCCAATTCAACAGTCCACCCGGTTCCCCCCTTCACGGTATCGTCTGGCTGAATCCAGCCCATCGCAAACACCTGGAATCCATTGTTCACCATGTGGAAAATCATCTGCATGACTTTTTGGATGGTCTCGGTATTGGAATAGGTCCGCTTCATGCGCATGCAGACGATTTCCATGCTTATGTCGCCTCTCTTCAGCTCTTCCGGCCCCAGGACGACGAGCCCCCGGTCTCGGGAAGGCTGATGCCCGTCATAGGAAAAGTTCACTTCCCTAACACCCCATTTTTCAGCCTGGATGCCGAATTCGGCCTCGGAACCCCGGAGACCTCCGCTGTAGAGTGTGAATTCACTTGCGTTTGCCATTCTATTCTCCAAATTTGTGTGGTTGTTCCCTCCAAAAGATCATGAGGCGATCCCGATAGATTATTCTTCTTTGCCTTTGGCATTAAAACATAAATAGATCATAAAAACCTGTTTTCAACGTCGGCAAGATCTCTTTTGCGAACATTCCCGTTAAAACGGCCTGGATGAGGGGGCCTTCAAAGGGGCTGAAAAGCCGGGTAAATCTCCGGCTTTTTTCTTTAGTGAAAGGGAGCTAATATGAAAGAGGCTGCTGTAGATCACCTCAAGGCTGAAAACTTGGCGGTTTATCGGGCCGAATTCTTGGGTCAAAGGAAGTGAACGAGAATGGTTCTTGTCGGCTTGCGTGACGTGTGCATGGGTTTCGGAGGGCCTTTGCTGCTCGATCACATCGACTTTCATCTCGAGGAAAAAGAGCGCGTGTGCCTGCTCGGAAGGAACGGAGCAGGAAAATCCACCTTGTTGCGCCTCTTGAAAGGAGACCTCGCTCCGGATAAGGGCGAGATCGTCCACCGGCAGGGCGTGCGGCTTTCCTTCCTGCCTCAGGAGGTGCCGCAGGGACTGACCGGAACCGTACTGGACATCGTAGCCGGCGGACAGAATGACTCAGATATCTGCTTCGGCAAAAGCTTTGGACATTCATGGTCCCGATCAGGCCGGAAAAATAATATCGCGCATGGATCTCAATCCCGGCGAGCGATTTGAAACTCTTTCCGCCGGGCTGAAACGCAGGGTAATGCTTGCGAGAGGTTTGGCTTGCGATCCGGATGTCCTGCTGCTCGATGAGCCTACCAATCATCTCGACATCGAGGCGATAAGCTGGATGGAGGACTTTCTGCTCCGCTACGCGGGGAGCGTCCTTTTTGTGACTCATGACCGGATGTTTCTCCGAAAGCTTGCTACGCGCACAGTTGAACTGGACCGGGGACGCCTGACCGACTGGGGGTGCGATTACGATACTTTCCAAAAACGCAGGCAAGCCGAGATCGAGATAGAAGCCGGACATTGGGAGCGCTTCGATAAGAAACTGGATCGAGAAGAGGCCTGGATTCGGCAGGGAGTCAAGGCAAGGCGAACCCGCAATGAGGGCAGGGTTCGAGAGCTCGAAAAACTGCGCGAAGCCAGGCGCGCCCGCCGTGAACTCATCGGCTCTGTCCGGATGAATGCGCAGGAGGCCGCCCGCTCCGGCAAACTGGTCATCGAGGCTGAGTCGGCGTGCTATGGCTATCCCGGCAAGGCGCCCGTAATCAGGGATTTTTCGACCGTAATTATGCGCGGGGACAAAATCGGAATAATCGGCCCGAATGGTTCCGGCAAAACGACCTTGCTGCGGCTGCTCTTTGGGGAATTGCGCCCGCAAAGCGGGGTGCTGCGGCACGGCGTCAAACTTGACAAAGTCTATTTCGACCAGCTTCGGGCCCAACTGGACGAAAACAAATCGGTGCTCGAAAATGTCGGAGATGGAAACGACACAATCCTCTTTAACGGCAAACCCCGGCATATTATCGGTTATCTGCAGGATTTTCTGTTTTCCCCGGAACGGGCCCGGTCCCCTGTCCGCATACTCTCGGGGGGAGAGCGTAACCGTCTCCTACTGGCGCGGCTGTTGCTAAAGCCATCGAACCTGCTAGTCATGGACGAGCCGACAAACGATCTGGACGCCGATACCCTGGAACTGCTCGAAGATCTGCTCCTGGATTATCAAGGCACTTTGCTGCTGGTAAGCCACGACCGGACCTTTCTCAATAATGTGGTGACGAGCACTCTGGTGCTCGAAGGCGACGGCGGAGTCGGCGAATACGTGGGCGGCTATGACGATTGGCTGCGTCAGCGCAAGGCAGTCGCCCCGACCGGGCGGCGAAAGTCTCCCGTTAGATCGCGGGAGGTCCGGCCCGGAAGCAAACCCCGGCAAACGCTCAGCCATAAGGAACAGCTCGAGCTGGAAAACTTGCCGGAGGCTATTGAAATCCTGGAAGCAGAGCAAAGTAAGCTGTATCAGGCGATGTCCGGCCCGTCGTTCTACCAGCAAACCGGCCCGGAAATAGGCGGCGCAAGGGCCCGGCTAAAATCCATCGAGACGGAACTAAATGAGGCGTACCGGCGATGGGAAGCCCTGGAGGCGAAAGCCGGGCTCGTCGGCACGTCTCTTTGACAAGTATTGATGACTTGAGTTGCTACAGATTTTGGCATGCTGCCGGGAAGAGCCACTATCTGTCGAGGGGATCGAATAATGAGCGGCAAGAGTTTCGAACAGGGTCCGATACGTCCTCCAAGCGAAGCAGGAAGCCTGCTGTTTCGTTTCACCAGAAACTGTCCCTGGAACAGGTGCACTTTCTGTCCGGTGTACAAGGGCACGCAGTTCAGCAGGCGTTCGCTGGAAGAAATCAAGGGCGACATCGATACGGCCGCGGAGATTTGCCGGGAACTTCGCGCCTTTTCCTCGAGCCTCGGCTGCGGGGGGAATATTACCCGCGAGGTCCTGGAAAGCGTATTCGCCGGCGAGCGCTTCAATGATTTTCTACCGGCAGATAGCCCTTTGGCTCTATATGGGAAAAGGCAGCGTATTCATTCAGGACGCCAACAGCTTTGTGCTCCCCGCCCCTGTGCTTGCCGAAGCGATTCGGCATCTGAAGCGAAAGATTCCCGGGATCTGGCGAATCACTTCCTATGCCCGGAGCAGCACGCTCGCCAAAATGAGTGTTGCCGAACTCGCAGAAATCCGCAAGGCCGGGCTCGACCGGATTCACATAGGCATGGAGAGCGGCTCGGACCGGGTGCTGAAGCTGGTCCAAAAAGGGGTTAGCGCAAAGACGCCAGATAGAGGCAGGCAAGAAAGTTATCGAAGCGGGCATGGAGCTTTCCGAATACGTCATGCCCGGACTCGGGGGCAAGGAGCTCTCAGAGGAGCACGCAAGGGAATCGGCGCGGGTCCTGAATGAAATCAACCCGCATTTCATAAGGCTTCGGAGCCTGCGCATTCCGTCCCGCGCCCCTCTTTTCCAGGAAAAGCAGGCGGGTCGCTTTATTCCGGCTTTCGGATGACGAAACGGTCGCCGAGATCAGATTGTTCATCTCTTTGCTCGATGGGGTTTCAAGCCGGCTCGCATCGGACCACATAATGAACCTGCTCGAAGAAGTCGAAGGAAAGCTGCCGGAAGACAAAGAGGCGATGCTCGCGGTGATAGACCGCTACCTGGCGCTGCCTCCCGAGGAAAAGCTCCTGTTTCGGCTGGGGCGCCGGGGAGGCGGCTTGAGGTCGCTCGATGAATTGAATGACCCCGTAATGCGGCAACGGCTGCAATTCGCAATGAAGGACCTGATCGCCGGACAGGGGGCGATGTGGAGAAGCTCATAGCGGAACTGGGGGACCAGTATATCTAACCACGTCAGGAGGGATATATTCGCTCAGGCGGTGATTTTCTTGATTGGTAACTGATTTATGACCGGTGCTTGTTGGAGTGTGATGGTGGGCTGAACCTGGTCGGCCGATCACTTCAACTTCAACCCAAGGGGGGATCTAACACACGTATTGAAAATGCGCGGACTCAGACAGGGGAAGTTCATGTAGCCCGGCCAAAATGAAATATTTGCACAATGGAATGACAGGCTGATATACTCCCAACTATTGGGGCTATGATATTTCGGTCTCTCTTGCGGTATGGAGTGTGGATATCCATTCCAGTATTGATCCGCTTTTTTCATTTTAGAAAGGAGAAAGACCATGGCCGACGCCAAAGACCTACGGTCCAAAAGCATGGATCCAGCGGTCCGGGAAATGATCGTCAAGGCGGCAAAAATGGAAATCAAGACGGTATGGGACCGCTACGAAGCCATGCAGCCCCAATGCGGGTTCGGCGATACGGGACTGTGCTGCCGTCACTGTTTGCAGGGTCCCTGCCGGATCGATCCTTTTGGCGAAGGACCCAGCGAGGGCATCTGCGGCGCCTCGGCGGATACAATGGTGGCGCGAGGTCTTGACCGGGCCATTGCAGCGGGAACCGCCGCCCATTCCGGCCATGCCAAGCATTTGGCCCACACCCTTTTAAAAGTGGCCAAAGGCAGAACGGGGACCTATTCGATCAAGGAGCCGGCAAAGCTCAGGGCCGTGGCGGCACGACTGGGTATTGCGGTGGAGGGCCGGTCGGACAACGACATCGCTCTGGACCTGGCCAATGCAGCCCTGGCTGATTTCCACGAAAAGGATACGCCGGTTCTGTGGGCGGCCACGGTCGTCAACCCCCAACGGGCAAAGGTTTTGACCGATCTGGATCTGGTGCCGAAAGGAATCGATCATGAAATTTCCGAAATAATGCACCGCACGCTCTACGGGGTGGACGCCGATCCAGTCAATCTGCTTTTGGGCGGAATGCGCTGCGCGGTTGCCGACCTTGCGGGATGTTACATGGCGACCGACCTTGCCGACATACTTTTCGGGATTCCAAAACCGAGCTTTACCGAGGCCAATCTTGGGACCCTCAAAGCCGGAGCCGTAAACATCGCTCTTCACGGTCATAACCCCGTATTGTCGGACATCCTTGTAACCAGGGCCGAGACCAGGAATGAAGCGGCGATTGCCGCCGGCGCCTCGGGCATCAACATTGTCGGCATATGTTGCACCGGCAATGAAATCATGATGCGTCACGGGATTCCCGCCTGCACCCATTCCGTCAGCCAGGAGATGGCCCTCGTTACAGGCGCGCTGGACGCCATGGTCGTGGATTACCAGTGCATCATGCCTTCGGTGGCTTCCGTGGCCGAATGCATGGGCACTACGCTCATCACCACCATGGAAATCGGAAAGATCCCCGGCGCCAAACATATTCCGTTCACCGAGGAATCGGCCGAAGAAAAGGCGGATGAGATTTTCGATATTGCCATAGCAAACTTCAGGCGTCGCAAAAACAAACCCGTGGATATTCCGAACATCAAGACGCCCGTGGTCGCCGGCTTTTCGGTGGAAGCCATCGTGGCCGCACTCTCCAAACTGGATGCCAAAGAGCCCTTGAAACCGCTGGTGGATAACATTATGGCCGGCAATATACGGGGTGTATGCCTTTTCGCCGGATGCAACAATGTAAAGGTCCCCCAGGATAACAACTTCATTGTCATTGCCCGCAAACTGCTCAAAGCCAACGTCCTGGTGCTCGCCACCGGCTGCGGCGCCGGTGCGCTCATGCGCCACGGGTTCATGGACCCGGCCAACACCGATGAGTTGTGCGGGGACGGATTGAGGGCGGTCTTGAGGGCCGTCGGAGAGGCGAACGATCTGGGTGGGCCTCTGCCTCCGGTTCTGCATATGGGCTCTTGTGTGGATAATTCCCGGGCCGTGGCCCTGGCTGTAGCCGTAGCCAACTATCTGGGGGTGGACACGGACAAGCTTCCGGTGGTGGCGTCTGCCGCCGAGGCGGTTTCGGAAAAGGCCGTCTCCATTGGCGCCTATGCCGTGGCGGCCGGCTTGCCGACCCATGTCGGCGTCATGCTGCCCGTTTTGGGCGGACCGCTGGTCACCGAGGTGCTGACGGAAAAAGTCAAGGGCTTGACCGGCGGCTACTTTATTGTGGACCTCGATCCGGAATCGGCGGCCGACAAACTTCTCGCGGCCATCGATGAGCGCCGTGCCGGCTTGGGGCTACAGTTGCCGCATGTATCTCAAACAACAGGTGTACGTTAGCCTGAATAAAGCCGGAAAAGCTGCCTCGGCAATGAATTGTGCCGAGTTTTTTGTCGTCGAAGAAAGGAGCTGATCATGTCTGAGCCCAAAGAGATATTCGTTCGGCTGGATCGATGCATGGGGTGCCACTCGTGTGAACTGGCCTGCGCCGTCGCGCACTCCGCAAGCCGGTCTTTATACGGGGCCATCGCCGAACAACCGAGGCCGAAGGCTCGCGTATATGTGGAATCGGTATCCCCGACAACCCCCGTGCCTATTGTGTGCCGTCACTGTGAGGATGCGCCCTGCATGCACGCCTGTATCGCGGGCGCCATCCGGCGCAGCGAAGAAGGGGTGGTGATAACGCAGAGCGATAAGTGCATCGGCTGCTGGACATGCGTGATGGTATGTCCATACGGGGTTATCGGACGGCAGATTGAAGAGCACAAAGCATACAGGTGCGATCGCTGCCCTGACCGCGACACGCCTGCCTGTGTCGATGCATGTCCCACCAAGGCATTGGTTTATCGGAGTGTGAAAGATTTTTCCAGGGACAGCGCGCCGAGACCGCATCGGCTGGAATGCTTGGAGTGCAAGGGGGATAGAAGTGGCATCAAGTGAAAAGCGCTACCTCATCGTGGGAGCGAGCGCCGCCGGCATGGCGGCGGCCGAAGCCATTCGCGCAATCGACAAGCGCGGCTCGATCACTGTTTTTTCGGATGAACCCGACCCGCCCTACTTCAGGCCGTTGATTCCATTTTTGATCAGCGGCAGGAAAAGCGCCGCTGATATGGTCCTGGTAGGACAAGGGCCTTATTGTGGCGCCGGGATCGATGTGCGGCTCAATTCCCGGGTCGAAAGAATAGACTGCCGGGAGCAGACGGTCGAGATTCGAGGCGGGGAGCGCGTCGCCTACGACAAACTGCTCATCGCAACCGGCAGCAGATCGTATATCCCGCCGGAGATCGAGGGGACCGATACCGAAGGTGTATTTGCCCTGCGAAGCCTGGCTGACGCCAGGGCCGCCGCAAGGCGGATTGAAAGCACGCATCATGCCGTTATGCTGGGTGGCGGAATGTTGAACCTCAAGGCGTCCTTCGCCCTGCTGGAGCGTGGCCTTCATGTCACTATGGTGGTCCAATCGCCCCAGGTCCTATCCCAATTAATGGAACCCGAGGATGCCACCCTGATCCGTAATGCATTGAACAATGCAGGACTGAAAATACAGACCGGCGCCGGAGCCCGCAGGATTCTGTCCAACGGCAACGGAGTCAGCGGGGTACTGCTTGGACGACGGCCGCATGATTGCCTGTGAGATGGTTTGCATCGGCAAGGGAGTGCGGCCAAACGTCGCCTTTGCCGGTCTCGAAGATATCCGAATTGACCGCGGCGTTGTGGTGGACAGGTTCACAGCTTGCGGCGCGGGCAATGTCTACGCGGCAGGCGATGTCGCCGTAACCTTTGATCCCATCACAGGTGGACAGAATAGTCACCGGATTGTGGACCAACGCCGTTGAGATGGGCAGATGCGCCGGAAATAACATGGCCGGCAGCCCCGCTGAATATGGCGGCACATTCGGTATCCTGAACGCTACACAAGTGGCGGATGTTCCATTTGTATCCATGGGGATAGTGCACACGACCGGTCACGATTACGAAACTTACGTGTCCAGCTCACGCAATGCCTACCGAAAAATGGTGTTTTCGCCAGATGGAGATCGACTGGTGGGAGTCTTGCTGGTGGGCGACATTTCCAGGGCCGGATTGTATCGCTTCGTGATAAAGGAGAGGATGCCGGTCGCAAAGCTCAAATCGAATATCATTAATCATAGCCTCCATTACGGGCATTTTATCAGTGACCTTTGAAAAGAATCTGCAATGGCGCTTGCGGACCAATGTAGCTGAAGAGAAGCCATACAAGGAGATTTTTTGTATGAACGAAGAGTATACAGGCGTTCTGAAACAAGAAGGTGTATGGTGGATTGGCTGGATAGAAGAGGTTCCGGGCGTGAACTGCCAGGAACATAGCCGGGAAGAACTCATCGAAAGCCTGAAAGTGACTCTGCGAGAGGCATTGGAATTCAATAGGCAGGATGCATTGTCTGCCGCCGGGGGGGACTTTGATGAAGTGAAAATTGCGTTATGAAGAGAACCGAGTTCCTCAAGCACCTTCGGTCTTGCGGGTGTGCGTTACTCAGGGAGGGTGGCCGGCATTCGTGGTGGATCAACCCAACGCTCAACGGGAGGTAGTCGATACCCGGACATTCCGAAATCAATGACACGCTTGCCAAAAAGATCTGCAGAGATCTTGGAGTCCCATTTTTGAAATAACCACACGACCTAATTGAATGCATCCAGACCGACTTTCCCTATAAATCGCATACATAATGAACCTGCTCGAAGAAGTCGAAGGAAAGCTTCCCGAAGACAAAGAGGCGATGCTCGCGGTGATAGGCCGCTACCTGGGGCTGCCTCCCGAAGAAAAGCTCCTGTTTCGGCTGGGGCGCCGGGGCGGCGACTTGAGGCCGCTCGATGAATTGGATGACCCCCTAATGCGCCGGAGACTGCAAACCGTAATGCGCGATCTCATCTCCCTGACAGGGGGCGACGTGGAGAAGCTCATAGCGGAACTGGGGGACCGCTACATCTGAGTGGCCGGACCTCAGTGGCTTGACGTAGAAATTATTATGGGTACATTGATTCACGTTGACCTCACAAAGGAAATCGAGATGATTACAGCACTTGTACAGTTCAAACTTCCACAACCGCTTTCTCGCGAAAAGGCGCGCGAGCTTTTTTCGGGTTCGGCGCCAAATTACAGAGAGATTCATGGGCTGATTCGCAAGTATTACATTCTTTCACGGGATGGCGGTACAGCAGGCGGAGTGTATCTGTGGAATTCACAGGAGGACGCCGAGCGCCTCTATACAGATGAATGGAAGCAATTCATTCTCGATAAGTATGGCTCTTTACCGTCAGTGACCTACTTTGAGAGCCCCGTGATCGTTGACAACGTCGCAGGGGAGATTCTCACTGACGACGGCTAAGGAGAAAAGAACGCCAAGCACTGAGTCGGATTTTGTGGAAGACGGTGGCCGTGTTTACCTCCTGAGAAAAAGCGGTAGTGTTTCGGGAAAAGATTTAGAACGCTTCGAGGCATTGCTGCGGTCAAAATGTCAACGGATGAAATCATGGCGATGGCCATATAAATCGTACTTTCCCACCCTGAACTCGTTTCCGAATAATCTCCAATAGAGGGCGCGACAATTCCGGTTCACCGCCTCTTTCCATGCGTTCTATCATTGCGATGAACCGGGGCGGCCGTTTTCGCCTTCGATCTGTCACCTTCGATCTTGACAATGCCAAAGCTGTGTTTCACTGTTGAAATCCAACATAGGCTTGGACCATAATAACGTAAACTGCCGAAAGGAGATTCATGGAACGCTTCCTCATCGCGCTTGACTGTCAGCCGGACTGCGTAAAGATTATCGACTACATGCTTCGGGTCCTCAAAGGGGCTCAAGATTTGGAATTCAAGATATTCCACATCCTTGCAACGGCCTCTCCGGGCAATCTGAGAATGGATGAGGTCCAGCGAATCGAACATATGCACGCTTCCAGGCCGGACCTCGCGGGATATTTCTGGAAGGAGGAGGATGAGAAAACCATGGAGAGCTTCTTCGCACAAGCCAGGGAAAAGCTTGTGTCCGGGGGCTTCCGGCCGGAGTCGGTATCGTCTTTGTTTGCCGTTCAATCCGGGGACATGGTTGAAATCATCCTTGCCAAAGCCGCCGAACTCGGGTGTTCGACCATAGTGATCGGCCGCAGGCGCTCGAGCCTTGTTATGAAACTGCTGCTTGGCAGCGTATCGATCTCGGTTGTTAAATCGGCTCGCAGATTGGCGGTATGGGTTGTCGAAATCTAGCGCATAAAGGAAAAGGATAAAAAGATGGGATCACTTTTCAAGAAGATAGGCTTTTGCACCGATTTTTCCGAAACTGCCGATCAGGCGTTCATCGTGGCCAAAGACCTTGCGGTCCAGTTCGGCGCCTCGATCGAGATCATTCATGTTACGGTGAATTTTGCGCTCTCCCCGCCGGTGCACGCCACCTATATGCCTGTGGAATATGACCCGGACTTTGTCGAGCAAATCACGCGGACCGCCCTGAAATCGATCCGGGAAAAGTATGTGGAAAAACTCCCGGAGCGGCTCCCCTATGAGGTGAATGTCCCGTCAGGCTACGCTGCTACGGAAATCTTGAGGCTTGTGGAGGAAAAGAAGATAGACCTCCTGGTCATGGGGTCTCACGGCCTAACGGGCATTGCTCACGTCCTTTTCGGAAGCACTGCCGACCGGGTGGTTCGAAGGGCCGCATGTTCGGTGCTCACCGTTCGTTTTCTTAAATCGTAGGCAGGAAGCAAGAAGCAGGAAGCTTTTGCTCCCTGCTTCCTGCTGCATGTTCATGTTCGGCGCTTACTGTTCGTTTCCCTGAATCGTAGTTCGAAATGAGGTTCGCAGAGCAATGGAAATGGAAGCCAAGAGTGTTGTGAAGAGCAGATTCACCATGTCCCAGATTATGAGCCCCCAGGACGCCAATCTCTCCGGCAACGTTCACGGCGGCGTTATAATGAAGCTCATTGACGTTGCGGGGGCCGTAGTCGCCGTGCGGCACTGCCGCAGCAATGTCGTGACCGCTTCGATCGAGAGGCTCGATTTTCACCAGCCCATTTTCATCGGGGACCTTGTCACTTTTAAAGCCAGCATTAACCTTGCCGGCACGACCTCGATGGAGATTGGCGTCCTGGTGGAAGCGGAAAGCCTGCGAACGGGAGAAATCCGAAAAGCCGCCTCTGCATACCTCACCTACGTGGGTTTGGGGAAAGACCGCCGGCCGACGCAGATCCCGCCTCTGATCCTGGAAGCTGAAGAAGACGTAAGGCGCAACTGCGAGGCCGAACTGAGGAGGGAAGCGCGCCGGCAGGCCAAAAACAAGGCGACTGCCTCCTGCTGAACCGGGCCTGCTTTGCTTCCCCCTTTTCGTAGAGGGGGGCGGGGGGGATTATAATTGGCTGCTTTGGTGTAAGTTATCACCGATAAACAGACTCGAATGACGCCGGTGAGGGCGCTTCGCGGAAATGCCGATGGGTCGGAGATCCAACGTAGAAGCAGAAAACAAACAAAGGCTTTCGATGATGGCTCTGGCGGTTTGCGTCAGCTCGCTTCTCATGGCGCTGAAATTCTATTCTTTCTGGCTCACCGGTTCAACGGCAATCCTTTCGGACGCGCTCGAATCCATAATAAACGTAGTCGCCAGCGGATTTGCCCTCTGGAGCGTTTTTCTGGCCTCAAAGCCTCCCGATGTCGTCCATCCTTATGGACACGGGAAAATCGAGTTTTTCTCGGTGGGCTTCGAGGGTGCGCTGATCGTCCTGGCGGCCGGAGGAATATTCTGGGAGGCGCTGCCCGGGATCGTGGCCCCCAGGGCGTTGCCTCAACTCGATTTGGGTCTTATCATCCTTTTGGCGACCGCACTGGTGAATGTCTGGCTGGGAAAAAGCCTGATCCGCACCGGGGAGCGTACGCGGTCGATGGCCATTTCCGCAGATGGCAAGCATATTCTCACAGACGTCTACACTACGGCGGGCGTGCTTATCGGACTGTTTCTCGTCCGGCAAACAGGATGGTACTTCCTCGACGGAGCAGTGGCCTGCATAGTTGCGGCGAACATCCTTTTCATTGGCGCCAGGCTGGTCTTCGAGTCCTCAGCGCGCCTCATGGATGCTTACGACCCTGAATTGCTCGATCGTATCAGCGAAATTATCGCGCAGCACCGAAAACCCGAATGGATAGACGTACACCGCCTGCGCGCGTGGCGCTCGGGCCGGCAAATCTACATAGACTTCCATCTCATCCTCCCGCGAGAGTTAAGTCTCGAGGATGCGCACAGGGAAGTTATGGGGATCGAGCAGCTTCTCAAAACACAACTGCCGGGGGTGGGAGACGCCATGATTCACGCCGAGCCGTGTATCGGCCCGGAGTGCCGCATTTGCATGCAGGAACCTTGCCCGATTCGCAGTCATGCGTTTTTTGAACAACCCCGTTGGGGTCGCAAGGAAGTGATTCACCTGGGCGCGGAAGAGGACGAATTGGACTCGGACCCTGCCAGTAACTCATCGGCGCGGAAGTTCACTAGGGCGGATTTGAAATAAGAATGAAAGGGAGGAGGCGGATGCGCATAATTTTGATCGGACAGGCGCCTTTTGGCGCCAGGACTCTTGAAGCGCTGCTCGACGCTGGGGAAGATGTCGTGGCGGTGTACACGCCGTTCCAAAAGCCGGGGGCAAAACCGGACCCGCTCAAAGAAGCGGCGCTTGCGGCAGGAATAAGAAACTCCGAGCCGAAAACATACAAGGACGAGCAGGTTTTCAGAGAATTCGAAGAGTTGCGGCCCGACCTCGTGGTGCTTGCTTTCGTCACCGCCATTGTCCCGGCTCGCTACTTCGGCGCCGCCGGCAAAGGGGCTATCTGCTACCATCCTTCCATACTGCCGCGCCATCGGGGAGCGAGCGCAATAAACTGGGCGCTCATAATGGGGGACAAAAAGACCGGGTTGACCGTATTTTGGCCCGACCAGGGGATCGACACAGGCCCCATATTGCTGCAAAAAGAGGTCGATATCGGCCCGCAGGATACCGCAGGCTCACTCTACTTCAATAACCTTTTCCCGATGGGAGTGCAAGCGATAGTCGAATCGGTGAAACTCATCGGGGAGGGTAAAGCGCCCAGGATTGCGCAGGATGATTCGAAAGCCACGTACGAACCTCCGTGCGACGACCGGGTTGCGGGTCTTGACTGGGACAGCGACGGCCCGAAGCTTTACGATCTCATTCGCGGCTGCGACCCTCAACCGGGGGCTTACGCGCAATTGCGCGCAGAGATGGTGCGCTTCTATGGCGCAGGCTTTGCGCCGGGAAAAATCGGCGGGGATATCGACGTTGCGCCCGGGACGGTCACAGGACTTGACTTGAAGGGTCTGAGAATAGCGGTCGCGGGAGGGGAACTGCTCGTAACCAAAGTTCGCACTGCTTCGGCGGGAAAAATCGATGCAACGGCATGGGCCGCAGCCGCCAAGGTGAAACCCGGTGATAAATTTGATAAGATATCGACAGGGAAGGGATGAAAATGGAAACGAAGCTGTGCAAGAAAATAGGCTTCTGCACCGATTTTTCCGAAAACGCCGATCAGGCGTTCATCGTGGTCAAAGACCTTGCGGTCCAGTGCGGAGCCTCGATCGAGATCATTCACGTAACGGTGCACTTCGAGGAAGTTACACAGGCCGCCATGCGACCGATCAGGGAAAGATACGTTAATAAACTTCCCCCCGGCGTACCCTGTAACGTGAATATCGTCGCCGGATATCCCTCCACCGAGATACTGAGACTGGTGGAAGAAAAAGGTATAGACCTGCTGGTCATGGGGTCCCACGGCTTAACGGGGATTTCCCATGTCCTTTTCGGGAGCACTGCGGACAGGGTGGTTCAAAACGCTGCGTGTTCAGTGCTTGTGGTTCGATTTCGCTCATCGTGAGCGGGAAGCTTTTGCTCCCTGCGCCATGTTCCGGAAACCGGCGTAATTAAAAGAGGTCCTAAAATGTATTTCCCTGAATACAGGCCAAGAAGACTCAGGCGTACCGAGAACCTGCGGCGCATGGTCCGGGAAACCAGACTCAGTGTAGATCAACTCATATATCCTCTCTTCGTTGTGCCCGGCAGCGGCGTGAAAAATCCCGTGCAATCGATGCCCGGGGTCTTCCAGTTCTCGGTGGACAAACTCATCGAAGAAATACGCTCGGTGGTGGAACTCGATATACCCGGCGTGCTCCTGTTCGGTCTGCCGGAAAGAAAAGATGAGCGCGGCTCCGAGGCGCACGCGGAAAACGGCCCGGTCCAGCAGTCCGTGCGCGCAATCAAGGACGCTTGGCCCGAACTTACCGTCATTACCGATGTGTGTCTTTGCGAGTACACAAGCCATGGCCACTGCGGCATTCTCGAAGGAAATGAGGTGGACAACGACGCCACCCTCGACATACTTGCAAGGGTGGCGCTGTCTCACGCCAGGGCGGGGGCCGACGTAATTGCCCCCTCCGACATGATGGACGGCCGCGTTGCAGCAATAAGGGAAGCGCTGGATGAAGACGGATTTGAAGGCGCCGCCATACTCGCTTATTCCGCAAAATACTGCTCGGGTTTCTATGGGCCCTTTCGGGAGGCCGCCGACTCCGCCCCCCGGTTCGGCGACCGGCGCGCCTACCAGATGGACGTGTGCAACACCGAGGAAGCCATAAGGGAAGTGGCCCTGGATATAGAGGAGGGCGCAGACATAGTCATGGTCAAACCGGCAATGGCTTACCTGGACATAGTCAGGCGCATCAGGGAAGAATTCGACAGACCGGTCGCCGCATACAACGTGAGCGGAGAATACTCCATGGTGAAAGCCGCTGCCGCTAACGGATGGATCGATGGGGACCGCATCATGATGGAAATCCTGACATCCATCATTCGCGCGGGCGCCGATTTCATACTGACTTACTTTGCAAAGGATGCCGCCCGGCTGTTGAGGAAATGAAAAAAGACCACGCCACGATAAAAGGCCGCCCGCACTCTGCGGCGAGTAGCGCCGCTCTTCAGGCGAACCTTCGCCTTGTAGCCTGGGAGATTACGCGCTCGTGCAATATGGCGTGCGTTCACTGCCGCGCTGCCGCCCGGGACCGCCCTTACGAAGGGGAACTCACTCTGGCCGAGTGCAGGAAGGTGATGGACCAAATCGCCGAAGTCGCCAGGCCTATACTTATTTTGACGGGCGGAGAACCGCTGCTACGACCCGATGTTTTCGACATCGCCCGATACGGACATAACCTGGGCTTTCGGATGACCCTGGCCACCAACGGTTCACTGCTCACGCCGCAAATCGCCCGAGAGATGATCGACTCGGGCATTGAGCGGATAAGTGTCAGTCTCGACGGGGCCACGGCCAAATCCCATGACGCATTCCGAAAGGTCCAGGGGGCCTTCGAAGCCGCCTTGCAGGGGATTGCTGCGGCCAGGGAAGCCAAACTGGATTTCCAGGTCAATACGACCTTAACGCACGCAAACATCGACGAATTCCCCGAAATCCACGAACTGGTCGTCTCGCTCGGCGCCGCCGCACACCATATCTTTATGCTGGTCCCGGTGGGAAGAGGAAAAGAGCTGGCAAAAGAGGCCATCAGCGCCCAACGGTACGAGAAAACGCTTCATTGGTTTTACGAACAGGAGGGCAAGGCGCCCTTACAGCTCAAGGCCACCTGCGCCCCTCATTATTACCGGGTCCTTCGACAACGGGCCAAATCCGAGGGCAGGGAAATAAACTTCGATAACTTTGGGCTGAACGCCGTTACGCGCGGCTGCCTCGCAGGGAGCAGCTTCGTCTTCATTTCCCATGTGGGGCAGGTGCAGCCCTGCGGATACCTGGAGGTTGACTCCGGAAACCTGCGGGAAAAATCCTTTAAGGAGATTTGGCTCGATTCGCCGGTCTTCCATGACCTGCGTGACCTTAAACGCTACAAGGGCAAATGCGGCAAATGCGAGTACATTAGAGTGTGCGGAGGATGTCGCGCAAGGGCCTATGAGGCTGCGGGCGACTACCTGGCCGAAGAGCCCCTTTGCCTCTACGGAAACGAGCAGCGATAAGCGGGAAGCAGGAAAGCCAAAGGTTCTTATGCGAAACAACCATTTCCTGGAGGCCATGTGGCAAAGCGTCTTGATCCTCTTGATCGCGGCCGCTCTTTCGCTCTCGGTGAATCATTTCAGGCAGGGTGGGTTGCCGCTTGTTAAGTCCCCCAAAGCAGGATCGAGCGGCTCGAAAACAGCCGGGGAACCGCTTATCTCGATCGAGGCGGCGCGGGCCCTTTTCCTCACAAACGGGGCCGTGTTCATCGACGCGAGGCCCGCTGAAGTCTATCGCGCGGGCCATATCAGGGGGGCGCTCAATCTGCCTGCGGGAAACCTGGAGCAATCATTTTCCGCTCTTATGGCGCAGGTCCCGCCCGATTCGCTCATCATCGCCTATTGCGACGGCGAAAGCTGCACCCTTGGCGAAGAGCTTGCCCTGGAGCTTTCCGCCAGGGGATGGTCGAACGTAGAGGTGCTGGTGAACGGATGGTCCGTCTGGCAGGACGCCGGTCTGCCCACCGAAACGTCCCCCTGATTTTTTGCAGGGTCGAGACCCCGCTTCGCTCCCGGGGCCATGCCCGCAATGAACTCCTCGGTGGACTGCGAGAATACACAGAACCATCATAACTGTCCTTCTCTGCGATCTCTGAGTTTACCCCGACCTTGGAGGGGCCTCTGCGGTGGACAGCGAAGTAATGCGCTGTGTACCCTAATTCCAGCGTAGTTCTCTCGCCGTCATCAAGCGGCAGGCCACCGAAAACAGTTGTGTGCGTCAAGTTCTGCAAATTCGATCAGGGCATACGGCGCCTAGTTTTTTGTTTTCCTTACTGCTTCAACCGACGAAGCGAGCCCTGGAGGGCCGCCGAGAATGGGTCCAACAGTGACTCGTCGGAGGCGGCCCTCCAGGGCGGCCTCTCAGGCAGCGATACCTAGTCGCAGCTTCTTTTGTTCTTGGAGTAGATCCATATTGATGTAACGGCTTGCTTCCAGCCAGTCCTCGTGGGTCTCCACCGCCAAGGCACGGACAAGCCGCAGACAGCTCTCCCGGTTGGGAAAGATCCGCACTACGTGAGTTCTTCTCTTGATCTCCTCGTTTAGCCGTTCGAGCATGTTTGTGGATTTCATGTGCTTATGGTGTTGAAGCGGGAGACGGTAGAAGGCGAGGGTTTCCCCGATATTCTCTTCCACCCATTCGCACAGCTTCGGATACTTCTTGCTCCAGCGCTCAAGCCACTGCGCCAGGTCCTTTTGAGCCTCGGCAAGGTCCCTTCTGTCATATATCCACCGCAATTCCTGCAAGCAGTCGTCTACCGCTTTCCTCGGGAGGTGATCCAGGGCGTTTCTTAGGAAGTGTACGTAACAGCGCTGCCAGACGGCTTCGGGAAGTACCTCGGCGATGGCCCGTTTGAGTCCGGGATGATCGTCCGATACTACGAACTCTACGCCCCGTAAGCCGCGCCTTTTCAGTTCCACCAGGAAATCCTTCCAACTTGTCGCACTTTCACGGTTGGCCAGTTCCACGGCCAGGATCTGCCGTCTGCCCTCTGCGTTGATGCCGATGGCGATCTGCACAGCCTGGCTGCGGATAACCCCGTCATCTCTGACTTTTTCGTAGCGGGCGTCCAAGATCATGTAAGGATAGCTCTCTTCGAGGGGTCGCTTGGCAAACCGCTCCAGGCTCTCGTCCAAAGTCTTGTTGACCTCGCTGATCGAGGAGGCCGAAAACGAGTGGCCGCACAGCTCCTCGGTGATGGCTTTCACTTTTCTCGTGGACACGCCCTGGACGTACATCTCGGCCAGCGCGGAAACCAAAGCTTTCTCCGATCTTTGATATCTCTCGAAGAGTTGAGTGGAAAAATGCCCTTGCCGGTCCTGTGGCACTCGGAGTTCGAGCTTGCCCACGCGTGTTATCAAAGACCGGCCGTAGTAGCCTGAACGGTATCCAACGCGCCCGTCGCTCCTTTCCCCTTTCTCGGCTCCTACCGCCTCTGTCATCTCCTGCTCCAACACTTCCTGGAGCACCTCACGAAGTAATGTCTTGAGGCCGTCCTTCTCCTCGCTGAAAATCTCTTGGAGGTTGATCCATTTGCGCTTACATTTGTTCTCGGTCATGGCATATTCTCCGTCTGTTCGGGTGGGTGATTCGTTACAGTGAAACACCCGTATGCCATGACCATCTTCTGCAAGTCATTCTTTTTTGCAGAACTTTCTGCACATTACCCCGAAAACGCGAACACGCAGGGGTTGTCCCGAAGCGCGGCGGCGGAATTATAACGTTCCACCCGACCACATCACTGTGTAATCTCAATGATTACTGGAAAGCTGACCCGGAGCGCCTCGGTCCTGTGTCGCAACGAGCCGATGAGTCGCATCTTGCCATTTCGATGAAGGCCTCGATTCTAGTTCGCAACTGCTCCACATCCGAATTGGAATAATCCGTTTCTACATGGAGAAACGGCAAACCATGAACCTTTTCGACGGAGTTGCTTATAACCCGCGATTCGATGTTATACGTGTGACAGCATTGCCATGTGAGGTCCACGACGGCATCCACACGATATTCGTATACCAGCCGGTTTAGCAGAGACAGGCGTCCGGTGTTCGGCGTCATGCACGAACAGGGGATTTCCAGGTAACGGCGGGCGAGAGCAAGAAAGGGGTCTTTCGCATTCTCATCTACAAGCAGGTCCAAACCCTTAACACCGGTGCAGTTCTCCATGCACACCACCGCTCCTCCGCATTCCTCTATCATACGAAGGACCTTCTCGGAACCCTTTCCGAGGGGGCAGCCGGTAAGAAGTATCCTCGGGGCGTCCGGTTCGAAAGGAGAAAAGCCGCTGGCCGCAATATCTTCCATCTGTGCAATGAATTCGCGGAGCAGGCTTATGTATTCTTCTTGGTTGACTGAGAAACTCTTTGTCTCCATCACGGTCATCATATCCAAGCCTGATATCGGTATTCTTTCGGCTGCCTGAAAACGGGAAATTCTGTTGATAAGTTTTCGAATTCTGTTGTGGATTCGAATTTGAAACCGGAGATGGTCTTTGTCTATTCTCTGCCCGGTGGACTCTTCGACGAAGCTTGCGAGCCCAAGGATTTCCTCATGCCAGAAGTGCAGAGCATGCAGCTTAGCTGTTGAATAGGGCAGGTGCATGAGGTGGAGGGGTTTTATGCGACCGAGAAACTCGTACATCTTTTTCTTGCCGTCGCAGGTAGTCTCTCCGATCAAAATATCGCTGGCTGAAAAAAACGGGCATGAATCGGTAATAGCATAGCCATAGCTCGATTTAATCAGCGGGCACAGGTTGGGAGGAAGTGTTCTCTCGGCATCGGCGATCGGTTTTTCCCTTTTGCCGCAAAGGCTGACCGGTATTGCTCCAGCAGCCCGCACAATCTCAACCGGTGCAAACAGGCAATAAATGCCCGCCACCTTTTTCCCGGTATCCTGCAATTCGCATAAATCGATCAGGAAACGCTCACCAGCATTTTGAAACTGTCCGAAGCAATCAGGTTTCAGTTTGGCTCCTCCCTGTGAGCCCCTCAAAACGGGGCGCAGTCCATCCTATTTGTCCTCTTTTTCGACCGGGTAGCCCGCCTCCATCCATGCTTTTATCCCTCCTGGGTACCGGTAGACGTTCGTATAGCCAAGCTTTGTCGCCCACATTGCCGCGTTGTGGCTGCGTCCGCATTTTGTGAACCCGCAATAGAAGACGATCTTACGATTCTTGTCCGGGCCGAGGAGTTTCTCCAGGTCGGCTTTTTTTGCCTCATCCAATTGCGACATCTCTTCAACAGGAAATTCGATCTGAGCCGCGGCAGGAATATGATTTTTCTTGTAGCTGTCTTCGAGCGGCATAGTGTCGACTATGAGCATCGGCTCTTTTTTATCTATCCATGCCTTCAATTCCTCGGTCGTTACGATTCCATAGCCGCCCTTTTTGACCTGATTCGCGAACTGGACTGCGAGTTTTTCGGTCTCTATTTCCTTGCTGCCCCATTCGAGCGCATAGGCGGCCCCGCTTATGCTGCAAGCCATAATAGATCCAAGGATAAGCGCGATAAGTTTCTGCCTTCCGGACATGTCCCTCTCCTTTCATTGCTGTTTTTGTTGTAGAATTCCTATTCAGCGCAAGGCCGATTCCGGATTCGCCGCCAAGCCATGAGATAAAACGACGCTGCCATTAAGCACAAGTCCCTCAGAAACGCTATGTAAAGGTTGTTCCTTGCCTGGATCTCTAGCTGTGAAAAACAGCCGCAGTCTACATCCAGATTTTTCCAGATCGCATATCCCAGGGCGAAAAGAAAGCACGTCAGAAGCCCGCAAACGATCGTAGGGCTCCCGCGAACGTTGAACAGAAGGCCGAGTCCGGCTAGAAGTTCAATGGCAGGAATGCCTATCGCCGCTGGAACTAGAAACTCCTCCGGAAGCAGACCGTATGCGGAAATGATGCGTGCAAAAGATTGGGGGTCAACAAGTTTGACGCCACCCGCAATGACAAAAACTGCGCCGATCAGTATGCGCAAGAGACAGTGGAGCCGGGGAGAATGAAAAAACAATGTCCGAAGGAATGTCAGGGCGGCCATGGTCAGTTCCGCAGGATAGCAGTGAGGCGCAGAGGATTTAGCAGAAGGTCCAGTGCTTCGATAACATTCCGGCTCAGGATTCCGGCACAAAGCACCGCTTCAATGGATGCCCCCTCCGCCTGCACGACCGCTATGCCCAAGGCGGCTTCTTTGAGCATTGCCTGGTCGTTCGTTCCATTTCCGATCGCTACACACCCTTCGGGATCCAAATCTCTAATATATTCCGCCTTGGCCTCGGCCTGATTTTTCTGCGAAATGACCGAGACTCGCCAGGGTAGCTCTGCGAGTTCTTTGCTTACGCTGCCAAAAGTATCAGCCGTCAGGACAGGCGCCTGCAGACGCTCCGCCAGCAGCACAAGTCTTTCCGGTACGCCGATCATAACTTTACCGTCGCAGGCCAAAGTCCCGTTCTAGTCAAGCGCCAGATTAGCCAGAGACAGGCGCTTGCGTCCTGGAATCTCAACTTCAAGCATACTGCCGAGTTTTTGCTCTCAGTGCATGAGACCCGGCGCCACTGGGTGCGTGGCAAGCCGGAGCATGACATGAAGGAGCATGACACGAGGGACCATGACAACTCGTGTTTGCTCGACCGATGATAATGGCCGATCTTTTTTCAACCTCTTTTACCTGCAGCATCTTTACCTCCTTGTAAGAAAATTGGAAAAATCAAATTCGGCCGGCAGCGCCATTCTTGCCATAAAGTGCAGCGCCGAGGGCACCCACCATGTCCGGGTTATCGGGTACTATCACAGACTGCCCAAGTTGCTCTTCGAGCAGCCTTACAACACATGGGTTGTGGGCGACACCGCCCGCAAACACCATTGGGGTGGATACGCCGACGCGCCTGAGCATCGCTGTAGTACGCTGAACGATTGCCATGTGCAATCCCATGGCGATATTTTCCGGGCGTTCTCCCCTGGCCATAAGAGAGGTGGCCTCGCTTTCGGCAAAAACGGTGCACATGCTGCTTATCTGTATCCGGCGGTCGGACCTGAGCGCATAATCTCCGAAGGATTCCAGCGGAATTTGGAGAGCTGTAGCCATGAATTCCAGGAACTTGCCGGTCCCGGCAGCGCACCGGTCGTTCATTTCGAATTTCAACACTTTCCCGCCTTCAGAGAGGGAGATGACCTTTGTATCCTGCCCTCCGATGTCCAGGACCGTTTTGGCTTCCGGATATAGGAATCGTGCGCCCAGTGCGTATGCCTGGATTTCCGTGATTGTGGAGACATTCACCCGGCCGAAGGTTTCGGCGAACAGTTTTCGTCCGTATCCAGTAGCTATTACCCGGCAGCCATTGATCCCTTCCATCAGTTTTTGGCATTGCCCAAGGGGATCGAAGGTGGTCGGAGTTTTTACCTGGCGCAAGGGGCCGTCCGAGTTCAGCACAACCAGTTCTATGGAACGTGAACCGATGTCGATACCGGCTACGGTTTGGTCTTTGAAAAGAGATTCCATCAAAAGTTCCATCAACGCGTCATCTCAACGAAAGCTTCGACGCGGGTCTTTAGCTGTTCCACATCTTCCATACTGTAGTCTGTTTCGATGGCAAGCATTGGAATACCGGCCCTGGTGAGCGCCTTTTCAACCTTGTAGGCTTCCATGGCATAGGGCTGGCAAAATGACAGCGCGTAATGGATCACACCTTTTACCTTTAGGTCCTGCGCCATTTTGACGATATTATCCAGCCGCTCCGTATTTGGTGTAAAGCAGGCGCAGTCGATTCGCATATACCGGTCCAGGATGGCGTCGAGCATGCTGTCGAGCGTCCTGCCGCTTTCATCCACCAGGTCACGGGTGTTTCGAGTCCCTATGCAGGATTCTTCACCAACGACTATTGCCCCGGACGACTCGATTATATAGGGCAGCTTCCAATTGGGAACGGCCATGGGGCATCCGGAGAGCATCAACCTGGTGGTCCCTTCAGGGGCGACGCCGCCGCCGCTTTTTACCCGCTCCTCCAATTCGTTGCACAATTCTTCGATCTTGGTGGTGAATCGCACAGGGTCATCATAGAAAGATATCTGGTTGATAAGGAGGGCGTCTCTTCCTGAAATCGGTGTCGGGATAGCTTCGCGCAGCCGGTTCAGCCGCTGGAGGGCGCGGCGGCGGTTGTTCAAAAGATGGATAGCTTCTCTTAAAGCGTCCGCTGTGATTTTGTTTCCTGTCGTCTCCTCGATCTGGCTTTTGAAACGCTGGATTTCACTTTTCCACAGTTCCCGGTCAGAGGAGTTTTTCATTTGGGGAATTTCCATCACGTAGACCGGAGAATAGTCGGAAAAGATTTCGTAGGCCTTTTTCTTGCCGTCACACGTGGTCTCTCCGACAATAAGATCGCATGATTCAATAAAGGGGCAGAGCCTTGAGAGCTTGAACCCGACAAATGATTTGATCAAGGCGCAGGTGTTTCGGGGGAGCACTTTTTCGGCTTCTCCCGTTCCGATTTCCGCCCCCGCGCACAGGCCGACCTGGACGCCACCGGCCGCTAGCACTATTTCTTCAGGGACAAAGACGCAGAAGGTCCCGACGATTTTCTTCCCCAGGGCCTTTGCATCCTGAAGCTCCTTTATCCTGAGCCCGTGGACTTCGGAGAGCACGAAATCGAGATACTCCATACCCCTGAGCCGCCCCTGCTGGCTCATGTATATGTCCCCGTAGAACTTCCCGAGTACTTCGAGCAACCCCGCATGGGCTTCCAGATCAAGATTGAGTTTCTCCCACATTGCATCATACGAACTCGACATGGCATAACCTCCTGGTTAAGTTTGAGGGCAGTATATAGATTGGATTTTTCTATAAGTCAAATAGATAATTACGATCTATTTTTATGAAATCATCGGAACGGCTCGACGGATTTCCGGCCTGAAGTAAATGCAGGATTTGCGGGATAGCGAAACTTGCGGGTTGTAGGAGCCGGCCATGCCCGCGATGAACTTCTCGGTGGATTGCGGGAATACACAGGACCATCGACCGCATAACTGTCCTTCTCTGCGATCTCTGAGTTTACCCCGACCTTGGAGGGGCCTCTGCGGTGGATTGCGAGAGTCGGCATAACTGTACAGACGGGGTGCAGGCCTTCCAGCTAAGAATTAATTAGAAATTAAAGGATGATGCCGTTAGCCTTTTCGATGACGATGGGACGCCTTGAAAGGCTGAAGGTTTTTATGCTGAAGGCTGAAGGTGAGAAGTAAAATGCTTCTACCTGACCTCCAGTAAGAAGTAGGCGAGCGCGTAGCCTAACGCTATCGCCAGTGCAAATGCGGCTCCTCCTTCAATGAAAGCAGCCTGCCTGCGATGATTCATCGATAATACTCTCGCTCCTATCGGCAGAATGGCCAGGAACATCAAAAATTCCCCGAAGGGAATGTACAGGGCACAGGAATCTCCAAGCATCACATTGGCTTTCTCATACCTCCACAAGTTCGCTCTGTAGGCGAGGTATTCGTAGAATCCCACCGTTACCGAGGCGGCCAGTCCGGTCAGGAGCGAGGCGATGACCGCCGCTCGATTCGTGGTCATGGATGCTTTGAGCCATCGGAACAGGCGCATCGCCGGATAGCCAAGCTCCGCGATCACGCAGGCCCAGGCCACGGGCATCCACAGCGGCGAGGCAAGAAGAACGACGTCGTTGCCGGTAAGGTAAACCAAACGGCCGTTGGAAATCCAGTGGATGAGTCCCCAGTCCACGAGAATCTCAAAAATGCCCGCCACGAGTCCAAGCTTGAAGAGATCGGATAAAACCTCACCGCCGCAGCCCTCCAGAACTGCCCCCGCCCTGAAGTAGAGGCTCGCGCGAATGCTAAGTCCGGCGTATGCTAAGAATTTCCCCGTCGGAGAGAAGGCAAAAAGATAGGCGGCAATCAGCGTAAAACCGAGACCGACACTCAGGGCCGCAAGCCAGACACGGTCCGATTTTACCGAAAGCTCACCAATGCGGCGGAGAAACTCCGGGTCTTCAAGTCCGCCTTTGTGCTGGTAATGCAACATGGTCGATCCTTCGTTTACGGCCTTTCACACGGCGATCCTTCGACAGGCTTTCTTTGCGTGAGAAGCATTGAGGTTGCTATGCCCCCTATTTTTTCAGGCTCTACCGGCTTGCATGTGTTTTTGGTAGAGCACCAGGTGCTTGAAGTCCGGGGAGGCGTCGAAGTTGATTTTGAGGGCGTTGGCGTAGGGGCTGCTGGAGGCGTCCTCGCCGTTGATGGTTTCCATATGAATCGGCCACTTCCGTTGCCGACAGTGGCCGATCTTTGTGACTATTCTACTCATTTGCCGGATTCTTCCCGATTCCGATAGCTTCGTTGATTTGTCCTTTTGCATGAAGGTCTCGGCAGAGATCGTTGAGTTTTCGTATTATGTCTTTATGCGCCCTTTGAGTGTAACTCGTTAAACCGAGCGATACGAGAAGTGATTCCGTTATCTGTGCAATTATCGCATCCTTGCCCCTGATATAACGACCAAACTCAACTTTAAGCTCCTCACCTCGGGTATCAGCGAACAAATCCAACGTACCGCTCCAGTTAGGATGAGCATACTCACAGAGGATTTCGTGCCAACAAAAGTAATCTGCAAGTGTTTTTCCAACCATTCTCAATGCATAGTTAACGTGAACAGGATCGGGAAAAAGTTCCTGTGGAAAGGGGGAATTTTATTCGGAGGAGCGCCTGGCATAGGCGATATTTTTTAGCGACGTCCGCCGCCACCGCCGCCGCCACCGCCACCACCGCCGCCACTGCTACGCAAGCCGCCGCCATGACCGCCGCCGCCACCACCTCCTCCCATGTTGATCGGGAAGGCGAGGTTGATACCCGGCGATTGATACACGTCGGGGGTATGGACGACCGTTGGAGGCGCATAGACGCGATTCCCTTGGGCGGCGCCTTGGCTCATTGTCTGCGCATGGTTCCTTATAGCTCTCGCGCCTGCCTGAGCGTTGGCGGAACTGAGCCCCGATCTCTGAGTCGACCTGCTTGTCCCGGCGAGGGTTGAAGAATTCCGAGTTACCGTTCCGGTTGCACGGGTAACCGCATTGACCCTGCTCACCGTGCCGTTCGCATTGCTTACATGGTTGGAAAACCTGTGGTTGTGATCGTGCTTGTCGAAATCCTTCAGGATGAAGAAGCCGCCCAAGCCGAACCCTCCCCACCGGAACGGCCATGGGACCCAAGCATAGAGATAACCGTAGTTCAAAGGAGGTGTATAATAGCTCACGATGGGAGGTCCGTACTGGTCATAGTATTGCTCAACATTGGCGGGTGCTTCATATTCGGAAACCTCCGGAGGAGGAGCGGTGGAGCTTGACTGGTCTTCGGAACTTGAACTTGATTCATTAGCGTATTTTTCGCCGGCAACTTCGATCGGAAGATTCATTGCGATGCTGACGTTGTCCACGGTGCGCGCCGCATCAGCCTCTGAGATACTCAGGCTCCCCGATGATGCCGATCTTGCGGCGCTTTCCCTCACCTCGGCAATGATATCAGGCGTCATAGGATAGTCGGAAATCCATCCGTTTCGAGGCGTGATGCTTATCGAGACCAGAGCATCTTCTGCCGCCGCTTCATCGAGCGACGAAGTTAAATTGAGGGCAGTTGCCAGTTCTACGGCAAACTCGCCTTCACTGACTAGCGGTTGTTCAATGGGGGGACGTTCGGAGGTTGAGCGTTGAGCGCTCACTGAGCCGGTATAGGGCGCCGGAACCAGACCTGCGGCAACCAATATAACGAGCACTCTTTTCATTTAGTACTCCTTTCCGACGGACTGCCCCTCAACGGCATGCCCATCAGAGATATAAACATTCAGAACCTGTTTCTCTCAATTCTTAGATTCGCGGGCGATTGTTTTCGCCTACAAAATGGTGAACGATTTAAAATGAACTTATCCGCAATAATGCCTCCAGTTGTATTCTATGCATCCAAACCACGTTTTCGGGTCTGATTCTGACTGCAAAAACTGCTGGAACGCGCTCTATCAGTATCTTGACGACTGTCGAACTAAACTTCCCGGCTCGCGTGTTTGAAGTTCTCATAGTAACCTTCCATTGTTGGAGTGATTCCCTATCGTAAAATAGGGTTTGCTGTCTTGACGTTGTGGCGGTCGCGATCATTTGCCCTTTGCCTTTGACTTCGTGCGTCCGTGATGGCGGAATAACGTATCGGCAGCCTTCTTCTGGGCGTCCGACATGCCGGCATAGAGAGGCTCGAAGGCCGGGATGAATTTCCTGATGCCATCTGCATGTGCCTCGACAATTTCGCCATAGGATTTGAGATCGTCGATAGCGGTCATGGTGCTTGCTTCTTCTGACCTTGCCTTGATGAGCGCCTCCATCGTTTTGGCATTGTCCCGCATCACCTGGGTGACGTGATTCCATAGCTCTTCCTGTGCCGGGGTGATCTTGAGCTTGGTGTGAAGCTCTTTAATGCGCGCCTCTACACGGTCAGGCCTTGAGACCTTACCAGCGGTCGCCATGCCTGGCTCGGGCGATGCCGCGCGCGAAGGACTTGGACTTGCGAGAACCACAAAGGCGAGAACCACCACCGCAACAGCGAGTGCAGTTGGATAAGTGAACTGACAGGCAATTCTTTTCATGATCTGTCTCCTTGTAAGGTTAGAAACGCTACAACTAATGATAAGCTGCATTCTTGAATTCAATTCTGAATAATGCGTCAACTTGACCCCCAACTGGACCCGGACTGCATTTCCGGGTTGGATTCCATCGTAAAAAACTCTTCGAATATCGAATTTCCGTGAATCATAGGATATTCCAATCAAAACCCGCAAGAAAAATGCCGCTCAGACCAATTTGGGCAATTTGACGACATACCGCCATCACCTCAGTTAATAGCTCACCTCCCGCCTCTCATGGTGTTGAGAGTCGGGTAGACGAGGGTAGTTGTCTGCCCTCGCCCCCCACAGATCCGGACGTGCGCGATTGACGCATCCGGCTCCTCATATCATGGTTTCGCTGCGTGTACGTACGCAGAGTGAACAACCCGTGGTCTTGGAAGAGGGTACCTATCGCAGCAGCCGATTAAAACGCTCCCAAGTCATCTTTGCGCGCTGAGAGCGGCGGTTAAGCCACTTTTGCCAGACCTCATGCACTTCCCGACAAAACCTCGATAGAGCACGATAATTGCCGGTGATGCCATAGTATTGGTTATGACCCGTAAGCTTGCGGCACAGCGCCTGATGTTGCAATCGCACCGGCAAGTGTCGTTGCGACCTGCACCACTGGGCTACCCGCTTGAGCGCACGGGCAAAGCGGTCTTTCGCCGTCCTGCGCTGGATAATCCAGCGTCCCTTGCGGGACTTACCCCATAGGTGTGTAAAACCGAGAAGATCAAAGCTCCCAGGGCCACCGGCCCTGTTACACGGACGCTTGAAGTCCACCAGTTTCGTCTTCTCGGGGTGCAAAGACAGTCCAAACCTGCCGAACCGCTTCGGAAGTACCTCCATTACGCGTTTCGCATCACGCTCGGACGCAAACACAAAGCACAGCATCGTCTGCGTACCGGATGAGAAAAGCTCTGCCCCAGAGGCGGGGCAGGACATCGCGCATGAACCAAACGTCCAGCACCTCATGGAGGTACAGATTCGCTAAAATCGGCGAGACCACCCCCCCTTGCGGGGTGCCGGTCTCAACGCTTCTTACAACCCCTTCTTCCATTACTCCGGCCTTGAGCCATTTATCTATGGCTCGCCGTATCACTCCATCACGCACCCTTTGTTCAAGAAAGCTTCGCAGATGGCCGTGGTCCAGAGTATCAAAGAACTTCTGGATATCCAATTCAAGCACATAGCCTCCACCCATCTCCATCAACTTCTCCCATAGGGCCTGAAGGGCCTGGTGGGCGGACCGGCAGGGTCGGAACCCATAGGAGCAGTCAAGAAAATCCTGCTCGTAGACCGCTTCCAGCACCATGGTCACCGCCCTCTGGAGGACCTTGTCCTCGAACGTCGGTATACCTATGGGCCGGGTCTTGGTTCCATCGCCCTTCGGAATGTATACCCGCCTGACCGGAGGGGCCTTGTACGTTCCGCTCTTAAAGCGATTGAGCAGACTATCGAGGTTCTCGAAGAGCTTTTCCTCGTACTCTTTCGCCGTTTGCCCATCGATGCCCGGAGCGCCATCCTTGCGGGTGCGCCGGTAGGCTTCCATGAGCAAGTCGATGTCGATGTAGTGGTTAAGTGATGTGAATGCCATCGCGGGGGCCTTCCTGGCCAGTTCCGCTATCTTTTGCAGTTTCGTTGAGACGGTTTCGGGATTCGGCGCTCCCTCCATCTTTCCCTCCAAAAGTTCCATGCTATGGCGCCTCCCTTCCCTCCTCGGGGTCCCCTGGGGCGGGTTCCCCCAACTCATCGGTACTATGGAAGCGCTCCGACTCCCTGCCATCCATTTCTTCGGGCTTCGTTGCCTTCGCCCTCGGATACCGCTGAGCGCTTGCTTGTTCGCTCCGATGCCCGGCCAAGCGCAGCCAGGCATGGCCCGGTGGAGGTCAGCGGCTCCACCACTCCGCAATTCTAGGCGGAGATGACAGGGTCTCCCAGGTTCCTGGAGAACCCCAATGCATGCATGCCCTGCTCTTTGACCCCGGCGGGACCTTGGTGTGATGCCGTCTTGCACCAAGATGATGCCTTCCGCTACTTAGACAGCGTCGGCTCCCACGATTAGAACGATTTCGGGGCTCAATCACACGGCCTACACACTCCCTGTGTACGCTTCGCAGCGTGGGTTGCCCCACCGCCACGCAACACTCGGTTCCGGCTGTCGGCACACTTGGCCGGGCGGGACTGGATACCCGCTGGGTTCCAATGAGAAATTTCAGAGATACTTACCACCTCCTCCCAATCTCCCAGGCTTGGCCTGGCGCACCGAAGTTGCGTTCAAGTGAGCGCCAAAAGAAGCTGAAAAGCTCGGGGACGCGCCACTTCCCCGCTCTTTTCTATTACTTCAATCTTGAACGCAAATCGGTGTTGAGAAGGCTCAGGCGAACAGATGCGATAATAGCGAGCGAGAGGAAAAGCCGACGCAACATGAACACGCCGCCTCCTGGCATGATACGCCACCTTGGCGCCAACCATTACAAGCCGCCTGATGATCAATCAAATTTGCTTACACTGTACGTAACAAACCCCGAGAATCCCGATCAGCCAATCACATGGGAAGTTGCTGTGTCTTGCCAATTTAGAAAGAGCCAAGTCTGGGGCGATTCGGTAAACAAATGATTCGAAAACGGCAAAGATTTTGCCGCCTCATTTCTTAAGGGCGAGGAGAGCAATGCTGACACGATCTTTTAGCCATCTAATCCAAGTGGTCCAGCACTTGTCTGACCCTTCCCGCGAAATCATCTCCGAGGAACGGTTTCTGAATGAAACCTACCCCTTCGTTCAGAATGCTGCGATGTGCTATCACGTCTGCAGTATAGCCTGACATATATAGGCACTTGAGGTTCGGGCGGATGGCTCTAAGCTGTTCCGCCAGTTCTCGGCCGTTCATCTCCGGCATTACTACGTCAGTGATCAGCATGTGAATATCTCCTGGATGATCCTTGGCAAGATGAATGGCCTGTACCGGGGACTGCGCCGCAAGGACCGTGTAGCCCAGGTTTTTGAGAATCACCTCACCGAGGTTCAGCATCGCTTCATCGTCCTCGACCAGCAGAATGGTTTCCGTTCCTGTCGGGCGCCTGCCGGTAATCTCCTCGGAGGGGACCTGTGCGATTTCAGTCTCGAACCGCGGCAGGTAGATTTTAAACGAGGTTCCTTTTCCCAGTTCGCTGGCGACATAAATAAAAAAGATTAAGAATTAGTGTGGCGCGGAGCCTTGCGGAGCCGCCGCACAATTCAAGTTGAACTAAGCCGTTTAGCGTTTGGAAATTGAATGCTTACGGCCTTGGCGCGAGGGTCAATTGCGCTTGGTCAGAGTGGGACTGCATCGGTTGAGAAATCTAAAGACAGGGGGAATCATCATTTTCGATCTGGCGAAGGCGATATCTTCCAAGCTGCTGTCGCGCTGCGGAAGATGATCGGTTGGGTTGGGAGCGCAGGATAGCGTTGACGGAGAATCAGGTCTTTGCGCCGGTGTCCGAAACGAGTGTGGAAGCATTGTTGTTTTGCTCACGGCGGATCTCTGGAGGGAGCACGTCTGATCGCTATGAGCAATCTCAGGGGAGTACCGCAATGTGGACAAAGCAGGGCTTCGGGGCTTTGGGATGCTGAGGGTTTTTCCGCTTCAATCGGTTTCAAGATGGCTTCCAGGACAGAGCCTGTGGCCAGAATATGTTGAAGGAGTTTGAACGTTTTTCGGTTGGAGGGACTGAGCAGACCGGAATACCTAACCTTATGAAAGCCGTCCGGGAGTACATGCTGGAGGAATCTTCGGATGAACTCCATCGTGGTGAGGGTCATCAGGCGGGAGACTCCGGTATCGGATTCCCGGTAACCGAAGGTAACCGATGTGTCCCCGACGTTTTCAATGCGCTTATTGGAGAGGGCGACACGATAGACATAGGGAGCGAGATACTTTAGGGCCGCCTCTCCTGTGCCGACAGGTTTAGAGTGGACAACCCACGGTTTTTTCCAGACTTTTTGATCGACTGAGTTGGTGAGGTCAAGCTTTTCCATTCCGTCTCGAATCTTGGCTCGAAAAATGACGGAAAGGGCCTTTACCGGGACGAAGAACTTCTTGTTTGATGGGAGCCATCGGTTGTCCGGAGAGAGGCAGCCGCCAGGGATGATGTAATGGACATGGGGGTGATAGGAGAGATCACGCCCCCATGTGTGCAGAACGCCGACCATGGCGACGCGCCCTCCCAAAAACTTCGGGTCCAGGGCGAGTTTTTTTATAGCCTCTGCAGAAGCCCTGAAGAGCAGATCATAGACGGGTTTTGGATTGAACCGCGCCAGGCATCGAAGTCCCGCGGGTAGGGTGAAGGTTGTGAGGAAGTAGGTTTCGGGGAGCAGCAGGTCCATCTGGGTTTTGAGCCAGAGATCGGTGCTGTCGTTTCCACACTTAGGGCAGTGACGGTTCTTGCAGGAGTGGTAGCTGTAGCGGGTCTCCCCGCACTGGTCGCAAAGGTAGACATGGCCGCCCATGGATTCGGTGCGGCAGTTTTCGATGTCCTCCATGGCCTTGAGGTGCGAGAGGGGCATACGATCAGCGAAATTGGAGCGGTATTCCTGGCCATAGCGGCGAAAGATGTCCGCCAACTCCGGCATAGGGGTTCCCCCGGTCGATCAAAGATCGTTCATGAGCTCGTTAATCGACTGGAAGGCCCCATCCTCGGTCTTGGCCGTGAGGTGAGTGTAGATGGAGGTTGTAGTTGGAGTGCTGTGGCCGAGGTAAGCCTGTATAAGCCTCAGATTTACCCCCGCCTCCAGCAGATGAGTGGCGTAGCTGTGCCTGAGTGTATGAACACAGGCCTTTTTGTTGATCTTGCTTTTCTCTAATGCGTTTTTAAAAACGACCCATACAGTTGATCTTGGTATGGTTTCTCTCTCGGTTTCCTTAGAATTTTTGTGTTTTCTTTCGAATGCGGGAAATATCCATTTTGGATCGCGATGAGCTTTCCACTGTTGGCGTATCAGGTGGAGGGTCCTCTCGGGCAGTGGAACATAGCGGTCTTTGTTTCCTTTACCCCTGTGTAAGTGGATTAACCCCCTGGCGCTGTCAATGTCGTGAATCTGAAGATGAGTTCCTTCCTGAAGTCTCAGGCCGCAGGAATAGATCGTGCTAAGACAGACGCGGTATCGCGGCACACCCACATTGGCGAGGACGCGGCGCACCTCGTCGGTGCTTAGAATCACGGGGAGTTTCTTCTCTCGTTCGGCCCGAATGAAATGGAGAATGGGCCAGTCCCGTTTGATTGTATTTTCAAAAAAAAACTTGATGCCGCATAAAGCGATCGTACTGGTGCTCCGGGACCACTTCTTAACGTTTTTGACGTGGAGGAAATAATCGCGGAGTTCGTCTTCGGTGATCCGATCTGGGGATTTTTTGTAATGCTCCGCCAGCAGCCGCACCGCGCGGATATACCTCTGCTGAGTAAGAGCGCCCAATCCGTGCAATTGAAGGTCTTCGATCATGCGTTTCCGTAAGTAAGTCACGGCATACCTCCTTTAAAGGAAAGAGAATTTAACGGGACACCTTATCCTGTGAGGAGGTATACTATTGACCCATAGGGTTTTGGATAAATTACGGTGGGAAATGGCGTGGGCGTGTGATGCCCTGCCGAAGGCTTAGTTCAACCGTCGTTTTGTTTAACGATGCCGTAAACGGTGGACAATCCCAGCCCGGTTCCCTTGCCCACTTCCTTGGTGGTAAAAAAAGGCTCGAAGATATTCTCGCAGACCTCCTGACTCATACCCGCCCCGGTATCGCCCACGGTTAGCAGGACGTATTCTCCTGGAATAAATTCCAGGCCGCCAGCCCTATTGGAATCATCGATCACAACGTTCTCGGTGCTCATGGTGATAGCGCCTACCCCGGAAATCGCATCGCGGGCATTGACCACAAGATTGGCCAGAATCTGGTCCACCTGGGAGGGATCAATTTTGATTTTCCAGAGATCTGGTCCCGGTTGCCAGGACAGGTCGATATCCTCGGTGATGAGCCGCCTCAACATTTTAATCATGCCCGAGATCGTGCCGTTCAGATCCAGTATTCTCGGGATGGCGGTCTGTTTGCGGGCAAAGGCGAGCAGTTGCCGGGTAAGCTCCGCTGAACGCTGGCCTGCAATGAGGATCTCCTTGAGGTTGTGCTGGAGTTTGTCAGTGGGAACGTCCTGTTCCAACGCCATTTCCGCCCGGCCGATGATCACGCCCAGCATGTTGTTGAAATCGTGCGCCACACCGCCGGCCAACCGCCCTACCGATTCCATTTTCTGGGCCTGGAACAGTTGGTCCTCGAGTTTTTTTCTTCCCTCCTCTGCTCGCTTGCGCTCGGTGATATCGTATGAAAGGTTCAAGATATACTGCTCCCCGGCCATCTCGATCACCTCCGCCGAGAGAAGCACGTCCATGATCTCACCGGATTTCCTGAGGACCTGGGTTTCAAACTCCCGCATCCTGCCTTGTTTTTGCAGCACCTCGACCATCTTCGCCCTGTCTTCAGGATTGGCCCAGATTCCGAGATCCAACGCGCTGTGGCTGACGGCCTCCTCTCGTGTGTAGCCATATAAGCCCAGGAATGCATCATTGGCGTCGAGAATTTGGCCGTCGCTCAAGCGGGTGATACTGGTGCCCACGGGAGTGGAGCGAAAGAATTTGGAGAAACGTTCCTCGCTCTCGCGCAACGCGTCTTCCGCCCGTTTGCGCTCGGTGATGTCCCGGATGCACTCGATGGCGCCGATTAGTCGTCCCTCTGAGTCCCGAAGCGGCGAGGCCTTAGCCCAGACAAATGACCCTCTACCCCCGTCCAGGGTGGGACAAAACACTTCGATAACTAGATTTTCGCCTTCTCTTTTCAATATGGGGTACTTTGCGGCAATTTCGTGCTCAGGTATCCAGAAAAGATCCATGAGCTGCGGCCTGGCAACACCATAAAAGGGGATCGTATAAGCATAGTCACCCTTGCCGAGCATCTCTTGGGCAGGTATGCCCGTCATTTCTTCGATTGCCCGATTCCATATGATTATCCGCCTGTCCTTATCGATGGCCAAGGTCGCATCGGGGAGGAAGTCGATGATATAGGACAGCCGCTGTTCACTATCATGCAGCGCCTGCTCTGCGTTTCTGCGCTCGGTGATATCGTGGGCGTAACCACTGGTGCCCAGAACCTGACCGTCCTTGTTAAGTACGGGGGTCTTAAATGTCTCGAACCATTTCATCTCACCCTGGTCACAGATAGGCTCTTCGACAGCAAGGGGAACGCCTGTCGTCATGACCGCCTTATCGTCGTTCCTGTATTTTTCAGCGAGTTCTTTTGGCCAGATGTCCAGATCGGTCTTTCCCAAAACCTCTTCCGGCCTCTCCATGCCGCAAGACCGAGCAAAGGCATGGTTTACGGCGAGAAAGCGGCGCTCTTTATCTTTGAGCCAAAGCAGTCCAGGCTGATTTTCTATAATGGCTGTAAGGTAAGACTCCCGCAGGCTTAGTGCTTCCTGCGCCCGCTTACTCTCGGTGATGACCTGAAAATAGACGGAGATGCCATTCTCATGTGGATACACCCTCACGTCGTACCAGTTACGATAGGGGACAACGTCAAAATAAGTCTCGAAGGCCATAGATACTTTCTCAGCGACGGCTTGATGATACTTTTCATCGAAGACCGATCCCCTGGCCTCGGGGAAGGCGTCAAAGAGGTGCTTCCCGAGCACTTCCGAGGCCTTCCGGTTCAGCATTCGTTCCGCTGCGGCATTGAAATAGGTTACAACCAAATTGTCATTCATGGAGAAAAAGGCGTCGCTGATGCTTCCCAGTGTGTTCTCAAGTCTTCTCGTTGTCTCCCGCAGCGCCTCCTCTGCTCGCTTGCGCTCGGTGATTTCCCAGGCGACATCCGCCAGGTAAGAGACGGTTTCAACATCGTTTTCGGTGTAATTCGCGGGCTTGTTCCCAATACCTAAGATGGCCACGACTCGGCCCGATCTCATAATGGGCACGATAAGCTCGCGGATGACCTCAGCGTGTCCTTCAGGCATTCCTTTGCGATGCGGCAGCGCCGGATAATCATTGTGGATCACCGGCCTTCTCTCGCGCACACAGTCCGCCCACACGCCAGCCTTCTCTATTGGATAATGTGCGCCCTTCCATTCGGACTTGCAGAATTCCTTCAATGTTCGCGTTGACCAGGCTTGGAGTGAAATGGTTGTCTGATCGCTTTCCACAAAAAAATAGAATCCGATGGGACTGTTGGTCGATGCGCAGACTTCATCCATTGTCTTTTGAATGAGTTCCTCGAGGGAATGAGATCCATAGAACTCTAAGAGGGCTAGACGAAGACGGGTAAATTCCTCTACCTGCTTTCGCTCCGTGATGTCAAGAATAGTCCCTGCGGTTGCCGGCTTTCCTTGATAGATGATTGCCGACCCGTAAATCTCCACGGGGAATATCTGTCCGTTTTTCTTCAGCCCCCTGAAGGTTTCATAAACTGACTCGGCTTCGCCGGATACTTGCCTTCTGACCTGTTCCTCGACCGTGGCTAAGTCCTCCGCATAGACCAGGTTCTTGAAAGGCATGTCGTTCAGACATTCCTCGACAGTGTAGCCGAACATTTGAGCGAACTTTGGATTTACATACTTGAAGACTCCATCCTGTATGATATTGATGCCTGTATTCGCCTGCTCTGCAAAGCTCTTGAACTTATTTTCCGATTCACGGAGCGCCTCTTCAGCCCGCTTACGTTCAGTGATGTCGGTAATCGTGACGAGCACCTTGTTGGCATCCCTATCTTTAACCAGTGCAGTGCTTATCAGCACGTCAACAGCAACATCCGTCGAGCCCTTACGCACTGTCATGCGGCCGTCGGCATCATAGATGCTCTCACCGGTCTCCAATGTGTACACAATTTTGGTTCGGACCGGACAGTTGAGACAAGGCTCGTTCCTTCCACACCCCAGACCGTCAAAAGAATTAAGGCAACTGAATACTTCTCCACAAAGAAGGCCCAAAAGGGCATCCTTCGGCCTGCTTAAAAAAGCTACACCTTTTTGGTTGATGTTCGACACACGGCAATCTTTGTCCACGAGCATCATGATACAGGGTGCGATTTCAAATACCCTGGCCAGTGTTTCCCTTTGGACGTTTGCCTCGTCCAACACCAGCTTGCGCATAAGAGCTTCCTTTTCAAGCTCCTTAATCCTTTTTTCCAGCTCTTCGTGACTTGGTTTATGAGTCACCGGGAATCTCCTCTCTTTGTTACCCGAAATGGAAGCTTTCCGATGCGAAGTTTGAGGTTGGTGTGTTTGAGTTATTCCTGTATCTTGCGCCCAATTTTATGCCACTGCAAGAAGGATTTTGGAACGCCCATTTGGATTGTAAAAGATCGGCGCAACATTTATCAACAGAGTTCAAGAGTGAACTAACTTTGGCTTTCTGCAAAGAGGCGCTTTGGGAGTTCCGCTGCTCAGTGGTCAGCCAGCATATTCCGTGGGAACTTGAGCGGGGTGAACAAACTCATTGCGAGCTACCGAAGGAGTAAGGAAACAGAAAAAGAAGAGAAAAAGAGAAAAGAAGAGGGGTCGAACCTACACTCTTCACACCCCAAGCTCCAATTCAAACAATTCAAGAGGCTTAGCACAGGTTACATTGTTTGATCTCTTCCGCAACCTGACCTTTCTGCCCGACATTGTCAAGAGTGTAGGTGTGACCCCCTCTTTCACCTGTAAAGATTCGGGATGAGGTTTTCTCCCTGCTCCTTGCTATGATCCCTGAATAATGAATGGATTGCAAATACGCAACCGATTGTCGATCAGCAGTCCGTCCTGCATATCATCGGAGTACAAGGTTCCGCAGCCTCCGAGAAGAGCGGCGGACACGATCATCGCATCGTAGACGCTCAACACGTAATGTTCAGCGACAAGCAGAATGAGCTCACCCGGCATTTTGAATTGACTTTTCGGGCGTCAAAACCAGTGCCCTGAGCTTCCCAGAAGGGGGTGTCTTTCTTGACACAGTTTTGGCGATATTCAACGTGGCAATATTGGTATTGACGATGACAATCCAATGGCGTTTCGATAGACTAAGACCGTTCATTTCGCGTTAACTGAGCATTTTTCAAGGCCGTATCAATTGTTGCCTGCAAACCACCCATCGAATACGGCTTGTGCAAAAAAGCCTGGGGGTGCTCAGGGTGGTCGCCCGACATCACCTGAGCCTCATCGTAGCCGCTGGCAAGGATCACCGTGATGTGCGGCTGGATTTTTCGGAGGGCCGTCAAAGTCTGCCATCCGTCCATTCCGGGCATGGCAAGATCGGTGATCACGCAGCGAACCCGGTCAGAGTTTTCACGAAGCAATTTTACAGCCTCGGCCCCGCCCGATGTCGCAAGGACTTCATAGCCCAGATGTTTGAGCATGGACTCAGCCATACTCCGCAGGGTGTCCTCGTCCTCCACCAGTAACACCGTCCCGCCAGGCTCCACCTGGTGAGCCTTGGTTGCCTCTTCAGATCCCTGGGGAAACGCATCGGTAACCTGTGGCAAAAAGACGCGAAAGATGATCCCTTGATCATTCTTGCTCTCCACACCAATCGCGCCACCCCAGCTTTTAACGATTTCCAGGACCTCGGCCAGACCCAGTCCCCGTTCAGCGCATTTGGAGACAAAAGAGGGATCGAAAATCTTATTCAGATCATCTTCCGGTATTTCGAAACCTGTATCTGTCACTTCCAGACAGGATAAGGTGTCCGACGAGGGCTCCCAACCGGCGGGCGCCAAGAAGGATTTGGGGAGCTCGGAGGCCGGAATGATTCTTTTTGCCAAGGTGACTGTGCCTGCGCCGTCACCTCTCGATTCCCAGCCGTTGGTGACTAAATGAGTCAAGACTTGCTGCATTTGGTTTGAACGGGCACGGTCACCCGAACCGGAGGACAAGAGATTTGGCTTGAGGACGATGCCTTCCTGTATGGCATCTTGGAGCATTGGCAGATTTTGGCGGCAAACCTCTGATAGATCTGATTTCCTTAGTTCTTCCAAAAGAATTTGGCGAAAACTCTCATATTCCGCTTCCAGTACAGGCAATAGTGGGATGGCGGTCTCCGTTGCGCCTGTCAAGGCCAAGTTTTGAAATTCTCTATACAGTTCTAAGAGCCTCTTTGCTCCGAGGAATCCACAGGAGGATATTAGGCGGTGGGCGGCCTTTCCCACCGAAGATGCATCGCCAGAGGTTATGGCCTGGCGAAGAGTATCCATTTCGGCAGGCGAGTTTTCTAAACAGAGCCGTACAGTCTTCACGAACAGGCTGGGCTGCCCGCCGCTCGCTACTGCCCTCAGTCTTTCCAATGCCTTGCTATCGACAGATTCCAGGAGAGAGAGCCGATCTAAAAATCCCATATCCCGCGCGTCTGCTCCTCCAACCGTACCATCATCGGATGTGCAGGCGTTAGTCTGACCCAGGTTTTCTGAGTCTTCCCGAGCAGGGTCATCCCCGACATCGGTGGTTGCGGACAAATCGGTCATCGATTTCGACGGCAACCAGCGTTTCAGCATAGCCTGCAATCCATCCAGGCTGAATGGTTTGCTAAGATGATCATCCATTCCCGCAGCGAGGCTCTTTGCCATGTCGCCTTCCATGGCATACGCGGTGAGGGAGACGATGGGGATATGATTGGGTGATCCTCTATCCAGAGCAGTTTGTGCTGCCAACTCACGCTGCCTGATAATCCGGGTGGCTGCGTAGCCGTCCATGAGGGGCATTTGGCAATCCATGAGGATCAAGTCGTATGCATTGCGGGAGAAGGCATCAACGGCAGCAACTCCATTGTTCGCCAAATCAGCCGTACAGCCAAGGAGTTCCAACATAGACCGAGCGACTTCCTGGTTCACGGGATTATCTTCGGCAATGAGTATGTGGCCCCGCAGCTTACCCATCCCACTTTTGCTGCTGAGGCCTTCTGGTAACTTTAGCGCCTCCGAGCCACGTTTGTTATCCAAAGCGCCGACAAGGCAATCATAGAGTTCACTCCGGCTTACCGGTTTGGTCAGGTAGGCGGAAATACCCGTCTCGTATGCTGCCTGCACGTCTCCGCAAACACCGAAAGATGTCAGTAGGATAAGGCGCACATTGCCTATGCAGGGATCTGTCTTGATTTTTGCCGCCAATTCCAGACCGTCCATACCGGGCATCATCATATCCAGCAGTACTACATCGTAGGCCTCTCCCCGTTCTGAGGCCATGTGAAGCATTTCCAGCGCACGGAAGCCGTCTCCGGCGCACCCGTTGAGCATGCCCCAGGAAAGCACTTGATCGTGCATGATCATACGATTGGTCTCATTGTCATCAACAATCAGCACGCGTACATCCTTAAGACTGGGGTGGGAGACGTGCTTAAGAACTGAGCGAGTAGGGCAAGTTCGAAACAATGCTGTAAATCGGAAAGTGCTTCCCTGGCCGGACTCGCTCTCCAGGGCAATCTGTCCCCCCATCATTTCACATAGTTGCTTGCAGATAGCAAGACCCAGACCAGTGCCTCCGTACTTGCGGGTAATGGTATCATCGGCCTGGGAGAAGGCGTCGAAGATATGGGCCTGAACATGTGATGGAATCCCTGTCCCCGTGTCCTTCACCTCAAATCCCACAAGAACGGAATCATCCTTTCTTTCGAGGATATCGGCTGTCACAATCACTTCCCCCTGTTCGGTGAACTTTATGGCATTCCCCAGCAGATTGCTCAGAATCTGCCGCAACCGACCGGAATCGCCCATCAAATGAACGGGGGCATCAATTCTGATTTGGCACAGGATTTCAAGGCCTTTCCTATGGGCTGGTTGTGCAAATAGATGCGTCACTTCATCTACCAGTGACGTCAGTTCAAACTCGCCGTTGGTGAGTTCCAATTTGCCTGCCTCAATCTTGGAAAAATCCAGGATGTCGTTTAAGACCCTGAGTAGGGTTTCCCCGGAATGCACTATGGTTTCAGCGAGGCTGCGCTGTTTCGCGGTGAGGTCGTTTGCTAAAAGCAGTTCGGCCATGCCCAGCACCCCATTCATCGGTGTGCGGATTTCGTGGCTCATGTTAGCAAGAAACCTCGACTTGGCTACGCTTGCTTCTGTTGCCTGCTCTGCCAAAAGGGTCCTCTGCTCCAGGGCATGCTCGAGTTCGTTTTGATATTTCTGAACTTGATTTCGGTAGTCCCGCAGATGCCCTAGTGTCCTGAGTCATTAATTATTTGAATAAATAAACCATTTCCTGTAAGCTCCTGCCAACTCAATCAGGAGGGCATCATGCGTACAGGACGACCAAAGAAAAAGCTTGAATTGAGCACGGACGAAAGAACAGAACTTGAGCGACTGACTCGCCGATCTACAACAGCCCAGGCGCTTGCTCTAAGGTCTCGAATGATTCTCGCTTGCGCCGATGGGCTTTGCAATAGCGAGGTGGCTGATCAGCTTGGAATAACCGGCGCTACTGTGTGCAAATGGCGCAAGCGCTTTGTGGAGCATCGAGTAAACGGCCTATTGGATGACCCAAGGCCGGGCATCCCGCGCAAGATCACCGACAAAGATGTGGAGCGCGTTGTGACACTCACTTTAGAGTCAACTCCAAGAAATGCCACTCACTGGAGTACCCGGTCAATGGCTAAAAAGACGGGTATGAGCCAGTCGGCAATTAGTCGGATTTGGCGCGCATTTGCGCTGCAACCCCATCGAACCGAAACCTTCAAACTCTCTTCGGACCCTTTCTTCATTGAAAAAGTTCGGGATGTTGTTGGCCTGTACCTCAACCCTCCTGAAAAAGCAGTGGTGTTGTGCGTTGATGAAAAAAGCCAAATACAGGCGCTCGACCGTACACAGCCACTCTTGCCGCTACGGCCAGGGCAGGCCGAACGACGCACTCATGATTACAGACGATACGGTACCCTCTCTCTTTTTGCAGCTTTCAACACGGCCACTGCCGAAGTGATCGGCAAATGTCACAGGCGCCATCGCAGCGTTGAATTCCGCAAGTTCCTCGATCTCATTGAGGACAGGGTCCCAAGCGGTCAGGATATCCATATTATCCTCGACAACTACGGGACTCATAAGACTGCCATGATCCAGCGGTGGTTGGTCAAAAGGCCGCGCTTCCATCTGCACTTCACTCCGACCAGTTCCTCATGGATTAATCTTGTCGAGAGGTGGTTTGCCGAACTAACTGAAAAACAAATTCGTCGCGGCAGCCATCGAAGCGTAAATCAACTTGAGTGCGCTATTCAGAAATACATTGCCATCTGCAACGAGGATCCAGAACCATTTGTGTGGGTCAAAACCGCCGATGAGATCCTCAAAAACGTCCGGAGATTTTGTGAACGGATTAATGACTCAGGACACTAGCATCCGATTAAACGCCAAGGCGAGGTCGCTCACCTCATCATTTGATTTTAACTCTACCTTGTGGTCAAAGTTGCCCTCTGAAATATCTTGTGTGAGCAGCGCCAATTCTTTAATGGGGAAGGCTATTTTTCGGGTCATCAATATTGTGAAGATGATACCTATTACAACAATGAATGCAGTAAAAAGCATTGTAGATATTAAGAAATATCGTATACTATTATGCAACCCTTCAGTAGTTAAGCCCACTTGCACATGGCCTATAACATCTTTACGGACAGAGTTATTTCCAGTTCCTAGGTTTAGTTCGGCTCCAACCCCAGAAACACTTAGGACAGGAGTATAAATATTTATATATGTGCGTCTATCTGAAGTATTAATAAATTCAATATACTTATTATGTTTATATGTATTTGGATTATATGCTTTATTAGGAATTTTAATATTTGGGATAAACATAGTCTCTGCTATAATATTATTATTTATATCAATAATTGAGACATAGGCTATATTCTTATTAACTTTTATACTGTCAAACACATGTTTTATGGCATCTTTATTTCTTGTATATATGGCGTACTCACTGTTCTCAGAAGCCATAGAAGCAATAGATATACCACTCTCCAATAAATCATTATAACGTTTATTCATCTCATTGCGTACTACGAATAATGCTATGCCCATCGAAGTAATTATTATCAATACTATCGTAAGGATGTTGAACTTGACTACCAGACTCAGTCGTCTTTTGCACGCCATGGTGACCTCCAAGTTATTTAAAGACCTGTTGTGCGCCCTGTACCAGGGTTTCATTGATCTCTATTTTCATGTGCTGGGCCGTTCTGAGGTTTAGTGTATATGTTACCTTGCGTGGAGATTCAAAGGGGGAAGAACTCAAATGAGCGCCTTGCACGACGCTCAGTGCTTTTTCCCCGCATTGAACCCCGAGATCCCTGTAATCGCATCCAAGGGCGTATAGCGCTCCCGCCTTCACCCACTCTCCAGAAAGGCCGATGAGCGGAATTCGGTTTCGAAAAGAGAATAGTAAGATTTGTTTTGAGGTCTGCGGTGTGTAAACGAGATCGTTCGGGCAACCCCCACAATGCATCCACCCTTTTTGAAAGAAACTCCAGAGCGTCAGGAATATCTGAAGGAGATTCAACCTTTTGAGCATAGAGTTTCAGCCCCATCCTCTCCGCTATTCTTGTTGCAGACTCTACCTTCTTGAGGTTTTGAGCGGGATTATATAGAACTCCGATGTTCTTGGAGCCGGGTAGTAGTCGACTCATCCATTGGAACTGGACTTCCAAAGGAAACTCAAGGAGCACTCCGGCGAGGTTGGCTCTTGCCTTGATATCGTCGAAATTCAAAACTAGTGTAGCATTCCTTAAGTCCATCGATATTATGCAACCAACGGCTTGCCCGTGTAGGTCCAGTTGAATGGCGCCGCGTTGGTCTCATTGTAGCGTTTTATGTACAGCATGGTCTGATTGACCAGTTCCTGTTTGCTTTGCCAGATACCGCCGCGAACGACATCGCGGGTGAAAATGCTGAACCATATCTCAATCTGATTCAGCCAGGAAGCGTAAGTGGGCGTGAAGTGGAGTGTGAGCCTTTTGCGTTTTGATGCCCACTCCATCACCTTCTGATGTTTGTGAGCGCTGTAATTGTCTACGATTACATGAAGTTCCTTATGGGGGTATTTTCGGTAGAGATGTTTCAAGAAGCCAAGGAACTCAGCATGTGTGTGGGAATCGACACATCGTCCCTCTATGAGCCCTTGGTGGACAAGCAGTGCAGCCAACAAGCAGGTTGTACCATGCCTGGTATAAGTATGGGTTTGCCGCCTTGCTCGATATGGTCCCATAGGTAACATGGGTTGGGTCCGGTCAAGCGCCTGGATTTGCGATTTCTCATCCACTGAAATCACAAGGGCGTTTTCTGGAGGGCTGAGGTAAAGGGCAAGGATATCTGCTTGCTTGGGTTCAAATTCCGGGTCAGGGCTCTTCCCGCACCATTGGTCGATTTTGTGCGGTTTAAGCGTAGCTTCGTTGAGAATACGAAAAACTGTTGTCCTTGACAGACCGCAGGCGTCTGCAAGCTTTGTCGTGGTCCACTGGTTGCTGGCGTCGTCAGGTTTTGTACAGGCCAGAGCCATCACGTGAATACGTTCCTCAGGGGTGATAATTTGAGGTCTGCCTTTTCGGGGGATATCCTTAAGGCCTTTAATGCCTTGCTGGACAAAGCGCTTTCGCCATTTCAAGCAGCTTTGCCAACTCAGGCCCGTCTTGGATTCCATATCCTTGAGACCCATACCAGCGGCAGCGCACAAAACGACCTGAGCCCTTTTGGCAAGCCGCTGTTCAGTTCTTCCGGCTGTAGTCCACATTATGAGAGTAGAACGTTGTTCATCGGTCAGTTCAATACTTGAAGGTTTTCTCATTTGCGCCCCCCTTTAGGAGGCACATTATATAGATTTATTTATGGAATGCAACACTAGTCCCGCTATGATAGGAATATCGGTGATTGCTTTGGTCGCTGCGGAAGTCGCCAGGGAACCGAGAGCCAAAACGAGGATCACATCTTTCATATTCGGTTTTTCCAAAGCCTTCGCAACCATGGCTGGATCACCATCTAGAGGAAAAACGTCAAACCGGGTTTGTATCCCCTGCGCCGAGAGGTACCCCTTGAAACCATCGAGTGCTTCTTCATAGGGCTTCACGTTGTTGCTGATAAGAACAATCATCCGCCCACTAGCCTTTTCGTTGGCGGCGATTGTTTCAGCGCATGTTGTGAGTATGGCGAAGGCCATTACGATGACCAGAGCCACTGAGCGTTGCAACATGTTCCTCACTAGAATGAATAAATGCATTGCAGTCGGAAGGCTATTCCGTCCTGTTGTATAATATCTTGTTTGAAATCAATCCCCGCGGGCTCACCGAATTTCTGGTTAAATAGGTTATAGACGCTCGCCGAGATTTTCAGCCGCTTTGTCACATTCGGGGCAAACAGTGTCAAATTGGTGACGAACGCGTTGTCTGTCTCATTTCCGGCCAATGTCTTTCGCGAACTCATGAATATAAATTCCGTGCCGAGAAAGAGCTGCTCCGGGATAAGCGGCACTCTCACATTGAGTTTTACCTGGTGTTCGGGTGAATTGGTGAGCGTTTTCCCCGTTGCCGTATCCTCGGCCCTCTGCAGATCATAGCTGATCCGTCCCTGTACATCCCGGGGGAATTTACCTTCAAGTTCCAGTTCAATCCCTTTTGCATTGGCGCCCTTGGAGTTGAAAGGTTCAGACAGGCCGTCGATAGGATCTGTCCGATAATTTATCAAGTCTTCTATTTCGTTGTAGTAAACGGATGTTGAAGTACGCAGGTATTTGCCGATGTATTGTTCCCATAGCAACTCATAGGTGGTAATCGTCTCTGGTTTCAGATTTAGATTATTTTTTATCGATGTGCCGTCGTTATAGTAGAGTTCATAGTCATTGGGGGGACGAAAAGCCGATCCATAGATGAGTTTGAAAGTGGTCTTTTCGAACGGGTTATAAATCAAAGCTGACCGAGGGTTGATCGTTCCACCAAAGGTTGAGTATTCATCGTAGCGAACACCTGCATTGAGGATCAGATTCCTGATGATATGGTATTCATCCTGGAGGTAGACACCCCAATCGGTGGAACTCCTCTTGTCATTAAGGTACATTTTAAATGGAACTTCATCGTAGGTTTTTTGTGCCTCCACGAAATTGTCATAATAATCAGCACCAATGATCAGTTTATGTTGATCAAAAAGTGTTTTGGTGATCTGAAATTCTCCTCCCATACTTTCGCTTACACCCAAGTCTTTATTTAAGACCGGATCTATGGGGTATCCCGGGAGTGCGGCATTGTATAGATAATCTCCGGTATACCGGTAGTGGCCATATAAAAGGCGCGCCATGACGCCCAGTTGATTTTCGAACTTGTGGTCGTATTCAAGATCCCAAAAGGCCTTCTCATCCACGGTTAGTGTACGCGGGTCATTGAACACTGTATCAAAAACGCCGGTAGGGATCCCTTTCTCCCTGGATTGATATCCGCCTTCCATGCTGAAATCATAGTAGGACAATTTCGAAAAGAAGTTGTAGGAATGATCTCCATCGCAATTCCTCGCGATCCCATAATTTGTGGCAGGACTGTTATATTCCCTGAAGAAGAGGTTCTGACCTCCACTAGTGTAGTAAGAACCCGAAACGAGCATCTCCAATCCGTTCTGAAATTTGTTGCCGTAGGATGCCCGCCCCTTGTATGTGTCAAAGCTACCTGCCTCACTTGCAAGCTCAATCCCTTTCAGATCTCTTCCCCGCTTGGTGATGACGTTGATCACCGCAAAGAATGCGTTGGCTCCGTACAGGGATGAACCTGGGCCGCGAATGAACTCGACCCTTTCTATGAGGTCAACGTCTACGGGAAAATCAGTCCCAATGGGCGCCGTATTATAAACACTGTCATTGAGTCGGGCGCCATCGACCAGAAGCAGAACACGTGAATTGTAATCCCCGGGCCTTCCGAAACCTCTCACTCCGATGTATGCATAATTCCTGTCGTAGGTAGTAAAAAACCCCGGAACACTCTGTATGATGTCTGATAGGCTGCGATAGCCGTACATCTTAATGTCGGAGGCCGTGACGATCGAGATGGAAGCAGGGGCTTCGGTAACTTTCTGATCGAATTTGGACGCACTGTAAACCGAGGGTATTTCACTAAAGAGGGCCATTTCATTAGCTGGCTTTATTGATCCTGAAGAGGCGTCGGGTAAGTTTAATTGGCCAAGGCAAAAAGAGGGCAATGCGAAAAGGGAAATGAGGGAGAGAGTCAATGACCAGGCGATTCGCAGGTAGAGAATCAGAAGTTTTTTAAGGCGGATGAGCCATTGGTTCATCATCTTTCCTCCGTTCTCAGACCTTGCTTGAAGACCCGCGTTCGCGTTGATCGCATACTAAAATCCCCTACTCTTGCCGAGCCCACTCAAGCACTCCAGGCCAATTCTTTGACAGTGAATGACGCCTGAGAAGTTTCCTCAAGGACAACGACGGATATGGACGGCGGCTTTTCGGGCCTGTTTCACCGTATCCATCGCGATCACATTCCCGGTGACGTCTCTAACTGCTCCAGCGAACAGGTCCTTGCGCGTCGCACTCGTCCACAGTCACGCTCTGGGATGCAGGGAGTGGAATCAAGAAATCACATCTCTCTCACCCGCCCATTTTATCCTAAGCTCTTACCGACGGTAATGTATGAGAGTGTTCGCTGCATGCCGACTCTGCAAATCTGATTTTTCCTGTTGCGGACTTTTTCCTGTGAAAGCCGATTTGTATATTCGCCCCGTAGAGTACCTTTAAGCAATACTTGGACCAGCAGATAAACTCCCGGTCATGAAATTTGTTCCCTCATTCCTCCTTCCTTGGTTGAAGTTTCCGATGGTGTTCCTACGGGGTTGGGCCGGTCGGACCACGCTTAAAACTTACTGGGTAAGGAAAGACGGTGCGGAATAAGCTATTTTAGCTTCCTTCAGTCTTTTCCTATTCTTATAGTTAGGTCATCAATGTTCCGAGGGTTCCTCTATGATAGAGACCATGTGGGACGTCACGGATAGATGTGGAACGCTATGCACACTGCCCATGGCGTCTTCCATAACTGAGACGACGTAAGACGGGTCAGGAAAGTCACATAATCTTCATGATCCACACGCAGCCTGACCCGGATCGATCTTTTGCGCCCGGTGGTTGACCGATACAATGCGTGGCTCAGCTCTCCCTGGTCTTTCGGCCTTATTGTCCATAATTCTCCCCGCGGTCAGCGGCCGGGCCTGATGCTGTAGATTTAAGCAAGCAGATGAAGCAATGCGCTGAATTTAGAACGTTTCTTTTCGGACCTCGTCACTTGAGCATTCTGCGTGGTAAATTACAGACGAAAGCCGTGGAAATTTTTCACGCTTAAAGTTCCCGATCAACCGGGAAAATGCGGGTTTCCTCATGGGGCCCGAATCGCAAACCGATACCCCGGAGGCCTTGAATTGCAAAATTACTCAAGATATTCTTGTTATTTGAACTGTAACAGGTAGTTTGACACGGTTGACGTCGAACGAATCAAAAAAGGAACCAGCGCCGATATGAAGCAGAGGATGAAACGACATATTGAGCGGAAACCGATAGAAGACCTGGTAAGGGACACGCACGACGATCACGGCCGCGGGTTGAAGCGGGTCTTGGGCCCGATGCACCTGACTCTGCTTGGCGTCGGCGTGATCGTGGGGGCCGGGATATTCGTCCTGACCGGGCCTGTGGCGGCCAATTATTCCGGGCCGGCCATAGTAATTTCACTGGTCATATGCGCCATCGCCTGCGCCTTCGCAGGGCTCTGCTACGCGGAATTCGCCTCGATGATCCCGGTCTCCGGAAGCGCGTACACATATGCCTACGCAACCCTGGGAAAGGTGTTCGCATGGATAATCGGATGGGACCTGATCCTCGAGTACCTGTTCGGCGCCTCGTCGGTGGCGGTGGGGTGGTCCGGATACTTGGTCAGTTTTTTGAAAGATTTCGGCATAACCTTCCCCGCTTATCTCACCAGCGCTCCTTTCGCCTATGATCCGAAGATAGGATTGACCTCAGCCGGCGCTCTTATCAATCTGCCGGCCATGTTTGTGGTCCTGGCGTTTACGTTGCTCCTTACGATAGGAATCAAGGAGTCAGCCTCCTTTAACAATTTCATAGTCTTTATCAAGGTCGCGGTGATAGTCCTCTTTATCGGCTTCGGCATTTTTTTCGTGAAAATGGACAACCTGGCGCCTTTCATTCCGGAAAACTCGGGGCATTTCGGGGAATTTGGATGGACCGGAATCCTGAGAGGCGCCGGCGTAATATTTTTCGCCTTCATAGGATTCGACGTGGTTTCAACCGCTGCACAGGAAGTCAGGGACCCGAAGCGGGACGTACCCATCGGCATTCTCTCCTCGCTCTGCGTTGTGACCATCCTCTACATCCTCGTCGCTTTTGTCCTTACCGGCCTGGTAAAATACACCTCCCTGCGGGACGTACCCGACCCCATCGCGGTTGGCGTCGACGCGCTGGGCGAGGGATTTTTCTGGCTTAGGCCCGTCATCAAGCTGGGGGCCGTTGCCGGCCTTACATCCGTGGTCCTGGTCCTGCTCTACGGCCAGTCCAGGATATTCTACACCATGGCTTGCGACAGAATGCTCCCTGGCGTATTTGCGACCGTTCATGCCAGGTTCCGGACACCCTATATCACCACAATCCTGATCGGCGGCGTCGCGATGTTTATTTCCGGCTTCCTCCCCATTGGGTTCCTGGGCGAAATGGTGTCAATAGGAACTCTGCTGGCCTTCATCATCGTGTGCCTCAGCGTCATGGTGCTGCGCTACACAAGGCCGGAACTCCACCGGCCGTTTAAAACCCCCTTCATGCCCTTTGTCCCCATAATGGGCGCTCTGGTCTCCATGGCGCAGATGTTCTCCCTTCCCCTGGGCGCCTGGTTCAGGCTCCTGATCTGGATGTTCGTAGGCTTCATCATCTACTTTGCATATGCCGAGCGCCGCACCCGGGGAAAACAGAAACAACCCGCGATGGCGCCATCAATCCAATGATTCGGCAGTAGCCCGTATATTCACCATCTTTGCCATCGTTGGCTGGTGATGACAGTGGGGTCGTTGGGTCGGGGTCACCGGTAATGTGCAGAAAGTTCTGCAAAAAAGAATGACTTGCAGAAGATGGTCATGGCATACGGGTGTTTCACTGTAACGAATCACCCACCCGAACAGACGGAGAATATGCCATGACCGAGAACAAATGTAAGCGCAAATGGATCAACCTCCAAGAGATTTTCAGCGAGGAGAAGGACGGCCTCAAGACATTACTTCGTGAGGTGCTCCAGGAAGTGTTGGAGCAGGAGATGACAGAGGCGGTAGGAGCCGAGAAAGGGGAAAGGAGCGACGGGCGCGTTGGATACCGTTCAGGCTACTACGGCCGGTCTTTGATAACACGCGTGGGCAAGCTCGAACTCCGAGTGCCACAGGACCGGCAAGGGCATTTTTCCACTCAACTCTTCGAGAGATATCAAAGATCGGAGAAAGCTTTGGTTTCCGCGCTGGCCGAGATGTACGTCCAGGGCGTGTCCACGAGAAAAGTGAAAGCCATCACCGAGGAGCTGTGCGGCCACTCGTTTTCGGCCTCCTCGATCAGCGAGGTCAACAAGACTTTGGACGAGAGCCTGGAGCGGTTTGCCAAGCGACCCCTCGAAGAGAGCTATCCTTACATGATCTTGGACGCCCGCTACGAAAAAGTCAGAGATGACGGGGTTATCCGCAGCCAGGCTGTGCAGATCGCCATCGGCATCAACGCAGAGGGCAGACGGCAGATCCTGGCCGTGGAACTGGCCAACCGTGAAAGTGCGACAAGTTGGAAGGATTTCCTGGTGGAACTGAAAAGGCGCGGCTTACGGGGCGTAGAGTTCGTAGTATCGGACGATCATCCCGGACTCAAACGGGCCATCGCCGAGGTACTTCCCGAAGCCGTCTGGCAGCGCTGTTACGTACACTTCCTAAGAAACGCCCTGGATCACCTCCCGAGGAAAGCGGTAGACGACTGCTTGCAGGAATTGCGGTGGATATATGACAGAAGGGACCTTGCCGAGGCTCAAAAGGACCTGGCGCAGTGGCTTGAGCGCTGGAGCAAGAAGTATCCGAAGCTGTGCGAATGGGTGGAAGAGAATATCGGGGAAACCCTCGCCTTCTACCGTCTCCCGCTTCAACACCATAAGCACATGAAATCCACAAACATGCTCGAACGGCTAAACGAGGAGATCAAGAGAAGAACTCACGTAGTGCGGATCTTTCCCAACCGGGAGAGCTGTCTGCGGCTTGTCCGTGCCTTGGCGGTGGAGACCCACGAGGACTGGCTGGAAGCAAGCCGTTACATCAATATGGATCTACTCCAAGAACAAAAGAAGCTGCGACTAGGTATCGCTGCCTGAGAGGCCGCCCTGGAGGGCCGCCTCCGACGAGTCACTGTTGGACCCATTCTCGGCGGCCCTCCAGGGCTCGCTTCGTCGGTTGAAGCAGTAAGGAAAACAAAAAACTAGGCGCCGTATGCCCTGATCGAATTTGCAGAACTTGACGCACACAACTGGGGTCACCCTGGGGTGGTGGGTCGGGTGAGCCGGGGTTGGACCGGCAGGACCCAATGCCGTTAACTTAGCTAGTGTCCATCCGGAAACCTCGGATAAGGCGCTGGCAGTTTCCAATTCGGAAAGGAGGCATTTTTCGTCCTGGCAAGGAAATCAAGGGGTTACGCGGAGGCGTACGCCGGTGCGCCGCACAGGGAGCCCTCGCTTCGTTCGGGCTCGCGCTAAGAATTTGAGCTAACGCAAAACGCTTCAAGCTCAGCGCCCGATCCTCTGTGAGGGCGCACCCCGAAGATTGACGTCGTCAGGGCGGAAAAGGACCCTTTCCGGATGGAAACTAGTGTTGCATTCCATAAATAAATCTATATAATGTGCCTCCTAAAGGGGGGCGCAAATGAGAAAACCTTCAAGTATTGAACTGACCGATGAACAACGTTCTACTCTCATAATGTGGACTACAGCCGGAAGAACTGAACAGCGGCTTGCCAAAAGGGCTCAGGTCGTTTTGTGCGCTGCCGCTGGTATGGGTCTCAAGGATATGGAATCCAAGACGGGCCTGAGTTGGCAAAGCTGCTTGAAATGGCGAAAGCGCTTTGTCCAGCAAGGCATTAAAGGCCTTAAGGATATCCCCCGAAAAGGCAGACCTCAAATTATCACCCCTGAGGAACGTATTCACGTGATGGCTCTGGCCTGTACAAAACCTGACGACGCCAGCAACCAGTGGACCACGACAAAGCTTGCAGACGCCTGCGGTCTGTCAAGGACAACAGTTTTTCGTATTCTCAACGAAGCTACGCTTAAACCGCACAAAATCGACCAATGGTGCGGGAAGAGCCCTGACCCGGAATTTGAACCCAAGCAAGCAGATATCCTTGCCCTTTACCTCAGCCCTCCAGAAAACGCCCTTGTGATTTCAGTGGATGAGAAATCGCAAATCCAGGCGCTTGACCGGACCCAACCCATGTTACCTATGGGACCATATCGAGCAAGGCGGCAAACCCATACTTATACCAGGCATGGTACAACCTGCTTGTTGGCTGCACTGCTTGTCCACCAAGGGCTCATAGAGGGACGATGTGTCGATTCCCACACACATGCTGAGTTCCTTGGCTTCTTGAAACATCTCTACCGAAAATACCCCCATAAGGAACTTCATGTAATCGTAGACAATTACAGCGCTCACAAACATCAGAAGGTGATGGAGTGGGCATCAAAACGCAAAAGGCTCACACTCCACTTCACGCCCACTTACGCTTCCTGGCTGAATCAGATTGAGATATGGTTCAGCATTTTCACCCGCGATGTCGTTCGCGGCGGTATCTGGCAAAGCAAACAGGAACTGGTCAATCAGACCATGCTGTACATAAAACGCTACAATGAGACCAACGCGGCGCCATTCAACTGGACCTACACGGGCAAGCCGTTGGTTGCATAATATCGATGGACTTAAGGAATGCTACACTAGCTACTGTACGTAACAGATTTTTTAGACGGCCGCCAACGCAGGCTCAACGAAAGTCCACACGCCTCGCCATCCTTGAACCCAATCGGAGCCAACCATTCACGAAACATATGATTAGGGAATGGCAAAGATTTCAACGCCCCATTTGTTAACGCCGAGTAGAGATGGCGATGCCACCCCGAATCAACCTTGCCGCAGCAGGGCAATGCCGATCTTCACATGAAAAAGGATGGCGCCATGCGAATCTTTCTATTTCGCCTTCTCACGCTCCCTGGTCACGCAATAGATCCCCTTTCCTTCAAGTCCCGGGGTGAAACAGAGGCCGTCCGATTTGCAATCCGCCTTGCGAAGGTCACCGGCTTTCCAGCGATTGACCAACTCCGGCTCTCTTATAAAAGGCCGGCACATGGAGATGTAATCGGCCATTCCGTCGTCAACCAGCCTTTCAGCGACTTCAAACGACCTTATGCCGCCTACCAGGATGAGCGGGATGGATACAGCCTTTCTGAAGGCGCTAAGCTCCTCTTTGAAGTAGGCTTCTTTTTCCACGGAATTAATTCCGGGGCGGCTCGGAGCAAGTGCGCCACCAGTCAGCAGACCGCCGCTCACTTCAATTGCATCCAAACCGGCGTCGGCGAGCAGGCCTGCGACTCGAACCGAATCATCCAGGCTCAATCCGTTCTCGGCGAAATCCTGGCAATTCATTTTGATCAGTATCGGATAGTCCTTGCCTACAACCTCCCGGATGGCGCGGTATACCTCTTGATGAATGCGGGCGCGATTGGACACGTTTCCTCCATATTCGTCCGCGCGCTTATTGAACGCGGGGGAAAGAAACTGGCTGAGGAGGTAGCCATGTGCGGAGTGGATCTGCACCCCGTCAAAACCCGCAGCCTTGGCTCTCCCGGCCGCATCCCCGAAGGCTGAGACGATCTCCCGGATATCCCGGGCCGTTATTTCTTTGCGTGGCGATTTGGCGAGGCCCTCAAAGTCCGAGACAACGAGCGGAGGCTGTCCGATTAGTTTCTGTGCCGCAAAGTGGCCTGCATGGGCAAGTTGCATCACTATCCTGCCGCCCCGCTCATGGACTGAAGCAGCCATTTCCCGAAGCCCTGTAATGAGTTCGTCTTTATAGACGCCGAGCTGCCACGGGCCGGCCTTCCCCTCCGGCCTCACGTATGTATGGCTGCTGATAATCAACCCCACGCCGCCCTTGACGAGAGCATTCATGGTCTCCATCAATTTCGGCGTAACCGCTCCATCATCGGCGGCCATGCCCTCCCAGGTCGCCGACCTGACGAACCGGTTCGACAGGTGCATCCCGTTCAACGTACTCTCTTCAAATAGTTTGCTCATTTGCTGCCTTTCTCGTTTCAAGATTTAAGGCCCTTCGTTACATGAAGGTAAGCAGTGAAGCCAAAGCTTTTAAGTTGGCGCTTTCTTTTCTCAACCCTCCTTGCCACTGTACGAATCTGAAATCAAGCTCAAGGAGGGGTAGAAATGATCCACATATGGCAATCGCCTGCATATCGCACTGCCTCACGAACAGGAACAAATCGTTTTCAAATAATGGAGCTATTTCTTATTTGCTATAGAGTGAATCCGCTCAATCGCAACAAGAGCCGCAATCGCCGCAGGCGTCGCATGGACAGTCGCAGCAGCAATTAAACCCTGCGCACCATGACCCGCCACCCTCCGGTTTGTCGTGCGGGCCGGGATGTTCGGGCGACTCGGGGCCGCCGGGCAGTTCAGGACCGGAGGTCGAAGAGAAATAGAGCGGAGCGGTCATGGCGGGGCGAAGGGCTGAACTCAGCAACATCAGATTGGAAACCAGCTCCATGCATTCGCGATAGGATGCCGCAGACCTCGTTTGGTTCGGCAGCAGGAACCCCGCTGCGCAAGCTGAAGCAAACACAAAGAGGGCTCGAATCCGGTGAAAAAGAGATGAACGCGCACGCATGTATTTGCCGGTCATGGATTTTCCAACCGCCACGCCTGCATGCAGGCGCTCGCGAAAAGTCATCGCCGGTCCCGGGAGCGCCATGCACGACCGGCGCGCCACCCGTTTGCCGTCCAACCTGATGGAGAGATTGGTTTGCAACCGGGCGGCAAACTGCGCCGCGCGGGTTTCGGCAATAGGCAACTGAGCCAGCATACTCTCGATCTGTGCCGCAAGGTCCCTGATGGTTTGCGTGACCGATTCACGGTGATGGGCGGGGAGCCTTTCGCATGAAAGACTGTAAGCGGCCCTGAGCGCATTGAAATGCCGGTTTCGGAAATCTTTTCCAAAATCTTCAAGAGCATCGAGCAGGTAAATCAAGGCGCCGAAAGGTCGGCCCAGTGCATACATCGCCTCCTGGGCCATATGGTTGCCGACCACCCGCGCCCCATGCTGAAATATTAGTCCCGTCGCAATACCGGTAGACTCAGCCAGATGATTTAGCATTTCACCGGCGGGTTGCCGCGCTGAATTATCCTCAGCCTCGGCTTCCCTTTTCCCCTGGATATTCGAACACTCCCACAGGTCGGCGAGCGGGAATTCCCAGAGCTTGAGCCGTGCTGAGGCTGCACGAAAACTCCCGGAAAACAACCATCGGGGCAAGAGCCACAGACTGCGGTTTGTATCCGTGACCCGATCGGCAATCTTGAACTGCGCGTTAATCAGGGTGGCGGTCGCTGCAAATTGTAGTGAGAGCGGCATCTCCCCGGGATTATGGGGTAACAAAAAGCAACTGTAGGATTGATAAGCCCGGCTCCACTGGTCATGCCCTTCGTCCGTTTTTGAAATCGCCGACAGCACCTCCCCGAGGAAGACCGCGTCGCTGTTGAGAAAGAACCTGGATTTCTGGCCGTATAATGCGCCTATGGTTTTGCACGCACCGCAATAATGAAGGCGTCGATGACGCCTCTGGGCGCTGGTTTGCAAACAGCCACATGATTTCATCAGTCCGAACATACAATGCTCCTCGCAAATTATGCACAGCGCCATAACCGGTTGGGAACGGCGCTTCCCGTCATTCGACGCCTCCGAAGGATTGATCGAGACACACCGGAATGTGAACGGGTTCGGATCGGCAGTATAATATAGAGAATCCTGAGGTCAGCATAGATAAAGAGCAGCCCGTCGAGAGAACGGGGCTGTTCGCCCTTCGACGCCTCAGGGCTAACGGTCATCTTGAAAGCAACTGGGCATGAGAGGTCCGACGCGCTCATCTTTTCAGTTGCAGGCTAACCTTTCAACCAATCCTCGAATTCGGGAGTCGGTTCCAACTCATTCTCATGCCATTCAGAGAAAGAAACTATTGAGCGGGAGGCTCAGTTGAATACAGATCGGACTCTTTTAGCCAGCCGGTTGTGGTTTTCCCTTCCGCCGAATATTCAGCATATACCCAGCCCGGTTTAGATTCGAATATCCTGACTGGATTTCCCTTGACCACATATGCCTTGCGCTCTTTCCCCTCAGCAGGCTCGCTGTTAAAGTAAGCTCTTGGGGCTGAAACGACCCCGATTGCCCGCCATTTGCCGGGAGCATCGAGCAGAAATAGCGCGCCCCCCTGGTCGGCAAAATGCTGAACATTCCAGCATCCGCCATGCTCCGTTTTCAATCCAATTCTCATGGAGGTTTTGCCATCCTTTTGCTCGGGCGTGAGCGTACCGGTTATCAGATGGCGCCGTGTCTTATCGGCAGGGAACCAAGTCTCTATCTTGTATGGTGGATCTCCTTCCGTTCTGCCCCGCAAATAAAAGATACAGTTGAAAAGAGGTTTACCGGATGTTTCGTCAAGGCCGGTGTAGCTTTCATAATATCCCGTGATGATTCTGTTGGCAGTGTCTGCGCCGATGAGCAGGCCTTCATAGTCGCCGGATGAAACTTGTGCCTGGACTTGGCCGGCATTTAACAATAGAAACAGCGCCATTGATAACAAGGGCGCCTTTTGTCTCCTCCGAGCTCTGGATGTCATTCCCTCCCCCGAATAGTCGAACGCAAAAGTTCTTCCCATTATGTATTATGCTCTTTACTATGCAGACATCCCTTCCGGTCGAAAATGTTGATCGATACCCGGATCGCCCACACCCTTCTAATACGGCCCCACCGCCAAACCTTCGAATCTGAAGCCCTCATCTCCCTGGCGGAGAAAATGAAGCGAGTACTCCAGGTTCTTCGTGCGCCAGTTGATAAAGTAGCTGTTATCGTCAATCTTTTCAGGTTTCGCTGTTGCGATCCTGTTTTTGATCGTCGAGGTGAACATCTTATTGTAGCTCTTCAGGAAGGCTTCCCTGGTCTTGACTTGTCCGAGGCTTTCGCTCGCTTCCCAGGTGAATCCCCCGAAGTCGGTCAAGCTTGCGACTTTCTCTTTATCTTCGGTTTTGACCGCGTTCTGGAATTCAGCATAAAAGCGGCTGAATGTCTCATCTTTTTGTGCAGGGGCGGCATTTTCGGCAGCCCCGACGCAGACGCAGGGCAACAACAAAATGATCGACAGCAGCATCTTCGGCGTCATTGTTCGTTCTCCCGGTCAACCTGCACGGCCGTCGATGATTGTGCACGGATGTGCAGGAGTCGTCGTCTCAGTTTCCATGTCATGAAAAATTACCCTACTCTGCGGCTGCTCCAAGAATCAATTATCCTCGTACGACAGACTTATATGCAACATTTTCTTTTTGCCGTTTCTATTGCCGTTTCTATTGCCGCTTCTGGTTGCCGTTTTGCGCGACTTTCCAGAGTGCGCCAAACTGTTTGGCGATCCGTTTTGTGTGCCCATTCACCGCAGAGAAAGCTTGTCCGGAGCCTGCCGAAGGGCAGAGAACGAAAAGCAAAAAGAATTCAACAAGGAACGTAGGGGGCTTTCACCTTATTGTCAGGACTTGGAATTAGCCATTTCTTATCAACCACGCTACGATCTTCTATCCACGTTTATCCGTGGCTGGGAAAGCTTTTCTCTGCGCCCCTGCGGTGAATCGCTTTTAGACTCGGTCTTTGCGCAGGGCGTGCAAGCGAGTAAAGCCTCCCGCACACGCCAAGCGCGCATGATAGACTTGGGCGGCGCGGTCGGCCTTCGCGCTACGCGAGGGCCAACTCTAAGGGAGGCTGCCTGCGGCGCTATGTCTTTCATAGCAGTGTTGTATATAAGTCTGTCATACGAGGAATTTGTGACTCTTCAATCCTGTTGCTGTCAAAATCTCCGCGTCTCAGCGGTGACATCCTTATACCGCGTTGCGTTCAAGATTGAAGTAATCGAAAAGAGCGGGGAACTGACTTCCCCGCACACCGCAAGATTTGGCCTCGCGCGTCTGTGCGCGCGGCCAAGCGCTCGGCGCCGGCGGCGGTTGCCCAGCACCTGCTGGGCCGCCGCCGGCGCCATATGGGCCGCGCAGTGGCGAGGGGGTTCGGGGGGGAACCCTCACTACGTTTGGGTTCGCGTTGAACGTACGAAACCGCGTTTGACGCTGGACCCTCACTGCGCTTAGGTCCGGGCTTAACATTGCGAACATGGCCAAACGCTTCAAGTTCGCGCCCGATTCTTTGTGAGGGCGCTTTGTGAGGACGCAGCTCCCCGAGCTTTTCAGCTTCTTTTGGTACTCACTTGAACGCAACTTCGTATTACACCGGTTTTTGACCTGCAAACGGCAGCGGCTGCCCTTTACGGTAAGCCAGGGCCATGCACGCTGCGACCAGGTTCCCCAGCTCGTCGTGCACCTTGATGTCGTAGGAGGCTGTTTTTCGAGTGAGGCTCACCTCGCGGGCCTCGGCTCTCAGCGTGCTTCCCGGTTGGGGGGATGCGATGAAGGATACATTCATGTTGAGCGCCACCGCGAGGGTCCCATGCGAGTTTGACGCCGTTTCGAACGCTTCGTCGATAAGTGCGAAAAGTGCTCCTCCGTGCGCCATTGCGAAAAGGTTCTCCATGTCCGGGCGGAATTGCATCTCCACTTTCGAGTAACCGTCTCCGATTTCCAGCAGCTTCAACCCGAACTTTGAGGCAAAGGGCTCCTTTTCGACGCGTGAATGGAAAGCTTGCCTGAGTTCTTCATCCATACTCTCGCCCCTCTTTTTCCCTAAGCTATTGTCCATCCGGAAACCTCGGATAAGACACTGGCGGTTTCCAATTCGGAAAGTAGGCATTTTTAGTCCTGGCAAGGAAATCAAGGGTTTGCGCGGAGGCGAACCCTCACTTCGTTCGGATTCACGTTAGCGCTTCCGACCGAGGTTACACGCTGGACCCTCACTGCGCTCAGGTCCGGGCTTAACATTGCGAACATGGTTAAACACTTCAAGTCCGGGCACGATCTTTTGTGAGTGCCCAGTTCGCGCCCGATTCTTTGTGAGGGCGCTCTGTGAGGACGCACTCCGGTACGCCGCACAGGGAGCCCTCTCTTCGTTCGGGCTCGCGCTAAGAATTTGAGCTAACGCAAAACGCTTCAAGCTCAGCGCCCGATCCTCTGTGAGGGCGCACCCCGAAGATTGACGCCGCCAGAGCCCGCCCCGGACCTGATCCGGGGGCGGAAAAGGACACTTTCCGAATGGAAACTAAGCTATGTCTCAATTCAGTTATTAAGGCAACCCTATCTTGCGTTCCCTGTAATCTTCTCAGAATCTCCTTTATCCCCGCCATCCGTGGTTAGCGCTGACCAGGAACCATCCTCCGAACAACACAAGGAAGACCCCGCACGCCCTGATCAGCGTCTGGTAGGTTCTGTCCCCCATAAGGGCGGCACCCTTGCTTACTCCAAAAGCGACCATGGTGTACCAGGCGAAATCGGCCGCTATATGACCGGCGAAGAAAACTGCCGTGCCCGGCAAGCCCTTGCCCGATATCCTCATAAGGTATCCAAGCCCGAAGGTCGCCCACCAAAGCGTCCAGTAAGGGTTGGCAAGACTCGCCAGAGCGCCGGTTATAACAGGCCCCGCTCCCTGCTCGGCAACTCCATCGCCCCGCGCCTGAATCGACTGCCGCCCGGCTGTCCTTAGCATTTGCACGCCCATATAGAGAAGGATCGATCCGCCAAGCAGCGCTGTGGCGGCCATGACGGGGGCGGCTTTCAGATAGACGTCCAGCCCGAGGCGGATAGCTGCGACGAGCGCCAGTTCGAGAATGGAATGGCCGACTATCAGGAGCGGTCCCGCGATGTATCCCCGCCTGGCGGATTCGGATATCGTAACCGTAAGCAATGGCCCGGGCATTAGCGCCCCCGACAGCGCGACGGTAAAAGATGTTGTGAAAATTGCAAAGAATTCGACCATCTGGAATCTTTGGCCCTTTCGATTTCAGTTCCCCTGGTCCGGCTTGCGACTGGATCTATCGATTAAGGTTAGCACTCGGGCAGAGCTTAAAAAAGAATAATTTTCTCACCTCTTATGACAGACCGGTTAACAACGCTGAGCAGAAGTGGACTCATTTTGAATTTTGCTTGCATAACTCTCTTTTTATTGTATTTTTGAAATCCGTGCAGCACAAGAAACGCAAAGCCGCTGAAGCAACGCCGCTCTCGCCATCTGCATTACATGGTTCATGCGAGACCGGGTGGAATGGAAACCCATGTTTACGGCCACGGAACTTTTCGATCTCGCTATCCGGGTCGAGGTGAACGGAGAGCGATTTTACCGATACGCCATGAGAATGGTAAAGGGAGATTCCCTGAAAAAGCTCTTCGGCTGGCTCGCAGATCAGGAATTGCTGCACGGGAGCGCATTCAGGGAAATAAGGCGAAAAGATCGCTCCCTGGGACCTGACCTGCTCCCTCCTCTTCCTCACTCGCCCGGCAGGCTTTGCGCCGTGCAATGGGCCGCCATGCCTTCTCCCTGGATGAACTTCAAATAGACTCGATACGGGATGAAAAAGAGATCCTGCGGGCAGCGCTCCTCTTTGAAGAAGACACGATACTCTTCTTTGAATTCATCGCTCCCTTCGTCTCCGATCCGGAGGCCTCTTCCACTCTGGAGAAAATAAGAGCAGAAGAGTTCAATCATAAGCAGCTTCTTATGGAGAAAATCTCCGAAATCCGAACAAAATATCCTTAAGCATGACTAATAAGGGAGCAATGAGATGGAAAAGCCGATTGATAATTTCTGGTCTCTAAGACTTGCCGACCTCAAAGAGGCGCTTGAAGTAAACAATTTCGAAGTTCACATCGCTGAAAATGTCGAAGCCGCAAAGAAAATCGTCAGGGAAATTCTGCCACGGATCGGGCCCGAAGAGCATCTCGTGGGGCGGTTCGATGACATATGTGCAAACCGGGCTCTACAAGGAGCTGAAGGATTATCCGGGCGTAGAGGTCCTCGACACTTATGAAAAGGGGATCCCGCCGGAGGAGATGCTCGAGCGTAGAAGGCGCGCACTTCTGGTGGATCTTTTCATTACCGGAACAAACGCGGTGACCGAGACCGGAAAGCTGGTCAATCTCGATATGACCGGCAACAGGGTAGCCGGCATCACTTTCGGCCCCCGAAACGTCATTATTCTTGCCGGACGCAATAAGGTTGTTCCCGACATAGAAGACGCGATGCTGAGAGTAAAAAATTACGCCGCCCCGACGAATGCGATGCGCCTGGACAAGAAAACCCCCTGCGTGAAGACCTCGATATGTGAAGAATGCCGCAGCGTGGACCGAATTTGCAATACCTGGACGATTACCGAAAAGTCCTTTCCCAAAGGCAGGATCAAAATAGTGCTCATAAATGAAGACCTGGGGCTGTAGCTGAGCGGTGAAGGGTGATATTTTCAGTCTTCACCCCTCACTATTCACTCTTCACCTCGGGATCAGGCATGTTCCGGGTATTCCTGGTAAGGGGGCGTTCTAGGTTCTTGCGCTGAGTTCGTCTTTTTCGTTTCCTGATGTCTGGAGAGGTTTTCCCCGGTTTGTTCAAAGTCCCCCTCCCCCGTATTTACCCACGTCTGTTGGCCGTTCTCGCTCACCTTGAAGCGGCCGGCCGCCTCTGCGAGTCCTTCCGCACTGGAGGCATTGTGCTGGACCTCTTCGTCGATTTTGGAAAATGCTTCGTTAACCTGCCCTATTCCGGTTGCCTGCTCGTCGGAAGCCACTGCGATCTCGCCAATGAGTCCGGCAATATCAGCCATTCCGGTCGCCACATCCGAAAAAGCCGCATCCGTTCTTTTCACCAGCGTGGAACCGTTGTCAACTTCTTTGATCGTGCTCTCGATGAGTGTGGTGGAATTTTTGGCCGCTTCAGCGGCCCGCTGGGCAAGATTGCGCACCTCGTCGGCCACCACGGCGAACCCCGCCCCGACCTCGCCCGCCCTGGCTGCCTCGACGGCCGCGTTGAGGGCAAGCAGGTTGGTCTGAAAGGCGATTTCATCAATGCTTCTGATGATTTTCGAGGTCTGGTGACTCACCTTCGATATTGCCTCCATCGAGCCGGTCAACTCGGTCATCGAATCCTGCGCGCGGGTTACCGCCTGATTGACTGTGCCGGCTATTCGATCTGCGGTCTTTGTATTTTCCGCATTCTGCCGGGTCATCGAAGCTATCTGATCGAGCGTGGCGCTTGTCTCCTCCACGGATGCAGCCTGCCTGCACGCCGCGTCGGATAAATCTCGGGAGGCTGCGATTATATCGCTTATCATCGCCCGCAGACGCTCTTTTATCAGGTTCATCCTGGCGCACATGCGGCTGATCTCATCGCGGCCCCTCACTGCGATTTGCCCGGTCAAATCGCCCTGTCTCATTCTTGCGCCCGTGTCGAGGAGCTTTCGAACGGGTGAATCCACTACTCCTCGCACCATGAGATACATTGTAAACACCAGGATGAGCGATCCCACGACCCCGAAGAAGATGCTCCTGTTCCGCGCGGATAAAGCGGCATTTACGGCGTTGTCCTCTGAGGCGCGAACCATCATGCCCCCAAGGACCTTTCGCGAGCTTCCGTGACAGTGTGCGCACAGGGGCCCGTTTAAGATGGGCCTGAACATGCTGATGGCAAACTTGCCGTTTGAACTCTCTTCAACAGGATCGAAGGAAAATTCCCCGGTCTTGAGCATGCCGGCGATGCCGTCCAAAGCAGTCCTGTTCGTAAGGACTTTATCCAGTTGTCGCCTTACCATATCGGTTTCGGTTGCAAATACGATCTCACCGGCAAAGTCGAATACCGCGACTTCCAGCCCGCTTGTTTTCTCCTTGAACCTTTGAAGCTGTTCCTGGACTGTCTCGTTGTCTCCCTTGGCCAGGGCGGCGAACATCCCTCCCTCGATCGCCAGGATGAGCATATCCCCATCGTGCTGTATCTGGTCGCGAATCAGGCTTTTCTGGGTCTGAATGTTGCCCCAGATGATCGTTCCCATAATGACAATAACCAGCACCAATAAAGGTAATGTTAGCTTTATCCACAATCTTTCTCTGCAAAAGGCGAACAGTTTCATTCAATGAACTCCATGCGATGTATTCTTACCTTCAGTGAGCGCCGCCGTAAATCAAAGGCTTGTATTTAAACGCAGCGACCCTTTCGCTACTGTGGCACCGGTCGCAATCCGCCGCCCCGAGTTTTCCTTTGATATCGCCTTTATCGCCCGTTTCGACGTGGGTCCCACCCGGGCCGTGGCATGTTTCACACCCTGCATTCTTGAGCTGCGGGGTCTCCTGTTCGGAGCGGAAACCTCCCGGCTCCCCATAACCGGTGGTGTGGCACTTATAACACCCCTGCAATTCGGAGTCGGTCAACTCCTTCTTCATCATGGCGATACTCTCGTATGACCGAACCTTCTTCGAGTGCTTGTAAAAACTCCCGTATTCTTCCGCATGGCAGGATTTGCATGCCTCCGACCCGACGTATTTGTTTATTGCCTGAGATCCCCCGTAACCGTGCCACGTGCAGATGATCCCAACTGAAAACAAAATTGTGAAAACCCGCCGCTTGCCAATGGCCGCCATACCTGCCCCTTCCTTGTAGTAAGATTCAACAAACACATCGGTAATTCCAGATGGAGGCTTTAAGATTTTCTTTCTAAAAGAAAGCCCTGCTTATCTTAATTAATTCAGCAATCTCCCCATTCCTGGCGAAAAGTAATATGTTGCCTGCGGCTCCAACAATCACATCCTCTGGGTTGGGAGTCGGGCGCTGGTCAAACTTGACGGCTATCTTGCGGGGATGGAAAACGGACGATGGAAACTGGATGGGGTCCCTGAGCAGGACCGACACGGGTGACGGCTCCTGCGAACTCTTATGGGTGGACCGTGTAGAGTCCCTTGCCCAAAGGGAATAAGCACAGACCCCCGGTTGCGTGTCAAATGAAACAATAAGGATCTTTCTCTCTCAAAGGATTGAGCCCGAAGCTGAATGCAGAGGCAAGACATCCTCCACATACGTGCCTGATCGCACACGATCGGCAGACATCACAGCCGGCGCGATAAGAACGGGCCGCTTCTGAGTCGTAAACCTCGGCGATGCTGCTTTGCGCTATATCTCCGATCAGGGAGGGAAATTTGCGGCAGGCATGGACCTCACCGTCAGGAAGGACCGTTACGAAGTTGAAGGCGGCTCCGCAGCCGTATCCCGAACAGCCTCCGAAGAGCTGCAGACCCTTTGTGTAACGCACGATGTTAATCAAATTATCTTTGAGGCCCAGCATGGGATTATCGGCGGCGGCATCCTCGTAGGTATGAAGGAATGTTATGTATTCATCTCTTGATGGAAGCTGGAGACTCGCGCCTTCTCCCGTCAGGGAGAGCCGGTTGAAAGTAAAAAGGTCTGTCCTGCCCTCGAGTATTTCGGCAAGGGGAAGCACCTGGTCGATATTATGCCTCGTAAGGGTAAGCATAACAATCGAGTAGACGCCAAACTCGCGCAGTAGATCGAGAAATCCAAGCGATCGATCGAAGTGCCCCGGCCCGCGAACCCAGTCGTTGTGCTCGGGCAAGCCCTCCAGGCTCACCTGAAAAAAGACCGGACGTTCGATTGCGACCAACTCTTCGAGCCGCTTGCCGGCTACGGGATTGCCCAGGACTAGCGGCGCTGAAGCCCCGCTCCGCGGCAGCGCGGTAGAGAGTGAGAAAGTCGGGATGAAGAAAGGGGTTCCCCCCGGTAAACGATATCTGGCCCCTCACGTGACGCTCCCGGCAGAACCCGTGGAAATCATCCAGAAGGGCCATTGCCTGTTTCAGTTCAATGGGCTCTCTTCGGCTCCTGTCGTAGCAATGCCTGCAATGAAGGTCGCAGGCTTGCGTGATGTGCCACTGGAGGGTGAAAACCGAAACGGAAAGAGCGCTCTGTTCTATTTCCGCATGGGTGGGAAAATCAGAGCTGTCACGCCGAATGCGCGAAGCGAGCGCAAGCAGCAGTCCTTTTTCGACTCCTCGTTCAATAGCCGCATCAATTACATGGACTGGAACATGGCCTTCCGCAGCCGCTTTGTCCGGCGCGATCCCCTCAACCACTATTTTCAGGACCAGAAGGTCCTCATCGAATGCGGAGCGAACCTTTAGTTCCCCGTTCGCTGGATGTTTCCACAAGAGCACAAATTCGTCGCCCTTCTCGGGATATGCGCCTGGATAACGATCAGGGGCGCCAAGAAGAGCGGGCAAATGCTTCCAGGAAAACCGGAGCAGGCAAAGACTGGGATTTACGGTAAGCAGGCCCGCGGGCGCCTTGCTTGCAGCACTTGGAAGAGCCCGCCTCATGTACAGCCCATTCAAGACGTGCAAGCTCCGGCAGATAATCGGGCAATCCGAGACCGGCGGCATGACGCTCCAAAACGCCGGGGAGATCCTCTGGGACCTGAGTCGAGGCGAATACCTTCAAAAGCTTTTCCCATGCTTCCGGGCCAATATGAAATCGGCACGCTCTGAAAAGCTTGTCTATGGTCTCTCTGTCTTCCCGGTTCACTTCGGTTTTTCCTTCTACGATGCACCAAGCCCAATTCATTGAATCGTAGTTTAGCCCGTAGTGGGCGGCCTTTTCGGATCACAGGCCGGTTGAATCGGCGGAGGGGGTGAAACAATAATTTCAGGATGGTTAGTGAATTGAACGTCTCTATGCCGGAGGAATCCCGATCCAGGGCGAAGTTTGGATTTCAGATTGATTCCGGCCTGGATAGTATCGCCCGTTTCCGGGTTTACTGACCTTTCTTTGGCGCCTCTTTGGAGCCGCCAGCGCCTTCCTGGGCGCCCGCGTCTTTCCCGGGATCTTTTACGCTGCCGCTTTCAGCGCCCTGTCGAGAGTCGTTTCCGCTGCCTTTACCAACGCCGCCGGCGTCGTGTCGGTGCCCGCTTCAGCCGGTTTTGCCTGTCTCCTTCTTCTGGTCCGCGCCACCTGCGCCGGGTTGAGCCCCACCTCATGACGAGGCTGCGAAGGTGAGACCGGCGCCCGACATCAAACCGGCGATGCATAACCCTGCCAGTGCCTTCCTGATGTCACTGATGTCCATAGTCCTGTCTCCTTTGGATAGTCTGAACGAGGTGTTCACCCACATCCGCCGCTAAGCGAAGATATTGCTGCGTATAGACCCTGTCAATGCGTCTGTTCAGGGTGGTCTAACACCTGTCTCACCCTTGCCGCGAAATCACTGCTGCCGAAAGGTTTCCTGATGAAATTCACCCGCTCGTCCAGAATGCCGCGATGCGCTATCAGATCGGCGGTATAGCCCGACATGTACAGGCATTTGAGGTTCGGACGGATGGCGTTGAGCTTTTCCGCAAGTTCGCGGCCGTTCATCTCCGGCATCACCACATCGGTGATCAGCAGGTGGACATCTCCCCGATGCTCATTGACAAGTCGTATGGCGTGTCTTGGGGCCGGCGCCGCAAGGACCTTGTAGCCCAGCTTTTCGAGAACCGTCGTGCTAAGGCTCAGAATCGCTTCATCGTCCTCGACGATCAGGATGGTCTCCGTGCCTGTCGGCTGTTTGCCGGCCGCCGCCTCCTCAGGCAGGACCTCTGCGGTTTCAGCCTCGAACCTCGGCAGATAGATTTTAAACGTCGTTCCCTTCCCCGGTTCGCTGTACGACATAGATAAAACCGTCATTTTGTTTGACGATGCCGTAAACGGTGGACAATCCCAGCCCGGTTCCCTTGCCCACCTCCTTGGTGGTGAAGAAAGGCTCGAAGATATGCTCCTGGACTTCCTGACCCATACCGCTCCAGTATCGCTCACGGTCAGCAGGACGTATTCTCCTGGAATGAATTCAGGGATATCCTCCCTATGGGAATCATCGATCACAACGTTTTCGGTCCTCATCGTGATGGCGCCTACCCCGGGAATAGCGTCGCGGGCATTGACCACAAGATTGGCCAGAATCTGGTCAACCTGGCGAGGATCGATTTTAACTCTCCACAGATCGAGTTCCGGCGACCAGAACAGGCTCGATATCCTCACCGATGAGCCGCCGCAACATCTTCAGCATGCCCGAGATCGTGTCGTTCAAATCCAGTATCTTCGGGACGGCGGTCTGTTTGCGGGCAAAGGCCAGCAGTTGCCGGGTAAGGTCCGCTGAACGCAGGCCCGCTTTGAGGATCTCCTTGAGGTTGTGCTGGAGTTTGTCAGGGGGAACGTCCTGTTCCAGGGCCATTTCCGCCCGGCCGATGATCACGCCGAGCATGTTGTTGAAATCGTGGGCCACGCCGCCTGCCAGCCGTCCCACCGATTCCATCTTCTGAGCCTGGAACAACTGCGCCTCCAGTTTCTGTTTTTCCTCCCTGGCCCTCTTGTGCTCGGTGATGTCATATACAAGGCTCAAGACATACTGCTCCCCGGCTATCTCAATCAACTCCACGAAGCCGAGCGCATCTCTTATCTCACCGGATTTCCTGACGAACTGGGCTGCAAGATCCCGCACCCTGCCATGCTCTTTGAGCATCTCGACCATCTTGTCCCGGTTTTCAGGATGAAGCCACAGTCCCAGATCCTTCGGATTGTGGCCTATAACTTCCTCGCGTGTATAGCCAAAAAAGCTCAGGAACGCATCATTGGCGTCGACGAATTGGCCGTCGCTCAAGTGTGATACACTGGCGCCGGCGGGGCTTGCGCGAAAGAACCTGGAGAAACGCTCCTCGCTCTCGCGTAGCGCATCTTCGGCCAGCTTGCGCTCGGTGACATCCGAAAAGAAGCCGACAGCAAGTTTGCGCCCATGGATAGAAGTAAAGGTGCCCGCAACATCGGCAAAAAAGACGGTCCCATCTTTTCTCAGGCACGGTCGAGCGGAAGACAGCTTCAACTGGGATTCCAATTCGGAGAGGACCTTGTTCAGCGAATCTTCAGGATGGATATCCTCCATGCCCAAATCCAACAACTCATTCTCAGTGTAACCAAGCATCTGACAGATGGCTGGATTGGCGAATACAAACCGTTGAACTAAGCCTTCGGCAGGGCATCACACGCCCACGCCATTTCCCACCGTAATTTATCCAAAACCCTATGGGTCAATAGTATACCTCCTCACAGGATAAGGTGTCCCGTTAAATTCTCTTTCCTTTAAAGGAGGTATGCCGTGACTTACTTACGGAAACGCATGATCGAAGACCTTCAATTGCACGGATTGGGCGCTCTTACTCAGCAGAGGTATATCCGCGCGGTGCGGCTGCTGGCGGAGCATTACAAAAAATCCCCAGATCGGATCACCGAAGACGAACTCCGCGATTATTTCCTCCACGTCAAAAACGTTAAGAAGTGGTCCCGGAGCACCAGTACGATCGCTTTATGCGGCATCAAGTTTTTTTTTGAAAATACAATCAAACGGGACTGGCCCATTCTCCATTTCATTCGGGCCGAACGAGAGAAGAAACTCCCCGTGATTCTAAGCACCGACGAGGTGCGCCGCGTCCTCGCCAATGTGGGTGTGCCGCGATACCGCGTCTGTCTTAGCACGATCTATTCCTGCGGCCTGAGACTTCAGGAAGGAACTCATCTTCAGATTCACGACATTGACAGCGCCAGGGGGTTAATCCACTTACACAGGGGTAAAGGAAACAAAGACCGCTATGTTCCACTGCCCGAGAGGACCCTCCACCTGATACGCCAACAGTGGAAAGCTCATCGCGATCCAAAATGGATATTTCCCGCATTCGAAAGAAAACACAAAAATTCTAAGGAAACCGAGAGAGAAACCATACCAAGATCAACTGTATGGGTCGTTTTTAAAAACGCATTAGAGAAAAGCAAGATCAACAAAAAGGCCTGTGTTCATACACTCAGGCACAGCTACGCCACTCATCTGCTGGAGGCGGGGGTAAATCTGAGGCTTATACAGGCTTACCTCGGCCACAGCACTCCAACTACAACCTCCATCTACACTCACCTCACGGCCAAGACCGAGGATGGGGCCTTCCAGTCGATTAACGAGCTCATGAACGATCTTTGATCGACCGGGGGAACCCCTATGCCGGAGTTGGCGGACATCTTTCGCCGCTATGGCCAGGAATACCGCTCCAATTTCGCTGATCGTATGCCCCTCTCGCACCTCAAGGCCATGGAGGACATCGAAAACTGCCGCACCGAATCCATGGGCGGCCATGTCTACCTTTGCGACCAGTGCGGGGAGACCCGCTACAGCTACCACTCCTGCAAGAACCGTCACTGCCCTAAGTGTGGAAACGACAGCACCGATCTCTGGCTCAAAACCCAGATGGACCTGCTGCTCCCCGAAACCTACTTCCTCACAACCTTCACCCTACCCGCGGGACTTCGATGCCTGGCGCGGTTCAATCCAAAACCCGTCTATGATCTGCTCTTCAGGGCTTCTGCAGAGGCTATAAAAAAACTCGCCCTGGACCCGAAGTTTTTGGGAGGGCGCGTCGCCATGGTCGGCGTTCTGCACACATGGGGGCGTGATCTCTCCTATCACCCCCATGTCCATTACATCATCCCTGGCGGCTGCCTCTCTCCGGACAACCGATGGCTCCCATCAAACAAGAAGTTCTTCGTCCCGGTAAAGGCCCTTTCCGTCATTTTTCGAGCCAAGATTCGAGACGGAATGGAAAAGCTTGACCTCACCAACTCAGTCGATCAAAAAGTCTGGAAAAAACCGTGGGTTGTCCACTCTAAACCTGTCGGCACAGGAGAGGCGGCCCTAAAGTATCTCGCTCCCTATGTCTATCGTGTCGCCCTCTCCAATAAGCGCATTGAAAACGTCGGGGACACATCGGTTACCTTCGGTTACCGGGAATCCGATACCGGAGTCTCCCGCCTGATGACCCTCACCACGATGGAGTTCATCCGAAGATTCCTCCAGCATGTACTCCCGGACGGCTTTCATAAGGTTAGGTATTCCGGTCTGCTCAGTCCCTCCAACCGAAAAACGTTCAAACTCCTTCAACATATTCTGGCCACAGGCTCTGTCCTGGAAGCCATCTTGAAACCGATTGAAGCGGAAAAACCCTCAGCATCCCAAAGCCCCGAAGCCCTGCTTTGTCCACATTGCGGTACTCCCCTGAGATTGCTCATAGCGATCAGACGTGCTCCCTCCAGAGATCCGCCGTGAGCAAAACAACAATGCTTCCACACTCGTTTCGGACACCGGCGCAAAGACCTGATTCTCCGTCAACGCTATCCTGCGCTCCCAACCCAACCGATCATCTTCCGCAGCGCGACAGCAGCTTGGAAGATATCGCCTTCGCCAGATCGAAAATGATGATTCCCCCTGTCTTTAGATTTCTCAACCGATGCAGTCCCACTCTGACCAAGCGCAATTGACCCTCGCGCCAAGGCCGTAAGCATTCAATTTCCAAACGCTAAACGGCTTAGTTCAACTTGAATTGTGCGGCGGCTCCGCAAGGCTCCGCGCCACACTAATTCTTAATCTTTTTTTGTCTCGATATCGGTCGCCAGAATGCCATGGTTGCTGCCCTCAAATAGAATCCTGTATCTTTCTTCCGATTCCTTCAGGGCGTTCTCACTTCGTTTGCGCTCGACGATTTCCCAATTCAGTTGCTCATTGGAAGCCCTGAGAGCCGCCAACGTCTCCTTGAGGCTGCTTAGGTCCCTTACAACGCAAACGCTGCCAAGAGTTTTGTTTTGGCCGTCTTTGAGCAAGCCGATTGAAGTTTCAAATGGGGCAATGCTGCCATCCTTTCTGCGCATTCGCATTTCCCATTTCTTGACCGAGCCTTCCCGGCGCAAGCACGTAAGCATCTTTGCCAGATCGTCTTTGTCCGTGTACATGTCAAACGCGGGCTTGCCCTTCAATTCTTCAAAGGTATAGCCGTAGAGCTCCTCCGCCATTTTGTTCCATTTGATAAACCTTCCAAAATTGTTCACGATGCCGATGGCGTCGGGCGAATTGTCCAGGATGTTCTCAAGGTAGGCGTTGGCTTGCCTTACCTGTTCTTCTGCCCGTTTGCGCTCGGTGATGTCGCGGGTAATGATGATCAATCCCGTTGGGATACCCTCAGACGAATGAATGAGCGCAGCGTTGACCTCTCCGATAAAGCGGGCCCCATCCTTCTTGAGAAGTGTGTATTCGGTATCTATGAGAGTTCCGTCCGCCATGCAATGCCGAACATTCTCCGATACCTTTTCCTGCTCTTCAGGGGCTACCCACTCCATTATACTGCGTCCATTGAGATCCTCGTCGGGCGAATGCCCGTACATTTGCTTGCCCGTTAGCGAAGAGAAGGTGATCAG